>CAVSGT010000010.1:0-308108 GCA_963727555.1 uncultured Alphaproteobacteria bacterium | reverse complement strand
CCGACTGTGGAAAACCTGTGGGTAACGAGCGCCGTGCGCGCACCCATGCGCGCGGCTGCGGCGGCCGCTTCACAGCCGGCGTGGCCGCCGCCGATCACAACGACGTCGAATTCGTGAGCGCATGGATGGGCCTCGAATGCGGGGCGTTGTACCGGAGTCACGGCGCCCGGTCAAAATACATCGCGTTTTGCGGAGTGTTTCACGTGAAACATTGGCCGGGGTCCACAAGGCCTTGTTTCACGTGAAACATACGTCAAAAAGCCCAATAAAACAGGGCAAATTTGATTGTTCTTCCCGTTCTTCCGGGCCGAAATGTCCGCTATTCGACGCCGATTGTCGCTCTTCTTGCGGCTTCTTCCGGCCGCCTGCCCCAAGTGCCCCTACTTCGCCGCCTGGCTGGTGGTCACCGGTTTGGCACCCTCGCCGCTCGGCCGCTCGGGTCCCCACAAGAGGCTGCCCACGGCGATCGCCACAATCAAAACGATGAAGCCGATCCAGCCGATGGCATGGGTTTCCTGCAACGCCTGCTTCCAGGCGGGCTCCGCGGCCATGGCAATGCTCCTCAGCTCGATAGCCGACTTATGGCCTCAGGCTCGGAGAACGCGCGAGCCGCCGCCAGATGACCGGATGCCACGGCGACGCAATGCCACGGGCGGCGGCCGAAGGCGGCTGGGACGGCCCCTACTTCCCGATGCAGAAGTCGCGGAAGATGACGTCGAGCACATCCTCGACATCGACCTGGCCGGTCAGCCGGCCCAGGGCCTGGCCGGCCAGGCGCAGTTCCTCGGCGATCAGGTCCTCGCGCCCGGCGACCTCCGACCCCAGGGCGCGCCGCAAGGCCAGCTCGGCATCCCGCAAGGCGCGGCGGTGGCGCTCGCGGGTGATCAGGGCCGAACTCGGCGCCGCTCAGGATGGCGTCGGCGTATTGCGTAAGTGCGGCCAGGAGGTCGTCAAAACCGGCACCGGTGAGTGCCGATGCTATAAATTTTAGTTCATTTCTACGTATAGATTCATTTCTATCGGTTAACCTTTCGTTAACGGTGTTTGCTAAAGCTTTGTTAGTTGGAAGTTTGAATTCATCTCTATCTACAAGAACGGACATAGATTCATTTCTACGTTCGGCTTCGCCCAGCAAATCCACCTTATTGCGCACCCGCCAAATGGCCGGGGCGGGCGGTGGCGCATCTGTCGGGAGCGCTGCGGAACGGGGGACTGCATCGGCTGCCGACGTGAATGGACCCCGCCCTTCGGGCCGGCCTGCTATGACCGGCGAAGCCGCCGCGTCCTGGCCGTCGGGCGCGCTGGCATCCTCCACCCACAGCACCAGGTCGGCGGCCCCTGCCCGCTCGCGCGCGCGCCGCACGCCCTCCTGCTCGACCGGATCCTCGCTGGCGCGGATGCCGGCGGTGTCGAGCAACGTCACCGGCAGCCCGGCGAGATCGAGATGCACCTCGATCACGTCGCGCGTGGTGCCGGCGTAAGGCGAGACGATTGCCGCCTCGCGCTTGGCGATGCGGTTGAGCAGCGTCGACTTGCCGGCGTTAGGCGGACCGGCGATCGCCACCACCAGGCCTTCGCGCAGCCGTTCGCCGCGGCCGTCGTCGGCCAGCGCGCCAGCGATCTCGTCGGCCAATGACCGAGCGATCGCCAGCGCCGGCGCCACCAGATGCTCCGGCACATCGGCCTCATCGGAAAAATCGATGCGCGCCTCGATCAGCGCCAGCGCCTGGATCAACTGGCCGCGCCAGCTTTCCGCGCGATTGCCGAGCGCGCCTTGGAGCTGGCGCAGCGCCTGCCGGCGCTGGCCTTGCGTTTCCGCCATCACCAGATCGGCGAGACCTTCCACCGCGGTGAGATCGAGCTTGCCGTTCTCGAAGGCGCGGCGGGTGAACTCGCCAGCCTCGGCCGGGCGCAAGCCGTCAAGCGTATTTAGCGCGGCCAGCGTGGCGGCGATTACCGCGCGGCCGCCATGCAACTGCAATTCGGCGACGTCTTCGCCGGTCTCGCTATGCGGCGCCGGAAACCACAGCGCCAGCGCTTCGTCGATCGGCTCGCCGTTGCGCGGATCGCGTAAGGAGGCAAGCGCGGCCTGGCGCGGGGAGGGCAGTTTGCCGGCGAGCGCGCGCAAGGCCTCGCCGGCGCGCGGGCCGCAGATGCGCACCACGGCGATCGCCGCCGGCGGCCGGCCGGAGGAGAGAGCGAAGATGGTGTCGCGTGCTGGGTCTGACATCGGGGCGCAAGTGAGCGCTGGGGGCAAGGCGGGTCAAGGGGCGGAGCGATTCCACCCGTTCGACCCCGCGCAAGCGGGGACCCAGGGGCGAAAGACCGATGAGCCCGCGATCATCCCCTGGATTCCCGCTTACACGGGAATGAGCGGGCTTGGAGTGTCGCCGTTTGGTAGCCGAGAGAGTCAGTTAAGGTTGCTGCTCACTACGCCGATGCGCGCGCCGACATTGCGCGCGGCACTTGGATTTCGTTCCGAAATATATTGGGCGATCGTATCGAGATGCCGCTGTGCGCGCCGCGTAAAGTGCAGCTTCATCGGCCGAATTTTTTCCAGGTTTCGGTCGTTCCTTCATCGCTCGCGAATTCGCCGCGATCCGCTTCGGCGATTGCCAGCTTCACGTCTTCCAGTTGCTCGGGCATAAGGCTCAGCAACAATTCGCCGGCCATGTCCTGGCGCTCGGCCGAAAGACCGCGCACGGCTTCGATGCCTTTTGCCAGCATTTTTGTCATGGCCATATTATAGCGGATTCAGGCCTGTGCACCACAGCGCCCGACCGACGACCGGCCGGAGGAGAGGGCGAAGACGGTGGGGCGCGAGGACACTACGGCGCATGCCATTTCATGTTGCGCCCTCGCGAGTCGATGCCGGACCGCAACAACCGGGGTCTTCGCCTCGTTGCGCCTGAACGGGTGGGCAAGGCACCGAGCCGTAGGAGCAGAACACGCAGCAATCGCCCGGCTTCGGCTTGAGACGCACGCCGCAGCCGGTGCAGTCGTAGAAAAACTGACAAGCGTCGGTCGGCATACGCCTAAGCCTTTCGGTGCCGCAATGCGGGCAGGTGATGACCGACAGTTTATACATCGCCGATGCCTAGCTCTTTGGCGCCGACGGATAACCGGCGTTGGTGGTCGCTCCAATCAGCGTTTTCACATCGGTCCTGCTGTCGTCGTAGCGGACCACCGCGGTCTTATCCTGAAACGAAACCGTGACGTCGCTGACGCCAGGCAACGCTTGCAGGCTGGCTTTGACGGTGTACGGGCAAGCCGCGCAATACATGTTCTGAACCGCCAAGGTGACGGTACGTTCGGCGGCGAAACCAGGCGACGCCACGAGGCCGAAGCAGAAGACAAACAAGGCGACCAGCTTTCTCATTAGTGTCTCTCCATCGATCAAGAAAGAATATAGGGCGCGGCATAATCAAAGCCGATCGCGGCGATGACCAGGAGCGTCGCCACTATCAGCACCAACTGAACGACGCGGTTCGGCAGCGGTCGTGCACAAAGCTCCTCTTCGCTGCATGTCGCCTTTTCGGAACGCCGCATTAACCAATAGCCGGCGCCAAGGCAGGCGAGCGCCGCGGCAACGAAGTAAGGTTGATAGGGTGCAAGCTGCGTGAAGGTCCCGATCCATGCGCCGCTGATACCGAGGCCGAACAAGACTACGGGCAAGATGCAGCACGACGATGCCAGCAACGCACCAAGGATACCGCCGCCAACGAGCAGCTTGGAGCCGTGACGAAGCGTCCAGTCGTGCTTGCCTGCCATGGCGGACTAGATGCATCCTGTAGCCACTACAGGAGCAAGGCAGGCAGACCATGGCACCGATCACAGCTTCGCGAGGCAGCGCGTTCGGCATCGGCAATTTGTCGCGCGCAACCGGCGTGAACATCGAAACGATCCGTTATTACGAGCGCATCGGCCTGATGCCGGCGCCGCCACGCAGCGCCGGCGGCCGTCGATATTTTGGGCCCGAGCATGCCCAGCGCTTGCGGTTTATCCGGCGGGCGCGCGACCTCGGCTTCGGTCTCGACAATATCCGCGCCTTGACGGCGCTGTCGTCAGGGGGCGCCGAATCCTGCGCGCAGGCGCGCGCTATCGCCGCCGCGCACCTAGCCGACGTGCGCTCAAAGCTGCGCGACCTCGCTCGCCTGGAAAAAACGCTTGCTACGACCGTCGCCCAATGCGACGCGCGCTGCGACGGCGTAGACGTGCCAACCTGTCCGGTTATCGAGGTGCTCGCGGCCTGACAGCGGCGGCTTGCCGTTTGCTTGGCGAAATCGGCTGCGCTTCGATCGGCCGGAGGAGAGGGCGAAGATGGTGTCGCGCGTTGGCTCGGGTATCGCGGCGCAAGTGAGCGCCGGGGGAGGGAAGGTCAAGGGCGATGACATCCCACGCGATGCAGCAAGCGTCGCGCTCAATGGCTAGTGTATTGCGCTTGCGGCAATGTCGTAATACATTGCCCGCATGAAGACCCTTACCGTACGCTTGCCCGAAGGTCTTGTGGCGCAAATCGAGGCCGAATCACGCGCCCGCCGCTTGTCGAAATCGGACGTGGTGCGCGAGCGTTTGAGCGCGCGCGCCGGCGCAAGCCGGCGGAAAACCAACGCATTCGATACCATCGCCGATCTGGTCGGCTCGGTCGATGGCGGCCCGGTTGACGTGAGCGCAAACAAGAAGCGTTACCTCAAGGCCGCTGGCTATGGCCGCAAACGTCCTCGTTGATGCAGGCTTCCTCATCGCCTTGTTAAGGCGCCGCGATTCCAATCATCGTTGGGCCGCCACCGAAGGGCCGCGCCATCCGCCGCCCTGGAAGACCTGCGAAGCGGCGCTATCGGAAGCTTTCTTCGTTTTGGGCGCGCGCGGCACTCCGGCGCTGAGCAAGCTCCTCGAGCGCGGCGCGGTTTTCAGCGCTTTCAGTTTGCGCGACGACGTCGAAGCGGTGCTCGCCTTGATGAGCAAATACAGCGACGTGCCGATGAGCCTGGCCGATGCCTGCCTCGTCCGCATGACCGAAACGCTCGACAATCCTCTGCTACTTACGACCGACACGGACTTCCGCATCTATCGGCGTCATAGCCGACAAATGATTCCTTGCGTCATGCCGAGTCTTGCGGGTTAGCCCAAAACGGATTAGGTTACATGTAACCAATGGTGCCGCATGAAACCGAAGGCCGAAAAACGCAAGAGCCGAAACCGAAAGACAAAGCCAATGACCTCGCGCGAAAAGGTCCGTGCGCACCGCGCCCGCTTGCGCGCGCAAGGCATGCGCCCGGTCACTCTGTGGGTGCCGGACATGCGCTCGCCGAAGTTCGCGGCCGAGGCACGCCGTCAATGCATCCTCGCCAACATCAGCCTTTATGCGGCAGAGGATCAGGCCTGGGTTGATTCCATGTCCGATTGGAACGCCGATTGACGCGCGGCGAAATCTGGACGAGCGCGAGCGGAACGGACTATGGCGGCAAGCCGCGTCCGGTTGTTATCATTCAACATGAGCATTTCAACTTTCTCGAACTCGGTGACGTTTTGCGGCTTTACACGCGATCCAACCGATCTGCCACTATTCCGCATCGCGATCGAACCGACGCCATCGAACGGGCTTGAATTTCCATCTCGCATCATGGTCGACAAAATCCTCACCACGCCCAAAACCAAGCTCGGATACCGCATCGGGCAACTCGACGAGCGCGATATCGCGCGGTTGAATCAGGCGCTATCTTTGTTCTTGGGCCTCGTCGATTAGGCGCGACCGAAGCCACGACACGCCGCCGCCCCGTGCGCTACGATGGGCCCAATCATTCACCAGGCGCCGGACATGCCCCCTGCAAACGACAAAAATAAAGCCGCCGCCGCGCCCATTCTCGATCACAAATCGCCGGCGGCGGCATCGGTGTTCGCGCCCGACGCCTTGTTGCGCGAGGCGCGGCGGCAAAAGGGCTTGGCGCCGCGCGACGTGCCGGCCGTCTGCATCCTCGATCCCGACGGCGACATTCTGCGCAACTTGCGCAAATCCGGCCAAGCGACCCGGTTCGACGCCTGGCCCTGTTATCACACCGAGCTTTTTTCATTTGCGCTCGCGGGGCAGACGGTCGGCATCATCGGCTGCGTGGTCGGCGCGCCGTTCGCGGTCCTGATCGCCGAGGAGCTGTTTGCCTGCGGCTGCCGCGTGCTGATCAATCTGACGTCGGCCGGCCAGATCGATGCCGCCGGGCCGACGCCGTATTTCGTGGTGATCGACCGCGCCTTGCGCGACGAGGGCACCAGCTATCACTATGCCGCGCCCGCCGCCTTCGCCGAGGCAAACCCCGCGCTGGTCGCCAAAGCCGTCGCGGCATTGCAACAGCAACGGGTGCGCGTGCTGGTCGGCGCCAGCTGGACGACGGACGCACCCTTTCGCGAAACCGCCGAGGCGATCGAGGCGGCGCGCGCCAAGGGCGTGCTGGCGGTGGAAATGGAGGCGGCGGCGCTCTATGCGTTCGCGCGCGCGCGCGGCAAATCCGTGCTGTGCCTCGCGCACGTGACCAACACGATGGGCCAGGCCGCGCAGGATTTTGAAAAAGGCGAGTCGGACGGGACGGTCGATGCGTTGACCGTGCTGGCGACCGTCGTGGAAGCACTCGCCGCTGCCGCATAAGGCGGCGATGACGTAAGGGGAAAATCCGTGCATCCACCATTCACCGACAAGACCGTGCTCATCACCGGCGGCAGCCGCGGGCAGGGGGCGGCCGAGGCCAAACTGTTCGCTGAAAGCGGCGCGCGAGTCATCATCGGCGACGTGGTGGCAGACGAAGGCGAAGCGCTCGCCAACGAGATCCGCGCCGCCGGCGGGCAATGCGATTTCCGCACGCTCGACGTGACCAGCGAAGCCGATTGGCAGGCCGCGGTCGCGGTCGCCAAGCAGCAGTGCGGCGGATTGCATGTGCTCATTAACAACGCCGGCGTCTCACTGCGCGGCGTCACCTTGGAGCAGACCACGCGCGCCGACTGGGAGCGCGTGCTGGCGGTCAATCTCACCGGCTGCTTTCTCGGCATCCGCGCGGCGGCGCCGCTGATGCGCGACGCGGGCGGCGGCGCGATCGTCAATATCGGCTCGACCGCCGGCATCAACGGCCACTTCGCGGCCGCCTATAGCGCGGCCAAGTGGGGCCTGCGCGGGCTCACCAAGGCGGCGGCGATGGAATATGCCGCGCACAATATCCGTGTGAACGCGGTGCATCCGAGCGTCGTGGAGACGGCGATGGTCAAGGGCTCGGAGAAATTCGTCGACGCCATGGTGGCGGCAACGCCGCTGGCGCGCGCCGCCAGCCTCGCAGACATCGCGCGCGTCGTCATGTTTCTGGCGAGCGAGGAGGGCGCTTTCCTCACCGGGCTCGACCTGCCGGTCGACGGCGGCTTCAGCGAGCTCGGCACTTATTTGAGCGTCTGGCGGCGCGCCACCGGGCGGGACGCCTAGCGCGAGGGCGTACCGCTAACCATTCATTAAGCCTGTCGGCATGTGGGGTCTCATCCGGCCACGCCGGCGCCACGCGGCCGATCGAAGTTACCCGGCGCTAAACTTTTAGTTCGGTTTTTTAATCAAGATGCCGGGCATGGAAGCCGCCGTCCCCGACGCAGACAGTGCGATGACCGCCGGTCAATCATCGACGGCACGCGTCGGCACGTTGCAGCTGCGCCTTGCTCCGCTGGCGCCAAAAAAAGAAGCCATCTTCGACGAAGTCGAGCGCCAGATTCGCAATCTGCGCGGCACCGTTGCCGCCGCCGCCAAACCGCAACCGCGTCCGCGCGTCGCGACGCCGCCAGAGGCGCCGCGCGTCGCGCCATCGCCGGCGGTGCCGCGCCAGCCGATAACGCGGCCAGCTCCGGCGGCTGCGCATGACCTCGACGACGTGCCGTCCATGCGCGCCGCGATCGTCGCGGCCGTCTTTGTCGCCGCATTGGCTCTCGGGTTGATGGGCGGAACGATCATGTCCCGGCTGCTGGTGCAACGCGACGCCGCCGGCCACGCCGCGATCGACAAGGTCGTCGAGCGCATCATCGCCGCCGAATCGAGCGGCGTCGCCGACGCCAAGAACAAGCACTCGAGCGCCGCCGGCTTGGGCCAGTTCATCGACGAAACCTGGTTGCGCATGATCCACGCCTACCGGCCCGATCTGGCCAAGGGGCTCAATCGCGACGACACCCTGGCGCTGCGGCAAGACGCGGCGGTCGCGCGCGAGATGACGACGCGGTTTGCCGAGCGTCACGCCGCGCTGCTGCGGCGGCACGCGCTGCCGGTCACCGCCGGATCGCTTTATCTGGCGCATTTCGCCGGCGGCAAAGGCGCCATCGCTTTGCTCACCGCGCCGGCGGACGCCGATGCGGCGACGGTGATGGCGCAGGCGGACGCGAGCGGCCGCACCAAGCGCGCGCAGATCGTCAAGGCCAACCCGTTTCTCGAAAAATTCACGGTGGCCGAGCTCAAGCAATGGGCCGACCGCAAAATGGCCGGCACCGATTTGCAATCGGCCGGTCTGCTTGCCGCCGCCAACGCCAGGTAATAGCGCCGGTCGCGCTTCAATCGCGGTTGCGATCGGGCAACTCGATCGGATTGCAATTGCGCCGGCCCGATTCCATGCACGCCTGGTTCTTGTTGTAGTCGACCAGCGTATTGACCAGCCAGACGCCGCCGCCGACCAGCACGATACCGGCTACCAGCAGAAAGAGATTGCCGGCGCGGCGGTCGCCTTCGGTCTCTTCCTCGTCCGGCGTCTGGTCTGACGGTCGATCCATTCGGCTCTCGCGCGGCGGCGCCGCAACCTAGCACAAGGCGTAAACGCCGCGGCCGGACACTTCCTGCGCCGTCCCAGCCCGGCCGCGCGCGTAGCCGCGTGCGCGCAAACGGCGTTATGATCGGCGGACTGCCCACTTCAGGAGGGCCCCATGACCGCCAAGACAACCGCCAGCAAAATCACGATTGCGCTCTGCTTCGCCGCTTTATCGCTGCTCAGCGCCCCGGCGCGCGCCGACGGCGATCTCGCCACCGCCTACAAGATCATCGAGAGCAAGCAATTCGTCGACCTGACCCACAGCTTCTCGCCCAACACGCCGGTGTGGTCGGGCTTCGGCCAGGCCAAATTCACGCCGGCCTACGATCCCAAGACCAAGCGGCCTTACACCATCAAGCAAGATGGCTTCCACACGACCTACTACAACATGGTCGGGCAATACGGCACGCACGTCGATCCGCCGGCGCATTTCGCCGAAGGCGGCGCCACCATGGACGATATCCCGCTGAAAGACATGATCCTGCCGCTGATCGTGCTCGACGACACGCCTTATCTCGGCAAGGACCCCAACCACGCCTTTTCGGTCGCCGATCTGATGGCGTGGGAGAAAGTACACGGCAACGTGCCGCGCGGCAGTTTCGTCGCGCTGCGCACCGACATGTACAAGGATTGGGATGCAAACCCTGAGCGCTTCAAGCGCGCGCCGTTTCCGGCCTGGGCGTTCGAAACCATCAAGTTCCTCTACGAGCAGCGCGGCGTCACCGCCACCGGGCATGAGGCGATGGACACCGACACCACCGACAAGATGGATTCGGAAACCTACATCCTGCAGCACGGCCACTATCAGATCGAGGTGATGGCCAATCTCGATAAGGTGCCGGCGACCGGCGCGCTGATCGTGGTGACCTGGCCGAAAGTGCGCAAAGGCCTCGGCTTCCCGGCGCGCGCGTTCGCGATTTTGCCGTAGCGCGTCAGCGGAACGCGGCGGCGAGCGCGACAACCCGGGCATCGAGGCCGAGGAAGCCGTGATGCGATTTGGCCTTGCAAGGTTTGCCTTGCGTTTGCCCGCCGTCGAGCCAGACCATGCGTGCCTTGCCGCCGGCCCATTTGATGAAAGGCGCAACGCCGGCCGGCTGGGTCTTCCTGCAACCGTCATGGCGGTGGTGGATAACAAGCGTCTTCGGCAGCCGGCCGGGTGAGCCGAGGATGTTGGCGACGTTCTCCCTGCTGCCGGAGGCGTTGGTCAGGAAGCCGGAAGTCAGCACCAGCGCGTCGGGCCGCGCGCCGGCGGCAATGCCTTGGGCCGCGCGCAGTGTGCCGCGGCTGGTAGCGATGACGGTCACCGGCCGCTTGATCTTGGCCATGTAGTTGACCGCCTGCGCCAGGTTGACGCCGGCATCGACCACCAGCACCGCCAGGCCCTTGGCCGCGTAGGCGCCGCGGGTGCGGACGACCTGATTATTGCCGAGGCGACCGATATGGCCGCCGGGACCGACCTGGATGCGGCCGTCGCCGCCCGGCATCAGGATGACGCTTGCCGTTGGCGCGGCCGGCTTGAGCAGCACCGCTTGCGAGCCGCCGATGCTGACGGTTTCGGCGGCCTGCGCCGGGATCGAAGAGGTGAATGCGAAAAATGCCGCGGCGGCGGCGAACGCCAGCCGGCGAAAGAGCATTGCCATGTCGTCTCCCCCAAAAGCGGCGAAAGCCTAGCCAGCGGCGCAACCGAAAGGAAGCCGGGCGGTTTCGCCGCCGCGCCAACCCGGGCTAGGCTGCACCCATGACCTCATCGCCCAATGCCGCACACACCAACCGTCTCGCCCAGGCGACGTCGCCCTATTTGCTGCAACACGCGCACAATCCGGTCGACTGGTGGCAATGGGGACCGGAGGCGCTGCAAGAGGCGAAGCGCAGCGATAGGCCGATCCTGCTCTCGGTCGGCTACGCCGCCTGCCACTGGTGCCACGTGATGGCGCACGAGTCCTTCGAGGATGAGGCAACCGCGCGAGTGATGAACGAGCTGTTCGTCAACATCAAAGTCGACCGCGAGGAACGCCCGGACATCGACCAGATCTACATGAACGCCCTGCATCTCCTCGGCGAGCAGGGCGGCTGGCCGCTGACCATGTTCCTGACCCCGCAGGCCGAGCCGGTGTGGGGCGGCACGTACTTCCCGAAGGACTCGCGCTTCGGGCGGCCGGCTTTTACAGACGTTTTACGTGAAATATCCCGGCTGTTCCGCGAGGAGCCGGATCGCATCGAGCAGAACCGCACCGCGCTGCTGGAGCGGCTGGCGGAGAAGGCCCGGCCGGAAGGCAAGGTGACCATCGGGCTGAAAGAGCTCGATGCCGCCGCCGCCCAGGTCGGCAATATGTTCGATTCCGTCAATGGGGGCTTACGCGGGGCGCCCAAGTTCCCGCAGCCGTCGCTGATGGAGATGCTGTGGCGGGCCGGCATGCGGACTGGCGACGCCCGCTTCTTCGAAACGGTCGAGCATTCCCTGGAAAGGATGTGCGAAGGCGGCATCTACGACCACTTGGGCGGCGGCTTTTCACGCTATTCGGTCGATGCCCGCTGGCTGGTGCCGCATTTCGAGAAGATGCTCTACGACAATGCCCAGCTTTTGGAGCTGTTGGCGCTTGGCTATCAGCGCAGCGGTAACCCGTTATTCCGTGAGCGGGCTGTGGAAACGGTCGGCTGGTTGCGGCGCGAAATGACCACCAAGGAGGGCGCGTTTTGCGCCTCGCTCGATGCCGACTCCGAGGGAGAGGAGGGCAAGTATTACGTCTGGTCGCTGCAGCAAATCGAGGAGAGCCTGGGGGCAGAAAATGCTGCACTTTTTGCTGCACATTACGACGTGAGCGCCGGGGGCAATTTCGAAGGCCATAATATTCTTAATCGCCTCAATAGCTTACCGCGCAGCAAAAAGATCGACGAGCAACTCGCTATGCTGCGCTCTATGCTGCACAAAAAGCGCGAAGAGCGCGTGCGGCCCGGCCTCGACGACAAGGTGCTGGCCGACTGGAACGGGCTGACGATCGCCGCTCTGGTCAATGCCGGGATCGCTCTGGATGAGCCGGAATGGCTGGCCATGGCCCGCCGCGCCTTCGATTTTATTGCGCAGCGAATGGTGCGAGATGACCGGCTCGGCCACTCCTGGCGGGCGGGGCAGCTGCTCTTCCCCGGCCTCGCCTCGGATTTTGCCGCCATGATCCGGGCGGCGCTGGCGCTCTTTGAGGCGACCGGCGAGCGGCGCTTTCTCGACCAGGCGCTCACCTGGCAGCGCGCGCTCGATGCCCATTACGCCGACCCGGACACCGGCGGCTATTACCTGACCGCCGACGATGCCGAGGGGCTTTTGCTGCGCCCGCATTCCACCGTCGACGACGCCATCCCCAACGCCAACGCGGTGGCAGCGCAGAACCTGGTGCGGCTGGCGGTGCTGGCCGGCGAGGACGCCTACCGAGAGAAGGCCGACCGGCTGATGGAGGGCATCCTGTCGGCGGCCGGCAGCAACCTGTTCGGCCACGTGGCGCTGCTCAACGCTTTGGACCTCCGATTGCGCGGCGCCGAGATCGTGGTGACCGGCGCCGCGGCCGAGCGCTTTGCGCAAGCGGCGTTGCGGCTGCCGTTCCTCGACCGCATCGTGCTGCGCGCGCCCAGCGCGGCCGACCTGCCGGCCGCGCACCCGGCACAGGCCAAGCTCGCTGCCGCGCCGGGGAGTGTCGCCTTCGTCTGCGTGGGCGAGACCTGCTCGCTGCCGCTCACCAGCCCGGATGCAATCCCCACAGCGCTCACCGCGATACGCAAATCTGCTTGATTTGGCCGTCTCAAGCGGCAAAATCCGCTGACCGGGGGCCCGAGCGGGAGACCATTTCAATGCGCCTGTTATTTGGCTTGCTGATTGCCGGATCGTTTGCCGCCGCGCTGCCCGCGCAAGCCGCGGAATGGTGCGGCTTCCTCGACAAGGCGCATGCCCCGGTGCATTGCGGCTATTCCAGCCTCGCCCAGTGCAAGCAGTCGCTCGGCGACAAGAAGGGCGCGGTCTGCATGCCGAGCCCGAGCTTCGCCAAGGCGCGGCTGGACCATGCGCAAGGGCTAGCTACACGCGGTCGTCCTCGCGCGCGCGGAGACCCGGTATTCCAGTTCGTTGTCTGTGATTACTGGATCACCCGCTTGCGCGGGTGATGACAGTTGAATGTTGCCGACGCGCGGTGCCGCGCCCTTACGTATTCATGCTCTCGAAGAACTCGGCGTTGGTCTTGGTGTTGCGCAGCTTGTCGAGCAGGAAGTCGATGGCGTCCATGGTGCCCATCGGATTCAAGATGCGGCGCAGCACGTACATCTTCTTGAGCACCGCCGGCTCGGTCAGCAGCTCTTCCTTGCGGGTGCCGGAGCGGGTGATGTCCATGGCCGGGAAGGTGCGCTTGTCGGCCACCTTGCGGTCGAGGATGAGCTCGGAATTGCCGGTGCCCTTGAACTCTTCGAAAATCACTTCGTCCATGCGGCTGCCGGTGTCGATCAGCGCGGTGGCGATGATGGTGAGCGAACCGCCTTCCTCGATGTTGCGCGCGGCGCCGAAGAAGCGCTTGGGCCGCTGCAGGGCGTTGGCGTCGACGCCGCCGGTCAGCACCTTGCCGGAGGAGGGCACGACCGTGTTGTAGGCGCGGCCGAGGCGGGTGATCGAATCGAGCAGGATCACCACGTCGCGGCTGTGCTCGACCAGGCGCTTGGCCTTCTCGATCACCATTTCGGCGACCTGCACGTGGCGCGAAGCCGGCTCGTCGAAGGTCGAGGACACCACCTCGCCCTTGACCGAGCGCTGCATGTCGGTGACTTCCTCCGGCCGCTCGTCGATCAGCAGCACGATCAGGTAGCACTCGGGGTGGTTCGACGTGATGGCGTGCGCGATGTTCTGCAGCAGCACGGTCTTGCCGGTGCGCGGCGGCGACACGATCAGCGCGCGCTGGCCCTTGCCGATCGGCGCCACGATGTCGATGACGCGCGGCGAGAGATCCTTCCTGGTCGGATCCTCGTGCTCCATCTTGAGCCGCTCGTCGGGATAAAGCGGCGTCAGGTTGTCGAAATTGATCTTGTGGCGCGCCTTCTCGGGGTCCTCGAAATTGATGGTGTTGACCTTGAGCAGCGCGAAGTAGCGCTCGCCTTCCTTAGGGCTACGGATGTGGCCTTCGACGGTGTCGCCGGTGCGCAGGCCGAAGCGGCGGATCTGGCTGGGCGAGACGTAGATGTCGTCGGGGCCGGACAGGTAGTTCGATTCTGGCGAGCGCAGGAAGCCGAAGCCGTCGGAGAGAACTTCGACGACGCCTTCGCCGATGATATCGATTTCCTGGGTGGCGAGCTGCTTGAGGATGCCGAACATCAGCTCCTGCTTGCGCATGGTGCTGGCGTTCTCGACCTGGTGCTCTTCAGCAAACGCGAGGAGTTCGGCTGGGGTTTTGGACTTAAGGTCCTGGAGTTTCATTTCCCGCATTGGGGGTATTTTTCCTTGGGAGGGTAACCGGTGGAGTCATCGAAAAAGAAACTCGTGACCGATGGAGTTCACTTAGAGAGGGATCGCAGGTCTGGGGCGACGAGGAGATTTGGAAAGGAACCCGGAACCCGATGCTGCGACCGGCCCAAACCTTGAGGGAGCCGGAACGCGACTGCATCCGCCTGCGTTCGGTGGGATGCGTCAACATAAGAGGCGGCGCGGTTTCACGCAAGAGGCCGCTTAAACGCGACCCACGAATTAACCGTTCTCAGAACGGCTTGACGGTCACCAAGATCACGATGGCGATCAGCAGCACCGTCGGTATCTCATTGGCAATACGATAGAATTTGGCCGACCGCCGGTTGCGGTCGAAGCGGAAATCGCGCCCCCAATGGCTGAACAGGCCGTTCAGGACGGTCATCACCAGGACCAGCGCGATCTTGGCGTGGAACCAGCCGGTGCCGAAGAACTGCCCCTGAATCAACAGCACGATGCCGAGAATCCAGGTCACGCCCATGGCCGGGCCCATGATGTATTTGAGCAGCCGCTGTTCCATCACCTTGAAGGTCTCCGACTGCTCGGAGCCGGGCGTCGCCAGCGCGTGATAAACGAACAAGCGCGGCAGATAGAGCATGCCGGCCATCCAGGCGATGACCGCGATGATGTGGAAGGCCTTGACCCAGAGGTAGAGCATCGGCTTGCCCGTCTACCCGCGCACGCGTTTGAGCATCTGCTCCACGTGTGCGATCGGCGTTTGCGGCAGGATGCCGTGGCCGAGGTTGAAGATCAGCGGGCCGGCGGCGAGCGTCTCCATCACCTCGTCGACTTCGCGGTCGAGCGCCGCCCCGCCGGCCAGCAAGGCGAGCGGATCGACATTGCCTTGAACCGGCAGCACTGGCTGAAATTCGGCCGCAACCGTGTCGCGATCGACGGTCCAGTCAAATCCAATGGCGCTAATTCCAGTCATCCTCGCGTAAGGCCAAGCCAACCAGCCGGCGCCACGCGGGAAGCCGATAATTTTCGCATCGGGGACCTGCTCCCGAACGCCCTGCACGATCTTGCCAGTCGGCACTGTGCACCATCGATCGAATTGATCGGGCCCCAGCACGCCCGCCCAAGTATCGAAAATCTGCACGCAATCGGCGCCGGCCTGGAGCTGACCGACCAGATAGTCGATCGAGCCCTGCACCAGCCGGTCGATCAGCTTCTGGAAATTGTCGGGATCGCGATAGGCAAACAGCCGCGCCGGCGCCTGGTCGGGCGTTGCCTCGCCCGCCACCATGTAGGTCGCCACCGTCCAGGGCGCGCCGCAAAATCCGATCAGCGCGGTCTTTTCGTCCAACGACGATTTCACCCGCCGCACGGTTTCATAAACCGGCGCCAAAACCTCCTGATCGACCGCTTCGCTGACCTTGGCGAGCGCTGCGGCGTCGGTCAGCGGCTCGAGCTTCGGCCCTTCGCCGACCAAAAACTCGACCTTGCGGCCGAGCGCCAGCGGTATCACCAGGATGTCGGAAAACAAGATCGCCGCATCGAAACCAAAGCGCCGCACCGGCTGCAGCGTAACCTCAGCCGCTAGTTCCGGATTGAAGCATAGATCGAGGAAACCGCCAGCCTTCTCCCGCACTGCCCGGTATTCCGGCAGATAACGCCCCGCTTGGCGCATCAGCCAGACCGGCGGGATGTTCTGGCGATGGCCTTCCAAGACCTCGATAAGTGGCTTTATCCCCATGCTGTCGGCTCACACACTTTCTTCTCAAACCTTACTAATAGGACTCTTTTGTAGTGATTACTGGAACGTGGATTAGACTCATGCCTGCCGATCCCAGCGCTGTCCACCGGCTGGCAAGCAATCGTCCAGATAGCGCGGGTATCCGGCCGCAGCGACTGTCCACAGCAGGAGCCGGCTATTTCAGCCGTAACGCTGCGATTTCCCCAGACGTACCCGATCGGTTGTGCACATACGCCGGTCAATTCATTAGCGCCGCGATTCTCGTCTCCCGGAGGCACGAATGTGGATGAAAATTTGTTGCCCGGCCGCAGGGGTTTTGCGCTAGGGGATCGGACGTCGATTCCTCCCGGGGTTTCCACAATTGGTCCTGTCGTTATACCGATGCCAGACACAGGCTATTTCCATCTGCATCTCGTCTCCGATGCGACCGGCGAAACGCTGACCACCGTAGCGCGGGCGGCGGCGGCGCAATACGCCAATGTGGCGCCGGTCGAGCATCTTTATCCGATGGTGCGCTCCAAGAAGCAGCTCGATCACGTGCTGTCGGAGATCAGCGAGTCGCCGGGCCTGGTGCTCTATACGCTGCTGGAAGAAGACCTCATTCAACTGTTGGAAAACAAGTGCCGGGATCTGGCGCTGCCCTGCATGTCGGTGCTGGGGCCGGTGCTGCGGCTGTTCCAGTCCTATCTCGGTGCCGAGACCATCCACCGCGCCGGCGCCCAGCACGTGCTCAACGCCGAATATTTCCATCGCATCGATGCGCTCAACTACACCATGTTCCATGACGACGGCCAACATCCGGAAGGGCTGGAAGACGCCGATGTGGTGCTGGTCGGCGTCTCGCGCACCTCGAAAACGCCGACCTCGATCTATCTCGCCAATCGCGGCATCAAGACCGGCAACGTGCCGCTGGTGCCGGACGTGCCGCTGCCGCCGCAATTGGAAAAGCTCACGCGCCCGCTGGTGGTCGGGCTCTACGCCAGTCCCGAGCGCATCGTGCAGATTCGCGAGAACCGTCTGCTCGGGCTCAAGGCGCACCGCGACGATGCCTCCTATATCGACCGTACTTCGGTGGCGGAGGAGGTCGCCTTTTCGCGCCGCCTGTGCGCCAAGCACGGCTGGCCGAGCATCGACGTCACCCGCCGCTCGATCGAGGAAACCGCCGCCGCGGTGATACGGCTCTTGACCGAGCGCCGACGTCAGCCGGCGAGTTAAAGGCGGGCGAGGGAAAACATGTCGCTTTGGCTCGACAGCCGGCCGCTGGTGCTCGCCTCCAAGAGCGATATCCGCGCCAAAATCCTCGCCGCCGCCGGGCTGCGCATCGAAATACGCCCGGCCAGGATCGACGAGCGCACGCTGGAAAAAGATGCCGCGGTCGGCGATCCGGCCGCGGCCGCACGCGTGCTCGCGCGCGCCAAGGCGGAAAATATCTCGGCGGCGCAGCCAGGACGTCTGGTGCTCGGCGCCGACCAGACGCTGGCGCGCGGCACGCTGCGTTTCAGCAAGCCGACCAACCGGGCGGCGGCGGCCGAGCAACTGCGCGCGCTGCGCGGTCGCACCCACGAGCTGCATTCCGCGCTGGCGCTGGTGCGCGACGGCAAGACGCTGTTCGATTGCGTCGACACCGCGCGGCTGACCATGCGCGACTTTTCCGACGCTTTCCTGGAGGACTATCTCGATGCCGCCGGCGACACCGCCTTGTTGAGCGTCGGCGCCTATCAGATCGAAGGGCCCGGCGTACACTTGTTCGAGCGCGTCGACGGCGACTATTTCACCATTCTCGGGTTGCCGCTGATGCCGCTGCTCGAATTTCTGCGGCGCGAAGGCTTGGTGGGCACCTGATGTTCATCCTTGGTCTCACCGGCTCGATCGGCATGGGAAAGTCCGCCACGGCGCAAATGTTCGTCGAGGAAGGCGTGCCCCTGTACGACGCCGATGCCGCCGTGCACCGGCTCTATGAAGGCGAGGCAACACCGGCGATCGAGGCGGCGTTTCCCGGCACCACCGCCAACGGCAAGGTCGATCGCGACAAGCTCGGCAAGCGTGTGCTGGGCGACAAGGCCGCGATCCAAAAGCTCGAGCAGATCGTGCATCCGCTGGTGCGCGCCGGCGAAGAGCGTTTTCTCGCCGACGCCGCGCGCAACGGCGCGCCGGTCGCGGTGCTCGATATCCCGCTTTTGTACGAGACCGGCGGCGATAGGCGTTGCGACGCCGTCGTGGTGGTCTCCGCGCCGGCCGAAGTCCAGCGCGCCCGTGTGTTCGAGCGCGCCGGCATGAACGAGGACAAGCTTGCGGCCATTCTGGCCAAGCAGATGCCCGACGCCGAAAAGCGCGCGCGCGCCGATTTTATCGTGGATACCTCGCGCGGTTTCGATCACGCCCGCGCGCAGGTGCGTGAAATCCTGGCGCAGGTGGCTAAAATGGCGAATCGGAAATAGAACAAGCCCATGCGCGAGATCGTCCTCGATACCGAAACCACAGGCCTTGAGCCCACGCAGGGTCACCGACTGGTCGAGCTCGGCTGCATCGAGTTGCTCAACCGCATTCCGACCGGCGCGACTTTCCACGTCTATCTCAATCCCGAGCGCGACATGCCGGCCGAGGCCTTCGCTATTCACGGACTGTCGGCCGAGTTCCTGAGCGACAAGCCGCGCTTTGCCGAGGTTGCCGACGAGTTTCTCGCTTTCATCGGCGATGCGCCGCTGGTGATCCACAACGCGAGCTTCGATCACGGTTTTCTCTGCGCCGAGCTCAAGCGCGTGGAGCGCGCGCTGATCGCGCGCGAGCGGCTGGTCGACACGTTGCTGTTGGCGCGGCGCAAATATCCGGCCGGCCCCAACCGGCTCGACGATTTGTGCGCGCGCTATAGCATCGACAATTCGCGCCGCACCAAGCACGGCGCGCTGCTCGACGCCGAAATCCTGGCCGAGGTCTATGTCGAACTGATCGGCGCCCGCCAGGCGCAGCTTGGGCTCGCCGAAAAAGTCAGCGGCCAGGCCGCGGGGCACGGCATTGCGATCTCGCGCGAGCGCCCGAGCCCGCTCAAGCCGCGGGTGACCGAGGCCGAGCGTGCCGCGCATCGCAAATTCGTCGCGACGCTGGGCGAGCACGCGCTGTGGCGGGGATATCGGCCGACTTGAGTTGTCAGACTTGCTCGGTCGGCTGGCCGCCGGGCGGCGTTTGCGCAAGCCTTTGGCGATAAAGCCCGACGAAATCCACCGGATCGAGCAGCAGCGGCGGGAAACCGCCGTTGCGCGTGCAATTGGCAATGATCTCGCGCGCGAACGGGAATAGCAGCCGCGGGCATTCGATCAGCACCAATGGCTGGAGATTTTCCTGCGGCACGTTGCGGATGCGGAATATGCCGGCATAGAGCAGCTCGAAGCTGAACAGCAGGGTGTCGGGGAGTTCCGCCTTGCCGCTGAGCGTGAGATCGACCTCGTAGTCGGTATCTGCTACCGGCTTGGCGGCGACGTTGATCTGAATGTTGATCTGCGGCTGCTGGCCGGGATTGAGCGAATTCGGCGCGTTCGGATTCTCGAACGACAAGTCCTTGATATATTGCGCCACCACGTTGAGTTGCGGCTGCATATCCTGCGGCTGCTCTTGGGGTTGTGGCGGACCGCCATTGCCTGTCGTCATAATCGCTCCTCACTCAACGGAAGCCCGCACGCGGCAAGCCGCGGGTTGGCTAACATAGGGTCCAAGGTGGAACAAGGACGCCGGGTTACGGCCGGTCGTCGTGCTCGCGCCGGTCGGGCAGCGCGGGGTCGTCGACCTGGCGCCATTGCTCCCGCTCCAAGTCGACAATGCCGTCGCTGGCGGTTGGGCTGTGCCCACCGCCGAAATTTGTGCCCAGCAGCAACAGCACCAGCCCCGCCAAATCGGTAATAAAGCCTGGAATCAGCAGAAGAATCCCGGCCAAAAGCGTGAGCGCGCCGGTGCCGTCGGCCGACAGGGCGGTAACCCGGCCTTCATCAAGCGCGGTACGGACGCGCGCAACATGCGTGCCGCCGGCATGGCGCAGCACCAACAGGCCGGCGAACGAGCAGGCCGTCTGCGCCAGCAAGGCCCAGGCCAAGCCAATGATGACGGCCACAATGATGAATGCGGTTAATTCCGCCATCGGCAGCGCCAGCAGCGCGATCAGCAACCATTTTGCCACATTCATCGGTCTTCTCTTGGCTCTTGCGAGGTTGGCGTGAGGGCCTCAATCGTCTAAGGTTTGCGGCACGATTTGTGCCGGCTATCCGGTGCAGGGCCTATGGAACGGCGCCGCCACAAGCATACATAGTATCGGTGGAACCGGTCGCCATGCCGCCGATCGGGCAAAGGGCCTCAAGGCCGGGTCTGCCGTAACGGTTGCCGAAAGCATGCGAGACGTGTTCGACATCTACACCATCATATTCCTGGCGCTCGCAGTTTTCATTTTCCTGCGACTGCGCAGCGTGCTCGGTCAACGCACCGGGCGGGAGCGCCCGCCGTACGATCCTTATTCGGCGCGCGAGCCGGCGCGGCCGGGTCCCGAAAAAGTCGTCGCGCTGCCGAACCGGACTCCGGATGCGGCGAAGAAACCGGCCGAGCCTGCCGCCGAGCCTGCCGCCGAGCCGCCGCCGGCCGGCGAGCGCTGGAAGGGCGTGGCGGCGCCGGGCTCCGAGATCGCGACCGGACTTGATGCCATCGTCGGCGCCGATCCGAATTTCGACCACAAGCACTTCCTGACCGGCGCGCGCGCCGCCTACGAGATGATCGTCAACGCCTATGCCGAGGGCGATCGCCGCACGCTGCGCAATCTGTTGTCGCGCGAGGTCTATGACGGCTTCGAAGTCGCCATCGGCGAGCGCGAGAAGCGCGGCGAGCTGGTGGAAAGCCGCTTTGTCGCGGTCGATTCCGCCGACATCTCTGCCGCCGAATTTCGCGGGCGCTCCGCGCAGATCACCGTGCGTTTCGTGTCTCAACTGATCTCGGTCACGCGCGACAAGACCGGCCAGGTGATCGACGGCAATCCCGAAAAGGTGATCGAGGTCACCGACGTATGGACGTTCGCGCGCGACCTTTCCTCGCGCGATCCGAACTGGAAACTGGTCGCCACCGAAGCCGGACAATGAACGCATGCCGTTTGGGCGCCTTCGTTCCGCACTTCGCTTCGGTCTGGCGCTCGGCGTGATCGCCGCTGCGGGAGCACCGGCCGTGGCGCGTCATAAATCGACCCACCATCATGTGGTGCACCATGGATTGAGGCTGCCGCACGCCTCGACCGAGACGTTGAACTTCGAGCAGCTCGCCGGCTGGAAGGACGACGACCAGGCCGCCGCCTTCGGCGCCTTCATGAAAAGCTGCGACGCCATCCTGCAAGGCAGCAAGGCGAGGCGCCGCGCGCGCGCGATGTACGACGGGCTCTACCGCGTGTGCGCGCGCGCCGAGGCAGCCGGTTCGCTTAACCGCGAACAAGCGCGCGCGTTCTTCGAGGCGAATTTCAAGCCAGTGCGCATCCTGCCGCAGATTCACACGTACGGCTTCTATACCGGCGCCGACGGATTCTACACAGGATATTACGAAGCGACGATCAAGGGCTCGCGCCACAAGAACGACGAATACGACGTGCCGATCTACCGGCCGCCGGCCAAGCTGATCGGCCGCCGCAGCGTGATCTTCCGTCATTTGGACCGCGGCGAGATCGAGAACGGCGCGCTCAAGGGACGCGGCTTGGAAATCTGCTACGTCAAAAATCCGGTCGATGCCTTCTTCGCGCAGATCCAGGGCTCCGCCCGCATCAAGCTCGACAACGGCAAGCTGCTGCGGCTCAACTACATCGCCAGCAACGGCAAGCACTATACGCCGGTTGGGCACATCTTGATCGAGGATGGCGTCTACACGCCCGAAGAGATGTCGATGGACAAGATCCGCGAGTACATGGAGGCCAACCCGAAGGAAGGCAGAGCGCTTCGCCACAAGAACAGATCCTTCGTGTTCTTCTCCGAGACCTCGCTCGGGCCGAAAGACGAATGCATCGGCGCGCAGGGCATTCAGCTCACGCCAGGGCGCTCCATTGCGGTCGACAACTCGATCCACGTCTACGGCACGCCGATCTGGATTGACGCGAAATTCCCGCTCAAGGGCGACAAGCCGGTGGACACGTTCCAGCACTTGATGGTGGCGCAGGATACCGGCTCCGCCATTCGCGGGTCGGCGCGTGCCGACATCTATTTCGGCCATGGCAAGGACGCCCCGCACGTTGCCGGCCGCATCAAGCAGTTCGGCAAATTCGTGATGCTGGTGCCGAGGACGGACCTGCCGGCTACCCGGGTCGCCAAGGGCGCGCCGCTGCCGCGCGCGCGGCCGGCCAGTGCGCCGGCGCAGGAGCTGGTGACGACAGCAAGCGCGAGGACGGTCAAAGTGCCGGATGCGGCGGTTGCCGCCAAGGACGTGCCGGTACCGCGCCAGCGGCCGGTCGCCAAAGTGCCGGCCAGCGCCGTAACCGTCGCCAAGGACGTCCCCTTGCCGAAGCAGCGGCCGCGCACCGTGGCGCAGAACGCCGCCACACCGAGCGTGCTGCCGCGCCCCAGAACGCGTCGTCATTGAGCTTGTCCCATGAGCCGCGACCGCCGGCGCCGCGTGCTCACCGCCGAGGAGCGCGTGCTGTGGGGCACGTTCACCAAGCAGATCGCGCCGCTGCGCGAGGCGGCAACCGCGCCATCGCCTGAGCCCGAAGACGAAACGCCGGCACGGACCGCGCCGCGGCCTCCGGCGCGCGTGCAACGACCGGCCCCGCCGCCACCCACGCCGGCCCCACCGCCGATCGCGCCGCTCGGCCGCCGCATGCGGGCGCGCGTCGCCCGCGGCAAATCGGAGATCGACGCCCGGCTCGATTTGCATGGCCTCACGCAAAGCGAGGCGCATGCGGCGCTGTTACATTTCCTGCGCAATGCCAGCGCGCGCGGCGCCCGGCTGGTGCTGGTGATCACCGGCAAAGGCGGGCGCTGGCAGGGCGATGCCGAGCGTGGCGTGCTGCGCCGGCAGTTGCCGCATTGGCTGGCGCTGCCGGAATTCCGCGCCTTCGTCATCGGCTACGAGCAGGCGCATATCGCGCACGGCGGCGAGGGCGCGTGGTATGTTTCGGTCAGGCGGAGCCGGGCGCAGGATTAGTTGAGGCTTGGAGGATCGGCGATGGCGAAGAAAGCGAAAGCAAAGAAGAAGAAATCCAAGAAGAAAAAGCTTCCGGCGCGCAAGAAGATGACCGCCCGCAAAAAGGCGCCGGCCCGCAAGAAGAAAGCCGCGCGCAAGAAGGCGGTGAAACGCCGACTCGAGCGCAAGCTGGAGGAGGGGCTCGAAGAAACCTTCCCGGGCTCCGACCCGGTCGCGGTGACCGAGCCGGGGGTGGATGGGTTGGAGGAGAAATAGCCTTTCTACTGCGTTCATTCCCGTCTCCGCCTACGCGGAGACAGGCTCCAGCGGGAATCCAGCAACATGATCGCGGGCCGCTAGTTTTCAGCGCTGGGTCCCCGCTTGCGCGGGGACGAGCGGAGTTTTAGGCGCGTCGAAGACCTGCTCACGCCGCCTTGATGAACGTGCCGTTGCGCAGCTCGCTGACCGCTTGCTGCAGCTCGGCCTGCGTGTTCATCACAATCGGTCCGTACCAGGCGACCGGCTCCTCGATCGGTTTGCCCGACACCAACAGGAAGCGGATGCCTTCGTCGCCGGCCTGCACCGTCACCTCGTCGCCGGAGTCGAACAGCACCAGCGAACGGTTGCCGACCGGCTCGCGGAACACGATCTCTTCGCCATCGACTTGTTTCTCGGTCAGCACGCCGAGCGGCTTGGAGGAATAGGCGAACTTGCCGCTGCCCTCGAAGATGTAGGCGAAGGCGTGGCGCTCGATTTCGACCTTCAGCGTCTTGCGCTTGCCCGGCGGCACGAAGACGTCGAGATAGCGCGGATCGGCGGCGACGCCGTCGACGGGACCTTTCTTGCCCCAGAAATCGCCGCACACCACGCGCACGCGCGTGCCGTCGTCGTCGACGACCTCCGGGATCTCGGCGCCCTTGACGTCCTGATAGCGCGGCGCCGTCATCTTCAGCGACGACGGCAGATTGGCCCAAAGCTGGAAGCCGTGCATGCGGCCTTGCGCGTCGCCCTGCGGCATCTCCTGATGCATGATGCCGCGGCCGGCGGTCATCCATTGCACGTCGCCGGAGCCGAGCGAGCCGCGATTGCCCAGGCTGTCGCCGTGCTCGACGGTGCCGTTCAAGACATAGGTGATCGTCTCGATGCCGCGGTGCGGATGCCAGGGAAAGCCGGCGAGGTAATCCTGCGGACGATCGTTGCGAAAATCGTCGAGCAGCAGGAAGGGATCGAACTCGGTGGTGTTGCCGAAGCCGAAGGCGCGGTTGAGCTTGACGCCGGCGCCTTCGACGGTCGGCTTGGATTGCACGATCTGTTTGACGGGACGAATGGACATGGGGGACTGGCCTTTCTGGTTACGGCCGCTCCAAAAACGGCAAGCATTCTCATTCTTCTGTCGTCGCCGGGCTTGACCCGGCAATCCATGAGGCAATGCCGCGACGGAAGACTTACCCGTAGGACTTTCCTCGTTGACACTCATAATGGATGCCCGGGTCAAGCCCGGGCATGACTCCGTGGTTAGGTCGCGGCGGCGGTTTAAGCCGCCGCCTGCTTCTGCGTCGTCGCGAAGCGGCCGGCGAAGCCGACGAACTGGTCGACGAAGGCTTTCAGGAACTTGCGCACATGGTCGTCGGGGACGTTGCCTTCGCTGTCGATAAGGTCCGGCTTGAACTGAATATAGGCCTCGCCGCCCATCACGTGCAGGCCCTGATTGCCGAGCACCGCGCGCAAATGCTGCTGCACCACCGCGGTCGAGATGGCGCCGCCCGAGGTGCCGATGATGGCGGCCGGCTTGCCGGGCCAGGAGCTCTTGCCGTAGGGCCGCCCGCCCCAGTCGATGGCGTTCTTCAGCACCGCGGGGATCGAGCGGTTGTGCTCGGGGGTGGCGAACAGGAGCGCGTCGGAGGCTTCCACCTCGGCCTTGAAGCGGGCGACCGCCTCGGGCAGCGGCTGCTCGTTGTCCTGGTTGTACATCGGCAGGTCGTCGATGCGGATGAACTTGGCCTCGAAGGCCGCGCCGCCGAGCCGCACCAGCGCCTGCGCCAGTTTGCGATTGATGGATTCGCGCCGGTTTGAGCCGACGACGATAGCGAGCTTGAATTTGGCCATGGCGGGATTACCTTTCCGGTTACGAATTGTTACCAAGGCTAGATAGATGACCAGGGCACAGCGGCAAGAAGGCACAGGCGTGATACCGGGTAACCTGCATGAGCCCGAGGATTGCCGGGCCGTGAGCGAGGTGCTCTCGCGCGTCGGCGATAAGTGGACGGTGCTGGTGGTCTCCACGCTCGGCGACGGGCCGAAGCGCTTCAACGAATTGCGCCGCGCGCTGGGGAGCATCTCGCAGCGCATGCTGACGCTGACATTGCGCTCGCTGGAACGCGACGGGCTGATCACCCGCACGGTGTTTCCGACCATCCCGCCGCGCGTCGACTACGAGCTGACCAGGCTCGGCCGCTCGCTGCTCGACCCGGTCAGCGAACTCGGCCTGTGGGCGCGCAAGAACCGCCCGGCGATCCAGGACGCGCGCAAGCGGTTCGATGCGAGGGGAACGTAAACGCCGCTAACCGTTTAAATCCTTTTGATCGGAATCCCGGCGAGGAAATCGCGCTTGCCGAGATCGACGCCGGCGTGGCGCAGGATGGCGTAGGCCGCGGTGGCGTGGAAATAGAAATTCGGCAGCACGAAGTGATTGAGATAGTCGCCGCCCTGCATTTGCCCTTTGCTGGGGCCAAGCGGAAAGGTGATCTCCTTGTCCGCTGAGGCATCGATTGCCTTGCGATCGAGCGACTTCAGAAAAACCACGGTCTTGGCGATGCGCTCCTTGAGCTGCGCGATCGTGGTCTCGTTGTCCTCGTATTTGGGCGGCTCGACGCCGGCCAACCGCGCGGCGCCGTTCTTGGCCTGATCGCAGGCAACCTGCACCTGGCGTAGAAGCGCAAACATGTCGGGCGCCAGCCGCATGCCGAGCAGCACCGACGGCTCGATCTTTTTCGCGGCCGCGAAGACTTCCGCCTTGTCGAGCACGCCCGACAGCGCATTGAGGACGATCTCGAACACGGGGATCGACGCTTTGGTCATGGAAAACGGCATGGGGATGTCCCTGCGGGTCAACGCCGGAAGCGGCGGCGCGGGACAATGCACATGCGCCCAGGCTTATTCAATGGGGTGGCCGGCTCAATCGGCCCGACGCGGTGGTGCTAACGGATCAACCGAGGCTCATCAAAAACCATGGGCTCGATCGGCTTGCCGTCATTAGAGCGTGTTCGTCGTTTTCCGATTCGGGTGGGATTCCCAAATCAGGTGAACAGTGCGACTCCTCTGTCGTGAGAGCGATGGAGGTGGCACATGGCGCGAGCTTACAGCCAGGATTTGCGGGATCGTGTGATTGATGCGGCCTTGGCGGGAGCCCCGGCGCGGCAGGCGGCGGCGCGTTTCGGGATTGGCGACGCGACGGCCATCGTCTGGGTGCGCCGGGCACGCCAGAATGGTGAACGGATTGCGCGCAAGCAGGGGCAGCCCCGGCGCAGCAAACTCGATCCGCATCGCGATTACATTCTCGGCTTGATCACGGCGACACCGGACCTGACGATCAGCGAGCTGCTGGCGCGGCTTCTCGCCGAGCGTGGCGTGCGCGCCGCTCGGGCGACGCTATGGACGTTCCTCGACCGTTGCGGCCTGACGTACAAAAAAAGACCGCCCACGCGACGGAGCGCGACCGCCCGGATATCGTGACGCGGCGCGAGGCTTGGTTCGACAACCAGCCCGATCTCGATCCCGAACGGCTGGTCTTCATCGATGAGACATGGGCCTCCACCAACATGGCGCGGATGCGCGGACGCGCACCGAAGGGCGAACGACTGCGTGCCGGCATTCCGCACGGCCATTGGTGTACGACGACATTCGTCGCCGGCCTTCGCCTGACCGGGATGGTCGCGCCGATGGTGCTTGACGGGCCGATCAACGGCCACGCCTTCCAGGCCTATGTCGATCAGATTCTTGTTCCCGAACTCAGGCCGGGCGACATCGTCATCATGGACAACCTCGGCAGCCACAAGGGGCGCGGCGTACGCGCCGCCATCGAGGCGGTCGGAGCCATGCTCCTCTACCTGCCGCCCTACAGCCCGGACTTCAATCCGATCGAGAACGCCTTCTCCAAGCTCAAGGCGCTACTGCGAAAGGCCGCCGAGCGCACCGTCGATGCATTGTGGGACACCATCGGCACCCTGATCCAGGTCTTCACCGCGACCGAGTGCGCCAACTTCTTCGCCGCCGCTGGATATGACCCGGATTAAAGCGAATCCGCTCTAGTCGCTGCATGCTGCTCGTAGCAGTCGATGCCGGCGGGGATGACGCTGCCGTGCTGAGCCACGCTCAGAAAGATGTGTCTGGAGTTTTTCGCCGAGCGCTCGAACCAGTTCGGGTCATCGAAGGTGCCGCCATAGACGCCGACGACCTCGGTGAAGCGTTCGAAAGACAAATAGAGTTTGGTGCCGCAGGTGTCGCAGAAGTGGACATCGACCATCTTGCCGCTTCCCGTCGACCGGTGATGGTAGACTCTCGGCGTGCCTGCGATGATCTCAAGATCCGTTTTGCCGAAAATCGGCTCCACCAGATAGCCCGAGCCGGTGGCTCTCTGGCAGAACCGGCAATGGCAGATGGTCACGCGCGTCGGGTCGGATTTGACCGCGTACCGGACGGCCCCGCACAGACAACCGCCTTCGTGCGTCGGCATGAGCGTCGCCTCCCATGAAAGCGCGATATTACCTATCACAGGATAAACCGGCTCAGATCCGCGTTCTTGGCCAGATCGCCGATGTGCTTCTCGACGTAGGCGGCGTCGATCTTCACGGTCTCGCCGGAGCGGTCGGGCGCCGCGAACGACATCTCGTCGAGCACGCGCTCCATCACCGTCTGCAGCCGGCGCGCGCCGATGTTCTCGATCGCGGAATTCACCGCCACCGCGATGTCGGCGATGGCGTCGATGGCGTCCTCGGTGAAATCGAGCGTCACGCCCTCGGTCTTCATCAGCGCGACATATTGCTTGATCAGCGAGGCTTCCGGCTCGGTCAGAATGCGGCGGAAGTCGTCGCGGGTGAGCGCCCGCAGTTCGACGCGGATCGGCAGCCGGCCCTGCAGTTCCGGCAGCAGGTCGGACGGCTTGGAAATGTGGAAGGCGCCGGAGGCGATGAACAGGATATGGTCGGTCTTCACCGGGCCGTGCTTGGTCGCGACGGTGGTGCCTTCGATCAGCGGCAACAGGTCGCGCTGCACGCCCTCGCGCGACACGTCGGCGCCGTAGCGGCCTTCGCGCGCGCAGATCTTGTCGATCTCGTCGAGGAACACGATGCCGTTCTGCTCGACCACGTTGATCGATTCCTGCACCAGCTGATCGTTGTCGAGCAGCTTGTCGGATTCCTCGTTGATCAGGATTTCGTGCGATTCCTGCGACGGTGACGCGCCGCGTCTTGGTGCGGCCGCCGCCCAGCTTGCCGAAGATTTCGCCGATATTGATGGCGCCCATCTGCGCGCCCGGCATGCCGGGGATTTCGAACATCGGCATGCCGCCGCCGCCGGCCTGCACCTCGATCTCGATTTCCTTGTCGTTGAGCTCGCCGGCGCGCAGCTTCTTGCGGAAGCTTTCGCGCGTCGCCGGGCTGGCGGCCGGGCCGACCAAGGCGTCGACCACGCGCTCCTCGGCGGCGAGTTCGGCCTTGGCCTGCACGTCCTTGCGCTTCTTCTCGCGGGTGAGCGCGATGGAGATCTCGACCAGGTCGCGCACGATCTGCTCGACGTCGCGGCCGACATAGCCGACTTCGGTGAACTTGGTGGCCTCCACCTTCAGGAACGGCGCGCCGGCGAGCCGCGCCAGCCGGCGCGAAATCTCGGTCTTGCCGACGCCGGTCGGGCCGATCATCAGAATGTTCTTCGGCAGCACTTCCTCGCGCAGCTTGTCGTCGAGCTGCAGACGCCGCCAGCGGTTGCGCAGCGCGATGGCGACCGCGCGCTTGGCGTCGTTCTGGCCGACGATATAGCGGTCGAGTTCGGAAACGATTTCGCGGGGGGAGAAGTCGGTCATGTTCTACGCTTCATTTTGCATTTTGCACACGATTCGACCGCCGGATTGCCAGGCGCGGATAGCGTCGAACGGATGCAGCAGCATGATGATGTTCAGAGTCAGATTGTCGCGTATCCAGTAGCCCACGATTAGCTCCATGGCGAGCGCTATCGCCACCACCGCCGATATAGGAAGCCGGCAGGCCAGCACAAAGCCCACGACCATACAGAGCGTGTCCGACAACGAATTGACGACGCTGTCGCCGTAATATTGCAGCGAGATTGTCCCGGCCCGGTAACGCTCAATGATGAAAGGGGTATTCTCGACAATCTCCCAGGCGCATTCGACCGATAGGGCCAGCGTGAAGCGCAACAGGATCGACGCGCGCGGCAGGATCAGCCAGGTCAGCAAATAGAAGATGAAACCGTGAATGATGTGAGAGAACGAATACCAGTCGAAGATGTGCTGTGAGTTCTCCGCGCTCTGCACGACGCCGTGCCACAGCTTCACCGTGCCGCAGGTGCAGATCGGCACGCGCCCCATCGCCAGCAGCACGGCCGCCTGGATCGCCAGCGCACCGGCAAGGACCAGCAGCCCGGCACGTAGCGGAGAACGCAAGCGCCGGTCACGTTTTTAGCGACTCGATTGTGACATTGCGGTTGGTGTAGACGCAGATGTCGGCGGCGATGTCGAGCGACTTCTTCACGATCGCCTCGGCGTCGAGCGGCCCGTCGATGAGCGCGCGCGCGGCAGCGAGCGCGTAGTTGCCGCCCGAGCCGATGCCGGCGACGCCCGCTTCCGGCTCCAGCACGTCGCCGGTGCCGGTGAGCACCAGCGACACGTTGACGTCGGCGACGATCATCATGGCTTCCAGCCGCCGCAGATAACGGTCGGTGCGCCAGTCCTTGGCGAGCTCGACGGCGGCGCGCAGCAACTGGCCGGGATATTGCTCGAGCTTCGTCTCCAGCCGCTCGAACAGCGTGAAGGCGTCGGCGGTGGCGCCGGCAAAGCCGCCGATCACCTCGCCCTTGCCCAGGCGGCGCACCTTCTTGGCGTTGGCCTTGACGATGGTCTGGCCGATCGACACCTGGCCGTCGCCGCCGATGACCACGGTGCCGCCTTTGCGGACGGTGAGGATGGTGGTGCCGTGCCAACCGGGATTTGCGGGAAATTCGGGGGACGCCATGCGCATTAACCTGTTGAAGGCCGTGATCTATGCATGCCGCAACGTTAATGCAAACCGCCCCAGGGCAACTGTGGCGAATCCGGCAAACCCCTGATAAAAGGCCCGCGACTTAACGGGAATTGCCATGCGCAAAGCCGCCGTCAAACGCAAGACCAAGGAAACCGACGTGGAGGTCGAAGTCGATCTCGACGGCCAGGGCCGTTCGCAGGTCGCGACCGGCATCGGCTTCCTCGATCACATGCTCGATCTGTTGGCGCGCCATTCGCGCATCGACATCACGGTCAAGGCCAAGGGCGACCTGCATATCGACCACCACCACACCACCGAGGACGTCGGCATCGCGCTCGGCCAGGCGGTGAAGCAGGCGCTCGGCGACATGAAGGGCATCGCGCGCTATGCCGACGTGCATGTGCCGATGGACGAGGCGCTGACGCGCGTGGCGCTCGACATATCGGGACGGCCGTTTCTGGTGTTCAAGGCGGAGTTCGTGCGCGACAAGGTCGGCACCTTCGACACCGAATTGGTGCAGGAGTGGTTCCAGGCGTTTGCCATGAATGCCGGCATCACGCTGCACGCCGAGATGCTTGTATGGCAGCAACGACCACCATATCGCCGAGTCCTGCTTCAAGGGCTTGGCGCGGGCGCTGCGCGCGGCGGTCTCCATCGATGCGCGCGCCAAGGACGAGGTGCCGTCGACCAAGGGCTCGCTCGGCGGGTGAATTCTCGGCGGTCGTCCCCGCGTATGCGGGGACCCAGTAACCACAAAGTTTTCGGATTTTTCGGAGACAGAGGTTACTGGATGCCCTGCTTTCGCGGGGCATGACACCTTAATAAATGGCGGTAGGCTGTAGTCATAAGGCGTAACGCAAATGTCCACCTACACCGTGCACGCACCGCCGCCGCGCAAAGGCGAAAGCGCCGCCAGCCCGGAGCGCTTCAAGTTCGTGCGCGACGGGTTCTATTTCTGGGCCTTTCTGTTGGGCCCGCTCTGGCTGCTGGTGCACCGGCTGTGGCTGGCGCTGTTCGGCTATCTCGTGCTCTCGGGCGCGATCGGCTATGGGCTCTACGCGCTGCACATTTCGCAAAACGTAGGTTGGCTGGTCGGCCTGTTGATCGCGCTTGCTGGTCGGCTTCGAAGCCTCGACGCTGTGGCGCTGGAAATTGTCGCGCCGCGGCTGGACATTGGTCGGCTTTAGCGTCGGCGAGAATCTGGAAATCGCCGAGCGGCGCTTCTTCGCCGCCTGGGCCACACGCAGGCCCGGCACCACGCTTGTGCCCGCGGCGCCGCGGTCCTATTCCGCACCGCCGGCACGCGGGGCGGCGCCGCCCTCCGACATCATCGGGCTGTTCCCCGAGGCCGGGGAGCCGCGATGAGCGTTGCCATCGTCGATTACGGCTCCGGCAATTTGCACTCGGCGGCCAAGGCCTTCGAGCGTGCCGCGCGCGAAAGCGGGCACGAGCAGCCGATCGTGGTCACCAGCGATCCGGACAAAGTCGCCGTGGCTTCCCGCGTCGTGCTGCCCGGCGTCGGCGCTTTCGCCGATTGCCGGCGCGGGCTCGACGACATTCCCGGCATGATTGATGCATTGAACGAGAGCGTGTGTGAGCAGGGAAAGCCGTTCTTCGGCATCTGTGTCGGCATGCAGCTGATGGCCGAGCGTGGACTGGAATATCAGGTGACGCCCGGGCTCGGCTGGATTGCCGGCGAGGTCGACCGCATTACGCCGACCGACGCGAGCCTGAAGATCCCGCACATGGGCTGGAACACGCTCAACATGATGCAGCCGCACCCGTTGCTGGAGGACATTCCGCTCGGGCCCGACGGACTGCATGCTTATTTTGTGCACTCCTACCAGTTGAAGCTGGCGCAGCGCGCCGACCTGGTGGCGCAGGCCGACTATGGCGGCCCGCTCACCGCGGTCGTCGGGCGCGACAACATGGTCGGTACGCAATTCCACCCGGAGAAGAGCCAGCGGTTGGGGCTGGCGCTGATCGCGAATTTTTTGCGGTGGGCGCCGTGATCCTGTTTCCCGCCATCGACCTGAAGGATGGGCTGTGCGTGCGCCTGCAGCAAGGCGACATGGCGCGCGCCACCATCTTTCATCGCGACCCGGCGGCGCAGGCGCGCGAATTCGAGATGCAGGGCTTCGAATATCTGCACATCGTCGATCTCGACGGTGCCTTCGCCGGCAAGCCGGTGAACGCCGGTGCGGTCGACCGCATCCTGGAAACGGTCGGGTTGCCGGTGCAGCTCGGCGGCGGCGTGCGCGACACCGCGACGGTGGAAGCCTGGCTCGACAAGGGCGTCACCCGGGTGATCATCGGCACCGCGGCGGTGCGCGATCCGCCGTTCGTGAAGCAGGCGGCGCGCGATTTTCCCGGCCGCGTCGCGGTCGGCCTCGACGCGCGCGACGGCAAGGTCGCGGTCGAGGGCTGGGCGGAGACGTCGGAATTGTCGGCGCTGGAGATCGCCAAGCGCTTCGAGGACGCCGGCGTCGCGGCCATCGTCTATACCGACATTGCGCGCGACGGCATGTTGCAGGGCCTTAATCTCGACGCCACCATCGCGCTGGCCGAGGCGATTTCCATTCCAGTGATCGCCTCCGGCGGGCTTGCCTCGATCGACGACATCAAGGCGCTGCTCAAGCCGCGCGCAAGCAAGCTCGCGGGCGCCATCGCCGGCCGCGCGCTCTACGACGGGCGGCTGGATGCGGCGGAGGCGCTCAATCTCATTCGTGAGGCGAGGGCGACGGCATAGCGCATGTTCAAAGTCCGCGTCATTCCCTGCCTCGACGTCAAAGACGGCCGCGTGGTCAAGGGCGTCAATTTCGTCAATTTGCGCGATGCCGGCGATCCGGTGGCGGCCTCGATCGCCTATGACGCGGCCGGCGCCGACGAACTCTGCTTCCTCGACATTACCGCGAGCCACGAAAACCGCGACACCATCTACGACGTGGTCACGCGCACGGCGGAAGCCTGCTTCATGCCGCTCACCGTCGGTGGCGGCGTGCGCACGGTCGAGGACATCCGCAAGCTGCTCAGTTGCGGCGCCGACAAGGTGTCGATCAACACCGCGGCGGTGGCGCGGCGCCAGTTCGTGAAAGAGGCGGCGGAAAAATTCGGCGACCAGTGCATCGTGGTCGCGATCGACGCCAAGAAGGTGTCGAAGCAGGGCGAGCCCGACGCCTGGGAAATCTTCACCCATGGCGGGCGCCACCCGACCGGCATCGATGCGGTCGAATATGCCAAGGAGGTGGTGGCGCTCGGCGCCGGCGAGATCCTGCTCACTTCCATGGACCGCGACGGCACGCGCGCCGGCTACGACATCCCGCTCACCCGCGCCATCGCCGACGCCACACCCGTGCCGGTGATCGCCTCGGGCGGGGTCGGCACGCTCGAGCATCTGGTCGAGGGCATCCGCGACGGCCACGCCACCGCGGTGCTGGCGGCCTCGATCTTCCACTTTGGCGAGCACTCGGTGCGCGAGGCCAAGGACCTACATGGCGAAGGCCGGGCTGCCGATGCGGCTGGATGCCTGACCGCTGGCCGGACAAGCCCGGCCATGACGCCGGGATAGAGAGATGCTATTCAGCGCCCCATGACTCAATTCACCCTCGCCGATCTGGAAAAGCGGGTGCACGAGCGCGCCACAGCGAGCGCGGCCGAATCCTATACGCGCGCGCTGCTCGACAAGGGCATCGCGCACTGCGCCAAGAAGCTGGGCGAAGAGGCCTTCGAAACCGCGATGGCTGCCGTGCAGGAGGACAAGCCGCGCGTGATCGCGGAAGCCGCCGATCTTCTCTATCATCTGCTGGTGGTGCTGGAGGCCCGCGGGGTGACGCTGGCCGAGGTCGAGGCGGCGCTTGCCGAGCGCACCGCGCAAAGCGGGCACGAGGAAAAGGCCTCGCGCATTAAAGGTGGAGCATGATCTTTTCCGAAAACCGGTTCCCGATCATGCTCTGAATGGAAATCGCTTGATGGAACAGCGCACCGAAGAAACGCTCTCGCCCTATCGTACGTTCTCGCGCGCGGAATGGGCGGCGCTGCGCGAGGACGCGCCGATGACGCTGACCTCGGAGGAGGTCACGCGGCTGCGCTCGCTGCACGACCGGCTCGACATCAGCGAAGTCGAGGAGATTTATCTGCCGCTGTCGCGCCTGCTCTCGCTCTATGTGACGGCGACGCAGCGGCTGTTCCGCGCGCAGCAACGCTTCCTCGGCACCGAGGACGCCAAGATGCCCTACATCATCGGCGTCGCCGGCTCGGTGGCGGCGGGCAAGTCCACCACCGCGCGCGTGCTGCAGGCGCTGCTGGCGCGCTGGCCGAACGTGCCGAAGGTCGACCTGCTGACCACCGACGGCTTTCTTTATCCGAACGCGGTGCTCGAGCGCGAAGGCCTGATGGAGAAGAAGGGCTTTCCGGAAAGCTACGACCTGCCGGCGCTGCTGCGCTTCCTGTCCGACGTGAAAGCCGGACGTCGGCCGGTACGGGCGCCGGTCTATTCGCATCTGATCTACGACGTGATGCCGAACCAGTGGGTGGAAGTCGACCGGCCCGAGCTGTTGATCGTGGAAGGGCTCAACGTGCTGCAGACCGGGCGGCTGCCGAAGGACGGCAAGGCGATCCCGTTCGTGTCCGACTTCTTCGATTTCTCGGTCTATCTCGACGCCGACGACGACGTGCTCAAGTCCTGGTACGTCGACCGTTTCCTCACGCTGCGCGGCACCGCCTTCCGCGATCCGAAATCATATTTCCATCGCTATTCGCGCCTGTCCGACGCCGAAGCGGTCGAGACCGCCTCCACGATCTGGGAGCGCATCAACCTGGTCAATCTGCACGAAAATATTTTGCCGACCCGCCAGCGCGCCGATCTCATCCTGAAGAAAGGCGAAAGCCACGAGGTCGACGCCGTGTCGCTGCGGCGGCTGTGAACGCACGACCGTCGTCGCTTGCGATAGCGGGCGACCCAAAGCGCAGCGCGTTTATGTGGTTAAAGATTGCTCAACAATAATTCTCAACTTTTTGCGACTGCCTACGTAACACCACTCGGTACATTTCGGCCTAGCGTTTCCGGACACGCAAAAATTCAAGTCTAGCGCCGCAATTGCTGCGTGCCTGTGGGGGGCGCTCTCTCGATCGCCGCAAAGCCGGTTCGAACTGTTGCTTAGTAAACGATTTACGAAAACGACCGATTGCGCAGCAACCAATACAAAGCTCAAACCAACATCCCTTACAACCAACCTCCGATATCAATATGCCAGTTGAGGCGAATGTCCATTCGCGCCACCCAATTGACGTTTCGGTCTCTGGTCGCCATCGCCGTTGGCGTCCTTGGAGCCGCGGTGCTTTCGATCGGGTTGACCGTTTGGTGGCTTCGCACGGATGCGATCCGCGATGCGGTTAGAGATTCCAGCAACTTGGCAACCGTGCTCTCGGAGCAAACCAATCTCGCGGTTCAATCGATTGATCTCGTGATAACCGAGATTCAAGGACGTCTCAAAAACCTCGGTGCAAATACCCAAGATAGCTTTGGCCATCTCAGCGAGGACAAGAGCACATATCGTCTTCTGACGGACAGTCTGTCGCGTTTATCGCAGGCCGGCTTCATCGGGCTGATTGACAAGAATGGACGGCTGATGGCCACCACGCAAAAGTGGCCCACGCCGCACATCGACGTTTCCGATCGAGACTATTTCCAGCACTTCAAGAATAATGACGATAAGGGTATCTACGTCAGCAAACCGATTGCCGATCGCACGAAGGGGCTGCAAACGATCATCTTCGGCAAACGGATCGACGACGCCGACAACGCATTTCTCGGAACTATCTTGGTTGGTGTCAGGGTCAGTTATTTCCATCACATCTATAATTCTATTGCGTCGCTGCCCGATCAGTCGTTTCTACTGCTGCGTGCCGATGGGACGGTGATTCTGCGCTACCCCGATCCAAAAGATCGAGCCGGCGTAAAGATGCCGGAAGGATCGCCTTGGTACCGGTTGGTCTCGCAGGGTGGCGGAGCCTATCGATCGCCGGGGTATTTTGATGGTGAAGCACGGCTGGTCGCCGTGCGGCCGCTATCGAATTATCCTCTCGTCATCGACGTCGGCACTTCGGAAGCCGCGGCGCTCGCGGACTGGCGCAATCATGCAATAACGATCGGGATTGGCACGCTGCTAGCGGTCGTTTGTTTCATTTTTCTTCTTAGGGCATTGACCCGACACACCAATCGTCTTGCGAATTCCGAAGCGGCGCTCGCCGATGAACAGGCGAAAGTCGACGTCGCCCTGCGTACCATGTCGCAGGGCCTTGTGATGTTCGATTCGTCGGCCCGCCTCGTCATCTGCAATCGACGTTACCTCGATATGTATGGCCTGTCGTCCGATATCGTAAAACCCGGCTGTACATTCAGCGAGCTTCTCAATCACCGTGTCGCATCCGGCATGTTTTTTTCAGACGATCCTCAACAATACGTAAGCGAGCTGGTGGTCGCGGCAAAGCAAGGAAAAAGCGTAACCAAGATAACAACGCTGCGCGATGGGCGCGTCATTCTCATTGTCAACGAGCCGATCGCAAACGGCGGATGGGTTGCCACCCATGAGGACATAACCGAAACGGTCAACGTAAAAAATGCCGAAGCGGAGAAAAAGCGTCAGCTCGATGTGGCACTGAGCAACATGTCGCAGGGGCTTGCGATGTTTGATGCCGAACTTCGTTTGGTCGTCTGCAATAAGCACTATGCCGACTTATACGGATTGACTGACGAGCAGACAAAGCCCGGGACGACCGTTCGCGCGCTTTTGGAATATCGCGTTGCCAATGGAAACGCGCCGAAACACCATGAAAATTACATCGAGGATCGGCTCAACGAAGCGAAGGAAGGACGGCCATTTAAGATCACCGATCGCATGCGTGACGGCCGTTACATTGCCGTTTCGCATCAGCCGATGGCCGATGGCGGATGGGTAACGACCCACGAGGACGTGACCGAGAAAATCAATGCGGAAAATGTGAAAGAGGAGAACAAGCGCCAGCTTGATGCGGCGATGAGCAACATGTCGCAGGGACTGGCAATGTTCAGCTCGTCCGCCGAACTTGTCATCTGCAATCGACGTTACCTTGAAATGTACGGCTTGCCTACCGAGCTCGTAAAGCCCGGCTGTGCGTTTCGTGAAATCATCGCGTGCCGAATCAAAAACGACAATTTTTTTACCGATGATGTCGACGCGTTTATATGCGATCTGCGATCCAAACTGGACCGCGGGCTGACTGTGAAAAAGTTCGCGCAGCTGCGTGATGGGCGCGTCATATCGATTGTCGACCATCCTACCGCAGACGGCGGGTGGGTAACGACCCACGAAGACGTCACCGAATTGCGGCGAGCGGAAGAACGCATTTCCTATGCCGCGCACCATGATGCGTTGACCGATCTGGCCAATCGCATGGAGTTCCACAAACAGCTTGAGGAGGCACTCAAGCGCGCCGGTCGCGGCCAGCAATTTGCGGTGCTCTATCTCGATCTCGATAACTTCAAGACTATCAACGATACGCTGGGGCATCTGACCGGCGACGAATTGTTGAAGGCCGTCGCCGACCGCCTGCGCGGCTGCGTCAGAGACACCGATACCCTTGCCCGATTGGGCGGCGATGAATTCGCCATTATTCAAGCCGCCGTCGCGCAGCCTTCGGATGTCGCTTACCTGGCCGTGCGCATCCAAGAGGCGATCAATTCGCCGTACGACATTGCCGGTCATCAATTGATCGTGGCGACCAGTATCGGTATCGCCATGGCTCCCAACGACGGGACAGAGCCGGACCAGTTGTTAAAGAATGCGGACTTAGCCATGTATCAGGCTAAGGCCGACGGGCGGGGCACTTTTTGCTTCTTTGAAGCGGAGATGGATGCGCGCGTGAAGGCGCGAAGCACGCTCGAATTTGAATTACGCCAAGCGATCATGTGCGAGCAGTTCGAACTTTATTACCAGCCGCTTATCGATCTTCACGATGGCAAGATCACCAGCTTCGAGGCGCTTTTGCGCTGGCATCACCCCGAACGCGGGCTGATTTCACCCGCGGAGTTTATCCCGATCGCAGAAGAAACCGGTCTCATCAATCAGCTTGGCGAGTGGGTGTTGAGAACGGCCTGCGCCGAAGCCGCAACATGGCCGGACAACATCAAAATCGCGGTCAATGTGTCGCCGGTTCAATTCAGAATTCAAGCGCTGGCGTCGACGATTGTCAGCGCTCTTGCGGCATCCGGTTTGCCGGCACGCCGATTGGAACTGGAGATTACCGAGACGGCCATTATCCACGACGAGGAAGCGACGATCGCCAAGCTGGCTCAGCTGCGAGAGTTGGGCGTGTTGGTCGCGTTGGATGATTTCGGCACCGGGTACTCGTCGCTGAGCTATCTGCAACGCATTCCATTCGACAAGATCAAAATCGATCAAACCTTTATCAAGAACTTCACGGACGACAACAATTCTCGCGCGATCGTGCAGGCGGTCATTACCGTTGCCAAAGCCCGCGGAGTCAGCACCGTTGCGGAAGGCGTCGAAACCGAGCGGCAAAAAGAATTGCTTCGCACGCTGGGCTGCAACGAGGCGCAGGGCTATCTGTTTAGTCGGCCGCTGCCGGCGCGGGATATGGCGCGGTTCCTTCCGGTACCGGTTCGGAAGGCGGCCGAGGCGGTCAGCGCGGCATAATCTTCCGAAAATGTCCGTTACTATTGGATCGTCACGCGCAGGCGGTGGCGCACAATGACAGTCGAGTCTACGCCGCCCGTCGGCTCACGTCGAAATGCTCGAGATAGCGCGCGCTGATGACCGACACCGGCAACACGATCAGCACGTCGGTGGTGCCGAACTCATGGTCGATCACCGCGCCGTCGCCGATATAGGCGCCGAGCCGCAGATAGCCTTTGATCAGCGGCGGCAACACGCGCAACGCCGACTTCGGGTCGATCGATTCCTTCGACATGCGGTTCATCTCGACGTAGCGCTCGGGCAGCGCGCGCGCGCGCCACGGCTCCGGCGCCCGCGCATAATGATGCAGGAACGACAGCGGCAGCGCGAGTTGCTTGGGCTCGGTGCCGTCGAGGCTGGCGCAGCCGATCATCACGTCGGTGCGGTTCTGCAAGATGTAGGCGTGGATGCCGTGCCAGAGCAGCTCGACCGTGCGCTTGTTGCGATAGGGCGCCAGCACGCAGGAGCGGCCGAGCTCGAGGAATTGCCGACCGGGGTAGCGCGCAATCAGGTCGCCGATGTCGAATTCGCCGGCGGTGTAGAAGCCGCCATTGTCCTCGGCGACGGCTTGGCGCAGCAGCCGGTAGGTGCCGACCACGACCGGCCGGTTGTTGGCCTGGTTGTCGCGGGCGGCGTGATCGATCACCAGAAGGTGATCGCAAAGCGCGTCATAGGCGTCGATGTCGCGGCGCGCGAGCAAGCGCGCGGGGTTGGGGATGGCCGGGCCTTCCTGGTAGAAAATCCGGTAGCGCAACTTTTGCGCCTGCCGCACCTCGTGCGCCGTCTGCGCCAGCCGCACTTCCAATGTGCCGAGTTTGCCGAGCGTCTGTGGCTGGGCGAGGCGGCGGGCACGCATGGCCCCGACCTGGATACCGCCATAGGCCTGCAACGCGGGCAACAGACCGGGAACGCCGGTCGGCGCCGGGCGAAACCGGTGCAGCAAACTGCGATGGGGGATGAGAGCAGTGCGGCTGGGCATGGGGATCCGGGTCCTTTTCAGCGCAAACGGCGCGAATACCAGAATCTCAAGGCGGCGAATCAGCGTCCGGCTTGACCGCACCCCCTACAGCATGGGCCGACCACGGAATTATGACAGGGTGCGGAATGCCGCGCTAGGCCGCAAGTGATCGGCGGTGGACAGCATCCAGCGCCTCGCGCAAACGCTCGCGGTCGAGCGGCTTGATCAGCAAGCCGTCCATGCCGGCGTCGAGGCAGGCCTCGCGGTCCTCGCTCTGGGCATTGGCGGTCAGCGCCAGCATGCGGGTGCGGCCGGTTCCGGCTTCGCCTCGCGGCGCGGATGCGGCGCGCGGCTTGCAACCCGTCCATGACCGGCATTTGCACGTCCATCAGCACCAGATCGTAGGGGCTGTCCGCCGCGCGCGCGGCGAGCCAGGATTCGATCGCCGCTTCGCCGTTGTTTGCGATGGTCGGGCGATGGCCGAGCCGCGTCAGCAGCGCGCGCGCCAACAGCGCGCTGATCTCGTTGTCCTCGGCGACCAGGATCGACAGGCCCTGGCGTCCCCGCGCAGCGGTGTCCGCCGCCGTTGCGCCTTCGACGGGCGCTTCGGCGCTTGCGTGCTCGAAATCGTCCTCCGGCGCCAGCCGCGCCGCCAGCGACGCCGCGCGCACCGGCTTGACCAGATAGCCGGTGAAGCCCGCGTTCTTGAGCGCCGGCAGCTCGTGCCGCTCGGCCGGCGTGATCAAGACGATGCGACGCGGCACGTCGAGTTCGGCCACGTTGCCTTGCGCGATCATGCCCGTTGCCGCCGCACAGTCGACCAGCATGGCGTCCCACGAGCGCTCCGGCAGCAGCGCGGCGGCGATGCGTTCGTCGGCTACCGCGCAGGTCTTGGCGCCCCAGCGCCCGAGCCGGCGCGCCAGCAGCGAGGATTCGATTTCCGATCCGGCCACGATCAGCAACGCGGAGTCTTTGAGATCCGGCGCGACGAACTCGGCCGCCGGCTCCTCGTCCGGCGCCGGCACCAGCGGCACGCTGAAGCTGAAGGTCGCGCCTTGGCCCGGCGCGCTCGTCACCTGCATGCCGCCGTCCATGCGCTCGACGATGCGTTTGGAGATGGCAAGACCCAAGCCGGTGCCGCCGAATTTGCGCGTGGAAGAGCCGTCGGCTTGCTCGAAATCGAGGAAGACGCGCTCCTGGTCCTCGGGATTGAGACCGATGCCGGTGTCGCGCACCAGAAAGCGAATGGCGCCATCTTTGTCGTCCGGCTCGACCACGACGGCAACGCCGCCATGCTCGGTGAATTTGATGGCGTTGCCGGCAAGATTGAGCAGCACCTGGCGCAAGCGCGCGGCATCGCCGACGATTCTTTCCGGCAGGCGCTCGTCGACAAAGCAGGCGATTTCGATGCCCTTGGCTTGCGCGCGCGGCGCCAGCAGCTCGACCGCGCCTTCGACCAAAGCGGCGAGCCGGAACGGGCGCGCTTCCAGGTCGAGCTTGCCGGCTTCGATCTTGGAGAAATCGAGAATCTCCTCGATCAGCGACAACAGCGTCTCGCCGGAGGTCTTGGCCGCCTTGGCATAAGTGGTCTGCTCCGGCGTCAGCGAGGTATCCAGCAACAGATCGGCCATGCCGAGCATGCCGTTGAGCGGCGTGCGGATCTCGTGGCTGACCATGGCGAGGAAGCGCGACTTGGCGCGGTTGGCGGCCTCGGCCTGGTCGCGCGCATGTTCGAGCGCGTGCTCGGCCTCGACCCGGCCGGTGACGTCGCGGCCGACGCCCTGCACCTCGCTGCCGGTCGCGCCGCGCACCGCGACTTCGCGCCAGGCGATCCAACGCGCGCTGCCGTTGCAGGCGATCTTCTGGTCGTGCACGCGCGTGCCGTCGGGCAACACGCTGATCTCGCCTTGCTCCAGCACCGGCAGCGCGACGGCGTTGCCGATGAGCGCGTCATGGTCTTTGCCGGCGAGTGCGCAGAAGGCGTCATTGGCGAAGGTGATGCAGCCGCCGGCGTCGCGCCGCACGATCAGATCGCCCTGCGTTTCCAACAGGCTGCGTGCGCGCTCTTCCGCCTCGCGCAGTTCCCAATTGCGATCGGACAAATCCTCGACACGCGCCTGCAAGGCGCGCAGCTTTTCCTTCATGGCACGCCGGCGCATCAGCATGAAGGCGATGACGGCGCAGGCGGCGGCAAACAGCGCGCCGACGCCGCTGGCATAGGCATAAGGGTTGTAGTCCGCGCGGTGCACCTCGATGCCGGCCCTGAAGCCGAGCCAGGCCGAGACGATGGACAGAGTGGTGACCGCCGCGCGGCCGAACAGCACCAGCGCTGCCCGGTTGCGGGCGGCTTTGGTGGCTTCAGGTGCCGGCGGCGATGTGCGCGATTGCATGTCTTCCAGTGCCGTTTATGGCTATTTGGCACGTGGAATCTTGCGATTCTATTCTTCGTTCATGCGCGGGTGCGACCGCGCGCGAACATGGTGAATGATTTGTAAATCAACGGTAACGGGATCGGGGCGCGGCGAATTTTCAGGTGCCGCGGTTCACGCCGCGCGGCGAATTTCGTCGGCCAGCGCGCGATAGGACAGCGCCTCGGCGAGATGCACGCGCGCGACATTCTCGGCGCCGTCGAGATCGGCGAGCGTGCGCGCCACGCGCAGCACGCGATGATAGCCGCGCGCCGACAATTGCATGGCGTCGGCAGCGTCGCGCAACAACGCGAGCCCGGTTCCTTCGGCGCGCGCGACCTGCTCCAGCACCGGGCCGCTCGCCTGCGCATTGGTGCGAACGTTCGCAAGGCCGAGCTCGGCGTAGCGCGCGGCCTGCACATCGCGGGCGCGCGCGACGCGGGCGGCGATCTCGCGCGAGCCTTCCGAGGGCGGCGGCAGGATCAGGTCGGCGGCGGTGACCGCCGGCACTTCGATGTGCAGGTCGATGCGGTCGAGCAGCGGGCCGGACAGCCGCGCCTGGTATTCGGCGGCGCAACGCGCATTGGGGCCGCGCCGGCAGGCAAAGCCGGGATCGCTAGCTCTGCCGCAGCGGCACGGGTTCATCGCCGCCACCAGCATGAAGCGCGCCGGATAAGTGATGCGGTGATTGGCGCGGGCGATGGCGACCTCGCCGGTCTCCAGCGGCTGACGCAATGAATCGAGCACCTGCGCGCTGAACTCCGGCAGCTCATCCAGGAACAGAACGCCGTGATGCGCGAGCGAAATTTCGCCCGGCCGCGCGCGCAAGCCGCCGCCGACCAGCGCCGGCATGGAGGCGGAATGATGCGGTGCGCGAAACGGCCGCTTGTTGGTGAGCGCGCCGCCTTCGATCTCGCCGGCGACGGAAGCGATCATCGCGCTCCGACGGAGGTCTATCGATGGCATTTGGTTGCTTCAGCAGCTGCCGCAGGCAACACCTCATTCACGAGTCTGCTAAGACCATCTGCAATCTTGCGAAGCTCGTCAGGCATTGGACCACCGCCCATCAATGCACACACGCCTTGTGCAATTGCCGCATACGGAATTGGCTCGGTTGCACTTGGATCGATAGCGCGATATGCAGCGATTAGATTTCGACGGCACGTATCAATTCGTTTCGAATTCGCCATGCGCAAAAGCGTTTCGAAGTTCATTGAAATCATTCAGAACTTTATAAAGCTTATCGGCTTTGCCCTTCGAATCGCGCCAAGTTGAATGAAGAACAGCGGCTTTATTAATGAAACCCAGTTGGCCAAGTTTGTTAGTTCGCGCCAATAATTGTGAAAGAACAATTTCAATTTCTCGCTCCAATGCGAGATGAAGCGTTACGACTTCAACCGCTTCCATATTGAGGTTCTCGGCAGCCAAAGCCACCCGATGGAGACCTTCATAGGGATCGTATTTCTCCTCGGCCATTTACGTTCTCCCTTGCCGGGTCATCTTTCTACGCCGCGCGGCGAATTTCGTCGGCCAGCGCGCGGTAAGACAGCGCTTCGGCGAGATGCACGCGCGCAACCGTCTCGGCGCCGTCGAGATCGGCGAGCGTGCGCGCGACGCGCAGCACACGGTGATAGCCGCGCGCCGATAGTTGCATGGCGTCGGCGGCGTCGCGCAGCCAATGCGAGGCCAGTTCCTTCGGTGCGCGCGACCTGCTCCAGCACCGGGCCGTTGGCCTGCGCATTGGTGCGAACGTTCGGAAGACCCAGCTCGGCATAGCGCGCGGCCTGCAAATCGCGGGCGCGCGCGACGCGGGCGGCGATCTTCGCGCGAACCCTCCGATGGCGGCGGCAGGATCAGATCGGCGGCGGTGACTGCCGGCACTTCGATATGCAGATCGATGCGGTCGAGCAGCGGGCCGGACAGCCGCGCCTGATATTCGGCGGCGCAGCGCGCATTGGGCCCGCGCCGGCAGGCGAAGCCGGGATCGGAGGCGCGGCCGCAGCGGCACGGGTTCATCGCCGCCACCAGCATGAAGCGCGCCGGATAAGTGATGCGGTGATTGGCGCGGGCGATCGCGACCTCGCCGGTCTCCAGCGGCTGACGCAGCGAATCGAGCACCTGCGCGCTGAACTCGGGCAACTCATCCAGGAACAGAACGCCGTGATGCGCGAGCGAAATTTCGCCCGGCCGCGCGCGCAAGCCGCCGCCGACCAGCGCCGGCATGGAGGCGGAATGATGCGGTGCGCGGAACGGCCGCTTGTTGGTGAGCGCGCCGCCTTCGATCTCGCCGGCGACGGAAGCGACCATCGACACTTCCAGCAATTCCGGCATTAGTATAAACTCACTGAGCTTGCTACCTAATGCCGAGCAATTCGGCCGGTGCGAGCGGCGGCAAAATCGACGGCAGCCGCGCCGCCAACATCGATTTGCCGGCGCCGGGCGGGCCGACCATCAGCAAGTTATGCCCGCCGGCGGCGGCGACCTCGAGCGCGCGCTTGGCGCTTTCCTGGCCTTTGATGTCGGCCAGATCGAGCGACAGCTCGGCAAGCTCGCGGATTTTCGGCTGCGGACGGTTGAGCACCTGCGTGCCCTTGAAATGATTGGCGAGCTGAATGAGCGAGCGCGCCGCCACGATCTCGATCTCGGGCGAGGCCCAGGCCGCTTCCGGCCCGCACGTGGCCGGGCAGATCAAGCCTTCGCCGCGCGCATTGGCGCCGATCGCCGCCGGCAAGACTCCGGCGACGGCGGCAAGCGAGCCGTCGAGCCCGAGCTCGCCCAAGACGGTGAAGCCGGCGATGGCGTCCTGCGGAATGGCGCCGATCGCCGCCATCAGCCCGAGCGCGATCGGCAGGTCGTAGTGGCTGCCTTCCTTCGGCAGGTCGGCGGGGGCGAGATTGACGGTGATGCGGCGCGCCGGCAGCGCCAGGCCGGAGGCGATCAGCGCCGCGCGCACGCGTTCTTTGGCTTCCGACACCGCCTTGTCGGGCAGCCCGACGATGTTGAAGGCCGGCAGGCCGGGCGCCACCTGCACCTGCACGTCGACGGCGCGGGCCTCGATGCCCTCGAAGGCGACCGTCGCGACGCGCTGGACCATAAGCTGTGCCCCATCCCGATACCCGTCAGGATAGCGGATTTTTCCGCCTGCGACAAGAACATTTGCAGAACAAAACGACTCAGGCTAGGCTCGTAAAAACCGACGGACAGGGAGCCTTGCCATGATCGATCACAAGAGCGCTGGCGAGCGCGTTGCAGCAGGCGCGGTCGGCCCGCCTGGCGGCCGAGGATGCCTGGTGCGACGTCGAGGAGGTGCTGTGGCAGGTGCAGCACGGCCCGCGCTATTGGCGGCGGATTGCGGAAACTACGCAGATCGACGAGGCCGATCCCGTCGATGGGCCGGCGCCGCTACCGCACTGAGCGTTTTGCCTCGATCTTGTCCCAGATCAGCGCCGCGATGTCGGGGCCGCCGACGTTCTTGACCGCGCGAATGCCGGTGGGAGACGTGACGTTGATCTCGGTGATGAAATCGCCGATCACGTCGATGCCGACGAACAAGAGCCCGCGCTCGCGCAGCGCCGGCCCCAGCCGCGCGCAGATTTCGCGCTCGCGCTTCGTCAGGTCGGTCGCCTTGGCCGCGCCGCCGCGTACCATGTTGGAGCGCAGATCGTCGGCCGCCGGCACGCGGTTGACCGCGCCGGCGTATTCGCCGTCGACCAGGATGATGCGTTTGTCGCCTTGCTTGAAGGCGGGCAGGAATTTCTGCACCACCCATTGCTCGCGGAAGGTGGTGGAGAACATGTCGTAGAGCGAGCCGAAATTGAGGTCGTCGCGGGTGACCCGGAACACCGCGCCGCCGCCGAAACCGTAGAGCGGTTTCATCACGATGTCGCCGTGGCTGACGCGGAACGCCTTGATCTCGGCGAGGTCGCGCGTGATCAGCGTCGGCGGCATCAGCTCGGGAAATTCGGTGACGAAGATTTTCTCCGGCGCGTTGCGCACATGCGCGGGGTCGTTGACCACGAAGGTCTTGGGATGGATGCGCTCGAGCAAATGGGTGGTGGTCACGTAGGCGAGATCGAAAGGCGGGTCCTGGCGCAGCAGCACCACGTCGAATTCGGTCAGCTCCACGCGCCGCGGCTCGGACAAAGTGAAATAATCGCCCGCAACGTCGCGCACGGTCAGGCTTTCGACCGTGGCGAACAACCGGTTATCGAGCAGCGCCAGCCGGTCGGGCGTGTAATAGGCGAGTTTGTGCCCGCGCTGTTGCGCCTCCAGGAGCAGCGCGAAAGTGGAATCGCCCTTGATGTTGATCCGCTGGATCGGATCCATCTGCACCGCGACATTCAGACTCATGACGACCTTTCTGGGTGCCCGACCGGTCTCCGCAAGCGTGGATCATGCGCCGGGGCGCGGAGCCAATAAGGCAAACAAAACGTTAACATATTACCGACACTATAGCGCGGCGCCGATCCGGGTTTACACCTTTTGGCTGGGGACTTGCCGTGAGATTGCCGAAGCTTTCGATTGCCGCCAAGCTCTATTTGATTTTCGCACTCATGGCCATCACGACGCTGGCGCTGTCGACGGTCGCCGTGCTCAACGCGCGCAGTCACGCGGCGCTCACCGACGAATTCGAATCCGCCAATGCCGGGACCTGGAACGTCGAGCGCGTCACCGGGCTCATCTATGCGGTGCAATCGGCCGCGCGCGGCATTGTCATGGCGCCGGACTTCAAGGCCGCCGGCCCCTATCTCGCCGACCTGAACAAGGCCAACAACGCGATCGACAACGTCTTCACCGACTGGAGCGGCGGCGTGCGCGCCGAGGACGAGAAATATTTCAACCAGTTCTCCATCCGCCTGTCGGAGTTCCAGAACTTCGCGCCCGAGCTTGCGCGCATCGCTCAGGAATCCGGGCCGCGCGCCGCGCGCGCTTGGGTGGACAAGAGCTTTCCCGCCGAAGCGGATAACGCGCTGACCCACGACCTCGACGTGTTGCGCAAGCATTACGCCGAGCGCGCGCGGCAGACCTATGTGCGGATCAATACCGGCATCGAGCGGACCGCCATGCTGCTGTCGTTGCTCGGCGCGCTCGCGGTCTTGCTGGCCGTTGCCGGCGCTTTGCTGATCGCGCGCAGCGTCGCCCGGCCGCTCGCCGCCATCACCCGCGTGACGGAAACGGTAGCCGCCGGCGATACCGGCGTCTCGGTGCCGTACAGCGAGCGGCGCGACGAGATCGGCGCCTTGGCGCGCTCGATCGCCGTGTTCCAAGGCGCCATGAACAACAACGAGCAGCTCAACCGCACCGTGGTCGAGGATGCCGAGATGCGCGCCCACCGGCAGGAGCACATGTCGACCGAGATCACCCGCTTCTCCGCCGAGGTGGAGGCGACCTTGGCCGAGCTCGGCCGCATCTCCGACCAGATGCTGGCGGCTTCGACCCAGCTTGCCGGCGCCGCCGACGGCGCCTCGACCAAGACCGAGCGTGCGGCTTCGGCCTCGGCCGAGGCGTCTGCCAATGTGCGCGATATCGCCTCGGCGGCCGACGAATTGTCCGCTTCGGTGAACGAGATCGACCGCCAGGTGGCGCAGTCCAACTCCATCGCGGTGAAGGCGGTGAGCGAGGCCGAGCGCACCAATGTCGCGGTCAAGGAACTCGATGAGGCGGCCGCCCGTATCGGCGACGTGATCAGGCTCATCACCGACATCGCCGAGCAGACCAATCTGCTGGCGCTCAACGCCACCATCGAGGCCGCACGCGCTGGCGAAGCCGGCCGCGGCTTTGCGGTGGTCGCCGGCGAAGTAAAGGCACTGGCCGGCCAGACCGGCCGCGCCACCGAGGAGATCGCCGCCCAGATCGCCGGCATGCAGCGCGCCACCGTGCGCTCGATCGAAGCGATCACCGCTATCGAGCACACCATCCGCGAGATCGGCGACATCAGCGGCGCCATCGCCGCCGCCGTCACCCAGCAAGGCGCCGCCACGCAGGAGATCGCGCGCAGCGTCGAGATCGCCGCCAAGCGCACCGGCGAGACCGCCGACGAAGTCGGCCAGGTCGGCGCGGCGACCGAGGATACCCGCGCCAGCGCCGTGGCGGTGAAGGCGGTGGCCGACGATCTCGGCGGCGTCGCCGGCCGTATCCGCAGCCAGGTGGATCAGTTCTTCGGGCGGCTGAGCGCTTAACCTCGGCTACGTGTCCCGGGCGCAGCGCAGCGCGTGCGCGGTGCGCTGCAGAACCGGGACCCCGGATACAAAGCTGGCTCCCGGATCGGCGGCACATCACTGGGCTACGCTTCGTGCTGCGCCCGCACCCGGGACACGCAGCGTTATGCCTCGAACGCCGCCGGGATGTGGCGCGGCAGCTTGCCGGGCGCCACCAGGATCACGTCGAAGCGCATGTCGCGGATCGTCGGCTGCGGATAGCTCGCCAGCCAAGCTTCGGCCGCGGCCACGATGCGGCGGCGCTGATGCTCGCTCACCGCCTCCGCCGCATCGTCGAGATTGGCGCGCGCCTTCACCTCGACGAAGATTAGCAGATGTCGGCGCGCTGCGATCACGTCGATTTCGCCGACCGGGCTCTTCCAGCGCCGCGCCAGGATGCGGAAGCCGTGCGCGATCAGCCAGGCGGCGGCGCGGCTTTCCGCCGAAATGCCGAGCTGGAAAGCGACAATTTTTTCAGGACGCGCTTCGCGCTTTTGCCGTTCCGGCCGCGGCGGCGGCTTGCCGAGCGGCGCTGCTCTGGGCGCACCGCGCCGGCGCTCATCGCGCGCCATCGGCCGCCTCCTTGGCGAGCGCCAGCGCGCGTTGATAGACCTCGCGGCGCGGACGGCCGGTGGCGAGCGCCACTTCGCCGACCGCGTCCTTGACCGAGACGCGCGCAAGCGCGTTGCGCAGCAAGGCGTCGACGTCCTCAGCCGCAGCCGCTTGTCTCGCTCGGCGGCGCCACCACGATAACGATTTCGCCGCGGGTCTCGCCGCCGTCGGCATAGGCGCGCGCGAGTTCATCGAGCGGCCCGCGGCGCACTTCCTCATGCAGCTTGGTGAGCTCGCGGCAGATTGTGGCGGCGCGCGCGCCCAAGCCGTCGGCCAGATCGGCAAGCGCGGCGGCAAGCCGCGGCCCGCTCTCGAACAACACCAGCGTGGCGGGAATGGTCGCGAGTTCGGCGATGCGCTTTTGCCGCGCCGCCTGTTTGGCCGGCAGAAAGCCTTCGAAGAAGAAGCGGTCAGTCGGCAGCCCGGCGACCGCGAGTGCGGTCAGCACCGCCGAGGCGCCGGGCACCGCGATGATTGTGTGTCCGGCCTCTTCGGCCGCCCGCACCAGTCGGTAGCCGGGATCGGAAATCAGCGGCGTGCCGGCGTCCGACACCAGCGCGACCGATTGGCCCTCGCCCAGGCGCGCCAGCAGCTTCGGGCGTGCTTCGGCGGCATTGTGCTCGTGATAGGGCGTGAGCGGCGTGTCGATGCCGTAATGCTCGGTGAGCTTGCGGGTGACGCGGGTATCCTCGCAGGCAATGAGGTCGGCGGCCGCCAGCGTCTGCAAAGCGCGCAGGCTGATGTCGCGCAGGTTCCCGATCGGCGTGGCAACCAGGTAAAGCCCGGCCGTCAATGACGGGGCCGCATGATCGCTGCCCGCGAATCGATAGCTGATGCAGGCGGATGCCACCAGTGGTTTTGCCATCTTTGCGCATGGATGGCACTCTAACCGGGCGCTTTGCCGGCGTCATTGGCGGCCAGATTCGATATCCGCTTCATAACCTTAGCTTCCCAGGGACAATATGACCGATTAAAGTCCCGCCGGGGCCGGCCTATCGTCACGAAGAGCTTGGGGAGCGAGCATGCCAGGATTGCCGCGGGAAGGGAGAGCGCTGTCACGCGAGCGGCGCCGTCTGTGCACGGCGTTGGGCGTGATCGCGGCCGCCGCGGCGCTTGGCGCCTGTACCGGCAGTCTCGGCCCATTCAGCAATACGCCGCTGGCGCCGGCGGCCCAGCCGCAACAGCAGACCAATATCGGCGCCGGCCAGGTCCGGGTCGGCCTGATCCTGCCGCTGTCGGCGCCCGGCAATGCCGGCGCCGCCGCGCAATCGATGAAGAACGCCGCGCAAATGGCGCTCGACGAATTCAAGAATCCCAACATCCAGCTCTTGGTGAAAGACGACGCCGGCAACCCGCAGACCGCGCAGGCGAGCGCGCAGCAGGCGATCAGCGAAGGCGCCGAGATCATCATCGGGCCGCTGTTCGCGCAAGCCGTGAGCGCGGTCGGCCAGGTCGCGCGCCAGAGCAATATCCCGGTAATCGCCTTCTCGACCGACGCCAGCGTCGCCTCGCGCGGCGTCTATCTCTTGAGCTTCCTGCCGGAGACCGACGTCAAGCGCATCGTCGACTACGCCACGTCGCGCGGCAAGCGCTCGTTCGCGGCGCTGATGCCGAACAACGCTTATGGCTCCGTGGTGCAAGCGGCGTTCCAGCAGGAAGTCGCGCACCGGCGCGGCCGCGTGGTGGTGCTGGAGAAGTATTCCTCCGATGCGGCCGGCATGACCCGTGCGGTCAGCGCCGTGGCGCAAGCGGCGAACCGCGTCGATTCGATCTTCATTCCCGACGGCGCCGACGCGGTGCCGCGGGTGGTGCAGGCGCTCGCCGCCAATCACGTCAATCTCAGGCGGCAGCAACTGCTCGGCACCGGGCTGTGGGACGATCCGCGCATCTTCTCGGACCCGCAGCTCAACGGCGCCTGGTACGCGGCGCCTGCGGCCGGCGGCTTCCGCAATTTCTCCACCCGCTACCGCGCGCGCTTCGGCCAGGAGCCGGTGCGCACGGCGACGCTTGCCTATGACGCGGTGGCGCTGGTGGCCGCGCTGGTGAAGACGCAAGGCGCGCAGCGCTTCAGCGAAGCGGTGCTGGCCAATTCGTCGGGCTTTTCCGGCATCGACGGGATTTTCCGCTTCCGTCCCAACGGCACCAACGATCGCGGGCTGGCGGTGCTGCGGGTGACGCCGAACGGCGGCCAGGTGGTGAGCCCGGCGCCGCGCTCGTTCGCGCCGGGGACGTGATCACGCCGCCAGGTCGGCGACCACCGCATCGAGCAACGGAAACCCTGACTGCGTCACGCGCAAGCGGCCGTTATCGGTTGTCTCCACCGCGCCGCCGTCGCGCAAGAACGAGATGCGCGCCGGATCGAGTTCGCGGCCGGAGAGCGCGGTGTAACGCGCGGGCTCGATGCCCTCGGCGAGCCGCAGACCCATCAGCAGGAATTCGTCCGCCTGTTCGCCGGGCGTGAGCGCCTCATCGACGATGAGACCGTGGCCTTGCGCTTCGACGCGCATGAGCCAGGTTTCCGGCCGCTTCTCGGTTTCGGTGGCGTAACGGCGGCCGTCGATATTGAGCCGGCCATGCGCGCCGGGCCCGACGCCGGCATATTCGTGCCCGCGCCAATAAACCATGTTGTGCCGGCACTCGGCGCCCGGCCGCGCGTGGTTGGAGATTTCGTAGGCCGGCAAGCCGGCATCGGCGCAAATCGATTGCGTGAGATCGTAGAGATCGCGCGCGCTATCGTCGTCGGGAACGCTGAGCTTGCCGGCGGCGCGCAAGGCGTGGAACGGCGTGTCCTGCTCGATGGTCAATTGATAGAGCGAGAGATGCTCGGCCGCTTCGGCGATGGCACGCTTGAGCTCGGCGCCCCAGGCTTGCGGCGTCTGCCGCGGCCGCGCATAGATCAGATCGAAGGAATAACGCTCGAAGTTCGAGCGCGCCACCGCGACGGCGTCGAGCGCTTCCTGCGCCGTGTGCAGGCGGCCGAGTTCTTTCAGCGCCGCGTCGTCGAGTGCCTGCACGCCGAGCGAGACGCGGTTGACGCCGGCGGCGCGGTAGCCGCGGAAGCGCGTGGCTTCCACGCTGGTGGGATTGGCTTCCAGCGTCACCTCGACGTCGGGCGCGATGCTCCAGTGCTTGGCGATGGTGTCGAGGATCGACTGCACGGTCGCCGGCTGCATCAGCGATGGCGTGCCGCCGCCGAAGAAGATGGTCGACACCGTGCGGCCGGGCGCGCGGTCGGCGGTGGCGGCGAGTTCGCGTTCGAAGGCGCGCACGAAGCGCGCCTCGTCGATGGCGCCGTGGCGCACGTGACTATTGAAGTCGCAATAGGGGCACTTCGACAGGCAGAACGGCCAGTGCACGTAGACGGCAAAGGGTGTGGTTAATGTCATGTTAAGCATTATGGCTGCGTCGCGCGCGTGCGGCCAGCATCAATGCGCTTCAAGTAAGGAGAGTTGATTAAAATTGTAACGAACGGGAACAGCTATTATGTCGCGGGACGAGACAAACATGCCGCCGCCAGCTTCATGAACGCGCGCGCGCGATGCGACAGGCCCTGGCCCGGAGCGCGGTCAGCAAAAGTGGGAACCGGTTTTGCGTCCGACCGCGCTCCTACTTCATTATTTCGGCGCGCGATCCGGGCGGCTGACCGGTGCCCACTCAGCCTGATCGCGCGCTGGCGGCAGCCCATGCTTTTCCTGCGCGTCCATCTCGCCGAAGGTGCGGTCGAAGCCGTCAGGCTTGAACAGCGGATCGTAGCCGAAGCCCTTGTCGCCGCGCGGCGGCCACACCGCGACGCCATCGACGCGGCCTTCGAACTCCTCGACATGACCGTCGGGCCAGGCAAGGCACAACGCGGCGATAAAATGCATACGGCGTTGCTCGGGCAATTTCGCGTTGCGCTCGATCAGCAGCGTCTGGATCGTGTTCATGGCGCCGCAGAAATCCTTGTCCGGTCCCGCCCAGCGCGCCGAATGAATGCCGGGCTCGCCGCCGAGCGCGTCGACCACCAGGCCGGAATCGTCGGCGAAGGCCGGCTTGCCGGTCGCCTTGGCCGCGGCCATCGCCTTGATGCGCGCATTTGCGGCGAAGGTCGTGCCGGTCTCTTTCGGCTCGGGCAGCCCAAGTTCGCCGGCCGATTGCACGTCGATGCCGTAGGGCGCGAGCAAGTCGCGCATTTCCCTGAGCTTGCCGGGATTATGGGTGGCGATCACCACCGGTCCGGTGAGTTGTCGGGCCATGGTTTCTCCGTCATGCCCGCGCTTGTCGCGGGCATCCACGTCTTGGTGGCAGCTCCGCAAGGAAAGACGTGGATGGCCGGGTCAAGCCCGGCCATGACAAATTTACATCACCGCCAGCTTTTGCAGGCTCACCAGCTTCTCGATGCCTTTGCGCGCGAGCGCCAAGAGCGCCAGGAACTGGTCTTCGCTGAACGGGGTCTTCTCGGCGGTGGCTTGCACCTCAACGATATTGCCGTTGCCGGTCATGACGAAATTGGCGTCGGTCTCGGCTTCCGAGTCCTCCGCATAATCGAGATCCAGCACCGCGGTATTCTTGTAGACACCGCAGGACACCGCCGCGATATGGTCGCGCAGCACCTCGCCTTTGAGCATGTCGCGCGTCTTCATCCAGGTCAGACAATCGGCGAGCGCCACCCAGGCGCCGGTGATGGAGGCGGTGCGGGTGCCGCCGTCGGCCTGGATCACGTCGCAGTCGATGGTGATCTGGCGTTCGCCCAGCGCCGGCAGGTCGATGACCGAGCGCAAAGAACGGCCGATCAGCCGCTGGATTTCAACCGTGCGCCCGCCCTGCTTGCCGGCCGAGGCCTCGCGCCGGGTGCGTTCTGAGGTGGCGCGCGGCAGCATGCCGTATTCGGCCGTGACCCAGCCGCGACCCTGGCCCTTGAGCCAGGGCGGTAGCCGCTCCTCCAGGCTGGCGGTAACCAGCACATGGGTATCGCCGAATTTCACGAAGCAGGAGCCTTCGGCGTATTTCACCACGCTGCGCTCGAGCGAAACCGCACGCAATTCGTCGACTTGTCGGCGGCTCGGCCGCATCGGGCGTCATCCTCATTTTTTCCGGCGCACACCATAACCATATGCATGGCTTGAACAAGTCCGCCCCGATAGTCATTGTTGGCGGGAATTGAGGAGTTTAGGCCAGTGGCCTCGCACGACGTTCCAATCGGCTCGACCCAGGTGGGCCTCGCGGCGCTCAACGAGCGCTCGCGCGAGATCTTCCGCCAGATCGTCGAAAGCTACCTCACGACCGGCGAGCCGGTTGGCTCGCGCAATCTGTCGCGCATTCTGCCGATCACGTTGTCGCCGGCCTCGGTGCGCAACGTGATGTCGGACTTGGAGCAGCTCGGGCTGATCTACGCGCCGCATACCTCGGCCGGCCGGTTGCCGACCGAACTGGGCTTGCGCTTTTTCGTCGACGCGCTGATGGAGATCGGCGACTTGACCGAAGGCGACCGCCATTCGATCGAGGCGCAGATCGCCGGCGCCGGCGCCAACAAGTCGCTGGAATCCTTGCTCACCGAAGCCTCGCAGACGCTCTCGGGCTTGACCCGCTCGGCCGGCATCGTGCTCGCCAGCAAGGCCAATGTGCGGCTCAAACATATCGAGTTCGTGCGGCTGGAGCCGGAGCGGGCGCTGGCCGTACTGGTAGCCGAGGACGGCCAGGTGGAAAACCGCGTACTCAACGTGCCGTCCGGGCTGCCGACCTCGGCGCTGATCGAAGCCGGCAATTTTCTCAACGCCAACCTGCGCGGCAAGACGCTGGCCGAGTTGCGCGCCGAAATCGAAGGCTCGCTGTCGCAAGGCCAGGTCGAGCTCGATCAGTTGACACAAAAGATCATCGCCGCCGGGCTGGCGAGCTGGTCGGGCGGGGAAACCGACGAGCGGCAGCTGATCGTGCGCGGCCACGCCAATCTCTTGGAGGACTTGCACGCGCTGGAAGATCTCGAGCGGGTGCGCCTGCTGTTCGACGCGCTGGAAACCAAGCGCGGGGTGATCGATTTACTCGGGCGCGCCGAGCGCGCCGAAGGCGTGCGCATCTTCATCGGGTCGGAGAACAAGCTGTTCTCGCTGTCGGGCTCCTCCACCATCATCGCGCCCTATCGCGACACCAAGGGCAGCATTGTCGGGGTCATCGGGGTGATCGGTCCGACCCGGCTCAATTATGCCCGGGTTATTCCCATGGTGGACTACACCGCCCGGGTGGTGAGCCGGCTATTAGCCAGTTGACGCTTGATTTTTGGGCTTTGAGCCCTGATATCCCGGGCATTGGAACTTGAAGAGGCGAGGGGCAAATCCGCAATGGCTGATCCGACCGCGCGCAGCGACGACGACAATATTGCCGACGCCGAGCCCGACAACGGCGGGATTGCGCCTGCCGCGCAGGCCGCTGCCGAGCCGCCCGATCCGCTAGCCGAGGCGACGCGCGAAGCGGCCGAGTTCAAGGACAAGCTGCTGCGCACGCTCGCCGAGATGGAGAACCTGCGCAAACGGACCGAGCGCGAAGTCGCCGACTCGCGGCAGTACGGCATCGCCAGCTTTGCCCGCGACGTATTGGCGGTCGCCGACAATATGCATCGCGCGCTCGAAGCGATCGGGCCCGAGCTGCGGCAATCCGCCGACAGCAAGGCGCTGGTGGAAGGCGTCGAGCTCACCGAGCGCGAATTGCTCAAAGTGCTGGAGAAGCACGGCGTGACCAAGTTCTCGCCGCTCGGCGAGAAGTTCGATCCCAATTTCCATCAAGCGATGTTCGAACTGCCCGACGCCTCGGCAACACCCGGCAACGTCGCGCAAGTGATCCAGGCCGGCTACAAGATCGGCGAGCGCGTGCTGCGCCCGGCGCTGGTGGCGATTGCCAAGGCACCGCCGAAACCCGATTCCGCCAACGACAATCCAGCGCCCGCCGCCAAATAAAATCCACAACGCGCTGCCGCGAAAAATTCCGCACCGGCGGGCGCGCTGCGCGTTCGCCAGCGCGTCCAGAAGCTTATGACGCAGAGCTTCATTGGAATAATTTAAAGGCGGCCGTTTCAGTTTGGACTAATTGTAAAGTATTGATTTTAAAGACTTTTTCCTTGACGAGCGGTGCCATCGCAAGGAATATCCCGCGACCGAATTTCAATCGCGGGGACGACCATGACGACCTCACTCAAGTCCATCACATCGATCGCGCGCAGCCTCATTCTCACCGCGGCGACGCTGACCTTTGCATGCGCGATCACGGCGCAAGCCCAAGCGGCGGACACGCTCAGCAAAGGCGCCGCCGACTACAAGCCGTTCGCGGTCGAGCACATCGGCATGGCGCTTGCCGGCGCCAAGGAATTGCAGGCAGCGGTCAAGTCCGGCGATCTCAAGGCCGCGCAAGCCGCCTGGATCAAGTCGCGCAAAGGCTGGGAAGCCGCCGAGCCGATCACCGGCGAATTCTTCTCCAAGCTCGATGAGGCCATCGATGCCTGGCCCGACGCCAAGCAGGGCTATCACGCGGTCGAGGCGGCGCTGTTTTCAGGCAAGCTCGAGGAGATCGACGCGCCGGTCGACAGACTGGTCGCCGATCTGGCCGAGTTCGGCAAGCAGCTCTCGGCGCCGAGCTTCAAGTTTACGCCGCAAGGCCTTCTTAACGGTGTCACCAAACTCGCTTACGAGGTGGGCGAAAACAAATCCAAAGGCGGCGAGTCGCGTTATGCCGGCACCTCGCTCACCGACATGTATGAAAACGTCGAGGGCATCGAAGCTGTCTACAAGCTGGCCTTCGATGGCGTCCTGAAGGCGCGCGATGCAAAGCTCGCCGCCCGCATCGTCGACAAGATCGAGGATGTCGAGAAGCTGGTGAAGGTGAAGGACCTCAAGAGCGTCGACCAGCCGGCGCTGAAGAAGGCGGGCGAGGAACTGGCGGTGCTGCTGCAGAGCTCGGCCGCCAAGCTCAAGCTCAAGAAGCCGGCCGTAGGCGAGTGACGACGATGACCGGCCGTTTACCGACGTCATTTCTGCGCCCCTCATTGGCGGCGGCAAGCCTTGCGGCGATGCTGGCGCTCGGGCTGGGGCTTGCGCAATCGAGGCCGATCACCACCAAAGAGGGCGTGTTGCCGCCCGGCACCGAGCTGAACGAGGACCTGCTCGATCAGCCGACCGAGCTGTTCTATTCGGAGCTCGCCGGCGGCAAGCGCTCCTATCTGCTCAATCTCGGCGACATGTTGTTTTCCTCGCCGGATATTCTGGGCGGCGTGGCGCGGCAAGCCGCTATCAGTTGCGCGACCTGCCACCAGCAGGGCAGCACCAATGCCAAGCTCTATATCCCGAGCCTGTCGAGCCGGCCCGGTACCTTCGATACCAATGGCGCCCTGTTCAATCCGAAGGCGGACAATGGCGTGCTCGACGCGGTGCGGATACCGAGCCTGCGCGGCGCCAATTTCCTAGCGCCCTACACGCACGACGGCCGTTTTCCGACGCTGCGGGAATTCATCCACAATGCGATCGTCAACGAGTTCGCGGGGCCCGAACCGTCGGCGCAGGTGCTCGATGCGCTGGAGACCTACGTCAAGGAAATCGCGTTCCTGCCCAATCCGAAACTGGTTGCGGGCGGCCGCCTGAGCAAAGAAACCTCCGATGCCGCGCGCCGCGGCGAGGTGCTGTTCAACAAGCCGTTCCGCAAAGACGCGGCGATGAGCTGCGCGGGCTGCCACAAGCCGGATAGCGCCTTCGTCGACCATCGGCTGCACGACGTCGGCACCGATGGATGGGCCAAGACACCGACGCTACTCAATGCCGATTTCAACGCGCCCTATTTCCATGACGGGCGCTTCGACAGCTACGGCGAGATCGTCGCTTATTTCGACCGTCATTTCGATCTCGGCTTGAGCGCGGGCGAGCGCGCCGATCTTGTCGCCTATCTCGACGCCGTCGGTGACGCCAAAGAGCCCACCACGCGCAACACCGTGCAGGCCGAGCTTGACGAGCTCGCGCAATTTGTCAGCGTCTTGGGCACTGCGATCCCGGAGCACAATCAGGAAGTCATCCAGCTTACCGTCGACGTGGTCGGCAACGAATGGCGCGAGCTGGGTGAGAATTTTCCCGAACGCTCGGACACCAGCGTTGGCGGCGGCCTCCACGAGCGGCTGCGGGCGCGCGGCGTGGTGCGCGGCCTGGTGCTGGGCTTGCGCCAAATCGCCATGGCGGCGTCTGACGACGATTTCGATCAGGCCAAACAGGCTTTTGCCGACTACCAGGCGCAAGTTGTCGCTGCGACGGGCGAATTGAAGCTGGCGGAGCCCTGGTCGCTGTTCAATCCGACGGTGCGGGCGGCGCATTTCGAGGCGCTGCGACAACTCGCCAATCTCGCGAAATAACGATTTGATCAAAGCTGGTGAAATGGGGAAGTCATGCGGGGCGACGGAAATAGATCGATGGTGCGGTGGTTTTTGACGTTGGCCGTGGCGGCGGCGAGTGCATCTGGCGCGCAAGCGGCGGAAAAAACCCAAGCCCCGCAGTCGATCTGGGAGCAGGACACGCTCACCGGCGATTGGGGCGGCGCCCGCACCGCCCTGAAAAACAAGGGCATCGAGATCACGCTGGCCTATATCGCCGAGGTGCTCGGCGTGCTGTCCGGCGGAATCGACCGGCGCGCCAGTTATGAGGGTCGCTTCGAATTTTGCGGTCGACACCGATCTGGAGAAGCTGATCGGCTGGACCGGCGGCTCGACCCACTTCACCGTCTTCAACATCCACAATGGCGGCCGCAACGCCGCCGACAATGTCGGCAGCATCGCCGATCCCAGCAACATCGATGCGCTGCCGACCACGCGTCTGTTCACCGCTTGGTTCCAGCAGAATTTCGGCGGCGACCGGGTCTCGCTCCGCCTCGGGCAATTGGCGGCAGACGACGAGTTCATCACCAGCGCGACCGCCGGCGGACTGATCAACGGTACCTTCGGCTGGGCCGGTGTCCTGGCGGCCAACATGATCAATGGCGGCCCGGCCTATCCCTTGGCGACGCCCGGCGCTCGCCTTGCCGTCAAGCCGACCGACGAACTCACCTTGATGGCGGCGGTGTTCTCCGGCGATCCGGCCGGCGCCAATTGCATGGACGATCCGCAGGAATGCAACAAGCACGGCACGACGTTCAGTTTCTCCGGCGGCGCGCTGTGGATGGGTGAAGTGCAATACGCGATCAATCAGGACAAGAAGGCGATCGGGCTGCCCGGCGTCTACAAGCTCGGCGTCTGGTACGAGACGGCGGATTTTGCCGACCAGCATTACGGACTCGACGCCCTCGGCAATGTCGTCTCGCTCGCCGATCCGACAGTCGTGGACCCGCTCAATCATCAGGGCAACTGGGGCATCTACGGCGTCGCCGACCAGATGGTGTGGCGGTCGGGCAAGCGCAGCATGAACCTGTTCCTGCGCGGCGGCGCTGCGCCGTCCGACCGCAATCTGATTTCATTCTACCTCGATGGCGGTGCCGGCTTCGTCGGCCTGTTGCCGAGGCGGCCCGACGATGTGCTCACCTTGGGCGTCGCCTATGCCAAGATCAGCCGCGATGCGGCGGCGCTCGACCAGGACACGCTCGTGTTCAACGGACCGCCTTATCCGATCCGCAATGAGGAAGTGGTGTTCGAGGTAAGCTACCAGGCGCAGATCGCGCCATGGTGGATCCTGCAGCCGGACCTGCAATACATCGTCCATCCCGGCGGCAATGTGCCCGATCCCAACGATCCCAATGCGACCGTCGGCAACGCTTTCATCGCCGGCGTTCGCAGCACCATCACGTTCTAGCCGACCGTAGCGGAAGATCGCTTTCGGATTGGATCGTGCGCGCCAGGATGCTCAGCGCGATTGCACGCCGTCGCGCACGGCGCGGAAGCGATTGAACACCTTGTCCCATTGGTCTCCGCGGGTAATGCCAATAATGCGCAAAAAGCCGGTGCCGCTAAAGCGCAGCCATTGCACCAGCTTGATGGGATTGCCGTGCAGGTCCGTGGCGTCGGCGCGGATCTCGTAGCCCGGCAGCCCGCCCACCCGCATCGCTTCGGCCGAGACAAATTTGAGGTCGCGCACCGGCGCCGACGATAGAATGTCGCGGGCGAAGCGGGCGCGATCCTCGGCGCGCTCGGGCGCGCCATTGGCGACGGAGATCACCATATAGGCTTGCTTGCTGAGGTCGTCGCTCGGTCCCTCGGTGATGACGACGCCCCCGCTACGCAACACCTGTACCACCCGAAAGCCGGCGAGTTCGTTGAGCTTGAACGGCAGCAGCTTGAGTTGCTCGGCCAGCGGCATCGGCCGGAATGTGACGCTGGCGAGCGCCTTGCGGATCGCCGAGTTGGAATAGACCGAGCGCGCGGCCGCGGGCACTTCCACATTGATCAACATGGCGAGATTGGTGGCGGGTGCCGCGCTGGCGAGCAGGATCCATCGGTCCATGACGCCGCTGGCCGTTTGGGTGTGGGCCTTGATCAGGATTCCGATGCCGCTGTGGAACACAAACATCTGGCGGCTCTCAATGGTCGTCGCTGGTGGGATCGAATTGAAGCCCGATTGCTCAAGTCTCGAATAAGCCTGCGCCGGCAAATCGAGGACGGTGATGATGGCGTTGTGCTCGAGGTCCTCGAAGCCGGTGAAACGCCTACTCACGAGCATTCCGGGGGGCGGCTCAAGGCCGATGCGCAGCCCGCGCGGGAAGATCGGATCGGCGGCGGCAGGATTCGTTAACGCCATGCCGGACGCGGCAACGAACAAAAGAAGAAGCAGGCGACGCAGCATGGGCGCACTTTCTTGGGAGGCCGGCACAGCCTTGGGTCTGCCTAACCGGCCAAGCCGGGCTCGGCAATCTTGCCCTTAGACCCTGCGCCTACTGGCGAATTCGCGGCCGGCCGACTTGCGGGCATCGGGCGCCCTCCTATATGAGCCATTGAGCCGCGAAAAAGCGGCGAAAACGTATCCAGGGGGCTGGATCAGGGGGGTCTGCGGATGAGCCGCGGATTGTCCCACTCGGGCGCCTAGTGGCCCGGCCGGCCTGCCGCAAATTGAGAGGAAGAACCATGGGCAAGGTCATCGGCATCGACCTCGGCACCACCAATTCGTGCGTTGCCGTCATGGAAGGCAAGAATCCGAAAGTCATCGAGAACGCCGAAGGCATGCGCACCACGCCTTCGATCGTCGCCTTCACCGACGACGGCGAGCGTCTCGTCGGCCAGCCGGCCAAGCGCCAGGCGGTCACCAATCCGGAAAAGACCATCTTCGCGGTCAAGCGCCTGATCGGCCGGCGCTACGACGACCCGATGGTGGAGAAGGACAAGAAGCTCGTCCCCTATAAGATCAGCAAGGCCTCGAACGGCGATGCCTGGGTCGAAGAGGAAGGCAAGCAGTATTCGCCCTCGCAGATCTCCGCCTTCATCCTGCAGAAGATGAAGGAGACGGCGGAATCCTATCTGGGTGCAAAAGTCGATCAGGCCGTCATCACCGTTCCCGCCTACTTCAACGACGCCCAGCGCCAGGCCACCAAGGATGCCGGCAAGATCGCTGGGCTCGAGGTCATGCGCATCATCAATGAGCCGACCGCGGCGGCGCTCGCCTACGGGCTCGACAAGGAGAAGACCGGGCTGATCGCGGTCTACGATCTCGGCGGCGGCACTTTCGACATTTCCATTCTCGAGATCGGCGATGGCGTGTTTGAGGTGAAGTCCACGAACGGCGACACGTTCCTGGGCGGCGAAGACTTCGACATGCGTCTGGTCAACTATCTCGCCGACGAGTTCCAGAAGGAGCAGGGCATCGACCTGCGCAAGGACAAGCTGGCGCTGCAGCGGCTCAAGGAGTCGGCCGAGAAGGCCAAGATCGAGCTGTCGTCCACCACGCAGACCGAGATCAACCTGCCGTTCATCACGGCGGACGCGGCCGGCCCGAAGCATCTCACCATGAAGCTCACCCGCGCCAAGTTCGAGGCGCTGGTCGACGATCTCATCCAGAAGACCGTCGAGCCGTGCCGCAAGGCGTTGAAAGACGCCGGCATCTCGGCGGGCGAGATCAACGAGGTGGTCCTGGTCGGTGGCATGACCCGCATGCCGAAGGTGCAGGAAGTCGTGAAGCAGTTCTTCGGCAAGGAGCCGCACAAGGGCGTCAACCCGGACGAGGTGGTTGCCATCGGCGCCGCCATCCAGGCCGGCGTTCTGCAGGGCGACGTCAAGGACGTGCTGCTGCTCGACGTGACCCCGCTCTCGCTCGGCATCGAGACGCTGGGCGGCGTGTTCACCCGCATCATCGACCGCAACACCACGATCCCGACAAAAAAGAGCCAGGTGTTTTCCACCGCCGAGGACAATCAGAACGCGGTCACCATCCGCGTGTTCCAGGGCGAGCGCGAGATGGCGCAAGACAACAAGATGCTCGGTCAGTTCGACCTGGTCGGCATCCCGCCGGCGCCGCGCGGCGTGCCGCAGGTCGAGGTCACCTTCGACATCGACGCCAACGGCATCGTCAACGTGCAGGCCAAGGACAAGGCGACCGGCAAGGAGCAGCAGATCCGCATCCAGGCCTCCGGCGGCTTGTCGGAAGGCGACATCGAGAAGATGGTCAAGGACGCCGAGGCGCACGCCGAAGAGGACAAGAAGCGCAAAGCCGCGGTCGAAGCCAAGAACCATGCCGAGGCGCTGGTGCACGCCACCGAGAAGGCGCTCGCCGAGCACGGCTCCAAGGTTCCCGATGCCGAGCGTTCGGCGATCGAGAACGCCATGGCCGACCTCAAGGAAGCGCTCAAAGGCGACGACGCCGACGATATCCAGGCCAAGAGCAACACGCTGGCGCAAGCTTCCATGAAGCTCGGCGAAGCGATGTACAAGCAACAGGCCGAGGCGCAAGAAGCGCCCGGCGGCGACGATGCGGCGGCCGGCGAGAAGAAGGAAGATGTCGTCGACGCCGAGTTCACCGAAGTCGACGACGACAAGAACGACAAGAAGTCGGCCTGACCATAAGGTGCCGGTCGTGCCGTCATCTGCAAACGCGAAATGAATCGCCCCCGGGCTCATCCCATGCAAGTCGGATTTATCCGACTTGCATTCGTTTGTCCGGCCGGACTCGGGTAAATCCGAGTTCGGGTGGGGTGCATTTTTCCGGGGCGCGGGAAACGGCCGAATCAAGTACGGCTATGTAGGCGTTTCGATCTAACGACGGGACCGGCATGTCCAAGCGAGATTATTACGAAGTGCTGGGCGTCTCGCGCGCTTGCACCGAGGTCGAGCTCAAGGCCGCATTCCGTAAGCTCGCCATGCAGCATCACCCGGATCGCAACCCGGGCGACAATGAATGCGAGCACAAATTCAAGGAAATCAACGAGGCCTATGACGTTCTCAAGGACGGCGACAAGCGCGCCGCCTATGACCGCTTCGGCCATGCCGCCTTCGAGCAGGGTGGCGGCGGCATGCACGGCTTCGGCGCTGACTTCGGCTCCACCTTCGCCGATATCTTTGAAGGCATCTTCGGCATGTCGGGCGGGCGCGGGCGTTCGTCCGGGCGCGAGCGCGGCTCCGACCTTCGCTACAACATGGAGATCGGCCTCGAAGAGGCCTACGAGGGCAAAACCGCGCAGATCCGCATTCCGACCTCGGTGACCTGCGAAGGCTGCTCCGGCTCGGGCGCCAAGGCCGGAACCAAGCCGAAGACCTGCGCCACCTGTGGCGGCGCCGGCAAGATCCGGCATGCGCAGGGCTTCTTCACCCTCGAGCGCACCTGTCCGGCCTGCCAGGGCCGCGGCCAGGTGATCGACGATCCCTGCCCGTCCTGCGCGGGCTCCGGCCGGGTCATGCGCGAGCGCACGCTGTCGGTCAATATTCCGCCCGGCGTCGAGGACGGTACCCGCATCCGGCTCGCCGGCGAAGGCGAGGCCGGCTTGCGCGGCGGCCCGCCCGGCGATCTCTATATTTTCCTGTCGATCGAACAGCACGCGCTGTTTCAGCGCGACGGCGCCGACTTGCATTGCCGCGTGCCGATTTCGATGGTGACGGCAGCCTTGGGCGGCGAGTTCGACGTACCGGCGATCAACGGCGGCAAGGCGCGGGTCAAGGTGCCGGCGGGCACGCAGACCGGCCGGCGGTTCCACCTGAGCGGCAAAGGCATGCCGGTGCTTCGCTCCAAACAAATGGGCGACATGTACGTTCAGGTTGTTGTCGAAACGCCACAGAAGCTGAGTAAACGCCAGCGCGAATTGCTGGCCGAGTTCGCAAAACTGTCATCGCAGGAAACCCAGCCGGAATCCGAAGGATTCTTTAGCAGAGTCAAAGACTTTATCGATGGCTTGGGAAAGACAGGAAGCAGCCATTCCGGCTGACCCATCTTGACCCTCTGCGCGGCGCGCGATACCGATTAAAGCCCCGGGTGAAGGCCCAAGTCTGCACGCGTGATCATCGATGCCGTCGCAATCGTTCGCCCGCGTGGCAAAAAAGAACCTGCGTCTCGACGACGAGATGCGGTTCATCCGGTCTTGGATCGAAAAGCCGTTATCCACAGGCGCGGTGATGCCGTCGAGCCGGGCGCTGGCGCGCACGATGGCAAGCTATGTCGATCCGCAATCGGGCGGCCCGGTGATCGAGCTCGGGCCGGGCACCGGACCGGTGACCGAGGCGCTGGTCGCGCACGGTGTCGATCCCGCCCGCCTGGTGCTGGTCGAATTCAACCCGACCTTTTGCCGTCTGCTGCGCTCGCGCTATCCGACGGCAACGGTGATCCAGGGCGACGCCTATCGCTTGCGCCGCTTGCTGGAGACCTACGTACGTGAACCGGCTGCCGCGGTGGTGTCCGGGCTGCCGCTGGTCACCAAGCCGGTGCGCACGCGCCTGCGGCTGATCTCCGATGCGTTGGCCCTGCTGGCGCCGGGGGCGCCCTTCGTGCAGTTCACCTATGCCATGGTGACGCCGATCCCGAAGGCGCTGTCGGGCATCAAGGCGGAAGCGTCCGAGCTGATCTGGATGAACGTGCCGCCGGCGCGCGTGTGGGTCTATCGCGGGGCCAAGGCCGTCTGATCTGTCGACGACCGCAGTTTCTCCCTCTTCGTTGGGACGAAGCGCGCTGCCTGCTTTCGCGGGGCAAGACAGCTTCGAGTATGATATGCGGAATCGTCCCCGGAGCCGCCGATGTCCGCGCCGAAAATCCTCGTCATTCCCGGCTCAAACCGCATCGGCTCCTATAACGTCAAGTTGGCGGCCTTGGCGGTCAAGGAGCTGGTTTTGATCGACGCCGACGTGACCCGCATCTCGCTTGCCGACTACGAATTGCCGCTCTACGAGGGCGGAATCGAGGTTAAATCCGGCCCGCCAGCCAATGCGATCAAGCTCAAGCAGATGATCATGGCGCATCAGGGTGTGTTCATCGCCACCCCGGAATACTCGGCCTCGGTGCCGCCGCTGCTGAAAAACGCCATCGACTGGGTCTCGCGCGTGCGCGAGCGCGGCGATGAGACCTACGCCGCCTTCAAGGGCCGCGTGTTCGCGATCGGCGCCGCTTCGTCCGGCCGCTCTGGCGGGCTGCGCGCGTTGATGGCGTTGCGGCAGATCCTCGAGCTCGGCTGCGGAGCGCTGATGATCCCGGAGCAGGTCTCGATCCCGCAGGCCGACCGCGCCTTCGACTACAAGGATGAGCTTGCCGATCCCGCCATTGCCGACCTGTTGCGCGCGCAGCTTGCCCGCCTGGTCGAGATGGCGCGGCTGATGACGTGAGGAGCGAGCCTTGCCGCTGGATGCCCGCGAACGCCTGATCGTGGCCCTCGACCTGCCCTCGGTGGCGGCGGCCGAAGCCATGGTGTCGCGCCTGGGCGACGCCGTCTGTTTCTACAAGATCGGCTACCAGCTCGTGTTCGCCGGCGGCTTGCCGTTCGCGGCCGGCTTGATCGCGGCCGGCAAGCAAGTGTTCCTCGACCTCAAGCTGCACGACATCGGCAACACGGTGGAAAAGGGCGTCGCCAGCGTGGCGCAGCTCGGCGCCACCTTCATCACCGTGCATGCCTATCCGCAAACCATGAAGGCGGCGGTCGAAGGCAAGAAGGGATCGACGCTGCGCATCCTCGCGGTCACCGTGCTCACTTCCTACGACGACGCCGATCTCGCCGCCGCCGGCTACGACATGAGCGTTCCGGAGCTGGCCGCCGCGCGCGCGATGCAGGCGCGCGACACCGGCGTCGACGGACTGGTCTGCTCGGCGGAGGAGGCGGCGAAGCTGCGTTCGATCGCGGGGCCCGGCATGGTGCTGGTGACGCCCGGCATCCGCCCGGCGGGCAGCGCCACCGGCGACCAGAAGCGCATCATGACGCCGGCGCGCGCGATCGAAGCCGGCGCCGATTATCTGGTGGTCGGCCGCCCGGTGGTGGACGCCGCCGATCCCAAGGCGGCGGCCGATGCCATTGTCGCCGAGATCGAACAGGCGACCGGGAGATAATAGGGAGGACGGGATGGCGAAAGGTTATTGGATCGGCCGCGTCGATGTAACAGACGAAGAGCGCTACAAGCCTTATGTCGCGGCCAATGGCCCGATCTTCAAGAAATTTGGTGCGCAACCGATCGTGCGCGGCGGCAACTTCGAGTGTGTGGAAGGAACCGCCCGCACGCGCAATGTGGTGATTGAGTTTCCCGACTACGCCACCGCGCTCGCCTGCTATTACTCACCGGAATATCAGGAGAACCTGAAAATCCGGCAGGCCAACGCGGTCACCGATCTGATCGTCATCGAGGGGCCGCCGCTGTAGTCGCCGCGATTGAACGAGTAACAGGTATTTTATGGGGAGTTGAAATGGCTAAAGGTTATTGGATCGCCAATGTCGACGTGCGCAATCCGGATGGATACAAGGACTACGTCGCCGCCCTGCCGGACATCTTCCGCAAGCACGGCGGGCGCTACGCCACGCGCGGCGGCAAGACTGAGGTGGTTGAAGGCAAAGCGCGCAGTCGCGTCGTCATCATCGAATTTCCCAGCTACGAAGCGGCGCTGACCTGCTACCGCTCGCCCGAGTACGCCAAGGCGATCGCGTTACGGCAAGCCAATGCCGATGCCGATCTGATCGTGGTCGAGGGTTACGACGGGCCGCAGCCTTGATCGCATTTGCGCATGATCTTATCCGAAAACCGGCGCCCACTTTTCGGGATCATGCGCTAGTCGCCTTTTCCGGCCCGCCGCGCTATACCGCCCCGACAATCCGGGAGTTCAATGATGGCCGACATGCGGCTTGTGATTGCCGGCGCCGGCGGGCGGATGGGTCGCACGCTGGTCAAGGCGATCGCCGACAACAAAGGCTTTGCGCTGGCCGGCGCGCTGGAAGACGCGCGCTCGCCGCTGATCGGCCGCGATGCCGGCGTGTTGGCCGAGCTGCCTGAGAACGGCGTCAAGCTGACGAGCGACGCCGGCGCACTGCTGGAGAAGGCCGACGGCATTATCGACTTCACCGCGCCGGCAGCGACGATTGCCTTCGCCGCGCTCGCCGCCAAACTCGGCAAGGTGCACATCATCGGCACCACCGGCTTGAGCGCCGCCGATGAGGCCAAGATCAAAGACGCGGCCAAGAGTGCGGTGATCGTCAAGTCCGGCAATATGAGCCTCGGCGTCAATCTGCTGGCCGCGCTCACGCGGCGCGTCGCCAAGACGCTCGACAATGCCTTCGACATCGAAATCCTCGAGATGCATCACAACCAGAAAGTCGATGCGCCGTCCGGCACCGCGCTGATGCTCGGCCGCGCGGCGGCGGAAGGCCGCGGCATCGATCTTGAGAAGCATTCGGCGCGCGCGCGCGACGGCCACACCGGCGCGCGCAAAGCCGGCGACATCGGCTTTGCCGCCTTGCGTGGCGGCACCGTGGTCGGCGAGCACGCTGTGATCTTCGCCGGCCCGGCCGAGCGCCTGGAGCTGGTGCACAAGGCCGAGGACCGCATGATCTTCGCGCGCGGCGCTCTGCATGCGGTGCTTTGGGCGCGGGCGCAGAAGCCGGGGCTTTATTCGATGATGGACGTGTTGGGGCTGAAGGATTTTTGAACTTGACTGCCCGCATTCCCTTTGGTCATGGCCGGGCTTGTCCCGGCCATCCCGCTTAGGAAGGCACTGCGTCCCTCAGCGGGATGCCCGGCACAAGGCCGGGCATGACGGTGGAGAGTTGCGAGCGACGCGGCTTAGTCCTGTTTCGGCAAATACGCGTCCGACCACTTCAGCACCACATTGAAACTGATCGAGATGCGCGGCGTCTCGCTCAAATTCGGATGCACGAAATGCGTCAGGAACGCCGGCCACAGCAAAATCTGTCCCGGCTCCGGATGCACGGTGTGTTCGGCCTCGATATAGGGATCGCCGCGGATCGCGCCCATGTTCACCGCCGGCCCGCGCGGGTCGTAGAAGCTGATGGCGCCCGGCCGCACGTCCTTGCGTGAGCGCAAGTCGGCGCGATCCTTCGGCACCTGCACGTAATAAGTCCCCGATAAATACGAGTGCGGGTGATTGTGCGGGTCGTGGTAGTCGCCCAGCCGGTTGACATTGGCCCAGCCCTGCAGCGACCAGTCGATCGGGTAGGCCATGCCGAGCTCGCGGAAATAGTCGGCGACCGTGCGGTTGACGCAATCGCGCAGCCAGGCCACGGCGGGATGGTCGCTCGCCATCAGATTGCCGCCGAGATAGTCGGTGGTCATGTCCTTGTTGGCGGCTTCCAGCTCGAGCACGAAGGCCGACAACGCGCGGTTGGCCAATTCGTGTCCCGGCAGCGTGCGGCGCAGGAATATCGTCGGCCACAGCGCCTCGAAGCCGTCGGTCGTTTGCTCGGCCATGGCAGCTCCCCTTGCGGCCGGCATCCTGCCACGATTTACCAAGGGCCGTCTCAATCACTGGAAACCGCGTAAAATCAGGGCTATATGCAGGGACGAAGCGACCAAGCCGGAAGGGCCTGCCCATGAACGATCGACTGCTTGTGCTCGTGCGCCACGGCGAGAGCGACTGGAACAAGAAGAACCTGTTCACCGGCTGGCGCGACATCGATCTGTCGGAAAAGGGCGTCAAGGAGGCGCGCGAGGCCGGGCGCAAGCTCAAGGCGCAAGGGCTCAAGTTCGACGTCGCCTTCACCTCGGCGCTCATCCGCGCCCAGCGCACGCTCGATTTGATGCTGGAGGAGTTGGGGCAGACCGGCATTCCGGTGTTCAAGGACCAGGCGCTCAACGAGCGCGACTACGGCGATCTCTCCGGCCTCAACAAGGACGACGCGCGCAAGAAATGGGGCGAGGAGCAGGTGCACATCTGGCGCCGCTCCTACAAGACGGCGCCGCCGGGCGGCGAATCTTTACGCGACACCGCCGCGCGCGTGCTGCCTTATTACATCCAGGAAATCCTGCCGCGCGTGATGCGCGGCGAGCACGTGCTGGTGTCGGCGCACGGCAATTCGCTGCGCGCGCTGGTGATGGTGCTCGACCGCCACAGCACCGAGAGCATCACCAAATTGAATCTCGATACCGGCGTGCCGATGATCTACCGGCTCAACGCCGATTCGACGGTGGAATCGAAATTGGATTTGGCGGCTTGAACTGTTGCTGTCATGCCCGCGAAGGCGGGCATCCAGTAATCACAGTGACTTCGGTGGATACTGGATCCCCGCTTTCGCGGGGACGACCGCAGCATATCACGCCGCCGCCATGCCCGCTTCCCAGCCGAGCATGGCGCGCTTGCGGGTCAAGCCCCAGTGATAGCCGGTAATGTCGCCGCTCTTGCCGACGACGCGGTGGCACGGCACCACGAACGAGATCGGGTTCTTGCCGACCGCGGCGCCGACCGCGCGCGCGGCTTTCGGCTCGCCGATCTTGGAGGCGATGCCCGAATAGGTGTCGAGCCGACCCATCGGGATGGCGAGCAGCTTCTCCCACACGCGCACTTCGAAATCGGTGCCGATCATGACGACGCGCAGCGGCTGCTCGGGCCGCCACAAGGCGGAATTGAAGATGCGGCGCGCGGTGGCGGCGGTCGCCGCGAAATCCTCGACGTATCGCGCCTTCGGCCAGCGTGCGCGCATGTCGCGCAGCGCCGCACGCTCCTTGCCGGCGTCGGCGAGCGCTAAGCCCGCAAGCCCGCGCGGCGCCACCATCACCAGCGCCATGCCGAACGGGCAGGGATGGAAACCGTAGGTGATGGTCAGGCCTTCGCCGCCGGTCTTCCATTCGCCCGGCGACATCGCCTCGTGCGTCACGAACAGATCGTGCAGCCGGCCGGGTCCGGAGAGGCCGACTTCGTAGGAGGCGTCGAGCACGCTCGCCGCGCCGCGCAGCAAATCGCGCGCGTGGCTGAGCGTAAGCGCCTGCAGGAAGGCCTTCGGCGTCAGCCCGCACCAGCGGCGGAACAGGTGGTGCAATTCGGTCGGCGTGACACGCCGGCGGCTTCGGCGATGGTCTCGATTTCCGGCTGCGAGCGCCAGTTGCCGCGGATATGGGCGATGGCGCGGCGCACCACGTCGTAGTCGGCCGCCGCGGTCGGCAGCGGCGTGAGATCGGGGAAGCGGGCGGAAAAGTCGGTGGTCGGGGCCATGCTCATGACCGGTACCTAGGCCGGCCCAGCGGCGCAAGCCACCCGATTTCTGGCAAGCCTACGGGATAGCCGTCCTGGTCACGCCGCGCTTGGCTTCGGCCAGCGCCTTGGCGAGCGCCGTGGCGAAGCTCGCCTTCTCGTGCGGCGCCAGGAAATTGGCGATGGCAAGCTCGCGCCCGCGCGACACCAGAAACAGGCGCTCGATGCCGAATTCCTCGTGCACCACTTTGTCGAGCCGCACCCACAGCGGATTGAGCACCCATTCGCGCACGGCGCCGCGATGGTTCACCTTGCGCACGGTGAGCGCCACCGGCGTCATGGTCACTTCCTCATAGGCGGCCGCGTGCCGGTAATTGAGCTTGAACGCCCAGTACAGCAGCAGCACGTCGAGCCCGAAAAAGCCGAACACCGGCCAGGCGCCCATCAGCAAAAAGGCGATGCCGGTGACGAAGCTGATGCCGCCGAACGCGATCATCAGGATGAGGAAGCCGATGCTGCCGAGCGAGCGGTGCGGTGTGATGACGGCGGAAAAGATCGTCGGCTCGAGCTCGGTAACATTGTCGGCGGTCATGCCGCTCAGTATACCGGAATGATGGCGAAAAAAGCGACCCGCAAGAAAGCCAAGCCCAAAAGCAAGCGCAAACCGTTAGCCAAGGCGCGCAAGGGCAAGGCCGCAAAACTCAAGGCTTTGCGCCAAGCAAGTGGCAGCCGACGTCAAAGCCGCCCACGGTGCCTTGCGGCAATGGACCAATGCGGAAATCGAGGAAGCGTTCCGCCGTTTCCAGGCCGCCGATCCGGAGCCCAAGGGCGAGCTGCAACATATCAACCCGTTCACGCTGCTGGTGGCGGTGGTGCTGTCGGCGCAGGCGACCGATGCCGGCGTCAACAAGGCAACGCCGGCGCTGTTCGCGCTCGCCGACACGCCGGGGAAGATGGCAGCGCTGGGCGAAGAGCGCGTGCGCGAGCTGATCAAGACCATCGGCCTGTTCCGCACCAAGGCCAAGAACGTCGTCGAATTGTCGCGCCGGCTGGTCGCCGAGCACGGCGGGCAAGTGCCACGGGAGCGCGAGGCGTTGGAGGCGCTGCCCGGTGTCGGGCGCAAGACCGCCAACGTCGTGCTCAATATCGCCTTTGGCGAGCCGACCATCGCGGTCGACACCCACATTTTCCGCGTCGGCAACCGCACCGGGCTGGCGCCCGGCAAGAATCCATTCGAGGTCGAGCAGAAGCTGGAACAGGTGGTGCCGGCGCAAATACAAGCGCCACGCCCACCATTGGCTCATTCTGCACGGGCGCTATACGTGTGTGGCGCGCAAGCCGCTGTGCGAGAAATGCATCATCGCGGACTTGTGCCAATGGCCGGGGAAGACGGTCATCCAATAATAGATACGGTCCGGGGAGTGCGTGCGTCATGGAAAGTTCCGGCAAAGCCGAAGGTCGGCCCGTCGATCAATCCGACCCGAAAGTGATTTTCGGCAATGCCGGCTTGCCGGCTAAGCCCGGCGCGGTATGGACGTCGACGCGGCTAAGGTTCGGCGCCAATTTCAAGCGCGACGCCGAGGCGGCTACGAAATACTGGCGAGCCGGCACCGATTTCTTATCGAAGCTGCCCAAAAAGCCCAAGCGCACGGTCGAGCAGCAACTGGCGGCGGATATTATTCTTTTTCATTGCCGCGACGCGCGCGAAAAATTTCTCACGCGTCACGCCGACACCGTCTACCGCAAGCTGACCAAGAACCTCGGCGCGTTCGTGCGGGTCGAAGATCTCGTCGATGACGCCGCCAAGTTGGTGCCGGGTCTGACTCCGACCCTCAAGCAGGTCGATGCCGAGAACCAGTTTGTGCAGTCAGAGAAAGACGGCGTTGAAGTCGATCAGGGCATCTTTCTCGCGCAGGTGCTGGCCGTGCCCGACGCCGGCATGCATCTCTGCCACGCGATGCTGCGGCCGAAAATGGAAGCGGTCGAACGCAGCGCCGCATTTATCAAGCGTGGCGTGGTCGACTTCGGTCCGGCGCGGGTCGAGCGGCAGGGCAAGGCCGCGGTGGTGACCGTGTGCAACCCGCGCTTTCTCAACGCCGAAGACGACGACACGCTCGACGATACCGAAACCGCCACCGACATCGCCATCCTCGATCCGCTGAGCGAAATCTGCGTGCTGCGCGGCGACGTGGTCGATCACCCGAAATATGCCGGCCGCAGGATTTTCTCCGCCGGCATCAATCTCACCCATCTCTATCGCGGCAAGATTCCCTACCTCTGGTACATCCGCCGCGACATGGGCGTGGTCAACAAGATGCTGCGCGGGCTGGCGATGGGCGGCGCCAGCCCCGACGAAGTCTATGGCGGCACGCGCGAGAAGCCGTGGGTCGCCGGGCTCGACTTCTTCGCCATCGGCGGCGGCTGCCAATATCTCCTGGTGATGGACTACGTAGTGGCCGGCAGCGACGCCTACATGACGCTGCCGGCGCGCAAGGAAGGCATCATTCCGGGCGCCGCGAATTTGCGCTTGCCGCGCTTTGTCGGTCCGCGCGTCGCACGGCAAGCGATCTTGATGGGCCGGCGCATCGACTGCGATTCACCGGAGGGCCGCATGATCTGCGACAAGATCGTGCCGCCGGAAGAGATGGATCGGGCGCTAGCGCAAACGGTCGACGACCTCACCGGCTCCGGCACGGTGAGCGCTGCCGGCAACCGCCGCGCCTTGCGCGTCGGCGAGGAGCCGCTCGACACCTTCCGCCGCTACATGGCGGTCTATGCCAGAGAGCAGGCCTATTGCCACTTCTCGCCGGCGCTGATCGCCAATCTCGAGCGCCACTGGAACGCGGCGCAGCGCAAGCTTTAGCGCGCCGGCTCGATCAATTCCGAGCGCTGCGTGCTCATCCGCTTGTGGACGTGCACCATGAAAGCCATGGCGAAGATCGGCGTCGCCAGGTTGACCACCGGGATCGACACGAACAGTGCGATCACTAGACCGGCGAGGAAGACGTAAGCCGCATTGGCCTTGCGCATGGCCTTTGCCTCATAGGGCGGGCGGAAGCGCATGGCGGCAAGCTCGAAATATTCGCGGCTGAGCAGGTAGGCATTGGCCAGGAACAGAATGACCACGCCGAGGCCGGCGAAGAATAGAAACGGCAGCGCGCAGACATAGACCGCGAGCGCCAGCAACGCGATCTTCAAACCTTCGATCAACGCGCGCATGAACGGCAGCGCATGCCCCGCCGGTTCGACCGGGTAATGCTCGCGCTCCACGGCATCGGCGACCTCGTCGACGAAGAAGCTGCCGACGAAAGCGGTAATCGTCGGCATCAGGAACAGCGCGCCGGTGACGATGCCGAGGCTCGCCATGATCGAGAGCACCCAGGCGAGCGTCGTCCAGACCGCGTGCGGCGCAAAGCCGGAAGTTTGCTCGGCCCATTGGGCGCCGCTCTCCGCCAACCAGACGAAAATGCGGTTGAGCACGATGCCGACGATGACGATCAAGAGCAGCGCCAGCCCGACCGCCTTGAGCAGCACAAAGCGCAAAGGTGCGGCGAACATCTGGGCGATGGCTTTGAATGCGGCGTCGAGCATGGGAGCACAAGTAAGGGGACGCTGGCATTGGGGCAAGGCCGAGCGGCAAATTCAATCTGTCATCACCGGGCTTGACCCGGTGATCCCGCTTAAGGACGCAGTGCCGGCCTAAGCGAGATGGCCGGGACAAGCCCGGCCATGACCAAGACGTTTAAACCGCCGGCAAATAGGTCTCGGCCTCGTCCAACTCACCGTCGGCCGGCACCAGCGTTGCGAGTTCGTCGGCGGCCGGCAGATCGGCCCAGGCCATGACCTTATAGTCGAAGCCTCTCGCCAAGGTTGGCTTGACCACCTCGAAATAGGGCGAGATGTCGAAATCGCGCGGCGCGTAGAGCGAGGAATGGCGGATCTCCAGAATCTCCTCGCGCGCCGCCTCGTTTTCGATGCGCGTCACCTTGGGCAGGATCGGATAGCGCACGGTGTCGAAGGCCTGCGCGATCAGCGCCGAGCAAATGATGCGCGTGGGGTGGCCGGAGCCGAGCGCGATCATGCGCCGGCGCCAGCGCTGCGGCACCGGCATCGGAAACAGATAGCGCATCAGATCGATGATGTTTTTCAGATCGTAGTCGAAGCCGATGCGCTCGGCGGCGTAGGCGCAGACGCGCGCGCGATCGTCCGCGGTCAAGCCGGTCGGCCGGCAGATGCGGGTGTGATAGCGGGCATATTTGGAGAGCGGCGCCGCGATCACGCCTTCGCCGATATTGGCCTCCACCAGCACCAGCGCCTCGCCGTCGGCCGATACGCGATCGCCGATCGGCCCGACATAGAGCGCGGCATGCGACCAGGTCGACTGGGTGAGATATTTGATGACGCCCGAAATGTGGTTGCTGCCTTCGACCAGCAGCACGTCGCCGGGTTGCAGCGTGGCGCGCAGGGCTTCGGGGTCGCTCGGCGTGAACGGCTCGTAGCCTTCCGCCGGCTTCTCCAGATATTGGGCGAGAATGCGCCCGATACCATCCGCCATCCAGCTCATTGCACGGCCCTTGGCGTCATTCCTTGACGCGCCTGCGACGCTTCCTCATCCCGCACGATCCTTCTGGGCGCATGATCTTGTCCGAAAACCGGTACCCACTTTTCGGGATCATGCGCGTCGTCGTGCTTTTATTGTGGGCAAATTTAATGAAGACTCATTGCAATTTAGTTCATTGCGCGCGCGGCGGGATAACCAAAGATTAGCCATGATAATTGCCGTCATAGGGGCATTCGGGCAATCTGCGAATCGCAACCGTCAATCATTCGGATACCATGTCGAAGCTTAGTCGCCGCACATTCCTCGCCGCCGGTGCGGCGCTGCTCGCCAAACCGGCGATTATAAGGGCGGCCAATAGTGACGTGGACATCGTCATTGTCGGCGCCGGCGCCGCCGGCATCGCCGCCGCCCGCCGCCTCGCCGCCGCCCGCCAGCGCTTCGTCGTGTTCGAGGCCTCCGACCATGTCGGCGGGCGTTGCGTCACCGACACGCAGACCTTCGGCGTGCCGTTCGACCGCGGCGCGCACTGGATTCACCAGGTCGACGTCAATCCGCTGCTCAAGCCGGCGCCGCCGTCCGGCTTCGCGGTCTACCCGGCGCCGCGCGGGCAGTCGCTGCGCGTGGGCCCGCGTCCGGCGCGCGACAGCGAATTGGAGAATTTCCTCGCCGGCCTGGTGCGCGCGCACCGCGCCATCGGCGAAGCCGCGCGCGGCAAAGGCGACATGGCGGCGGCGAGCGCGCTGCCGAGCGATCTCGGCGAGTGGCGCACAACAATCGACTTCGTGCTCGGGCCCTATACCTGCGCCAAGGATCTCACCGGGGTGTCGGCCGCCGATTTCGCGCGCCAGCCGGGGCGCAATTTCGAAGGCTTCTGCCGGCAGGGCTATGGCGCGCTGCTGGCGCAGTACGCGACCGATTTGCCGATACGGCTGTCGATGCCGGTCAGACGCATCGCCTACGGTCACGGTATCGGCATCGACGCCGGCAAGGAGCGCGTCTACGCACGCGCCGTGATCGTCACCGCCTCGACCAGTGTCCTTGCCAGCGGCAAGATCGAGTTCGCGCCCGAGCTGACGAAGCGCGAGCTCGACGCCTTGGACAGCCTCAAGCTCGGCAGCTACGATCACATCGCGCTGGAACTGCCGGGCAATCCGCTCGGCCTGCAGCGCGACGATCTGGTGTTCCAAAAGTCCGACGACATGCGTACCGCCGCGCTGCTGGCCAATGTCTCCGGCACGCCTCTGCACATGGTGACGGTCGCCGGCAAATTCGGCCGCGAGCTGTCCGCGCAAGGCGAGCCCGCGATGATCGATTTCGCGCGCGACTGGCTCGGCTCGATGTTCGGCAGCAACGCCAGAAACGCGATCAAGCGCACCGCCGCCACGCGCTGGGACGCCGATCCCTTCGTGCTCGGCGGCTTTTCCGCCGCCGCGCCGGGCGAGGACGATGCGCGCAACATACTGAGCGAACCGCTCGGTAGACGGATGTGGTTCGCCGGCGAAGCAGTGCACCCGACGATGTGGGGTACCGTCGGCGGCGCCTGGGACTCCGGCGTACGCGCGGCCGAAGCGGCGTTGCGCTATTTGGGCGTCTTGAAGGAGCCCGCAGACGAGAACGAAAAAGGCCGGCCGAAGAAACGCGCGCCGCGGCATAAAAGCCGCAGTCGCAAACGTCGGTGATGCATGAGCGGTAACGGCGGGGCGCGCCCGAAAGCGCTGATCGCGTGGTCGAGCGGCAAGGACAGCGCCTGGGCGCTACACGAGGCGCGGCGCGCGGGCGAATTCGACATAGTCGGCGCGCTGACCACGGTGACCGACGCCTTCGGCCGCGTCAGCATGCATGGCGTGCGCGAGGAATTGCTGCAAGCGCAGCTCGAAGCCGCCGGCCTGCCGGCGATCACGGTGCGAATTCCGTACCCTTGCCCGAACGAGGTCTACGAGCGGGAAATGGCCGCGGCCATGGCCGACGCCAAGCGAAGTGGCGTGAGCCACATTATTTTCGGCGATCTGTTCCTGCAAGACATCCGCGCCTATCGGGAGGCCAAGCTCGAGGGCACCGGCATCACGCCGGTGTTTCCGCTCTGGCAACAGCCGACCGGACCGCTGGCGCAAAAGATGATCGAGGGCGGCGTCGAGGCACATCTCGCGGTCGTCGACCTGAAGAAGTTGCCGGCGGACTTCGCCGGCCGTCGCTTCGATGCCGCGCTGATCGATGCGCTGCCCGCCGGCGCCGACCCGTGCGGGGAGAACGGTGAATTCCATTCCTTCGTCTCGGCCGGTCCGATGCTGGCCTGGAGCATTCCGGTCAAGGTCGGCGAGACGGTCGAGCGCGACGGGTTTGCGTTTGCGGATTTGTTGCCGGGGTGATCTGCGACGGTCGTCCCCGCGAAAGCGGGGACCCAGTAATCGCGGACGCTTTGGCTTGAATTGCAATGCTGCGGCGTACTGGATCGTCCGCTTGCGCGGACGATGACAGCTTCGACGGCCTACCCCCTCAACACCCCACCCGTGCGCTTGCTCACCTCGGCGACGATCTTCGCGCCGAGCGCGTCGATCTCCTGATCGGTCATGGTCTTCTCGCTCGGCTGGATGGTGACCGAGATCGCGATCGACTTCTTGCCCGGCTCGATGCCCTTGCCTTCGTAGACGTCGAACACGGTGATGCCGGCGACCAGCTTGCGGTCGACGCCAAGCGCTGCGCGCACGATGTCGGCGGCCTTCACTTTGCTCTCGACCACGAAAGCGAAGTCGCGCTCCACCGGTTGGAACGGCGACATTTCGAGCAGCGGCTTGGCGCGCGTCGTCTTGGCCTTCGGCTCGGGGATTTTCTCCAGCGTGACCTCGAAGGCGACCAGCGGGCCTTCCGCATGCAGCGCGTCGAGCGTGCGCGGATGCAATTCGCCGAAATGGCCGAGCACGTTCTGCGGGCCGATCTGGATGGTGCCGCTACGGCCGGGATGGAACCAGGCCGGCGCCCCCGGCACCACTTGCAACGCCTGCATCGGCGCGCCGGCGGCGGCCAGCACCGCGAAGGCGTCGGCTTTGGCGTCGAAAGCATCGACGGCTTCCACCTTGCTCGACCAATGGCGGCCGATGCCGTTAGTCTTCGCCAGCGCGCGGCGCACGCCGGTGGCGGCGGTCAATTGATCCGCCGGCTGATCGCCCTTGAAGATTTGCCCGACCTCGAACAGCGCCGCATCGGCGAGGCCGCGATCGGCATTCTTCTGCGCCGCCATCGCCAGGCCGGGGATGAGGCTCGGCCGCATGTCGGATAATTCGGCCGCGATCGGATTGGCGAGCGCCAACGCAGCGCTGCCGCCGCCGAACAATTCGGCCTCGCGCTTGGAGACAAACGACCAGGTCACCGCTTCGACCAGACCGCGGGCGGCGAGCGCACGCTTGGCCTTGCGCGTGCGGTTCTGGATCGGCGTCAGCACCGGCTTGCGCGCTAGCTCGCCGCGCGGGAACGGCGTCGAGGGCACCTTGTCGACGCCGACGATGCGCACAAGCTCTTCGACGATGTCGGCGCGGCCATGCACGTCGGGCCGCCACGACGGCGCCGCTACTTTCACCTTCTCACCCTGGCCGGCAATGAAGAAGCCGAGCTTCTCCAATACGCGGCGCACTTCGGTCAGCGGCAGTTTCAGCGCGGTGAGGCGCGGCAATTCGCTCAAGGGGAAGTCGATGACCTTTTCCTTCGGCGTCGGGTTGCCGGCGACCACGATCTCCGACGGCTCGCCGCCGCAGAAGTCGAGCACTAATTGCGTCGCCAGCTCCAGGCCGGGGACCATGAAATTAGGATCGACGCCGCGCTCGAAGCGGTAGCGCGCGTCGGAATTGATGCCAAGCTTGCGCCCGGTCTGCGCGATGTTGAGCTCGTCCCACAGCGCCGACTCGATCAGCACGTCGGTGGTGGTCTCCGAGCAGCCGGTGGCCTCGCCGCCCATGATGCCGGACAGCGACTCGACGGACTTTTCATCGGCGATGACGCAGATCGCTTCGTCGAGCGCGTAGGTCTTGCCATCGAGCGCCAATAATTGCTCGCCGTTACGCGCGCGGCGCACGGTGAGATTGCCGTGCACTTTGGCGGCATCGAACACATGCAGCGGTCGGCCGCGGTCGAAGGTGATGAAATTGGTGATGTCGACCAACGCGTTGATCGGCCGCAGCCCGATGGCCGTGAGCCGCTTCTGCAGCCAGTCGGGCGAGGGGCCGTTCTTGACGCCGCGCACCAGCCGCAGGCCGAAGGCGGGACACAGCTCCGGCGATTCAATGGTGACTTTGACCGGGCAGGGGAACTTGCCATCCACCCGCTTCGGCGCGTTCTCTTTGTAGTCGCCGATCAGCGTGGCGCCGAGGTCGCGCGCGATGCCGGCAACGCCGGTGCAGTCCGGCCGGTTGGGCGTGAGATTGATCTCGATCACCGGCTCGGCCGCGCCCGCCCATTCGACGTAAGGCTTGCCGACCGGCGCGTCGGCCGGCAGGTCGATGATGCCGTCGTGATCGTCGGAGATCATCAGTTCGGCTTCCGACAGCAACATGCCGCGGCTTTCGACGCCGCGGATCTTGCCGACCTCCAGCGTCATGTTCTTGCCGGGGATGAAGGTGCCGGGCGCCGAGAACACGCCCTTCATGCCGGCGCGCGCGTTGGGCGCGCCGCACACGACTTGGATCGGTTTGCCGTCGCCAGCCGGGCCGATGTCGACCATGCAGACGCGCAGCCGGTCGGCATTGGGATGCTTCTCGGCCGAGACCACGTTGGCGATGACGAACGGCTTGAGCAGGCTCGCTTTGTCCTCGACGCTCTCGACCTCGAGGCCGATCATGGTGAGCTTGTCGACGATCTCGGTGAGCGACGCCACCGTGTCGAAATGCTCTTTCAGCCAGGGCAGGGTGAATTTCATTGGCAACTACCAGAAATACATCGCCGGCAGCGAGATGAAGATACAAATGGTGACGACGGACGTTCCACGTACGCAAAGCGTGTAAAGCTCGCGCCGCAATAGTATCTCGTGGTGCAATTCCGCGTTCAAATCCTTCGTTTTTCCAGTCGAGCGACGAGGATTGAGCAAGTTGAGGCAGCGCAAACAGCCGATGGCGAGCAGGAGATAAATCGAGATCTCAAAGATGATAACGCCTTCTTCGACTCCGCGGTCTGCTACCAAAGGGGCGACAAGGCCAAGTGCGGCAATCATCATGGAAACATGGGTGAGCAGGCCGGTGGCTTTGACGTCAATGTTCTGCATCGACGTCATGATGGACTCTGGGATTTCTTCCTGATCGCTGCGAATGCGCTCGAAATATTCGCTTATGGCCGAATTGCCCCAGCCTAGGGTCAGCGCTTTGAGCAAAGGACGATCGAACCACCAAGCCATGGCGTTGCTCTCCGCAAGAGTCACGGGCTCAATCCCCCCGCCAGCGTCGGGAAATCGAGCGGGCGAAAACCGTAGTGCGCGAGCCAGCGCACGTCGGCCTCGAAGAAGGCGCGCAAATCGTGCATGCCGTATTTCAGCATGGCGATGCGGTCGATGCCCAAGCCCCAGGCGAAGCCCTGGTACTCATCCGGGTCGAGCCCGCAATTGCGCAGCACGTTCGGGTGCACCATGCCGCAGCCGAGAATCTCCAGCCAATCTTCGCCCTCGCCGAATCTGATCTCGCCTTTGTCGCGCTTGCACTGGATGTCGACTTCCAACGACGGCTCGGTGAACGGAAAGAACGACGGGCGGAAACGCATCTTCACGCTGTCGACTTCGAAGAACGCTTTGCAGAATTCTTCCAGGATCCATTTCAGGTGGCCGAGATGCGAGCCCTTGTCGATCACCAGGCCTTCGACCTGATGGAACATCGGCGTGTGGGTCTGGTCGCTATCGCTGCGATAGGTGCGGCCGGGGCAGATGACGCGGATCGGCGGCTTCTACGCTGAGCATGGTGCGCACCTGCACCGGCGAGGTGTGCGTGCGCAGCAACAGCCGCGAGCCGTCGGCCTTGGGCGGGAAATAGAAGGTGTCGTGCATCTCCCGCGCCGGATGGCCTTCCGGGAAATTCAGCTTGGTGAAGTTGTAGTCGTCGGTCTCGATGTCGGGGCCTTCCGCCACCGCGAAGCCCATGTCGGCGAAGATGGCGGTGAGCTCGTCGGTGACCTGGCTGATCGGATGCACGCGGCCGATTTCGGCCGGCGCATCGCGCAAGGGGAGCGTGACGTCGACGGTCTCGGTGTTGAGGCGGGCGTCAAGCGCGGCGGCGGCGAGCGAGTCCTTGCACGCGGCAATCGCCGCTGTAACGCGGTCCTTCAGGCCGTTGATCGCCGGACCTTGCACCTTGCGCTCGTCCGGCGTCATGCCGCCCAGCGTCTTGAGCAGCGCGGTCACCGAACCGCTTTTGCCGAGCGCCGAAACGCGCACGGCTTCCAGCGCCGCTTCGTCCTTGGCGGCGGCGACCGCGCCGGTGATCTCGGCTTCCAGGCTGGCAAAATCGCTCATGCAAGTCCCCGCAGGCTGCCCGGTAGTTGCCGTCCACACTTCCTCCGGTCAAGCCCATCGAGACGGCAACCGCCGATTATGAGAAATTCGCTTGTCCCGAAGTAAAGGTGGCTCAGCATGGTTTATCGCGCCGTTGTTGCTCTTTCGGCCTTTCTTCTCATGGCGTCACCGGCCTTGGCCGAGGATTGTCCGGTCTCGGGGTTTGAGAACATCGAAAAGCTGCTGACCGGAGCACTATCCTGCGATCGGGCGATGGCCCTGTTTGAGGCTTGTTCGTTTGGCAGTAGCGGCGACGTCGGACTAGGCCAGATCGCAACCAAGAAATGCGAAAGCATTTTCCTGAACAAGCTGTCGAAATCCGCCCGCCGTTCCTACGACCGCAAAGTCGGAGCCTGCTGGGACAAATACGCCAAGGAGAGCGGAACGATGTACCGATCGATGTCAGCGTTCTGCGCCGCCGAGGTGGCGCAAGGCTACGCCGCCCGCGCCGGCAAAGCCAAAAGGTAACGCTCAGGCCGTGGCCGGCAGCGCGGCTTTGGCCTTCTCCACGATGGCCTGGAACGCCGCCGGCTCGTGGATGGCAAGATCGGACAGCACCTTGCGGTCGACCACGAGTCCCGCCTTGTCGAGACCGGCGATGAAGCGGCTGTAGTTGAGGCCGAACGGGCGCACCGCGGCGTTCAAGCGCTGGATCCACAGCGCGCGGAACGTGCGCTTGCGCCGCTTGCGGTCGCGGAAGGCGTATTGGTTGGCCTTCTCAACCGCCTGCTTGGCGACGCGGATGGTGTTCTTGCGGCGGCCGTAATAGCCCTTGGCGGCTTTGAGCACTTTCTTGTGCTTGGCGTGGGCGGTGACGCCGCGCTTGACGCGGGACATGGCAAATCTCCTTGCAGAAATGGCGAACGATTGACGGGACCGGCCGCGAGGCGCGGCCAGAAAACGGCTAGCCGTTCGGCAGCCAGTATTTCTTGACGTTGTCGCCGTCGGTCTTGAACAGCACGGCGGTGCCGCGATGCTCGCGGATCGTCTTGGTGGTCCGCTTGATCATGCCGTGGCGCTTGCCGGACTGCTGGTATTTCACCTTGCCGGTGCCGGTCACTCTTGAAGCGCTTTTTAGCGCCCGACTTGGTCTTCATCTTGGGCATTTGGCTCTCCTGATCGGCGCATTGCAGCCGAAGCCGCGCGGCCGGAAATCGCCCCCGATTCATGACCGAGGGGCATGTGCTCGGAATTGAGCGGTTAATCGCCGCCACGGCAGCCCTTACCGGCCGGGCGACGAGAGGCGGCGTTATGGCAGAGGCGCCCGCGCTTGACAACACAGCGGGCCGGTTGCGGCTGGGCGCAAAAAATCGGCGCTGAACGCGGCATTTCGGGGTCGGATCATTCGTCCACAGGCGTATTTGCCGCAGGAATTTAAGTCTTCGCGGGTTGCCGAGGAGGTCGATTTGAGGTATAAACTTTCGATACCCTACAAAATTCCTATCGAAATTGACAGCACTTGCGCGAAGAGGGCTATTTGCTATGGGAAATCCGATCAGCTTTGCTAGAATAAACCAAACCAAGGCCGATTTTACTGAGTTATATAACGCAAAAGACCCAAGAAACTATTTCAAATACTTAGGACAACTAGACTATATTATACCTCATCTCGCGCAGCCTATTTTTAAGCAGTTGATCCGCGCCCGGCGCGAGCTGCAAGATCGGCCGGTGACCGTGCTGGACCTCGGCTGCTCCTACGCCATCAACGGCGCGCTGATGAAATACGCGCTCGGCTACGAGGCGCTGCGCGAACGCTACACCGCGCCGGCTTTGCAATCGCTCAGCAGCGAGGACATGCTCAAGCTCGATCGCGCATTCTACCAAGCCTGGCCGAAAGACCCCAATGTGCGCGTTATCGGCCTCGACATTTCCGAGAACGCGGTGCGCTACGCGGAAGACTGCGGCACTCTCGATCACGGTCTCGCCATCGATCTGGAAAGCCGCGACCCAACGCCGGAGCAAGCCGAGCTACTGGCCGACGTCGATATCATCGTGTCCACCGGTTGCGTCGGCTACGTGACCAGCAAGACATTTCAGCAGCTGGTGAAAACCACCCGCAAGGGCCGCACGCCATGGGTCGCCTCGTTCGTGCTGCGCATGTTCCCCTACGACGCCATCGCCGCGACGCTCGAAGCCTGGGGGCTGGAGACCGAGCTTTATGAAGGCGCAACTTTCGTGCAGCGCCGGTTTGCCGACCGCGATGAAATGGAAGCGACCATCCGGGCGGTGGAACAGCGCGGCCTCGATTCCTACGGCTGCGAAACCGACGGGCTTTACCACGCCAATCTTTTCATTTCGCGTCCGCCCGAGGAAATCGTGCGCCAACCGGCGCAGCAGCTGGTGTCGGTGGTCAGCGGTGCCAACAAGCTTTGGACCGTCGGCGCCAATGTGCTCGGCAGTTTCGGGCCGACCGCGCGCAAAAGCGCGCGCGCCGAGCGCCCGCGGCTGGCGTTCTCGAAGGCGGCATCCTCGTAAACGGCGCCGCCGGACGGCGTGGCGCCGCCTAGCGCGGCGCCAACAGCATGACCATCTGGCGGCCTTCGAACCGTGGTTCCGACTCGATCTTGGCGATCGAGGCGGTGTCCCCCTTCACGCGGTCGAGCAACCGATAGCCGAGCTCCTGGTGCGCCATTTCGCGACCGCGGAAGCGGAGGGTGATTTTGACCTTGTCGCCCTCTTCGAAGAAGCGCTGCATTGAGCGCATCTTCACTTGATAATCGTGATCGTCGATCATCGGCCGGAGTTTGATCTCCTTGATCTCGACGACTTTCTGTTTTTTGCGGGCTTCCGCCGCCTTTTTCTGCGCCTGGAACTTGTATTTGCCGTAGTCCAGGATTTTGGCGACGGGGGGTGACGAGTTGGGGGCGATCTCCACGAGATCAAGCCCTGCCGCCTCGGCCATGCTCAAGGCGGTTTGGATATCGACGACGCCTTTGTTGTCGCCGGTATTATCGATCAGCTGAACCTCTCGGGCGCGGATCTCCTCGTTGGTGCGCGGGCCGTCCTTTTGGGCGGGCAGCGCGGACTTCATCGGACGACGAATGGCTTTGCTCTCCTCATGCTGTTGTCGGAACCGTTTCGCGCTTGGGTGCGAGCCGGAGATGGAAAGATTGGTAGAAAACTAGAATAAGTCAACGCGGTTCCGGCGGCATTGTTTATGAATTCGCCTGAAACTAGCGCCAAAACCTTCAAATTGCCCTCTTTTGTCGCGCCTGCGGCAAAGGTGCCGCAGCGCTGCCGACGATCTCGCCGTAAAGCCGCAGCGTCTGCTCGGCGACCAGCGCCGGAGCAAAATGACTGCGCACCCAGTCGCGGCCGCGTGCGCCGATGGCGCGGCGCGTCGGCTCCGGCATCGAGAATAGCCGCAGCAGGACGGTGGCAAGGTCGGCATCGTCGCCGGCGCTAAAGCGCAAGCCGGTGATGCGGCCATCGGGAATCGCCGGCGGGGTCAGCACCACGTCCAGCCCGGCGGCGAGATCGGAAACGATCACCGGTTTGCCCATCGCCTGCGCCTCCAGGATCGCCCGTTGCAGGCCCTCGGGCTGTACCGCCGCCGACACCACCACCGAGGCGGCGGCATAGGCCGCCGGCATGTCGGCGACCGGCGACGCCATGCGGATCACGTCGGTGGTGCCGCTCGTCAGCACCAGATCCCAAAGCTCGCCGGTGTAATGCGTGCGGCCGCGGTCTTCGCCGACAAAGACGCACAGGAAATCCTTGAAGCCGCGGTCTTTGAGCCGCGCCACCGCGCGCACCATCACGTGGTGACCCTTGCGGCGCAGCAGCCGGCCGACCACCAGAATGACCTTGGTGTTGCGCTTGATGCCCCAGGCGCGTCGCACCGCCTCGACGCGTTCGCGCGTCACGCTGTCGGGATCGAAGCGCTCGAAGTCGATGCTGAGCGGCAGCACCGTCGTGCGTTGCAGCGGAATGCCGTAGCGCTCCTTGATCATCTCCGCGATCTGCTCGCTCACCGCGATCACGCGGTCGCCGCGCGCCATCACGCCGTTGTACAGGCGCTTGAATATATTCTGTTCGCGAAAGCCCTTGTACCAGGTCGTGAGAAACGGCAGGCGCGAGAGCCGGGCGGCGAGGTAGGCGCTCCAGGCCGCGGCGCGGCCGTGGGCGTGGATCACCGCGCAACCGCGTTCGCGTGCGATGCGCTTGAGGGCAAACGCGTTGCGCACAATGACAATCGGATTGTTGCGGTCGAGGTTGAGCGGAATGAACTCGGCACCGGCCGCGTTCACATCGGCGACCAGCCGGCCGGCAGGGGAAGCGACGATGACGCGGTAGCCGCCTTCGCTCAGAATGCGCGCCAGCGCCGCGGCGCCGAAATCGGCGGCGCCGACGTCGAGTTCGGGCGCGACAATGAGCACGCCGGTCGCATCGTGTATGGCCGGCGCCGGAATACGCGACATGACGTGAAACCCTTCCCGGCGGCTGCCGGAAAAATTGCAATGAGCGCGGCTGGCATCGACTACTCGTCGCGCGCCAAAAGCGACGTATAGACCCCGCGTATCGCTTCGGCAACGCTTTGCGGAGAAAACATGAATTCGGCAAATTGCCGCGCGCGCGAACCGAGCGCCTCATAGGCGGTGGTGTTGAGACGAAGTGCCGCATGGAGCGCGCGCGCCAATTCATCGGCATTGCCGGGCTTCACCAGCCAGCCGGTGCGTAAATCGTTGGGCATGCGTGGCGGGCAGAGCACGTCCTCCGGCAGCATGCCGACGCTGCTGAGCACCACCGGCCGGCCCATTGCCTGCGCCTCGGCCGCGGTACGTCCCGACAACGGCGGCTTGATCGCGGGCACCGCCACGACATCGGCCGCAGCGATCGCCGCCGGCATGTCCGAGCAATAGCCGATGAAGCGGCAATGCGCATCGATGCCGTGCAAGCGCGCGCGATTGCGCAACTGGCGCACGTAGCGCGGATGTACGTGTTCGTCGCCTGCCAAGAAGAAAACAATGTCGCGATGACCGCCGGCGACCATCAGCCGCGCGGCATCGATCACCGTCATTTGCCCGTTTTCGGGCGCGATCACGCCCGGCACCAGCACGACGCGAATATGCGGACTGACGCCCCAGGTCCGGCGCAACGTAACGACGCGTCCGGGGCTGACCGACGCCGGACTAAAGGTGGCGGTGTCGACCACGCGCGGGATGACTTTGATGCGCGAAGCCGGGATCCGGTAGCGCTCGATCATGGCGCGTGAGACGTAGCTCGACGGCGCAATGATGCTTTTGCCGCGCGCCAGCGAGCCGCGCAGCAGCGTGCCGAAAAACGATCGCGCTGGCAGCCGGTCGGGAAATGACGTCACCAGGAATGACGGCACCCTGCGGATCGCGAGTAACGCGCTCCAGGCGCTGCTGGCATTTTGGGCATGAACGATGTCCACGCGTTCGGCCGCGATGACATGTTCGATGATGCGGGCATTGTGCTTGATGCGCAGCGGGTTGAACGTTTCGTTGGCCATCGGCAGCCATTCGGCGCCCATCCTGTCCAATTCGCCGCTCAGCGGGCCGCTGTCGCCGGCGACGATCGCGCGGGCGCCGGCCTCCAACAGCGTACGCGCGGTCGCGAGCGCGGCAAAGCCGGCGGGATCGGCGCGCATGCCCGGCACGATCTGCAGGATCGTGGCGCCGGCGAGCGAGTGCGGCTTGTCCTCGAATTCGGCAAGCGTCATTGCCGCGTGCCCCTTGCGCTCGCGGCCTGCTTGCGGCGAGAAGAGACGGCGGCGGTGAATTTGGCCATCCCCAAACGGAGCCCCATGAGCGAATCTCGCCTTCAATCGCTGACGGTCGAATCGCCGAAGCGGAACATCGCCGTGCGCGCGCGCGAGGGCAAGGGCCCCGGCCTGTTCTGGCTGGGCGGCTTCAAATCCGACATGAAAGGAACCAAGGTCGAGGCGCTCGACGCCTGGGCTGCGGCCCAAGGCCGCGCCTGTGTGCGCTTCGATTATTCCGGGCACGGAGAATCGGACGGCGATTTCAAGCAGGGGACCATCGGCCGCTGGCTTGCCGAAAGCGTCGCCGTCTACACCAAATTTGCCGCCGGCCCTCAGGTGGTCGTCGGCTCGTCGATGGGCGGCTGGCTGGCACTGTTGCTGGCGCGGCAATTACGCCAGCGCCCGCGCGCGGCGCAGATCGCCGGCATGGTGCTGATTGCGCCGGCGGTGGACTTCACCGAGGAATTGATGTGGAAGCAGTTTCCCGATGCGATCAAGCGCGAGATCGAAGACAAAGGCCTCTGGCTGCGACCGTCGGAATATTCCGAAGGGCCCTATCCGATCACCAAGGGCCTGATCGAGGACGGCCGCAAGCACCTGCTGCTTGGCGGCCTGATCGAAGCCGGCTGCCCGGTGCACATCCTGCAGGGCGTGCAGGACCCCGACGTGCCATGGCGGCATGCGGTCGAGCTGGTGTCGCGCTTGGCCGGCGACGACGTGGTGCTCACCTTGATCAAGGACGGCGATCATCGCCTGTCGCGACCGGAGGACATCGAGCGGCTGATCGCGGCGGTGAAGGAGTTTTGATTTTGTTGTCGTTCCCCGCGAAGGCGAGGAACCCAGTATTCACCGAGTCAGAAGTTGAATCCGTGGCGCAGGGATTACTGGATCACCCGCCTGCGCGGGTGATGACATCAGAGTAATGCCGCGCCCCACTCCTCTTGCACCGACGCATCGTCGTCGTTGCGCGCATGTGCCAACGCCGCAAATTGCGCGCGCGGCAACAGTCGGCTCAGCGCCCACACCGCGGCGCCGCGCACCAAAGGCGAGGCATCGTCGAGCAGCCGCTCTGCGTCGTGCGCGAGCGCGGCATCGCCGGAATTGCCGATGGCGATCAGCACATTGCGCACGAAACGGTCGCGTCCCGCGCGCTTGAGCGCGGTCTTGGCAAACAGCGAGCGGAATTGCGCATCGTTAAGCCGTGCGAGTTCGGCAAGCTTGGGCGCGCGCAGCGCGTCGCGTGCCGCGAGTTTTGCCTCGCGGCCTTGCTGCGCGAACTTGTTCCACGGACAGATGGCCAGACAATCGTCGCAGCCATAGATGCGGTTGCCCATGGCCGCGCGCAATTCACGCGGGATTGGGCCTTTGTGCTCGATGGTGAGATAGGAAATGCAGCGGCGCGCATCGAGCCGGTAAGGCGCGGGGAATGCGGCGGTCGGGCAGATATCGAGACAGGCGCGGCAGTTGCCGCAATTGTCGGGCTCCGCCGCGTCGGCGGGCAGATCGAGCGTGGTGAAGATCGCGCCGAGAAAGAGCCAGGAGCCGAATTGGCGCGAAACGAGATTGGTGTGCTTGCCCTGCCAGCCGAGGCCGGCGCCGGCCGCGAGCGGCTTTTCCATCACCGCGGCGGTATCGACGAAAACTTTGACGTCGCCGCCGGCATGCTCGATCAGCCAGCGCGCGAGCTGCTTCAAGCGCGACTTGATCAGGTCGTGATAGTCGTCGCCCTTGGCATAGGTCGAAATGGCGCCGCGGTCCTTCTGCGTCAGGATCGCCAGCGGATCGTCATCCGGTCCGTAATTCATGCCCAGCATGATCACCGAGCGCACGTCGGGCCACAGCGCCGCCGGCGACGCGCGGCGCTTCGCCGTGGTCGCCATCCAGACCATGTCGCCATGCAGGCCTTCGGCGAGGAAACGCTCCAGCCGCGCTTTGGCTTCGGGCACGGCGTCGGGCCGCGTCACGCCGACAACGTCGAAGCCGCAAGCGCGCGCTTGTTCCGACAACGCGGCCTTGATCTTGTCAGGCTCGCTCAAAAGTCGAGATCGACGTAGCTCTGCGACGGCGGTAGTCCGGCCAGCGTGTCGGCCAGCAGCGGTCGGAACGCCGGGCGCGATTTGATCCGCGCGTACCAATTCTTGGCGGCTTCGTCGTCGTTCCACGGCACCTCGCCCAGGTAGTCGGCTGCCGACAAATGGCTGGCGGCGGCGAGATCGGCATAGCTCAGCCGGTCGCCGGCGAGCCAGTCGCGTGTGCGCACCAGCCAGCCGATATAGGCCAGATGATAGCGGATATTGTGGCGCGCTACCCGCAGCGCATCGGTGTCGGGCGGCCCGCCGCCCTGGTCCTGCGTCATGTGGCGCTTGAAAATCCGCTCGGTGACCAGCGGGCCGCTGACTTCGACGTAGAATTTGTCGTTGAACCAGCTTGCCAGTCGCCGCACCTCGACGCGCTCGGCAATGTCCTGTGGCATGAAGATGGGCGCGTTTGGCTGCGCCGACAGCAGCTCCTGCAGATATTCCGCAATGGTGGTTGCGCCCGGGACCGGCGGCTCGCCGTCCGGCACCATGACCGGCAATTCACCGGCCGGATTGAGCACCAGGAACTCCTCGCGCCGCTCCCAGAAGCGCTCTTCCACCAGCCGTGCCTTCAGCCCGTACTCGGCAAGAATCAGCCGCACGTAGCGTGAACGCGGACAAAGCGGATGATGCAGCAGCGTCAACATGGGTCCTGGAACTCGGCGGCCGGACCTTGGGCCGCAGGTAGCGGGAATCGGCGCACAGCACTATAGGAAGCCGCCACAAGGGAGCAACGCAGGCGCGGCAAATTAATGGTGGTTATGACTTTTTTCGTTGCCCCCATGACGACATTGCGTCAAAAGCGCTGGCCCCGTGCGATTGCCCGCCGCGGTTCGAGCCAGCCAATCTCTTCGGAGCAAGCATTATGACCCTTCACGCCATGCAGGCGGCCGGCCTGATCTCGGCGCACATCGACCTGGTCAAGGCCGCCGTGCTCGGCTTCGTCGAGGGGCTGACCGAATACCTGCCGGTCTCCTCGACCGGTCATTTGCTGCTGATGGAGAGAATCCTCGGCTGGGGCGATAGCGCGTTCGGCAAGTCGTTCGCTATTCTGATCCAGCTCGGCGCCATCCTCGCGCTGCTCAGCATTTATTTCGGGCGCCTGTGGAATCTGGCGCGCAACATGTTCACGGATTGGGCGGCGGCGCGCTTCGTGATCGGCGTGCTGCTCGCCTTCCTGCCGGCGGCGGTAGTCGGTGTGCTCGCCTATCATTACATCAAGACCTATCTCTTTAATCCCAGCGTTGTTTGTGTATCGCTCATCATCGGTGGCTTCATTCTGATCTGGGTCGACCGGCTTCCCTTGAAGCCGCGCTATCATGAGTCGACCGGATTCACGCTGCCGATGTATCTCGGCATCGGCATTTGCCAGTGCTTTTCCATGATCCCCGGCGTGTCGCGCGCCGGCGCCACCATCGTGAGCGCGATGCTGCTCGGCGCCGATCGCCGATCGGCGGCGGAGTTCTCGTTCTGGCTGGCAATGCCGACCATGGTCGGCGCTTTCGCCTACGAGGCCTACAAGGATCGCGCCGAACTCGCCCACGGCGATCTCACGACGATCGCGGTCGGCTTCGTCTGCTCGTTCATCTTCGGCTGGATCGTGGTGAAGACGTTTCTCGGCTACGTGCAGCGCCACGACTTTTCGCTGTTCGCCTGGTGGCGCATCGTGGTCGGCGCCGTGGGTCTCTACGCGATCTATTTCTGGTAACGGCGCCTACGCCACGCGGCTGCGGAACTGGCCGGTCTTGCGGAAGCGCCACAGATAAGACGGCACGATCGCCTCGATCGGCTCCGGCTCAATGCCCATGCCTTGCAGCGTGCGGCCCTCCGCCTTGGCGGCCTCCGACACCACATTGTCGTAGCGCAGAAGCTCGACCTGGTCGGGCGTCAACAGCGGCTTCGGCAAATATTGCAGCACCATCGCCTGCATCTTGGCGAAAAAGAATGGATCGGGCACCAACACCCGTTTGCGCTCGATGGTAGCGCAGATGTACGCGAGCAGCTGCCGGAACGTTCGCACCTCCGGCCCGCCCAGCTCATAGATGGTGCCCGGATTCAATTCGCCGTCGACCGCTTTGACGACCGCGGCGGCAACGTCGCCGACGAACACCGGTTGGAAGCGCGTATCGCCGCCGATCAGCGGCAGCGCCGGCGACAGTCGCGCGAGCGCGGCGAAGCGGTTGAAGAAGTCGTCCTCCGGACCGAACTGAATCGACGGCCGCATGATCACGGCCTGCGGCTGCGCCGCCAACACCAGGCGTTCGCCCGCCGCCTTGGAGCGTGCATACAGCGAGGTGGAGTTTTCGTCGGCGCCGATCGCCGACATATGCACCAGCGGGATGCCGTGCGTGCTTGCCGCCTTCGCCACCAGTTCGGCGCCTTGCGCCTGCACCGCGTCGAAGCGCTGGCGTCCGCGCTCGAACAGGATGCCGACCAGGTTGATCAGCACATGGGCATCGCGCGCGGCCGCTTCCACCGAGGGGGCGTGGCGCAAATTAGCCTGCACCGCATGGATCTGACCGACGCGGCCGAGCGGCTGCAGATGGAAGGCGAGATCGGGCCGGCGCACCGCCACCCGGATCAGGTAGCCGCGGCGGGCCAGCGCCCGCACCACATGGCGGCCGACAAAGCCGGAGCCGCCATAGACGGTGACCAGGGTATCGAGGGGACTTCTGGCGGTCATGCCGCGCTCACGCCAAGGAGGGTCTGTAAGGGCGCAAATACAGGATCGGGGTCGGGCTGTACAGGCCCGTAAATGGGCTATGGAGGCCCGCAAGGCGCTTGAATTGACAAGCGGAAGGGGGCTCCGTACCTAAGCGGCGCCAGCCCAGGTGGCGGAATTGGTAGACGCACTAGTTTCAGGTACTAGCGCCGCGAGGCGTGGAGGTTCGAAGTCCTCTCCTGGGCACCACCCCAAAATTGGGCTTTGATTTTACTAGGGCTTTTATCGACAAAGTGCCACTCGGCCGTTCGGTGGGACGCGATTCTATGCCGATTTGTTCGAGCACCATGAAAGATCGCTTATGGTCGCAAGCTTCAAAGATTCATCCGAAACTCTGACGCAAGCATTCGAGCATCATCTTGTGTACGAGGTGAATATGGTTTCGCCTTACATGTCGCTTTCGGCGATGCCCGCGTTCCGCTCGGCTTAGAGCCTGACTTCCTCGCCCTATTTCACAATAATAGTGTAGGTATCTGTCGAGCGCCTTCTGATCACCGCCCAATCCAATTCCAAGGTAAAGGTGTCGGTCCCCCGGAAGCCCGCCGATGGCCTGTAAATCACGGCAAAGCCGGTGGTTGGCCGCCCGTAGCAATGATCTACACCTCCGAAACGGCTGGCCGGAATCCTGGAGGGCTTCAAATGGTGCGATACCTTTCCGTGCTGCGGGTGGACCGAAAGCTTCGCGACGGCAAGAACAGTCGCGCAATATTTGCCCCAGGCCCTGTACACGTGGACCTGTACCGTTTGGCCTGCTGATACCGTTCTCGTGAAATGTTCTGCCGCGCCGCTGCTAATGGATGCGATCGTGAATGCGATCATAGCGCCCGTGCCTATCAGCGCTGCGATCGGCGAAACAATTCTTAGATTAGGCATGATCCCCCTCAGCAAAACATCCAAGCGCAACTATTGCGCGAGTGCAAGGGTGTTTTCGTAGTCGAACGATCTGATATTTCTTAGCGAACTCGCCGCGCGACGACACAACCTTGCTGGACGGAAGCCTGCCCGCGCATAGCTGAGCAAAATATTCACGCTGTAATTACTTACGCAGCCATACGTTGGCGTATGAGGTTAGAATTGCAGAAATGAATGCGCGTCCTCGCAGACAATATCTGCGATTTGGGCGTCGTGCGGGCGCTGGAAATCCCAAGTCCGCAATAAGCTATTGACAAATCTCGTTTAGGTTGCCCCTCTCCTGGGCACCAGTTGTCCGATCCGGGTCGAGCAGCAATGACCATCCGCCTGCACCGTGGCGATTTGCCCAACCTCTCCGCCTACAAAGGCGCGGTGGCGATCGACACCGAGACCATGGGCCTCGACCCGCATCGCGACCGGCTTTGCGTGGTGCAGCTCTCGCCCGGCGATGGCTCCGCCGACATCGTCCAGATCGCCGCCGGCCAAACCAAGGCGCCCAATATCGAGCGCCTGCTCGCCGACAAATCGATCCTCAAGATTTTTCATTACGCGCGCTTCGATATCGGAGTGATGGCCAAGGCCTTCGGCGTGATGGCCGCGCCGGTCTATTGCACCAAGATCGCCTCGCGTCTGGCACGCACCTATACCGACAAGCACGGGCTGAAGGACTTGGTGCGGGAAGTGCTCGGCGTCGATCTGTCGAAGCAGCAGCAATTGTCGGATTGGGGCGCCGACGATCTCACCGATGCGCAGGTGGCCTACGCAGCGACCGATGTGCTGCACCTGCATGCGCTGAAGGAAAAGCTCGACGCGATGCTGGCGCGCGAGGGGCGCAGCGATCTGGCGGCCGCCTGCTTCCGTTTTCTGCCCGACCGGTCGCGACTCGACCTTTCCGGCTGGGCGGCCGAAGACATCTTTTCGCACTCTGCGTAAATGATTGTAATTAAACTGTTATTTGTTGCGGCCAGAGTAGTCTTGCGAGGCTTGCTGTTGCCGCCAGCGGGCCATATTCGCGGGTCATGGTGCGTTGCGAGGCGGAGCGTGATCTTCGAAGCGATGCAACGAGGCCCGATGCCGGACTGGGCATGACCCAAATCGCCGCAGCCAAATCCGATCCTCGAACCGCGCACACCTATTGGACCATGGGGCGCGCGGATGCGGCGCTCGCGTTCCGCGTCGCGCGCCGCCATAGCCGGATCGTGCGAATCTTGCGCATCGCCATACCCGCCGGCGTCGTGCTCGGCCTGACCGTCGTCTTCCTGCTGACGTATTTCAATCCGGCCCGTATGTTCACCAAGCTGCCGGTCGATATCGGCCATCTGGTCGTATCCGGCACCAAGATCACCATGGAGAAACCGCGGTTGACCGGTTTCACACACGATGCGCGCGTCTACGATCTCACCGCCAAGGCGGCGGCGCAGGATCTGACCAAACCGAACCTTGTGGAATTGAGCGACATCCGCGCCAAGCTGCAGATGCAGGGCAACGGTACCATGCAGTTGACGGCCGACACCGGCCTCTACAACAGCAAGCTCGAAACGCTCAAGCTCGACAAGAACATCGTGCTGACCTCGTCGACCGGCTATCAGAGCTGGCTGAGCGAAGCGGCGATCGATATCCGCAAGGGTCACGTGCTTTCCACGCACCCGGTCAAAGTGAAGATGCTGCAGGGCACGCTCAACGCCAAAGGGCTGGAGATCACCAATTCTGGCGAAGTCGTGCACTTCGTCGGCGGCGTCGACATGGTGCTGAACCTCAATGATACCAAAGCGTCACCGCACAAGGCGCAAACGCAATGAGTGGCGCGCGTCAAACCGGCTTGTCGCTGTTGACGGCCGCTGCGCTATTGCTCGCCTGTGCCGGCCGGCTCGATGCCGCGCCGCCCGCCAGCGGCCCGCCGAACGCCTTGCAAGGGTTCTCGCAAAACAAGGACCAACCGGTCCATATCGAGGCGGCGACCCTGGTGGTGCGCGACAAGGATAAGATCGCGACGTTCAGCGGCGATGTGCATGTCACGCAAGGCGACACCAATCTGCGCTGCAAGACGCTGGTGGTGTTCTACGAACAGTCCGGTGACAAGACTAACGGCAAGAGCATGAAGGTCGCCAATCCCGGTCCGGGCGGCGAGCAACGCATCAAGAAGCTGGAGGCGCGCGGCAGCGTGGTCGTCACCCGAGCCGACCAAACCGCTACCGGCGATACCGGCCTGTTCGATATGCCGTCCAATACCGTCACGCTCAACGGCAACGTCGTGATGACGCAAGGCAAGAACGTGCTGCGCGGCGACAGACTGGTGGTCAATCTGACCAGCGGCGTCTCGCGCGTGGAATTGGGCAAACGCGGCCGCGGCCGCGTGCAGGGCCTGTTCATCCCTAGCGCCTCGCCGAACGGCGCCAAGCCCAGCGACGGTGGCGCCGCGCCACCGGGCCTCTTGCCGGTGCAACCGTTTCGTCAATGATGGCCAATAACGCTCCGGCGCCGCTCGCGGTGAGGCCGCCTGCCGTGGAATCAGCTAAGGTCTCGCGCCGGCCATGACCCACTACCGTGCGACAACCGCGCCCGATCGCAACGCGCGCCGCGAGGCAACCTGGTGAATATCCTCACGCTCTTCAAGCGCCAGCTTGCTTCAGAGCGCCGGCCGCAGCGGCCGGGCGCCGCGCCGGCGCGCCAGGCCCAAGCCGGCGGACAGCAGGCGACGCAGGTGCGCCGCAACGGCGACGGACGACAGCGCGCGTATTATCTGGCCACCCATGGCGTCGAGAAGAGTTTCGCCGGCCGCACGGTGGTGAAGAACGTCACGCTCTATGTACGGCGCGGGGAGGCGGTCGGTCTGCTCGGGCCGAACGGCGCCGGCAAGACCACCGTGTTCTACATGATCACCGGCCTGATCAAGGCCGACCGCGGCCGCATCGAACTTGACGGCCACGACGTCACCTTGCTGCCGATGTATCAGCGCGCGCGGCTCGGCATCGGCTATCTGCCGCAGGAAGCCTCGATCTTTCGTGGCCTCAATGTCGAGGACAATATTCGCGCCGTGCTGGAAGTGGTGGAGCCGAACCGGCGCCGCCGCGAACGCGACCTCGATGCGCTGCTGGAAGAATTCAATATCGCGCGCCTGCGCAAGACGCCGACCATCGCGCTGTCGGGCGGCGAGCGCCGGCGTGTCGAGATTGCCCGCGCGCTGGCGACAAGGCCGAGCTACATGTTGCTCGACGAGCCGTTCGCCGGCATCGACCCGATCGCGGTCGGCGACATTCAGACGCTGGTGCGGCATCTGACCAACCGCGGCATCGGCGTGCTGATCACCGACCACAATGTGCGCGAGACCCTCGGCCTCACCGACCGCGCCTACATCATCTATTCGGGCGAGGTGCTGATGGAGGGCCGTGCCGAGGACATCGTCAACGACCCTGATGTCCGCCGGCTTTATCTGGGTGAGGAATTCCGGCTGTAAAATTGCCGCCGCCCGGGCTATTCCCCGCAATTATTCACAGCCAAGCACTGCCCATAATTTGTGCATCGCTGCAGTGCGGAATCACATACCGCCGGCGCGAAGAAGCTGCTATAAGGAAAACAAGCAAGAATCGGACCAGTTTCCGCCGGGAAACCTATTATGGCGTTGTCGCAACGACTCGAGTTTCGCCAGTCACAAGCGCTGGTGATGACGCCGCAGCTGATGCAGGCCATCAAGCTGCTGCAGCTCTCGAGTCTCGATCTGGCCTCTTACGTGGACGGCGAACTCGAGCGCAATCCGCTGCTCGAGCGGGCAAGCGACGACGACGGGCCGCCGAACGGGGCCGACAACGAACAAGCCGACCAGAACGGCGCGTCATCGGACGAGCGGCCGGCAATCGCCGCCGACTGGGCCGGTGAGGAGATGGAGACCAGCCGCAGTTCCATGGAAGAAGGGCTCGGCACCGAACTCGAAAACGTATTTCCCGACGATGGCGGCGAGAAGAGCCCGCCTTTAGAAGCGCCGCCGCCTGCCTATTCGGAATGGTCGGGTGCCGGCGGGGGCGGCGCCGAGGACGGCGCCTATAATCTGGAAGCCTTCGTCACCGCCGAAATCACGCTCATCGATCATCTCGCCGAGCAGATGGCCTTGGCGATCTCCGATCCAGCCCGCCGCATGATCGGACAATATTTGGTCGACATGGTGGACGAGGCTGGCTACCTCACCGGCGATCTCGACAGCGTCGCCGAAAAGCTCGGTGCGCGGCGCGCCGAGGTCGAGGCGGTGCTGGCGATCCTGCAGACGCTCGATCCGCCCGGCGTCTGCGCGCGCAATCTCACCGAATGTCTGGCGATCCAGCTCAAGGACCGCGATCGATACGATCCGGCGATGCGCACGCTGGTCGAGCATCTCGATCTGTTGGCCAAGCGCGACTTCGCGGTCTTGCGCCGCCTCTGCGGCGTGAACGAGGAGGATCTCGTCGACATGATCGGCGAGATACGCCACCTCAATCCGAAGCCCGGATTGGCCTTCGGCTCGACGCTGGTGCAGCCGATCGTGCCGGACGTGTTCGTGCGTCAGGCGGCGGATGGCACTTGGCAGGTGGAGCTCAATTCCGACACGCTGCCGAAAGTGCTCATCAATCAGCGCTATTACACGCAAGTGTCGAAGACCGCGCATAAAGATACCGACAAGAGCTATCTCGCCGACTGCCTGCAAACCGCGACCTGGCTGGTGCGCGCGCTCGATCAGCGCGCCAAGACCATCCTCAAAGTATCGAGCGAGATCGTGCGGCAGCAGGACGCTTTCTTTGCGCACGGCGTGCAGCATCTGCGCCCGCTCAATCTGAAAACCGTGGCGGACGCCATCAGCATGCACGAGTCGACGGTCTCGCGCGTCACCGCCAACAAATATATGGCGACCAGCCGCGGTATTTTCGAGCTCAAATACTTCTTCACCTCGTCGATCGCGTCGGCCGACGGCGGCGCGGCGCATTCCGCCGAAGCGGTGCGTCATCGTATTCGCCAGCTGATCGACGCGGAAACGGCGACCGAGGTGCTCTCCGACGATACGATCGTCGACAAGCTGCGCGAATCCGGCGTCGACATCGCGCGCCGCACTGTCGCGAAATACCGCGAGGCCATGCGCATACCGTCCTCGGTGCAGCGGCGGCGGGAGAAACAGACGGCGCTGACTTGAACCGGCGCGGCACGACGGCGCATTGACGCGTTTTAACGGAACATTTCTAATCTGACTTGTTTAATGCCGGACGGCCAAGGCGCGACGCAAAGCCGCGCCCGTAAGGAGGCAATCGATGCCTATGCGCGTTTCGGGCAAAAACATCAGTATCGGCGCGGCCTTAAGGGAACGGATCGGGGCACGCGTCGCCGAGGCCACCTCGAAATATTTCCGCGGCGGCTATTCCGGCCACGCCACCGTCGGCAAAGACGGCTTCGGGTTTCGCACCGAATGCGTGCTGCATCTGGATTCCGGCGCGGTGCTGGAAGCCGAGGGAATGGCCGCCGATGCTTATGACAGCGCCGATCAGGCCGCGATTCGCATCGAAAAACGCCTGCGCCGCTATAAGCGCCGCCGCAAGGATCACCAGGCCATGCGCGCCGGCCGCTAAGTGTCAAAAGTTAGTGCAATAAAATTCGGCAGGCGCCCGCATGGCTTCGCCATTGACGAGGCCGCCGACCGCTCTTATGGTCCGCCGCCTTCCACACCCCTTGCAACTTGCCGCCGGTATTTCCGCTCTTGGTCATGTCCATGACGCTATCCGATCTCATTTCGCCCAACGCGATTCTTCCGGCGCTCAAGGTCAACAATAAAAAGCAGGCGATCCAGGAGTTGGCCGCGCGCGCGGCCGAACTCACCGGCCAAAGCGAGCGCGCGATTCTGGAAATCCTGCTGCAGCGGGAAAAGCTCGGCTCCACCGCGGTCGGCAATGGCGTCGCCATTCCGCACGGCAAGCTGCCCAAGCTCGGGCGGCTGTTCGGCTTGTTCGCGCGGCTCGAGCGCGGGATCGATTTCGAAGCGCTCGACGGCCAGCCGGTCGATCTGTGCTTCTTGCTGCTGGCGCCGGAAGCGGCCGGCGCCGATCATCTCAAGGCGCTGGCGCGCGTCGCGCGTCTGCTGCGCGACCCGGAGGTGGCACGCAAGCTGCGCGAGTTGCGCGACGCCGACGCGCTCTATGCCGTGCTGGCGATGCCGCCGGCTTCGAGCGCGGCGTAACGCTTCATTTTATTCGCAGACGTTAAATACTGTCATGCCCGGCCTTGTGCCGGGCATCCACGCCTTTCTTTGTTCAAGAAAGCAACACGTGGATGGCCGGGACAAGCCCGGCCATGACGGCTTTAATTGTGATGCTTTATCGCGCGCTATCGTGTCAGTGCACGCTCATCGCCTCGAGCTCCTGGCTCCAGGCATTGGCGAGCGCGGCTTCGCGCGTGTCGGTCAGCATGATCGGCGTGCCGTCGGCCGCGTGCAGCGCGAACAGCTTCAGGCCGGGCGCGATCTTGGGCGCCTGCGGGAACAGGTTCGCCACATCTTCCGAGCGGATCGGCTTGACGTAAGCCAAGCGGCCGTCGCCGAGATGGGCGAGCGCCTCCTGAGTGATCGCCGGATGTGTCATGCTCTCTTCAGTCATTTTCTCGTTGGTCATGGCCCTCGACTCCTTTCTGGTGCTCTACGCGGTCGAGTCCTGTTCTCGAGTTCCGTCATTCAGCGTCGTTGATGGAGACCGTCTTCACGATCCGATCCGGCTCCGGCCGGACGAGATCGATCGACAACAATCCGTTCTTCAGGTCGGCTCCCAGCACCTCCATGCCTTCCGCCAGCACGAAGGTGCGCTGGAATTGGCGCGCGGCGATGCCGCGGTGGAGATAATGCCGGCTCTTGTCGTCCTGCTGACGCCCGCGGATCACCAGTTGATTTTCCTCGATGGTGACATCGAGCTGGTCGCGCGTGAATCCGGCGACCGCCAGTGTGATCCGCAACCGTTCCGGGCGCTGCCCGTCGCGTGCCAGCCGCTCGATATTGTAGGGCGGGTAGCCATCGGCCCCCTTGGCGACACGGTCGAGCACGCGCTCGATTTCGTCGAACCCGAGGAGGAACGGGCTGGAGAGAGACGGAACTCGTGACATGGTCTCAAAGTCCTCGCTTGAAGCGACTTTGACTGGGCCCCTTGCGGGCACCCTAACCTGGCGGCACCTGCCGTCCGGTCGCTAGTAATATGGGCAGGGCGGGTTAAAGGTTCAAGAACAAGGCAAATTTGGCCCGGCGGGGTATATTCGGTGCCCTGACCGGGAAGTTCCATGCCCAAGCCACCACCCAAGCCGGCCCTGACCGTGCGCGCTATCCGGGCCACGCCGGTCGAGGTGCCTTTGAATTTCGTGCTCGGCACCAGTCAGGGCGCGCTACGCCAGGTGCCGCTGCTGCTTGTCGACCTGGAAACCGAGGAGGGCGTCACCGGCCGCTCCTGGCTGTTCTGCTATGTGGCGGCGGTGGCGCCGGCGATTATGAGCATCCTGGGCGAGGTCGAGCGCTTGACCGAAGGCCAGCGTCTCGACCCGGCCGCGCTGTGGGGCAAGCTCGCGCGCCGCTTCGCGCTCATCGGGGTGCAGGGCATCGTGCGCATGGCGATGGCCGGCTTCGACGTCGCCGCCTGGGACGCGCTTGCCATTGCCGCCGGCGAGCCGCTGGCGCGCATGCTCGGCGTCAAGCCGCGCCCGGTCCCGGCCTATAATAGTTGCGGGCTCGGGTTGATGGACGATCTCGGCAAACTCGCCGCCGAGGCCGAGCAACTGCTCGCCGTCGGCAGCTTCCGCGCTGTCAAGTTGCGCCTCGGCTATCCGACACTCGCCGGCGACATCGCCGCCGTGCACGCGGTGCGCAAACGCATCGGCGACGATGTGCATTTGTTGGTCGACTACAATCAGGTGCTATCGCTCGACGTCGCCATGGCGCGCGGCCGCGCGCTCGACGCGGAGAACATTTATTGGCTGGAAGAGCCGATCCGCCACGACGACTATGCCGGCGCTGCCGCGCTCGCGCGCGCGCTCAAGACGCCGATCCAGATCGGCGAGAATTTTTCATTGCCCGAAGGCATGGCGGCGGCGCTCGCGCAGGCAAAGCCCGACTACGTCATGCCCGATCTGGAGCGTATCGGCGGCGTCACCGGCTGGCTGGCGGCCGCCGAGCTATCCGCTGCCAAAAAGATCAAAATGTCGTCACATCTGTTTCCGGAAGTGAGCGCGCATCTGCTGGCGGCGACGCCGACCGGTCATTTTCTCGAATATGTCGATTGGGCGAATCCGCTCTTGCAACAGGTGCTCGCCATTGTCGACGGCCACGCCATCGTGCCCGAGCGGCCCGGCAATGGAATGGTCTGGAATGACGACGCGGTTAAGTACTATCGCATGCGCTGATCAAAGCTTCAGCTTGAACAATTCGATCGCGTTGTCGCGGCCTATTTTCTTGCGGTCGGCTTCGCCGATCTCGGCCTTGTCGAACCAGGCAACGCCTTCGCCGACGCTCTCGAACGGCCAGTCGACCGAGAACATCACCCGGTCGACGCCCATCTCGGTGACCGCGTTGGTAAGCGACGGGGTGTGGAAGTTGCCGGAGCTGGTGAGGTGAAAGTGCTTTTTGAAATAATGGGCGACGCCATGCTTGGCCGGATATTGATGCGGCGCCTTCATCCAGCCGTTGCGGCCGTCGATGCGCCAAAGATAGACCGGTATGCCCTCGCCGAGATGGCCGAGCACGATCTTTAGCTTCGGGCATTCGTCGAACAGTCCGGAGCCGATCAGGCGCAGCGCATGCACCGCCGTCTCCGCCGCGAAGGCCCAGTTCGGCCCGAGCAGCCAGTTGTGGCCTTCGTATTGTTGCGACCAAGCCGGCAGCGGATTGCGCGGGTGCAGATAGAACGGCACGTCGAGCGCTTCGACCGTGCGCCAGAACGGCCGGTACTGCGGCAGGTCGTAATAAGTGACGTCGTCCGGCGCACCGACTTGCGAGAAGCCGTTGACCAGCGCGCCGACAAAGCCGAACTCCTTGACGCAACGCGTCAGCTCCGCGGCGGCCGCCTCCGGGTCCTGCATCGCCAATGCGGCAAAGCCGGCGAAACGGGCAGGGCGCTTGCGCACTTCGTCCGCCAGCACATCGTTGGCCTCTTTGGCCACCGCGATCGCGCGCTTCACGTCATGGATCGCCTGCACCGCCGGCGCGTTGAGCGACAGGATCATCATCTCGATGCCGTGCTTGTCCATCTCGCGCAGGCGCATGTCCTGAATGTCGAGCAGGCGCGGGCCGAGCTGCGCCCACACGTGCGAGCCGAATAATTTCGAATCGCCAAGTGTCGTCTCGGTGGCGAAATGTTCCTCGATCGCGATCTTCCCTTGCATTTTGTTTTTCCCCATTTTGCGGCCGGCACGATACAATGCCCGCGCAGGACACGAAACGGGGGGATTGCTTGGCGCAGCTCGACGGCAAGAATTGCATTATCACCGGCGGCGCCGGCAGCCTTGGGCTTGCGGTGGCGCGGCTGTTTCTCGCCGAGGACGCGCGGGTCACGCTGGTCGATTTGAAAGAGGACGCGCTCAAGGCGGCCGCCGCCGGGCTCGATGCGCAGCGCGTCGCAACCGTCGCCGCCGACGTCAGCCGCGCCGATGATGTGCGCCGCTACATCGACGCCGCGGTCAAGCGCTTCGGCAAGATCGATGTGCTGTTCAGCAATGCCGGCAATTTCGGCACCGTGGCGCCGATCGAGGCCTATCCGGAAGATGTGTTCGACGCCGTGCAGGCCGTGCACGTGAAGGGCGCGTTTTTGGCCTGCAAATACGCGGTGCCGCAGATGAACGACGGCGGCAGTATCGTCATCACCTCCAGCGTCGCCGCGACGCGCGGCGATCCCGGCGTCTACGCCTACATCACCGCCAAGCACGCGCAGATCGGGCTGATGCGCTGCCTCGCCAAGGAGCTGGCGCCGCGCCGCATCCGCGTCAACACCATTCATCCCGGACCGATCGACAATTCCTTCCAGCACAACGTCGAAGCCGGATTGAGCAAGATCATCGGCCGCGACGGCACGCAATTCTTCAACGAGATGATCCCGCTCGGCCGCCACGGCTCACCGGACGAGATCGCGCGCTCGGTGCTCTATCTCGCCTCCGCGCAGAGCAGCTTCACCACCGGCGCCATGCTGATGGTCGACGGCGGCATGAGTGCGTGAACGCCTGATCTCCCCTCCCCCCGCGAGCGAAGCGAGTGGTGGGGAGGGGTTGGGGGTGGGGGGAAGAAACGTTGCAGCGAACGAGTGACGCTTCGTTTTCTTAAAAGCGCCCCGCGCCCCGGTTCACATTGCTCGTGCAATGCGAACCGACCCTCCCCACCGCTTCGCGGGGGGAGGGCAAAGCGCCCCTACGACGCCGTTTCAATCGTGCCGGCGAGGTAGGCGTCTTGCAGCACTTGCGGATTGGCGCGCAATTCGTCGGCCGTCCCGGAAAATCGGATCTCGCCGCGGTTGATCACGTAAGCGTAGTCGGCGAGCTTGAGCGCGACATGGGTGAATTGCTCGATCAGCAGCACGCCGATGCCCTGCTTTACGATGCGCTCGACCACCTCCATCAGCCGGCGCAGCACCACCGGCGCCAGCCCGAGCGACATTTCGTCGGCCAGGATGAACGTCGGGCGCGCGATCAAGGCTTGCGCCAGCGCCAGCATCTGCTGTTGCCCGCCGGACAGCATGCCGGCCGCGCGCGGGCGCAGCACCTTGAGCTCGGGAAAAACTTCGTAGGCGCTGTCCATCGCCGCCGCCGCTTCGCCGGGCGGCAGCGTCACGGTGGCAACCTCCAGGTTTTCGGCCACCGTCAACTCGGTCAGCACCTGGTGGCCTTCGGGAACCGCCGCGATGCCGGCGCGGCGGATGCGGTCGGGCGAGGCGCCGGTGAGGTCTTGCCCGTCGAGCGTGACCGTGCCGCCGGGCGTCGGCAGCAGGCCGGCCAGCGCCAGCACGAGACTGCTCTTGCCGGCGCCATTGGGCCCGAGCAGCGCGACCGTCTTGCCGGATTCAAGCCGCATCGACAGATTGTGCACGACGGTCTTGGCGCCGCGCGCAACGCTCAAGTTCTCGATCTCGAGCACCGCGCTCATACGACCTCCTCGATGCCGAGATAGGCCGCCTTCACGCGCGGATCGCGCAGCACGTCGGCGGTCGGGCCGAAGGCGATCAATTCGCCGAAGTCGAGGACCATTGCGGACACGCACGTCGCTGCGATCAAATCGACGTCGTGGTCGATCAGCAGCGTCATGGCGCCGAAATTGGCGTGGATGCCGACGATGACCTCGCGCAAGGTTGCCACTTCATGCGCACGCAAGCCGGCGCCCGGCTCGTCGAGCAGCACCAGTTGCGGCGCGCCCACCAGCGTCTTGGCCAATTCCACCATGCGGCGCTCGAAGGCATTGAGGCCCTGCGCCGGCTCATGCCCCTTGTCCGAAAGCCCCACATATGCGAGCGCCTTGGCGACTTCGCGCTCCCTCTCGGCGGCGGAATAGCGCAGGCTGTCGAGCATCACCCGCACATTGTCGGCCACCGAAAGATCGTCGACCACCTGCTCGGTCTGGAACGAGCGGCGCACGCCCCAGCGCGCGCGCTGGTGCGGCGCCATGGCCAGCACGTCGGCGCCGAAGACGCGAATCGTGCCGTTGGTGGCCGAAACGAACCCGCTGAACACGTTGAGCAGCGTGGTCTTGCCGGCGCCGTTCGGCCCGATGATGCCGACAATCGGATCGCGCAGCGTGGCCGAGATGTTGCTCAGCGCGCGCACGCCGCCGAATGAGACCGAAATGTCTTCAATCTCGATCATGACCGGCCGAGCTTTCTGCGCAGCACGCCGACCGCATCGCCGATCTGGCCGGCAATGCCTTGCGGCGCCGTGATGATTGCGTGCACCAGCGCAATGCCGAAAATGACGTACGCAATATTGCCGTCGATGCCGATATTGTTGAAGAAGGCGGGGATCACCCGGTACAGCACGCCCGCGAGAATCTGGCCGAGGATCGAATAGGCGCCGCCGACCACGGTGAGCGCGAACAGCAAAATCGACTCGCTCGCCGGAAAGCTGGTGGCGTCGAGCACGCCGATGGTGGCGGCGAGCAGCGCGCCGGAAATGCCGGCGACGAAGCCGGCGAGCGCGAAGCCCCAGGCCTTGTAGAAGGCGACGTTGATGCCGGCCGCCATGGCGCAGGCCTCGCTCTTGCGGATCAGCGCCCAGGCGCGGCCCGGCTTGGCGCGGCGGATCAGCGCGATCATGGCGAAGATGATCACCGCGACGACGCAGACATAGCGCAGCATGGCTTCGTCGGTGCGCGCCAGCAGCGGCCGCGGCATGAAGATCGAATTGACCGCGATGCCGAGCACGCCGGTGCCGCCGTTGGGGAACTGCGTGCCGGTCACCAGAATCTCGAAGCCGGCCGCCGCCATCAGCGTGATCAGCGCCAGGAACAACCCGCGCATGCGCAAGGCCGGCAGACCGATTACGACGCCGACCAGCGAACTGACGACCGCCGCGACCAGCATGTTGACCTCGAACGGCAGATGCAGCGCGTGATACATGCGCAGCGTCACCCAGCCGCCGACGCCGACCAGCGCGACTTGCGCCAGCGAAACGAGGCCGAGCCGGGCATAGAGCACGGCGGTGCCGGTGGCGGCGATGGTGAAGATGGCGGAGGAGATGAACACGCGCAGCCACAGCGCATTCAACGCCATCGGCAGCACGGCAATAGCGACGACCGTCGCCGCCAGCGTGAGCGCAGTGCGGCGGTCGAGCAGAAGATCGGCAATAAAAGAAGGCGCGCGCGGCGGTGCGACTTTCGTGCCCGCCCCCGCGTCGCTCGTTTGATCAGTCATGACATGATTAGTCTTGGCCGGAGAAGGTCAGCCTGCGATGGCGTTGCATCCATAGAAGCAGAATAGCGGCCAGGACAAAAGGCGCCGCCGAGCGATAGTCCTTGATCGCCGGCACCAGCGTCGACATCGACTCGGCGATGCCGATGACCAGCCCGCCGATCAGCGTCATCGGCAGCGACCGCAGGCGGCCGACGATCGCCGCCGCAATCGCCGGAATGACCAGAAAAGTCAGCGCGCCTGGATTAGGCCGTACCAGCGAACCGAACATCAGCCCGGTGAAGCCGGCGAGCACGCCGCTGATCAGCCAGGCATAAGTCTCCACCTTGATGACCGGCACGCCGAGCACGGAGGCGAGATCGCGCTTGTTGGCGAGCGCGCGCATCAGCAAACCGACCTTCGTCCGCTTGAGAAACACGGCGATGCCGACGGCGATCAATACCGTGGCGGCGAAGGCCACCGCGCGCGTGCCGGTGATGCGCACGCCGAGCATGCGAAAGCCCATCGCGTCGGTGAACAGCGACAGCCGCCGCGGCGCTTCGACCCAGAAGTAATAGGAGATGCCGAGAATGGCCAAGGCGAAGCCGAGGGTGGCAACCGCCTTCACCACCGGATCGCGATAGGAGAGATAGGGCGCCGCGACCCGTCCGTAGCCGAGCGACAGCGCGGTGGAGATGACGATCGACGTCGCCCACACCACCGGCTCCGGATAGTGCCATTGCTGCAGTTGCCAGGCCATCATCGCGCCGAGCGCGCCAATTGCGCCGTAGGCAAAATTGAGCACGCCGGTCGATCGGTAGAGCACGACCAAACCGACACCGGCGAGGGCGTAGATCGCCCCCACCGCCAGTCCCGCGACCAAGAAAATCCCGTAAATACCGAGCACGGGATGCCGTTAGTTTCCGGTCAGATGGTGCGCCTTTTCATACACCCGGATTTTGTCGAAGTAGCTACCCGAAATGTCGAAGCATCCAGACTCCTTCTTGAAGCCCGACTTGGTGATGGCCACCATGTTCGAGTAGTGGTTCGGCTGGTGGAAATCGGCATCGCCGAAATACCACGGACCGCACAACAGATCGGTGCGATAATTCTTCACCGCCTTGAGCGCCTTGGTCACGTTGGCGCGGTCGATCTTGTTCGGGTCCATCTTCATCAGCGTGTCGACGAAGATATTGGCGGAGACGAAGCCGGCCTGGGCGAAGGTGTCACGCGGGTCGTCCTTGCGGGCATACTTGTCCATCACCGTGAGCCAGCGCTTGGCGTCGGGGCCGCCTTCGTCCCATGGCGTAAGCTCGATGGCCACGTGCACCTTGCCGCTCCAATAATCGCCGAGCGCTTCGGGGATGCCCTTCTTGTAAAGCGGCGTCGGCGAAATCCACTTGTATTTGTCGCGCAGGTCCTGGTCTTGCGCCGCCTTCAGGAAGGCCTGCGCCAGGCCCGCCGGCAGACTGAGCAGAATGGTGTCGGCGCCGGAGGAGACCGCTTCGAGCAATGACGAGTTCGGATCGGGCGCGCCGGGGTTCATCAGAACGGAAACGCCCTGCAGGCCTTTCTCCTTCAGCCATTGCTTGGTTAGATTGCACGACCAGACGCCATTGCTTGGAATATTGAGGCCGACGCAGGCGACCTTCTTCACTGGCGCCAGATGTTCCACCGCCCACTGCACGGCCGAGATGTTGCTCGGCACCGGGCCCTGGTTGGTCGATGCGATGTTGCGCGATTCAAAGCATTCGCGCACGGCGCAGGCCGAAGCGACGGCGACGATGTTGTTGTCGACGTAGGTCTTGGCGTTGACCGTCATGGAGACGAAGCTGCCGTTGCCGACGAAGGCGACGACGCCCTTGTCCTTGATCAGCTTGGAGGCGACCTGGGCGGCGACCTCCGGCTTCCATTGATCGTCTTCGACCAGGAACTCGATCGGCCGGCCGTTGATGCCGCCGTTCTCGTTGACGCAGTTGAAATAGGCGCGTGCCGCGTCGGCGCCGGCGCTGAAGTCATCCGGCCCGGTTTGTCCGACGATGCTGCCGACCAGGATCGGCGTGCCTGTGGCTTTCTTGCCGTTATTGAGGCCGCACAATTTGCTGGCGGCCAGCGCACCTTGCGTGGAAACGACGGTGACAAAAACGGCGATCGCCGGCAGCGCCAGCCGTTTGATCAAAGACGACTTCGGCATCGACATGTGGTCCCTCCCTTTGCTCGAGCTTTTCGTTTACCCGGTCAAGCCGCGGTCACGCGCTCGTTTGTCAGTTGTGCCTGCGGTGAACGCAAGCGTTCGCAATATCGCTTGCGAACTCGCATCAGGATAGACGAGAGATAGTTTGACCGCAAACTAATGTGCAATTACAAAATGGTTTGATTGCAAACTAATTCTGGGCGCCCTGCATTGTGCACCGCCGCACAGTCAAAAGGCCGCCCCTGGGGCGGCCCGTCATTTCAGCTGGCGTTAGTCCGAGGGCCGGTCCGTTCGCTTTGCGAACTCCCCGACGCGAGCCGGCCGGGGAGAAGAACTTGCCAACCGAAGCGGCCGAAGGCCGCGGAGGTTGGTGGAGCCAGGCGGGATCGAACCGCCGACCTCTTGCATGCCATGCAAGCGCTCTCCCAGCTGAGCTATGGCCCCTCCTGGGAACAGGGATCAGGAATGTATCAGCTTTCTTCTTCCTTCTCGATGCCATCGCCGATGATATCGGTCACGTCGGCATCGCCCTCTTCCTCTTCCTCGATGAAAGCGGCATCGTCGAGGCTCTCGTCGTCGACCTCGACTTCGTCCTCGCCGGCCACCGCCGCGGCGTCGGCGGCCGCCGGCTTCTTGCCCTGCTGCTCGGCCTCGGCGTCTTCGAGCGAGACGAATTCGGCATCGGTCGTTTCCGGTACGATGGATTCTGCTTCCGGCGCCGGCTGCGGCCGTGCCGCTGCCGCCGGAGCGGCCGCCGGCTCCGCGCGCATGCGCGGCGGCGGGGCGATCGGCACGACCTTGCCGGTATAGGGAGAAATCACCGGCGTCTTGTTGAGATCGTAGAACTTGCGGCCGGTTTCCGGACAGACGCGCTTGGTACCAAGCTCGGGTTTCGCCACGGCAGATGTCCCTCGAAAAGTTCGCTAAATCGGTGCTTCACTTGGCTAGTTGCAAGGCGGCTGTCAATAGTGGCGGGCCGGCCCGGCAGGGCCCTTCGAGCCGGTTCGGGCGCGGGATGACGCCGCGCGCGGCTGCGTGGTAGGACAGCGCGATTTCTAAGGAAAAACCCTGTTGGACAGCGCCGTATCGACCCCGCTGACCGCCCGCCGCGGTAGCCCGCTGCAGGGTCGCGTGCGCGTGCCCGGCGACAAGTCGATCTCGCATCGTGCCCTGATTCTAGGCGCGCTCACTGTGGGCGAGACCACGGTCAGCGGCCTCCTGGAAGGCGACGACGTCATGCATACGGCCGAGGCCATGCGCGCGCTCGGCGCCAAGATCGAGCGCGTGGGCGAAGGCGGCGATTTGGCGTATCCATGGCGTCGGCGTCGGCGGTTTCGCCCAGCCCGCGGCCGCGCTCGATTTCGGCAATTCCGGCACCGGCGTGCGGCTGGCGCTCGGCGCGGTCGCCGGTTCGCCGGTGACCGCGACCTTTGACGGCGATGCATCCTTGCGCAAGCGGCCGATGCGGCGCGTGCTCGATCCGCTGGAGCGCATGGGCGCGCGCGTGCTCGACGCGGCCGAAGGCGGCCGGCTGCCGCTCACCTTGCAGGGCGCCCGCGATCCGATCTCGATCGTCTATGAACCGCCGGTGCCGTCGGCGCAGCTCAAATCGGCGGTGCTGCTGGCAGGCCTCGCGGCGGCGGGCGAGACCACGGTGATCGAAGCGGAGGCCACGCGCGACCACACCGAAAAGCTGCTCAAGCATTTCGGCGCCAAGATCGTGAGCAAACCGTCGGGCGAGCACGGTCGTCGCATCACCTTGCTGGGCCAGCCCGAGCTTGAGCCGGCGCGTGTCGCGGTGCCGGCCGATCCGTCTTCGGCGGCGTTCCCGATCGCCGCCGCGCTGATCGTGCCCGGCTCGGAGGCGATCCTCGAAGCGGTGATGACCAATCCGCTGCGCACCGGCTTGCTGACAACCTTGCGCGAGATGGGCGCCACGCTCGAAGAGCTGGAAAAGCGCGACGACGGCGGCGAGGAAGTCGCCGACTTGCGGGTGCGCGCCGGCGCGCTCAAAGGCGTCGACGTGCCGGCTTCGCGCGCGCCCTCGATGATCGACGAATATCCGATCCTGGCGGTGATCGCCTCGTTCGCCGAAGGCGCAACGCGCATGCGCGGCTTGCAGGAGTTGCGCGTGAAGGAATCCGACCGGCTCGCCGCCACCGCTGACATGTTGCGCGTCAACGGCGTCGAGATCGCGATCGAAGGCGACGATCTGATCGTGCACGGCAAAGGCCGCCCACTCGGCGGCGGCGACGTGACGACGCATATGGACCACCGCATCGCCATGGCGGCGCTGGTGATGGGGCTCGCCAGCGAGAACCCGGTGCGCATCGACGATTCCGCTTTCATCGCCACCAGCTTCCCCGGCTTCGTCGATCTGATGCGTTCGCTCGGGGCGGATTTGAGTGGCTGACCGTGTAGATTTTGGCATGGTGCCGGTGCGCATAACGTCCTATATTAATAGAATTAAGTTACAGTGAGACGGTCCTTCATGCTCGACATGATCTTTCTGGAACAACTGCGGACCAAGCTGCGTAGCGGAAAGAAATCGGGTTCCGTGCGCGAAAAACGCATGCGGAATTCGGAGGGGAAATTCGTGCGCGTGCTGTCGCTGGACGCCAACAGTGCCACGTTTATTGACGATTTGACGACCGTATTCGAGAAAAACGTTGCCAAGGCTCGGCGCGAAAATAAACAACTTTTCGGGTCGCCGGACGGGCCACGAGTCCGGAAGTGACGGCCAGCGAAAGGCCAACCTTCTGGATCGTTGCCGGTCCGAACGGGTCGGGCAAAAGCAGTCTTTATAGCAACACCGACATCGAGGCATTCGACCAATCGGTCTGGATCATAAACCCCGACTTGCTGACCCAGCGAATTCAAGAGGTCGAGAAGCTTGCGCTGCAAGAGGCGAATGTTCAGGCTGTCGTACGGATTGAGGCCTGGGTTGAAGCCTCGATCCATGCTCACCAAACGGTCGGCGTCGAGACCGTTCTCTCCACGGATAAATACCGCCGGCTCGTCACCGAGGCGAAGCGACGCCAATTCGCATTTCGGCTGATTTTCGTCATGCTCGAATCCCCGAACCTGAATGTGCAGCGTGTGCACCTGCGCGTCGAAAAAGGCGGTCACGACGTTCCCGAAGCGAGTATCAGGAAGCGTTGGGTCCGGTCGCTTGCCCAGCTTCCCTGGTTCTTGGATCAGGCCGATCAAGCTGCGCTCTTTGACAACTCGGGCGCGGTTCCGCAATTGATTGGGCAAAAGCAGCAGGGAAAGATCACCATCGATCCGAGCGCGCCTCTTGCCTTGCGTGAAGCGCTCGGCTTGGCGAAGCGGGGCCGGTAGATGATCATCGCCATCGACGGACCGGCCGCCTCCGGCAAGGGCACGCTGGGCAAAAGCCTGGCCGCCCAATACGGCCTGCGCCATCTCGACACCGGGCTGATCTACCGGGCGGTGGCGAAGGCGCTGCTCGATAGCGGACGTCGGCTGGACGATGCCGATGCTGCGGTGGCCGCCGCCAAGGCGCTCGATCCGGCGCAATTCGACGAAGCCGCCCTCAAGGCCCCGGCGGTGGGCGAGGCGGCCTCGGTTGTCTCCGCCATTCCCGAGGTGCGCGCGGTATTGGTCACCGTCCAGCGCAATTTCGCCGCCCAGCCGCCCGGTGCGGTGCTCGACGGCCGCGACATCGGCACCGTCATTTGCCCCAATGCCGACGTCAAAATCTATGTGACCGCCACCCAATTGGTGCGCGCCCGCCGCCGGGCGGCCGAATACCAGGCGCAAGGCCGCCAGATCGATGAAGCGACCGTGCTGGCCGATATCCTCCGGCGCGACGAGCGCGACAGCCGGCGGGCCATCGCGCCGCTGAAACAGGCCCAGGACGCGCACTTGCTCGATACCACCGATATGGATATATCCACCGCCATCCGGGCCGCCATCGACATCGTCGAGGCCACCCGAGCGGGCCGAGGGCGCGGCTAACCGCCCCTCGCTGTTGGAGGACATCGTCCCGCTCGAGCCTCTGCGTTCGGCGCCTGATCGAACCATCGTTCCGAAAGCACGGTACTAGCGCCGGCCATCCCGGATTCCGGGATGGCTGTCGAAGGTCTTGCGGGGCCTTCGGCCCGCGCGTTTGGAACGCCAATCCAACCCGCCGGCGCGCCGCTTACAGGAGATTTCATGGCCACCGCCACCGCTCAAGCACCCACGCGTGAAGACTTCGCCAAATTGCTCGATGAATCGTTCGGGACCGGAAACCTGCAGGAAGGTTCGGTCATCAAGGGCACGGTCGTCGGCATCGAAAAGGATATGGCCGTCATCGACGTCGGTCTGAAGACCGAAGGTCGCGTGGCCCTGCGCGAGTTCGCGGGCCCCGGACGGCAGCCCGACCTGAAGGTCGGCGACGAGGTCGAAGTCTACCTGGAGCGCGTCGAGAACGCGCTCGGCGAAGCGGTGCTGTCACGCGACAAGGCGCGGCGCGAGGAAAGCTGGGGCAAGCTGGAGAAGGCGTTCAACAGCAACGAGAAGGTCTCCGGCATCATCTTCAACCAGGTCAAAGGCGGCTTCACGGTCGACCTCGACGGCGCGGTGGCCTTCCTGCCGCGCAGCCAAGTGGACATCCGGCCGATCCGCGATGTGACGCCGCTGATGAACGTGCCGCAGCAATTCCAGATCCTGAAGATGGATCGCCGCCGCGGCAACATCGTGGTCTCGCGCCGCACCGTGCTGGAAGAGACCCGCGCCGAGCAGCGCCAGGAGCTGGTGCAGAATCTCGAAGAGGGTCAGGTCATCGACGGCGTGGTCAAGAACATCACCGACTACGGCGCCTTCGTCGATCTCGGCGGCATCGACGGCCTGCTGCATGTCACCGACATCGCCTGGCGCAGGGTCAATCACCCGACCGAGGTGCTCAATATCGGCCAGCAGGTGAAGGTCAAGATCATCAAGATCAACCACGAGACCCACCGCATCTCGCTCGGCATGAAGCAACTGCTCGACGATCCGTGGCAGGGCATCGAAGCCAAGTTCCCGGTGGCGCGCGAAATTCAAGGGCCGCGTCACCAACATCACCGACTACGGCGCCTTCGTGGAGCTGGAGCCCGGCATCGAGGGCCTGATCCACGTTTCCGAAATGTCGTGGACCAAGAAGAACGTGCATCCCGGCAAGATCGTCTCCACCTCGCAAGAGGTCGAGGTGCAGATCCTCGAGGTCGACCCGGTCAAGCGCCGCATCTCGCTCGGCCTCAAGCAGACCATGCGCAATCCGTGGGAGGTGTTCGTCGAAAATCATCCGCCCGGCTCGATCGTCGAAGGCGAAGTCAAGAACAAGACCGAGTTCGGCCTGTTCCTCGGCCTCGACGGCGACGTGGACGGCATGGTCCACCTCTCCGACCTCGACTGGAAGCGTCCGGGCGAGCAGGTGATCGAGGAGTACAAGAAAGGCGACATGGTCAAGGCGCAGGTGCTCGACGTCGACGTCGAAAAGGAGCGCATCTCGCTCGGCGTCAAGCAGCTGCAGGGCGATCCGATGGCCTCGGCCGGCGACCTCAAGAAGGGCTCGGTGGTCACCTGCGAGGTGACCGAGATCAAGGAGTCCGGCATCGAGGTCAAGATCACCGGCACCGATCTCGCCGCCTTCGTCAAGCGCAATGAACTGGCGCGCGACCGCGGCGAGCAGCGCCCCGAGCGCTTCTCGGTCGGCCAGAAAGTCGACGCCCGCGTCACCCAGTTCGACCGCAAGGCGCACAAGGTCGCGGTGTCGATCAAGGCGCTGGAAGTCGCCGAGGAGAAGGAAGCGATCGCGCAATACGGCACCGCCGACTCCGGCGCCTCGTTGGGCGACATCCTGGGCGCCGCGCTCAAGCAGCGCGCCGGCGACAAGCCCGAGGAGGGCGAGGTAGTCGAAAAGGAAGCGGCGGAAGCCGACAAAGAACAGGCGGAGGAGTAAGGCGGCCGGCCGTTCTCTCCCCCCGTCGCGGGGGAGGGGACGCCGCGTACCGCAATTGCGTCTAATATCGGGGCACGATTCGTTTGGTGCGTCATGGCTCGCCGTTAGGGCCAGACCCTGCACCGCACAATGGAGCGAGGCTCATGTCGCTCGACGCCGATTCCATCGTCGACCGCCGCCGCATGCGGCGCAAGCTGACCTTCTGGCGCGTCAGCGCGATCTTGATCGCCATCGTGGCGGTGGCCGCCGCCGCCTTCGCGCTGGCGCCAACTCGCTGGGTCGCTCCCGGCAATTACATCGCGCGCGTCAAAATCCAGGGCCTGATCCGCAACAACCAGGAGCGCGTCGAGGCGCTCGAGCGGCTCGCCCGTTCGCGCGCCCGTGCCGTGATCGTGCATGTCGACTCACCCGGCGGCACCACCGCCGGCTCCGAACAGCTCTATGACTCGCTGCGCGCGCTGCAGGCCAAGAAGCCGATGGTGGTGGTGGTGGACGGGCTTGCCGCCTCCGGCGCCTATATCGCGGCGATTTCGGCCGACCACATCGTGGCGCAGGACACCTCGCTGGTCGGCTCGATCGGCGTGCTGTTCCAATACCCGAACTTCAGCGAGTTGCTTAAAACCATCGGCGTCCAGGTCGAGTTCGATCAAATCCACGCCGCTCAAAGCCGCGCCCAACGGCTTCGAGCCGACCAGCCCGCAGGCGCGCGCGGCCATCGAGGCGATCGTGCTCGATTCCTATGCCTGGTTTAAGGGCCTGGTGAAGCAACGCCGCAAACTGGACGATGGGCAGCTGGCGGCGGTCGACGACGGCCGCGTTTTCACCGGCCGCCAGGGGGTGGGGCTGAAGCTGGTCGACGAGTTGGGCAATGAAAAGACCGCGCTCGCCTGGCTCGCCAAGGAAAAACGCATCCCCGCCACCACGCCGGTGCGCGATTATTCGCTGCAACCCCGATTTAGCGAGCTTTCCTTCCTGCATGTCGCCGCCTGGACCTTCCAGGCGGTGGGCCTGAGCGCCATTGCGCAGCGCATCGAAGCATGGGATTCGGTGCAAGCCATCGAAAGACTTAATCTTGACGGTCTCTTGGCGCTTTGGCACCCTCCATCGTCCAACTGAGGGGTAGGGCAGCGTCCATGATCAAGTCCGAGCTTGTGCAGCGTATCGCCGCCCAGAATCCACACCTCTATCAGCGCGACGTCGAGAATATCGTCAACGCCATCCTGGGCGAGATCACCAACGCCATGGCGCGCGGCGACCGCGTGGAACTGCGCGGTTTTGGCGCCTTTTCGGTCAAGCACCGCCCGGCCCGCACCGGCCGCAATCCGCGTACCGGCGCCCATGTCTCGGTCGAGCGCAAGTCGGTGCCGTTCTTCAAGACCGGCAAGGAAATGCGCGAGCGGCTGAATAAGACGACGCCCATCTAGGGCGGCCGGTTTTTCGGACTGCCGAGAGTGCTATTGTGATGGCCGGGCCCGCTCCGGCCATTGATGCATTTGGAGAGGCGTCACCTGTGCTCCGCAAAATCGTCTCCGCGGTCATCATCATTCCGCTGGTCGTAATCTTGGTCGCCTTTGCGGTGGCCAACCGGGAGGCGGTGACGATCTCGTTCGATCCGCTGTCCTCCGCCCATCCGGCCTATGCGATTACCTGGCCGCTGTTCCTGATCGTCTTTGCGGTGCTGATCCTCGGCGTGGTTATCGGCGGCTTCGCCGCCTGGCTGGGGCAGGGCGTCTGGCGGCGCACGGCGCGGCGGCTCGATGCCGATGTGCGCGCGCTGCACGAGGAACTTGCGACCATCCGCCGGCGCTTCGGCACCGACGCGCCACCGGCGGCATCCGAGCCCAACCCGCCGCTGGTCATTCCGCCGCCGGAGCCGTGAGTTGGCCGCGTTCGTGCGCCTTTGCGGCGACGCGGAGAAGGGGTAGAACGCCCGCCATGTCGCTGATCGTCAAAATCTGCGGGCTGAAGACGCCGGAAGCGCTTGATGCGGCGCTGGAATCCGGCGCCGATCTGGTCGGCTTCGTGTTCTTCCCGCCGAGCCCGCGCAACCTCGGGCTGGAGGCCGCGCGCGCATTGTCAGCGCAGGTGCAAGGCCGCGCCGGCAAGGTCGCGCTCACGGTCGACGCAACCGACGACACGCTGCACGACATCGTCGCGGCGCTGAAACCCGACATGTTGCAACTGCACGGCAAGGAGACGCCCGAACGGGTGGTGCAGGTGCGCACCCACTTCGGCCTGCCGGTGATGAAGGCGCTGCCGATCGCCGAGCGCGGCGACCTGTCGCCGATCCGCGAATACGCGGCGGTTGCCGACCGGCTGATCTTCGATGCGCGTGCGCCCAAGGAGGCCACCCGTCCCGGCGGTCTCGGCACGCCGTTCGACTGGACGCTGCTCGCTGGGCTTAATCTCGACGTACCCTTCATGCTCTCGGGCGGGCTCGACGCCGGCAACGTGGCGGAAGCGATTACCATTACGCACGCGCCCGGCGTCGATGTGTCCTCGGGGGTCGAGCGTGCGCCCGGCGTCAAGGATCCCGACAAGATCCGCAAATTCGTGCGCGCCGCGCGCGCGACCGACCCCTTGATCCTGACCGCATCGAATATTGTGAGCGGCGTATGAGCGTGCAGCAGCCCAACACGTTCCGCAGCGGGCCGGACGAGCGCGGCCATTTCGGCATCTATGGCGGCCGCTTTGTCGCCGAGACGCTGATGCCGCTGATCCTTGAGCTGGAGAAGGCCTACACGCAAGCCAAAGCCGACCCGACGTTCCAGCGGGAGATGGACGGCTATCTCGCCACGTATGTCGGCCGGCCGTCGCCGCTCTATTTCGCCGAGCGGCTCACGCAGCATCTAAGAAAGACGGCCTCCGGCCTTTCGGCGGGCGGCGCCAAAATCTATTTCAAGCGCGAGGAGCTCAATCACACCGGCGCGCACAAGGTCAACAACGTGCTCGGCCAGATCATGCTGGCCAAACGCATGGGCAAGACCCGCATTATCGCCGAGACCGGCGCCGGCATGCACGGCGTCGCCACCGCCACGTTGTGCGCCAAGTTCGGCCTGCCTTGCATCGTCTACATGGGCGAAATCGACGTCGAGCGGCAAAAGCCCAATGTGCTGCGCATGAAGATGCTGGGCGCCGAAGTGCGCGGCGTCACCTCCGGCTCGCGCACGCTCAAGGATGCCATGAACGAGGCGCTGCGCGACTGGGTCACCAATGTCGCCGACACCTTCTACTGCATCGGCACCGTCGCCGGTCCGCATCCTTATCCGGCCATGGTGCGCGACTTTCAGTGCATCATCGGCCGCGAGACGCGCGAGCAGATGCAAGCCGCCGAAGGCCGTCTGCCGGATTCGCTGATCGCCTGCATCGGCGGCGGCTCCAACGCCATGGGCCTGTTCCACCCGTTCCTCGACGAGCGGCAAATCGAAATCTACGGCGTCGAAGCCGCCGGCCACGGTCTCAACAGCAAGCACGCCGCCTCTATCGCCGGTGGTAAGCCGGGCGTGCTGCACGGCAACCGCACGTATTTGCTGATGGACGACGACGGCCAGATCGAGGAGGCGCATTCGATTTCCGCCGGCCTTGATTATCCCGGCATCGGTCCCGAGCATGCCTGGCTCAACGACATGGGCCGCGTGAAATTCCTCTCGGCGACCGACGACGAAGCGGTGGCGGCGTTCCAGTTGTGCAGCAAGCTCGAAGGCATCATCCCGGCGCTCGAGCCGGCGCATGCGCTGGCGCGCGTCATCGACCTCGCGCCGGCAAAGCCCGCGGATCACTTGATGGTGGTCAATCTCTCCGGCCGCGGCGACAAGGACCTGGCGAGCGTGGAAGCGTTTCTGGAAAGCAAGAAGAAATGATCGACATTCAGTGGTGTCGTCCCCGCGCAAGCGGGGACCCAGTAATCACTGACGATCCTGTGAATACTGGATCGTCCGCTTTCGCGGACGATGACAGCAGCAATGTCTGCCGCGCGCGGGGCACTGCATGACCACCCGCATCGACCGCCGCTTCGCCGCGCTGAAAGACGAAAGCCGCGCCGCGCTGGTGACTTTCACCATGGCAGGCGATCCGGACTACGAGACATCGCTCGCCATCGCCAAGGCGCTGCCCAAGGCCGGCGCCGACGTGATCGAATTGGGCATGCCGTTCACCGATCCGATGGCCGACGGCCCGGCGATCCAGGCCGCCGGCGTGCGCGCGCTTAAGAGCAGCCAGCGCATGACCAAGACGCTTGCGCTGGTGCGCGAATTCCGCAAAGGCGATGACGCAACGCCGATCGTGCTGATGGGCTATTACAATCCGATCTATATCTACGGTGTCGACAAGTTCCTCGCCGACGCCAAGGCGGCGGGTGTCGATGGGCTAATCGTGGTCGATCTGCCGCCGGAAGAAGACGAAGAGTTGTGTCTGCCGGCGCTCAAAGCCGGGCTCAATTTCATCCGTCTCGCCACCCCCACCACCGACGACAAGCGCCTGCCGGCGGTGCTCAACAATACCTCCGGCTTTGTCTATTACGTCTCGATCACCGGCATCACCGGCACGGCCGCGCCCGATGCCGGCAAGGTCACGGCGGCGGTCAAACGCATCAAGCGCCACACCACGCTGCCGGTGGCGGTCGGCTTCGGCGTGAAGACCGCGCAACAGGCTCGCGCCATTGCCGAAGGCAGCGACGGCGTGGTGGTCGGCTCGGCGCTGGTCGAAGCGCTACGCCAAAGTCTCGACCAGGACGGCAAGGCCGGCCCCGGCACCGTCAAGGCGGTGGCCGATCTCGTGGCCAGCCTGGCCGAGGGCGTGCGCTCCGCTCGCCGCGTGGCCGCCGAATAGGCCTTGCCGGCGCGCGCCCGCGCGGGCTTTCTATTGCCTGCGCATGGCCGTCGGCCCAGAATTTGCATGTTTTGCGGGCACGATCGGGGCCGATGTGGGCCAAAAGCTTAAGTATTTCAGCGTGGTGAAGCAGTAGGGCCCATGTCCATCCTGGTCGGTCTCCATCACGTCACCCGCTACGATTACGACAAGCCCATCGGCTTGGGGCCGCAGGTCGTGCGGCTGCGCCCGGGCGCGCATTGCCGCACCCGCATCCCGAGCTATTCGCTGAAGGTGACGCCGGCGGAGCACTTCGTGAACTGGCAGCAGGATCCGCACGGCAATTGGCTCGCGCGCTTCGTGTTTCCGGAAAAGGCCACCGAATTCTCGGTGACGGTCGATCTGCTCGCCGACTTGGAAGTGATCAATCCGTTCGATTTCTTCATCGAGCCCTATGCGGAGAAATGGCCGTTCACTTTTGCCGCCGAGTTGCACGAAGACCTGGCGGCCTATGTCGCGCCGGAGCCGGCGGGCCCGCTGTTGACGGAGTTTATCCAGACGGTTCCGCGCGCGCCGCGCAACACGACCGACTTCCTGGTCGAGCTCAATCAGCGTCTGCACGGCTTGGTCCGCTATATCGTGCGCCTGGAACCGGGCGTGCAGACTCCTGAGGAGACGCTCGGCTCCGGCTCCGGCTCCTGCCGCGATACGGCTTGGCTGCTGGTGCAGATCTTGCGCCATATCGGTCTGCCCGCCCGCTTCGTGTCCGGCTACCTCATTCAGCTCAAGCCCGACGTGAAGCCGCTGGAAGGTCCGGCCGGCGCCGCGCAGGACTTCACCGACCTGCACGCCTGGACCGAAGTCTATCTTCCCGGCGCCGGCTGGATCGGCCTCGACCCGACGTCCGGTCTGTTGTGCGCGGAAGGCCATCTGCCGGTCGCGGCGACGCCGCACTTCCGCTCGGCCGCGCCGATCAGCGGCATGGTCGAGCCGAGCAAGGTCACCTTCGGGTTCGATATGCGCATCACGCGCATCGCCGAGAAGCCGCGCGTGACCATGCCGTTCTCCGACGAGGCATGGGCGGCGCTCGATACGCTCGGCGAGACGGTCGACGCCGATCTTGTCGCCAACGATGTTCGCCTGACCATGGGCGGCGAGCCGACCTTTGTGTCGGTGGACGACTACGAATCGGAGGAATGGAACACCGCCGCGCTCGGTCCCGCCAAACGTATTCGCGGCGACGATCTGATCCGCCGTCTGTACAAACGTTTTGCGCCTGGCGCGCTGCTGCATTTCGGGCAAGGCAAATGGTATCCCGGCGAGCCGTTGCCGCGCTGGGCGTTCGCGCTGTTCTGGCGGCGCGACGGCGTCCCGCTTTGGCGCGATATTGGGCTGATCGCCAGTGAGCCTGCCGCGCAGCCGCCGTCGGTCGGCGACGCCCAGCGTTTCGGCGAGGGCATCGCCGTGCGCCTGGGGCTCAAGCCCGGCTTTGTGCAGCCGGCGTTTGAAGACCCGGTCGATCGCACGCAGAAGCAAGGTGCGTTGCCGGTGAACATCGATCCCGCCGATCCGAAAATCGACGATCCGGAGGAGCGCGCGCGCATCCTGCGCATGTTCGAACATCAGTCGACGCAGCCGAGCGGATTCGTGCTGCCGGTGCAGCGCGTGGCGGCGCAGAGTAAGCCGGGATGGCTGAGCGAAGTGTGGCGTACGCGCCGCGGCCAGTTGTTCCTGGTGCCGGGCGATTCCCCGCTCGGGCTTCGCCTGCCGCTGCAGTCGTTGCCCTATATCCCGCCCGCCGACTATCCGCATCCGGTGCCGACCGACCCGTTTGCCGAACGCCGGCCGTTGCCGGACGCGGCCGCGGATGCCGACGCTCATTCGGCTCATGATGAGACGGCGACGCCGCTCTCTGCGGACGTTACGCGCGCCACGCCGGGTGCGCCGGCCGAGGCCATTCCCGTGCGCATGGCTTTGGCGGTCGAGGTGCGCGAGGGCCGGCTCTGTGTGTTCATGCCGCCGGTCGATCATCTGGAGGATTACATCGAGCTTTTGACGGTCGTCGAAGCGACCGCGGCCGAGCTCGGGATAGCGGTGCAAGTCGAGGGCTACGGACCGCCGCCCGATCCGCGCATCAACGTCATCCGGGTGACGCCCGATCCCGGCGTGATCGAGGTCAACGTCCACCCGGCCGAAAACTGGCGCGAGGCGGTCGAGATCACGCGCAGTCTTTATGAGGAGGCCCATCTCGCCCGCCTCGGCGCCGACAAGTTCATGATCGACGGCCGCCACACCGGCACCGGCGGTGGCAATCACGTCGTGCTCGGCGGGCGCAATGCCGCCGACAGCCCGTTCCTGCGCCGGCCCGATCTGCTCAAGAGCCTGGTGCTCTATTGGCAGCGGCGGCCGTCACTGTCGTATTTGTTCTCCTGCTTGTTCATCGGCCCCACCAGTCAGGCGCCGCGCATCGATGAGGCGCGCCAGGACATGCTCTACGAATTGGAGATCGCCCTCGCCAATGTGCCGGCGCCCGGCAAAGGCGAGGCGCCGCCGCCTTGGCTGGTCGATCGCCTGTTCCGCAACATCCTGGTCGACGTCACCGGCAACACCCATCGCACCGAGATCTGCATCGACAAGCTGTTCTCGCCGGAAGGGCCGACCGGCCGTCTCGGCCTGGTCGAATTTCGTTCGTTCGAGATGCCGCCCGATGCGCGCATGAGTCTCGCCCAGCAACTGTTGCTGCGTGCACTGGTGGCCTGGTTCTGGCGCGAACCGCTCGACGGCCCGCTCTCGCGCTGGGGCACCGCGTTGCACGACCGCTATATGCTGGAACATTTCGTTTGGGAGGACTTCCTCCAGGTCCTGGCTGACCTCAAGCGGGCGGGATACAATTTCGATTCGGTCTGGTTCGATGCGCAGCGGCAATTTCGCTTTCCGCTTTACGGCAGCGTGCAGCGTGACGGCGTGGAGCTTGAGATACGCGGCGGGCTCGAGCCTTGGTATGTGCTGGGTGAAGAGGGCGTGGCCGGCGCCACGGTGCGCATCGTCGATTCCTCGGTCGAACGGCTGCAGGTGAAAGTGCAAGGATTGAACGAAGGCCGCCACATCGTCACCTGCGACGGACGCCGCGTGCCGCTCTGCCCGACCGGACGGCCGGGCGAGTTCGTGGCCGGCGTGCGCTACAAGGCGTGGGACTTGCCGTCGTCCTTGCATCCGACCGTCGAGGTGCATGCCCCGCTCACTTTCGACATCGTCGACGAGCTGGAGCCGGCGCTCGCTGGGCGGTTGCGTCTATCACGTCTCGCATCCGGGCGGCCGCAGTTACGAGACCTTCCCGGTCAATTCCTACGAGGCGGAAGCGCGCCGGCGCACCCGCTTCCAGGATCACGGCCACACCGGCGGATTGATCGATATTCCGAACCTCGAGCGCTCGCTCGAATTTCCCACGACGCTTGACCTTCGGCGGCCGAACTAAGAGCCGCCATGGCAGCCAATCTCGACAACGCCCTGGCGCAGCCGAACGGCAGCCCCGAATCGCTGGTGGCGGGCTATCGGCCGCTGCCCGGCATCTTCGACGAGATGGTGGATGGCGACGGGCGCCTGCGCGCGCACTGGCAGCCGCTGCTGTCGATGTTGTCGGGGCTCGGCGGCGACGAGATCAACCGCCGCTTCGCCGCCGCCGACCGATACTTGCGCGACTCCGGCGTTTTCTATCGCGTCTATGAGGATCCGGCGGAGGTCGAGCGGCCCTGGCGGTTGAGCCATGTGCCGCTGCTGATCGCGGATGCCGAATGGCAGCAGTTGGAAGCCGGCCTCATCCAGCGCGCCGCGCTGCTCGAGACGGTCTTGGCGGATGCCTATGGTCCGGCCGAATTGATCCGCGAGGGCCGGCTGCCGGCCGCGCTGATCGCCGGCAATCCGGAATTCTTGCGGCCGCTGGTCGGCGTGGCGCCGCCCGGCGGGGCGCATTTGCGGTTCTGCGCCGTCGACATCGGACGCGGCCCCGACGGCCGCTGGTGGGTGCTCGGCGACCGCACGCAGGCGCCCTCGGGCGCCGGCTACGCGATCGAGAACCGCCTGGCGCTCGCGCGCGCCATTCCCGACGTCTACCGCGCCGCGCATGTCGAACGCGTCGCGCCGTTCTTCCAGGCCTTCCAGGCCGGCTTGTCCGCGTTCAACCGGCAGGACGACACCCGCGTCTGCCTGCTCACGCCCGGCGCCATGAACGAAACCTATTTCGAGCACGCCTATCTCGCCCGCTATCTCGGCCTGCTGCTGGTCGAGGGCGAGGACCTGACCGTGCGCGACGATGGCGTCTTCATCCGCACCATCTCGGGACTGCGGCGCGCCGAAGTGCTGCTGCGCCGGCTCGATGCCGACTTTTCCGATCCGCTCGAGCTCAATGCCGCCTCGCGGCTCGGCGTCGCCGGCTTGGTGCAGGCCGTGCGCGACGACAAGGTCGTCATCGTCAATGCGCTCGGCGCCGGCCTGATCGAAGCGCGCGCCATGCTGGCCTTCCTGCCGGCACTGGCGCGGAGCGTGCTCGGCACCGATCTCGCGCTGCCCAATATCGCCACCTGGTGGCTCGGCCGCGCCGACATCCGCGACGAGATGATGGCGCAATTCGACAGCATGGTGGTGGCGCCGGCCTTCGCCGACTCGGCATCCAACATTCAGCTCGGCAACGGCATACCCGCCGCCGAGCTCGACGCGACGCAGCGCCGCGACTTGCTGCAATCGATCGAAGATCGCGGCGTCGACTATGTGCTGCAGGAAGCCGTCACGCTGTCGACCATGCCGGTGTGGCGCGACGGCCGGCTGCAGCCGCGGCCGTTCACGCTGCGCCTGTTTCTCGCCAAGATCGGCGATAGCTGGCGCGTGATGCCGGGCGGCTTTGTGCGCATCGCCGAGAGCGCCGACGCGCGCGCGGTCAGCTTGCAGCGCGGCGCCGCCACCGCCGATGCCTGGGTACTGGCGCATGGGCCGGTCGCCGAAACGACGCTGCTGCCGACGCCGGAGCGCATGGCGGTGCAGCGGGCAACCGGCGCGCTGCCGAGCCGCGCGGCGGCCAATCTGTATCTGGGTCGGACGTTACGTCGAGCGCGCGGAAGCAACGCTTGCGGCTGGTGCGCGCGCTCACCATCCGCGTGGCGGAAGCCGAAGACGTCACGGTGCCGGTCATCGCCAGCATCAGCGCGCTGCTCGGCGCCTGGAGCGCGGCGCCGCTCGACACCCGGCAGATGGCCGCGGCCTTGGTCGCGCGCACCGCATTGACGCGCGGCGAATTCGACGGCTCGCTGCCGCATCTGGTCAATGCCGCGCGCGTGTCGGCTTCCGTGATCCGCGACCGCTTCTCGCCCGATACTTGGCACGCGCTCAACGATCTCGCCGCCACCATCGGCGCGCCGCTCGCCATCGGTCCCGACGAAAGCGCGATCATCGAGCGCGTCGAGGCGGCGCTGCGCATCATCGCCTCGCTGTCGGGCATGGCGCAGGAAAACATGACGCAGCTCGCCGGCTGGCGCTTTCTCGAGCTCGGCCGCCGCATCGAGCGCGCGATCCTGACCTGCCGCTGCGCGCGCTGGTTCGGCTATGCCGACGCGCCGGACGGCGCGCTCGACGTGCTGCTGCAATTCGCCGACAGCCAGATCACCTATCGCCAGCGCTATGTGATGATCGCGGCGCTGGCGCCGGTGATCGATCTGGTGATGCTCGATCCCAACAACCCGCGCTCGGTCGCCTATCAGCTCGACCGCATCGAGACCCACCTTGCGGTCTTGCCGCGGCGGCAGGCTGCCGGCCGGCTGTCGTCGGTGCAGCAGATCGCGGCCGCGATCGCCACCGACCTGCGCACCGCCGACGCCGCCAAGATCGACGGCAACGCGGTCGTCGAGGTCGAAAACGCGCTGATGAAGTTGTCGGACGCACTCGGCGCCTATTACCTCACCCATAACGAGCGCTCGGAAGCTGCCTGGGGAGCGCTGGCATGATCTACGATATCCGGCAGACCACCGTTTGCACCTATGCCTCGCCGGTCGCGCAAGCCCGCCACGTGCTGCGCCTGACGCCGATCCCGCGCGCCGGCCAGCAGGTGCAGGTCGCCTCATTGCAGATCGTGCCGGAGCCGTCGCAGCGGCGCGAGGGACAGGACTTCTTCGGCAACCGCATTACCTGGATCACATTGGCCGAGCGGCACGACCGGCTGACCGTGAAAGTCTCCGCCCGCGTCGCGGTTGACGCGCTCAGCGACCCGGCGTTGCTGACGACGCCGCCGTTCGAAGCGGTGCGCGACGAGGTCTTCGCCACCGCCGACATCGGGTCGACCTCGCCGGCGCATTTCCTGTTCCCCAGCCGCATGGTGTCGCTCGATCCGGAAATCCGCGACTATGCGCGCGCAAGCTTCCCGCCCGGCCGTCCGATCCTCGAGGGCGCGCTCGACCTCATGCGCCGGATCAAGGCCGACATGGTCTACGACGCCGGCGCGACCACGGTGACCACCACGCCGCCGATGTCGTTCGCCTTGCGGCGCGGCGTCTGCCAGGACTTCGCGCATATCATGATCTCGGGCCTGCGCGGCATCGGCCTGCCGGCGGCCTATGTCAGCGGCTATCTGCGCACGGTGCCGCGCGACGGCTCGCCCGGGCTGCAAGGCGCCGACGCCATGCATGCCTGGGTGCTGGTTTGGTGCGGCTCCGTTACCGGCTGGATCGGGCTCGACCCGACCAATGCGGTGGCGGCCTCCGACGATCACGTCACGCTTGCTGTGGGTCGCGACTACAGCGATGTCGCGCCGATGGACGGCGTGATCGTGGCCGTCCGGCGGCCAGCGCATCGATGTCTCGGTCAATGTGATGCCGGTCGCCTGAATTTCACATCGGTCGGCGTTTGGCGCGGTTGCCGCCGGCGGCTCAGCCGGTGCTTGTCTTCGGCCCGAAGCCCGGCTCGAAATGCGGACCGCTCTCTTTGCCGTCGGCCGGAGTGCCGTGGATGCCGTGCGACAGGTCCTTGGCGACGTAGAAGATCACGTCCTCCTCGGGCGTCGCGATCATCGAATGCACGGTGTTGGCCGGCACGAAGATGGCGGTGCCGGCCGGGCACAGCGTCTCCGGCGAATCGCCGATCGTCACCCGCAGCGTGCCCTGCAGCACATAGTTGAACTGCTCGTTGGGATGGCTGTGCGGGCGCGAGCCGGTGCCGCGCGCCTTGTGAATGAGACCGATTTGCATGCGGTCGCCTTCCACCACGGTGCCGTGCGAGGTGGAATAAGTGGGTCCCGCGGCCATCTGCCGCGAACCGATCATGTCGAAGAAATAGCCTTCGGTGCCCGCCTTGATGGCCCCTTCGTTCTTGGTCTCGTTTTGCGCCATGCTGGTCTCCCGCGGTTGTCGTCGCATCGTCAGGCTCGCCGCCGCCGATACTGGAATGATGTGTTTAAGGCTTGGCGGCGTCCAGCCGCTGTTCGAGATAATCCGTCGCCCGCACCACGACGAAGCGGGCCGGCGCCCCGGCGTGAACGCTGAGGCGATAGCCGCTGCCGCGCGGAACCTGGATGATATCGCCGGGCCCGGTCTGCTTCTTTTCGCCGCCCACCTCGGCGTCGACCTTGCCCGCGCAGATGTAGAAGAATTGCTCGTGTTCGCTGCGCGCGCTTTTATCTTCGTAATCGCCGGGAATTTCGAACAAGCCGAAGGCGCCGCGCTCGCCTTCGATCCACTCGACCTTGCGGCCGTAGCCGATCGGCGCGTCGAGGCCGATGCTCAGCGCATAATAGCAATCCGGCACGCCCTCGACGATCATCTGCGAACTGTTGACCGTCGATTGCGGCACCTGCGGGCGTTTGCCGCTGCGCACGATCTCTTCGGATTCCTCCATGGTCAGCGGCCGTTCCGGCGCCGCCTCGTCGGCGCCGATGCCGACCACCGTCCAGGTGCGGTCCTTGATGTAGAGATAGGCGCAGTCGCCGTCCTCGGTGGCGCGGATCGAGTGCCGCACGTTGGGCGGGATGAGCACGAAGGTTCCGGTGCCGGCGACGCGCCGGTCCTTGCCGACCACCGCGTTGATCTTGCCTTTGACCACGAAGACCAGAAGCTCGTTGGGGTGATAGTGCAGTTCCGAGCCGGTGCCGGCCTTTTTCTGGTTGAGCCCGAAATAAAGATGGCTGCCTTCGATCACCGGCCCTTCCGCCGAGGACAGATGCGCCGTGATCTTCTGGCTCTGCAAATTCTCGAAACGATGAAACGGCATGTCTGTCCTCGTCCATGAGCGCCTGGTACCCAGTAAGGCTCACATTGGTTTCCCGGTCTGTGAAGGCAGGATTCTCACCGGGCAGGACGCTTGCGGCGTTCTGGCCTTAACCGCATGGCTGCCGGATTGGCGCGCATGGCTCGTTTAGGGGGTGTTCGTTATTTTGCATGCCGTGATAGAGAATGCGCGTTGGCGGCGGCTGGCGGGATTTGGTTGCGTCCATGATGGTAGCGCGTGATGACTGGCGGCATTGAGCCCGTTTCCATACCGGTGAGCGTGATCACCGGCTTCCTCGGCAGCGGCAAGACCACGCTGCTGTCGCGCCTGCTCGCCGATGCGCGCATGGCCAACGCTGCCGTCATCATCAACGAATTCGGCGAAGTCGGCCTCGACCACATGCTGGTGGCCACGCCGCGCGAGGACGTGGTGCTGTTGTCGTCCGGCTGTTTGTGCTGCTCGCTGCGCGGCGATCTGGTCAACACGCTCACCCAACTATGGAACGAGCGCGCGCGCGGCGAGATCCCCGCCTTCGACCGCGTATTGGTGGAGACCACGGGGCTCGCCGACCCGGCGCCGGTGCTGCTCACGGTGACCGCCGACGAGCGCCTCTCCGAAGTCTTCCATGTCGAGCGCGTGATTACGACCGTCGATGCCGTGCACGGCCTCGGCCAGCTCGATGGCCAGCCGGAAGCGGTCAAGCAGGCCTGCGTCGCCGATGTCGTGTTGCTGACCAAGACCGACGTTGCCGACGCCGAAACGACGCGAGCGCTGCGCGCGCGGTTGCAGCGGCTCAATCCGATCGCGCTCACGCGCGACGTGGTGCAGGGCGCGATCGATCCCGATCTGTTGTTCAATTTCGCCGCCCCGGGGCAGGCGCGCGCGCGCGACTTCAGCCATCTGGTCGAGCAGGTCGACGACGCGCACGCGCATGATCACGGCCACGCGCATCACGATCACTCAACGCACGCCGGCATCAGCTCGTTCTCGGTCACGCGCGATGAGCCGGTGACCTTCGCCGGGCTGGAAGTCTGGATGGGCATGCTGGGAGAGGTGCGCGGTCCGAATTTGCTGCGCATCAAGGGCATCGTCAATGTCGGCGGCCGCCCGATCGTGGTGCAGGCGGTGCAGCACATGTTTCATCCGTTGAGCGAATTGCCGGACTGGCCGGACGACGACCGCCGCTCGCGCATCGTGTTCATTACCCGTGATGTCAGCCGCGAGCAGATCGAGCGCACGCTCGATGCACTGTCGCTCGAGCTTGCCCCGCGCACGCAAGGCATCGACCCGGAAGCCTTTCGCCAATTCGTCGCGGCGGCGAGCAAGTTCCGCTGAGCTACTTCAACACCACCAGCGCATCGGCAGCCACCACGCCTTGGCCGCGCGGGCGCACGAACAGCGGATTGATGTCGAGCTCGGCGATGCGTTCTTCCTGCGCCGCCAGCACGGAGACGCGGGCGATCGCATCGGCCACGGCGTCGATGTCGAGCGCGGGCCGCCCGCGGAAAGCGCCGAACAGCGGCGCCGAGCGCAATTCGGCGATCATGGCGCGCGCCTGATCGGGCCCGAAAGGTGCCACGCGATAGGACACGTCTTTGAGCACCTCGGCCGCGATACCGCCGAGCCCGAACGCCACCACCGGCCCGAACGAGGCGTCGCGCACCACGCCGATAATGGTTTCCAGCCCGTCGGCGATCATCTCGGCGACGAGAAAGCCGTCGATCGTCGTTTCCGGTCTGTGTTGCTTCACGCTGGCGCGGATCGCCGCGATCGCGTCGGCGACGCCGGCAAGGCTCGATACGCTAAGCTTCACGCCGCCGACTTCGCTCTTATGCGCGATGTCGCGCGACAGCACTTTCACCGCCACCGGAAAGGACAGCTCCAGCGCGCGCGGTTTCTCGGCGCTTGCCGGTAGCACGATCTCGCGCGCGACCGGCACGCCGATCTCGCGCAACAAAGCCTTGCTCTGCGCTTCGTCGAGCGCCCCGCTCTGCGCCGGCAGCGTGACACGCGCGAGCTTGGGTGGCGGCTCGGGCGCCGCGGCCGCGCGCGCGGCGGAAAATGCCGCCAGCCAAGCGGCCGATTCCGCCACCCGCACCGGCGACTCGTAGATCGGCACATGGCCTTCTTCGAGCACGGCAAAGGCCGCTTCCGCCCGCTCGCGGCGCGGCGACCAGGCGAGCAGGATCGGCTTTTGATGCTCATCGATCGCCGCGCGCACGGCGCGCGCGGTGCGCAAGGCCGGCTCGCCTTGCAACGAGGCGAGCAGCAGCGCGAGCTGATCGACTTGCGGGTCGCCGAGCACCGAGCCGATTACGGCGGTCAACATCGCATCGTCGTTGAACACACTGGCCGTCACGTCGACGGGATTGGCCGCCGAGCCATAAGACGGGATCGCCGCGCGCAGGCGTTTGTTCGTTTCCTCGCCGAGCGCCGACAGCGTCAGTCCGCGCATGATCGCGCGGTCGGTGAACAGAATGCCGGCGCCGCCGGAAATGCCGACCGAGGCAACATGCGGGCCTCGCGGCAGCACGCCGCCCAGAAAGGCGCGGCAGGCATCGGCCAGATCGTCGATATCGTAAATCTCGATGATGCCGGATTGCTTGAAGGCGGCGCGATAGATGTCGTAGCGCCCGGTCATGCTGCCGGTGTGCGAGGCGGCGGCGCGCGCGCCGTCGGCGCTGTTGCCGGACTTCCACACCAGCAGCGGCTTGCCGGCCGCGAGCGCCCGCCGCGCCGCCGCCATCAGCCGCCGTCCGTCGCTGGCGCTTTCGATATAGGCGCAGATGATGCGCGTGCCGGGGTCCTCGATCAGCGCTTCGACCGCTTCCGTCGCCGAAAGATCGGCTTCGTTGCCGGTCGAAACGGCGATGCGAAAGCCGATGCCGCGCGCGGTCAAGCTCATCAGCACGGCATAGCCGAAGCCGCCGCTCTGGCTCACCAGCGACACCGAGCCGGCGAGCAGGTCGGGCACCTGGAAGGCCGAGCCGAAGCCGGCGTAAAGCCGTGTCGTCAGGTTCATCACGCCTTGGCAATTAGGGCCCGATCAGGCGCACGCCCGCTTGCGCCGCCGCCTTACGCAATTCGTCTTCCAGCGCCTTGCCGGCCGCGCCGGTCTCGCCGAAGCCGGCGGTCAGCACGATGCAGAATTTGATTCCCGCCATGCCGCAGTCGCGCACCGCCTCGATCGCGGCTTGCGCCGGCACCGCAATGATCGCGACGTCGCACGGCTCACGAATGTCGGCGGCGCTGGCGTAGCAGCGCAGGCCGTCGACCTCTTTGTATTTCGGGTTGACCGGATAGACGCCGCCGCGGAAGCCGAATTGGTTGAGCGCGCGCACCGGTTGCCCGCCGATGCGGGTCAAGTCGGCCGAGGCCCCGACGATCGCGACGCCGCGCGGCTCGAACAAATGCGACAGTGCGTGCAAGCAACCCCCGAACCGCTCGGCAGCCGCTTGCGCGGCGCGCTGTTTTGCGCTTGTCCTCTTGGCGCAGGACGCATGTTGTATGCTACAGCCGGGCGCGGTTTGTAAACCGAAAGGCCGTCATGCCGGGGATGACAGAGCGGGTGACCTTGGTGACCGGCGCGACGCGCGGTATCGGCCGCGCCATCGCCGCCAAGCTGGCGGCCGACAAGCACCGCGTTATCGGCATCGCGCGCGCGGCCGGCGACGCCGATTTTCCGGGCGAAGTGGTCGCCGCCGATCTACGCGATGAAAACTCGATCAAGCGCGCGCTCGACGACATAGTCGCACGCCATGAGATTACCGGGCTGGTCAACAATGCCGGCCTCAATCATATTCAGAAGCTCGGCGAGATCGATCTTGCCGCCTTCGACGAGGTGATCGCCGTCAATCTGCGCGCCGCGATCCAGTGCGCGCAGGCGGTGCTGCCGGCCATGTTGCGCGCGCGCTTCGGGCGCATCGTCAACATCACCAGCCGCGCCTTGCTCGGCCGCGCCGGCACCTCGTCCTATTCGACCGCCAAGGCCGGCATGGTGGCGATGACGCGCTGCTGGGCGCTCGAGCTTGCCGACAAGGGCATCACCGTCAACGCGGTGGGACCGGGGCCGACCGAGACCGAGATGTGGAAGGCCAACAATCCGGCCGACAGCCCGACCACGCGCGCGCATATCGCGCGCATCCCGATGGGGCGGCTGGGCCAGCCGGAGGAAATCGCCGGCGCGGTCGGCTATTTCATGTCGGAAGCGGCAGGCTTCACCACCGGCCAGCATATCTTCGTGTGCGGCGGGCTGAGCGTCGGCTCGCCGATGGTATAGAGTTTGGCTTGGCCGGGGCCCGCATGATAGCCAAAGCAACCATTCCAACAGCCACTTTTATGGACGCTACGCCATGACCGCGTCGGATGTCTTGCTGATCGAACGTCCATCGGACGACATCGTCGTGTTCCGGCTCAATCGGCCGCAGGTGCGCAACGCGCTCAACCTGGAGATCCGCCAGCGTCTCGCCGATGGCGTGACGCAGCACGCCGCCGACCCCGCGATTCGCTGCCTGGTCATCACCGGGTCCGACACGGCGTTCGCGGCCGGCGCCGACATCAGCCAGATGGCGGAGGCCGGGCCCATCGAGGTCATGGCGCGCAACCTGCAGAAATACTGGCGCACCATCATGGATTGCCCGAAACCGGTGATCGCCGCCATCGAGGGCTTCGCGCTCGGCGGCGGCCTGGAATTGGCGCTGTGCGCCGACATCATCGTCGCCGGCGAGGGCGCCCGGCTCGGCCTGCCCGAGGTCAAGATCGGCATCCTGGCCGGCGGCGGCGGCACGCAGAAACTGACGCGGCTGATCGGCAGCAAGCGCGCCATGCTGCTGTTGTTGACCGGCAAGATGTTCGGCGCCGCCGAGGCGCTCGGCATGGGCGTGGTCAGCGAGGTCGCGCCTACCGGCCAGGCTTTGCCGCGCGCGCTGGAGATCGCGCGCGAGATCGCGGCGCAGCCGCCGATCGCCGTCATGCAGATCAAGGAAATCGTCAATGCCGGCATCAACGCGCCGCTCGACACCGCGCTGATGCTGGAGCGCAAGGCGCTGCAATTGCAATTCGCCACCAGCGACCAGAAGGAAGGCATGCGCGCCTTCCTGGAAAAACGTAAACCGAAGTTCGAAGGGAAGTAGCGTGGATCTCCTGAAATCCGATCTCGTCGCCGCGGTGTTCGGCACCGGCACCATGGGCCGCGGCATCGCGCAGCTTTGCGCGCAAGCCGGGATGACGACCTTGCTGTACGATGCGCGCGAGGGTGCGGTGAAGGAAGCCATCGCCGGCATCGACAAGGCGCTCGAAGGCCTGGTGGCCAAGGGCCGCATGACGGCGGAGGTCAAGCAAGGCGTCATCGCGCGCTTAAAGCCGATCGGCTCGCTCGACGAGGTGGCGCCGGCCGGCGTCGTGATCGAGGCGATCGTTGAGGACCTCGCGGTCAAGCGCGACTTGTTCCGCGAATTGGAAAAGCGCCTGGCGCCCGACGCGGTCATCGCCACCAACACCTCCTCGCTGTCGGTGACCGAAGTCGCCGCCGGCTGCGAGAAGCCCGAACGCATCGCCGGCCTGCATTTCTTCAATCCGCCGCCGCTGATGCGGCTGGTCGAGGTGATCGGCGGCCTGCGCACCGATCCGGCGGTGGTGGAAGGGCTGATGGGCTTTTCCAAACGCATCGCCAAGCATCCGGTGGTGGCGGCCAACTCGCCCGGCTTCATCGTCAATCATGCCGGCCGCGCCTATACGCCCGAGGCTTTGCGCATCGTCGCGCAGGGCATCGCCACGCCGCGCGAGGTCGATAGCTTGATGAAGGAAGCGGCCGGCTTCCGCATGGGCCCGTTCGAATTGCTCGATCTGGTCGGCGGCGACGTCGCGCACGCGGTGATGGTCAGCATCTACAATCAATATTTCAACGAGCCGATGTACCAGCCCTCGGCGCAAATGACCGTGCGAGTCGCCGGCGGACTGCTCGGCCGCAAGAGCAAGCAGGGCTTCTACGACTATTCCGGACCGCCCAGCGCCGGCGAGCCGACCGTGACGGTCGCGCCGCAGCCGATGCCGGCGGCGGCCTGGATCTGCGACGAGGACGGCGGCGCCGAACTCGCCGAATGGCTCAAAGGTGCGGGCGTTAAATGCCAGCTCGGCGGCGCGCCCGGCGCGGACGTGCTGTGCTTGGTGACGCCGCTCGGCGAGGACGCCTCCGGCGCGGCGGTGCGCCTGAAGCTCGATCCCGAGCGCATGGTCGCCGTCGACATGCTCGGCCGCTTCCCGGGCCGCCGCACGCTGATGAAGACGCCGCTGACGACGCCGGAAATGCTGGGCGCGGCGTGTCGCCGCGCTGTCGGCCGGCAATGTGCCGGTCACCGTGATCAACGACAGCCCCGGCTTCGTCATCCAGCGGCTGCTCTGCATGATCGTCAATATCGGCAGCCGCATCGCCGAACTGCGCATCGCCGCGCCGCAAGACATCGACACCGCGGTCGAGCTCGGCCTCAATTATCCGAAAGGCCCGCTCGCGCTCGGCGACATGCTGGGCGGCGCACGCGTGCTGGCGGTGCTCGACGGCATGCATGCCGTCACGCTCGATCCGAAATACCGCGCGACCGCCTGGCTGCGCCGCCGCGCGCGGCTCGGCATTTCGTTGCTGTCGCCCGATTGAGGGTACGGGCCGGGGGCTAGACCATGCCGCTCGATGCCGACACCATGGTTCAGCTGCGCGACACCGTGCGGCGCTTCGTGCGTGAGCGGCTGATCCCCAACGAGCGCAAGGTCGAAGACAGCGACGCCATCCCGCCCGACATCGTGGACGAGATGCGCGCGCTCGGCCTGTTCGGCCTGACAATCCCCGAAGACTACGGCGGGCTCGGCCTCAACACCGAGGAGGAGGCGCAGATCGTCTACGAGGTGGCGCACGCCTCGCCCGCCTACCGCTCCTGCTTTGCCTCCACCATCGGCATCGGCTCGCAGGGCATCGTGCTCGACGGCACGCCGGAGCAGAAACAGAAATATCTGCCGCGCATGGCCAAAGGCGAATTGATCGGCTCGTTCGCGCTGACCGAGCCGGACATCGGCTCCGACGCCGCGCATCTGAAGCTGTCGGCGCGCCGCGACGGCAATGATTTCGTGCTCAACGGCACCAAGCGCTTCATCACCAACGCGCCGCAGGCCGGCCTGTTCACCGTGATGGCGCGCAGCGATCCGAAGGAGGCGGGCGCCAAGGGCGTCACCGCCTTCCTGGTCGAGGCCGGCACGCCCGGGCTGCGCCTCGGCAAGACCGACCGCAAGCTCGGCCATCACGGCTCGCACACCTCGGACGTGATCTTCGAGGACGTGCGCGTGCCGCAAGCGCAGATCGTCGGCGGCAAGGAAGGCGTCGGCTTCGTCACCGCCATGAAGGTGCTCGACCGCGGCCGCCTGCACATCGCGGCGGCCTGCTGCGGCGCCGCCGAGCGGCTGATCGAGATGATGCTCGACTACGCCATGGACCGCGTGCAATTCGGCAAGCCGATCGCCGAGCACCAGCTCGTGCAGGGCCTGATCGCCAACTCAAAGCGCAATTCCTACGTCGCCTGGTGCGCGCTGCTCGATGCCTGCCGGCGGCGCGACGCCGGCGAGCGGGTCACGACGCTGGCCGCCTGCGCCAAATATTTTGCCAGCGAGATGGTCTGGCGGGTGGCCGACGCCGCGGTGCAGGTGCACGGCGGCAACGGCTACATGCAGGACTACCGGGTCGAGCAATTTTTGCGCGACGTGCGGCTCTATCGCCTCTATGAGGGCACCTCGCAGATCCAGCAGCTCATCATCGCCCGCGATCTGCTCAAGCAGCATCGCGGATAACCGCCGCGCCGCCGCGCCGATGTCGCGAAGTGTCGGATTCTTGCGCGGCGAGACTGCGCCGTCGCATGCCGCGTGCCGCAATGCATACGGGTTTCTATTGACCCTTTGCCGGCGCGCCGCTTACGGTTCCTCGATCAAAGCTTGGCGGGAACCGCGCCGGGCGCTCACCAACAAGAACCCGGCGGGGAAGCAATGGCGACAGCGAAACAGCGCGCAATCAAAGGCAAGACGCTCATCGACGGCAATGGCGGCGCGGTGGTGGCCAATCCGGTCATCCTGCTCGACGGCAAGCGCATCAGCGCCGTGGGCCCCGCCGACAAGATCAAAATCCCGCAAGGGGTCGAGGTGATCGACGCCAGCCACTGCACGCTAATGCCCGGCATGATGGACCTGCACATCCATATCGCGATGTTCAACAACCGCACCTTCAAGAACTATCGCGTGGCGCAGTGGGAGGTCACCCCGCAGCTACAGCAGATGTACACCTATTTCCATTCGCAGCTCTGCTTCGAGATGGGCTTCACCACGCTGCGCGACCTCGGTCTGCAAAGCACGCGCGGTCTGCTGACCGAGAACACCTGCGCGGTGCGCGACGCCATCGAGGCCGGCGTGCTGGCCGGTCCGCGCCTGGTGGTGGCCGGCTTCACCTACATGACCGGCTCGCATCTGGAATTGATCTTCCCGCGCGCCGCCGAGCGGCACGGTTTCCAGAACGCCGACGGGCCATGGGAATTGCGCAAGCTCGCGCGCACCAATCTGCGCGCCGGCTGCGACGTCATCAAGACCTGCGCCTCGGGCGGCGGCGGCACCGACAAGGAAGAGCCGGACGTGCGCAACCTGACGCAGGAGGAGCTCGACGCCATCGTCGACGAGGCGCACGCGCTGCATAAGCACGCCGCCGTGCACTGCTTCACGCCGGGCGCGCACCGCATGGCGATCAAGTCCGGCTGCGACACCATCGAGCACATGGTGTTCTACGACGACGATTCGCTGGAGAAGATCCTCGAAGCCAAGATGTGGATGACGCCGACGCTGGCGCACCGCACCGATCACGCCATCGAAATCCGCCGCGACATCGGTACGCCGGAATTCACCCTCAACAAGATGAAGACCATCCAGCCGTTCTGCTACAAGACCTTCCAGAAGTTCTACAAGTCGGGCGTCAATATCGCGATGGGCACCGATATGGGCTTCGAGCCGGGCATGGGCACCAACGCCTTCGAGCTGGAAGTCTATGTCGGTCTCGGCATGACGCCGATGGACGCGATCCTCACCGCCACCCGCAACGCCGCCATGGCGCTGCGCATGGACAAGGACATCGGCACGCTGGAAGCCGGCAAGTACGCCGACATCGTCGCGGTCGACGGCGATCCGCTCGCCGACATCCGCATCCTGCAGGAGCGTAAGCGCATCCAGATGGTGATGAAGGAGGGCGATATCTACGTCGACCGCCGCCCCGGCCATTCCAAAGAGATCGTGCACGCCGAGCCGGACAGCTGGCGCAAGATCGACGCGTAGAAGATTTTCTCCGTTCATTCCCGCGCAAGCGGGAATCCAGCGCGAGAAAATTCGGCGCCGAGATAATCGTCCCTGGGTCCCCGCTGGAGCCCGTGCTCGGGACGGCCGAAGGCTGGACCCGAGTACCGGGACGAACGGGGAAATCTGGCCCCGTAGCCACATCCGCGCCGCTATGGCACGTTAGAAATCATTGCTTATCTCAGCCGAAGCCGGACAACCCCGGCCCGGGAACCCCATGAACTGGATCTCCAACGTCGTCCGCCCCAAGATTCGCAGCTTCCTGCGCCGCGAGACGCCGGAAAATCTCTGGATCAAATGTCCGGAGACCGGCGCGCTGGTCTTCTACAAGGACGTCGAGTCCAACCAGTTCGTCATCCCGTCGTCCGACTATCACATGCGCATCAGCGCGCCCGTGCGGCTCAAATCGCTGTTCGACAACGGCGACTACGAGGAGATCGCGGTGCCGGAGGTGCCGCTCGATCCGCTCAAATTCCGCGACGAACGCCGCTATGCCGACCGCCTCAGGGACGCCCGCACCAAGACCGGCATGCAGGACGCGGTCAAGCTCGGCATCGGCCGCCTGGAAGGGCAGATGGTCACCGCCGGCGTGCAGGATTTCGATTTCATGGGCGGCTCGCTCGGTATGGCGGCGGGCGAGGCGGTGATCACGGGCCTTGAAACCGCGGTGCAGCGGCAGACGCCGTTCATCGTCTTCGCGGCCTCCGGCGGCGCGCGCATGCAGGAAGGCATCCTGTCGCTGATGCAGTTGCCGCGCACCACCGTCGCGGTGCAGATGCTGCGCGAGGCCAAGAAGCCCTACATCGTCGTGCTGACCAATCCGACCACCGGCGGCGTCACCGCCTCCTACGCCATGCTCGGCGACGTGCATATCGCCGAGCCGGGCGCGCTGATCGGCTTTGCCGGCCCGCGCGTGATCGAGCAGACCATCCGCGAGAAATTGCCGGAAGGCTTCCAGCGCGCCGAATATCTCGCCGAGCACGGCATGGTCGACATGGTTGTGCACCGGCGCGATTTGCGCGCAACGCTTGCGGAGCTGTGCCGGCTGTTGACCAAGACGCCGGTGCCGAGCGAGCCGCAGGCGGCGGCGCAGCCGCAATTGCCGGTCCCGGCGCATGCCTGAAATCACATAGGCTGTCATCATCCGCGAAAGCGGATGATCCAGTAACCCCGGTGTATAATATCGCTGCGCCAGTGGTTACTGGATGCCCGCAGTAGCCTGCACCCGCGCAGGCGGGTGCGGGCATGACAGAAAGAGCAATGACTCCCATCAACTCCATCATCGCGCGGCTGACGGCGCTGCATCCCAGGCGCATCGATCTGTCGCTCGGACGCATCGAGCGGCTGCTCGCCGCGCTCGATCATCCGGAGCGCAAATTGCCGCCGGTGATCCACGTCGCCGGCACCAACGGCAAGGGCTCCACCATCGCCTTCCTGCGCGCCATCCTGGAAGCGGCGGGCAGGCGTGTGCATGTCTATACCTCGCCGCATCTGGTGCGCTTCAACGAGCGCTTCCGGCTGGGCGCGCGCGGCGGCGGCGTGCTGGTGAGCGACGAAGAGCTTGCCGCCGCGCTCACCGAATGCGAGCGCGCCAATGGCGACGCGCCGATCACGGTGTTCGAGATCACCACCGCCGCCGGCCTGCTGCTGTTCGCGCGCCATGCCGCCGACGTGCTGCTGATGGAAGTCGGGCTCGGCGGCCGGCTCGACGCCACCAATGTGATCGAGCATCCGCTCGCCACCGTGATCACGCCGATCGCGGTCGACCACGTCGATTTCCTTGGGCCGACCCTCGACAAGATCGCGGCGGAGAAAGCCGGTATCTTGAAGCGCAACACGCCGGCGGTCTCGGCCGCGCAGCATCGCGACGCGCTCGCCGTGATCGAGCGGCAGGCCGCGCGCCTCAACGCACCGCTCAAGAATCGCCGGCGAGGACTGGACCGCGACCGAGGAGCGCGGCCGCCTGGTCTATCAGGACGACGCCGGCCTGCTCGACCTGCCGGCGCCCAAGCTCTACGGCCGCCATCAGTTCGAGAACGCCGGGCTTGCCATCGCCGCGCTGCGTGCCATCAAGCCGCTGAAGATTGCGCCCGCGGCCTACGAGAGCGGGCTCACCAAGGCCGATTGGCCGGCGCGCTTGCAGCGGCTGGGCCAAGGCGAGCTCACCGCGATGCTGCAGCCGGGCAGCGAGCTGTGGCTCGACGGCGGCCATAATGCCGACGGCGGCCGTGCGGTCGCCGCCGCGCTTGCCGATCTGGAGGAGCGCGTCTCGCGTCCGCTGCTGCTGATCGTCGGCATGCTGACGAGCAAGGACTGCGCCGGTTTCCTGCGCAATTTCACCGGGTTGGCGCGCCGGCTGATCGCGGTGCCGGTGCCGAACACCGAGAACGGCCTGAGCGCGGAAGCGGTCGCCGACGCTTCCCGCGCCATCGGTCTGTCGGCCACCAGCCGCGACGATCTCACCGAGGCGCTGGAGACGGCGCGCAAGCTCGATCTCGAGCCGCCGCCGCGCGTTCTGATCACCGGCTCCTTGTATCTCGCCGGCGAGGCGCTGCGCGCGAACGGCACGCTGCCGCAATAGCTACCGGCGTATCCGCACATTCTGTTGTCGTCCCCGCGCAGGCGGGGACCCAGTAATCATTGGTAGCGCCGTGTACACTGGGTCGCCCGCTAGAGCTTGCACTCGCGCAGGCGGGTGCGGACGATGACAGCCGCGAACGCCGCACGCACCCAAGAAACTTTTTTGGAAGCCCCTTGACAGAATTCCTATATTAGGTTTATATTCCGCGTTATCCCGTCCCGATACCGAGGGGTGTCTGATCAGCATCTCGGACATGGGGCGGAGAGCGGTGGCCGGGGAATGAGGTGGCAGCGGAGATGCGCTGAACACTGCCCGGCGGTCCAAGCCGCGAAGCGCCCGGCGCTCTCGACGTGAGCGCCGAGGGCCCTGACGGCCGACGTGGCCGGAGGTTCGTCAGAAATCTCCGTCCCGAATGGTCTGGCTCTCATACGGTAGGAAGCAGCAGCAATGCGCCTAAGCGGCCGACTGCCGGGGACCTTCGCGGAGCAAACCTAACAAACACCGCGCGCGGGACGCCTTGGGTATGGCGGACTTGCGGCAATTTTCCGGACTTCGACAAGCCTCGCTGCCGTGAGGCGTCGAGGCCCGCGGGTCCACTCGGGCCCATCGGCGTCCCGCGCGCCCTCGGTACTTATTCGAGGCGGCGGAAAGGAAGGTTGGAAGGCGGCGTACCTCGGCGCCGACCAAAGAATAGGGGCGATGATGCTTGCCTTGGCGCATGACCTAAGCAAGCCCGGCATGCGCAGCGTTGGCTTAGGCTGTTTGACAATTGAATTGGTGAAGCACGAGCGCGGACCTGAAATTCTGCGTCATGCCCGGGCTTGACCCGGGCATCCACGCTGAGCCGTCGCGAATGAGAGCCTTACGTTAGTTTGAATTTGCAGCGCCGCGTCATGGATTGCCGGGTCAAGCCCGGCAATGACGGCGTCGAGAGAAAACAAAAATGGCCGGGACAGGCCCGGCCATCTTATCGAACCAAAATCAATCGCGCGTCACACCGCCGAGCTGATCCATTGATGCAGCTTCTGCTTGGGCGCGGCGCCGACCTGGCGCGAGGCGATCTCGCCGTTCTTGAACATCATCAGCGTCGGGATCGACATGATGCCGTATTTCGCCGCGGTGTTCGGGTTCTCGTCGACGTTGAGCTTGAGGATCTTGACCTTGTCGCCGAGCTGGCCGGCGATCTCCTCCAGCGCCGGCGCGATCATGCGGCAGGGCCCGCACCATTCCGCCCAGAAGTCGACCACGACCGGCTCGGCCGATTTCAATACGTCCGATTCGAAGCTTGCGTCCGACACCTTGCCGACGGTCATGACAATTTCCTCTTGTGATTAAGGCGGAGAATCGCGCCCGAAAACTTGCGAGGCCAGGAACCTATGAACGCGCCTCGGCAGCGTCAAGGCGCTATCGCGGGGAGGTGATCCGCGCCAGCGCCGCGTCCAGCGCCGCGGCCGAAAGCTCCATGAGATCAAAGGTTTCCGTCCAGATGAGGGCGGCGCGCACGGCCCTATCGGGGTAGAGCTTGGCAAGCACGGCGCGGTAGAGCGCAAGCTGGGCAACATATGCGGGCGGCACGTCCTCGATTCGGCGCGGCGCCGGGCGGTTGGTCTTGAAATCGCCGATCAGCACCGAATCCGGCGTGATCGCCAGGCGGTCGACTTGGCCGGAGACGCGGAACGTCTTGCCGGCGATTGACAAGCCTGCCGACGATCGGCACTTCGGCGCGGCTGGTACCGGCGAACAGCGCGGCAAAGCGCGCATCGTCGAGTAAGAGCAAAGTCTGTTCGGCGAGTTTGTCTCGTTCGTCTTGCGGCAAGTTCTGGCCGGCGCGGGCGAGATAATTCTTGGCGGCGTCGGCGCGCCGCGCGGGCGGAATATCGGGCAACGACTGCAGCAGGCGATGCACCAGCGTGCCGCGCAACAACGCCGTCGCCCGGTCGCCGGTGGTGACGGTGCGCGTGACGTCTTCCTCGTCGATCGCGGTGGACGGCGTGATGGTGAGTTCGCGCGACGGAATCGGGCGCGGCATTGCGCGTGAGCCAGGCGGGCAGCGATGGCGACGTCGGCTGCTTCTCTCGGTCAAGCGGCGTCGCTTCGGTGTCGGGCCCGGCGGTTTTGCGATAGCGCAGCACGTCGCCATCCTCGGACGGCTTCGCTGATGCAATCGGCTTTCAACGCCTCGCTGACCAGTTCGTACCAGCAGCCATCCGGAATCTTGTTGCGGCCCTGACAACCGCAGACGATCAGCGTCTCGGCCGCGCGCGTCATCGCGACATAGAGAAGCCGGCGGTATTCGTCGCGCGCGGCATCGAGTGCGGCTTGGCGCGCGTGCGTCATCGCCTCGACATCGTCGGCTTTTCCTTTGGCCCAGACGATCGCGCCGTCAGGCAGCGCGAGCAGCTTGGGCGGATGCGCGCCCGCCGGCGGCGTGGTGGTGTCGGCGAGGATCACGGTCTTGGCTTCGAGGCCTTTGGCGCCATGCACGGTCATCACCCGCACCTCGTCGCGCACCATTTCCATGTCGCGCTTGACCACGCTTTGCGCCGCGCGCAGCCAGTTGACGAAGCCTTGCAGCGACGGCGTCTCGCGGCTCTCGTAGTCGAGCGCGAGATTGAGAAACTCGTCGAGCGCGTCGGTCGCTTCCGGCCCAAGCCGCGCCAGGATTTTGGCGCGCCCGCGCAGCGCGCCCAGCACATGCGCGTAGAAGCCGAATGGCGTCAGTGCGCGCGCGGCGTGAGCGAGCTCATCAAGGGCACTGTCGGTTGTCGCGAAGGCGGCATCGTCCTTGGCCTGGGCGCGCAAGGCGTTGCGCAGCGAGCCCTTGCGGTCGCAGGCGAGCGTGAACAATTGCTCCTCGCTCAAGCCGAACAGCGGGCTCTTCAGCACGCAGGCGAGCGCGAGATCGTCGTCCGGCAGCAACAGGCAGTCGGCGAGCGCGATCAGGTCCATCACCGCGATATGCTCGGTGAGCACCAGCCGGTCGGCGCCCGCAACCGCGACGCCGATCTCTTTAAGCGCGCGGATGATCGCCTCGAACAACGGCCCGCGCTGGCGCACCAGCACCAGCACGTCGCCCGCCTTGCCGCCGCGCGCGATTGAACGCCTGACCGTCGCCGCGATGCGGCGCGCCAACAAAACTTGCGGGCTTTCCTCGCTCAGCGTGTCGAACGGCGCGTCCCAGCCTTCGATCTCGCGCCGCTCAGCCGGCTTGATCAGCGGCCAGATTTCCACCAGTCCGGGCGCGGCGTTGGGCAGCGACTCGTGCTTGGGAATTCCGACGGCGTCGGTGGTCACGCTTTCATAGACCTCGCGCGCGCTGAACACCCGGTCGACGCCGCCGAGCACGTTCACACCGGAGCGGAACGAGTGGTGGAAGCGCAGAAAGCGCCAGCCTTGTTCCGGAATGTCGAAGCGGCGCGCGAACAGCCGCCGCATCTCGTCGAAGGCGTGCGGCGCGGCGCCCTGGAACGAGAAGATCGACTGCTTCTCGTCGCCGACCGCGAAGATCGTGCGCTTGACGTCGGGCCTTGCGCCGCCGAATTCGGAGGCGAGCAATTGGATGATCTCCCACTGCTTGGGGCTGGTGTCCTGCGCCTCGTCGATCAGGATGTGATCGATGCCGAGGTCGAGCTTGTAGTGCACCCAGGCGCTGGCGCCATCGGACAACAGCGGCAGCGTCTTGTCGATCAGGTCGTCGTAGTCGAGCAGCGCGCGGCGCTCTTTCTCCTTTTGGTAGCGGTCGATCACCGCTTTGGCGATAGTGATGAGCGCGCGGGTGCGCTCGCGCGCGGCCAGCGCGCGCTCGCGGTCGAGCAAAGCGCAGACGCGCTCCTGTTCGGACTGCAGGCGCGCGAGCCAGTCGGGATGGCGCTCGGCGAGCTTCTTGGTGAGCACGTTTTTGCGCGGCGTAAGCTCGGTGGTGCAAAAGATTTTGAGATAATTATCGACGCGCTCGCGCCCGGTCGACATGCGCGTGGCGGCAAGCGCGTCGATGTGCTTCTTGTCGGATGCCGAGCCGGCATCGAGGATTTCGATGAGCGCCGGCCATTCCGTCTGCGGGATCAGCGAGGCCGAGAAGAATTCCTGCTCGACCGATTCAGGCGTATCGCTCGCATCGATGCCGAAGCTCTCCGACAGCTCGGCCATCGCGGCCTCGATGCTGCCGGCGCGCGCGAGCCAGGCTTCGAGCGCATCGCGTGCGCGGATGACCTCGCCGATCACCTCCTTGAAGGTGACGTCGGCGGCGGCGACGATCGCGGCCGATAGCGCGCGGCCGAGCGCGCTGTTTTCATCGGCGGAAGCCTGCAGCAGCACGCCAAGCGTCAATTGGTCGAGCAATTGCGCGGTGGCGGCCTCGTCGAGCACGGAAAAGCGCGCCGCCACATTGGCCTCGAACGGGAACTGATGCAGCAGCCGCGTGCAGAAAGCGTGGATGGTCTGCACCTTGAGCCCGCCCGGCGTTTCCAGCGCGGAGGCGAACAGCCGGCGCGCGCGCGCGCGACGCTGCGCGCTCGGCTTCTCGCCGGTGGAGAGCCTTATTTCTCTGTCGAGTGCCGCATCGTCAAGCGCGGTCCAATGCGCGAGCGTGCCAAACACGCGGTTCGCCATGTTGGCGGCGGCGGCCTTGGTGAAGGTGATGCAGAGGACCTTGGCCGGATCGACGCCGCGCAGCAGCAAATTGATCACGCGCTGCGCCAGCACATGCGTCTTGCCCGAGCCGGCATTGGCGGAGACGAAGGCGGACACCTCCGGATCGGCGGCGCTGATCTGCACCGCGCGCACGTGATCGGGAATGGTGCGGGCGGCGGTCATTCTGTGCCCTCGTCGCTTCCGCCGGTTGCCGACCATTCCTTGACGCGCGCGAGATGGTCGTAGTCGCCGTAATGCGTGCGCCACATCGGATGCACCAGCGAAAGATAAGGCGTCGCCGCGTCCTCGAATTTCGCCGCCAGCTCCTGCAATTTCGCCAAAGCGCGGTCGGCCTGGCTGTCCGGCGTTCCGTCCTTGAAGGCGATTGCGCTCGGCTTGCCGGCCGGATCGCCGCCTTTCAGCGTCACGTAAGCGATCTCGGAAATCGGGCCGGGCGCGATGGTCTTGAAGCCGCCTGCGCGCAAAATCGCGGCTTCCAGCGTCAATTGCGGCGCAAGTCCGGTGCGCACCTGTTTTTCGGTGCGCGGCTGCCCGGTCTTGTAATCGATGATCGCGTAGCTGCCGTCTTGGCGCTGCTCGATGCGGTCGGCGCGGGTGCGCAGCGTGAAGCTGCGCTGCCCGAGCGGAAATTCAAGCTGGCCGTCTTCTTCGGCATAGAGCTTGGCGATCTCGGCGCGGCGCGCGCCGTCCCAGGCCGCGAACCAGCGCGCGATGCGCCGAAAGCGCGGCCACCAGAAGGCGCGCGCTTCCGGAAAATCGGCAAGCGGCGCGAAATGCTTCTCGCCCAGCTTGATCAATTCCTGCAACGGCTCGGCCGGCGGCGCGGGCGCAAACAGCTTGGTATAGTCGCCGATGGCCTCGTGGATCACGCTGCCGCGGTCGCGCGCGCCGGGCGGCGTGTCGACGGCATCGAGCGGCAGCAGGCGCAGAATATATTTGGCGTAGATGGTGTAGGGATCGCGCAGCCAATCCTCGATCGCCGTGACCGACAGCGCGCGCGGGCGCGCGTCGACCTTCGGTTTCGGCGCCGGACGCTGCGCTGGCTTTGACTTCGGCCGGATGATCGAGCGCGCGGGCGAGCGCGAGATATTGCGTCGCCGCGTTTGAGCGCGCCTTGCCAGCGCGCTTCGCCGGCAACGGCGGCGAGCCGTTGCACAAAGCGCGAGGTCACCGTCGGCGCGCCGGCGACCTTGGCGGCGCGCGTCAGGATAACCTCGGGCGCACCGAGCGATTGCGCGAAGTCGTGCGCGGCCAGCCCGATGCGCCGTTCCGGCGGATCGAGCCCGAGATCGCGCCGCATCGGCCGCGACAGCCAGGGATCGCTGCGCGTCTCGGGCGGCCAACTACCTTCGTTGAGGCCGCCGAGCACAAGGCGGTCGGCGCTTTGCAGGCGCGCTTCCAGCGGCCCGTAGATGTGCACGCGCACATCGCGGGTTTCCGGGCGGCGCACGACGCGACCGCCGATGCCGGCGTGGAAGACTTCCGCATAATCGCTGCGGGCGACGGCGAGGCCGGCCGCGGAAGGACTTGCGATCAGATCGTCGAGCGCGCGCGCCAGCGCCGCGCCGTCGTGGCCGGTGAAGGCGGCGATATCGCCTTTACCGTCCTCGCCCAACGCGGCGATGACGTCGCGATGACATTGCGCCAGCGCGGCGAGCGCATGGTCGCCGGCTTTCAGCGTTTCCAGCGGCGAAAGCGCCGAGGCGAGCCGGTCGATCAGCGCACCGGCGGCATCGAGCTCGTCTTCCGCGATCAGCCAGCGCGGATCGCTGCGATGCAGGGTGGCACGATTGGCGCGGAAGGTTTGCAACGCGTGGGAAAGGCCAGTCGTTCCGGGGCGCGGCCGCGGCCCGCGCAATAGCGCGCGCTCCAGCGCGGCAATGGCGCCCGCATGATCGCCCGGCGCGGCACCTAGGCGCAGCAACGAGTGCTTGAGCAGCGCCAGCAGCGTCACCGGCTCAAGCCCGCCAAGCGCTGCTTGCGCGGCCAGCCGCGCGAACACGCCGGCGGCCGTGTCGGCGAGCGCATCGCCGCCGGAATCGTCGACCGAAACGCGCCAGCGCTCGAGCGCGGCGACGACGCGGCGCGCCAGCGTGCGGTCGGGCGTCACCAGCGCGGCGGTCTTGTCCGGCGTCTCGACCGCTTCGCGCATGGCGACGGCGATGGCGAGCGCCTCCTCCTCGGCATTGGCGGCCTCGACCATGGCGATGGAGGCAACCGCGTTATCGGCGGATGCGCCGAAGTCTTTGGCGCGCTGCTGCCAGCGCTCGGTGGTCGACGCCGGCCGCAGCGCTTCCGATACCAGCGCGTCGCGGGCGTGCGATACGGGCGCGCCGAGCGGCGCTACCTCGCCGCGCGCGATGCCGATCTGCGCCAGCAAGCCATGCATGGCGAATTGCGCGTGGCCGCAGGCCGGCGCGCCGTCGTGGTGATCGCTGCCGTCGCCCGCGATGAGCGCCCACGACGCGTCGTCGAGATCCATATCAAGCCCGGGCAGCACCAGCGCGCCGTGCGGCAGCCGCGCGATGGTGGCGAGCAGCTTGGCGGTCGCCGGCATCGAGCCGGTCGAGCCCGCGGCAATGACAGGCGCCGCGCTGTTGGCGAGCCGCGCCGTCTCGATCTCGATCAGTTTGTCGCGCCGCTCGGCGGCTTCGATGGCGCCACGCTCATGACGCAGCGCCGGCCAAGCCTCGCGCGCAATCTTCAAGAAGCGAAGGGACTTTTTCCAATAGGGATCGAGATCGTCCGGCACCAGACCGTCGAGCCTGTCCCAACTCACTTGCCGCGTGGTCATGTCGTCCATCAGCCGCGCAAGATCGTCGGCCAAGCCGAGCGCGGCCGATGGCGTATTGGCAATGAGCGGGGAGCCTTCGGCGCCGCGCAGCTCGGGCGAGTTCGCCCATTGCAGGATCAATTCGGCGAGCAGCAGCCGGCGCTCGAGCGGCGCGATTGCCGGCGGCAGTTCCAAGGCGGCGCTCGCCAGCTCGGCAGTCGCCGCATCGGCAAAGGCCAACTCGTCCTCGTCGATGTCGCCGATGGCGACGATGTGCGGCAGGATCGCGGCGTCGGCATCGAGCGCATCGAGAAAGGCATCGCGCGCCAGGCGACAGGCGCGCCGCGTCGGCAGATAGAGCGTGGCCGCGGCAAGCGCCAGCGGATCGCGGCTGGCCGGGAAACCGGGCATCAGTTTGCCGGCGAGCAGCGCGTCGATCAGCGCCGGCAAAAACGGCGCCGAAGCGGGGATGGTGAAGACGTTGGGTTTGGCGGCCGGCATTTCGCGAATCATACACGTGAATCGTGTCCCGGATGCGGTGCAGCGCGTTGCAGTGCACCGCTGATCCAGGACGCGCGCTCAGCCCGCGCTCGCGCTGATCGCGGCTTCCGCCAAGGCGATGGCGTCGGGCGTGCCGACATGCATCCACAGGCCTTCCAGCCGCAGCCCGAGCAGCCGGCCGGCTGCGGCGGCGCGGGCGAACAGCGCGGTGAGCGGGAATTCGCCGGGCGGCGGGTCCTTGAACAGCGCGGGCGCAAGCACCGCGGCCCCGGCATAAACGAAGGGCACCACCTCGCGCTCGGCGCGCGCGCGCAAGCGGCCGTCCGGCGCCATGGCGAAATCGCCGCGTCCGGCATAGCCGATGCTGCCGGCGGCGGGCGCGAGCAGCAGCAACGCGTCCATGGTGGCGGGATCGAAGGCGTCGGCCAGGCGCGCAAGATTAGGCTTCACGCCGTCGATCCAGATGGTGTCGGAATTGATGTGGAAGAACGGCGCCTCGCCCAAGTCGGGCAGCGCCTTGACCACGCCGCCGCCGGTACCGAGCAAAAGCCCGCGCTCGTCGGAGATCGCGATCTGCGGCTTTTTGCGCGCGGCGAGATGGCGCTGCATCTGGTCGGCAAAGTGGTGCACGTTCACGACCGCGCGCTCGACGCCGGCGTCCGCCAGACGGTCGAGCACATGATCGATCAGCGGCTTGCCGCCGACTTCCACCAGCGGCTTCGGCTTGCGCTCCGTGAGCGGATGCATGCGGCTGCCGAGACCGGCGGCGAGCACCATGGCGCGGTGGGGTGAGGAATTCATCATTTCGCTCAAGCCCTCAGCGCCGGCACGTGGCTGCGGTACCAGGCCTGCAGCGGCGCCAGCGTCGGATGCATCAGCGAGCGCTCCAGATAGGCCCATACCCGCGGCATGTGACGCAAATATTGCGGCTTGCCGTCGCGCCGGTCGAGGCGGGCGAAGATGCCGAGAATCTTGGAGGCGCGCTGGGCCGCGAGCGCGGCATAATGATGCGCAAAAGCCGGCGCGTCGAAGTTTGGATCGTGCGCGAGCCGCGCGCGCGTGTAGTGCGACAGCAGCGTGATCTCCATCAGCTCCGGTACGTCGACGCGCGCGTCCTGCAGCAGCGCGGCGAGGTCGTAGGCCGGCGAGCCCATCACCGCGTCCTGGAAGTCGAGCAGGCCGACGCGCTTAATGCCATCGCGTTCCGGCAGCCACAACAGATTGGGCGAATGCAGATCGCGCAGCACCCAGGTCCGCTGGCCGTGCACGATCGGCTGCAGCGCGTCGTGCCAGAGCGCGAGATAATTGGCGCGCTGAAGATCGGAGACGGGCGCCTCCAGCCGCGGCAGATACCAGTCGATCAGCAGCTCCACCTCGATCAGCAGCGCGTCCATGTCGTAGTGCGGCAGCGGGTATTCGAGGTCGGTTTCGACCGGCAAGACCTCGGGCAGGTTGCGCCGGTGCAGCATCACCAGAATGTCCACCGCGATCTGATAGCGCGCTTCGATCGGCGCCGGCGGACGTCCGGCGACCACCGGCTCGTCGCCGAGGTCCTCGATGATCAGCAGGCCAAGCTCGCGGTCGGCGGCGAGAATCGTCGGCGCCGACAGGCCGCAGGCGCGCAGCGCCCGGTCGACGGCGATGAACGGCGTCACGTCTTCGGCGAGATGGGCGATGGCGCTGTAGGGCTTGCCGTCGCGCACCGGCGGACCGTCCGGGCGCTTGGGCGAATTCATCAGGATGTAGCTTGCGCCTTCCACCGACAACCGCTCGTAGGAGCGCGTCGAGGCGTCGCCCTGGATGCGCCGCCGCTCGGCGAGACCGAAGCCGTTATTGTCGAGGAATTGGCGCAGCAGAAAGATGCGCTGGGCGCGGGCAGCGAAAGCGCCATGGCCGGTGATGTGCGCGTAGCGATAGGTCGGGCCCCGTTTCGGCGACAGCGTCAAGGCAACGTCGAGCCGCTCCTCCGGCAGCGCGCTAGCGGCGCGGTCCGGCCATTCCACCAGCACGACCGAGCGGCCGACCATGTCGTCGAAGCCGAGCTCGGCAAGCTCGGACGGGTTCGATAGACGATAGAGATCGGCATGCACCAGATTGAAGCGCGGCAGGTCGTAGGATTGCATCAGCGTGAATGTCGGGCTCGGCACCTCGATGCTTTCGTCATTGGCGAGATGGCGGATGAAGGCGCGCGCAAAAGTGGTCTTGCCGGCGCCGAGGTCGCCGGACAGCGTGATCAGGTCGCCCGGCTCGATCAGCGCGGCGATGTCCGTCATCAGCCGGCGCGTGGCGTCCTCGTCGGCGAGCGCCACGTCGAAACTGAAGTCGGAAGTGGGAGAGGCCATCGAATCATCCGCTAGAGATTCGCCACCTTATAATCATAAAAGGCAGCGCTGGCAGGGTGCCAGAGCGGACAACGACCGCAAAGAAAGCGGCCCGGGGAATGCTGGGGTACAAATCAAACGCGATTGCCCGGCGCAGGGCCGGGCAAAGCAAGCTTTTCAAACACAATCACCGGGCAGCGCCATTGCGGCGGCCCGGTGAAGGCAACGCGTCAACGTTCGAAATCAGTAGAGATCGTGCGAGCTCGACGAGCGGCCGGAATTGCTACGCGTGCTGGCGCGCGCGGTATAGGGCCGGCTGAACACGATCTTGCAGGCCGGGCTCAGCTTGCGCTTGTTCTGGGCGAGGCAATGCGCCACGCGCGACGCGTCCGGAATCGCAGCCTGGCAAAGCCGGAATGCATCCTGGGTGCAGGCATCCGCATCGGATTGCGTGTAAGCAAGTGCCGGCAGCGGCGCCAGAACCAGGGTGATTACAATAGCGCTGGACTTAAGCATGACGGTCGCCCTCCATTCTCCTCACGCATAACGCTCGGCCGTGGGATGTTGTTCCTGGAACGCGGCCCCCGGCGCCACACTGCGAAATCGTTCTCGATTGACGCAGTACGGTCGTCATAGGCTTAGTGCGCAATCGTATCCGTTTGGTTCAATAACACGCGCCACTTTTCGCTTGCGGCGCGCGCTGTAGCGCCAAAACGCGGGCCTTGTCGGTTTAGCGTTAATGGCCGGTCAACAACGAGCGTCCGCGCAACGCGCGGAATCGGCGATTGGACGATCCGCCGGCCCGGCCGTTTAGTGCCGGCGCACGCTCGTTGCCGGCGAAAAAGGCGACCGATGGTCGCGGTGGGGGCGGAAGCTGTTACGGTCTATTCTGCGTTGTGCCATGGACGACTTATCATCCAAGCCGGGAAATGAGGGCTTCTGCCGCGCCGGCGGCTTGCGGCCAAAGGATCTTGCATGATCTCGATCTTCGACCTTGCCGCTTTGCTGCTCACGCTGTCCGCTTTGTTCGGCTGGCTCAATCACCGCTTCGTCCGGCTGCCGCACAGCATCGGGCTGCTGGTGATGGGGCTTGCGGCGTCGCTGCTGCTCGTGCTGGTGCAGGTCGCGTTTCCCGGCCAGCAACTCTACCAGCAGCTCACCGATGCGCTGAAACAGATCGATTTCACCGCCGTCGTGATGAACGGCATGCTCGGCTTCCTGCTGTTCGCCGGCGCGCTCAATGTCGATCTGGAAGCCTTGCGCGACCGTGCCTTCCCGGTTGCCATGCTCGCCCTCATCGGTACGGTCATATCGACGATCGTGGTGGGCGGCGCCTTCTGGATCGCGGCGCGGTTTATCGGTTACCCGATTCCGCTGGCTTGGTGCTTCGTTTTCGGCGCGCTCATCAGCCCGACCGACCCGGTGGCGGTTCTGAGCATGCTGAAAAACGTGCACGTGCCGCAGGCGCTGCAAGCCGAGATGGAAGGCGAGGCCTTGTTCAATGACGGCGTCGGCGTCGTGCTGTTCACCTTGCTGGTCGGCTTGGCGGCCGGCTGGGGAGACGAGCAGAGCGTCGGCGGTTTTCTGGGCGAACTGGCCTTGGAAGCCGGCGGCGGTCTCGCGCTCGGCACGGTGACCGGCTATGTCGCCTACCGCGCCATGCGCGCCATCGATAATTTTCCGGTCGAGGTCTTGATTACGCTCGCACTGGTCACCGGCACCTATGCGCTCGCGCAACGGCTCGGCACCAGCGGGCCGCTTTCGGTGGTGGCGGCCGGATTGCTGATCGGCTATCGCGCGCCGCGCGACGCCATGAGCGAGCGCACCGAGAACTATGTCACGGCCTTGTGGACATTGATCGACGAAGTTCTCAATTCCGTGCTGTTTCTGTTGATCGGGCTCGAGGTGGTGGTGTTGCGCTTCGAGCCGACCGCGCTCGTGCTCGCGGCCGCGGCAATCCCGATCGTGCTGATCGCCCGGCTGTTCGCGGTGTCGCCACCGCTGTTGCTTTTGCCCTGGAGCCAACGGCTGTCGATCCGCAACGTGCCGTTCTTGACCTGGGCGGGCGTGCGCGGCGGCATCTCCGTGGCGCTGGCGCTGGCGCTGCCCGACGATCCCGCCAAGACCGCGATCCTGACCGCGACCTATGGCGTGGTCCTGTTCTCCATCATCGTGCAGGGCTCGACGCTCGGCCTGGTGGCGCGGCTGACCTTGACCAAGAAGGAAGGCGGCGAAGCGGTCGAAGGCCGCTGATCACGCCGCCGTCTGTTTCTGCGCGTGTTCCACCGGAAACGTGCAGGTTACCGTCGTGCCATGGCCGACGACGGAGTTGATCGTCACCGTGCCGCCATGCAGCTCGACGAAGGAGCGCACCAGCGAGAGGCCGAGGCCGGGTCCACGGTGCTGCGAGCCGCGCGAATTGGTCTCGAACCAGTCGAATACCTTGTCCTTGGCGTCCGGCGGAATGCCGGGCCCGCGGTCGGTGACGGTGAACACGACCGCGTCCGGCTGACGCTCGGCGGCGAGCATCACCGTCTCGCCAGGCGGCGAGAAGCCGACCGCGTTGGACAACAGGTTGAACAGAATTTGCCGCAAGCGGCGCTCGTCGGCGGTGAAGCGGCCGATATTGGGCGGCAGGCGGATGTCGAGCTTGAGACTGTCCTTCACCAGCCGGTCCTGCACGCCTTCCGCCGCCGCCTCTATGCTGGCGCGGATATCGACCTCCGATAGGTTCAGCGTCATGGCGCCGGCGTCGATGGTGGCGAGGTCGAGGATGTTGTTGATGAGCGCGAGCAGCGCGTTGGTTGAGGCGGTGATGTAGCCGAGATATTCGCGCTGCTTGTCGGTGAGCGGGCCGAAGGCGGGATCGCCGAGGAAATGCGCGAAGCCGATGATGTTGGTGAGCGGCGAACGCAACTCGTAGGAGACGTGGTGCACGAAATCGATCTTGAGGGCGTCGGCCGTCTCCAGCGCCTCGTTGCGCTCGCGCAGCGCGCGCTCGACATTGACCGTGTCGCTCACGTCCTGGAAGGTGACAAGCGTGGCGCCGTCCGGCAGCGGCATGGTGGTCAAGTCGATCACCATGCCGTCGCGCCGCTCGATGCGCGCGACGATCGGCGCGCGCCCGTCGATGGCGGTGACGGCGGTGTGCAAGGAACGCCACACCGCGCCGTCGTCGTGCAGCGCATGGCACCAGGCGGTGACGGCCTCGATGTGCGGGCGGGTGTCGAGCACGTCGGGCTGCAGCTTCCACATGCGCTCGAAGGCCGGGTTATGCAGGCGGACGCGGCCGTCGCTGGCAAAAACCGCGACCGCTTCGGCGAGATGATCGAGCGTCTCGCTTTGCACCTTGATCAGCGCGTCGTAGCGGCGGTGCAGCTCCAGCCGCTCGGTGACGTCGTCATAGAGATAAGTGATGCCGCCTTCCGGATTGGGCGCGGTGACGACACGCAGCGTGCGCCCGTCCGGCAGGTGCCACATGTGTTCCTTCGGCTCGACCGCGCGATAGGCCTCGTGCAGCTGTCGGCGCCACTGCCGGAAGTCCTGCTCCTCCGGCAGCTTGCGGTCGGCGCGCAGCCGGTCGAGTACGTTTGAGTCGGTCGGCGTCTGATCGAGGAAGCCGGGATCGAGTTCGAACAGCGAGCGGAAGGCGGTGTTGTAGAAGGCAAGCTTGCGGTTGGCACTGAAGATGGCGACGCCGGTGGCGAGCTGGTCGAGCACGCGGCGGTGCGCCTCGATCATGCGGCCGAGCTCCGCGCGCATCGCTTCCGCCTCGGTGCGGTCGATGGCGATGCCGGCGCTGCCGTGCACGCTGGCGGTGTCGATGACGTCGAAGTTGCGGCGATTGCCCTCAACGATTGCCGGCAGCCGGCCCGAGTACGGCGCTCCCGCCATATGCGCGTGCGCGACCTGCTCGCGCGCGGGGCGGTCGAGCAGCTCCAATTCGCGCGCCACCGCGTCGATGGCGTCGACCGCCTCCACCGCGCGGGCATAGGCCGAATTGACGAAGATCAGCCGGCCGCTCTCGTCGCGCGCCCACACCGGCGCCGGCAAGGAGTTCGAACAGCGCGCGCATGATTTCCACGTCGGCCAACAGGGCGTCTTGGCGGGCGGCGAGCTCGACCATCTCGCGCTCGATGCCGCTGACGTCGCGCAGCCGCAGAATGGCGGCGCCGCCGATGGCGCGGCCTTCGGCTTCGATCGGCCGGCCGGCCTTGCTGGTGAGCGTCATGACGAAGCCGCGGCCGTGCTCGCGCAGCGCGTCGACCGCCTGCTGCATGCGCTGCGCTTCCGACGGATCGAGCCAGGCGCCGAAGGCGAGCACGCGCTCGGGCACCGGAGCGAGCGTCACCATACTGACGTCGCCGACGATCTCCGGCTTGTCGGTCGCCGCCGCCCAGGCGACCAGCACCTGCGGCTGCGACAGCAGCAGCGCCTTGAGGCGGTCGATTTCCGCGCGCATGGCGGCCGCTTCGTCGCGCGCGGCGGTTTCCAGCCGCTCGGTGCGCTTGCGCATGCGCAACAGCAAGATGGTGGCGAGCACCGAAAAGCAGAGCAGGCCGAGGGAGAGCGCCAGACCGGCTATTTCCGGCTGGCCGAGCGGATCCGGCAGCGCAAGCGCGCTAGCGCGAGCCGGTGTGGCCTGCGCGAGGTAAGACAGTGCGACTAGAAAGCCGACGAGGACGCCGCCCCGCCTCGGACGAGAACGCAGCCTCTCGTTCGCCGCCCGGATCGTCTCCGGCATTACAGGCTTGCCCCAAGATTGCGGGCGGCGTCCGCCACACCGTCCGCGAATCGTTTGACTGTAAACCCGCGGCGAGTCCGGCCGAAAGAGTCCAGATCGTGAACGGCTATTTCAGCGCTTCGGCGCGTGCCGTCATCTCTTCGATGCTGATGCCGCCGAGCGCCGCCGCAAATGTCCGTTCGGCTTCGGCAAGCGCCGGGCGCACGACATCGTTGACCAGCGCGGAGCCGGGCAGCGGCGGCGAGTCGGCCTCCTCGGCCTGACTGGCGGCACGCAGGATCTCGGCGGCGGTGATGAACTTTTCCTCGCGCGCGAGTTCGTAGCCGCCGCGCGGCCCTCGAATGCCCTTGAGGATACCGTCGCGTACCAGTGCCTGCAGTACCGGTTCGAGATGGCGCGGTGGCAGCTTGTGACGCGCGGCGAGGGCTTTGGCCGCGACCGGCCGACCGCGCGCGTTGATCGCAATATCGATGACGGCAGCGATGGCGAGGATGCCCTTGCGGGGGATCAACGGCATGATCGGAACCAGTTGCAATTAGTTGGTGGTAATAGGCTACGGTCGATCGGTCGTCTACAAACCTATGAAAAATAGTTCTCAACTTCCGGTCGAGCCAAATCCTCCATAGCCGCGCGCTGTCCCGTCAAGCGATGCAACTTCTTGCAAACGTGCGCGCAGCACCGATGCAATCACCAATTGCGCGATTCGCATGCCCCGATTCACGGTCACGGAGTCGCTGCCGTGATTTACAAGCAGGACCTGTAGTTCACCGCGATAGTCGGCATCGATGGTGCCCGGTGCATTCAACACGGTGACTCCGTGCCGCACGGCGAGCCCGGAGCGCGGCCGCACCTGCGCTTCGTGGCCTTCCGGCATTGCGATGGCGATGCCGGTCGGAACGAGGGCGCGCGCACCCGGCGCAAGCGTTAGCGGCGCATCCGCCGGCACGGCAGCGAGCAAATCGAGCCCGGCGGCGAGCGCGCTGTGATAGGCCGGCAACGGCAGATCCCGACCATGCGGCAGGCGCATGATGCGTATGTCGACTTCGCTCACGTTTTCGCTCCGTTCAGCGCCTCGGCGATGCGCGAAACCAGCATCGTCGCGACCGCTTCTTTCGTTTGCGGCGGCCAGGGCTCGACGCCGGCGGCGGTGACGAGCTCGATGGTGTTGCGGTCGCCGCCCATGATGCCCGTTTGCGGCGAGACGTCATTGGCCAAAATCCAGTCGCAGCCCTTGCGCGCCAATTTCGCCTTGGCGTTGGCGGCGACGTTCTCGGTCTCGGCGGCAAAGCCGATCACCAGTTTCGGCCGTTGCGTCTTGCGGTGCGCGACGGTCGACAGGATGTCGGGATTTTCCACCAGCGGCAGGTCCGGCGTTGCCTGGCCGGGCTGCTTCTTCAGCTTCTGCGCGGACGTATCCGCCACCCGCCAATCGGCGACCGCGGCCGCGAAGATCGCCACGTCGACCGGCAGCGCCTTCTGCACGGCGTCGAGCATTTGTCGTGCGCTCTCGACCTTGATCACGTTCACGCCGGGCGGATCGGGCAATGTGACCGGGCCGCTGACCAGCGTCACCGCGGCGCCGGCTTGCGCGGCGGCAGTCGCGATGGCGTAGCCCTGCTTGCCGGAGGAGCGGTTGGCGATATAGCGCACCGGGTCGATCGGCTCGTGCGTCGGCCCGGCGGTGACCAGCATGCGCCGGCCTTTGAGCGGCTGCGTTTCGCCGGCAGCGAGCAGTTTTTCGACCGTGGCGGCGATCTCTAGCGGCTCGGCCATGCGTCCAATACCGCGCTCGCCGGCTTCCGCCATCTCGCCCTCGTTCGGCCCGACCAACGCGACGCCATCGGCGATAAGCTGCGCGAGATTGCGCTGCGTCGCCTTGTTGGCCCACATGTGCGGGTTCATCGCCGGCGCCAACAAGATCTTGGCGCCGGTCGCCAGCAGCGCGGCGGTGGCGAGATCGTCGGCGTGGCCGCCGGCCATCTTGGCCATCAGATCGGCGGTGGCGGGCGCCACCACCACCAGATCGCATTCGCGCGCCAGCCGAATATGGCCGACATCGAATTCGCTGGCCGGATCGAACAGATCGGTAAAGGCGGGCTCGCCCAGGATGGCGCCGGCCGACAACGGCGTGACGAAATGCGCGGCCGCTTTGGTCAGAACGCAGCGCACGCTGAACCGGCGCTCTTTCAGCCGACGAATGAGATCGAGCGATTTGTAGGCGGCGATGCCGCCGCCGATGATCAAGAGCACGCGCGCTGCTCTGGCCGGCGCGGCGGCCGCACGGCGCGGCGCCGCGGCCTTGCCGGCAGGCGTGAAGGCTTCGAGAACCTCTTCACCGGTGGCGTCGGCGGCCTCGCGCAGAATCGTGCGCACCTCGTCCTCGACCGAGCGGCCGCTGCGGGCGGCGCGCAGGCGCAGGCGTTTCTTCAGGGCCTCGTCGAGCTGGCGGATAGTGATGCTGGCCATGGCCGATCATGCCTTGACCGTGATTGCAATGCAATCACTGCAATCAAATCGCTGCGAACACAAGGATAATCAATAGGATAACGATACCCCAAATGCCGGCGGTGAGCCAGCGATTGCGGCGCGCCTCGGCCGCGCCGATGGCGGCGACCGTCTCCGGCGCCAGCACCAGGCCGTCGCGGGTGATGGTGTCGAGTTGGTCGAGCAACGTGCCGGCGCGCGTGAGCAGCGACGGCACCTGCGCGACGAAGCGGCCGATTTCGCCGGCGCCTTCGGCCGCGTGCTCGAGTTTGCCGACCGGGCCGAGATTGCGCTCGATCCATTCGCGCACCACCGGCTCGGCCGTGGTCCACATGTCGAGCTTGGGATCGAGCATGCGGCCGACGCCTTCCACCACCACCATGGTCTTCTGCAGCAGCAGCAGTTCCGGCCGCGTGCGCATGTCGAACAGTCCGGTGACCTCGAACAGCAGCGTCAGCAGCTTCGCCATCGAGATGTCTTCGGCGGTGCGATTGTGGATCGGCTCGCCGATGGCGCGGATCGCCTGCGCGAAGCTTTCCACCGAGTGATGGCGCGGCACGTAGCCGGCGTCGAAATGGATTTGCGCAGTGTGCTGATAATCGCGTGTGATGAAGCCAAACAGGATTTCGGCGAGGAACTGCCGCTCCTTCGGTCCGAGCCTGCCCATGATGCCGAAATCGACCGCGACCAGCCGGCCGTCCTCGTCGACGAACAGATTGCCGGGATGCATGTCGGCGTGGAAGAAGCCGTCGCGCAAGGCATGGCGCAGGAAATTCTGGATGACGCTGCGGCCGAGCGCCGGCAAGTCGTAACCCTTGGCTTCGAGCGCGGCGCGATCGTTGAGCGGCGTGCCGCCGATCCATTCCAGCGTGAGCACTTCGCGCGCGGTGCGATTCCAGTCGATCGTCGGCACGCGGAAATCGGCGTCCGCGCGGGTGTTCTCGGCCATTTCGGACAGCGCCGCGGCTTCCAGGCGGAAGTCCATCTCGATCGCCACCGAGCGGGCGAGCGTCGCCACCACTTGGGTCAGCCGCAGCCGCTGCGCCTCCGGCGACAGCGCCTCGGCCGAACGCGCGGCGAAAAACAGCGCGTCAAGATCGACCTTGAAGCGGCGCTCGATGTCCGGCCGCAAGATCTTCACGGCGACCGCTTGGCGTGCGCCGTCTTCCTCGATTTCGGCGCGATGCACCTGGGCGATCGAAGCGGCGGCGACCGCCGGACCGAAGCTGGCATAGACCTCGCTGAGCGGCCTACCGAAGGCCGCAACGAGTGCGGCTTCCGCTTCGCCCTGCGGAAACGGCGCCATCTTGTCCTGCAGGCTTTCAAGATCGCGCGCGATTGCCTGACCGACCACGTCCGGCCGGGTGGCGAGGAACTGGCCGAGCTTGACGTAGGTCGGGCCGAGCGTGGTGAGGGCAGCGGCAAGCCGGCTGGAGCCGTCCTTGGCGGTCGGCCGCTCGATCAGCCTGGCCAGCGCGACGAGCGTCTTGGCCGGCAACGGCATCGGCCGGGTGTCGACCAGCGCGAACACGCCCTCGCGCGCGCACACGAAGCCGGCGCGCGACAAGCGGACGATGTGGGCGAAAGCGGAGATCACAATTTCCAGCCCGAATGCAGCGCCACCGTGCCGGCGGTCATCGGCGTGAATGACACGCGGCGGAAGCCGGCGGTGCGCATCATCTCGGCGAATGCTTGCGGCCGCGGAAATTTGCGGATCGAACTCGACCAGATACGCGTAGGCCTCGCGGTCGCCGGTGACGATCTCGCCGATGCGCGGAATGACCTGGAAGGAATAGACGTCGTAGAGCTTTTCAAGCCCGGGCACGTCGACCCAGGAAAATTCCAGGCACAGGAAGTGGCCGCCGATCTTGAGCACGCGAAAGGCCTCGGCCAGCGCGCGCTCGATGCGCGGCACGTTGCGGATGCCGAAGGAGATGACGACGCAATCGAAAGAACGGTCGCGATAGGGCAATTCCTCGGCATTGCCCTGCTCGAACGTCACCGCCTCGTCAAAGCCGCGCTGGGCGGCGCGCTCGGCGCCGACGGCCAGCATGTCGGCATTGATGTCGCAGACGGTGACACGGGCGCCGGCGCCGCCGGCATCGATTACGCGGAAGGCGATGTCGCCGGTGCCGCCCGCCAGATCGAGCAACGCGAACGGCTGCTTGCTTTTCGGCGGATTGACCGCGGTCACCAGCGCGTCCTTCCAGGCGCGATGCAGGCCCCCCGACATCAGGTCGTTCATCAGGTCGTAGCGCCGCGCCACCGAATGGAACACGTCGTCGACCATGCCCTGCTTATCGCCGAGCGGCACGGTGCGGTCGCCGAAATGGGTGTCTTCGCGGGATGCGGCCATCGCCAATAGTCCTTTTCGCTGAGGACCATAGCGCGGCGGGGCGAAGGGCGCTATGTGTCAAGCAAAGCAGAGTTAACCATGCCCGAGCTCCCCGAAGTCGAAACCGTGCGCCGCGGACTGCAGCCGGCCATGGAAGGCGCGGCGTTTGCCAAGGTCGAAGTGCGTGACCGCCGCCTGCGCTGGCCGATTGCCAAGGACTTCGAGAAGCGGCTGCAAGGGCGCGCCGTCGAGGGGCTCGGCCGCCGCGCCAAATATTTGCTGGCCGATTTGTCCTCCGGCGACGTGCTGTTGATGCATCTCGGCATGTCGGGCTCGTTCCGCGTCGGCAAGGATGCCAAGCCCGGCGTCTACTACCACGAGCGTTCCAAGAGCACCGCGCACGACCACGTGGTGTTTCACATGTCGAACGGCGCGACCGTTACCTTCAACGATCCGCGCCGCTTCGGCTCGATGAAGCTGGTGCCGCGCGCCAAGCTCGATTCCGAGCCGCTGCTGCGCGCGCTCGGGCCGGAGCCGCTCGGCAATGAATTCGATGCCGCCATGCTGGCGAAATCCTGCGCCGGCAAGAAGACCTCGCTGAAGGCCGCGCTCAGCGACCAGCGCGTGGTCGCCGGCCTTGGCAACATCTATGTCTGCGAGGCGCTGTTCCGCGCGCGGCTGTCGCCCAAACGGCAGGCTTCCACCATCGCCGATCGCAACGGCAAGCCGACCGCGCGTGCGCTCGCGCTGGTCGACGCCATCAAGGCGGTGCTCAACGACGCCATCAAGGCCGGCGGCTCTTCGCTACGCGATCATCGCCGCACCGACGGCGCGCTCGGCGACTTCCAGCACAATTTCCAGGTCTACGACCGCGAGGGCAAGCCGTGCCCGAATTGCAAGGGCAAGATCAAACGCATCGTGCAGACCGGGCGCTCGACGTTTTATTGTCCGAAATGTCAGAAATAGGTCTCACCGTTGTCATGCCCGGGCTTGACCCGGGCATCCATACTGAGGTGCAACAGAACCCAACCCTACGATTGAATTTGGCGCGAAGCTTCATGGATTGCCGGGTCAGGCCCGGCAATGACCGAGTGGAAAGACCGGAGCAACCATGACCTACCAAAACATTCTCACCGAAACCAAAGGTCGCGTCGGCATCATCCGGCTCAACCGGCCGCAGGCGCTCAATGCGCTCAATCGCGCGTTGATCGCGGAGCTCAGCGCGGCGATCGACGCGTTCGAGGCCGACGACGCGATCGGCTGTCTGATGATCACCGGCAACGAGAAGGCCTTCGCCGCCGGCGCCGACATCAAGGAGATGGCCGACAAGACGTTCATCGAAGCCTTCATGGGCAATTTCGCCGGCAGTTGGGATCACGCCGCGCACGCCCGCAAGCCGATCGTGGCGGCGGTCGCAGGCTTTGCGCTCGGCGGCGGCTGCGAGCTCGCCATGCATTGCGACATTTTGATCGCCGCCGACAACGCCAAATTCGGCCAGCCCGAGATCAAGCTCGGCGTCATTCCCGGCATCGGCGGCACGCAGCGGCTCACCCGCGCGGTCGGCAAGGCCAAGGCGATGGACCTGATCCTTACCGGCCGCATGATGGATGTCGCCGAGGCGGAGAAGACCGGGCTGGTGGCGCGGGTGGTGCCGGCGGCGAAATTGATGGAGGAGGCGATGCAGGTCGCCGAAACCATCGCCGGCATGTCGCTACCGTCGGTGCTGGCGGCCAAGGAAGCGGTCAACGCGGCCTTCGAGATGTCGCTTGCCGAAGGCGTGCGCTTCGAGCGGCGTCTTTTCCACGCGCTGTTTGCGACCGCGGATCAGAAGGAGGGCATGAAAGCCTTCGTCGAAAAGCGCAAGCCGGACTGGACGAATCGGTAATTAACAAAAGCTTAATGGATTAGCGATGAACTTAGCGGTCAAAGACATGCCGGTGACTTCCATCGGAGGACGCTATGGTCACGATCTGTGGTCGCACGCAAGGCGACCAAGGCAGCGTTGCGGTGACGACTATCCCACACTGCGCCTTTGAACAACGCAATGACGCCGTTTCGTTTCTGAATAGACTGACGCAATTGCTGCGGCCGGACGCCGGCTACGAAGGCGAGCAGGATTATTGGTGGGTGCGCAATAACGGCATCGTCACCCGCTACACGATCCAGGTTTAGCGAGCTCACTTTCTGACGCAAATCACCCGCACCAGCGACGCCTTTGCGTCGCCGGCTTGCAATGCCGTCATCGCTACGTGATGCGCGGCGAGGAAACGGCGCAGCGTAGCGCTCGATACCAGTCGCATCGGCGGCACCGCCGGCTTGACGCTGGCCAGCACCACGGTGCGCATTTCCAACATCCCGAGGACGCGCCCTTGCGCGTCCAGTGCCGCGGCGCCTGAAAAGCCCGCCAAGGGCACCGAGCGACGCAACTCGATCGCACTGCCGCCAGCCAGCCGCGCTTTGACCTCGGAGATTTTGGCGCCGCCATTCTGCGCTTGCGGATCGGCGATGCCGACGAGCCTTAAGTCGCGCGACGTCGGCGCGCCGTCCGCCAGCGCCAGCGGGTCAAGCTTGCGCTCGCCATAGACCCGCAGCAGCGCGACGCCGTCATTCTCGTCCGTGGCGATGCGTTCGGCATTGCCGATGCCGGCGACGACGATCACCCGGCAGGCTTCGGTGATCCTGCGGTCGGTGACGATATGGCCATGCGGGCTGACGATCAGCCCGGTGCCGTATTCGACCGATTTCGCCAGCGCCGCCAGCGGCGCGCTGCGCTCGGGGAACGGCGTGAAGGCGTGCGCCATCGCCACCGCCACCGGCTCGACGATGGTCTCCATCATCTGGTCGTACATCATGGCGAAGCCGCGCACTTCGCCGTCGCGCGCCCGCGCGCGCACGGAGAAGAACTTCAGCCCCTGCATCCCGCTGATGTGGAAGCTGTTATCGGTCAGATTGCTGAACTCGACCTTGCGATGCGGCTTCTTGCGCTCTTGCTCGTAGACATCGGACAGGCTTGAGCCCTTGATGCGGAACGTCTCGATCTTCACGTCGCCGTGCTTCGATGACCAGCGCGTGCCGTTGGCTTCCGGGTGCGGATGCGGCACCATTTTATTCGGCAGCCCGATGCGGATGCCGGTGGCCGGGTCGGTCACGATGCTCCAGCCGTATTCGCGCCGATAACGCTCGGCGGCGGAGACCAAAATTGCGCGCTCGTCGCGCGTGAGCACGCCGGTGACCTTGTTCTTGCTGCGCTTCTGATAGGATTTCACGGCGGCCAGCATCGGGTCTTCGCCCTTGTCGGCGTTGCGCTGATCGCCGGCCCACAGCAAGGCGGCTTCGATCTTGCGGCGCTCGTCGGCCGCAATGCCGGCAAAGACACCGTCCTTGGATTCGGTCGTGACGTCGGGTTTCGGCGGCGGCAAGGCTGCTACCTTTTCAGGGAGCGTCGGTTTGGCGGCGGGCGCGGCTTTCGGCGCCGGCCTTGGCAAGGGTAGGGCCGCCACGACCGTTGCGGACACCTCAGGTTTTGCTGCGGGCGTCGGCGACGCAATCTTCCCGCCCGGCGCGGATTTCGGCAGGGGCGGCGTGAAAGCAGGTTTCGGGGCCAACTCGGGCCTTGGAGGTGGCAGGGTCGATATTCTCTTCGCCAGCTTCTCGTGTTTTGTGGCGGCAGTCTTGTGCCTTGCGTTCCGCTTTACGCGGGCACGTCTGTGGCGCACTTTCCGCTCGGTATTTGCGTCCGTTTCGGACTTGGCGCTTTTCTCAGACTTTGCGTTCTTCTCGCTCTTTTCAGTCTGTGGCTTCGGGGCGCCCGCGTCGCGATCATACCATTCCGCCGATGCCGGACCGCTGCCCAGCAAAAAAGCGAGCATCACCAACCAGAAAGCCAAACGCATGGGATTGACGCCAATAGACCCCGATTTCCGGCCACCTTAGCCCATCGCATTGGTGACGCAAGGCGGCTCGCTCGCGGTTCCGGGCGACGCAATCCCGTCAAGCCGCTAGCCGCCAACGTCTTGCGGCCCTAGGGTTGGCCGTCATGCTCGAGCCCAAGGAATTGGAACGTTATGCGCGCCACATCGTGTTGCGCGAGGTCGGCGGCCCCGGACAGGCGAAGCTGAAGGCCGCACGTGTGCTGGTGGTCGGCGCCGGCGGTCTCGGTGCGCCGGTGTTGCTCTATCTTGCCGCCGCCGGCGTCGGCACGCTCGGCGTTGTCGACGACGATACGGTGTCGCTGTCGAATTTGCAGCGGCAGGTGATCTTCGGCACCGACGATATCGGTACGCGCAAGGTGGACGGCGCCGAAGCCGTGATCGCGCGGCTCAATCCGCATGTCGCGATCGAAACCCACATGACGCGGATCGATGCGAGCAACGCGCTCGATCTGATCGGGGGCTATGACATTGTCGCCGACGGCTCCGATAATTTCGCCACCCGTTATCTTGTGTCTGACGCCTGCTATTTCGCCAAGAAGCCGCTGGTCACTGCCGCGGTCGGCACCTTCGACGGCTCGCTCACCACGCTGCGGCCGCATGAGCAGGGCGCCGATGGTCGGCACAATCCGACCTATCGCTGTCTGTTTCCCGAGCCGCCGCCGCCCGGCACGGTGCCGGCCTGCGCGGAAGCCGGCATTCTCGGCGCGCTGCCGGGCGTGCTCGGCTCGATGATGGCGCTTGAAGTAATCCGCGAGATTGTCAGTTTCGGCGAAGGACTGGTCGGCCGGCTGCTGATGGTCGACGCGCGTTCGATGCGGTTCGAGACGCTGAGCTATGCCTGGGACCCGGGCAATGCGCTCAGCGGTGAGAAGCCGACGATCAAGGATTTGTCAGCACAAAAATAATTGCCACGGATGCTGACAGCAGAATTTTGCTGAAGCCACGTGGCTACAGCATCGACGGCAACACCCGGTCCGGCGGCCGGTGGCCGTCCATGAAGGTCTTGATGTTGATGATGACCTTCTCGCCCATGTCGACGCGGCCTTCCAGCGTGGCCGAACCCATGTGCGGCAGCAGCACCACTTTGCCGGCCTTGGCGAGCTTCACCAGCTTCGGATTCACCGCCGGCTCGTGCTCGAACACGTCGAGGCCGGCGCCGGCGATCTCACCCGCCTCGATCAGGCGGGCGAGCGCGTTCTCGTCGATCACCTCGCCGCGCGAGGTGTTGACGATATAGGCCTCCGGCCGGATCAGCTTGAGCCGGCGCGCCGAGAGCAGGTGATAGGTCGCCGGCGTATGCGGACAGTTGACCGAGATGATGTCCATGCGGGCGAGCATCTGGTCGAGGCTCTCCCAATAGGTGGCGTCGAGCTCCTCCTCGATCTTGGGCGCCACCCGGCGGCGGCTGTGATAATGGATCTGCAAGCCGAAGGCGCGCGCGCGCCGCGCCACCGCCTGGCCGATCCGCCCCATGCCGATGATGCCGAGCCGCTTGCCCCAGATGCGCTTGCCGAGCATCCAGGTCGGCGTCCAGCCGGTCCAGTCCTTGTCGGCGATCAGCACGTTGGAGCCTTCCGCCAAGCGCCGCGGCACCGCCAGGATCAGCGCCATGGTCATGTCGGCGGTGTCCTCGGTGAGTACGCCCGGCGTATTGGTGACGGTAATCCCGCGCTGCACGGCGGTGGCGACGTCGATATTGTCGACGCCGTTGCCGAAATTGGCGATCAGCTTCAGTTGCTCGCCGGATTTGCTGAGCACCGAGGCGTCGATCCGGTCGGTTACCGTCGGCACCAGCACATCGGCGGCCTTGACCGCCTCCTGCAACTCGGCATGGCTCATCGGCTTGTCGTCGGCATTGAGGCGCGCGTCGAAAAGTTCCCGCATCCGCAATTCGATGCTGTCAGGCAACTTGCGCGTGACGACGACCACCGGTTTCTTGGTCTTCGGCATTATCCCTTGCCCCGCCGCATCGGCGCCGCGTTATATCGCCGCTTGCGCTGCCGATTTAGGCCTCATTAACCGTGCTCACCCACACTGCGCGCCTTGCATTCGCGCTACCCGTGGCGTTAAACACAATCTCTCCTAGCAGATGGCCGTGACAAGACAAAGCTTTCGGACCCTCCGGCGTACCGCATGGATCGCCGCCAGCGCGCTTGTGGCCTTGAGCGCGGCCGGCGCCGCTCCGGCTGCGCGCGGCGGCAGCGATACCGCCATTGCCACCGGCTCGGTGAGCGGTTTGCCGCTGCCGCGTTTCGTCAGCCTGAAAGCCGATCGCGTCAATGTGCGGTCCGGTCCCAACAAAGATCAGGACGTGCGCTGGATCTATACCCGCGCCGGCATGCCGGTGGAGATCACCGCCGAGTTCGAGAATTGGCGGCGCATCCGCGATTGGGAGGGTGCGGAGGGCTGGGTCTACCACTCGCTATTGTCGGGCAAGCGCACCGCGGTGGTGGTGCCCAAGCTCAACGGCGTCGCTGGTGCCGCTTTATGGCAGCGCGGATGCCAAAGCGACGATCGTGGCCCGCCTGCAATCCGGCGTGCTGGGGACGTTGAAATCCTGCACCGGCAACTGGTGCGAATTTTCGGGCAAGAATTTCGACGGCTGGATCCGGCAAGACCGGCTGTGGGGCGCCTATCCGAACGAGAAGGTGGAGTAGGCGCTCACTCCTTGCGCTTTAAGCGCACCACCACATCCACGCGCGCGATCTCATAGCCTTCCGGCGGTGTCGGCGTCTTGCCGACGATGACGTCAGAGACCGGAATATCGAGCAGCTCATCCGAGCCCTCGACAAAGAAGTGATGATGGGCGGTGGCATTGGTGTCGAAATAGGCTTTGGCGGAGCCGTCGACCGCGACCTGGCGCAGCAGACCAACCTCGGTGAACTGGTGCAGCGTATTGTAGATGGTCGCCAGCGACACCGGTACTTTGGCGCGGCTTGCCTCCTCGTAGAGCATTTCCGCGGTGAGGTGGCGGTCGCCTTTGCCGAACAGGATCCAGCCGAGCGCCATGCGCTGACGGGTCGGGCGCAAGCCGACCTCACGCAACATCGCCTTCACATCGTGCCAAGGGCAGCCCGTCAGGTCCACCCCATGCGCGGCTGGCGGGGCGGTCGGCCTAACCGCCGGCAGCACCATGGTGCGCGTTGTCTGTGCCATCTTTACGCCTATCGGCCGGCCTCGCTTAGCCGGCCAGCTTGAAACCGTTTCATTTGAAACATATACGCATTGGCGGCCTAGATGCAACTCTTTCGCAAGAACGCGGAAAAGCCAATTTGTCGCGCCTTTTCGGCAGGACGATGTCCCTTGAGCCCGTCGCGGCCGTCTTTGCCGGCTAGCCGCGTTATGTTACGAATTCGGCCATGGGGATACAGCCGGGCCCAGTCAGCGAGAGCGCAACGCCAATGGACGAGCGGCGTCACAGCTTCGAGTATGAGGATTTGCTCGCCTGCGGGCGCGGAGAACTATTCGGTGCGGGCAATGCGCAATTGCCTTTGCCGCCGATGCTGATGTTCGATCGCATCACCGAGATTTCGGAACAAGGCGGCGAGCATGGCAAAGGCTTGATCCGCGCCGAGCTCGACGTGAAGCCCGACCTCTGGTTCTTTCTTTGCCATTTCAAGGGCGATCCGGTCATGCCGGGATGCCTCGGCCTCGACGCGCTGTGGCAATTGGTCGGCTTCTTCCTCGGCTGGCTCGGTGCGCCCGGCAAAGGCCGCGCATTGGGTTTGGGTGAATTGAAGTTCTCCGGCCAAGTGCTGCCGACGGTTAAAAAAGTCATCTACGGCATAGACTTCAAGCGTGTAATGCGCTCAAAGCTGGTGCTCGGCATTGCCGATGGCTGGCTGTCGGCGGACGGCAACGTGATTTATCGCGCCAGCGACCTCAAGGTCGGCCTGTTCAAGCAGGACGAAATGCTGCAGCCGACCGGCGCTTGAGCCGAATCGCGCGGTTGCACGGTTGCCGGGGACGGCCCATCTATGGCCCAATCATCGACACCGCGCGGCTGAGTGAGGATAAGCGGCCATGAGACGAGTCGTCGTCACCGGGATGGGGATCGTCTCATCCATCGGCAACAATACGCAGGAAGTCTTGGTAAGCCTGCGCGAGGCGAAATCCGGCATCACGCACGCAGAGGCATTCGCCAAGCACGGCTTTCGCTGCCAGGTGCAAGGCATGCCGACGCTTGATCCGGCCGGATCGGTGGACCGTCGCGCCATGCGTTTCCTCGGACCGGGCGCGGCATGGAATCACGTCGCGATGGACCAAGCGATCCTCGACGCCGGCGTCGAGGAAAAAGATATTTCCAATCCGCGCACCGGCATTGTCATGGGCTCGGGCGGCCCATCGACCAGTGTGATTGTCGAGGCCGCCGACATCACGCGCGAAAAAGGCTCGCCCAAGCGCATCGGTCCGTTTGCCGTGCCAAAGGCAATGTCGTCCACCGCCTCGGCGACGCTTGCCACCTGGTTCAAGATCAAGGGCGTGAATTATTCGATCTCGTCTGCCTGCGCGACTTCCAACCACTGCATCGGTAACGGCGCCGAGTTGATCCAGTGGGGCAAGCAGGACATGGTGTTTGCCGGCGGCTCGGAAGAGCTGGACTGGACCCTGTCGAGCCTGTTCGACGCCATGGGCGCGATGTCGTCGAAATTCAACGACACGCCGCAGAAGGCCTCACGCGCCTACGATCAAGAATCGCGACGGCTTCGTTATTGCCGGTGGCGCCGGCGTGCTGGTGCTGGAAGAACTCGAGCACGCCAAGGCGCGCGGCGCAAAAATCTATGCCGAAGTCGCCGGCTACGGCGCCACTTCCGACGGCTATGACATGGTGGCGCCGTCGGGCGAGGGTGCGGTGCGCTGCATGAAGTTGGCGCTCGAGACCGTCAAGGCGCCGATCGACTACATCAATCCGCATGCGACCGCCACGCCGGTCGGCGATCTCAAGGAGATCGAGGCGATCCGCGAAGTGTTCGGCGCCAAGGCGCCGCCGATTTCGGCGACCAAGTCGCTCAGCGGTCACTCGCTCGGCGCCGCCGGCGCGCAAGAGGCGATCTACTCGCTGCTGATGATGCGCAACGGCTTCATCTGCGAGAGCGCCAATATCGAGAACCTCGATCCCGCCTTTGCCGACATGCCGATCGTGCGCGAACGCCGCGACAATGTCGCGCTCGGCGCCGTGCTGTCGAATTCGTTCGGCTTCGGCGGCACCAACGCTTCGGTCGTGTTCAAGCGGCTGGATGCATGATCGCCCGGGTCACATGGGGCAGGCCGTGCGCCGCCCCGTCATCCGACTGTCGTCCGCGCGCCATAGACCGAAAACCCGCGCGCCGCTCGATTCGGCCGGATCACAGGCATGAACAAGCCCTTATCGCCCTCGACCATACATGGCCTTCAGCGCAGGCTCGCCACCATGGTCGATGAGCAGAACGCGCCGCACGGCCGGCTCATGGAGGGCAAGCGCGGCCTCGTGATGGGGGTCGCCAACGACCATTCGATCGCCTGGGGCATTGCCAAGACCTTGGCGGCGCACGGCGCAGAACTCGCCTTTACCTACCAGGGCGAATCTTTGGCCAAACGCGTGAAGCCGCTAGCGCAAGCCGCCGGCTCGTCCTTGGTGTTGCCGTGCGATGTCGAAAATATTGCCTCGGTCGACGGCGTGTTCGCCGAGATCGGCAAGCAATGGGGCGCGCTCGATTTTCTGGTGCACGCCATAGCGTTCTCCGACAAGAACGAGCTCAAGGGTCGCTACGCGGATTCCACGCGCGAGAATTTTATCCGCACCATGGTGATCTCCTGCTACGCCTTCACTGAGGCGGCCAAGCGCGCCGCCGCGCTGATGCCGAATGGCGGCGCCATGCTGACGCTCACCTATAACGGCGGTGAGCGCGCGATGCCGAATTACAACGTGATGGGTGTCGCCAAGGCGGCGCTGGAGGCATCCGTGCGCTATCTGGCGGTCGATTTCGGGTTGCAGAAGATCCGCGTCAACGCCATCTCCGCCGGACCGATCCGCACGCTGGCCGGCGCCGGCATCGGCGATGCGCGCTATATGTTCGCCTTCCAGCAGAAGTATTCCCCGCTCGGGCGCGGCGTGACGCTCGATGAATTGGGTGGCGCCGGGCTTTATCTGCTGTCGGATTTATCGAGCGGAGTCACCGGAGAAGTGCATTTCGTCGATTCCGGCTACAACGTCATCGCCATGCCGCAGCCCGACGCGCTCAGAGAGGCTGGCGGCAAGGTGGATAACAACGGCGAATAAGTGACGATTACCATCCCCGCGTAGGCGCGAGTCAGTCTATCCTGTCCTATTGAGTAAATTGTAAAGCACTGGCTGTAGACGTTACGAGCGCGCGAACTTGATTAGCGGTTCATAGTCGTGATTATCCGCGGCTCTAAGGGCCTCAATATACTGGTCCCTATCCTTGCCTTCCGTCTGAAGGTTGGCGCTCCCCCACGTAAACCGCTTGCCGCCCTGCTTCACAATCATCAAGTCGCCCACCAGCCGTGACCAGCGACCATTTCCGTTAGCAAACGGATGTACGGCTACCAATCGATGTGAAAGCCGAAGTGCTAATTCGTCCGGTTCAAAGGACTTTTGCTGAGATGCAAAACGCATATCGCCGATGATTTGATAGACGCCCGGTTGGATGAGGTGGGGTAAAACGCCTAAATTCTTCTCAGTCTTGCGATATTCTCCAGCCCATCGCCAAACATCTCTAAGCATTCTTCGGTGCAGGCCATTAAGGAAATTTTCGTCGAGTACGTTTCGTTTGCGAAGGAAAGCCCAACTGTCCGCTTGCGCGATATTCTTTTGTTCAAGTTCATTTAGTTCTGAGCGTAAAGTGATGTGTGTCGGAATAAGGCCGTCCCGTTCTTTGGGCGATAGCGGCGTCGCATTCTTAACTGCATCAAAGATGCCGATCATTTTCGTCCCAGAGGCGCGCAGGATGCTTTAGCAGTACGTCGATAAATTGCTGAAGCATGTCACTACTCGCCGTCTTGTCTTCTACAGATTGATCTTCAAGGCGCATGTTTTGTTCGACGGCGGTGAGTTTTTCTTGAGCGAGTTTCTCTGCGCGTTGGCGAACAGTTTCCTCCAACGGCCTCTCCGGTATTAGCGTGTATGCGAGACGGCAGCCCAACGCCTCGGCTATGCGTTGTAACGTATTCAGTGTTATGCTTCCGCTCACCTCGCCTTGTTCGATCTCGACTACTCGGGGCTGCGATACGCCCAAGCGTTGTCCGAGCTGTGCTGTCGTCATGCCGAGGGCATCGCGTATCGCGCGGACCCATCCCTTTGGGGGCCGCGGGGTTTCTCCCAGTGCGCGGAAAGTGGCAAAGCGTCTATCGAGATGGCGTATCGCGTCCTTCATGCGATAAGTTATAGCCTATTATTTATGAATATTTCAATAAGATATATCCTATTAAAATAAAGCTATATTATAAGATATGACTTATCAAAATAAGTGCCTTTCCCCGGTTTCCGACCAAACTGGCTCGAGCAGGACTTGTCAAATGGGAAACAATTCCCTCCAATCAGTTGCGCAACTTGGGCACGTAAGCTCTCGGGGAAGTGCATTTTGTCGATTCAGGCTACAACGTCTTCGCCATGCCGCAGCCCGACGCGCTCAGAGAGGCTGGCGGCAAGGTGGATAACAACGGCGAATAAAGTCGATTTGGCTACGGCGAAGCCAGACGGAGCAACTCCGTCCGGCCCGTTCTCGATCTTGCGACCGGCGGATCGTCGCCTGAGGACTCCCGCCGGTGCAATCGCCTTTAAGCGCCCGCGAAGATTTCCTTCTTGATGATGGCGTGCACGCCCCAATTGCCGTCGACGACCTGGGTGATGCCGAAATCGACGCCGACCGACATGAGCGAAATGGCCTCGTCTTCGGTCAGGCCTTTGGCATGCATGAGGAACTGGCGCATCTTGCGGAAAGCGTCGCGCATGGCGCCGTCCACCGACGACTTCGAGTAGATCTCGGATTGCGCCTTCGGCCCCAGGTCCTTGAGATAGTTGGCGTAGGTGAAGCCGTGCACGAGCCAGTCGTCCTTGGTCTCCAGCATCGGGAAGTCGAGACCTTCGAGCGCCGAGCCGGCCAGATCGGCCTTCTTGTGCACGATGAGCTGGAAGGTACCGGTGAGCGAGCATTCGATGGCGGTGCCGCAGAGCTCGGAATCGCCTTGCGAGGCGTGTGAATCGCCGACCGAAAAAAGCGCGCCTTCGACGGCGACCGGATAGTACATGGTGGCGCCTTTGCCGATGCGCCAATTGTCCATGTTGCCGCCGAAATAGCCGGGCGGAATTGAATCAACGATGTCCGCTTCTTTCGGGGCCAGTGCGACGACGCCGAAATGCGGTCGGATCGGGACCCGGATATTTTTCAGAACGCCGTAGTTCTTTTTGATGGTGCTGTGGTCGACATGCACGCCCGGGTAATCGATGATCTTGTGCACGACGCCGAACGGATCGGTCTGCGGAACCCATTGGAAGTTATAGACCGCTTTGGCCCAGTTGCGGTCGCCCGCGGTGTCGAGTTCGTAGATGGTGATGACTTCGCGCGGCTTCGGCTCGGTCAGCAGGTCCTTGTATTGGTAGCCCCACCAGGCGGCGGCATTGCTGCCGAACGACTTGCCGACATGGTCGGGATTGGCGCATGGACGCGGCTTAACGTCGAGAATGCGCACTTCGAGCACGTCGCCGGGTTCCGCCCCTTTCACATAGACCGGACCGGTGCAAATGTGCACGCCGAAGCCTTCGCCGGCGCCGCGGCCATGGATGGAGGCGTCCATCGGGCCGGCGCCGCGGCGGTTCACGTTCTTCTTGTCTTTGGTCCAGTAATAGACGCTTTCCGCGCCGGGATCGCCTTTGACCATCCGATCGGCATCGTCATTGGCGTGGTGCGTCAACGCCTCGATGGTCACGTAGTCGCCGGACTCGACTTCCATCTGCGGCTTGAGCAGCTTGCTGAAATAACCCCAGTGCACCGTCTCGGCGGAAGCGGGGAGATGATGATAGCTCGGCTTCATAGGCTGCTTGGCTTTGGCCGCCGCCGCCATGGTCGGGGTAACCAGTGACAGGCCGCCCGCCCCCAGCGTTGCCGCGCCGCCCGCCGCGACAAAGGCGCTCTTCATAAACGCGCGCCGCTCATGATCCATCGTTTCAAGGAATTCCTGCCGGTGCTTCTCGAAATGCGGGCAGGTTGCGTCGTCGCCCTTACACATCACTTGCTCTCCCTGGTCTCGCAATAATGAGTTCTGACGGGAGATGAGGGCTGCAAGGGACATGCCACGGGATCGGGCCCGTCTTGCGTCAGCTTGCAATGATCCCGATGGCAAGAAGCTGAAATGAGGGATGCAGTGCCTGCGGTGTGGTCAATAATTGTGCAGTCGGGCCGGATGTTGCCTATCGCTTCGGCGGCTGCTGCAGGCCCGACACGCGCCGCTGGCATCGCTTGCCGGCAAACCCTTCGGTGCGAAAAGGCGCGGCCGCTCGGATTTTTACAGGATGAAAACGGCCGGGGAAAATTCCCGGCCGCTTGCAGTTGGTGCGTGCGTTAGCGGTTACTCGGCCGCCTGCAGCGATCACGCAAGGTCGAAGCGATCGGCGTTCATGACCTTGGTCCACGCCGCCACAAAGTCGGCCACGAACTTCTTCTGCGCGTCGCCGGAGCCATAGACTTCAGCGAGCGCCCGGAGCTGCGAGTTCGAACCGAAGACGAGGTCGACACGGGTGCCGGTCCACTTCGGTTTACCTGTTTTGCGGTCGCGCCCCTCGAACACATCGTCGTCTTCCGAGGTCGCCTTCCACACCGTGCCCATGTCGAGCAGGTTGACGAAGAAGTCGTTGGTGAGCGTCTCCGGCCGCTTGGTGAGGACACCGTGTTGGGACTGCCCGTGGTTCGCACCCAAGACGCGCAGGCCGCCGATGAGAACCGTCATCTCAGGTGCGGTCAGGGTCAGGAGCTGCGCCTTGTCGATCAGCAGCTCTTCTCCCGTTACGGCGTATTTGGCTTTTTGGTAGTTGCGGAACCCGTCGGCGACCGGCTCGAGCGGGGCGAAGGAATCGACGTCGGTCTGCTCTTGCGACGCATCCGTGCGGCCCGGCGCGAAGGGAACCTGCACGTCTTGCCCGGCGTTCTTCGCGGCCTTTTCGATGGCTGCGCAACCGCCGAGGACAATCAGGTCGGCCAGCGAAACCTTCTTGCCGCCGGACGCGCCGTCGTTGAACGCCTTCTGGATCCCCTCAAGGGTTTTCAGCACCTTCGCCAGTTCGGCAGGCTGGTTGACCTCCCAATCCTTCTGGGGGCTGAGGCGGATACGCGCCCCGTTCGCCCCACCGCGTTTGTCGGAGCCGCGGAAGCTTGCTGCTGAGGCCCAAGCGGTCGAGACCAGTTGGGAGATAGACAATCCCGATGCGAGGATCTTGCCCTTGAGTGCAACGATGTCCTTGGCGTCGATCAGCTTGTGATCGACTGCGGGGACGGGGTCCTGCCACAGCAACTCTTCCGCGGGAACCTCCGGGCCGAGATAGCGTGCGCGTGGGCCCATGTCGCGGTGGACCAGCTTGAACCACGCGCGGGCAAACGCGTCCGCGAATTGATCCGGGTTCTCATAGAAGCGCCTTGAAATCTTTTCGTAGGCAGGATCGAACCGCAAGGAGAGGTCGGTGGTCAGCATGGTCGGCTTGCGATGCTTGGATTTGTCCTGCGCATACGGGATCGATTCCGGGGCGTCCTTCGCCACCCACTGCTGCGCACCGGCCGGGCTCTTGGTCAGTTCCCATTCGTAGCCGAACAGGTTCTCGAAGAAGTTGTTGCTCCACTTGGTCGGCGTCGTGGTCCAGGTGACTTCCGGGCCACCGCCCATCGTGTCATCGCCCATGCCGCTGCCAAAGCTGCTCTTCCATCCGAGGCCTTGCAGTTCGAGGCCGGCGGCTTCGGGCTCAGGGCTTAGAAGCGCCGCATCGCCGGCGCCATGGGCCTTGCCGAAGGTGTGGCCGCCGGCGATGAGCGCGACGGTTTCCTCGTCGTTCATGGCCATGCGGGCGAAAGTCTCGCGGATGTCGATAGCGGCCGCGAGCGGGTCCGGATTGCCGTTCGGACCTTCCGGGTTGACGTAGATCAGACCCATCTGCACGGCGGCGAGAGGATTCTCGAGATCGCGGTCACCCGAGTAGCGCTTGTCGCCAAGCCAGGTGTCCTCGGCGCCCCAGTAGGTGTCTTCGTCAGGCTCCCAGACATCGGCGCGCCCGCCGGCAAAGCCGAAGGTCTTGAAGCCCATCGACTCCAGCGCGACGTTGCCGGCGAGGATCATCAGGTCGGCCCAGGAAATTTTGTCGCCGTATTTCTGCTTGATCGGCCACAGCAGCCGACGCGCCTTGTCGAGATTCACGTTGTCCGGCCAACTATTGAGTGGCGCGAAGCGCTGCTGGCCGGCTCCGGCGCCGCCGCGGCCGTCGCCGATGCGGTAGGTGCCCGCGCTGTGCCATGCCATGCGGATGAACAGCGGCCCGTAGTGGCCGAAGTCGGCCGGCCACCACTCCTGCGAGTCCGTCATCAGCGCGGTGAGGTCCTGCTTCAGGGCTTTGTAGTCGAGCTTCTTGAACGCCTCCGCGTAGTTGAATGCCTTGCCCATCGGATCGGACAGCGAGGAGTTCCGGTGGAGCATCTTGAGGTTCAACTGGTTCGGCCACCAGTCACGGCTGGACCTCACGCCAACAGTCGTGTGGTGCATGAAGGGGCATTGGCCCGCGTTCTTGTCCGTCTTTGCGTCCATGAATCTGTCCTCCACTGAGACTTCGCGCGGCGGATAGCCCCGCGTTTGCTGCGCTTATATGGAGCTGTTCCAATCAGGTCCAATCGTATTGATTGGCCCTGGTGATAAGACTATCTTATCGGCATGATCACCTTGCGCCAATTGCGTTATTTGGCCTCGCTCACGCGCCATCGGCATTTCGGCCGGGCGGCTGAGGATTGCGCGGTCACCCAGCCGGCGCTGTCGATGCAAATCCAGCAGCTCGAGCGCGAGCTTGGTGCCGACCTGATCGAGCGGCGGCCCGGCGAGGTCGTGGTCACCGACACCGGGCTGGACGTGGCGCAGCGCGCCGAGCACATCCTCGCCGCCACCCGCGATCTCGTCGATTTCGCCCGCCACCGCGGCTTGCTGAGCGGACAAATGCGCCTCGGCATCATTCCGACGCTGGCGCCTTACATCCTGCCGCGCGTGCTGCCGCGGCTGCAGGCGGCTTACCCGCTGCTGCGATTGGAAGTGCGCGAGACGCAGACCAAGATACTGCTCGACGAGCTCTCCGGCGGCGACCTCGACTGCGTAATGCTGGCGTTGCCGGCGGACGGTGCAGACGTCGAGACGCTGCGGCTGTTCGAGGACGCCTTCCTGCTGGCGGTGCCGGCCGGCGAGCCGCTCGCCAAGCGCGGGCGCGTGAGCGTCGAGGACGTCGATCAGCGCCAGCTGATCCTGCTGGAGGAGGGGCATTGCCTGCGCGACCAGGCGCTCGCTTTCTGCGCCGCGCCAAAACTTAATGCATCAAGTCGCGACGCGCCCGCCGGATTGGGCGCGACCTCGCTCGCGACGGTGATGCAGATGGTGGCGAACGGCTACGGCGTGACGCTGTTGCCGGAGGTGGCAACCGACGTGGAAGTACGCGATTGGCGCGTGAAGCTCTTGCGCTTTCGCGAGCCACAGCCGGCGCGTACGGTGGGCCTGGCCTGGCGGCGTACCTCGCCGCGCAAGCAGGATTTCGCCGCATTGGGCGAGATCGTGAAAGCGACGTTGGCGCCGCGCGGGCCTGCGTCGCCGACGGCGGAGTTGCAGGCCGCCCAATAAGCCCAACAAGTAGGACGGCCGAGATGGCCGCCCTTTCTGTTGCTTCGATTCGTCATCCTGAGCGAATCAGGACCGGCAAAAAAGCTGATTGAAAAGTGAGGAAGCTCACATGTTACGTTGGGCGATTTTGGTGCTAGTTGCGCTAGGGACGTGCTCCGCCGCTGTCGCCGAGCCAACTTCAATCCGCTGCTCGGACAGCAAGCTGCGCGCAACCTATTTTGTGACGTTCGATCTCGAAACCAAGCACGTTGCCTTCGAGAGCGATTTGCACAGTCTTTACCGCGGTGACGTCCAAGAATTGAAAGCTGGTCAAATTAAGTTCGAAATCACGGGTGACGATGGAAAGATCGACATGACATTTGAGCCCCACCGCATGCGTATGGTCTGGGCGGGGTTCGTTGGTGACGTGCGGCCCGTGATGATACACGACTGCAAAGTCGTCGGTGTACGAACGCCGCTCTCAAGAATTGAGGACATCGGCTATTCACCGGATTATAAGAAACTGTTTTCGCTGAGATGCTCCGACCTGGGGCAGGTGTACTATTTTACGTTCGATCTTCAATCAAAGAAGGTGGCTCACGAAGACCTGGGCATCGCCATCTATCCAGGCACTGTTCGGCGTGCCACTGACAAAGACATTGCATTTGACATACGCGTGGGCCGGAAAAAATTCCAACTGAACTGGGACAAGACCAGGAAGACTGTCACTTGGATCGGAATACCCGGCGATTCAACGCGTCCTACCAAAGAGAATGCGTGTGAACGTATCAAGCTGCGCACGATATTGCAGCTACGCCTGTGGGATCTTGGCAGGGCGCCTTAAAAAGGGCGGCCACATGGGCCGCCCTTTGTGGTTTGACGATGAGGAAGCTTACTCCGCGGCGTCGCCACCGGCCGCCTGCGGCTGCTCGCCCTCGGCCTTTTGCTTGGCTTCCAGGTCCTCGCCGGTCGCCTGATCGACCGCCTTCATCGACAGGCGCACTTTGCCGCGCTCGTCCATGCCGAGCAGCTTCACCTTCACCTTGTCGCCTTCCTTGACCACGTCGGTGACCTTGTTCACCCGGCGCGGCGCGAGTTGGCTGATGTGCACCAGCCCGTCCTTGGCGCCGAAGAAGTTCACGAAGGCGCCGAAGTCCATGACCTTGACGACCGTGCCCTCGTAGATGTGGCCGGGCTCAGGATCGGAGGCGATCGACTTGATCCAGTTGATCGCCGCCTTGATCGACTTGCCCGAAGCGGAAGCCACCTTCACCGAGCCGTCGTCCTCGATATTGATCTTGGCGCCGGTCTTCTCGACGATCTCGCGGATCACCTTGCCGCCGGTGCCGATCACTTCGCGGATCTTGTCGGTCGGGATCTTGAACATCTCGATGCGCGGGGCGTGCTCGCCGAGCTCCGCGCGCGCCGCGGTCAGCGCCTTGGCCATTTCACCGAGGATGTGCAGACGGCCGTCCTTGGCCTGGCCGAGCGCCACCTTCATGATCTCCTCGGTGATGCCGGCGATCTTGATATCCATCTGTAGCGAGGTAACGCCGTGCTCGGTGCCGGCCACCTTGAAGTCCATGTCACCGAGATGATCCTCGTCGCCGAGGATGTCGGACAGCACGGCGTAGCGCTTGTCTTCCAGGATCAGCCCCATGGCGATGCCGGCGGTCGGCCGTTTTAAGGGCACGCCCGCGTCCATCAGCGCCAGCGAAGAGCCGCACACCGTCGCCATCGACGAAGAGCCGTTCGACTCCGTGATCTCGGAGACGACGCGGATGGTGTAGGGGAACTCAAGCGCGGTCGGCAGCAGCGGGTGGATCGCGCGCCAGGCAAGCTTGCCGTGGCCGATTTCACGCCGCTTGGTGCCGCCCATGCGTCCGGTTTCGCCGACCGAGTAGGGCGGGAAGTTATAGTGCAGCAGGAAGGTCTCTTTGTAGGTTCCCTGCAGCGCGTCGATGAACTGCTCGTCCTCGGCGGTGCCGAGAGTGGCGACGACCAGTGCCTGGGTCTCGCCGCGGGTGAACAGCGCCGAGCCGTGCGCGCGCGGCAGCACGCCGACTTCCGCCACGATCGGACGCACGGTCGAGAGATCGCGGCCGTCGATGCGCTTGCTGGTGTCCAGCACGTTCCAGCGCACGATCTTGGCTTCGAGCTCCTTGAACACGCCACCGATACCGAGCTTGGTGTGCACAGGATTGTCGGTGCCGCCGGGGAAATAGTGCTCAATGACCTTTGCCTTGGCGGCGGCGACGGCGTTCTGCCGCTCCAGCTTCTGCGGGATCGAATAGGCCGCGCGCAGGTCCTTCTCGACCAGCCCGAGCATTTCCTTTTCGAGCGCCGAATTGTCGGCGATCTCGTGATCGCGCGGTTCCTTCGCCGCTTTTTCCGCGAGCTTGATGATCGCCTCGATCACCGGCTGGAAATGCCGGTGGCCGAACATCACCGCGCCCAGCATGATCTCTTCCGACAGCTCCTTGGCTTCCGATTCCACCATCAGCACCGCATCGTTGGTGCCGGCCACGACCAGGTCGAGATGGCTCTCGGTCATCTCGTCGAGCTGCGGGTTGAGCACGTATTCGTTGTTGATGAAGCCGACGCGCGCGGCGCCGATCGGACCCATGAACGGCGCACCCGATAGCGTGAGCGCCGCCGAAGATGCGATCATCGCCAGAATGTCGGGATCGTTTTCGAGATCGTGCGACAGCGTGGTGATGATCACCTGCGTCTCGCAGCGCCAGCCATCGGCAAACAGCGGCCGGACCGGTCGGTCGATGAGGCGGGAGACCAGCGTCTCCTTCTCGGTCGGCCGGCCTTCGCGCTTGAAATAACCCCCGGGAATGCGGCCGGCGGCGTAGAATTTCTCCTGGTAATCGACGGTCAGCGGCAGGAAGTCGACGCCTTCGCGCGGCTGCTTCGCCGCCACTGCGGTGGCGAGGACGGTGGTCTCACCGTAGGTGGCGAGCACGGCGCCATCGGCTTGCCGCGCCATCCTGCCGGTTTCTAGGGTGAGCTTGCGCCCGCCCCAATCGAGTTGAACTCGATGCATATCGAACATTGTGTCATTCTCTCATGGTTTTCAGGCGCGCCCCGAAAGCCATGAGCAAGACGGCGAGAGGCTGTCGCGCGTTTCCGCGAAAGCGGACTGCGAACAACATCCGGCGATCCTGCCATGGCGTTTCGAACCTTGCCTTGTTGCGGGGCGATCCTTGTCGCCTCTCGCGTGTCACCGGCAGCGCCCATCGCCGCCGGGGCTGAAACAGCGGACGCGACCTTCGCATCCGCTTCACGAAACGCGCCGGGCCATGTGCCCCGCGCGGTACAAAACTATCGGCGGATGCCGAGCTTCTCGATCAAAGCCTTGTAACTCGCCTCGTTGCTGCGCCGCAGATAATCGAGCAACGTACGGCGTTGGCTCACCATCTTGAGCAACCCGCGCCGGGAATGGTTATCCTTGGCGTGGGCCTTGAAATGCTCGGTGAGATTGTTGATGCGCTCGGACAGGATCGCCACCTGTACTTCGGCCGACCCGGTGTCGCCGGCCTTCTTGGCGAATTCCTTGATGACTTCGGCCTTGCGGGCCGTGGTTACCGACATCGGCTATCCTTTCTTGGCGCCGGCACTGCCCATCAGCCCGGCCAGGTTGAACACGCGCTTGGGGACGATTTCGCCACGATCCACTTCGGCTAAGGCCACCAACCGGCCCGCCGCCGTGACATAGACCGTGCCGCGGAAATTGGGAGCGTCCCGTCCGCGCAACAAAACGGCTTGGCCCCGGTGGAGCCTTGCCGCATCAGGCCCGCTGACGGCCAGCGCCGGGATGTCGTCCAGCGCGGTCTCTACGGGCATGAGCGCGTCGGCGAGGCTTGCCTCGCCGGCGGCGGCTCTATGGCACACGGCCTCCAATTGTTCCAGTGAAATCATGGTTTCTTCGCCGAACGGGCCGACCGCGACCCGCCGCAGGGCACAAACATGGCCGAAACAGCCCAAAGCGCGCCCGAGGTCGCGGGCGAGCGCCCGAACATAGGTGCCTTTGCCGCATTCGGCCTCCAGCACGGCATGGTCGGGGTCGGGGGTTTCAACGAGTTCCAATCGGGCGATTTCCACGGGACGGGCCTTGAGCTCGACCGTCTCGCCGTCGCGCGCAAGGTCGTAGGCGCGCTCGCCCGCGACCTTGATAGCGGAATAGCGCGGCGGCACCTGCTGGATGACACCGAGATAAGACGGCAGCAGCGCCCGGAGGGCCTCAGGGGCCGGCCGCCGGTCGCTGGTAGCGATCGCCCGGCCTTCGGCATCGTCGGTATCGCGTTCCTCGCCCCAGCGCACCGTGAAGCGGTAGAGCTTGCGGCCGTCCATCACGAAGGGAACCGTCTTTGTGGCCTCTCCCAAAGCGATCGGCAGGCAGCCGGAAGCGAGCGGATCGAGCGTGCCGGCGTGGCCGGCGCGCTTGGCGGTGAACAGCCGCTTGATGATGCCGACGGCGTGGGTCGACGTCATGCCGACCGGCTTATCGAGCACCACCCAGCCGTGCACGTCGCGCTTCTCGCGCCGGAATTGCTGCTTTCGCGGACGGGGCTCCGCGGCCGCCGGTGCGGCCGGCAATGAAAGCTCGTCGGTGCCGTTACTCATCATCGTCCTTTGCCAAATCGCGCGCGACCGCCGGAGAGCGCAATAGTTTGTCGATGCGCTCGGCCTCGTCGAAACGCTCGTCGACGCGGAAGCGGATATCGGGTGCGAATTTCAGATTGATGCGGTGGGCGATCTCGGCGCGCAGGAATTTCTTGTGGCGCTCGAAGGCGGCGACCACCTCGCCGGCGTCGCGGCCGGCGAGTGGCATCACATAGATGGTGGCGAGCCGCAGGTCGGCGCTCATGCGCACTTCCGGCACGGTGATGAGATGACCCTCGATGACGGGATCGTGCACATCGCCGCGCGTCAGCATCTCGGCGATGGCGTGGCGTACCAGTTCGCCGACGCGCAGTTGGCGCTGCGAGGCGTTGGGGCCGCTGTCGCGGTGACTTTTCTTGCGCGTCATAGCAATCCGAAAAGTGCATTCGTCATGGCCGGGCTTGTCCCGGCCATCCCGATTAGGCGGGCAGTACGTCCCTAAGCGGGATGCCCGGGCCAAACCCGGGCATGACAGTGGAAATGGTGGGGCGTTCCTAAATCCGTAGCCGTGAGAATTGGACTCACAGACTGCGTTGAATCGTCTCCACCCGGTAGCATTCGATCACGTCGCCTTGCCGCATGTCCTGGTAGTTCTCGAAGGCCATGCCGCATTCCATGCCCGAGCTAACTTCGCGCACGTCGTCCTTGAAGCGTTTGAGTTGGCTGAGCTTGCCCTCGTGGATCACCACGTTGTCGCGGATCAGCCGCACATTGGCGCCGCGCTCCACGGTGCCGTCGGTGACGCGGCAGCCCGCCACGCTGCCGACCTTGGAGACCTTGAAGATCTCCAGGATCTGCGCGTTGCCCAGCATGGTCTCGCGCAGCGTCGGCGCCAGCAGGCCGGACATCGCCTGTTTCACGTCATCGACCAGATCGTAGATGATGTTGTAGTAGCGAATTTCGATGCCGGCGCGCTCGGCCGCTTCACGCGCTTCCTTGTTGGCGCGCACGTTGAAGGCGATGATCGGAACGCCCGACGCCTCGGCGAGAGTTACGTCCGACTCGGAAATGCCGCCGACGCCGGCATGCAACACGCGCGCGGCGACCTCATCGGTGCCGAGCTTGTCGAGCGCGCCGATGATTGCTTCCAGCGAGCCTTGCACGTCGGCCTTGATCACCAGCGGGAATTCCTTGCGGCCGGCGGTTTTGGCCTGCGCCATCATCTGCTCGAGCGAGCCGCGCATGCCGGTCGCGCGCGCCGCCATTTTTTCGCGCTTCTGGCGGGCGCGGTAATCGGTCACTTCGCGCGCGCGCGCTTCGTTGTCGACCACCGCCAGCCGATCGCCGGCCTCGGGCAGTCCGGAGAAGCCGAGCACTTCGACCGGCGAAGACGGCCCCGCGCTCTGCACCGTTTCGCCGGTATCCGACACCAGTGCGCGCACGCGGCCCCATTCCGCGCCGGCGACGACGATATCGCCGGGCTTGAGCGTGCCGCGCTGCACCAGCACGGTCGCCACCGGGCCGCGCCCGCGATCGAGCTTGGCCTCGATCACCGTGCCTTCGGCGGCGCGACTCGGATCGGCTTTGAGGTCGAGGAGTTCGGCCTGCAGATTGATCATTTCAAGAAGGCGATCGATGTTCGTCTTCTTGATGGCGGACACTTCCACGTCCACCACCTGACCGCCCATGGATTCGACCTGGATTTCGTGCTGCAGCAGTTCGGTGCGCACGCGCTCCGGCCTGGCGTCCGGTTTGTCGATCTTATTGATGGCGACGATGATCGGAACCCTCGCCGCCTTGGCGTGGTGGATTGCTTCCACCGTCTGCGGCATGACGCCGTCATCGGCGGCGACCACCAATACGACGATGTCGGTGACCTTGGCGCCGCGCGCGCGCATCGCCGTGAAGGCGGCATGGCCGGGCGTATCGATGAAGGTGACTTTGCCGCCGGATGGCGCGGTCACTTGATAGGCGCCGATGTGCTGGGTGATGCCGCCGGCCTCGCCTGCCACCACGTCGGCGGAGCGGATAGCGTCGAGCAGCGAGGTCTTGCCGTGGTCGACGTGACCCATGACGGTCACGACCGGCGCGCGTGGCTCGAGTTGAGCCGGATCGTCGGCGGTATCGAACAGGCCCTCTTCCACGTCGGCTTCGGCCACGCGGCGCACGGTATGGCCCATTTCTTCGGCGATCAGCTGGGCGGTGTCGGCGTCGATCACGTCATTGATGGTGGCCATCTGACCCTGCTTCATCAGCAGGCGGATGACGTCCACCGCGCGTTCGGTCATGCGGTTGGCGAGATCCTGGATGGTGATGGCCTCAGGGATGGTGACGTCTCGCACAAGCTTTTCCTTCGGCTCGGTCGAGGCGTGACCCTTGAGGCGCTGAGTGCGGCGGCGGAACGATGCGACGGAACGCTCGCGCACCTCGTCGGCGCGCAGTGCCGTGACCAGCGTAAGACGGCCGCGCTGTTTTTCGGCGCCGACGCGCGGAGCCGGGCGGGGCGCAGCAGCCGGACGCGCGCCGCCGGGACGCCGCGACGTGCGCGGCGATTCTTCCTCCTCGGCTTCGAGCGTTAAGCGGCCCGGAACAGGTTTCCTGACTTCGTCCTCACCAAGGCGCTTCTTGGCAACTTCGCCGGCCTTGCGCTTGGTTTCCTCGTCGTGCTTGCGGCGGTCTTCTTCCTCTTGCTTGCGCGCGTCCGCGGCCTCGCGCTCGGTACGGTCGACGGCCTCGCGGCTAGCGCGCACCTTCGCCTCTTCCTCGGCGATCTTGCGTTCTTCCGCCTCGCGCAGTCGCGAATCCGCCAGCGCATGGGCGCGAGCGACGCGCTCCTCCTCGGTTAGCGTGCGCAGCACAACGCCGGATGCTTTCGGCGCTTCGGCGGCGGGGGTTGCTGTGGCGGCAGCGGCGGCGCCTGCCTTTGTCGCGGCGGCCCGCTTCTTGGGCGCTGCCGCCGGTGCAGCTTCTGCTTTGGCTTCGCCCGGCCCGCCGATCGTGCGGCGTTTGACCTTCTCGACCACGACCTGCTTGCTGCGGCCATGGCTGAAACTCTGGCGCACCACGCCCGTCTCGGTGCGTGGTTTGAGGGTCAGCTTGCCGCCGCCCACACTCAATCTCTTTTCGCCAGGGTTCTTCGTTTCACTCATTCCGCGTTCTATCCTTGTGCGCCGTCCGCCGGCGCATTGGCGCTAACCGTCTCGGGCGAATTTCCGGTCCGAAAGCGCACTAAGCGCATGGCGCGAGCGAGAAATGTCTCGCTTGCGGGCCCGGCAAGCAGCGCTGCATGTACCACATTTGGGCGGCCCAATGCCAAATCCAATTGCGCACCGGTTAATGTGTCGATGAGCGCGATTTCACGTGATTTTCCTGCCGTTTCGCGGCGCAATGCCGCATTCAGCTTGCGTCTGCCGTCGGCGGCGGCATCGGCCGCATGGATCAGCGCGACGATATCTTCCCGTGCGATCGCCGCCTCGACCCGACCAGTACCGGTCAGCACGGCGCCGGCTTTGCCGGCAATTGAGAGCGCATCGAGCGCTGCGCGTTGCATCAGATGCTCGGTTTGCGACGCCAGATCGGTTGCGACGCGCACCTCGCGTTTGAAGCCGCGTGCGAACACGCGGCGCTTGACCGCTTCGTCCAAAGCCGCCCGCGTGGCGGTGATCCAGATGCCGCGGCCCGGCAGCTTGCGCTTGATGTCGGGCACTGCCTCGCCGGCGGGGCCGACCACGAAGCGGAGCAAGTTCTCGACCGGCTGTTGGCTGCGCGTAAGCGCGCAGGTGCGCTGTGTCCCCGGCGCGACGCTCGTCGCCCCGCGGTCCAGCTCATGATCCTGCGTCATCGCCAGCATCGTTCGCTCTACTCCGTCAGGCCTGTGGCACCTCGGCTTCCGCCGGCTCTGCTTCTGCAGGTGGCGGCGCCAATTCGGCCTCCGTCACCCAGCCGGCCTTGAGCCGCGCCTGCATGATCAGCGCTTCGGCCTCGTCGCGCGGGACATCGAGGCCATCGAAGAAGCCGGGTTCACGCTTGGACTCGCCGTCCTTGCGCTCGGTCCAGCCGGTCAGATCGTCCGTGGCACAGCCGGCCAGATCCTCGACCGTCTTCACGCCGTTCTCGCCGAGCGCGACCAGCATCCTGGTGGTGACGCCCGGCACGTCCTTGACGGCGTCTTCCACGCCCAACTCGAGACGCTTGGCGTCGAGTTCGGCTTCCTGCTGGGCGATGTATTCCCTGGCGCGATCCTGCAATTCGCGCGCGGTTTCCTCGTCGAAGCCTTCGATGCCGGCGATTTCCTTCTCGTCCACCAGCGCGAGTTCCTCGATGGAGCCGAAGCCTTCTGAGGCGAGCAATTGGCCGACTACCTCGTCGAGATTGAGCGCCTCGACGAAGACCTTGGTGCGGTTCTCGAACTCGGCATGGCGGCGTTCGGACTCCTCCTGCTCGGTGAGGATGTCGATGTCCCAGCCCGTGAGTTGCGACGCCAGCCGCACGTTCTGTCCGCGCCTTCCGATGGCAAGCGAAAGCTGTTGGTCGGGCACCACCACCTCGATGCGCTCCTTGTCTTCGTCGAGCACCACCTTGGCGACTTCCGCCGGCGCCAGCGCGTTCACCACGAAGGTGGCGATGTCCGGCGACCAGGGGATGATGTCGATTTTCTCGCCCTGCAATTCGTTCACCACCGCCTGCACGCGCGATCCGCGCATGCCGACGCAGGCGCCGACCGGATCGACCGAGGAATCGCGCGACACCACGGCGATCTTGGCGCGCGAGCCGGGATCGCGCGCGACCGCCTTCACCTCGACGATGCCGTCGTAGATTTCCGGCACTTCCTGCGCGAACAGCTTGGCGGTGAATTGCGGATGGGTGCGCGACAGGAAAATCTGCGGGCCGCGCGGCTCGCGCCGCACGTCGTAGATATAAGCGCGGATGCGATCGCCGTTGCGGAACACTTCGCGCGGCAGCATCTCGTCGCGCCGCACGATCGCCTCGCCGCGGCCGAGATCGACCACCACGTTGCCGTATTCGACACGCTTGACGATGCCGTTGACGATGTCGCCGATGCGATCCTTGTATTCGGCATATTGCCGGTCGCGCTCGGCTTCACGCACCTTTTGCACGATCACCTGCTTGGCCGATTGCGCGGCGATGCGTCCGTATTCGAGCGGCGGCAGCGGATCGGCGATGGTGTCGCCCACTTGCGCCGCCGGATGACGCTTTCGCGCTTCTTCGAACGTGATCTCGTTGGAGGGGTTCTCGACCGTTTCCACCACCTGCATGTGGCGGGAGAGCCGTAGATCGCCGGTTTTCGAGTCGATCTCGGCATGCACGTCGGTTTCCGCGCCGTAGCGCGAGCGCGCCGCTTTGGCGATGGCGTCTTCCATCGCGGTAATGACGATGGAGCGGTCGATCGATTTTTCGCGCGCGACCGCGTCGGCAATCTGCAAAAGTTCGAGCCTGTTGGCGCTGACAGCCATAGCTCAGTCTCCTTGGTGATGGGGCTTTCCGGCCTGGCCGGACTTGAGCCGCCGATGTCGTTCTTCTCTGCGTGCCGCCTTGGCTTCCCGCTTGGCGGCCTTTTCGCGCCGCAAAGCCTGCGCTACCAGTTCGTCGGTCAGCACAAGCTTTGCTTCGCTCATTTCCTCGATCGGAAGCAGCACCTCCGCTTCCTCGTCCGGCCCCGCCTCGTCGCGGCGCACGCGCGCAGCTTCGCCCTCGGTGCCGATGAGCAGGCCGCGAAACCGTTTGCGGCCGTTGATCGGAATCTCGGTCTCGATCTTCACCACCTGGCCGGCATAGCGATCGAAATCCGAACGCCGCACCAGCGGCCGGTCGATGCCGGGCGAGGAGATTTCCAGCCGGTAGGCGCGTTCGATCGGGTCGGCGACGTCGAGCACCGGCGACAACGCGCGCGATACGGCCTCGCAGTCTTCCACCGTCATGGTCCCGTCCGGCCGCTCCGCCATGATCTGCACGGTGCCGCCTTCGGCGCCTGAGATCCGCACGCGCACCAAGCGGTAGCCGAGTGTGTCGATGACCGGTTCGGCAATCGCCGCCACGCGCGCGGCAAGCCCCGGCTCGACGATCAGCCGCGGTTCGCTTTGATCTCGGTCGGCGCCTTGCGGCGCGCTGTCTTGCAGTGCGTGACTTCCGGCCATTCGGTAACAAAAAAGAGCGGGTCCGGGGGGACCCACTCTCAAAACCCATTCGGTTATGAGGGTGTATTAACTGAGACGAAATATAGCGATTTCCCGGTTTGGTGCAAGGGCGGCGTGCATTTTGCCGGCTAACTCTTCGTTCAGAATCTACCCTTAAATTTGGGTAAAGCCATCGATCCCGCGAATTTAACAGGCGTTTGCAGGTCTTTTATGAGCGCGCCGGCCTCGCTACTTCCGGAATTGGAAGAGGTCGTCCAGCACGGCTCGGCGGAGAAGCGTGCCGAGTCGCTGCGGCGCATCACCAGCCTGTTTCTCGAAAGTGCCGACCGCTTCAACGAAGCTCATGTCGCCGTGTTCGACGATGTGATCGGCTGCCTGATCGAGCAAATCGAGGTCAAGGCGCTGGCGGAACTCGCGCGCCGGATCGCGCCGGTGCCAAATGCGCCGGCCGGAGTGGTGCGCGCGCTCGCCAAGCGCGATGAAATCAGCATCGCTGCGCCTGTGCTTCAGCAAGCCAAGCTCGACGAGCCGGATTTGAAATTTATCGCGGAGACCAAGAGCCAGGCGCATCTATTGGCGATGTCGAGCCGAGCGGGCATTGGCGAGGCGCTGTCGGATATTCTGGTCGAGCGCGGCGACCGCGAGGTCGCGCGGTCGATCGCGACCAATCGAAATGCGCGACTGTCGGACAGTGCATTCGCGACTTTGGTCGAGCGCGCGACCGAGGACTGGGTGCTGGCGGAGCGGGTCGGATTGCGCACCGACATTCCGCCGCGCATGTTCCGCCAGCTACTGCTCAAGGCCTCTGACGTGGTTCAGAAGCGCCTGCTGGCGCAAGCCAAGCCGGAGACGCGCGCTGAGATCCGCAATGTGCTGGCGAAGGTAACCGACGAGGTCGCCGTCAAGGCGGCGCCGCGCAACTACACCGCCGCGCTTGCCGCCGTCCGCGCGCTGCACAACGAGGGCAAACTCGGCGAAGCCGATGTTGTCGAATTCGCCAAGACCGGAAAATACGAGGAGACCATCGCCGCGCTGTCAATTCTATGCGCGGTTCCGGTGGAAGTGGTGGATCGATTGATGAACGGCGAACGCGCCGATCCGGTGCTGCTGCTGGCGCGCTCGGCCGGCTTCGAGTGGCCGACCGTACGCGCGATCATCACCGCGCAGCCGGGCAAGCCGCTTTCGAACCAGGCGATCGATGCGGCGCGCGAGAATTTCCAGCGGCTGACCGCCACCACAGCCCAACGCGTGGTGCGCTTCTGGCAAGTGCGCCAGGGTACAGGCGCCGGTTAGCGCATGATCCCGAAAAGCATGCCCTCGACCCCGATCGGGGATAGAAACCGGTTTTCGGCAAAGATCATGCGCCAGCAAAATGTTAGGCGGCATTCTGATTCAATCTGAACGGATCAGACTCTAGGTTTTCCGAAAAATAAAATACGCCGGCATGCGACCCTCGCGCTTGGCCTTGGCTTCGTAGCGCGTGCCGGAGAAATCCGGCCACGGCTTGCGCCAGTCTTCGGCGCGCTCGGCAGTCCAGGCAAAGTCTTTCGAGCGCAAGACCCGCGCCAGCACCCAGGCGGCATAATCGGCGATGTCGGTGGCAAAACGCAGTTCGCCGCCCGGCCGCAAGATGCGCGCAAGCCGTTTCAGGCTGTCGTCCTGGATGAAACGCCGCTTCCAGTGCCGCCGCTTCGGCCACGGGTCGGGATAAAGCAGATCGATACGCGCGAGGCTTTCAAGCGGCAACCATTCGATCAATGCGCTGGCGTCGCCGAAGTGCAGCCGGATATTGGCAAGCCGATCGGCATCGATGGCGGCGAGCGCCTTGGCGATCGCGTTGACGAAACCGTCGCTGCCGATAAAGCCGCTGCGCGGATTTGCCTTGGCTTGTGCGATGAGATGTTCGGCGCCGCCGAAGCCGATCTCGAGACGGACGTCGTCGGGCGATCCGCCGAACAACGCGCGCAGATCGGCCGGCGCCGGTCGCGCGAAATCAAGCGCGAGCGTCGGCAGCAATGTATCGAACAGCGCGACTTGCCGCGGCCGCAAGGGATGACCCTTGCGCCGGCCGAAGAAGGCGCGCTGCGCTTGATCCTTCGGTTGTTGCCGCTCGTTCATGGTGTCATCGCCCGCGCAAGCGGGCGATCCAGTAAACACCAACCGTTCGATCGGGCACAGCCGGGAATACCGGATGCCCGCTTTCGCGCGGCACGACAGCCGAAAATCTACAGCCGAATGGCCTTACTTCGCCGCCCGCCTGATCGCATCCGCGAGGTCGGTGCGCTCCCAGGAGAAACCGCCATCTTTGTCCGGCGCGCGGCCGAAATGGCCGTAGGCGGCGGTGCGCCGGTAGATCGGACGGCTGAGTTTGAGGGCGCGGCGGATGCTGGTCGGCCGCAAGGGGAACAGCTCGGGCAGGATCTTCTCGAGCTTCAACTCCGGCACTTTGCCGGTGCCGTGGGTATCGACCAGGACCGACATCGGATCGGCCACGCCGATCGCGTAGGCGATCTGGATGGTGCAGCGCTCGGCAACGCCGGCGGCGACCACGTTCTTGGCGAGATAGCGCGCGGCGTAAGCCGCCGAGCGGTCGACCTTGGTCGGATCCTTGCCGGAGAAGGCGCCACCGCCATGCGGCGCATAGCCGCCGTAGGTGTCGACGATAATCTTGCGGCCGGTCAGCCCGCAATCGCCGTCGGGCCCGCCGATGACGAAATTGCCGGTCGGATTGACCAGGAAGTCGGAGGGCCGTTTCGGCATCCAGCCTTTCGGCAGCGCGGATTCAACCGCATCCGAAATCATCTCTTTGATCAGGCCGGGCGTGTATTTCTTGTTGTTGCGGCTCTGCGCCTTGTGCTGCGTCGAAACCACCACCTTGGTGCAGCCGACCGGCTGACCGTTGACGTATTTGACTGTGACCTGGCTCTTGGCGTCGGGTTGCAGATCGGCGAGCTGGCCGCCACGGCGCTTGTCGGCGAGCACCTTCAAAATTTTGTGCGCGAAATAGATCGGCGCCGGCATGAACGAATTCTTCTCGTAAACTTCGCTTTCGGTGCAAGCAAAGCCGAACATCATGCCCTGGTCGCCGGCGCCTTCTTCCTCGCCACTTTTCTTTTTCTTGGCGTCGACGCCCATGGCGATATCGGGCGACTGGCCGTGCAGCAGCACCTCGACATCGGCGCCGTAGAAGGAGAAGCCGTCCTGGTCGTAGCCGATGTCCTTGACCACATCGCGTGCAATCTGGGCGATCAGCTCGCGGTTCACGACGACTTTGGCGCCGTGCTTGTGGAAGAACGGCGATTGGCCGCGGCCTTCACCGGCAATGACGATCTTATTGGTCGTGGTCAACGTCTCGCAGCCGAGCCGCGTGTTCACGGCACTGTCGTCAGCGATGCCGAGCTCGATATCGTTTTCCAAAAACGCATCGAGCACCGCATCGGAAATCTGATCGCAGACTTTGTCGGGATGCCCTTCGGAAACCGACTCGCTGGTAAACAGGAAATTGGTATGAGCCACCGTTGAAAATCCTCCCCTGCCGCGGCTTGGCCGCCGCGCGGTTTAACGCCGGGGTGTTTCTTGCAGTGTGCCCGGACGAGGTCAAGATGCGGGCGGCGTTGGGCAGCCGCACAATGCGAAATTCGCAAAGGTGGGAACGGATTTGCGTAAAAGCGTCGCGCCCAAGCAAAATGCTGCATTGGTCGGCGATTTACGTGGAACCGCGGTGATGGCTGGCCGCGTTGAGAAGCGGATTGACGCTCAGTCGTCGACGCCGGCGATTTGCTCGACCAGATCGACAATGCGGCGGCGCAGCTTGCTGTTCTTGATGCGCATGAACGCTTTGGTGAGCGAAAGCCCGTCCGAGGTGGCGAGAAAGTCCGAGACATAGGCCGGCGAGGGGGCTTCGCCCATGCCGGCATGGTGGCCGGGAAGGTGCGGCGCACCTTCAAAGAAAAACGCGACCGGCACTTGCAGAATGTTGGAAATCTGCTGCAGGCGGCTGGCACCGATGCGGTTGGTGCCCTTTTCGTATTTCTGCACCTGCTGGAAGGTCAGCCCGAGCGCGTCGCCCAGCTTTTCCTGGCTCATGCTCAGCATCATCCGACGCATACGGACGCGCGAACCGACATGTTTGTCGATTGGGTTGGGTGCCTTCTTAGCCATAAATTACCCCTATGCCACTATTGTGTAGCGTAATGTCACAAATGCAGGCCGATAGGCAATCCGTGAAATCTCATGGCTTGATATTCGACTTTAGTTGGCTCCATAAATTTTCCTGTCTTTTCAATTGGTTCCACATCGTGGAAAACGGCTTCGCGCATTTTGAGTTTCGATTGTTGCAAAGTTAGAACAACTTTGCCCAGAAAACCGGACGGCTTTCCCGCAATTTATGGCTGCAAACGGCGGCGTCCCACAACTACGAAACTTGCTACTAAAAATAGAATCACGGGGAAATCGCCGAACTGAACGTAAGGAGTCGGCGCGACGGCCTTTGGCAGCTTGGCGTCCAGCACGCCTTCGATGCCAAGCGGCAGCGAACGGACGATACGACCGAACGGGTCGACCACGGCGGAAATTCCGGTATTTGCCGCGCGCACCAACGGCAGTCCTTCCGCGATCGCGAGCATGCGCGCCTGTTCGAAATGCTGGTAGGGACCGGTGCTGATGCCGAACCAGCCGTCATTGGTGACGTTGATCAGCCAGCCGGGTCGCTGATCGTGCGGCACGGCGGCGCCCGGGAAAATCGCTTCGTAACAAATGAGCGGCAATATCTTCGGTGCGCCCGGCACGTCCATGGCGCGGCGGCGATCGCCCGCGAAGAATCCGCCCGCCATCTTGGTGAGCTGCCGCAAGCCGAGACGTTCGAGTAGATGCTGCAACGGCAGATATTCGCCGAACGGCACCAGATGGACCTTGTCGTAGATGCCTAAGATCGATCCGTCGTGGTCGATGACATAGACCGAATTATACGCGTGCACGACGCGGGCCTCGGTGGCCGTCGGTGCGGCGCGCACCGCGCCGGTGATCAAGACTGTATGCGGTTGCAGCAAGGCGGCAATCTGCGCCAACGCATCAGGCTCGCGGGTGAGAAAGAAAGGGAAAGCCGATTCCGGCCAGATCAAATGCGTGACGTCGCGCACGCCGCTTGATTGCGGTCCGGTAGCGCGATCGGACAGGCGCAAGTAGCGGGTCATCACTTGCTGCTTGGCGGAGTAATTGAATTTTTCGTCCTGCTGCAGGTTGGGCTGCATGATGCGCAACTTGACGCCGTCGACGTAGCCGGTCGGATTTTGCCATAGCCGGAACGCGCCATAGCCGGTGAACGCGGCAAGGATGAGCAAGCCGAAGATCGGCGCGCGGCGTGGATGCGGCGTGTCGACTTTGTCGTCGGCAAGCACGGCGGGGCTCGCAAAGATTGCCACGCTGAGAAATGTCAGACCCCAGACGCCGACCAGCGATACGCTTTGTGCCAGCGCCAAAGGCTGCGCCAGCGCGTAGCCGAAAGTATTCCATGGAAAGCCGCTGAGCAGATGGCCGCGCAGCCATTCGGCCACGGTGAGCATGGCGGCCAACGCCAACACGCGTTCGGCGCCGCGCACCCAAATCAGGCGCGCAGCTGCAAGTCCCAACGCCGTATAAAGCGCAAGATAGGCCGGCAGCCCGCCGACCGCGAACGGCAGTAGCCAGCCGAAGGTCTTGGCATCGACCAGGAAGGCGTAACCGACCCAGTAAAGGCCGGCGAGGAAATAGCCGAAACCGAAGCACCAGCCGACGCCGGCAGCCGCAACGGCTCCGCTCCAACGGCCGGCGGCGGTGCCGTCCAACAGCCAGACAAGCACGGGAAACGTTACGAACAAGATCGGCCAAGCATTGAAGGGCGCCATCGCCAGCGCGGAGACGGCGCCGGCCACGAAGGCGATGCCCGCACGCCGCCAGCCGAAGGCGAGCATGAGGGAATGGGCGATGCGAGTGAGCGTCACGGGTGGTGCGCGGCAGGCGAGGGCGTGTTGGAAGACGACTCACCGTCCTTGGAGCCGGCGGAATCGTCGGTCGGCAACGTTGTCGGCGCGGTGCCGGCGAGCACGGCGTCCGGCTCCGCGCGCTTGGCGCCGCCGCGCGCCCACTCGCGGCGCTCCTTCAGTCGGGTGATACGCACGCGCTTGATGCGGCGCGGATCGGCGTCGAGCACTTCGAATTCGAACAGGCCGGGACCGGGGATCAACTCACCGCGCACCGGCAGGCGGCCGGCGCGGGTCACCAGATAGCCGCCGAGCGTGTCGACTTCCTCGGCTGCATCGCCAGGGTCGAAATCATTACCGACGGTGGCGGTCACATCTTCGAGCCCGGCGCGCGCATCGGCGATGTAAGAGCCGTCCGGCTGGCGCACAACGTGCGGCGTCTCGTCTTCGTCATGCTCGTCGGCGATCTCGCCGACGATCTGCTCGACGATGTCCTCGATCGAAACCAGCCCATCGGTACCGCCATATTCGTCGATCACGAGCGCGAGATGAATGCGCGTTGCCTGCATGCGGGCGAGCAGGTCGATGACGCGCATCGACGGCGGCACAAACAAGATCTCGCGGACGATTTTCGCGGACGAGAGCGGCATCGCGAGGTCGATCGCCTTGAGATCGAGGCTGGCCGGCAGCGGTTTCTTGCGCTTGGCGTTTTTTTCCGGATCGACCGCCGCGCGCGCCGTCATGAACGCGATCAGGTCGCGGATGTGCACCATGCCGATCGGATCGTCGAGCGTGTCGTTATAGACTACCAGGCGCGAATGCCCGGCGCCCTCGAACATCCGTACCAGCGCGCCCAGCGTGATGTCCTGCTGCACGGCGATAATGTCCGCGCGCGGTATCATGACGTCGCCGACCCGGCGTTCGTGCAGCCCGAGGATGTTCTTGAGCATCCGGCTTTCTTCGAGCGAGAAACCGGATTCGCTCGGCGTCATGGCGTCGAGCACGTCCTTGAGGTCGGCGCGGATTGTGGTGGGCTTCCAGCCGAACAGCGCGCGAACGACGCGGCCGAACCAGCTTTCGCCGTTTTCACGCCGTTGCGGAACCGGGACCGGCAGATTGCGCGGTTCGAAAGGGGCGCCGCCGGAGCTGGAACTTGGAGGTTGGCTGTCAGGCATGGCGGTCAGGCGTCACCGAGATCGCGGACAAGATAGGGATCGGGCATTCTCAATTGCGTCATGACCTTGCTTTCGATCCCTTCCATCTCTTCGGCTTGCGCATCGGTCTGGTGGTCATAGCCGAGGAGGTGGAGAAAGCCATGCACGGCGAGATGGGCGAGATGATGAAGGAACACTCGATCTTCCTCGCTGCATTCCCGGTCCAGCGTCTCATAGGCGATGACGATGTCGCCCAGAAACTTGGCGCCGCTGGCCTTGGCGGCCGGAAACGACAGCACATTGGTGGCCTTGTCGATGCCCCGCCAGTCGCGATTGAGAGCGCGGACCGCCGAATCATCGGTCAGCACGATACTCACTTCGCCGCCGGCTGTTGAGAGTGCGCTTGCTGCGGCGGCAATGGCGTCGCGAACGCACCGCTCGGCGAGCGGCTGTGCGGCCCACAGCGGCGATTGCGTCTGAATGTCGATGTCCGGCGCGCCGGCGCGCCGGCCCGGCGCCGTGCTCATTCCTTGGCCTCGCGCTTGCCGGTGCCGCGGTCATAGGCCTCGACGATGCGCGAGACCAGTTCGTGCCGGATCACGTCCTCATGCGTGAAGGCGACATGGCCGACACCCTCGATCCCTGAGAGCAGGCGCACCGCCTCGGCGAGCCCCGAGGTCTGGCCATGCGGCAGGTCGACTTGGCTCGGGTCGCCGGTAACGATCATGCGGCTGTTCTCGCCGAGCCTGGTCAAGAACATCTTCATCTGCATCGATGTCGTATTCTGCGCCTCGTCAAGGATGACGGCGGCATTCGACAGTGTGCGGCCGCGCATGAAGGCAAGCGGCGCGATCTCGATCTCGGCGCTTTGCAATGCACGCTCAACGATACGGGCGTCCATCAGGTCGTAGAGCGCGTCGTAGATCGGGCGCAAATAGGGGTCGACTTTCTCGCGCATGTCGCCGGGCAGGAAGCCGAGCCTCTCGCCCGCCTCCACCGCCGGCCGCGACAGGATGATGCGGTCGACTTCCTTGCGCTCGAACATCTGCAAGGCATACGCGACCGCGAGCCAAGTCTTGCCGGTGCCTGCCGGGCCGGTGCCGAAGACCAGCGCGTGGCGCTTGAGCGCGCGGATATAGGCGTCTTGCGCCGCGGTGCGCGCGCGCACCGGGCGCTTGCGCAAGTTGATCTCTTCGAACGCCGACCGCGCGCTCGCCGGGTCGTAGTCGAACAGCGAGCCTTGTGCGATGGCCTGCCGGATGGCGCCTTCGACGTCGCCCTGGCTCAAGTCGCGGCCGCGCCGGAGCTGCTCATACAAGCCTTCCAGCACACGGCGCGCCTGCTCGCAGGCGCCGCGCGAGCCTTCGATGGTGACATGATTGCCGCGCTGCTCGGCCATGACGCCGAGCCGGCGTTCGATCAGCGCGAGATTCTGGCCGTATTGGCCGAACAGGGTCGAGGCGAGGCGGTTGTCCTCGAAGGCGAGCACGGTCTGCGTCGTTGCCGTCTCTTCGGAGGCGGCGGCGGGCGGGATCACGGGATCCTGTGTGCGCAAGGGTGTTTCAGGCTCCTGCTGCGGCAAATTGCGGGGCGCGAACGTCGTCGATCAGCGCGCCGAACAGACTGTTGCTGCCAACCTCAGTTATGGTCACGGGCGCGACACTGCCAATAAGCGAACGCGGCGCCATCACTTGTACTGCCTGCAAATATGGGGTGCGGCCGACCAGTTGCCCAGGGAGCTTGCCCGGCTTTTCCAAAAGGACGTCGACGGTGCGGCCGGCAAATTGCGCGTTGAAAGCGCGTTGTTGGCGCGTGATCGCGGCTTGCAGGCGCTGCAGGCGCTCGGATTTTTCCGTTTGCGCTACCTGCGCTTCCATGTCGGCCGCCGGCGTGCCCGGACGTGGCGAGTACATGAACGAGTAGGCGCCGGCGTAGCCGACTTCGTCCACCAGCGACAAGGTATCGCGGAAATCGTCTTCGGTTTCGCCGGGAAAGCCGACGATGAAATCCGACGAGAGGGCAAGGTCGGAACGCGCGGCGCGCAAGCGGTCGATGACGGCAAGATAATCCGCGCGCGTGTGCTTGCGGTTCATGGCCGCGAGCATGCGGTCGCTGCCCGACTGAACGGGAAGATGCACATATGGCATCAAAGCCGGCAGATCGGCATGCGCGGCAATCAGATCGTCATCCATGTCGCGCGGATGGCTGGTGGTGTAGCGCAGACGCAAGATGCCGGGCACCTTGGCGAGCCGCTGCAGGAGCCTTCCAAGCGACGATGGCCCACCGTCATCGCCTTCGCCATGATAGGCATTCACGTTCTGCCCGATCAGCGTGATTTCGCGCACGCTCGCCTCGGCCAGCCGCTCGACTTCCGCGACGATCGCCGCGACCGGGCGCGACACCTCGCTGCCGCGGGTGTAGGGGACCACGCAGAACGTGCAAAACTTGTCGCAACCTTCCTGCACCGTCACGAAGGCGGAAATGCCGCGCCGCTGGATGGCCGCTCGCCCCGGCGCCGCGAGGGCGTCGAACTTGTCCTCGACCGGAAATTCGGTGTCGACGACCTTTTCGCCGCTTTGCGCGCGCGCAAGCAGATCGGGCAAGCGATGATAGTTTTGCGAGCCGACCACCAGGTCGACGGCGCCGGCACGCCGAACGATCTCATCGCCCTCGGCCTGCGCCACGCAACCGGCGACCGCGATCAGCATGCGGCGGCCTTCGGCTGCCGCCGCCTCCTTCATGACGCGCATGCGGCCGATTTCGGAATAGACTTTATCGACCGCCTTTTCGCGGATGTGGCAGGTATTGAGGATGACGAGGTCGGCGTCGTCGGGCGTCGCGGTTTCGCTGAAGCCGGCCGGCGCCAGGGTGTCCGCCATACGATGGGAATCGTAGACGTTCATCTGGCAGCCGAAGGATTTGACGTGGACTTTGCGGGGTCTGCTCATGCCGAGTTTGCGAACCAGGGACCTAATGTAACCTGTCCAGGCCGGGCTGTCCCGGCCAACGATATATTTGATTTTGCAACGATTTTAAGCCCGCATTCGCCGCGTGGCCACCTTCGCTACGTCGATCGACTCCGCCGGCCACGCTGGCGCAACCGCCAACCCTAAACTTACATTCCGCATGGCCCACCCAATGTGGGCTGCTCACGCGGGCGCCTGCACAGCACGCCGCTTCGCAATGTTCAGCGCAGCATAACACGCGCCAAAGACCACCAGCCCTACGATGTTGACTTCCCAAAGCTTCGGCCACAGCAGGGCCGCGGCACTCGCAAATATCACGACGCGCGGCAAGAGCGAGAGGCCGCTGAATAGATAGCCGTTAAGAGCTGCCGAGAAGGCATAGACGCCGACGATGGCCAGGGCAAACCTGGGCACGGTCTCCCAGAACGTGCCCATCAAAAGGAACGAATTGTCATAGACGAAAAGGTAAGGCACGAGCAGACCCACCAGCCCCAGTTTCATCGCTGTAATGGCCGTCTTCAATTCGTTTGCTTTCGCAATTCCAGCCGCCACGAATGCGCCGATGGCGACCGGAGGCGTGATGCCCGAAAGAATCGCAAAATAGAAGCAGAACATGTGAGCGGCGATTTCGTTCACGCCCATTTTAATGAGAGCGGGGATCGTCAACGTTGCTACGATGATGTAGGCGGCCACCGTCGTCATTCCCATGCCCAGCACGATCGACGCGACCATCGCCAGCAGCAGCAAAAGAAGGAGATTGCCGCCCGCCAGCGCGATCATCAGGCTGGAAAAGCTCAAGCCCAGCCCGGTGACCTCTATGGAGGCGACGATGATGCTAGCGGCAGCGCAAGCCAGGCCCATCACGACGCATGCCAGGGAGCCTTCGATCATGGCCTCCGCGATCTTCCGGGGTCCCATTCGGCTCTTCGGATGCAACGAGGCGCAGATCAGAATGGCGATAATCGAAAGGAAAGCGGAGTAGAACGGGCTGTAGCCGACGAACAGCAAAATGACGAGGATGGGAAGAGGCAGTAACAGGTACCACGGCCCCTTGATGAGAAGCGTCTTGAAATCCGGAAGCTCTTCTTTCGGGGTCGTGCCGAGCTTGCGTTTCAGCGCCTCGAAATGAACCCCCCAGAACAGACACAGAAAATACATCAGCGCGGGAACGAAAGCCCAGATCATGAGCTTGTAAAGCGGTTCCCCGGTGTATTCGGCGATGAGGAACACCACGGAGGCCATGATCGGCGGCATTATTTGTCCGCCCATGGACGCCACGGCTTCCACTGCTCCGGCAAAATGCGGCTGGTATCCCAGCTTCTTCATCATGGGAATCGTGAACGACCCGGTCGTGACGATGTTGGCGATGCCGTTGCCCATCATGGTGCCGACCAAGGCACTGCCTATGACAGCGACTTTTGCTGGTCCTCCGACGCGCGAGCCAGCCAACGCAAATGAAAGATCCTTGAAATAGTCCGCTGCGCCGCTCTTCAGCAGGAAGGTCCCGAAATAGATAAAGATGGCGACGTACACAGCCGAGACACCCGTCGGGATTCCCAGAATACCGTCGGTTGAATTGAACCCGATATCGACCAGCCGGTTAAAGCTGTAGCCGCCGTGAACGAAACTGAACGGCAGGTGTTGACCGAAAATCACATATAGCGCGAACACCACCGTTACGATGGTCATCGGCCAGCCCAGCGTCCGCCTGACCGAAATCACGACGAGAAGCGCCAGCACGACGCAGGCGATCTTGTCGAGCGTATCCGGTATCCCCGCCCGCAGTCCGATCGCTTCGTAGTCGATGAGAACGTAGGCGCCGATCGCAAGCGTCGCAAGAATGAGCACCACGTCCCACGCTTTTTTAAGCTTGGAGCGGTCCTGCACGCACAAGCCGCTATTGAAAAAGGCCAGGAGCAGCAGGAAAACCAGGTGAATGCCCCGATGGCGCCAGATTTCGTAGACGCCGAAATAAGCCTTGTAGAGATGGTACGTGGCCATGGAAAAGGCCACGAAATTCATCAGGTAAAGAGCAGTCAGATACCGGGAAATTCTGCTCCAGGCACCATTTCCCGATCTCGTGCTGCTGCATGATCCGCTCCCCTGAGAATTGCTGCGACGCGCTACGCGCAAGCGCCCGCTCGCGCATGTCGCGGAGCAGGCGCCTGCACCTTCGTTCTGGTTCCGTTAAAGGGTCGCTCCCGCTCGGAACGTCCGCCCGCAGGACCGATCTCCGGCGAACAACGCCGGAGCCCGCCCGGCATCGGTCCGAAAAGCCGGCTCGCTGCGGTCATCCCCTTCCTGAGTTTCGTACCGAGAATGCCACGGCAAATCTCATTGGACTTCCTTGATGGCCTTCAGCGCGCCCGGGTGAAAGAGCTCCGGATCGATTCCCAAGGGTCAGGTGTTTTGGATCCTTCATGTACGTGTACATCTTGTTCACTTCGTAGAGCTTCTGGCGGTTCTTCAAGATCGCCTTGGTCACGTTGTACACGAAATCATCCGGTAGATCCTTGTTGGCGATGATCACGCCGGTTCCCGCTATTACCTCGACCGGCGGGCTGACGTTTTTCAGGAATTTGTACATCGGCGACAGCGGATAACCCATGTAGCCCCGATTTTGTGCCACGAATTTGTCGAGGACGTCTTTGCGGATGCTGGGTATGACGAGCTGCATGCTGTTCTCGAGATCCAGGACCAGGCCCAACGGATTGTTGGGTGGCGCGGGGGCCAGAGCGCAATCGGCCCGATTGTCCTTCATGAGGGTTACGGCTTGGGTGAACTTCACGTGATTCACCGAGCCCCCGTTCTTCTTGATATCGTCATAATTGAAACCGTAAAGGGCAAATACCTTCCGGGTGAGGTTTTCGTTCTGGCCGCCGAGCTGCGCGGTGATGACGCGCTTGTTCTTCAGGTCGCCCCAGTCCTTGACTCCGCTTTTCTTGTTGCACACGAAATACGGGCTGCCCAGCATGCCGGGAAGCACCACGCGGACGTTCGTGAGCTTCTTCTTGAACGGCTTGATCCCCTGCCGCGCCTGAAACACGGACGCGAGATAGGTCCAGCCCATCTGGGCGTCCTGGCCCTCGTTGATCAGGCGGATATTGCCAAGGCTCAGGCCCGAGGTAGCAGTCACGTTCAGGCCTTTGACGTCGGACATGATGGCTTGAGACATCACCGCCGCCGAGTTGTACCACGCCCCGCCGACTGTTCCGGAAACAAACGTAATCTTCTTCGGGGCATCCGCCGCCTGCGCCGCGTTGAAAGTGCACAGCCCGAACGCGAGAAAAAAGAGGGATAGATACGCGCCCTTCCGGGACATCCTGGAACGTTTCATTTTCTTTCCTCCCTGTTCGTGTTTAAGAATTGCCCTTTGCGGGGACGGTTCTCACGAAGCGTCCCTCATGACACCGAGAAAACCTCCGCCCGCTCGACCTCCCCGAGGATACTGCGGGCGATGCGATAGACGATGTTTGTCCGCTGCCGCGGCTCCGCGTTTCCAACCCGTCGTCGTCTCTGACATATCCTGACTCGACCTGCATGGAGAATCAATAACCAGGAAGCCTGGCCGCTGAACGCACGGACGGAGATCATCGACTGTCCTAATGCGCGATCAGGTTGAATCAGGTTCCAGGCTTGAGCACGTCGGCGATCCAGTCCCACATGTAGTGGACGCCGATGGTCACGTTATCGACTTGGCAGTGGTGAAAGCCGCCTTCCTCACGGTGAAACACCTTGAAGGTCTTCTGCTTGGAGCCGACCGCGTCGAAGCATTTCTCGGCGAGCGAGAGCGAAATCTGCTCGTCGCCGGCGCCATGCACCAGCAGGAACGGGCAGGTCATCTTCTGCACGATGCCGTCGAGGCGGAAGCCTTCCAGCTTCTTCATCGCCGCTTCGCGGCTCGATACGCCCAGCACCCATTCGAGATGCTCGGGCGGCACCGACAGCGACAGCACCTTGCCGGAGGCGAGGTCCTCGAAGCGCTTGGCCCAGATGGCGTGGTAGTCCCACTGCGCACCCCAGGCGACGCAGCAGGCGTAGCGTTGCTCAAGCGAAGCCGCGCGCGGCGCGTAATAGCCACCGAGACTCAGCGCCATGACGCCGATGCGCTTGGGATCGAACTCGGGTCGGCCGGCGAGGTAGTCATAGGCCGGCGTCGCGTAGTGCTCGGTCTCGGCGATCAGCGGCAGATTGCGGAAGCGCACGCTCTCACCGTTGCCCGGCCCGTCGACGATCAGGCAGCCGATGCCACGCGCGGCGAGGTCGGGAATGCCGTAGCCGTATTGCAGCTCCTTGGTGACGTCGAAGCCATCGAAGAACACCATGCAGGGCGCAGGCTTCGATCCCGCCGCTTCCGGCGCCGGATGCACCAGCAGCGCCGGCAGGCTGGTATCGCCATAAGGCACCTCGACCGGCTCGATGCGCGGGCGTTGGATGAGGCCGGCCGCTTCCTTGAACAGCGCCGCCGACTTGGCATAGACGTCCATGCTGCGCTGGCTGCGCGGCTGCACGAAGCGCTCGCCGGTCTGGTAGAAGCGCGAGGCGCGCATGAAGAGGGACGCAGCGGTAAGTTTGTGTCCCTTCGCCAACTCATCACGTCCGCGCTTTTCGAGGGTGTCGCCCATGCGCACCCATTCGTCGAACCAAGCCTGGTCGTCGCCGACCTTGCCTTCAAGCGCACGCCCGACCCGATGCACCTCGTCGATTTCGACGCCGATCCATGGCGCGCCGCTCAGACAGATGAGTAGCCCCATCGACCAGCGATAGTTGTCGGGAAAATAGAGGAAGGCGGGATCGTCCTTGCGGCCTATCATGGGGAGCCACTCCTTGGTTGTCACTACCGGGAACAAGCTGGGATTCTCTAGATAGCTTCCAGCTTTCCCCGCATAAATAAACGCTGCCTACTCCGCTACTTGCGCCGGGCGTGGACCGCCGCGCAAGGTCGCAACGGTGATCTGGCGCACCGTGTTTTCCAGCGTCTTGGCCATGACCTTGCGGTCGGTGGTGCCGTCGGCGGCGACCGGCTCGCCGTAGCTCACCACCACATCGACCGCGCCGCGTTCGATGAAAGCCTTGATGTGCGGCATGAATTCGAGATCGCCATACCAAGCCACCAGCGGGCGCTGCCAGCGGCCCATGGGAATGCCGTGCTGGGCGGTGTAGCAGATCGACATCGGCTGAATCACGATGCCGTGCTCGGCGCGCTGGCCCGCCTCCTTCACCGCGCCGACCAGCGCCGAGCGGAACGGCAGCACCCGGTTGCCGTCGCTCGAGGTGCCTTCCGCGAATAGAACCACCGAGGTGCCGCCGGCAAGCCGCTCGACGATCTGATTGACGGCATCGCTGGTCTGGTGGCGGCGGGTGCGGTCGACGAACACCGTTCGTTGCATCTTTGCTGTAAGGCCAACCAATAGCCAGGAGGCGACTTCGCGTTTGGCGACGAAAGCCACCGGCACGATCGATCCGATCACCACGATGTCGACCCAGGACACATGATTGGAAATAAACAGCGCGGCGCGCTCGCGCACCGGTTCGCCGATCACGCGTAAATGCAGGCGCAGGAGCCTGCGCAATAACCGATAGTAGCTGACGGCGATCGCACCCCAGCCGGGCAGATGCAACTTAACGAGCAGCCATTGCAACGAAATCAAGATTGGCGTGCCGGCGAAGAACACCACCGCGATGAGCAGCGCGCGCGCCATCAGCTTTTCTTGGCGTCGTCGCCCAGCGGTACGGCGTAGAGCTCGAGCCGGTGGTCGACCAGCTTGTAGCCGAGCTTGCGGGCGACCTCGGCCTGCAGCCGCTCGATTTCCTCCGACTTGAACTCGACCACCTCGCCGTTGCGCAGATTGATCAGATGATCGTGGTGGCTTTCGGTGCTGGTCTCGTAGCGGGCGCGGCCCTCGCGGAAATCGTGCCGCTCGATGATGCCGGCATCCTCGAACAGCCGCACCGTGCGGTACACGGTCGAGATGGAAATGCGGTCGTCGACCTTGACGCAGCGGCGGTAAAGCTCTTCCACGTCGGGATGGTCGTCGGACTGCGCCAGCACCCGCGCGATGGTGCGGCGTTGCTCGGTCATGCGCATGCCCTTGGCGGCGCACAGGGCCTCGATGTTGCGCCTGTCAGGAACGGCTTTGTCCGGCGTGGTCACGATCCTCTCCCGTGCGGTCCTCATATCATATTGAGGGGGTGAGGCGAGTGTCTATCCACCGATCAGGCAAGGTCGCGCCGCAGCACCAATGCGGCCGCGGGTTTTCCCTCTGTGCCGGGATAATAATTGGCGCGGCGGGACACCTCGCGGAAACCGGCGCGATCATAAAGGCGGATCGCCGGCCGGTTATTCTCACCCACCTCCAAGAATACCGCGCGCGCGCCGCGCCCCGCCAGCCGGCGAAGATGCAAATCGAGCAGGCTGCGCGCCAGCCCGCGGCCTTGGCGCGCGCGGGCAACCGCGACCGACAAAATTTCCGCCTCGTCCGCGGCCAGCCGCGCCATGATGAAACCGGCGAGTTTGCCGCCGATCATGGCGCGATGGGCGACGACATTGTTGGCGAGCAGCAGGCCTTCCACTTCTTGCTCGCTCCAGCCGCGCCGGAACGAAGCGGCATGCAGGGTCGCGATGCTGGCGGCATCGCGCGCCGTCGCTTCCGACAGCATCGGCGCGCCGCGCGTCAGCAAAGAGCGGAGAAACCGAATCATCGGCGCGCGAGCTGGGCGGCGTCCTGCGGTTGCGCGTCGGGCGCCCGCAGGTAAAGCGGCTTCGGCGGCTCGCCGGTCAGCGCCGCGATGGCGCCGAGCCTTGCCACCCAATCGATATCCGGCGCCATGCGCTGGTCGACGGTGCTGGGCGGCGCCACGCCCGGCGGCCAAGCCGACGCGATCAAATTCGCCGCGGTGCCGACCACGCGCGCGCCCTCGGCCGCCGCCACACGCAACGCTTCGCGCAGCGGCACCAGCCGCGGCTGTACCAGCGTGCGGCCGGCGGTGCCGACGACCTGCAGATAGACCTGCTCATGCCGCGCATCGATTGCCACCACCACCGGCAGCGAGCGGTCGGCCGCAACATAGGGCGCGGCAAAGGCATTGAGGGTGGTGACACCGACCGCCGGCTTGCCCGAAGCGAGCGCCAGGCCGCGCGCCGCCGAAATGCCGACACGCAGGCCGGTGAAGCTGCCGGGTCCGGTGGTGACCGCGATCCGGTCGAGGTCGCCGACGGCGACCCGGGCGCGCAGCAGCACGCGCGAGATCATCGGCATCAAGGCCTCGGCATGGCCGCGCGTCATGGCGAGCGATTCATGGGCGACTATGGCCGCGGGCTCGTTATCGAGCACGGCCGCCGAACAGGCTTCGAGCGCGGTATCGATGGCGAGCAGGCGCATGCAAACCCGAGTGTCATCATCCGCGAAAGCGGATGATCCAGTAGTCACCGACGCAGCGATTATATCGCAAGCACGCGGAATACTGGATGCCCCATCGCAAGTCGACCTTGGCTGGCTTGCGCGCTGTTAGCGGCCGATATCGGGTAAACCCGATATCGGCGTGCGGGGCATGACAGCAAATGGGCTAAACCGGCCTTACTTCCACGACCTCGGGCACGAAATGGCGCAGCAGGTTTTGGATGCCGTGCTGGAGCGTTGCCGTCGAGGACGGGCAACCCGAGCAGGCGCCCTTCATCGTGAGATAGACGACGCCCTCTTTGTAACCCTTGAAGGTGATGTCGCCGCCGTCGCCGGCCACCGCAGGGCGCACGCGTGTCTCGATCAGATCCTTGATGATCGTGACCGTCTCTTCATCGGCCGCGTCGAAGAACTCCTCGCTCGCCGGTGCCGGCTCGGCGTTGGCCGCCAGCAGCGGCGCACCGGTCATGTAATGCTCCATGATGGCGCCGAGGACCGCCGGCTTGATCTGCTGCCATTCGCCGTCGGACTTGGTGACGGAAATAAAATCGCCGCCGAAGAACACCCCGCCGACATTGGGGATCTGGAACAGCGCCGCGGCGAGCGGCGATTGCGCCGCCGCTTCCTGCGTCGGCATGTCGAGGGTGCCGGATTCGAGCACCGGGCGCCCCGGCAGGAACTTCAGCGTCGCCGGATTAGGCGTGGCTTCGGTCTGGATGAACATTTTCGGCTCTCCTTGCGGGTTCAAGGCCCGTGGATGGCGTGACTATAACGGATAAATGGCGCTTGCGCAGGCCGGGGTCAACCGCCTGCAAAAACGGTCCGTGGCGCGGCCTTACGCCATGGCGTCGAGCTCTTCGTCGCTCAGGTGACCGGGCACGATCGCCACGGGAATCGGGAACGTGCCGGAACTTTTTGCGACGCTGGTGACCAGCGGGCCGGGGCCTTCCTTCGCGGTGCCGGCGGCGAGCACCAGGATGCCGATGTCGGCATCCGCGTCGATCAGCTTGACGACCTCTTCGGCAATATCGCCTTCGCGGATTACCCGGTCGGGCGTGACGTGGCCGATTTTGCGTATGCGGGCGGCGAACTTGCCCAGCACGGCTTTGGCTTCCTCCTGCGCCTCAGCCTGCATGATGTCGGCGACGCCGAGCCATTGTTGATTGCGCTCGCTGGTCTCGATCACGCGCAGCATGACGATCTGCGATTTGGTACGGCCGGCGCGCTTGGCCGCCCAATAGACGGCGCGATCGCATTCCTCGGTATTGTCGATGACCACCAGATATTTGCGCTTGTGGCCGGCCTCGTAGCTGCGGCGCTTGCTGCTCATCGCTGCTCCCGCTTCATCCGATCATTTGCACGACAACGGATGCACAAGCTGCCAATGGTGCCACGCCGCCCGCCGTATCGACAAGCGGGAAGGCTGCCCGGTTTTATCGCAGTGCAAACGCGCATACCTGCGAACTTGACTGAATCAACGCCGCACGAAGCCGACGATATCCTTGACCGCCTTCATGGTTTCGGCCGCCAGCACCTGGGCGCGCGCGGAGCCTTCCGCCAGCACCGAGTCGATGTAGACCGGGTCCTGCGTAAGGCGCTTCATCTCCGCCCCGATCGGCCCGAGCTTGGCCACGGCCACGTCGACCAATGCCGCTTTGAAGGTGGAGAATTGCCCGCCGCCGAACTCGCTCAGCACTTGCGCCTTGCTCGTTCCCAACAGCGCCGCGTAAATGCCGACAAGATTTTCAGCTTCCGGCCGCGGCTCCAAACCTTTCTCTTCGCTCGGCAACGGCTCGGGATCGGTCTTCGCCTTGCGGATTTTTTGCGCGATGGCGTCGGCATCGTCGGTGAGATTGATGCGCGAATAGTCGGACGCTTCCGATTTCGACATCTTCTTGGAGCCGTCGCGCAGCGACATCACCCGCGTCGCCGGTCCCTGGATGATCGGCTCTGGCAATGGGAAGAACGCGTCGCCGAATCCGTGCGCATTGATCGATTGGCCGAAGTCGTTGTTGAATTTCTGCGCAATGTCGCGTGACAGCTCCAGATGCTGCTTCTGGTCTTCGCCCACCGGCACGTGGGTCGCGCGGTAGACCAGAATGTCGGCCGCCATCAGGGTGGGATAGGCGAAAAGACCGACCGAGGCGTTCTCGCGGTCCTTGCCGGCCTTCTCCTTGAATTGCGTCATGCGGTTGAGCCAGCCCATGCGGGCGACGCAATTGAACACCCAGGCAAGCTCGGCGTGCTCGGCCACCTGGCTCTGATTGAAGATGACATGCTTTTTGGGATCGATGCCGCAGGCCAGGAACGCCGCGGTCACCTCGCGGGTGGCGCGCGGCAATTCTGCCGGTCCGCCCCAGACGGCGACCGGTTGGGTAATCGCGTGCAGATCGACCACGCAATAAATGCAGTCGTAGCGCTCCTGCAGCGCGACGAATTTGACGATGGCGCCGAGATAATTGCCGAGATGCAGGTTGCCGGTCGGCTGGACGCCGGAAAATACGCGCTCTTTGAACGCCATTGCGATTCCTCGTTGTTGCCGCGGGTGAATGCCACGCCGGGGCGGCGCGGCGCAAGGGTCATCCCGCCGGGGCGGCGGCCCGGCCGGTCAGCCGCCGCGCGAGCGGCGCCAACAGTTGCGGCGACAAATAGATCGGCCACTGCGACAGTGCGAAATAAATCCACACCGGATCGGGCAGTACGCCGCCGGCCGCCGCCAGCATCAGCCCCATATTGCGCTGTGACGTCATCAGCCCGAGCCCCAGCGCGCGCTCCGCGCCGGCGCGAATAAACACCAAAGCCGTCAGGCCCATGATGGCGAAAGTGATCACGAAGGTGAGCGCACCCAACGCCAGTACGGCGAGCGGCGCGGCATAGATACGTTCCGCCAGGTGCTCCATCACCGCCGCGACGAAAACAAAGACGACGATCAGATTGATGCCGTCGATTTCTTCCTTATGCCGCGCGATGGCGTCCGCTCCGACGACGCGGCGGATCGCGGCGGCCAGCAGTGCCGCGCCGGCGAGGATCGCAAACAGCTTGAAGCCGAGCGCGAGCGGCGACAGCGCCAGAGCCGGTCCGACGAATAGGGCAGCGAAGGCTAGCGCGGTAAAAGGCGCCACGATCGACGAGAACACCAGCGTGACCAGCACCAATGTAGCGTCGAGACCCATCAACGCGGCGAAGGCGGGCGCTGCCATCATCGGCGGCGCCAGCGCCTGCATCATCAAGCTGAGAAACAGATCGGGCGCCCGGTCCTTTAGTCCGATGGCGTGACAGGCGACACCGAAAACGATCGGCACCGCCAGCATCGTCCACGCCGTCGCCGCAATCGGCAACGCCGGACGCCCGAGATGTCGGCGCAGCGCGTCGATGTCGACGCGAAAGAAGGCGATGCAAAGCAGCAGGAAGATTGCTTCGCTGACGAACGGCCTGAACAGCGCGTCAAGCGGCGGCGCCGCAAGACCGATCACCATCATGGCCGCGAGCGCGCGCGTGCCCTGCCGGCCGAGCCAGGCTAGCGCACCCGCCGATGCACTTAAGACCGACATGTCGGCAGCAACGATCCCCCGTGCCGACACCTCATAACAAACGGCAGGCTTTGGCGTGAAAGCAAGAATTGTTACCGCGCGACACGATCTAGGCACGGACTCATAAACGCGTAGCCAAACCCGAATGGACGCAAGCTTGATGAAGTCGAGATAGTCGGCTGCAAGCCTGAATCATGGTTTCGCCGTCAATCTCAACACGGCCGGCCTGTCGCTTGTCGCTCCCCAGCTATTGAAGGTCCGCTTCCGGAGCGAAGCGGAAGTCGGTTGGGAGGCAAAACCGGCTGACTCGGTCGCGAAAGACCTTTGTACGACATTACAGAGCCAAATAACTGCGGGTAGTTCGGCCAATGCTGCCGGCAGGCCCCATACAGCGACCTCGATAATAGCCGCGATGCGTAAGTTGCGTGGGAGGATGAATTGTCTACGCCGTTCCCGTGCTCGCCAACGGCCGGAACTGTTCGCGTCTTGCCGCGCTGTAAGGAATTACCTAGCATTCAGGCCTCTTTGCCCGAATGCTTAATTGGTCCGGATATCTTCTGGTGGAGAAAACAATGCGCTTCGTCCTTGCTATTGCTCTCGCAATCGGAATGACCGCAATTTTTTCGGTTGCTGCCAAAGCAGATAGGTATAAAGACTGCGACATTTCAGATGCGGACCGCGCTATTCGCGGGTGCACGCAAATTATTCAAAGAGGTCATCGTGAAACGCGCGACGATCGTATTTTTGCCTATATCAACCGCGGCATTGCCTATGGCATTAAAGGCCAACACGACAAGGCCATTGCCGACTTTAGCAAGGCAATCAGCATCGATCCGAAACACTTCGATTCCTATCAACACCGCGGCAGTGCCTACGGTGACAAAGGCCAATACGACGAGGCCATTGCCGACTATAACAAGGCAATCAGCATCGATCCGAAAGCAGCCACTACCTATTACGACCGCGGCATTGTCTACCGCGACAAAGGCCAATACGACAAGGCCATTGCCGACTTTAGCAAGGCAATCAGTATCGATCCGAAAGACGCTGATTACTATTATACGCGAGGCCTTGTCTACGAAGACAAGGGTCAGTACGACAAGGCCATTGCCGACTTCAACAAGGCGATCAGGCTCGATCCGAAAGAGGCCGACTACTATAACGACCGAGGCGATGCCTACGGAGACAAGGGTCAGTACGACAAGGCCATTGCCGACCACGACAAGGCGATCAACATCAATCCGAAAGATGCTGTTTTTTACAATGATCGCTGCTGGACGCGGGTGACGGCCAACCGTGACCTGCCGCTGGCGTTGGCCGATTGCAACAAGGCAGTGCAGCTGGAGCCAAATGATTCAAAAACATTAGACAGCCGCGGTTTTGTCTATTTTCGGCTGGGACGGTTGAACGATGCCATGGCCGACTATGACACTGCACTCAAGATCAATCCCAAGCTCGCGGGCTCGCTTTACGGCCGCGGTCTCGCCAAGCTCATGAAGGGTGACCGTGCCGGCGGCGATGCCGACATCGCCGCGGCTAAGGCGCTCAAAGCCAAAATCGCGGATGAGTTCGCGAAATTTGGCGTCACACCGTCGACGTCGACAACCGCCGCGACTGCAACTCCCGCCGACTGCGCTCAGGCCGAGACGCATTGGAAAGCCGCTAAGACGCTTAATATCCTTGCGGGATATCAAGAGCACCTCAAACGCTTCTCGACCTGCCCCTTTGCCGACTTAGCGAGAGCGAAAATCGAAATGATGAAGAAGTAACGCTGCCCTGTTTGCGAAAGTCCGATCTTGGCCCTTTGCGACACACTTGGAACGCCCGTACAACGGTCGCTATTGGGGAAGGAGCGGACATTCAGCCCACTACGCACACGCCCTAGCCGCGTTGGCGTAGCGCCGCACCCATTTCTTTGAACTTGGCGACGCCGAATATTGCCAGCGCGGCGGCATAGACCGCGAGCCCGAGCACGACCATTACGACGAGCAGCTCGAGACGCCCCAACGCCGAGGCGGTCAGAGCTGGAAACAACGCGCGGCTTGCAAAAAGCGCGGCTGCAATGACGACGCCCATCGCAATCGTGGCTGCCACGATGCGCGGCAGGCGTCGCTTGGCGTCGCCATCAAGCCGCAACCAGCCGCGTGCGCGCAGGATGCCGCCGAGCAAAGCTGCGCCCACCCAGCCGGAAAAGGCAATCGCCGCTGCCACGCCCACATAGCCGTAGCGTGGAAACAACAACACGCCGCCGACAATGGTGGCGGCAAGGGCGCAGAGCGCCGTCAGCATCGGCGTTTGCGTGTCCTCATGCGCAAACGATACTGCGCCGAATACTTTTTCCAGCACATGGCCGGGTAGGCCGGAGCAGATCGCGATCAGCGCAACGGCAACCGCCTCGGTGTCGGGCGCACCGAAAGCGCCATGTTGGAAAAGCCCGCCGGCGATTTGCGACGCGAGCAAGGCGAAGGCCGTCGCCGCCGGTAGCGCCAGCGCGAGCGCAACCTCGCAAGCGCGCGACTGCGCTTCCGCAAAGGCCTCATCGCCGCCGGTGCGCTTGGCGGCGGCGATATGCGGCACCATCACCGCCGCGATGCCGACCGAGGCAATTCCGAGCGGGAGCTCGTAGAGACGGTTGGCGTAATAGAGCCACGATACTGCGGCCGGAGTGGAGGAGACGATTGCGGTTGCGGCTATCAGCTTGAGCTGCGGCACGCCGGTGGCGATCAGGCTGGGCAGGACGCGTTTGAAAAAAGTGCCGGTCTCGTCGCGTGCCGGCGCGCTCACGCGCTGGAAGCGGCGGCCGCTCAACAGCCAGGCTGCGCCGGTGACGATGAACTGAACGATTCCGGCAACGACAATGGTCACGGAAAGCCAGATGCCAATAAAGTAGTATTCGATGTGCAGAGCGAAGGCGAGTGCCAGCACCAGCAAAAGGACGAAGTTGAAGAGCGCGGTACTGGCCGCGACCGCGCCGACACGGCCTTGTGCATTCAGCGCCGCCGCCAGGACGGCGACCAGCCCCGCCAGCACGATGTAAAGCGCGACGATCAGCAGATAGAACGCCGCGAGCGAGCGAAGGCCCTCGTCGAAGCCGGGCACGATAGCGGCCATCACGAATTGTGCGAGAAGGGCGACCAGCAGGGCGATCACGCCGGTGATGCAGCCGACCACGACGAAGACGCGGACGGTGAAGCGGTTGGCATTGGCCGCGCCGTCTTCGCCGCCGGCAAGCCGCAGCCAGAGCGGCACGAAGGCGCCATTGAGCGCGCTCTCCGCCAGCAGCCGGCGGAAAAAGTTCACCACTTGCAAGACCGCGAAAAAGGCTTCCGCGAACGGACCGGCGCCGAGAAATGCGGCGATGGCGGCGTCGCGGAAATAAGCGAGCAGCCGCGACATGAGCGTCCCGCTGCCGACCGTAGTGATATCGCGCGCAAGCGACATATGGGCCCCCGCCCGCATTGTAGCGCATCTCGGCCGTCGTGCCCTGTTTTATGCCGGGCGTCCACGGTTCACCGCAGCGTGTCACATTGCCTCAGCTTGTTCACTCGTTATAGTGCGCCGCGCAATCGAACGAGGAGCACGCATGACCGCCCCACGCTACGACGTACTCGGCATCGGCAACGCCATTGTCGATGTTATCGCCCATGCCGAAGATGATTTCCTGGTCGCGCACGGCATGCACAAGGGCGCCATGATGCTGATCGACGAGGCGCGCGCGCAGGCGATCTACGACGCCATGGGGCCGGCGACCGAAAGCTCCGGTGGGTCGGCCGCCAATACCATCGTCGGCGTGGCGAGCCTCGGCGGCCGCGCCGCTTTCGTCGGCAAGGTCAACGACGACGAGCTCGGCCACGCCTTCGCGCACGATATCCGCGCCGCCGGCGTTGCCTTCGAGACGCCGCCGGCCTCCGAAGGTCCCTCGACCGCGCGCTGCTACATCATGGTGACGCCGGACGGCGAGCGCACGATGAACACCTTTCTCGGCGCCGCGCAGGACCTGCATCCCAACGACATCGACGAGGGGACAATCGCCGCCGCGGCCATCGTCTATCTCGAAGGCTATTTGTGGGATCCGCCGCACGCCAAGGAGGCGTTCCTGAAGGCGGCCAAGATCGCGCACGGCGCCGGCCGCCGCGTCGCGCTCACGCTGTCGGACTCGTTTTGCGTCGATCGCTATCGGCCGGAATTCCTCGAACTGGTGCGCAGCGGTACGGTCGACATCCTGTTCGCCAATGAGCGCGAGCTGCACAGCCTCTATCAGACCGCCGACTTCGACACCGCGGTTGAGGCGCTGCGCGCGGAGGCCAAGCTCGCGGTGGTCACCCGCAGCGAGAAGGGCTGCGTGGTGGTTTCACCGGATGCGGTCGAGGCGGTGCCGGCGGCGCCGATCGAGCGCGTCGTGGACGTGACCGGCGCCGGCGATTTGTTCGCCGCCGGTTTCCTGGTAGGCCACTCGCGCGGCAAGGATCACGGCACCGCCGCCCGTCTGGGCGCACTCGCGGCCGCGGAGGTGATCCAGCACCTCGGCGCTCGGCCCGAGGTCTCGCTCAAGGCGCTGGCCGAGGAAAATGGGCTGCCGGTCTAGCGCCGCCGCGGCAAAACAGCATCAAACAAACGTCCGCGAAGCGCTCCCGGATCGATTGGTAACCGGATGGTAACCGAACGTGGTTACCGCTCGATGAAGTCCAATCGAGGATCGGGCCATGGCCGAGGATGTCGGGAATAGCAGCGCGCCGGAGCAGTCGGCGGGCGGAAGCGAGTTGCATGCCGTCGACTCCCCCTCGATTTCGCCGGCGATTGAATTGGTGTCGCGGGCGGCGCCGGAGATCACCATCGACAGCGATGCGCCCGAAGCGCAGGTCAAAGCGCCGCGTTTCATCGTGCGCGCGCGCCATCGACGCAATGCCGTGCTGGCCGTCTGGGTGGTTGTCGCCGGCACGCTCGGCACGATCGTCGGTGCGGTGACGAGCGCCAGCATCAACAAGCCGGTGCCGCACATCGATGTCGCCGCCGTCAAAGAACGCCAGGCGCTGCACAAGTCGATCGCGCATTTGTCCGGAGAAGTGGCCGCCTTGAAGTCGAGCCTGGCGACGGCGAGCAGGGCCACCCATACGCAAATCGCCAAGATCAACGCGCGGTTGGCAGCGCCGCCCAAACCCGACATCACCGGCTCGATCCGGACGGTGGCGGCGGCGCCAACACCAACACCAACACCGGTACTGCGATCACCGCCGGCAACGCTGCCGGTGGTGACAACACCGATACCGGCACCGCGTCCCGCCGCCCGCATCGCTGCAATCGAAAGTCCCGCACGCCTGTCCGTGGTGTCGGACTGGACGATCCGCTCGGCGCGCGAGGGCGCGGTCTTGGTGGATCACCACGGCGAGCTCTATCAGGTGGTCATCGGCGCGGTGCTGCCGGGCCTCGGCCCGGTCGAGGCGATCAAGCGCCAGGACGGCCGCTGGATGGTCGTGACGCCCAAGGGCATCATCGTCTCCCGGCGCGACCGCTATTGACGGTGGCTTCGGCAAACGCCCGACCGTCATGAGCCGCCGCGTCGGCGGCTTGCGCTCCAACCTGCCACCGTGGCCGCCAAGACGAGAGCGGCGGCAGCGACATAGCCCAGATAGCCCGTCCAATCGTTGCCATGCGCCGTGGCAAAGCCGAGAACGAATGGGACCGGGAAAAGAAAGAAGACGATGGTCCGCAGGATGATGTCGACGCTCTTCATGCCCCTCATCTAGGCACGAACTGGCCGAATGCTTGTGGCGATTGCGCCGCAATTTCCAAGAGATATCGGTTGAACGAGGGCGGCACGGCTTGCGCCTGTGCGTGTTGGCCTATGCGCGAAAGCCCAGTGGCGAGGTACGATAAACCGTGCCAGAGTTGCGCTGGCTGGGAACGCTAGCGGGTGATGTCATGCGCAGCACCTCACTGAAAATTCTCGCGGCAGCGGCGTGGCTTGCTGCTGTCGGCATCGGCCAAGCCGCGGCGCAGGGTGCCGCGCCGCCGGCGGCAAAGCCGGAAATGAGACAAAGCTGTCCGGGCCTCGTCGCCGTGCGGCCCCCGTTCGTGCAGCCGGTGGCGTTCCGGCTTGCCGCGCTCAAAGCCGACGAGGTGCGCATCAGCTACATCGGTCACTCGACATTTTTGCTCGAGAGCCCGCAGCTCGTGCGCATCGCCACCGACTACAACGACTACGTCAAGCCGCCGGTGCTGCCCGACATCGTGACGATGAACCACGCGCACAATACGCACTACACCGACAATCCCGAGCCGGGCATCAAGTTCGTGCTGCGCGGCTGGACCGGCGATCAAAAGCCGGCGCGCATCGACATGACCTACAAGGACGTACGCGTGCGCAATGTGCCGACCAATATCCGCACCTGGGACGGCGGCACCGAGCGCCACGGCAATTCGATCTTCGTCTTCGAAATGGCCAATCTGTGCATTGCCCATCTCGGCCATCTGCATCACACGCTCACCCAACAGCAGCTCGACGAGATCGGCCGTATCGACGTGGTGATGGTCCCGGTCGACGGCAGCATGACGCTCGATCTCGACGGGATGGTCGAAGTGCTGCACGCGCTCAAGGCGCCGCTCATGATCCCGATGCACTATTTCAGCGCCTTTACGCTGGACCGCTTCCTGCAGCGGGTACGCCAGGAATGGGAGGTTGAGATCGCCGAGGTCCCATCGGTGGTAGTGTCGAAGACGACGCTGCCGGCAAAACCGAAGGTCCTGGTGCTGCCCGGTCACTGACGCCGCTGTCACATGCCGGCAATGTGCAATTTGTAGCGTAGCGGCAATCGTTTAGGATGACCGAAAATGGGCATTGACGGGGCGGAACTAAAGCCTAGTTATCACTGGTAGGGAACGCGTTGGCGTAAGTTGTAGGGTTTCGTGCGATGGTGCAGACCTGGAGTAGTTGGAAGCGATTTCCCGACGTGGGGAATGGCGAGCACGTCGATGCCCCAATCGGCCCGGGGGTTTACGAGGTTCGTCACATGTTGACCGGCCGGCTGATCGCTTTCGGGCATACTGGCAACGTCGCCAATGCGATCTCCGAATTGAATGTGGACCGGCGGCCGAATTTTTTCGCGCGCATGTTTCGCCCGGCGCCGCCGACCTCGCGCGTGGGCGATCTGGAATACCGGACCTGGGCTGCGGCCAGCCGCGCCGAGGCCAAGACCGCGGCGCAGCGCTTGCTGGGGTTGCGGCAGGCGGCCTGGCGCCGGCGGCTGGATGTCGGCTGGGCGGCGCGGCACCCAAGCTGAGGGCAGCACTCAAGACGTTATTGCATCCGGCCGGCCGTTGCGCCGGCCGTTTCCGTTAAGGGGTGCATGGCGACACCACGCAACGTTGCTTCCGGTCGATGAGTCCTCGTATAAGCCCGCCATTCAGCCGGGACCTTTGCGATGCCTTACGCCTCCAGCAGCGATCATGTGCGGCTCTACTACGAAGAGGTCGGGCAGGGCGCGCCTATCTTGTTCGTGCACGAATTTGCCTCCGGCCATCGCGGCTGGGAGCCGCAGCTGCGCGAATTCGGCAAGCGCTATCGCTGTATTGCCTATTCGGCGCGCGGCTATACGCCGTCCGACGTGCCGTCCGACGTGCCGTCCGACCCGGCCGCCTACAGCTATCTCCACGTGATGCGCGATGCGGTCGCGGTGCTCGATCATCTCGGCATCGCGCAGGCGCATTTTGTCGGCCTGTCGATGGGCGGCTACACCAGTTTGCAGGTTGCGCTCAATCATCCGGCGCGCGTGCGCTCGATGACGCTCGCCGGCACCGGCTCGGGCAGCGAGCGCTGGTATACGCAGGACTTCCACAAGCACTCGCGCGCGCTCGGCGATCAGTTCGAGCGCGAAGGTTCAGCCGCCGTCGCCAAGGGCTACGGACTGGGCCCCAGCCGCGTGCCGTTCTTGCTCAAGGATCCGCGCGGCTTTGCCGAATTTCAGCGCCGGTTGGCCGAACATGACGCGCAAGGCTCGGCGCATACTTCGCGCGGCTTTCAGGGCGCGCGCCCGTCGCTCTACGATTTCGAAGACGAGATTAGGAAGCTGACCATTCCGGCGCTGATCGTCGTGGGCGACGAGGACGAGCGCTGCATCGAGCCGAGCCTGTTCCTCAAAGACGCTATTCCCGCCTCGGGCCTGGTGATGATTCCCAAGACCGGCCACGTGGTGAACCTGGAAGAGCCCGACTTGTTCAATCGGGTGCTCAGCGATTTTCTCAGCCGCGTCGATGCCGGCCGCTGGGCGCAGCGAGATCAACTTGCGCGCGGCACGCGTCCGTTCAAGTCGGCCATGAGCTGAGCCGCCGCGCGCCGTCAGGCGGATCTGTGGCGATGGAACCGAGCAAGCACTCCGTTCATTATTGGAGTTCGGGAACCGCGCTCGAGGGGGGCCGCGATGCTGAAATGGGCTTTTGTTTTTCTGCTGATCGCCATCGTTGCCGGCATATTCGGCTTCACCGGCGTGGAAGAGACCGCGGCCACGATCGCAAAATGGCTGTTCGGAATATTCTTGTTTCTGTTCCTCGGCGCGCTGGTCATCGGCTTGGCGATTGGCTCAAAGCTGATGTCTTGAGCGCGTGCTAAACGTCCACGCTCGCGGCCAGCGCGTTGTTCTGAATGAACAGACGGCGCGGCTCGACCAATTCGCCCATCAGCTCGGCGAACACGTTGTCGACCTCCTCGCCTTCCTTGATCTTCACCTGCAGCAACGAGCGCGCGTTGACATCGAGCGTGGTTTCCCAAAGCTGCTCGGGGTTCATTTCGCCCAGGCCCTTGTAGCGCTGCATCGCGATGCCTTTGCGCCCGGCATCGATCAGCGCCTCGAAAAGGCCGACGGGCCCATGGATTGAAATCTCCTCGTCCTTGCGGCGTAGCACCGCCGGCGGCGTTGGGCGCGGAAAGGTCTGTTGCAGTGCCGGCGCGAACTCGTCGAGCTTGCGGGCATCGGCGGAGGCGAGCAGCGCCTGGTCGATGATCGCGACCTCCTTGACGCCGCGCACGATGCGCTCGAAATGAAAGCCGTCCTCGTCGAATTTTCCGGTCCAGCCGCGCTCAGTCTCTTCCGCCAGCGCGTCCATGCGCTTGGCGATGTAGTCGGCCGCCGCCGAGGCGGTTTTCGGGTCGCCGGTCACTTCCGGCCGCAACACACCGGCGATTGAGGCCTGCTCGACCACCTGACGGTTATAGCGGCTGTGCAATCCGCCGAGCAGCCCGCGAATGGTGCGGGAATCCTCGACCAGCTTGTGCAGATCGGCACCGGCAACCTCCTCGCCGTTCGACAGCCGCAGCACTGCTTCTTCGATCCCGGCGGCGATCAGATAGTCCTCGAGCGCGCGCTCGTCCTTGAGGTACTGCCCGGACTTGCCGCGCGCGATCTTGTAGAGCGGCGGCTGTGCGATATAGAGATAGCCGCGCTCGATCAGCGCCGGCATTTGCCGAAAGAAGAAGGTGAGCAGCAGCGTGCGGATATGGCTGCCGTCCACGTCGGCGTCGGTCATGATGATGATCTTGTGGTAGCGCAGTTTGTCCGGGTTGAATTCGTCGGGCCCGATGCCGGTGCCGAGCGCGGTGATCAGCGTGCCGATCTCCTGGCTCCCCAGCATCTTGTCGAAGCGCGCGCGTTCGACGTTCAAGATTTTGCCGCGCAGCGGCAGCACCGCCTGAAATTCGCGGTTGCGGCCTTGCTTGGCGGAGCCGCCGGCCGAGTCGCCCTCGACGATGAACAGTTCGGACTTGGCCGGGTCGCGTTCCTGGCAGTCGGCGAGCTTGCCGGGCAGCGAGGACACATCGAGCGCACCCTTGCGGCGGGTCAGGTCGCGCGCCTTGCGCGCGGCCTCGCGCGCGGCGGCGGCTTCCACCACCTTGCCGACGATGACGCGCGCTTCCTGCGGGTGAATTTCGAACCAGTCCTGCAGCGCCTGATTGATCACGCTCTCCACCACGGGGCGGACTTCCGAGGACACCAACTTGTCCTTGGTCTGTGAGGAGAATTTCGGGTCCGGTACTTTCACCGACAGCACCGATGTCAGGCCTTCGCGGCAATCGTCGCCGGTCAGCGCCACCTTCTCCTTGCGGGTGGTGCCGATGGTCTCGGCATATTGCGTGATCTGGCGGGTCAGTGCGCCGCGGAAGCCGGCCAAGTGGGTGCCGCCGTCGCGCTGTGGGATGTTATTGGTGAAACACAGCACGCTCTCGTGGTAGCCGTCGTTCCACCACAACGCGCATTCCACTGTGATGCCTTCGCGCTCGGCCTTGATCATGACCGGGGCAGGAATCAGCGGTGTCTTGTTGCGGTCTAGAAATTTCACGAAGGCTTCGACGCCGCCCTCGTATTTCATCTCTTCGCGCTTCTCGACCGCGTGGCGTTGATCGGACAACACGATGGTGACGCCGGAATTGAGGAAGGCGAGCTCGCGCAGGCGATGCTCGAGCGTGGCGAAGTCGAACTCCACCATGGTGAAGGTTGCAGTCGACGGCAGGAACGTCACTTCCGTGCCGCGTTTGCTCTGGGCGTCGCCGATCGCTTTCAAAGGAGCGACTGCGACGCCGTCATGGAACTCCATGAAATGTTCTTTGCCGTCGCGCCAGATGGTGAGCTTGAGCCAGCTCGACAGCGCATTGACCACCGAGACGCCGACGCCGTGCAAGCCGCCGGAAACCTTGTAAGCGTTTTGGTCGAACTTCCCGCCGGCATGCAGCTGGGTCATGATGACCTCGGCCGCGGAAATGCCTTCGCCTTTATGGATGTCGGTCGGGATGCCGCGGCCGTTGTCGCGCACCGTGCAGGAGCCGTCCGGGTTGAGCGTGACGGCGACCTCGGTCGCGTAACCGGCGAGCGCCTCGTCGATGGCGTTATCGACCGCCTCGTAGACCATGTGATGCAGGCCGGAGCCATCATCGGTGTCGCCGATATACATGCCCGGCCGCTTGCGCACCGCGTCGAGGCCCTTGAGGACCTTGATCGATTCAGCGCCATAGTCGTTGTCGTCGGACGGGATATTCAAGGCCGGTTCAGCCATCGGCAGTGCTTTCTGAGGGCTCGGAAACGAGTCGGATTCGCTATTTTGTGTGACACGAAAATTGGGTCTCGTACAGGACAAAGTCAATGCATCTAATATGTTGATTTAAAAGCATAATTTAAAGGGCTGGCAGTGAAAAATTCGAGCAATTTTAAGGCCCTGAAATCGGCTTCGATTCTCCTTGCGGCAAAGGATTTGTCGCACCGTCATTGAAGCGCCTTTTAGTAAGCACAAACACCGCTTGTTCTTGTAGGCGGCCGCGCATGGGCGTCTAAGCAAGGCTGTTCTCGCCCGACTTGAATTGACTTTCGATGCGCTGGTTCAATCCTACCCGCCAAATCCGCCATCGCCTGACGCTGGAAGTTCCGCACCGCCTGCGCGCCATCGTCCGGGCGCGGGAATCGAGCGTCATCGTGCTGGCCGCGATCGTCGGCCTGGTTGCCGGCGTTGTGGTCGCCGGCATGAGCGAAGCGGTCGGGCTGATGCACCTGGTCTTCTTCGGCCTCGATCCGGGCGAACGCCTGTCCGGCCGCGGCTCGCTCAATCCGGTCTATGCCTTCCTCACCCCATGCCTCGGCGGCCTGCTGTTCGGGCTTGGGACGGCCTATGTCACCCGCAAGCGCGGCACCGAGGTCGACCCGATCGAGGCCAATGCCCTGCATGGCGGCATCATGTCGGTGCGCGGCAGCCTGATCGTGGCCGCGCAAACCATATGGTCGAGCGGCGTCGGCGCCTCGGTTGGGCTGGAAGCGGGCTATACCCAGCTCGCCAGCGGCATCGCCTCAGGGATCGGCCGGGCCTTCCGGCTGCGCCGCAGTGACATGCGCATCCTGGTCGGGTGCGGTGCCGCCGCCGCCATTGCCGGCGCCTTCGGGGCCCCGCTTGGCGGCGCCTTTTACGGCTTCGAATTGATCATCGGCAGCTACTCGATCGCCAGCCTGGCGCCGGTCGGCATGGCATCTTTGGTTGGCTATCTCACGACCCAGGCCTTCGCGCCGCTGCGTCTCGGTATCGAGGCCAATGCCGTGACCGACGTCACGGTGCGCGACGTGATTGTTGCCGCCGGCGTCGGCCTGCTCGCCGCCGCTTTCGGCATCCTCCTGATGCGCGGGGTCGCGGCCTGCGAGCGGCTGTTTGCCCGTCTGAAGGTGAAACCCGCCTATCGCCCGCTCATCGGCGGCGCGCTGGTCGGGCTGATGGCGATGATCTCGCCGCAGGTGATGTCATCCGGCCATGGCGCGTTGCACCTCACCGGCATCTTCAAGCTGCCTTTGGAGATGATCGCGCTGATCTTTGTGCTCAAGGCGCTGGCCTCGATCGTGTCGCTGGGATCGGGGTTCCGCGGCGGCTTGTTCTTCGCCTCCCTGCTGCTGGGCGCGCTCGGCGGACAACTGTTCGCGACCGGACTGACCTCCCTGTCGTCGGCGATGCATTTGGACTCGGATGCCTATGCCATCATCGGCATGAGCGCGCTGTCGGTTTCGGTCATCGGCGGGCCGCTCACCATGACGTTCATTGCGCTGGAAACGACCGGCGATCTTTGGCTGTCCACCGCAGTGCTGATTGCCACCATAGTCTCGATGACGGTGACGCGCGAATTCTTCGGCTACTCCTTCGCCACCTGGCGATTTCATCTGCGCGGCGAAACCATTCGCAGCGCCGCCGACGTTGGCTGGATCCGCGACCTCAGCGTCGGTCAAATGATGCGCGCCGATGTGCGCACCGTGCCGGTCGAAATACCGATCGCGACGTTTCGCGAGACGTTTCCGCTCGGCGCGACCAGCCAGGTGATCGCCGTCGACGAAGACGGCCGCTACGCCGGCGTGGTGATTGTGGCGGAGGCGCATGCGGCCGATTTGCCTGCCACCGCCTCGGTGCGCGATATTCTACGGCATAGCGACCATGTGCTGCTGCCGCAGATGACGGCGCAGGAAGCGATCGCGGCGTTCGACCGGACAGAAGCGGAGGCGCTGGTGGTGGTGGATACGCCCGAGCGACGGCAGGTGATCGGGCAATTGAGCGAGGCGCATGCACTGCGCCGCTATTCCGACGCCTCGGAGCGCCAGCGGCGCGAACTGCTGGGCGAAATCTAGTTCGCGCGCCAAACGATCGGTCGTCGCCTTTCACCCATGGCCGGTCCTCGGGCCGGCGATCTCGTCGCCAGTAAATCGATGCGGCGATGGTTCCTGGATTCGTCGATTCAAAATTTCTCGACCGCGGGGAACTCAACGCGGTTCCACCGTGCCAGGGCGAATCTCGAATAGCTGCGCACGGCCGAGGATGTCGCCGAAGGCGGCCGGGTCGGCGCCGGTCATCCAGACCTGCGTGCCGAGCGCGGCGAGAGCATCGTAGAGCGCCGCGCGCCGGCGCGGGTCGAGGTGAGCGACAACTTCATCGAGCAACAGCAGTGGCGCAAATCCGGTCATCTCCTTGATCAGCCCGGCATGGGCGAGCACCAGCCGGATCAGCAAGGCCTTCTGCTCGCCGGTGGAGGCGTCCGATGCAGCGATGCCCTTGCCGGCGTGGCTGACCGCAAGGTCGGAGAGGTGCGGCCCATCAAGCGTGCGGCCGGCGGCGGCGTCGCGCGCGCGATTGGCTTTGAGCAAAGCGCGGTAGCGGTCCTCGATCTCGGTCGCGCTTTGCGTCGGGAAGAGCTTTTCCATCCAGCCTTCCAATGCGATTTCGGCATCGGGAAATTCGGAGCCTTGCGAGCGCGCTTTTGCCAGCGCCGCAGACAGCCGGCCGACGGTCTCGGCGCGGGCGGCGGCCACCGCCACCGCGATTTCGGCGGTCTCGTGCTCGACCGCGTCGAGCCAATGGGAATCGCTGTGCGAGTCTTCGAGCAGCCGATTGCGCGAGCGCAGGCTGCGCTCCAAAGCGGCCACGCGACTGGAATGCTGGGCGTCGACGGCGAGCACGAGGCGGTCGAGAAAACGCCGTCGCTCCGAGGCCGGCCCGTTGAAGAGCGGATCCATGGCGGGCGTGAGCCAGACCACGCGCAGGTGATCGGCAAAGGCCGTCGCCGACGAGACCGCTTCGCGGTCGATGCGGCAGCGGCGCGCGGGCGCGGCATCTTCGCCGGCCGGCGGATCGATGCCGGTGCCCAGCGTCGCCAGCCCCAACATGCCTTCGATCTCGGCGCTGGCCGCCCAGGAGCCGTCGCCTTCGGAAAACGCCATCTCTTCGAGCGTGGCGCGGCGCAAGCCGCGCCCGGGCGCCAGCAGCGAAATGGCTTCGATCAGGTTGGTCTTGCCCGCCCCGTTGGCGCCGGTCAGCACCACCGGGCCGGCCGCGCCGAGCGCGAGCGTGGCGGCATGATAGCTGCGGAAATTTGTCAGCGTCAGGCGGCGGATGTGAGCGGAGGTCATCGTCCCTTTCGCGTCCCGGACGACAGCAGCGGCGCGCTCAAGCGCGCGCAACAAGGCGCGGTACCCAGGGGAACAGTCTGGCTAGCTTAAAGTCAAAAATACCGCTCAGGTCAAACGCAAGATCACAGCGGCTTGCGCGAAATGTGGTACGACATGACGCCCGTGAGAAAGCTCCGGTTTTCGATGCCGTCGAAGCCGACACCCTTGAAAAGCTCGCTCAATTCTTGCGGCGTATAGAAATGCCGGATCGCTTTCGCGAAGTAGCCGACGCATTTTAGGCTCTCGGCGGAACTTCCGAACAGCTTTGCCGTGAACCACACCGAGAAATGCAAATACATCAGGTGAGGTATTTCGATGATTCTCGATGATGGACGCAGCATGTCGTTGTGGCAGAAGATGCCGCCGGGCTTGAGAACCCGCTGAATTTCCCTGAACGCGCGGACAATTTCGAGGTGGCGGGACGCGAATTGCAGCGTCACGGCATCGAACGTGTTGTCGGGGAACGGCAGCACATGGGCGTCGCAGACGCGCGCATGAATTGTCAGATCGCGCTCGCGTGCGCGCCGCTGCCCCTCGGCGATCATATGCGTGCTGGCGTCAACGGCATGAATCTCGAGCGTCGGATCGAATGCCAAGAGCCGCAAAGGGATGTCGTGCGTGCCTGAGCAGACGTCGAGCACCTTTGCGCCGCGCGGCAGATACTTGTCGATCGCCGTCGCAAAGTTGTTGCTCCAACGCGAGCACTGGCCAAGCGATGCAACCGCATTGCCTTTGTCGTAGTAGGCCGGCACATCCCGGAATACTTCCGGGATCAGCTTGCGCCACGTCTCACCGAAAAGGTGCGAACGCAGGTCTTCCTTTCTCAAAATTTCTTCTGAGAGGCTCATGGGTTTTCTCTTCGCTTTACCAACGCGTTAGAGGCCAGCAGTCAAAACCTGACGCGGCGCAATCTCGCGATTGTGCCCGCCGCCATAGTCATCCTACACCCTCATCGGCATCAATACATAAAGCGCGCCCTTACTGTCTTTGTCTTGGATCAAAGTGGGCGAACCGGGGTCGGCGAGCTTGAGCACGGCGACCTCGCCCTCGATTTGGGCGGCAATATCGAGCAGGTAACGTGAATTGAATCCGATATCGAGCGGATCGGAGGCGTACTCAACTTCAAGCTCCTCGGTGGCGCTGCCGGAGTCCGGATTGGTCACCGACAGCACCAGTCGCCCGCCGGTGATCGAAAGCTTGACGGCGCGGCCGCGCTCGCTCGACACTGTCGAGACGCGGTCGACGGCAGCCTCGAAATCCTTTTTGTCGACGGTGAGCAGCTTGTCGTTGTTGGCCGGAATGACCCGCGCGTAGTCGGGGAAGGTGCCGTCGATCAGCTTCGACGTGAGCACGACGTCGCCGATGGTGAAACGGATTTTGCCGGCGGAAAGCTCGACCGAAACCTCGCCTTCGCCGGTCTCGATCAGCCGCTGCACCTCGCCTACGGTCTTGCGCGGGACGATGATGCCGGGCATGCCGGCGGCGCCTTCCGGCAGCGGCAGCTCGACTTGCGCGAGGCGATGGCCGTCGGTTGCGACCGCGCGCAGCATCGTATTCTTGGCCGAGCCGGCGGTGTGCAGATAGATGCCGTTGAGGTAGTAGCGCGTTTCTTCCGTCGAGATGGCGAATTGGGTCTTGTCGATCAGGCGCTTGAGATCGGCGGCGGCGAGCTTGAACGAATGCGTCATCTCGCCGGCGGCGAGATCGGGGAAGTCGCTTTCCGGCAGCGTCTGCAAGGTGAAGCGTGAGCGCCCGGCGCGGATCGAAAGGATCGCGCGTTCGCCGGAACCCTCGATGACGATCTGCGCACCCTCGGGCAGCTTGCGCACGATCTCGTAAAACATGTGCGCGGGCACCGTGGTGGCGCCGCCGGGCGAAACTTCGGCGGCGATCGAGTCGGTGACTTCGAGATCGAGGTCGGTGGCCTTCAGGCTGAGATTGGCCTTGTCGGCCTTGATCAGCACATTGGCGAGGATCGGAATGGTGTTGCGGCGCTCGACCACGCGATGCACATGGCCCAGCGACTTCAACAGCTCTGCACGCTCAACCGTAACCTTCATGGGAGACCCGCTTCGGCGCCCTCGAAAACGACCCGGAAACCAGGTGCGGCCGCAAGCCGGCCGATCGCGCCATGCGAGGCCGGGGGGCAAAGGTGACGTGCTGGCGCGAAAATCGCAAGAGCGCGGAGGCTGAAGCGGACGCGGCGTCCACAGGGCGGCAGGCCGGCCTCCCCTTCAAACCGGAAGCCGCGGGTCGGCAACGACCGCTACGCGCTGCGCTGCAGACCCGGGCTCGGCGCCTTAAGGCTTTTCTATTCCTGCAATTGCCGCTTGAGAATCTCGATTTCCTCCGCCAGCGCCATGTCGTTGCCGACCAAGCCTTCGATCTTGCGCACCGCGTGCAACACGGTGGTGTGGTCGCGACCGCCAAAGCGCCGGCCGATCTCCGGCAGCGAGCGCAAGGTGAGCGTCTTGGCCAGATACATCGCCACCTGCCGCGGGCGCACCACATTGGCGGTGCGCCGCGACGACAACAGGTCGGAGCGGCTCACATTGTACTGCCGCGCCACAATGCGCTGGATGTCCTCGATCTTGACGCGCTTGGGCTCTTGCGGGCGGATCAGGTCGCGCACCTCGCGCTCGGCCATTTCCAGGGTCACGACGTGGCCGGTGAGCTTGCTATGGGCGAGCAGGCGGTTGAGCGCACCTTCGAGATCGCGACCATTGTGCGTGATGGTCTTGGCGATGTACGTCAAGACCGGCGCCGGCACGTCGAAGCCGGGATGATGCGTGCGGGCCGCGGTGACGCGCGCTTTGAGAATTTCGAAGCGCAGCTCTTCGCCGAGCGAGCCGATCTCCACCACCAGCCCACCGGCAAGCCGCGAGCGCACCCGGTCGTCGAGACTTTCCAGGTCCGAGGGCGGACGGTCGCAGGCGATCACCACCTGCCGGCCCGCGTCGATGAGCGCGTTGAGCGTGTGGCAAAACTCCGCCTGCGTCGACTTGCCTTGTAGGAACTGCAGATCGTCGATCACCAGCACATCGATGCCGCGTAGTGCCTCCTTGAAGGCGATGGTCGTCTGGCTGCGCAGCGCGGCGACAAAGCCGTACATGAAGCGCTCGGCGGTGAGATAGAGCACCTTGCGTTCGCCGCCCGCGTTGCCGGCCCAGGTGATGGCTTGCAACAGATGCGTCTTGCCGAGGCCGACGCCGGCATGAATGTAAAGCGGATTGAACAGCACGGGGTCGCCGCGCTTGCCGGCGGCGACCTGCTTGGCTGCTGCGTGCCCGAGCGTATTGGAGCGGCCAACCACGAACGTATCGAAGGTCAGCCGCGCATCGAGCGGCGAGCCGCCGAGCGCCTCATGCGCACTGGCATCGGCAGGTGCCGGCGGTCGACCGCCAGTGCTGTTGAACCGCATACCGTTGACGCCGGTCGTTTCGACGTCGGGCGCTTTGGGCTTTGCGGCGACCGAGCGCAACACGGCCGAGCGCACCATCAGTTCGATGCGATCGACTTTGGTGTTTGCGGCCTGCCAGCAGGCGAGCACGCGCTCGGCGTAATGAGACTGAATCCAGCTCTTGAGAAATCGGGTCGGCACCGACAAGCGGACGCTTCCTTCGTCGATCGCCTCCAGATCCATGCGTGCGAACCAGCTCGAATAGACATCCTCGCCAAGTTCCATGCGCAGGCGCTCTTTCACCCGAGACCAGCTGTCCTGATCCGCGTTCGTCATTTTTTCTTTGATCCAGATTGATTGTTGAACGGACTCGGTTGCTCGGCCTGACGACTGCGAAGTCGCCAACGCGCCGGAAACAAGACGCAACACACTCAGACATTGACGGTGCCGTTGGGATATCGGTGGTCCGCAGAGCGACAAGGGCCCGGCGGCACGGCATCGACTCGGAGCCGAGGGTGCGGCGCCTTAGCCGCAGGGCGGCGGAGTGGCGCTTCGACCACCGGTCGGGAACGCGGACGCGATTGCGCGCGCAGACGTTTGCGGGAGCCGAGCGCGGGCAACAAGACTGCGGGAGTTAGAATGGGCGCGGAGAGCGCCAGCCAGGTTTGTTCGTTCAGTGAATACCGCGCATCCCGCGTTCGCTTTCATCGTCTTATTTCCCCGCATGATTACCCCCCGCATCGCTCGCGAGCGTTGGCCCGCTGCCCCTGCTATGTGCTCTTGATCGCAAAATAGAACCCACCACAACATCGACCTCACGTGACACGTATCAAGCGTGTGAGCGAGGCAACAACAGTTCTTCTCATCAAACGATGAGCGTGTAGTGACCTTTACTCATGATGGCCCCCGGGAAATCCGAGAGCGAAACCACGATACACGCCGATGCCCCGCTCGCAATGAAATTTAAGGAGCCGCAACAGGTGGGGAGATCGATATGCGGGGCGGCAGGGTGCAATTTCCCTGCTGGATTTTTTTAACGCATTGATGACTCGCATAAAATCTTCTACGGCGCGTCCATTTGGCCGGCGTGGGCGCTCAGAATTTTTTTAAGCCCGCTATCGCGAAAAGCGCCTCTGGCAAAGGGATTCTGTGGCGGTCACCGCGTCATGTCTTATAAGTCTTTATCTTTCCGAAAAAATTTATGTGCGATATTGGAGGGTAGCCCCCGCAAGAAACCCTTGAGCCATGGGCATTAGTGCGACCGTGATGAAAATTGATGCGGTAAATTGATCACAAGCAAATGTTTTTTGCAGCAGCGTGACGGATTTGCGACGCCGGACGCCATTTCGCTTGCGACGAGCGGCAATACTCGTCGATTCAAAGCAAAGTCTTGATGCAACTGGCGCTTCGCGCCCCTAAGAGGCGCTCGCGCTCACTTGCCGAGCTTGGCGATGCGATGCGTCAGGCGCGAAACTTTGCGACTGGCGCTGTTCTTATGGACGACGCCACGCTGAGCCGCGCGCATGATCACCGGCTCCGCCGCTTTCAAAGCCGCCAGTGCGGCAGAGCGGTCGCCGCCGGCGATTGCCTCTTCGACTTGGCGCACCGAGCCGCGCAGCAGCGAGCGGCGTGACTTGTTGATGGCGGTGCGGCGCGCAATCTTGCGCGTGGCTTTGCGGGCGGAGGTGGTATTGGCCATGAATCTCTCATTCGCGACAGTTGCTGCTGCGGAATTTCCGCTGCAGCGGCCGAAATTTACAAGAAAGTGCGGCGGCGAGCAGGCTCGCCGCCAAGGCTGAGGCTTATAGTAAGGCCTCGCGCGGGCGTCAACGCCGGAAATCCTGCCATTAGGCCACGCGTTTAGCCCGCACAGCATCGTGGCCGGCGATGGCCGCGGCCCGGTCTGCGGCGGAAAAGGCGGCAAGCGGCGGCTTGACCCGCGCCAGCGCGGGATCGCCGTGAATATGAGCGAGCAAGGCCTTCACGCCGGAGACCAGCGGCTTACCGTCGAATAGTTTGCGAATGGTCACAGCGGCATCAAGAGCCGCGGTATCGCCAGCGCCCCAGGCCCGCGCGCAAAGATCGGCGTTTAGATTGGCGGTCGCCGAGATGCAGCCGGCGAACTCCCCGCGCCGCGCCTCGAGTAGCGCCGCCTCGGTCGAAGGAAACACCGCGAAGTCGCGAGCGATCGCCGCTGCCGAGCGCGCAAAGGCCATATCGCCGGATGAATCCTTCAGTCCCACGATGCGGGACGGAAAAGCGTCGCGTAGCCGACGGATCAGCGCAACGTGCCAGGGAATGCCCGACATCGCCGGGAAGTGATAGAGGTAGATCGGTATTGGCATATCGGTCGTGGCATTCACCAGCGCTTCGATATAGGCCACCAAACCGTCGTCTGGCGCGCCCTTATAGTAGAACGGTGGCAGCACCAGCGCGCCGGCAAAGCCGAGTTCGGCAGCGTGACGCGTGAGCGCCTCCGCATCCGACACCGCGGCGGCGCCGGTGCCCACCATCAGGCGGTCTAACGGTAGTCCCTCCGCTTTGTAGGCATTCATCACGCGCTTGCGCTCGTCGAGCGAGAACGATGTTGCTTCTCCGGTCGTGCCGAGCACGTTCAAGCCATCGCAGCCATTGTCGAGAAGATAGCGCGCGAGCTTGACCGCCCGCGCAAGATCGGGCGCGCCGCTCTCGTCGATCGGCGTGGCAATGGCGGCAATGACGCCGGAAAGGGTCTTGCTCACGCTGTGTCTCCTCGTGATGGGCTATCCACTCACGTTATACGCTGCCAACGCCGCCATGTTGACAAGCTGATTATCCTTGGCGCCGAGCTGCACGATCTGCACAGGCCGATCGAGCCCGACCAGCAGCGGCCCGATAACCGTGGCGCCGCCGAGCTCTTGCAGCAATTTGGTGGAGATCGACGCCGAGTGGAACGCCGGCATTACCAGCACATTGGCGGCGCCCGACAGGCGGCAGAACGGATAGGACGCGGCAAGCTCAGGATTCAACGCCACGTCGGCGGCCATTTCGCCGTCATATTCGAAATCGACCCGCTTGCTGTCGAGGATCCGCACCGCTTCGATCACGCGCGCCGAGCGTTCGCCTTGCGGATGGCCGAAGGTTGAGAACGCCAGCAGCGCCAGCCGCGGCTCACGGCCGAGCCGGCGCGCAACGCCCGCCGCCTCGATGGCAATCTCGGCGATCTCATGCGCTTCTGGCATTTCCGTCACCGCGGTGTCGGCGACCAACACAGTGCGGCCGCGCGCCACCACCAGCGATACGCCAATCACGCGGTGCCCCGGCTTGGGGTCGATGACGTGGCGTACGTCCTCGAGCGCGACCGAGAAATTGCGGGTGACGCCGGTCACCATGGCGTCGGCGTCGCCCAGGGCCACCATGCAGGCGGCGAAATGGTTGCGATCGGTGTTCACCAGCCGCTGGCAGTCGCGTAGCAGATAGCCGCGGCGCTGCAGCCGCTCGTAAAGATAGTTGAGATAGACCGTGTTGCGCGTCGATACGCGCGCATTGATGATTTCAATACCCTCGCCGAGCTCGATGCCGGCTTCTTGCGCGGCGCCGCGCACCAAATCCTCACGTCCAACCAAGAGCGCCGTGCCGAGCCCTTGATGAACGAAGCTCGCCGCCGCGCGGATGACCTGCTCCTCTTCGCCCTCGGCGAACACCACGCGCTTGGGCGAACGGCGCAGTCGCGCGTAGACTTGCACCAGCGTGCCGGCGATCGGATCGCGCCGCGCGCTGAGCTGGTGCCGATAGGCGTCCATGTCGACGATCGGCTTGCGTGCGACGCCGGTATCCATCGCCGCTTTGGCGACCGCGGGCGGCACGGTTGAGATCAGCCGTGAATCGAATGGCACCGGGATGATGTAGTCGGAACCGAATTTCGGCCGCGCGCCATAGGCAGCGGCGACCTCGTCTGGCACGTCCTCGCGCGCGAGATCGGCAAGCGCACGCGCCGCGGCAATCTTCATCTCCATGTTGATGGCTGACGCGCGCACGTCGAGCGCGCCGCGGAAGATATAAGGGAAGCCGAGCACGTTGTTGATCTGGTTGGGGTAGTCGGAGCGTCCGGTTGCCATGATGGCGTCATCGCGCACCGCGGCGACCTCTTCGACGGTGATTTCCGGATCGGGATTGGCCATCGCGAAGATGATCGGCTTGTCCGCCATCGACTTGACCATGTCCTGCGTCATCGCGCCCTTGGCCGATAGCCCGAAGAATACATCGGCGCCCTTCAGCGCGTCGGCGAGCGTGCGCGCCGAGGTCTTTACCGCATAGCCCGACTTCCACTGGTTCATGCCCTCGGTGCGGCCTTGGTAGATCACGCCCTTGGTGTCGGCGAGGATCAGGTTCTCCGGCCTGAAGCCGATCGCCTTCAGCAGTTCCAGACAGGCGATGCCGGCGGAGCCGGCGCCATTGCAGACAAGCTTGGTGGACTTGATTTCGCGCCCGGTGAGATCGAGCGCATTGAGTAGACCGGCAGCCGCGATGATGGCGGTGCCGTGCTGGTCGTCATGGAACACCGGAATGTCCATCAATTCGCGCAGACGCTGCTCGATCACGAAACACTCCGGCGCCTTGATGTCTTCCAGATTGATGCCGCCCCAGCCGGCACCGAGATATCTGACGCAATTGATGAACGCGTCCGGATCCTCGGTTGAGACTTCCAGGTCGATGGAGTCGATGTCGGCGAAGCGCTTGAACAGCACCGCCTTGCCTTCCATCACCGGCTTTGCGGCCAGCGCGCCGCGGTTGCCGAGCCCGAGAATGGCGGTACCGTTGGTGATGACGGCGACGAAATTGCCCTTCACCGTATAGTCGTAGGCGCGGCTGGCATCCTCGGCGATGGCCAGCACCGGCACCGCCACGCCCGGAGAATAGGCGAGCGACAGGTCGCGCTGGGTCGCCATCGGCTTGGTGGCGACGACTTCCAGCTTGCCGGGGCGGCCGCCGCTGTGGAACTGCAGGGCTTCTTGGTCGGTAAAGGTCGGCCGGCTACGGCGGGGGGGCTTGGCGGGCATTTCTACTCCATGACGCAACCGGCGCTGCCCGGCGGGTCGACGTTACGGAAGGAACAGCGATTGCTCAAGGGACGGCACTACTTTCGGCGGTTGAACCTGCGCGCTGCCCGCGCTAATCGGTGCCCCCGGGCACGACCTAAAGACCCACGGCCATGATCCGCTTTACCTTCCGCTTTCTCGGCCTTTTGTGTGTGGCCGCCGCCTTTATCCTGGTGGTCTATGACGGCACCAAGTCGATCGCCGGAAATACCGTCTATATCACCAGCGTGCGGACCTTGTGGGATCTCATCAACGCCACCAGCCTCCAGCAGCTCAAGCCCATGATTTCGGGCTATGCCGGGGGCCTGCTGTGGGATCCAGGCATGATCACCGTGCTTGAGGCGCCGAGTTGGAGCGTGCTCGGCATCATCGGCATCATATTCATTCTCCTTGGCCGCAAGAAGAAGCCGCTAATCGGCTATGAGCGGGTCTAGCGCTCTTTCGAGGCCGCCCGCGAGCCGGTTTCTCGCGCCGGCGTGAGCCTTTCGTGCAGCCCGCTGGCCGAGACGTGATTGGGGCCGGCATTTCGCATCGACTGTGCCGGACATATATTGCGGGCACCGATTGGAGGAGAACCAACAATGTTCGGCTTCAAGAAGATTTCCATGCCCAAGCCCGGCGAGGCGCTGCCCGGGCGCGACCAGCCCATCCGTACCGCCACCGAACACTTCGTCAATCACCGCCCGCTGAAGGAGCCCTATCCGGGAGGCGCGCAGAAGGCGGTGTTCGGGTTTGGCTGTTTTTGGGGAGCCGAACGCAAATTCTGGGAGCTCGGCGACGGCATCTATGTCACCGCCGTCGGCTATGCCGGCGGGCTGACGCCCAATCCGCTTTACGAGGAGGTCTGCTCCGGCCGCACCGGCCATAACGAGGTTGTGCTGGTGGTCTACGATCCGAAGAAGATTTCCTACGAGACTTTGCTCAAGATCTTCTGGGAAAGCCACGACCCGACGCAAGGCATGCGCCAGGGCAACGATGTCGGCACGCAATATCGCTCCGGCATCTACACTTTTACGCCCGAGCAGAAGAAGGCGGCCGAGGCCTCGAAGTCGATGTACCAGGCCGAGCTGAACAAGAAGCGCTACGGCGAGATCACGACCGAGATCGTCGACGCGCCGGAGTTCTACTTCGCCGAGGACTATCACCAGCAGTATCTGGCTAAGAACCCGTTCGGCTATTGCGGGTTGGGCGGCACCGGTGTGTCGTGTCCGATCGGCACGGGCGCCAAGCTGGCGCAGGGCGCGGCGGTTTAACCGCCGATCGATTTCCAAAACGTCCACGGGCGCCCCATTTGGGCGCCCGTTTCCGTTACCGCCTAGTCAGGATTTATTAACCATATAAGGCGTTAATCGGGCTCGTTTTCAGCCACTGGCCCGGATTCGCTTAATGCGGGGATCTCACATTCTATTGCCGATAATGGCCGCGCTGGCGCTCGCCGGCTGTATGCGGCACGGGCCGACCAATGTCGCCGCCGTCCCGAAAACTTATGCGGCAGCGCCGGCGCCGCACAGCGAACGCGGCTTGTTCAATATGTCGCGCCGTGTCGCCGCCCAGGCGCAGCCGCCATTCGTGATGCAATATCACCCGCCGCACGAGGTCGTTGCGCAAGAACCCCCTCCGCACCACAAACCCGCTCCACGCTATGTCGCCCCGCGCATCCTGCCGCCCCGTGCGCCTGCCGCTTACGCCTATGCGCCCGGCCGTGAGCGAGCGGCCCTATACACTCGATGCCGGCGACAAGCTGCGCGTCGTGGTGTTTGGCCAAGAGGGCATCAGCAATTCCTACCTAGTTGACGCCGGCGGCCATGTCAGCCTGCCGCTGATCGGCAGCGTTCGGGCCCGCGGTTACACCACCCAGCAACTGGCTCACGCCATCGCCGCGCGACTCAAGCAAGGCTATGTGCGCGATCCGCACGTCTCGGTGGAGGTGGAAGCCTATCGGCCGTTCTTCATCCTCGGCGAGGTCACCACGCCCGGGCAATATCCATACGTCGCCAACATGACGGTGGAGAAGGCGGTGGCGATCGCCGGCGGTTTTTCGCCGCGCGCCTATAAGTACCGGGTCGAGCTCACCCACACCGCAAGGGGTGAGCAGATCCGCAGCGAGGTGCCGCTCGATCATCCCGTGCGGCCCGGCGATACCGTGATGATCAAGGAACGCTGGTTCTAGCGCATGATCCCGAAAAGTGGGAACCGGTTTTCGGAAAAGATCATGCGCCGGCAAAATGTTAGGCGGCATTCTGATTCAATCTGAACGGATCAGACTCTAGACAACGTCCGCCGCTCGTCCGCGCGCAAGCGGGCACCCAGAGAAATCAAAATTCTGGACGCCCGCTTTCGCGGGAATTAGCGGCGAAGCGCCGCTTACTTCTTCATATGCTTGGCGAAGAATTCCTGCGTCCGGCTCCACGCCAGGTCGCCGGCTTCCTTGCGGTAGCTTGCGCGCTCGTCGCAATAGAAGCCGTGCGGCGAGTCCGGATAGGTATAGATCTCGGCCTGCGACTGCTTGTTCTTGATCTCATCCACCACGCTCATCGGGATGCTTTCGTCCTTTTCGCCGAAATGCATCTGCATCGGGCATTTCGGCTTCTCGTCGGCGAACTTGCCGATCATGCCGCCGTAAAACGAGACCGCCGCCGACAGCCCGGGCAGCCGGCAGGCCGATAGGAACGACGCGGTGCCGCCCATGCAGAAGCCGATGACGCCGAGCGGGCCGACGCCTTTGAGATCGCCGAGCGCGGCGGCGATATCGGCCATCATGTGGTCCCAGTTGAGATTGCCGAGATAGCTGCGCGCATTGGCGATCTCGTCGGGCGTATAGCCACTCTCGAAATCGCGCACGAAGCGGTCGAACACGGCCGGCGCCACCGCCACGTAACCGAGCGCGGCGAGCCGGTCGCAGACCGCGCGGATGTGATGGTTGACGCCGAAAATCTCCTGCACCACGACCAGCCCGCCTTTGGCCGCGCCTTGCGGATCGGCGCGGTAGGCGCCGAGTGAATGCTTGTCGGTGGTGGTCAGTGTGAACTGCTTGCCCAATGGACCCTCCCATTTTTGTCAATCGAAGCGGAATTAAACGCGTGAGCCGCGCCCGCGGGGTTTCTAGCATGGCTGGCGGTTGGCGAACTAGACCGTGTCCTCATAAACCGAGATTGGTGCGCGACAATGAGCGTTGCCTCCGCACGGCCCTGCCGCGGATGACATTCTCGCAAGCGGCCAAGGTCCTTCATCACGCGATTGAAGCGCATCCATGACGGCGCGCGTTTGTTGCGGTGCACAGTACTGCGGGCACTTTGCGTTTGTGAAACGTTCGCCGGCACCTTACGATTGCGCGCAACCGCGGCATCTTAAGACGAAGCGGTCACCAAGTTCGAAGGCCGCCGATCAGCGCAAGCGCGCGGTTATTCTTTGCGGTTCGAACGTCGACACAATCGTCGACACCGCATCAATACGAAGCCGCCTACAAGCGGCTCGATTGACTTAGGGAGGGTCAATTCAATGAACAGAGGGCTTGCATTTGGAGTTGTCTCCGGCGTCACGCTTGCACTCGCCGGGCCGTCGCATGCCGGCGACGTGACCCTGAAAGTGACGACGTGCCTGGCGCGCAACCACGACTTTTCGCAGGCGTTCTTGCAGACATTCGTCGACCCCATCAACGCCAAGAAGACGGACCTGAAGCTGACCTATCTCGGCGGCCCCGAGGTGACGCCGTTCCGCGAGCAAGGCGGCGCGGTCAAGCGCGGGCTGATCGACCTGATCCTATGCCCGGCGGCCTACTATAGCGGCCTGTTCAGCGAAGCGCGGCTGCCCGGCGCGCAAACCACGCCGATCGCCGAAATCCGCAAGAACGGCGGCTGGGCCATGATGGAAGAGGCCTATAACAAGAACCTGAACGCGCACCTTTTGGCGTGGGTCTACGACGGGGGTCAAACCTTCTATACCTATTTCATCGAGAAGCCGAAGGAGAGCGCCAAGACCGGCCTCGATCTGAACGGCAGCAAGATCCGTTCGACCCCGCTCTACAATCCCTTCCTCAAGGCGATGGGCGCGACCACCATCGTGATGTCGGCCGGCGACGTCTATGCCGGATTGCAGCGCGGCGTGGTCGGCGGCCTGGCCTGGCCGTGGGGATCGGTCGCCAAATACGGGTGGGAGCGGTTTCTGAAGTTCCGCGTCAAGCCGAAATACTTCAGCGCCAGTATGCCGGTGATCATCAACCTCGAAAAATGGAAGAGCCTCAGCAAGGCGCAACAAGACCTGTTGAGCAAGCAAGCTTTGATACTCGAGAAAGACGGCGCAGCCGTCATCATCAAGAAGGGCAAAGAGGACGACGCCAAGCTCGCCAAAGCCGGAGTGAAAGACATCGAGCTGACCGGCGCGGTGCGCAGCGCCTATCTCAACACCATTTACGGCGCCAAGTGGGGGCAGAACGACAAGCTCAAATACACGGTCGACTACAAGAAACTGAAGCCGCTCCTGTACACGCCACCGACCAACTAGAGTAAAGACGCTTCACCGGCAGGCGTTCGATGCACCTGCTCGCTCCGGTCCCCGCCAGGGGGCCGGACTTTTTTGTTGGCATTCATTTCGCTACGCCAGATTCGTTTCCGGTTGCCGCGCTCACATCAGACTGGGCAGGAACAGCGCGACCGCGGGGAACAGAACCAGGATCACGATCAGAACGGCGTCGCAGATCAGGAATGGAAATGCGGCGCTGGCGACCTGGAACAAGGTCGTGCCCTTCGGGGCGATGCCGAGCATCACATAGAGCAACAGGCCGAACGGCGGCGTCGTGCCCGACATCTCAATGGTCATCAGCACGAACAACCCAAACCAGATCGGATCGAAGCCAAGGTGCTGCGCCAATGGAAAGAAGATCGGCACCGAGATCAGCATCATCGAGACGCCGTCCATGAACATGCCCAGCAGGATCAGGACCCAGAACATGGCGAACAGGATCCACAGCGGAGCGACTTGGAAGGTGCTGACCCAGCCGAGCAGGCCCGCCGAGGCGCCGGAGTAGGCGAGTATCTGGCTGAACACGGTCGAGTTCATCAGAATGAAGAACACCATGCCGGCGACCCGCACGGTGGAATCGATCGAAGCCAGCATCGCTTTTATCGTCAGCACCCGGAACAAGGCAGCGACGATCATCACCCCGAGCACGCCTAACGCCGCCGATTCGGTCGGTGTCGCCCAACCGAGGACGATGAACCCCACCACCATGAACACGACAAAGCCCATGGGCACGATATTGACGACGACGGCGCGCAGCTTTTGCGTCCACGAACTGACGGCGACGTCGTAGGCCGGTGCGCCGGCGGGATCGATCAGGAGCTGCAGCCAGATCATCCCGGCATAGAGGCACGCCAGCACGATACCGGGGATGAAGCCGGCGACCAGCAATTGTCCGACGTCGATGCTGGCGATCGCGGCCAACAGCACGCCCAGCGCCGACGGCGGGATGATCATGGCCAGCCCGCCGCTGCCGAGCACCGGCCCCATCGACATGCGCCGGTTGTAACCGCGACGCTGCATCTCCGGCACCATCAACGAGCCGAGCATCGCCGTATTGGCCATCGAGGAACCGGTCAGCGTCGCAAACATCGCCCCGCCGGCGACCGTCAGGTAGCACAGCCGGCCCGGCAACCGGCCGAACAGAACGTCGAGCCCGTCGAACACGCGCACGGCGAGTCCGGAATAGAAGAACAGCGAGCCCATCATGATGAACATGGGCACTGGCGCCAGCGTGAAGCGCGAGATCAGGGTGGTCGAATTGGCGACGACCTGCAGCACCGCATTCCGGGTTCCCGCCGGTAAAGATGAGCCAGCCGAGAATGTTGGTGATGACGAAAGCCAGCGCGACCGGAAAGCCCAGCGCCAGGAAGCCGACGATCATGCCCAGCAGCAGGGCGAAGGCCCAGTACCACTCCATTCCTAGGCGCCTTCCTTGACGTCGGACCGGCTGCCGTACATCGAGTCGAATCCGAACAGGAAACGCAGGAATTCGATGGCGACCAGCAGGAAGCACAGCGGAATGGGCGCGAACAGCGTCCACAGCGGCATATCGGCGGCGCGCACGTCGATCTGCCCCTCGGCGATCGCGGTGATCGCCAATCTGAGCGAGTAATAGGTGACGACCAGCGACACGCCGGCGCAGGCCAGGTAGACGAATTTCGCCAGCACGCGCTGGACCGCGGCGGGCAGAATCTGGGTGATGGCGTCGATGAAGACGTGCGCCTTGTGGCGCGCCAGCCAGGGCGCCGCCAGCATGGTGAACCACAGCAGTCCGTACTCGACGAGGACGCTCGAATAAATCCACGGTTTGAGGCCAACCGTCCGGATCAGCACGTCGGTGACGATCAGCAAGAAGACGCCGAAAATCACGGCACCCGAGAGCGCCTTGAGCAAGCCGAGGAAATACAGATGGATCGTCGCAATGCGACGCATAAGCCCCGTCCTCCCCTGGCGCGCCGAGCGCGTTTATTATTTTGGGCACGATCTTAGCGAAGCCGCGGCGGTCGCGCCATCCGCGTCGCGCGCTATCCGGCAAAGGCCTCGGCCAGCAATTGGTAGGAGTGTTTGCGCGCCGCGTGGTCGAAGATCATGGTGGTCACCATCAGCTCGTCGGCCTTGGTCGCTTCGATCAACGGCTTGAGCTTGGCCATGACGGTCGCCGGCGCGCCGACCGCCATGCGGGTGCGGTTCTGCGCGATGCGCGCGCGGTCGACCGGCGTGTAGTCGTAAGCTGCCGCGTCCTCCGGCGAGGCGAGCGGCTGATATTCGCCCTTGGCGCGGCGCACGATATTGAGATCGACGGTGCCGGCGAGCCGTTCGGCTTCCGCGTCGCTGTCGGCGCAGACCACATGCGTCGCAAGAATGGCGTAGGGCTTGTCATGCGCCGGCGAGGGACGGAAATTGTCGCGATAAAGCCGCATCGCCTCCGCCGCATCGAAGTGGGCGAAATGATGCGCGAAAGAAAACGCCGCGCCGATCTGGCCGGCGAGTTGCGCGCTATAGTCGGAAGAGCCGAGCAGATAGATCGGCGGCAGCGGCACGTCGGCCGGCATGGCACGCACGTTGTGAAACGGGTGCCCGGTGGGAAAGCCGCGCGTCTCCAGCAGCATCAATTCGTTGAAGCGTTCGAGGAAGTCGTCTTCCTCGCTGATGCCCTGCCGGCGCCGCAGCGCGTAGGAGGTGGCGGGGTCGGTGCCCGGCGCGCGGCCTAAGCCCAGATCGATGCGGCCGGGATAGAGCGCCTCCAACAGCTTGAACCGCTCGGCCACCATCAGCGGCGCGTGGTTGGGCAGCATCACGCCGCCGGAACCGATGCGCATGTGGGACGTGACCGCGGCAATCTGTCCGATCATGATGTCGGGCGAGGCGCTGGCGATCGCCGGTAGGTTATGGTGTTCGGCGACCCAATAGCGCATGAAGCCGAGCCGGTCGGCGAGCTTGGCCAGATCGAGGCTGTTGCGTAGCGCCTGCGCGGCGCTGGAACCGGCGGCGACCGGCGACAGATCGAGGATGGAGAGTGGGATCATCACTGACTTATCCTAACATGGTGCGCGCCATCTTTTCGTGCGCGCAGGACCGCGTATGATGCATAGCTAGAATTTGCAGAGGGAGCCGGGCATGGCCTTGCTGACCGAATGGAAGGTGCCGGCGGCGGCGCAGCCGCGGGCCGAGGATTACGGCTTTGATCTCGAAGCCGCGCTGTCCTCGGTCGTGGGGCTGCATTCGATCATCCCGCCCGACGCCTTCACCGCCGACACGCTCGGCGTCGAACGCGCCGGCAACGGCGTGCTGATCGGCAGCGGGCTGGTGCTCACCATCGGCTATCTGATCACCGAAGCGGAAACCATTTGGCTGCATTTCGGCGACGGCCGCGTGGTGGAGGGCCACGCGCTTGGCTTCGACCAGGAAACCGGCTTCGGCCTGGTGCAGGCGCTGGCCAAGCTCGATGTGCCGGTGCTGCCGCTCGGCTCCTCCAGCGCCGCGGAGGTCGGCGAACGCGTGGTGGTCGGCGGCGTCGGTGGGCGCACGCGCTCGCTCGCCGCCCGCATCGCCGCCAAGCAGGAGTTCGCCGGCTACTGGGAATACGTGCTCGACGAAGCGATCTTCACCTTCCCGGCGCATCCGAATTGGGGCGGCACCGGGCTGATCTCGTCCGCCGGCGAGCTCATCGGCATCGGCTCGCTGCAGCTCGAGCGCGAACGCGCCGGCAAGAACGAGCATCTCAACATGATCGTGCCAATCGATCTGTTGAAGCCGATCCTCGACGACTTGCGCAAATTCGGCCGCGTCGACCGGCCGGTGCGGCCGTGGCTTGGGCTTTATTCCACCGAGATTGAGGACAAGATCGTGATCGTCGGCATCGCGCCCAAGGGACCGGCCGCGCGTGCCGAGCTTAAGACCGGCGATGTCGTGCTGGCGGTGAAAGGCGAGAAGGTCTCGACGCTGTCCGGCTTCTACAAGCGGGTCTGGTCGCTCGGTGCTGCCGGGGTCGAGGTGCCGCTGACGCTTTATCGCGAAGGCGTCACCTTCGACGTGCGGGTGAACTCGTCCGACCGGATGAAGTTCATGAAAGGTCCGCGCTTGCACTGAGCGGTGCCGCCGCGCAAAGGGCGCGTTTGGCTCGATGTACGTTAGTGCTCGTTCAACGGCAGCGCCGACTAAGCCTTACGCCCACGGTCGCGCCGTCTTGGCCTTGTCCTCGTAGGTTGCGATCTTGGCGCTCTTCTGCTTGGTCAGCCCGATATCGTCGAGGCCATTGAGCAGGCAGTGCTTGCGGAACGCGTCGATCTCGAAGTTCACCACGCCGCCGTCGGGACCGCGGATTTCCTGCTTCTCAAGGTCGATACTGATTGTTGCGTTGGCGCCGCGTTCGGCGTCGTCGAACAGCTTCTCCAAATCCTCCGGCGAGACGCGGATCGGCAGCACGCCGTTCTTGAAGCAGTTGTTGTAGAAGATGTCGCCGAACGAGGTCGAGATCACGCAGCGGATGCCAAAATCAAGAAGCGCCCAAGGCGCGTGCTCGCGCGACGAGCCGCAGCCGAAATTGTCGTCGGCGACCAGGATCTTGGCATTGCGGTAGGCCGGCTTGTTGAGGATGAAGTCGGGGTTCTCGCTGCCGTCGTCCTTGTAGCGCATCTCCGAGAACAGGCCCTTGCCGAGGCCGGTGCGCTTGATCGTCTTCAGGTACTGCTTGGGGATCACCATGTCGGTATCGACATTGATGATGCGCATCGGCGCGGCGACGCCTTCGAGGGTGGTGAATTTATCCATGACGTGGTGCTAGTCCAGATTGACGCAGTTGGGCAGGGTTTATCGCGAATGGCCGTTATGCGGAAGCCCGATGGCGGTGGCCAGGGCCGCCGCATGAGCGGCGCACCCCTCAGGTCTGCTTTTCGAACTTGGGTACCGCATCGAGCCCGCCGACCCAAGAGCGCGAGGAACGAACCCAAATCTGCCGTTTCGGCATCAGCTGGTCGCGCTGCTTGAGGATGCCGGCGCGCACCATGTAGGAGGCCTGTTGGCCTTCACCCGGCGTCGTCGAATAGAGCGGCGAGCCGCAGCGCGGGCAGAAGGCTTGCGCGCGCGGATGGCCGCTTTCGGCGGTGGTCTTTGTGTAGATCGTCGGCTCGCCCGTCATCTTGAAGGTGTCGCCGCGCACCGGGACGTTGAAGCGGAACGCCGTGCCCGTGCTCGTCTGGCAATCGGTGCAATGGCAGACCGTTACCCGATCTGTGTCGGCTTCGCCTTCGATGGTGATGAAGCCGCAACTACAAGCGCCGTTGACTTTCATGACTGCAATCTCCTTGCTTATTCCGCTTCTCGCTCGATCATTAGCATATCTTCGTCCGACAACCCGAAATGATGGCCAATTTCGTGCACCAGCACGTGGGTGACAATAGCGCCCAGCGTATCGGTGTGCTCGGCCCAGTAGTCCAGAATCGGCCGGCGGTAGAGCCAAATCATGTTGGGCAGAACTTGCGGGATGGTGGCCGACTGAAAAGGCAGACCAACACCTTGGAAGAGGCCGAGCAAGTCATATTCGCTTTCGAGCTTCATGACGTCGAGCACCTCGTCCGAGGGAAAATCGTCGACGCGAACGACAAGGTCTTGGCAGAGGTCGCGGAAATTCTGCGGAAGACGCGCATAAGCGCGCGAGGCCATGGCCTCGAACGCGGCAAGACTCGGGCGGCGCGGTCTGGTGCCAGGGCAGCGCGTTTTCGAATTTGCCTTTCATGTCAGCGGTATATTTCCCTTTTCGATCAGCTTTGTAGAGGAGGCGGGTGCGATCACCAAGCGGTTGACGGGGCAGGCGGAATACGCGAGCTTTGGCACGATCTTGCGCCCGAGGACCGCGCCGATGCCGAAGACTGCAGCGAACATGTTGTTCTTCTTGGGTCTTCTGCTGCTGTTGTTGCTGGGGATGAACATTTTCTCGGCGCCTGCCACCGCCGGCTCCGCCACCCAGGAACTGGCGGCCCAGCGCCGCGCGCACATCGTCATTCGTCCGCGCCGCCTCGTGCCTGGCCCCAACGCCAAGCGCTATTGTCGCTCCTGGCTGCAGGTGCAGCACCGGCTGAGCGGCACCGTGATCGTGCCGCAGATGGTCTGCTGGTGGGGCTAGCGGCGGCCCGCGTCCATTCGCTATAGTTTTCTCGGATGGCGGGATCGGAGGATCACAGATGTCAAAGCTTGTGAAAGGTTTCGCCTGCGCGCTCGCACTTGCCGGCGCGCTTGCCCTGACGCCGACGCCGGCAGCCGCCAGATACGGCTGGCACGGCTGGCATAGCGGCACGATCCATCTGCCTACATTCCCGGGCTGGCGCAGCGGTGTTCGCTGGCACAGCGGATGGGTTGGCTGGCCGCGGTATCGGCGCTCCACCTTTGCCTTGGGCATCCCCGTATTCTTTGCCGTGCCCTATTACTACACGCCGGGCGGATGCGGTTGGGTACGCAAGTCGCATCACAGGCGCGTTTGGCGCTGCTGGTAAAAGCGATCGAAGGATTATGAAAAGGCCCGCCGTGCGGCGGGCCTTTTTTCATTGTATCGGCGTCGACTTTCACGCGACGACAACGCGCAGCGCATCGCACTTTATCGGTTCGCGTTCGCATTAACGAAGTCAAAAAAGTTCCACCCAAGTTGTCGATCAACTTATTCAACTTGTTTACAACCGTTTAACTGTAACCATTGCATCCTTGTCCGCATCGTCACGCGTTTTGGGCGGTGGGGTCACAATGAAAAAACCAAGTTGCGTAGCTATTGAGCGGGCAAAATCGGCCGATGCGCCGTCAGCGGTGCGGTCGATCATGGTTTCCAAATAATTAATTAGCCTGTTTCGCGTAGCGCGTATCATGACGTGTACGAGCACGACGTATTCCGACGTCACTGCTTTTGGCGGTCGTGCTGTCGCATTCGGCGATTGTCGTCGGCGCATTCTTCGCAGTATCGCCATCGCCCTCGCGGCGGTGGCCACGGTCGCGGCGCTGATCGGCTCGGTTACCGTGGCCGCCAGTTGGATGATTGCTGCTTCTCTCGCGACCCATCCCAATTTGCAGGCGCGGGTACCAACCGTGCTGCGATCGGCGGCGCTGGTCGCTCCCTATCGCAGGCTGGCGGGCGCAGCGAATGTCGCCGCCTCCGGTCGCGGCCTGATCGATTTCGCCAACGCCCCGCATCCGCGGCAAATGGCCGAGCTGACGCCGGCGCCGAAGGCGGCAATTGCGAGCCCGTTGCAGCTTACGCCGTCGGTGCCGGTTTCCGCACCGCTGTACGCCCCGCGGTTGCCGCCGCGGCGGCCGGCAGTGCTCGCAAGCCGGGTGCCGTTGCCGCCGCATCGTCCGCATCTGGCCAGGCAGGCGATTGCGCGGGCCCCGGCGACCCCGGCAACGCCGCGTGCACCAGTAGCACCGAAGCTTGCCGCCACGACGCCTGAGCTGCCGAAGCCGGCAGCACCGAAGATCGCGTTGGTGCCGATCCCGCCGCCAAAGCCGGAGGCGCCGAAGGTCGCTACCGTCGCGCCGGAACCGCCGAAGCCGGCACGTGACAATTCAGTGTCGCCGTCCGGCTCCGACAGCCGCACGGCCGTCTATGACATTGCAGCGCATACCGTCTATCTGCCGAACGGGGCAAAGCTCGAGGCGCATTCGGGGCTCGGCCATCGACGCGACAATCCGCGTTACGCCAGTAAGAAAAACCGCGGGCCAACGCCGCCCAATGTCTATGACCTGACCTTGCGCGAGCACCTGTTCCACGGTGTGCGGGCGATTCGCCTCAATCCGGTCGACGACGACAAGATGTTCGGCCGCGACGGCATGCTGGCGCATACCTACATGCTGGGCCCGACCGGCCAATCCTACGGTTGCGTGTCGTTCAAGAATTATAAGGCGTTCCTGCAGGCCTATTTGAAGGGCGAGATCGACCGCATGGTGGTGGTGCCGCATCTCGACGGCAAGCCGTCGCAGGTCGCCCGCGCCGCCCGCGGACATGGCAAGCGTTATGCCTTCAACGACTGATTGGCGCGGCTTGCGGCCGCAGCCCGCATCGGCGATAACCTGCCGTTCACAATAATGGCGTAAGTATTGGGCCAGCTTGACAAAATTTGATCGGGCGCAAGCCGATCGCGCGCGCTTCGCCGACAATTGGGTAGCGCTTCCATTGTCGAAATTTCGCCAATCGCGCGGCCAAGATCGTTGTTCTATCGGCGCGAATGCGGGCCGCCGCCACGACGCGAGGAGCTTGTTCGATGCTAGTACCAAATCGTCCGCAGGACACGCACAGCTTCAAGCTGATTTCGGTCGAGGATTATGAGTCGCTGATCGGCGCCGAGGCGGTCGAGCGGCTGCTCAAGAAGGTGGAGGCGATGCACGACCTGCACGTCGTCAACGTCAATTCGACCTATTACGGCGGCGGCGTCGCCGAGCTCTTGTCCTCGTTGACGCTGTTAATGAACGCCTCCGGCATCAGGACCGGCTGGCGCGTGATCGAAGGACGACCGGACTTCTTCAGCGTCACCAAGAAAATGCACAACGCCTTGCAGGGCGCCGACATCGAGTTCACCGACCTGAAGGTTCACATCTACGAGGAGGTGGCGTTCGAAAACGCCGCGCGTCTGCATCTCGATCATGATGTGGTGATCGTGCACGACCCGCAGCCGCTGCCGCTCATCCAGCATCTGCACAAGAAGTCACCGTGGATCTGGCGCTGCCACGTCGATCTCAGCCAGCCGCATCCCGACGTATGGGGCTATCTGGCGCCGCTGGTCGAGCGCTATGACGCGGTGGTGCTGTCGCTGCCGGAATACGCGCAAAATCTCGGCACGCCGCAGCGCTTCATCATGCCGGCGATCAACCCGTTCTCGACCACCAACATGGAGCTGTCGGAGAAGCAGATCGCCGATCGCTTCGCACACCACAACATTCCGACCGACTTGCCGCTGGTGGTGCAGGTCTCGCGTTTCGACAAATGGAAGGACCCGCAGGGCGTCATCGACGCCTTCCAGATCGCGCGCAAGCAGGTCGACTGCACGCTGGTGCTGGTCGGCAATGTGGCGACCGACGATCCGGAAGGCCAGGAGGTGTTTGCTTCGCTCTGCCGCTGCGCCGAAGAGCGCATCCGCATCCTCTCGGTGCAGGACACCGTGCTGGTCAACGCGCTGCAGCGGCGCGCCGCGGTGGTCCTGCAGAAGTCGCTGCGCGAAGGCTTTGGCCTAACCGTCAGCGAGGCGATGTGGAAAGGCGCCGCGGTGATCGGCGGCAATGTCGGCGGCATCAGGCATCAGATCGAGGACGGCGTGAGCGGCTTCCTGGTGAACAACGTCGAAGAAACCGCCGCCCGTATCGTCGAGCTCGTCAAGGACAAAGGCTTGCGCGAGCGGCTCGGCAGCAATGCGCGCGAGACCGTGCGCCGCCGCTTCCTGATGACGCGGCTGATGGAAGATTGGCTCGATCTCATCGGTTCGTTCGAGGCGCGCTTCCAGCTCAAAGGTGCGACGCAGCAGTAATATCTTGCGCAGGCAAAACGCATGATCCCGAAAAGTGGGAACCGGTTTTCGGATAAGATCGTGTGCGAGCAAGCGGCATGAGCGAGCTGCGGCAGGATCGCACCGGCGGCGGCTGGGTCATCGTCGCGCCGCAGCGCAGGCACCGGCCGCAGATGAGCGCGCCGTCCGGGCCGCCGCAAAAACTGCCGCGCTTCGATCCCGATTGCCCGTTTTGTCCGGGCAACGAGGCACAGCTTCCGGGCATCGTCGCCGAGACGAAAGCGCAAAGCGCGCCGGGCTGGCGCGCGCGCGTCGTTCCCAACAAGTTTCCCGCCTTGCAAATGCGGCCGGAGGCGCCGGCCGCGGGCGGTGCCGATCATCAGGTGCGGGCGGGCAGGGGCGCGCATGAGGTCATCGTCGAAAGCCCGTGGCACGACGCCGACCTGGCCGGCATGACGGCGGCCGAGCTGAATACGGTCGCCACCGTCTACCGCGAGCGCTCGCGCACATTGCTGGCGCAAGACGGCATCGCGGCGACCATCTTGTTCCGCAACCATGGGCACGAAGCCGGCGCCTCGCTCGCGCATCCGCATGCGCAGATCATCGCGCTTGATGTCGTGCCGCCGCGCGTCGCGGCCACGAACGCGTGGTGCAAGCGCTATTACGGTGAGCACGGCCGCTGCGCGCTGTGCGATGAGCTTGCCAGCGAGCGCAAGGACGGCACGCGCGTGGTCGAGGAGAACGAGCGGTTCGTGGCGCTGGTCCCGTTTGCCGCCGAACATCCGTTCGAGCTTTGGATCGTGCCGAAGCAGCACCAGGCCTCGTTCACTGCGCTGGGCGATGAGGAACTCTCCGCATTCGCCGCGCTGCTCGGCCGCAGCCTCGCGCGCTTGAAAGCGGTGCTCGGCGATCCGCCCTACAATTTCGCGCTCGACACTGCGCCCAAAGACGAGCTTGCCGCGCCGCATCTGCATTGGCGCTTGCGGATTGCGCCCGACGTCGCGATTTGGGGCGGCTTTGAGCTCGGCGCCGGCTTGCCGATCAATCCGTCGAGCCCGGAGGATGACGCACGGCTGCTGCGCGCGGCGCAACTCGGGCCGTGAATTTGCGGAATCACGGATCTTAACCGTCATGCGTGGCGTGCAGCGCTGTCCGTTACCGCTGCGTCGCGCGCGCGACACCGATGTTACGGTTGACCTGCATCAATGCAGATTCGGCGCAGCGGTCCTTAATTGCGAACTTGCTCACATGAAGCGGTAAAGGAGGAACGCTATGTTGAAAAATATAGCCTCAATCGGTACGGCGTTGATCCTGGCGGCAGCCGCTTTTTCAGGTTCGGCGCAAGCGCAGGCTTTTGGTGGCGGTGGCGCTCGTAGTGGCGGCGGCGCTCATAGTGGCGGTGCGCATTTCAGTGGCGGTCGTAGTGGCGGCGCGCACTTTAGCGGCGCGCGGTCCGGCGGCGTTCACTTTCGTGCGCCTCACTATGCCGGCCGCTCCCATAGCTATCGCGGTCACTATTATCGCGGCCCGAGTTGGGGCGGACTTGGCTACGGTGCGGTTCTCGGCGGATTGTTGCTGGCGCCCTATGCTTGGGGGCCCGACTATTATGCCTACCCCGAAGAGTACTACTTGGCACCGCCGGACGATGCTGTCGCCTACTGCCTGCGGCGGTTCAAGTCGTACGATCTTCGGACCGGCACGTATTTGGGCTTCGACGGCTATCGGCATCCGTGCCCTTGAGCGCACAGTGCGCTTGGGCGGAAACAGGAAAGACCGCCGCAAGGCGGTCTTTCCTTTTATGCGGCGGCTATTTTTGCCGGCCGCTATTTCCACTCCCGCACGTCGACGAAGTGCCCAGCGATCGCCGCCGCCGCCGCCATCGCCGGCGACACCAGATGGGTGCGGCCCTTGTGGCCCTGGCGGCCTTCGAAGTTGCGGTTGGAGGTGGAGGCGCAGCGCTCGCCCGGCGCCAACTTGTCCGGGTTCATGGCGAGGCACATTGAGCAGCCCGGCTCGCGCCAGTCGAAGCCGGCGGCCTTGAAAATCTTGTCGAGGCCTTCGGCTTCCGCCTGCTCCTTCACCAGGCCGGAGCCCGGCACGATCATGGCGTTGACATTGCCGTTGACCGTCTTGCCGTTCACCACGCGCGCCACTTCGCGCAGGTCTTCGATACGGGCATTGGTGCAGGAGCCGATGAACACGCGGTCGAGCTTGATGTCGGTGATGTTCTCGCCGCCCTTCAGCCCCATGTAACCGAGCGAGCGCTCGGCGGCGGCGCGCTTGTGGTCGTCGCGGATATCCGACGGCACCGGAACGCGGCCGGAGATCGAGGAGACCTGCTCGGGGCTGGTGCCCCAGGTCACCAGCGGCGGCAGCTCGGCGGCGTGCAGCCTGATCTCGCGGTCGAAATGGGCGTCGTCGTCGCTGCGCAACGTTTCCCAATAGCGCATGGCTTCGTCCCAGGCCTTGCCCTTGGGCGCTTTCGGCTTGTCCTTGAGATATTCGTAGGCCTTTTCGTCCGGCGCGATGAAGCCGGCCTTGGCGCCGCCTTCAACCGACATGTTGCAGACGGTCATGCGCCCTTCCATCGAGAGCGCGCGGATCGCCTCGCCGGCATATTCCAGCGCATAGCCGGTGCCGCCGGCGGTGCCGATCTCGCCGATGATGGCGAGGATGATGTCCTTTGCCGTCACGCCCGGCGGCAATTTGCCGTCGACGATTGCGCGCATGTTCTTCGACTTGGTCTGGATCAGCGTCTGCGTCGCCAGCACGTGCTCGACTTCCGAGGTGCCGATGCCGTAGGCCAGCGCGCCGAAGGCGCCGTGCGTCGCGGTGTGGCTGTCGCCGCACACGATCGTCGTGCCGGGCAGCGTGAAGCCCTGCTCGGGGCCGATGACGTGCACGATGCCCTGCCGCTTGTCGAACTCGTCGAAATATTCCAGCCCGAAGATCTTGGCGCTCTCGGCCAGGAAGGCAATCTGCGCCACGCTCTCGGGGTCTTCGCTCGGCGAATGGCGGTCGGTGGTCTGCACATTGTGATCGACGACGCACAGGGTCTTTTCCGGCGCGTGCACCTTGCGGCCGGCCACCAGCAATCCTTCGAACGCCTGCGGCGAGGTCACCTCATGCACGAGATGGCGGTCGATGTAGAGCAGGCAGGTGCCGTCGTCCTGCTCGTCCACCAGATGGTCTTCCCAGATTTTGTCGTAGAGGGTGCGCGGTTTCATTGCTCGAAGCCTTGGCTTGACGGAATGGTTGGGTTCGTTGCGCGCGGTCCGGCGCGCCGGCTCAACGACTTCAAAGCGCGGCTTGCGCGCAGACCGCGAGACGCCCGAAGAAGCGCCAGGGCAGCCGCGTGTGGTCGGCCAAAATGATGCGCTGAGCCTTGGAAACCATGCGCCGTATATAGCCTTTCGCCTGCGCCACGACAACGCGGACGAAACGTCAGCCGCTCGTCCCCGCGAAAGCGGGGATCCAGGGCAACAGCCTGCTCGCTTTGCGGTCATGGCACTGGATGTCCCGCTTAAGCGGGAATGAGCGGAATGCAGGTCGGCGGATCGCAAACGAAAAGGGGCCGCAAGCGGCCCCTGTGTCTGCTACGGAAAGGCCGGAACTTACTCGGCCTTGGCGGCGGCTTCCTCGCCGGTCGGCCCTTGCGCCTCGGCGATACGCGCCTTCTTGCCGCGCAGGCCGCGCAGGTAATAGAGCTTGGCGCGGCGCACTTTGCCGCGGCGCACCACCTTGATCGAGTCGATCATAGGCGAATAGAGCGGGAACACGCGCTCGACGCCTTCGCCGTAGGAGATCTTGCGCACGGTGAAGTTCTCTTGCAGGCCACGCCCGGAGCGGCCGATGCAGACGCCCTCGTAGGCCTGCACGCGGCTCTTGTCGCCCTCGATCACCTTGACGTTGACCAGCACGGTGTCGCCCGGGGCGAATTGCGGAATCTCCCTGCCGGCCGAGAGCTTCTCGACCTGCTCTTGTTCGAGCTGTTGGATGAGGTTCATGGGCGTATCTCCTCGGCAGCGCCAGCATCCGGCGCGCGGTGCTTATTCGGTCCTGAATGGGTCGGCGGGCTTTTAGACCAAAGATTGTGGGTTGTCACGCACGCATGTCTTGGCCGGGCTTGTCCCGGCCATTCCGCTTAAGGACGCACGGCTCTGCCCTCCTAAGCGAGATCGCCGGGACAAGCCCGGCGATGACGGTTAACGTGGCCGGGCGCGGAAACTAAGGTCTTTTCCGCGCCGAATAGGCCGCCCACAGGTCCGGGCGGCGCGCCTTGGTCAGCCGCTCGGCTTCGGCGCGGCGCCACGCGGCGATCTTGCCGTGGTCACCCGACAACAACACCTCGGGGATCGGCTCGCCTTCGAACACCGGGGGCCTTGTATATTGCGGGTATTCCAGCAGCCCGTCGGCGAAGCTTTCTTCCGCCGCGGAGGCGTCCTTGCCCATGACGCCGGGAATGAGCCGCACGCAGGCATCGAGCAGCGCGAGCGCCGCCGGCTCGCCGCCGGACAAGACGAAATCGCCGAGCGAGACTTCCTCCAGCGCGCGCGCCTCGATCAGCCGCTCGTCGACGCCCTCGAAGCGCGCGCAGACGATCACGACGCCGGGCCCGACCGCAAGCTGCGCCACGCGTCGTTGCGTCAGCGGCTTGCCGCGCGGGCTCATCAGCAGGCGCGGGCGCTTGTCGTGCGGCACGGCGTCGAGCGCGCGCGCCAGCACGTCGGGCTTCATCACCATGCCCGGGCCGCCGCCGGCCGGCGTGTCGTCGACGGTGCGGTGCTTGTCGGTCGTGTGGTTGCGGATGTCGATGGCTTCGAGCGACCAGAGGCCGGATGCAAGCGCCTTGCCGGCAAGGCTCACGCCCAGCGGCCCGGGAAACATCTCCGGGAAGATGGTCAACACGCTCGCGCGCCACATGACCGTTACCTCCCGTTCGTCCCCGCGCAAGCGGGGACCCAGGAGCGGCAAACGCATGAACTCGCCGCTCTGGATTCCCGCTTGCGCGGGAATGAACGGTGTATGTTGCGCGCGCCACATGGTCGCTACTCGGTTGCTTGCGGCGGCACGACGACGATCTGGCGTGCCGCAAGGTCGATCTTTGGTACCGTTGTATCGGTGAACGGCAGCATGATCGTTTGACCGCCGCCGTCCGGCGCGATCTCGACAATGTCGCCGGCGCCGAAATTATGCAGCGCGGTCACCGTGCCAAGGGCCGCGCCGTCCGCCGTCACCGCTTTAAGCCCGATCAGGTCGGCGTGATAGAAAGTGTCGGCCTCTTCGATCGCCGGCAGCCGCTCGCGCGGCACGAACAGGTCGAGATTGCACAAGGCCTCCGCCGCGTTACGGTCGGCAACCCCCGCGATGCGCGCGACCAGAAAATTCTTTGCCGGCCGCAGCGTCTCGATCTCGATTTGCCGCGTGCCGTCCTCGGTTTGCAGCGGCCCGTAATCGGCGACGGCAAGCGGATCCTGCGTGAACGACCACAGCTTGACCTCGCCGCGGACACCGTGCGCGGCCCCGATGCGGGCGACGCGGATGCGGTCGGCCACGGCGTTTCAGGCCGCGCGCATTAGCTCGCCGCCGGCTGCTCGGCGGCCGCCTTGTCCGCGGCGGCTTTGGCGGCCGCCGCGGCCTTGGCAGCGGCGTCGGCGGCTTCCTTGGCCTTGAGCGCCTCTTCGGCCTGCGCCTTGCGCTCCTTGCGCGGCACCGACTTTACCGGATTGTTGCGCTTCTCGCGCTTGGCGATGCCGGCGGCGTCGAGGAAGCGCATGACGCGGTCGGAGGGCTGCGCGCCTTTTTTCATCCAGGCCTGCACCTTGTCGAGGTCGAGCTTGAGCCGCTCGGTCTTCTCCTTCGGCAGTAGCGGATTGTAGTAGCCGAGCCGCTCGATGAAGCGGCCGTCTCTGGGGCTGCGCGAGTCGGCGAGCACGATGTGATAGAATGGCCGCTTCTTGGTTCCGGCGCGGGCCATGCGGATGACGAGGGACATTAGAGTTTTCCTTTCTGACTAAAATACCGTGGCGTATTGCTTCATTTCTTTTTTCCGGCGCCGGGCAGTCCCGGCAACCCGGGAAACTTTCCGCTGCCGAGCCCCGGCAATCCGCCGGGGGCGCCGGGGAAATTCGGCGGCAGGCCCGGCATGTTCGGCGGTAATCCGCCGGCGCCTGGCAGCCCGCCCGGCATTTTCTCGGCGAGCTTGGCCATCTGCTCGGGCGACGGCATACCGCCAAGCCCCATGGCTTGCGCGATACCGGCGAGCGGGCCGCGCTTGCCTGAGCCCATCGCCTTCATCATGTCGGCCATGGTGCGGTGCATCTTGAGCAGCTTGTTGATCTGCTCAGGGCTCGTACCGGAGCCGGCGGCGATGCGCTTCTTGCGGCTGGCTTTGAGGATGTCGGGGTTGCGCCGTTCCCGCGGCGTCATCGAATCGATGATCGCGACCTGGCGCTTGAGAATGCTTTCGTCCAAGCCGGAATTGGCGATCTGGTTCTTCATCTTGGCGACGCCGGGCAACATGCCCATCAGTCCGCCGACGCCGCCCATCGATTGCATTTGCGTGAGCTGTTCGCGCATGTCGGCAAGATCGAACTTGCCCTTGCGCATTTTCTCGGCGGTGCGCATCGCCTTTTCGGCGTCGATGGTGGCGGCGGCTTTCTCCACCAGCGCGATCACGTCGCCCATGCCGAGAATGCGGCCGGCGATACGCGAGGGCTCGAACTCTTCGAGTGCGTCGAGTTTTTCGCCGGTGCCGATCAGCTTGATCGGCTTGCCGGTGACCGCGCGCATGGAGAGCGCGGCGCCGCCGCGGCCGTCGCCGTCGACGCGGGTCAGCACGATGCCGGTCAAGCCGACACGCTGATCGAACGCGCGCGCGAGATTGACCGCGTCCTGGCCGGTCAGGCTGTCTGCGACCAGCAGCACCTCGTGCGGCTCGGCAGCGCGCTTGACCTCCGCCGCCTCGTTCATCATCGCCTCGTCGAGCGTGGTGCGGCCGGCGGTATCGAGCAGCACCACGTCGTAGCCGCCGAGCCGGGCGGCTTCGAGCGCGCGTCTGGCGATCTGCGCCGGCTGTTGGCCGGCAACCACCGGCAGCGTGTCGATCTGCGTCTCGCGCCCGAGCACGGCCAATTGCTCCATCGCCGCCGGGCGACGCACGTCGAGCGAGGCCATCAGCACTTTGCGCTTCTGGCGATCGGTGAGGCGACGGGCGAGCTTGGCGGTGGTGGTGGTTTTGCCGGAGCCCTGCAGGCCAACCATCATGATGGCGACCGGCGGGGCGGCGTTGAGATCGATCGATTGGCCTTGCGAACCGAGCGTCTCAACCAACTGGTCATGCACGATCTTCACGACCAGTTGACCGGGCGTGACCGATTTCATCACCTCGACGCCGACCGCGTGCTGCTTGACGCCGTCGGTGAAGGCGCGCGCCACGTCGAGCGCGACGTCGGCTTCAAGCAGCGCGCGGCGCACCTCGCGCAACGCGGCGTCGACGTCGGCTTCGCTGAGCGCGCCGCGGCCGGTGAGGCGGTCGAGGATGCCGCCAAGTTTTTCCGACAGTGAGTTCGAACACTCTTTGGTCCTTCCAAGAACGGCCATCCCTTCGGATGGCCCTATGCAAACACCTTTACGCCCGAGGGCGCATCGCGCTGTCGGGCGGTGGCCTCCGGTCTCTCAGGGGACCGGGCGGCGGAACTTGAATTTCACTTCTCTTCTAGAGTGGGCGGAACCTAGGGATCGGGCATGGCCAAGTCAAGGCAAGGCTTCTCCGGCCCCAGGATGAAGCCGGCAGGCGCTATTGCGCCAGTTCGTAGCTGACCGTGACATTGACGTGCAGCATGTGCTCGCCGGGCGCGACCGGAATAGCTGCGGCACCGCCGGCGCGCAGCATCGCTTGAAAAGGCCGCGGCGGCGGGCTTGCACCCGCTTCGGAAATCGCCACCACCGGCCCGACCTTGGCGCCGGCCGCCTTGGCATAGAGCTCGGCTTTGCGATGCGCGTCTTCGATCGCGGCGGCGCGCGCCTGATCGAGCACCTTCGAGCGATCCGACACCAGGAATTCGATGCCGGACATCTGGTTGGCGCCGGCGCCGATTGCGCGATCGAGAAGGTCCGGCAATTTGTTGATGTCGTGGATCCTGACGTTCAGTTGATTGGTGGCGCGGAAGCCGGTGAGCCGCGCCCTGCTGCCTTTGCCGGTTTCGTATTGCGGCTGCAGCGAGAGCTGCGTGGTCTGCACGTCGTTGTCGGCGATGCCGCTGCCCTTGATAGCGGCAAGCACCGCCGTCATCTGCTTGGCGTTCGCGGCGCTCGCCTCGCGCGCGGTCTTGCCCTGGCTGGTGACGCCGATGCGGATCGCGGCGGTGTCGGGTGCGACCGATACCATCCCCTCGCCATGGACAGTCACCAGTCTGTCCGCCGCCGGGGCGGACACGGGTGCGAATGCCGCGGCGGCGGCGACAAAGGCGAAGACGAGAAAACGCTTTGTCGACATCACTTGTCCACCGGTACAAGCACATTGATCACCAGCGCATCCGGGCTGGTCGTCACCGGGTCGGTGACATATTCCTCGACGAACAGGCCCTCGGCGTCGATGCCCTTGTCGTCGAGATAATTGGTGATCGCCTCATACGTCGAATCCATGGCGTCGTAGGAGCCGCGATGGGTGAATTTGAGCGCCTTGCCGGCGGGCGATTTGCCGAGGGCGAAGTCGCCGGTGGGCGCCTCCTTGGGCGCCTCGGCGACCGGCAGTGCGGCGCGGAATTTAAATCCTTTGTCGTCGGTCTCGGTATAGATCACCATCGCCGGGCCGCTCGGCTTGATGTCCTGTTTGGCGAGATAAGCGTTGAGCGACTTGAAGGCGCCGAGAATGGTCTCAAAGGCCGAATCCCAGTCGCTCCCGCCGGTGCGATAGATGATCGTGTATTCGGTCAGCGTCACTTCCTGGCCGAAGGCGTCGCCCGGCTGCAGCGGTGCCGGCGCGCTGGTATCGGGCGGCTGCGCCGGGGCCGGCGTCTGCGCAGCAAGCTGCACGCTCGGGATTTTCGCCTGCGACGGCGCGGCAACAAGGCCAAGGGCGAGCATAATCGCCGCCAACCGAATGCACGACATCGCGGTTCTCCGTAATCGAGGCGTGGTCCCGGCGCCTCACCGCAGGATGGCACTCTAGCACGGCCCCTGGCCAATCGACGGTCATTCGCCATATAAACCGGGCGAAACCCGGGCAGGGTCTAACCGTCGGCTAAAGTCATGGGCGCGCTCGCCAACCAGCCTTTCGTCAAGATGAACGGCATCGGCAACGAGATCGTCGTGGTCGATCTGCGCGCCGGCGCGGCGGCGATCGCGCCGGCGGAGGCACGCGCGGCGGCCGCGCCCGCCGGTGCGCCCTACGACCAGTTGATGGCGCTCTATCCGCCGCGCACGCTTGGCACCGACGCCTTTATCCGCATCTACAACAATGATGGCTCGGAGGCCGGTGCCTGCGGCAACGGCATGCGCTGCGTCGCCGACCTGGTGGCGAAGGAGAGCGGCAAAAGCGCGCTCACCTTCGAGACCACGGCCGGAATTTTGAATTGCTGGAAAGGCGCCGACGGCCTGTTCACCGTCGACATGGGCGCGCCGCGTTTCACGTGGAACGAGATTCCGCTGGCGGAGGAATTCCGCGACACCCGCGCCATCGAATTGCAGATCGGGCCGATCGACAAGCCGGTGCTGCATTCGCCTTCGGTGGTGAACATGGGCAATCCGCACGCGATCTTCTGGGTCGACGACGTGAACGCCTACGATCTCGCCCGCCTGGGTCCGCTGCTGGAGAACCATCCGATATTCCCCGAGCGCGCCAACATTACGCTGGCGCATATCGTCGATCGCGAGAACATCGTGATCCGCACCTGGGAGCGCGGCGCCGGCCTCACGCAAGCTTGCGGCTCGGCGGCCTGCGCGGCCGCGGTTGCCGCGGCGCGGCTCAAGCGCACCGAGCGCAAAGTCAAAGTGGTGCTGCCGGGCGGCGACTTGACCATCGAATGGCGCGAGCGCGACGGCCACGTGCTGATGACCGGGCCGGTGGAATTCGAGTTCGCCGGCAAGTTCGATGCGGCGCTGTTCGAGCAGGCAGGCGCGGCATGAGCATCGACGTCATCACCTTCGGCTGCCGCCTCAACACGTATGAATCGGAAGCGATCCGCCGCGCGGCCAACGGCGCTGACGGCGCGGTCGTGGTCAATACCTGTGCGGTGACGGCGGAAGCCGTGCGGCAGGCGCGCCAGGCGATCCGCCGCATCAAGCGCGAGCGCCCCGAGGCGCGCATCGTGGTGACCGGCTGCGCGGCGCAGACCGAGCCCGCAACGTTCGCGGCCATGGCGGAGGTCGATCGCGTGGTCGGCAACGAGGAGAAATTCGAGCCCAACGCTTGGGCCGCCGGCGAGCGGTTCGCGGTCGGCGATATCATGGCGGCGACCGAGGCGCGGCTGCACGCGGTCGACGGCCTCGACGGCCGCGCCCGCGCCTTCGTGCAGGTGCAGAACGGCTGCGACCACCGCTGCACCTTCTGCATCATCCCGTTCGGCCGCGGCAATTCGCGCTCGGTGCCGATGGACGCGGTGGTGGCGCAGGTGCGCCGGCTTACCGAAAACGGCTATCGCGAAGTGGTGCTGACCGGCGTCGACATCACCAGCTACGACTGCGGCGGCGCACGGCTGGGCGCGCTGGTCAAGCGCATCTTGCGCGAGGTGCCGGAGCTCGCGCGCTTGCGGCTGTCGTCGATCGATTCCGTTGAGGCCGATGCCGATCTGATCGATGCGCTGGCCGATGAGCCGCGCCTGATGCCGCATCTGCATCTGTCGCTGCAGGCCGGCGACGATTTGATCCTCAAGCGCATGAAGCGGCGGCATTCGCGCGCCGACGCCGTTGCCTTTTGCGATGCCGTGCGGCGCTTGCGCCCCGACGTCGCCTTCGGCGCCGATATCATCGCCGGCTTTCCGACCGAAAGCGATGCCATGTTCGCGCGCTCGCTCGATTTGGTCGACGACTGCGGGCTGACGCAATTGCACGTGTTTCCGTTTTCGCCGCGGCCTGGGACGCCGGCCGCGCGCATGCCGCAGCTCGATCGCGGCCTCATCAAGGAGCGCGCGCGCCGCCTGCGCGAGAAGGGTGAGGCGGCGTTGCGCGCGCATCTGGCGCGCGAAGTGGGCGCGCACCGCCGCGTGCTCGCCGAATCCCGTGTGCTCGGCCGCACCGAGCAATTCATTGCGGTGCGGCTTGCTCGGGCGGCCGCACCTGGTGCTATGCTCGACTTGACGATTGCCGACCACGACGGCCGCGACTTTGGTCGCGGCATAGCGGAGGAACGCATGGCCGATCACCTGATCACCAGTGTGGAGCAACTTGAAGCGCTTTATGGCGCCGAAGACGCCGGCCTCGGTGCTCAAGGAAATCCACCACATCAATGACGGCTATCGCAAACTGATCGAAGCGGCGCCGTTCGTCGCGGTGGCGACCAGCGGCCCGGAAGGGCTCGACTGCTCGCCCAAGGGCGACGCGGCGGGCTTCGTGCGTATCCTCGACGACAAGACGCTTGCCGTTCCCGACCGACCCGGCAACAACCGGCTCGACGGCTTCCGCAACATCTTGCGCGATCCGCGCGTGGCGCTGCTGTTCCTTATTCCGGGCGTCGGCGAGACGTTGCGCATCAACGGCCGCGCCTCGATCTCGGTCGATCCCGATCTGATGCAAAGCTTCACGGTCAACGGCAAGCTGCCGCGCTGCGTGCTGATCGTGCACATCGAGAGCATCTACTTCCACTGCTCGAAGGCGATCGTGCGCTCCAAGCTGTGGGACGAGGCGACCAAGGTCGACCGCAAGAGCCTGCCCAGCCTCGGCACGCTGATCGCGGAAACGAGCCAGGGCAAGCTCGACCGCGAGATCGATCGACCGCGGCCTGGATGAGCGGATCAAGGCGCAGCTTTACTAGCCGATCTCTTGCGCGATCCGCCGCTCATTCCCGCCCTCGCCTACACGGGGACAGGCTCCAGCGGGAATCCAACCGGCAACTGATGTAGTTTCTCTTCGGTGAACGCGACCGGCGCAATTCAAGCATTCGTCCTTTGCCGGCGTGCGCCGGCTTAGAGCACCATTAACGCGCGACTGTTAGCATTCGTGCTTCCGCATCACGGGGGCCTCGATGCGCGCCACCAAGACGGTCTCGTTGTGGTCGTTCCTTCTGCTCGCGGCGCTGCTGGTGCTGCAGCTCTTCCCCATCACCGGCATCTTCCTGATGTTCTTCGGTGGCGCCTTGTTCGCCGGCGCGATGGTGCACGTGTTCCTCATCAGCCTGCTGATCGAAGGCTATCTGCGCCGCGTCCCGCGCGTGCTCATGATCCTGCCGGTCGTGGCCTACGGCGGCTACTACGCGCTCTACGTCAAGCAGACGATCGACATCGCCCGCAGGGCGGCCGAGTTGCGCGCGTCCAACCCCAAGCAGGTTCTCGAGTTCGATCCGAAGACCCAGAGGCTGGTGACCGCCAATGCGCAAACCCTGATCCAGGCCTACGCCATTCCCGTCGCGTACCAGCCGGAGCCGAACTACACGGAGGGCTATCTCTCCTACCGCCTGATCCCCCGCGGCGAATGCATGGTGGTCCGCGACAGCCAGGGCCGCATCATCACCTTCGGGATATTCTTCAATAGTAGCCTGCAAAAGCAGGTCTGCGTTCTGCGCTTTCCTGAGATGCCGGAAGGCAAGATCGTCAAGGCGGTGCGCACAGGCGACGACGAAATCTGGCGTCGCAAATGGGGCATCAGCGAACAGACGACGACGCTCAGCATCGACGGCAAGGTCATCGGCTCGTATCGCAGCGCCTTCGTCTGGCGTCTGCCCCTCCTGCCGGTTGGCTTTGTTGGATGCGCGCTGATCGAACTCGTCATCGTCCTGGAAATGCGGCGGCGACTTCATGCGCCATTACCAGGTGCTCGACACGGTGCCGGCGGGCGTCGACAGCGCCAAATACGGTTTGCCGCTCAGCGTCATGCTCGGCCTGAAGAAATACACCGAGGCAGATTTCGCGAATTTTCATGGCTACGCCGTCAATCAGGGCGCGCTCGCCCGCGTCGCCCAGGAGCCGAAGCGCGTCGAGAACGATGTGTTCAAGGTGCTCGCCGCGATTCTCGACGGGCATAACGTGAAGCCGACCTTCAACATGGGCTATTCGCTGGCGCAGAATCCCGAGCGCCTCGCGCCCTTGGCGGAGAAGATGGCCGCGAGCCTGGTCGCACTCGATCAGGCCGATGTACGCCGCCGAACCGCCGTGAGCAGATTCGGGCGTTGGCTACGGCGCTGGCGTCGCTGCCGCCCCCGGCGTTTCAGCGTGTGGCGGATCAGGCTTTCGACGTGGTGCAGAAGGACAAGGGGTGGGACCGCTTTCCGGCGCTCTATGTGCGCGCCGCCGCTGCCGGGCCGAAAACGCTGTCGCTCTACGAGTCCGATTTGCTGTACGGCAACATGCCGCGGTTTCTGCACGGGCTTCCCGCGCTGGCGATCTGCCGCATCGGCCGGGCCAGCGACGCGGCGATCGCAGAGATGAAAATCCAGGTCGCCAATGCGAATACGGACGAGGACTACCGGTCGGCCTTGTTCGTCGCCTTGATGAAACTCGGGCAGGAGTTCTTCTTGCGCGGCACCTTGCCGAACATGCGTCCCAGCCTACGCGCGTGGGCGGAAGCCGTGCTGGCGCACAAGGGCGAGACCGATGTGGGTCCCAACAACTGCATGGGCAAGCGCTGGGGCAGCACCAATTACGAAGGGCCCATGCTGCAGCCGAGCTTGCACTGGCAGCGCGGCGGCTGGGTGGCGCAAGCCGCCGCGCACTAGTAGTCAGCTCTTGCTGTCCGAGGACGGCGTCCACCCGCATGCGCTCAGCATCTCGCGCATATGCGCCGGCACCGGCGCGGTCACCGTCACCGGCGGCTTGTTCTTGGAAATCGGCACCGTCACTTCGCGCGCGTGCAGATGCAGCGGCGGCCCGCCTGTGCGCGGCGCGCTGCCGTAGATATTGTCGCCGACGATCGGGAAACCCATCTCGGCGCAATGCACGCGCAATTGATGCGTGCGCCCGGTGAGCGGCTCCAGCGCGAGCCAGGTCATGGCCAGTTGCATCCGCGCCCCATCACCTTCCACGTCGTCACCGCCGGTGTGCCATGCGGATCGGGCTTCATCCACCAGCCGCGGCTCTCGTCGAGCTTGCCGAGCGGAATATCGATGCGGCCTTCCGTCGGCCTCGGGTCCGCCTTCGACCACCGCCCAATAGGTCTTGCCGACCTTGCCTTGCTTGAACAGCTTGCCGAGCGCGGCCAGCGCCTTGCGGTGGCGGCCGAGCACCAGACAGCCGGAGGTGTCGCTTGTCGAGGCGGTGCGCCAGCGCCGGGTTGCGCGGCAGGCCGAAGCGCAGCGCGCCGAAATCGTCCTCCAGGCTCGGCCCGCCTTTGGGTCCGCGATGCACCGGCACGCCGGCCGGCTTGTCGATCACCAGCATCAGGCCGTCGCGGTAGAGCAGGCGGGCGAGCGTCTCTTCCGGGGTCATGGCGGGTTACCTAGATAGGCCGAAACGGCTATCACGGGCGCGCCATGGACGACAGCACGCAACGAAAACTGGTGGAAGCGCCTGAGCGGCGGGCTCAAGCGCACCTCGGGCTCGCTCGGCGGCGCCATCGGCGCGCTGGTCACCAACCGCCTGCTCGATCCGGAGACGCTCGACGCGCTGGAAGACGAGTTGGTGCGCGCCGATTTCGGGCAGGATCTTGCGGTCCGCATCGTCAACGAGTTCGGCGAGGGCCGCTATCCGCAAGGGCTCACGCCCGACGAGGTGAAGGCCGTGCTGGCGGCCGAGATCGAGAAGGTGCTCAGCGCCGGTCGCCAAGCCGCTGGAGATAACCGCCAGACCCTTCGTCATTCTGGTCGCCGGCGTCAACGGCTCGGGCAAGACCACCACCATCGGCAAGCTCGCCGCCAAGTTCCGCAACGAGGGCAAGTCGGTGATGCTGGTGGCGGGCGACACGTTTCGCGCCGCCGCCATCGATCAGCTGAAAATCTGGGGCGAACGCACCGGCGCGAAAGTCATCGCGCGCGAGCCGGGCGCCGATGCCGGCTGGGCTTGCCTTCGACGCGCTCACGGCCGCCAAGACGGAGGGCGTCGACATCGTGCTGGTCGACACTGCCGGCCGCCTGCAGAACCGCGCCGAGTTGATGGGTGAACTGGAAAAGATGCGTGCGGGTGATGCGCAAGGTGGAGCCGAACGCGCCGCACGCGGTGCTCCTGGTGCTCGATGCGACGGTCGGGCAGAACGCGCTCAATCAGGTCGAGATTTTCGGCAAGATTGCCGGCGTCACCGGCTTAGTCATGACCAAGCTCGACGGCACCGCGCGCGGCGGCATTCTGGTGGCGATCGCCGCGCGCTTTGAGCTGCCGGTGCATTTTGTCGGCGTCGGCGAAGGCGTCGAGGACTTGCAATCGTTTACCGCGCGCGATTTTGCGCGGGCGGTGGTTGGTCTCGAATACGCCATGTCCGACAAGAAACAACTCAACCCCATCCTCAAGCTCGCGCTCGATATCGGGCCGCTGGTGCTGTTCTTCGCCGCCAATGCGCGCTTCGGCATCTTGCCGCCACCGGCTGCCTTCATGGTGGCGGTGCTGATCGCGCTCGCCGTCTCCTACGCGCTGACCGGCATCTCGCCATCATGCCGCTGGTCACCGCAGCGATCGTGCTGGTGTTCGGCGGGCTGACGCTGGTGCTGCACAACGACGTGTTCATCAAGCTCAAGCCGACCATCATCTATGTTTTGTTCGGCGGCACGCTGCTCGGCGGGCTCGGCGTTCGGCAAGCCGTTGCTCGGCATTGTGTTCGACCAGATGTTTCACCTGACCGATGAGGGCTGGCGCAAGCTGACGCTGCGCTGGGCGCTGTTCTTCTTCGCGCTCGCGGTGCTCAACGAAATCGTCTGGCGGAATTTCTCGACCGATACCTGGGTGAGCTTCAAGCTGTTCGGCGTGGTGCCGCTGACCTTTTTATTCGGCGCGCTGCAATATCCGCTGCTGGTGAAATATCAGCCCGGACAATCAGCCGCTGAGGCTTCGCCGCCGCCTTGGCGATTTCCTGCTCCAGTACGCCGGTGAGATTCGCGGCGGTGACCGGCCCGATCAGCTTGTAGGCGATGGTGCCGTCGCGGCCGACCAGGAATGTCTCCGGCACGCCATAAACGCCCCAATCGATCGATTCACGGCCGCTCGCATCGACGCCGACGGCGATGAAAGGATTGCCGTAGCGATTGAGGAAGCGCCGCGCATTGTCGGTCGGATCCTTGTAATTGATGCCGACCAGCTGAATGCGCTTGTCCTTCGACAATTTTTCCAGGAACGGCACCTCGTCGGCGCAGGGGATGCACCACGAGGCCCAGACGTTCACCAGCGTCACCGCGCCCTTGAACGAGGCATTGTTCAAGCCCGGCACCGGCTTGCCATCTCGTGTGAGGCTGGCGAGTGGCGGCAGGTCGGTCTTGGGCGCCGGATGGCCGATCAGCGCCGAAGGCAGGTGCGAAGGATCGCCGCTGCCGAGGCGGTAAAGGAACAGCAGCGCCAGCGCCAGGAACACGAGCAGCGGCAGCAGCATCAAAGTGCTGCGCCGCTTATTGTTGACGGCGGCAGTCTGGCCGGTCTCGTTGTCGGATGTGACGCTCATCGTTCGTTTCTAGATTGCCGCTGCGAGCGGCGGGAGATGCCGCGCTCTTCCATATCGCCGAGGATTCGCCGCTGGGTCGAATAATCGAGCACGACCCAGGCCACCAGCAGCGCGACCACAAAGGCCGTCACCGCATAGGAGGCGATGATGAAATCGGCGTGCGGTCCGAGATTCATGAACTCGCCTCCGCCAAGGCCTGCGCCTGCATCAAGCGCATCGAGCGCACGCGGCGGCGCAAAATCTCATTGCGCATGGCGGCGAGATGCAGCGTGATGAATAGAAACGTGAACGCCACCGCCATGACCAAAAGCGGCGTCAGGATCGATGGCGCGATGCTGGGGCCGCCATGCGCGTAAGATCGACGAGCCCTGATGCAACGTGTTCCACCACTCGACCGAGAACTTGATGATCGGAATGTTGACGGCGCCGACCAGCGCCAGCACCGCAGCCGCGCGCGCGCCACGGTTCGGATCCTCGGCGGTCCAATAGAGCGCCAGCATGCCGAGATAGAGCAGGAACAGCACCAGCACCGACGTCAGCCGCGCATCCCACACCCAATAGGTGCCCCAGGTCGGGCGGCCCCAGAGCGAGCCGGTGACCAGGCAGACGAAGGTGAAGGCAGCGCCGAGCGGGGCGGCGGCCTTGCCGGCGACGTCGGCGAGCGGATGCCGCCACACCAGCGTGCCGAGCGCGGCCACCGTCATGATGGTCCAGCCGAACATGCCGAGCCAGGCGGCCGGCACGTGCAGGAACATGATCTTTACGGTGGCGCCCTGCTGGTAATCGTCGGGCGCATGCATGGACTGAGTCAGGCCGATGGCGAACAGCAGCAAAGTGATGGCCGCCAGCCAGGGCAGCACGCGATTGACCAAGGTCAAAAAACGCGTCGGATTGGCGAGATCGATCACAGGCATCGGCGGTCTTTTAATCGGACGGGTGGCGCCGGGCAATGGCGCTTGGCCGGTGCACCATGCCGGCTTGACGGCCCGTTTGAATTGATCTGCGTCATGCGGTCGATCCGATATTTCGGCGCCAAACCGGTCATTCCAGGCCGTGGCGGAGCGCCGCGGCGGCGGCGACCGGGCCCAGCACCAAACTGGCCAAGGATAGAGCGCAAAGAATGGTGAAAGGTGGGCCGAACGGCACGCCCGCGACAATCGCGGCATTGGCCGAGGCCACCCCGAAAATCAATACCGGGACGGTGAGTGGCAACACCAGAACGGCCAAGAGCAATCCGCCGCGGCGAAGCGCGACCGACAATGCCGCGCCGATCAGGCCGATGAAGGTCAGCGCCGGCGTGCCGGCAAGCAGGCTCAGCGCCACCCAGCCCATCGCCGACAATTCGACATTGAGCATCAGGCCGAGCACCGGTGCGATGATGCACCAGCGGCAGACACGTGGTCAGCCAATGCGCGATCGCCTTGATCGCCACCGACAGTTCCAATGGCACGCGGCCCATCATCAGCAAGTCGAGCGAGCCGTCTTCGTGATCGGTGGCGAACAGCCGGTCGAGCGCCAGCAGGCTTGCCAGCAGGGCGCCGAGCCACAGAATTGCCGGCCCGATGCGCGCCAGCAGATTGAGATCGGGGCCGACCGCGAACGGCACCATGGTCACCACGATCAGGAAGAACAATGCGCCCATCAGCGCGCCGCCGCCGACGCGCACGGCGATCCGCATGTCGCGCATAAGCAAGGCGCGAAAGCGCGCTCATGCCGGCCCCATTTTCATTTCGCGCGCGGTATCGAGCCCGATCGGCCCGTGGGCGGCGGCGACGATCAAGCCGCCGCCGGCGAGATGCGCGCGCATCAAGTCGGCGAGCCGCGCCTGCGAGGCGACGTCCAGCGCCGAGGTCGGCTCGTCCAAGAGCCAGAGCGGGCGCGACACCGCGATCAGCCGCGCGATCGACAGCCGCCGCCGCTGCCCGGCCGAAAGATAGGCGGCCGGCAGGTCGGCGAGCGGGTCCAGTCCCACCTTCTCAAGCGCCTCGAGCGCGGGCGTCTGCCCGCCCAGGAACTCGGTCCAAAACTGCAGATTTTCGGCGACCGAGAGCGACGGCTTCAGCGCGTCCTGATGGCCGAGATAATGCGCCTGCTCGCCGATGGGGGCATCGGCTTCGCCGCCGGTCAGCTCCAGCCGTCCGTCGGCGATCCGCACCAGGCCGGCGATCAGGCGGAGCAGCGAAGACTTGCCGGCGCCGTTGCGGCCGGTGACCATGAGGGCCTCACCGGAGGAAACGGTGAAGCTGATGCCTGAAAAAACCTGCCGTCCGCCCCGGCTGCAGGTCAGATTGTCGGCTTTAAGCTGCATCAAGCCGGTCCCGGCATGACGGCTGGCCGCCGTGGAGGGGCAAAAAACCTTGAATTTCCGCGCATCTGGATTGCAGATTCCCGTTAATGTGGCGTCCGCCGCGAAAAGACCTTATAAGCCCGCAGCTGCGGCAGCGCGTAATTGAAATCCCAAAGCGAACCTCACGGCCAAGAAAACATTTGTCTTGTTAGGAGCTTAGCGCGAAACCGCGCCGATGTCCCTCGCCCCGGGTATGGAAACAGCGACTATGACGTCACTCGACAGTTTTCGATGCTGCAAGACCCTCAAGGTTGGAAGCAAAACCTACGCTTATTACAGCCTCCCCACCGCCGAGCGGAACGGTCTGAAGGGAATTTCCCGCCTGCCGTTCTCGATGAAGGTGCTGTTGGAAAATCTGCTGCGCAACGAGGACGGGCGCACGGTGACCAAGGACGACATCAAGGCGGTCGCCGAATGGCTCAAGACCAAGTCCTCGGATCGCGAGATCGCCTTTCGCCCGGCGCGCGTGCTGATGCAGGATTTCACCGGCGTGCCGGCGGTGGTCGATCTCGCCGCCATGCGCGACGCCATGGATCATCTCGGCGGCGATCCCAAGAAGATTAATCCGCTCATTCCGGTCGATCTGGTGGTCGACCATTCTGTGGCAGTCACCTTCTTCGGCAACAATCAGGCGTTCAAGAAGAACGTCGAGGAGGAATACCGGCAGAACCAGGAGCGCTACAAATTCCTGAAATGGGCGCAGCGCTCGTTCGATAATTTCAGCGTGGTGCCGCCCGGCACCGGCATCTGCCACCAGGTCAATCTCGAATATCTGTCGCGCGTGGTCTGGAGCAAGAAAGACAAGGTCAAGGCCGACGGCAAGCAGGCCACCATGGACGTCGCCTATCCCGACACCGTGGTCGGCACCGACTCGCACACCACCATGGTCAACGGCCTGTCGGTGCTCGGCTGGGGCGTCGGCGGCATCGAGGCGGAAGCCGCCATGCTCGGCCAGCCGCTGTCGATGGTGCTGCCGGAGGTGATCGGCTTCAAGCTCACCGGTCGCATGAAGGAAGGCATCACCGCCACCGATCTGGTGCTCACCGTCACCGAGATGCTGCGCAAGCGCGGCGTGGTCGGCAAGTTCGTGGAATTCTTCGGCGCCGGCTTGACCCATCTCACCATCGCCGACCGCGCCACCCTCGGCAACATGTCGCCGGAATACGGCGCCACCTGCGGCTTCTCGCCGATCGACGACGACACCATCCGCTATCTCAAGGACACCAGCCGCCCGGCGGATGTGGTGGCGCTGGTCGCCGCCTACGCCAAAGCGCAGGGCATGTTCCGCACCAAGACCACGCCCGATCCGATGTTCACCGACGTGTTGAAGCTCGACCTCAACACGGTCGAGCCGTCGCTGTCCGGCCCCAAGCGTCCGCAGGACCGCATCGCCTTGAAGGAAGTGAAGGCGGGCTTTGCCGGTTCCATGGAGAAGGAATTCAACAAAGCGGCCGAGATGAAAAAGCGCGTGCCGGTGGAAGGCCGCAAGCACGATCTCGGCCATGGCGACGTGGTGATCGCCGCCATCACCTCCTGCACCAATACCTCGAACCCGAACGTGATGATCGCCGCCGGCCTGCTCGCGCGCAAGGCGGCGGCGCGCGGCTTGACCTCCAAGCCGTGGGTGAAGACCTCGCTCGCGCCTGGCTCGCAAGTGGTGGCGGAATATCTCGACAGGTCCAACCTGCAGAAGGACCTCGATAAGCTCGGCTTCAACCTCATCGGCTTCGGCTGCACCACCTGCATCGGCAACTCCGGCCCGCTGCCGGAAGAGATTTCCGAGGCGATCAACCAGAACGATCTGGTGGCGGCCGCGGTGCTGTCGGGCAACCGCAACTTCGAAGGCCGCGTCAACGCCGACGTGCGCGCCAACTATCTTGCGTCGCCGCCGCTGGTGGTCGCCTATGCCATCGCCGGCTCGATGAACGTCGATCTGACGAAAGAGCCGCTCGGCGTCGACCAGAAGGGCAAGAAGGTATTCCTGCGCGACATCTGGCCGTCGAACCGCGAGATCGACGCCTTCGTGCGCAAGAACATCACCAAGCAGATGTTTGCCAAGAAATACGGCGACGTGTTCAAGGGCGACGCCAACTGGCGCAAGATCGCGGTCAAAGGCGGCCTGACTTATACGTGGGACGACCGCTCGACCTACGTGCAGAACCCGCCTTACTTCGAGCACATGGATAAGCGCCAGCGTCCGATCGAGGATATCGTCGACGCCCGCGTGCTCGGGCTATTCCTCGATTCGATCACCACCGACCACATCTCGCCCGCCGGATCGATCAAAGAAGCAAGCCCGGCCGGCGAGTACCTGCGCGACCACCAGGTTCGCCCGAAGGATTTCAACCAGTACGGCACGCGCCGCGGCAATCATCAGGTGATGATGCGCGGCACCTTCGCCAATATCCGCATCAAGAATCAGATGGTGCCGGGCGTCGAAGGCGGCGTCACCATCCATTACCCCTCGAAGCAGAAGATGACGATGTACGACGCGGCGATGAAGTATCGCGCCGAGCACGTGCCGCTCGTTATCTTCGCCGGCAAGGAATACGGCACCGGCTCCTCGCGCGATTGGGCCGCCAAGGGCACCGTGCTGCTCGGCGTCCGCGCGGTCATCACCCAATCGTTCGAGCGCATCCACCGCTCCAATTTGATCGGCATGGGCGTGATGCCGCTGGTATTCGAGGAGGGGACGACCTGGCAATCGCTCGGCTTGAAGGGCGACGAGCAGGTCACCATTCGCGGCCTGCATGGCGATCTCAAGCCGCGCCAGCGGCTGATCGCCGACATCGTCGCCGGCAACGGCACGCTCAAGCGGGTTCCGCTGATCTGCCGCATCGATACCCTGGACGAGCTCGATTACTTCAAGAACGGGGGCATTTTGCAGTACGTTCTGCGCCATCTCGCCGCCTGAGCGGGAAGGGCGATCCAAAGCGCCACTCACCGCGAAGTGAGTGGCGGGTGATCGAACGGGCGACTATCAATTCGCCATCGATGGGCATCGGGGGATCGTGGGATTGGCATGAACTACCGCCACATCGCCTTATCGACTGCGCTCATTGGCGCCGCCTTGATGGCTTCGCCGCCGGCTTCCGCGGGCGAGCCGCGCGCGGTTGTCGAACTGTTCACCAGTCAGGGCTGTTCGTCCTGCCCGCCCGCCGACAGGGTTCTGGGTGAACTCTCGCGCGATCCGTCATTGGTGACGTTGAGCCTGCCCGTCGACTATTGGGATTATCTCGGCTGGAAAGACACGCTCGCGCTGCACGGCCACTCCAATCGGGAACGCGGCTATGCCGACGCGCGCGGCGACCGCGAGGTCTACACGCCGCAAGTGGTGGTGGATGGTGTCGTGCACGTGCTCGGCAGCGACAAAGCAGCGATCGAGGCGGCGATCAGGCGAACGAAGCACAGCGCTTCACCGTTGACCGTGCCGGTGGCGGTGACGATCGCCGGCGGCAAAGTGCAGGTAAGCGTACCGGCCGCGGGCGACGCGCAAGGCAGCGCCGACGTCTGGCTCTGCCCGGTGACCGGCAAGGCGCAGGTCATCATCAAGCGCGGCGAGAACGGCGGTCACACGCTGACCTATTACAACGTCGTGCGGCGCTGGATGAAGCTCGGCGAGTGGAACGGCAAGGCGGCAAACTTCGACGTGCCGCTGAGCAGCCTTTCCGGCGCCAACTATTCGCTCAAGGATATCGATCACGTCGCGGTGCTGGTGCAACGCGGTCCCGCCAGCAAGCCGGGACTGATGCTGGGCGCGGCGATGGCGAAACTCACGCCAGGCAGCTTCTAGCTCACTTCCCCAACCGAGAATTAGCCGTCATGGCCTCGCAACGCGGGCCATGACGCGACGTGCCGCGCGCAAAAAAAATCGGGCCGGCAAAGCCGGCCCGGAGACTTAGGGGATTGAACCTTACGCGGTACTCAACTGGCCCGGCCGGCCAAGCCCCGGGGGGCTGGGGGGCTGAGGAATCCGGTGCTCGAACCGAACCGGGCCTTTGAGGCAACGCTAGCTTTATCGCCCGCCAGCATGACCGGCGGTTGACCGAAATTGGGCGTTATTATGGTGCTTTTAACGAGTTCGTGATCGCCGACGAGCGTTTTCGGCCATTTCTTGGTCGTCTGCTGCGGCCACGAAGCTCTTGCCGCCGGGCGCGACCGGCGCGATCATTGGGTTAACCCAAAGGAGGCGCCGCATGACGTTTGTTTCCGGCGAAACTGATCCGAGCCAGCCCCTCGGGGGCGGATCCCCGGCGCGTAGCGCCGTCCCCGCCCCCGCAAACCAAGTCACCTTCAGCCGGCGCGAGCTTAGACGCATCCTCGATCTCTATGGCCGCATGGTCGCCGCCGGCGAGTGGCGTGACTACGCCATCGACTTCCTGAAAGATCGCGCCGTGTTCTCGGTGTTCCGCCGCTCCTCGGAAGTGCCGATTTATCGCATCGAAAAAGATCCCCGATGGGCGCGCCGGCAAGGCGCCTACAGCGTGATCTCGGCCACCGGCCTGATCGTGCGCCGCGGCCACGAGCTCGACCGCGTGCTGCGCGCCATCGACCGCTCGCTGGCAGTGGTGAACTGACTAGGGATCGGTCGTCGCGCCGTCGCCGAGCGCCTTTTGCATCAGCACGGTGTCGAGCCAGCGGCCGTGCTTGAAGCCGACGTTCTCGAGATTGCCGACGTGGTGGAAGCCGGCGGCTTCATGCAGCGCGATGGAGCCGGTCTGCTGGGAATCGCCGATCACCGCGATCATCTGCCGGAAGCCGCGCTGCGTTGCCGCCTCGACCAGCGCATTGAGCAGCGCCAGTCCGACGCCGCGCCGGTACAGGTCGGGCGCGATGTAGACCGAATCCTCGACCGTCTTGCGGTACGCCGGCCGCTCCCGATAAAGCGCGGCATAGGCGTAGCCGGCGATGCGCCCGTCCAGTTCGGCGACGAGATAGGGAAAATCGTTACCCAGCAGCTTATCCATGCGCCGCGCCATCTCGGCTTCGTCCGGCGAGGTCAGCTCGAACGAGGCTGTGCCGTGCTCGACGGCATGCGCGTAGATGCGGGCAATGGCGGGGATATCGGAAGGCTTGGCCGGGCGGATGTTCATCACGCCCAGGAAACTAGCAAAACAAAAACGCCCCGGCACCAGGCCGGGGCGTTGAACTATTCATCGTTCGGAAGCGCTCAGCGGCGATCGCCCATGAAGCGCAGCAGGAACAGGAACAGGTTGATGAAGTCGAGATAGAGCGTCAGCGCGCCCATCACCGCCTTGCGGCCGGAGACGGTGCCGTCGTCGTTGGCGCTATACATCTCCTTGATCTTCTGGGTATCCCAGGCGGTCAGCCCGGCGAAGATCAGCACGCCGATCGCCGAGATGGCGAAGTCGAGACCCGTGCTCTTCAGGAAGATGTTGACGACCATCGCCAGGATCAGCCCGAACAGGCCCATGATCAGGAACGAGCCGATCGGCGAGAGATCGCGCTGCGTCGTGTAGCCGTACAGGCTCAACGCGCCGAACGAGGCCGCCGAGATGAAGAAGGTGCGGGTGATCGAGGCGCCGGTGTAGGTCATGAAGATCGACGACAGCATCAGGCCGAGCAGGCCGGCATAGACCATGAACAAGGTCAGCGCCGTTCCGACCTGAAGCTTGTTGATGCGGAAGCTCAGGAAGAACACCATGCCGAGTGTGCCGAGAAACAGCACGATCATCAGCGGACCGCCGAATATCGCCTGGCCGAACGGGGTCAGGCCGGTAATCTTCCCGGCTTCGTTGGTGACGGCGGCGGCGTTGAAGGTCAGATACGCCACCACGCCGGTCAGAGCGACGCCGGCGGCCATGTAATTGTAGATTCGGATCATGTAGGCGCGCAGGCCTGCATCGATCGCGGCTGCCCGTTCGCCATAGCCGGTGCGGGCGGCATAGTTACGGTCGAAGTCCGACATCGAAGTTCCCTCTCTTGTGTCCGGCGATTGAGCCGGTTAGGCGCGCCGGCGAAAGCCGTCGCGTTCATGGACTGAATTTAGTGTGCGGCAAGCCTCTACGCCAGATATGGCTCGATCATGACGGCTTATCATTGCCGAACGTTAACGTTTCGCTGATGGCACTATAGCCGAAAAACTCACCGCCGTATCGGCCGCAAAGCGGCGCGGCGGAATGCCGCAAAACCTTCAGGAATTTAGAGATTCCGCAGCACGGTGGCGGGTTTTTGGCCCAAGGCCGCGAAAGTGCCGATCAAGCCGAGCACGACCGTCACCGCCAGGGCGCCGAGCGCGGCAGCGAGCGCCGGCAGCGGCAGCCAAGTAAAGCGCAGGTGCATTAATTCACTGACAATCAACCAGCCGGCGAGCGATCCACTCAAGACACCGAACACGGCGGTAGCCGACCCAAGCAGCAAATATTCCAGCCCATAGGCGCCGACCAGCCGCAGTCGGGTGGCGCCGAGTGTTTTCAGAATGACCGCATCATAGACGCGGTTGCGATGACCGGCGGCGAGCGCGCCGCCCAGCACCAGCGCCGCGGCCAGCAAGGTGATCGCGCTGGCGCCGCGCACCGCCAGCACCAGGTTGGAGATGATGGCGCCGATCGCGTCCAGCGCCTCCTTCACCCGCACGGTGCTCACCATCGGAAAGCGGTCGGCGAGCGCACGCACGACACCCGCCTCCTGCGCCGGCGTGCTGCCGCCGGGATAGCTGAGGGTGGCGAGATGGGTACGCGGCGCGCCGTCGAAGGCGTGCGGCGAATAGACCAGCACGAAATTGATGGTTAGGCTTTGCCAGTCGACGCTGCGCAGATTGGCGATGCGGGCGGTGATGTTGCGGCCGAGCACGTTGACGGTGACCGGATCGCCGATCTTGAGGCCGAGCCCGTCGGCGATGCGCTTCTCGAACGAGAGCAGCGGCGGGCCGTGATAGTCGGGCCCCCACCATTTGCCTTCGGCCAGGCGCGAGCCCTTCGGCAGCGTGCCGGTATAAGTGATGCCGCGGTCGCTTTGCAGCACCCAGGCGGCATTGTCGGCTGGCTTGAGCTTGTCGGCGGGAACGCCGTTGGCGGACACGATGCGCCCGCGCAGCATCGGCACTTCTTCGAGCTTCGCGGTCGGCGCCTGCGCGCGCACGAAATCGTCGAAGCCCTTGGCCTGGTCGGCGGGGATGTCGAGGAAATAGAACGACGGCGCCCGTTCCGGCAGCGCGGCGGTGAATTGCTGGCGCAGATTGCCGTCGATTTCGATCACCGTCACCAGCAAGGCGATGCCGAGCCCGAGCGACAGCACCACGGTGGGCGTCAGCGCGCCCGGCCGGTGGATATTGGCAAGCGCCATGCGCAAGGCGGTCGAACGCGCGCGCGGCGCGCGGCCGGCAAGAAACATCAGCAGCGTGGCGATGAGCCGCAACAGCACGAACACCGCTGCTGCGATGCCGACATAAACGATGGCGACGCGCCGGTCGTAGGCGAGCAGCACGGCGAGCGATGCCAGCGCCGCCACCGCCGTCACCGTGAGCGCGATGTACGGCTTGCGCGGCCAGCGCGGCTGCGGCGCTACCGTGTCGCGGAACAAGGCACCGACTGGCACGTCATGGGCGCGGCCGAGCGGCCAGAGCGCGAAGGCGAGCGCCGTCAACAGCCCGTAGAGCAGCGCCATCGCCAGGTCGCTTACGTGCAGCGCCGGTTCGATCGGCAGCGGAATGATGGCGCGAAACCCCCAGGCGGTCGCAAACGGCAGCACGGCGCCGAGCGCCACCCCGATCGCGCCGCCGATCAAGGCGAGCAGCATCACTTGCGTCAGATAAACCGCCACCACGCGCCCGCCGGTGGCGCCGAGCGCCTTCATGGCGGCAATCACGTCGCGCTTGCGGTCGAGATGACTTTTGACCGCGTTGCCGACCCCGACGCCGCCGACCAAAAGCGCCGTCAGGCCGACGATGGTGAGGAATTGGGTGAAGCGTTCGATATTGCGCTCAAGCCGCGGCGAAGCATTGCTGCGATTGCGGATCTCCCAGCCGGCTTGCGGTAACGCGCGATGCGCCGCTGCGGTGACGGCCTTGGCGTCGTCATCGGTTGTGTTGTTTTCCGGCAATCGCAGCCGGTAGTGCCAATGCACCAGGCTGCCCGGCTGCAACAGACCGGTCGCGCGCAGCGCCGCCTCGCTCATCATCAGCCGCGGTCCGAAGCCGATACCGCCGGCGAGCTTGTCCGGCTCGCCGGTGAGCGCGGCGCGGACCTCCAGCGTTGCGTTGCCGATGGTAAGGTGCGCGCCCGGCTTGAGGTTGAGCCGCGCCATTAGTGTCGGATCGGCCACCGCACCGAAAATTCGATCGTGCGCGGCGAGCGCCGCCGACAACGTGCCGGCCGGATCGAGCGTGAGCGCGCCATATAGCGGATAGGCGTCATCGACCGCCTTGATCTCGACCAGTGTGGCATTGCCGCTGGCGGTGCGCGCCATGGCGCGCAACGTGGCGACGCTGGAGACTTTGCCGTGCCGCTCGAGGAACGCCAGTTCCGCCGGCTTGGTCGTTCGCTGCACGAAATCGAACGACAGATCGCCGCCGAGAATGACCTGGCCTTGGCGCGCGAGGCCGTTGGCGAGACTGGAGGCGAGGGAGCCGACGCCGCCGATCGCCATGCAGCCGAGCGCGATGCAGGCGATGAACACGTAGAAGCCGCGCAAACCGCCGCGCAATTCGCGCAAGGCAAACCGCAGCGGCAGCCAGGTGCTGGCTGCGGATGCGGACGTATGCGCGATGGCGCTCATGACCCGCTCACGCCGTCGATGCGGCCGGAACGCAGCCGCACCACGCGCTCGCAGCGCGCGGCCAGCGCCTGATCGTGGGTCACCAGCACCAGCGTGGTGCCGCGCTCGGCATGGCCGGCGAAGAGAAGGTCGATGATCTGGCGGCCGGTGTCCTCGTCGAGATTTCCGGTTGGCTCGTCGGCGACGAGGATCGCCGGATTGGGCGCAAGCGCGCGGGCGACCGCCACGCGCTGCTGCTCGCCGCCCGACAGCTCGGCCGGATAATGGCTGAGCCGCTCGCGCAAGCCGACGGCGCTCAGCTCTTTCTCCGCACGCTCGTGCGCGTCGGCGAGCCCGGCGAGCTCGAGCGGCACGGCCACGTTCTCCAGCGCGGTCATGGTCGGGATCAGGTGGAATGATTGGAAGACGATGCCGACATTGCGGCCGCGAAAGCGCGCCAGCGCGTCCTCGTCCAGCGCGCCGAGGTCTTCGCCGTTGACCGCCACGGTCCCGGTATCGGCCCGCTCAAGCCCCGCCATGACCATCAGCAGCGTGGATTTACCGGAGCCCGACGGCCCGGTGAGGCCAATCGCCTCGCCGCTGCCTATATTGAGGCCGATGTCCTTGAGGATATGGACGCGGGCGGCGCCCTGTCCGAGCGAAAGATTGACGCCCGCCAGCGCGATGACCGGGCGCGGCTCCGAAGGTGCCTTCATGGGATTTCACCGTTCACGACCCCGCTCATATGGGAGAAAGCCGTCTCGGGTCCAGCGGCTCGCGGCCGTTGTGGCGGTCACTTTCATTTGTGCGATAGGGCCGGCGCGGGCGGCGTCCGGCGAGCAACCGGTCAAGATCGTGGTGTTGGGCAATTCAATCAGCGCCGGTCACGGGTTGCCGGCCGATGCCGCGTTCCCGGCCAAGCTTTCGGCGGCGCTGAAGGCCAAGGGCGAGGCGGTGACCGTCGTCAATGCCGGGGTCTCCGGCGATACCGCCTCCGGTGGGCTTAGCCGTCTCGACTGGTCGGTGCCGTCCGGTACCGATGCGGTCATTCTCGAACTCGGCGCCAACGACGCGCTGCGCGGCATCGATCCGGCGCTGACCAAAAAGGCGCTCGACGCCATTTTGACCAAGCTTGCCGCGCGTCACATTTCCGTCTTGCTCGCCGGCATGAAGGCGCCGCGCAACATGGGGCCGGATTATGTGCGCCAATTCGATGCCATCTATCCGGCGCTTGCCTCGACTCATTCGGTCGTCTTTTATCCGTTCATCCTCGACGGGGTGGCCGCCGATCCTAAGCTCAATCAGGGTGACGGCATGCATCCCAACGCCGCCGGTGTGGACGTCATCGTGGCCCGTATCCTGCCGCAAGTCGAAACGCTGATGGCCCGCGCGCGCGCCGCGCGCGGCTCGTGATTCAGGTGTTACCATGCCGCGTCTGTTCACCGGTCTCGAAATCCCGCCCGATGTCGGGCAAGCGCTGTCGAGCTTGCGCGGTGGGTTGCCGGGCGCGCGCTGGATCGACCCGGAAAACTATCATCTGACCTTGCGCTTCATCGGCGACGTCGATGACACCATCGCGCACGAGGTCGCCGACCTGCTCTACAAGGTCAAGCGCAACTCATTTGAGCTGCGCTTCGACGGCGTCACCTCGTTCGGCGGCCGCAAGCCGCGCGCGGTGGTGGCGGCGGTGCAGCCGACGCAAGCGCTGCTCGAGGTGCAGGCGGAGCACGAGCGGCTGATGCAGCGCATCGGGCTGGAGCCAGAAGGGCGCAAGTACACGCCGCACGTCACGCTGGCGCGCTTGCGCGACTGCTCGAGCCACGCGGTCGCCGACTATCTGTCGGCGCGCGGCTATTTCCGCACGGCGGCGTTCCGCGTCTCGCGCTTTGTGCTGTTCTCCTCGCGCGCCTCGATCGGCGGCGGGCCCTATGTGGTCGAGGCGAGCTATCCGCTGAGCGCGTGAGTCGCAGCCGGCTTCAGCAGCCGCGTCTGCGCGTCGAACATCGCGGCGGCAATCCCGTTGGCGTCGGCGAAGGCCTCGCGCATCAGCGATAGCGGCGTATAGCGCGGCGGGTCCACTTCGCCGACCACGCCGCCGAAATCGAAACTGAGATCGGCTTCGAACTTGCGCACCAGCGCCTGCATGCGCGAATTTTCGGCGAGGCAATTCATTTGCAGCGAATTGAAGCAGCGGTTGCGGGCGCTGAGCAGCGTGCGCTCGAGCAGCACGGTGCCGACGCCGTGGCTTTGCCAGGGCTGCTCGATGCTGAAGGCGGCTTCCGCCTCGCGCGTGAAAACCGATCCGAGCGGATGCAATTCGCCGACCCCGCGCAATACGCCGTCGACAAAGAAACCGTGGATCACGGTGCCGACGTCGAAGGCCTTGGCGGCGTAGCGCCTGATGTACTCGTCCGACACGGCACCGGAAAAACGCCGGTAACGGCTTTCCGGATCGAGGCGGAGCAGGTGGTCACGATAGGCGTCGGCTTCGCCGATCCACAATTTGCGGACGGCGCCGCCGTCGGGCAGAGGCTCATGCATTTCCATTTCGGTCTCCTTACGCGATTGCGGCCCTGAGCCCTGTCGTTTTCCACCCTGTTGGCGACGCGCGGAACTTTCGCGAATCGTCAGCTTCTAGCTATATGGTGCAATGCAGCAAAATAGCGACCAAAACGCCATTCGGGTGATACCCCTATCGGCAAAAACGCATGGCTAACAAATGATTAACGGCGATTCGCTGTGCACGACCGAACAGTCGATTTACAGCCGCGCAATATCGCCCTAGGTGTCCCGCTCCGCCGGCCGACCACGTCCCACCCCGCCAGCTTTTCGCACCATGTCGGATACTTTCAGCACGCGCTACGCGGCGCTCATCGCCGCCGACAAGATCGAGGCCGATCCCGGCCAGGCGGTGCTGGCGCGCCATCTGGCGGCGCTCGAGCGCCACCTCGAGCAGCGCCGGCTGGCGCGCAAGTCGTCCTCGCTCGGCTGGCTGTTCGGCAAGCGTGAAAAAACCGAGGCTCCGCTCAAGGGACTCTACATCTACGGCGAGGTCGGCCGCGGCAAGACGCTGCTGATGGATTTGTTTTTCGAGAGCAGTGCGGTGAGGCGCAAGCGGCGCGCACATTTCCACGAATTCATGGCCGACGTTCATGAACGGGTGCGCGTCTTCCGCCACAAGCTCAAATACGGCGAGATCGCCGGCGAGGATCCCATCCGTCTCACCGCCGACCAGATCGCCGACGAGACGACGTTGCTCTGTTTCGATGAATTCCATGTGACGGACATTGCCGACGCCATGATTCTCGGCCGCTTGTTCTCCCGGCTGTTCGAGCACGGCCTGGTGCTGGTCGCGACTTCCAATATCCCGCCCGACGAGCTCTACGCCGGGGGCTTGAACCGCGCGCTGTTCGTGCCGTTCATCCACCTGCTGCAGGACCATGTCGAGGTCATGCAGCTCGATGCGCGCACCGACTATCGGCTGGAGAAATTCGCCGACGTGACCACCTGGCATGTGCCGGCCGACGAAGACGCCGAAGTCGCGCTCGACATCGCCTGGCAGCGGCTCACCGGCGCGCTCGAAGGGCAGCCCAGCGACATCCGTCTGCACGGCCGCGTGTTGCGGGTGCCGGAAGCGGCGATGGGCGTTGCGCGTTTCAGCTTTGGCCAGCTCTGCCAACAGCCGCTCGGCGCCAACGACTATCTGCGGCTCGCCCACGAATTCCACACCGTGATCGTCGACAGCATTCCGATCATGCATTACGAGCAGCGCAATGCCGCCAAGCGCTTCATCATCATGATCGACACGTTCTATGACAATGCGGTCAAGCTGATTGCCTCCGCCGCCGCCGAGCCAAGCGAGCTTTATCGCGCCGGCGACGGCTACGAGGTGCACGAGTTCAAGCGCACCGCCTCGCGCCTGATCGAGATGCGCTCGGACGGCTATCTGGCGCTGCCGCATGGCTCGCGCACCGGCGAGAACGTGGGCGATACCGGCGGCATCGTGGAAACGTGATCCGCCCGCGGCGGCGGCTTCCGTTTTCGATTGTCAATTGCGGCGTGGCGCGCCAATCATCCGCTTGGGGCAATCGACCTAAGGGGGCCAGCCATGGCCGACAATCACAATTCCGGAGAATACGGCCGGCGCAGGTATGCCTTCGACCGCCGCGACGACGCCCGAACCGTCAGCCGACGCCGCGTCGCCCGCCGCCCGGGCCAAACGCGTGCGGCCCACGCGGTTTCGCTGCCTGATCTGCGGCAAGGAAAAGCCGGCCCGCGACGTCATTCAGCTCGAGGTCGTGCGCCCGAGCCTGCTCGATCTGGTCAAAGCCGACTATCCCGACCTGCCAAGCGAAGGCCACATCTGCACCGATGACCTTGATAAGTACCGCTCGCGCTATGTCGCCGACATGCTCGGCCAGGAACGCGGCGAACTCACCCAGCTCGAGAAGGATGTGGTGCAAAGCCTCGCCGACCACGAGGTTTTGGCGGAAAACGTCGAAACCGAGTTTGCCGGCCACCGCACGTTCGGCGAGCGGGTATCCGACCAGCTGGCTTCGTTCGGCGGCAGCTGGACCTTCATCGGCATTTTCTTCGCCGTGCTGGTGGTTTGGATGGCCTTCAATGTCTGGGCCGCCACGCGCGATGTGTTCGATCCCTATCCCTTCATCCTGCTCAATCTGGTGCTGTCGTGCCTGGCCGCCATCCAGGCGCCGATCATTATGATGAGTCAGAATCGCCAGGAAGCGAAGGACCGGCTGCGGTCGGAGAACGATTACCGCGTCAACTTGAAAGCCGAATTGGAGATCAGGCACTTGCACGAAAAGATCGACCACATGCTGACCCGGCAATGGGAGCGTCTGGCCGAAATCCAGCAGATTCAATTGGAGCTCATGCAGGACCCGGCGAGCCGCAAGCGCTAATCGGCTGAAGAGGGCTGGACTCACGAACGGGCGTCTGTTGGTATAATGTATACACGGCCCGGTTATGCAGAACGGCATATTGCTGCAATACAGCAAACTGGCTAAGCCAAACGCGGCCGCGTTCCTCGGCTGACCCCATTCGAGAGTTTTCCCATCATGGCGCGCAACAAAATTGCTTTGATCGGCGCCGGCCAAATCGGCGGCACGCTCGCTCATCTGATCGGCCTCAAACATCTCGGCGACGTGGTGCTGTTCGACGTCGTCGAAGGTATCCCGCAGGGCAAGGCGCTCGACATCGCCGAATCTTCGCCGGTCAGCGGCTTCGACGCCAAATATGTCGGCACCAACAGTTACGAGGCGATCGACGGCGCCGATGTCTGCATCATCACCGCCGGCGTGCCGCGCAAGCCGGGCATGAGCCGCGACGATTTGCTCAACATCAATCTGAAGGTGATGGAGCAGGTCGGCGCCGGCATCAAGAAATACGCGCCCAACGCCTTCATCATCTGCATCACCAATCCGCTCGACGCCATGGTTTGGGCGCTGCAGAAATATTGCGGCCTGGCGCAGCAGAAGGTGGTCGGCATGGCCGGCGTGCTCGACTCGGCGCGCTTTCGCTATTTCCTTGCCGACGAGTTCAACGTTTCGGTGGAGGACGTCACCGCCTTCGTGCTCGGCGGACACGGCGACAGCATGGTGCCGCTCACGCGCTATTCGATGGTGGCCGGCATTCCGGTGCCTGACCTGGTCAAGATGGGCTGGTCGACGCAGGCGCGCATCGACGACATCGTCAAGCGCACCGCCAACGGCGGCGGCGAGATCGTCAATCTGCTCAAGACCGGCTCGGCCTTCTACGCGCCGGCGGCGTCCGCCATCGCCATGGCGGAGAGCTACCTGCTCGACAAGAAGCGGGTGCTGCCTTGCGCGGCCTGGCTCAACGGCGAATACGGCATGAAGGACCTTTACGTCGGCGTGCCGGTGGTGATCGGCGCCAAGGGCGTCGAGCGCATAGTCGAGGTCGATCTCACCAGCAGCGAGCGCTCGGCTTTCGAGAAGTCGACGTCCGCCGTCACCGGCCTGATCGACGCCTGCAAGAAGATCGCGCCGAATTTGGCGTAGTCCTCGGTGTCATCGCCCGCGAAGGCGGGCGATCCAGTAAACACCGAGGTCGAGGCGAACATTGAAGCGGGGAATACTGGATGCCCCGCTTTCGCGGGGCATGACAGCCGAGGGTCGGGAACGATGAATATCCACGAATATCAGGCCAAGGCGGTATTGCGTGAATTCGGCGTGCCGGTGCCGCGCGGCGTGCCGGCCTTCACGGTCGACGAGGCGCTCAAGGCGGCCGACGAGCTCGGCGGTCCGGTCTGGGTGGTCAAAGCGCAAATCCATGCCGGCGGGCGCGGCAAGGCCGGCGGCGTGAAGGTGGTGAAATCGACCGACGACGTGAAGAAAGAATCGGCCCGCATCCTCGGCTCCACGCTGGTCACCCATCAGACCGGCCCGCACGGCAAAAAGGTCAACCGCCTCTATATCGAGGAAGGCTCGGCCATCGATCGCGAATTCTATCTCTCGGCGCTGATCGATCGGGAAACCTCGCGCGTCGCCTTTGTGGTCTCCACCGAAGGCGGCATGGATATCGAGGAAGTCGCGCACAAGACGCCGGAAAAAATCCTCACCTTCTCGGTCGATCCCGCTACCGGCGTCATGCCGCATCATTGCCGCCGGGTGGCGCAGGCGCTCAACCTCAAGGGCGATCTCGCCAAGCAGATCGCAGCGATCCTGCCCAAGCTCTATGCCGCCTTCATCGCCAAGGACATGAGCCTGTTGGAGATCAATCCGCTGGTGGTGACGAAAGATGCAAAGCTGATCTGCCTCGACGCCAAAGTCGGCTTCGACGACAACGCGCTCTATCGTCATCCCGACATTGTCGCGCTGCGCGATCTGACCGAAGAGGATGAAAAAGAAGTCGAGGCGTCGAAATACGACCTCAACTACATCTCGCTCGACGGCTCGATCGGCTGCATGGTCAACGGCGCCGGCCTTGCCATGGCGACCATGGATATCATCAAGCTCTATGGTCTTGCGCCGGCCAACTTCCTCGACGTCGGCGGCGGCGCGACCAAGGAGAAGGTGGCCGCCGCCTTCAAGATCATCACCTCCGATCCCAACGTGAAGGGCATCCTGGTCAACATCTTCGGCGGCATCATGCAATGCGACGTGATCGCCGAAGGCGTGGTGGCGGCGGTGAAGGAAGTCGGGCTGAAGGTGCCGCTGGTGGTGCGGCTGGAAGGCACCAATGTCGATCTCGGCAAGAAGATCATCGCCGAGTCCGGGCTCAACGTCACCTCCGGCGACGACCTCGACGACGCCGCGCAGAAGATCGTCAAGGCCGTGAAGGAGGCCGCGTAATGGCTGTCCTCATCGACAAGAACACCAAGGTCATCTGCCAGGGCTTCACCGGCAAGAACGGCACCTTCCATTCCGAGCAGGCGATCGCCTACGGCACCAAGATGGTCGGCGGCACCTCGCCCGGCAAAGGCGGCTCGTTCCATCTCAATTTGCCGGTGTTCGACACCGTCGCCGAAGCGAAAGAAAAAACCGGCTGCGACGCCAGCGTGATCTACGTGCCGCCGGCCGGCGCCGCCGATGCCATTTGCGAAGCGATCCAGGCCGAAATCCCGCTTATCGTCTGCATCACGGAAGGCATTCCCGTGATGGACATGGTCAAGGTCAAGCGCGCGCTGTCGGGCTCGAAGTCGCGGCTGATCGGCCCCAATTGCCCGGGCGTGATGACGGCGGGCGAATGCAAGATCGGCATCATGCCGGGTAACATCTTCAAGCCGGGCAAGGTCGGCATCGTCTCGCGCTCCGGCACGCTCACGTATGAAGCGGTGTTCCAGACCAGCCGCGAAAATCTCGGCCAGACGACCGCGGTCGGCATCGGCGGCGATCCGGTCAAAGGCACCGAATTCATCGCGGTGCTGGAGATGTTCCTGGCCGACCCCAAGACCGAATCCATGGTCATGATCGGCGAGATCGGCGGCTCGGCGGAAGAGGACGCCGCCCAGTTCCTCAAGGACGAGGCCAAGCGCGGGCGCAAGAAACCGACGGTCGGCTTCATCGCCGGGCGCACGGCGCCGCCCGGCCGGCGCATGGGCCATGCCGGCGCCATCATTTCCGGCGGCAAGGGCGACGCGGAGTCCAAAATTGCGGCAATGGAATCGGCGGGAATTCAGTGTATCACCATCCCCGGCCCGGATCGGGAAAACGCTGGTGGAAGTGCTGAAATCCTGATTCAGTGCTTAGGTCTTTTGTAGACTTACAGACGTCATAAATAGCGTTAAAACGAGTTATCGCCGGCGGCAGCGCGTTAGAAGCGCTGCCGTAGCCCGCGGGGTTTCTCAGGACCCGCCAGGATGACGCCATGTCCCGCCAAGACGCCAACACAGCCTTTGCCCGCACCTCCTTTCTCTACGGTTCCAACGCCCCCTACATCGAAGACCTCTACGCCCGCTACGAGGCGAACCCGGGCTCGGTCGACGCCGAGTGGCAGGCCTTCTTCCAGGGCCTGAAAGACGAAGCTGCCGACGTGGCCAAGAGTGCGCGCGGCGCTTCCTGGAAGCAGCCGAATTGGCCGCCGCACGGCGATGGCGAGTTAGTCTCCGCGCTCGACGGCAATTGGCACGAGCTCGAGAAGGGCCTCGGCGACAAGATCAAGGCCAAGGCGCAGGCGACCGGCGCCGAACTCTCCACCAGCGGCGTGCAGCAGGCCACGCGCGATTCCGTGCACGCGCTAATGCTGATCCGCGCCTATCGCATGCGCGGTCACTTCCACGCCAAGCTCGACCCGCTCGATCTCGAGCCGGAGAAGAACGAGGTGGAGCTCGAACCGATTTCATACGGCTTCACCGAAGCCGATCTCGATCGCAAGATCTTCCTCGACATGGTGCTCGGCCTCGAATTCGCGTCGATGCGCGAAATTCTCGCCATTCTGCGCCGCACCTATTGCCAGACTCTGGGCGTGGAGTTCATGCACATCTCCAACGCCGCGCAGAAAGGCTGGATCCAGGAGCGCATCGAGGGCAAGGACAAGGAGATTCAGTTCACGCGCGAAGGCAAGCGCGCCATCCTCAACAAGCTGGTCGAATCGGAAGGCTTCGAGAAATTCCTCGACGTCAAATATACCGGCACCAAGCGCTTCGGCCTCGACGGCGCGGAATCGCTGATCCCGGCGCTTGAGCAGATCATCAAGCGCGGCGGCAATCTCGGCGTGCAGGAAATCGTGCTCGGCATGCCGCACCGCGGCCGCCTCAACGTTCTCACGCAAGTGATGGGCAAGCCGCACCGCGCGCTGTTCCACGAGTTCAAGGGTGGCTCGGCGACGCCGGACGAGATCGAAGGCTCCGGCGACGTCAAATATCATCTCGGTGCTTCGTCCGACCGCGAGTTCGACGGCAACCGTGTGCACCTGTCGCTCACCGCCAACCCGTCGCATCTGGAGATCGTCGATCCGGTGACGCTCGGCAAAGTGCGCGCCAAGCAGGATCAGCACAATGCCACGCCCGAAGAGCGCACCATGGTGCTGCCGCTGTTGATGCACGGCGACGCCGCTTTCGCCGGCCAGGGCGTGGTGGCGGAAAGCTTCGGGCTATCGGGGCTGAAAGGCTATCGCACCGGCGGCTCGCTGCATTTCATCGTCAACAACCAGATCGGCTTCACGACCTATCCGCGCTATTCGCGCTCCTCGCCGTATCCGTCCGATGTCGCCAAGATGATCGAGGCGCTGATCTTCCACGTCAACGGCGACGATCCGGAAGCGGTGGTGTTCGCGGCCAAGGTCGCGACCGAATACCGGCAGAAATTCCAGAAGCCGGTCGTGATCGACATGTTCTGCTATCGGCGTTTCGGCCACAACGAAGGCGACGAGCCCGCCTTCACCCAGCCGCTGATGTACAAGAAGATCCGCTCGCACCCGACCACCTTGGAAATCTATAGCCAAAAGCTAATCGGTGAAGGCGTCGTCACCGCCGGCGAAATCGAGAAGATGAAGGGCGACTGGCGCGCGCGGCTGGAAGCGGAATTCGAGGCGGCGCAAGGCTACAAGCCGAACAAAGCCGACTGGCTTGACGGGCGCTGGTCGCATCTGAAGGCGGCCGCCGAAGTCGACGACGCGCGCCGCGGCAATACCGGCGTCGCGCTCGAAACCCTGCACACGATCGGCAAGAAGATCACGACGGTGCCGCAAGGCTTCAACGTGCACCGGACGGTGCAGCGGTTCCTCGACCATCGCGCCAAGGCGATCGAGAGCGGCGTTGGGCTGGACTGGGCGACCGGCGAGGCGCTCGCGTTCTGCTCGCTGCTGCTCGACGGCCATCCGGTCCGCCTGTCGGGCCAGGATTCCGAGCGCGGCACCTTCTCGCAGCGCCATTCCGTGCTGTTCGACCAGAACACCGAGGAGCGCCACACGCCGTTCAATCATCTGGCCGAAAATCAGGCGCGCTACGAGGTGCTCAATTCGATGCTGTCGGAAGAGGCCGTGCTCGGCTTCGAATACGGCTATTCAACCGCCGAGCCGAATGCGCTGACCTTGTGGGAGGCCCAGTTCGGCGACTTCGCCAATGGCGCGCAGGTGGTGTTCGACCAGTTCATTTCCTCGGGCGAACGCAAATGGCTGCGCATGTCCGGTCTGGTCTGCCTGTTGCCGCACGGCTACGAGGGTCAGGGGCCGGAGCATTCCTCGGCGCGGCTTGAGCGCTATCTGCAGATGTGCGCGGAAGACAATATGCAGGTTGCCAATTGCACGACGCCGGCCAACTACTTCCACATCCTGCGCCGGCAGCTCAGGCGCGAGATCAGGAAGCCCCTGATCCTGATGACGCCGAAGAGCCTGTTGCGCCACAAGCGCGCGGTCTCGCGGCTCGACGAGATGGCAAGCGGCACTTCGTTCCATCGCTTGCTGTGGGACGACGCGCAATTGCTGCCGGATCAGAAGATCAAACTGGTGCCCGACGACAAGATCCGCCGCGTCGTCATGTGTACCGGCAAGGTCTATTACGATCTCTACGAGGAGCGCGAGAAGCGCGGCATCGACGACATCTATCTGTTGCGCGTCGAGCAGCTCTATCCGTTCCCCTCGAAGGCGCTGGTTTTGGAACTCTCGCGCTTCAAGCAGGCCGAGATGATCTGGTGCCAGGAAGAGCCGCGTAACCAGGGCGCCTGGTTCTTCGTCGACGTGTTCCTGCAATGGGTGCTCAACCAGATCGGCGCCACGCATCGCCATATGCGCTATGCCGGCCGTCCGGCTTCGGCCTCGACCGCGGTTGGGCAGATGTCGAAGCATCTGGCGCAGCTCAAGCAATTCCTCGACGAGGCGCTGGGGTAATGATGCTTGTCGTCCCCGCGAAAGCGGGGACCCAGTAATCACCGGATGAACGATTTCTCACCGTCGGTGGTTACTGGATCACCCGCTTGCGCGGGTGATGACATCGGAGACTGTTTTAGGACGGATCGAGATCATGACTGACATCCGCGTTCCTACCCTCGGCGAATCGGTCACCGAAGCCACCGTCGGCAAATGGTTCAAGCAGCCGGGCGAGGCGGTGGCGGTGGACGAGCCGCTGGTGGAACTGGAGACCGACAAGGTCACGCTGGAAGTGCCGGCGCCGGCAGCCGGGGTGCTGTCGGATATCGCGGCCAACAACGGCGACACCGTTGCGGTCGGCGCGCTGCTCGGCCAGATCAGCGCCGGCTCCGGCGCCGTCAAGGCGCCGGCGGCGACGGCGACCAAGCCCGCCGCCAGCCCGACCGGCGCGCCCGACGAGAAGACGTCGAAGACCAAGCCGATCGGCGCCGGCCCGGAAATTCCGCAGCCGCGCGAAATGCCGCCGGCGCCGCCTACTCCGCCGAGCTCGATGCCGGTGCCGCCCGCCGTGCGCAAAATGGCGGCCGAAAGCGGCGTCGACCCGGCAAGCGTCGCCGGCACCGGCCTGCACGGCCAGGTCACCAAAGGCGACATGATGGCCGCCATCGAGCGCGCGGCGGCGGCGCCGACGCCGGTTGCGACGCCCGCGCCGGTGCAAATGCGGGCGCCATCGCCGGCAGACGATGCCGCGCGCGAGGAGCGCGTGCACATGACGCGGCTGCGCCAGACCATCGCGCGCCGTCTGAAGGATGCGCAGAACACCGCCGCCATGCTGACGACCTTCAACGAGGTCGACATGGGCGCGGTGATGTCCTTGCGCAATCAATACAAGGACCTGTTCGAAAAGAAGCACGGCGTGAAGCTCGGCTTCATGGGCTTCTTCGTGCGCGCCTGCATCCAGGGCTTGAAGGTAATCCCCGCGGTCAACGCCGAGATCGACGGCACCGACATCGTCTACAAGAATTATTATCACATCGGCGTCGCGGTCGGCACCGAGCGCGGGCTGGTGGTGCCGGTGGTGCGTGACGCCGACCAGTTGTCGCTTGCCAAGATCGAGCAGACGATTTCCGACTTCGGCAAGCGCGCGCGCGACGGCGCGCTAAAGATCGAGGAGATGCAGGGCGGCACCTTCACCATCAGTAACGGCGGCGTCTACGGCTCGCTGATGTCGACGCCGATCCTCAACGCGCCGCAGTCTGGCATCCTCGGCATGCACAAGATCCAGGAGCGGCCGATGGTGGTCGGCGGCAAGATCGAGGCGCGGCCGATGATGTATCTGGCGCTCTCCTACGACCACCGCATCGTCGACGGCCGCGAGGCGGTCACCTTCCTGGTGCGGGTGAAGGAATGTTTGGAAGACCCGGCGCGGTTGGTGCTGGATTTGTGATTTCCCTCCGTCATGGCCGGGCTTGTCCCGGCCATCCACGTCTTGCTTTCTTTAAGCCAAGAAAGGCGTGGATGCCCGGCACAAGGCCGGGCATGACGATGGATAGGTGATTGTCATGGCTCAATACGACCTCATCGTCATCGGTACCGGACCCGGCGGTTATGTCTGCGCCATTCGCGCGGCGCAGCTTGGGCTGAAGGTGGCCGTCGTCGAAAAACGCGCCACCCACGGCGGCACCTGCCTCAATGTCGGCTGCATCCCGTCGAAGGCGCTGCTGCATGCGTCCGAGTTGTTCGAGGAGGCCGGCCATAGCTTCGGCAAGATGGGCATCGGTGTCGCGCCCAAGCTCGATCTCAAAGCCATGATGGCGTTCAAGGACCAGGGCGTCGACGGCAACGTCAAGGGCGTCGACTTCCTGTTCAAGAAAAACAAGATCGAGGCCTTCCACGGCAGCGCACGCATCGTCGCGGCCGGCAAGGTCGAGGTGAAGGCCGACGACGGGAAAGACGCAAACGCTGGAGACTAAATCCATCGTCATCGCCACCGGCTCCGACGTGGCGCGCCTGAAGGGCATCGAGATCGACGAGAAGCGCATCGTGTCCTCGACCGGCGCGCTGGCGCTCGACAAGGTGCCGCAGCGCCTGCTGGTGGTCGGCGCCGGCGTGATCGGGCTCGAGCTCGGCTCGGTGTGGCGCCGGCTTGGCGCCGAGGTGGTCGTCGTCGAATTCCTCGACGGCGTGCTGCCCGGCATGGATGCCGAGGTGCGCCGTCAGGCGCAGCGCCTGTTCGAGCGCCAGGGCATGACGTTCAAGCTGTCGTCGAAGGTGACCGCGGTCGACACCTCGGGCAAGCGCCTGAAGGTTACCATCGAGCCGGCCAAAGGGCGGCGCGCCTGAGACCATCGAAGCCGACGTGGTGCTGGTCGCCATCGGACGCGTGCCGTTTACCGACGGGCTCGGCCTCGACGAGGCGGGCGTCAAGCGCGACGAGCGCGGGCGCATCGTGGTCGACCACTACTACGCCACCAACGTCCCCGGCATCTGGGCAATCGGCGACGTGATCGCCGGACCGATGCTGGCGCACAAGGCGGAAGACGAAGGCGTGGCAGTGGCCGAGATGCTGGTCGGGCAGGCGGGCCACGTGAACTACGACGCCATCCCCAACGTGGTCTACACCTATCCGGAGATCGCCACCGTCGGCAAAAGCGAAGAGGAGCTGAAAGCCGCCGGCGTCGCCTACACGGTCGGCAAGTTTCCGATGACCGCCAACGGCCGCGCCAAGGTCAACATGACGACCGAGGGCTTCGTGAAGATCCTCGCCGACGCCAAGACCGACCGCGTGCTCGGTGTGCATCTCGTCTGCGCCGATGCCGGCAACATGATCGCGGAGGCCGTGCTCGCCATGGAATTCGGCGCGTCCGCCGAGGACATTGCCCGTACCTGCCACGCGCATCCCACGTTGTCCGAGGCGGTCAAGGAAGCCGCCATGGCGGTGGCGAAACGCGCGATTCATATGTAGCATTCGTCATGCCGGGCTTGTCACGCAATGGCGTGTAAGACTTTTGGCATTTAGAGCCTACGCAGCACAGGCAAGTCCGAGTTGCGATGCCATCTCGTTAGGGAGGCAATTCGTCACCGGGCGGTGACGGCAGAATTTGCGGTTTGCGCGGCTCGGTGAGTCCAGGAGGGAAACGCATGGCCAAAGGCCACAAAGACAAAGTCGCCGTCATCACCGGCGCGGCCAACGGCATCGGGCAGGCCTTTGCCAAGCGGCTGGCGGAAGACGGCGTGCATATCGCGGTTGTCGATCTCGGCGACGGCGGCGACACCGTCAAGCTGGTGCAAGCCGCCGGGCGCGACGCGATCGCGGTCAAATGCGACGTGGCCTCGGAGCCATCGGTCGCCGCCATGGCCAAGGAGGTCAACGGCAAATTCAGCCACGTCGACATCGTGGTGAATTGCGCCGGCATCTTTCCGCAACAAGAATTCGCCGCCATGACCTTTGCCGACTGGCGGCAGGTGCTCTCGATCAATCTCGACGGCACCTTCCTGGTCACATCGGCCTTCGTTCCCGGCATGCGCGCGCGCAAATGGGGCCGTGTGGTCAACATGGCGTCGTCGACGCTCGGCTCGGTGGTCACCGGCTTTGCGCATTATGTCGCCAGCAAAGGCGGCGTGGTCGGTTTCACCCGCGCGCTCGCCACCGATCTTGCGGCCGACGGCATCACCGTCAACGCCATCGCGCCCGGGCCTGACGCGCTCGCCCGGCACGCTGGCGCGCGCGCCGCGTCCGGCCTTCAAGTCGATGGAGGACGAATTCGTCGCTATCGCTCAAACCCAGGCGATCAAGCGGGTCGAGGTGCCGGAGGATCTGGTCGGCGCGGTGTCGTTCCTGACCAGCGACGATGCCGCCTTCATCACCGGGCAGACGCTGAACGTGGATGGGGGGAGGGTGCGCAGTTAGCTTCGTGTCCCGGGCGCAGCGCAGCGCGTCAGCGGTGCGCTGCAGACCCGGGACCCCGCTTTGATCTGGGCCCCGGATCAGCGGCGCACCATTTCGCTTCGCTCATGCTGCCCCGCGTCCGGGGCACGCCCGACATCTCGCCTTATTTGCGGCGGCGAGCCACCCTATATACCGCGCCATGCGCCGCTGGCTGCACCGGTTCTGGATCGTTCTCGCGCTGCTATTCCTGTTGGAAGCATGGCTATGGGATCATCTCGAGCCGCTGGTGGCCTGGGTGGTCAACCTGGTGCCCTGGGGCCGGGTCAAGACCTGGCTCGCGCGGATGATCGAAAGCCTGCCGCCTTGGGCGACGCTGTTTGTCTTCATCATCCCGTTCATCGTCCTGCTGCCGCTGAAATTCCTCGAAGTCTATTTCCTGGCGACACGCAACTGGCTGGGCGCGGTCGGCGTGCTGCTGCTGGTGAAGCTGTTCGGACTCGGCATCACCGCCTTCATCTTCGACGTCACGCGCGCCAAGCTTCTGCAGATGGCTTGGTTCAGGCAGCTTTACGACTGGGTGATGTGGCTGCGCGATTGGGCGCACGAAATCACCGAACCGGTGCGCGAGCGCGTGCAGCAATTGACCTGGCTGCTGAAGCCGCAGCGCGCCGGCCGGTTTATGCGGCGGTTCATGCGCCTGCGCCGGCGCGCCTATCGCAGCCGCCCGGCGTGAGCGCGCTGTTGTGCGTCAGCGCAGCGGCGTGCGAAGAAAATCCAGCGCGTGCGGCGCCCACAGGCCGAAGCGCCATGAAGCCGAGCCCGATCACGCCGACTAGGCCGGCCAGCCAGCCCAGCACCGCCATGGATGTGATGACTTCCGCCGAAGCGAGCACGATGCCGATCTGGAATGCGGCAGAGGCGATTTCGTATTGGTGGTAGCGCGCCAGCGCCAGTTCGCGCTTGTGTTCGGCTTCCTTGGCGCGCTCGGCGAGCTGCTTGCGGCCTTCATGTGTTGATCGGGTCGTCTTCGGTAGCGCGCGACGGTCTTTTTCCAGTCGTCGATGGTTTTGGTCAGCCGTGCCTTGGTCTCGGGATCGGTAGCGCGGTCGGCCTCGATCTGCAACTGTTCCCTCGCGGTATTCAACACGGTGATGCGGATGGTCTTGGCCTGGAAGAACGCCCACAGGTCGTTGGAGAGCGACGTTTTGGGTGATGGTCGTGGTTTGCGCGCTTTTGCCCAGCGTTTCGGAAAACGCCAGGACCAGCGCCAGCACCGAAATCAGCAGCGCGATCTTCTTGTTGCCGCCGTGCGAGGCATGTTCGGCATGCTCGGCGTGTTCCAGGTTTTCGTGCGCGCTCATCGCCCTCTCCGATGCATTAACCCGAAAGCGGAGAACCGGTTTTCGGAAAAGATCATGCACCAGCAAAATGGCGCGGGACGTTGATATGAATTTCAGCCAGCGCAAGAGGGACGGCGCAGCTATGCGCGGGGGTGCGTGCTCGCATAAATTTCGAGTAAACGCTCGGCATCGACCGCGGTGTAGATCTGCGTGGTCGAGAGCGAGGCGTGGCCGAGCAATTCCTGGATGGCGCGCAGATCGCCGCCGCGCGCCAAGAGATGCGTGGCGAAGGAATGGCGCAATGCATGCGGCGTCGCCGTGTCGGGCAGGCCGAGTGCGCCGCGCAAGGTGGCCATGGCGAATTGCACGATGCGCGGTGACAACGGCCCACCGCGTGCGCCGATGAACAGCGGGCCGTCGGGTCCGGATTTGAAGGGGCAGAGCGCGAGATAGTCGGCGATCAGCCGGTTGACCTGCGGCAGCACGGGCACCATGCGTCCCTTGTTGCCTTTGCCGGTGACGGTGATCACATCGGGCGCCTTGGCCACATCCTTGCGCTTCAAGCCCAGCGCTTCCGAGATTCGCAGCCCGGAGCCGTAGAGCAAAGCCAGCACCGCGGCATCGCGCGAGATCACCCAGGGCTCACGCTCTTCGCCGGCGCGCAGATCGACATCGGAGATTTGCTTGGCGGCGGCAATCGCCAGCGGCTTTGGCAGGGTCTTGGCCACCTTCGGCGCGCGCACGGCCGAGAGCGCGGCGACCTTGCCCTTGCCGTTGCGCTCGAGGAAGCGCGCGAACGAGCGCGCGCCGGCCAGTACGCGCATCAGCGAGCGGCCGCTCAAGCCGTCGGCGCGCCGCGCCGCCATGAAGGCACGCACATCTTGTGGCGTCAGCTTGGCGAGCTGCTTAAGCGAGGGCGCGCCGCCCAGATGGTCGACCAGAAAGCCGAGGAACTGGTGGGCGTCGCGCGCGTAGGCTTCCACCGTCTTGGGCGACATGCGCTTTTCGGCGTCGAGAAACCCAAGCCAGCGGGCAAGCTCGGCGGCGACGTCGGGGGCGATTGCGGCTTGCGATTTCATCTCTATCTGTCGTCCCCGCGAAAGCGGGGACCCAGCAACCCCTGTCTGTCCGTATCGTAACCACCGGGGTTACTGGGTCCCGGCTCTCGTTCGCTGGCGCTCGCTCGACCGGGACGACAGTAAGAGCGTTTTCTTCACCCTTCCTTAAGCCGCCGGAATCGGCCAGACCATGGGCATGATCCCGAAAAGCATGTCCTCGGCTTGATCGGGGATGGGAACCGGTTTTCGGAAAAGATCATGCGCAAACAATAAGGCCATGGCGATGCGCGTTGTCGACGTTCTGGTGCCGGTGGCGCTGGATCAGACCTATTCCTACCGGGTGCCGGCGGGCCTGGACCTTAGCCTCGGCGACCTGGTGGCCGTGCCGCTGGGCGCGCGCGGCGAAACCTTGGGCGTGGTCTGGGCCGACAATCCAAATCCTAATCCGCGCCTGCACAACCGCCTCAAGGACGTCGACGAAAAACTCGACATCCCGCCGCTCAAGCCCGAGCTGCGCAAATTCGTCGACTGGGTGGCAGACTACACGCTGGCCTCGCGCGGCATGGTGCTGCGCATGGCGCTACGCATGGGCGAGCATCTGGGCCCCGGCCGCGAACGCGTCGGCGTGCGGCGCGCCGGCCCGCCGCCGGCCCGCATGACGCCGGCGCGCGCACGTGTGTTGGCGCTGTTTGCCGATGGCTTGACGCGCGCGAAGGGCGAGGCCGCGCGCGAAGCGGGCGTCAGCGCGCGGCGTGATCGACGGGCTGATCGACGAAGGCACGCTGGCGACCGTTGTGCTGCCGCCCGATCCGGTAACCGAGCCGCCCGACCCGGATTTCCGCAAGCCCGATTTCGCCCTTCTGCAGCTGGCCGCGGCCGACGCGCTGCGCTTAACCGTCGACCAGGGCGGCTACACCGTCACGCTGCTCGACGGCGTCACCGGCTCCGGCAAAACGGAAGTCTATTTCGAAGCGGTGGCGGAAAACATCCGCAAGCGGCGCCAGACGCTGATCCTGATGCCGGAGATCGCGCTCACCGCGCAATTCCTCGACCGCTTCATCGAGCGCTTCGGCGCGCGGCCGGCGGAATGGCATTCGCAACTCTCGCCCCGCAAACGCGCGCGCACCTGGGCGGCGGTGGCGGAAAACGAAGTCTCGGTGGTGGTCGGCGCGCGCTCGGCGCTGTTTCTGCCGTACGCCGATCTCGGCCTCATCATCGTCGATGAGGAGCACGACCCGGCCTACAAGCAGGAGGACGGCGCGCACTACCACGCGCGCGACATGGCGGTGGTGCGCGGCAGCGTCGCCAAGATCCCGGTGGTGCTCGCCTCGGCGACGCCGTCGGTCGAATCGGAGGTCAACGCGCGGCGCGGCCGCTACAAGCGCATCCACCTGCCCGAGCGCTTCGGCGGTCAGCACATGCCGATGATCGAAGCGATCGACATGCGGCGCGAGGGTCCGCCGCGCGGCAAGTTCATCTCGCCACGGCTCGCCGAAGCGGTCAAGATCGCGCTCGAGCGCAAGGAGCAGGCGTTGCTGTTCCTCAATCGCCGCGGCTACGCGCCGCTCACGTTGTGCAGATCATGCGGCTTCCGGCTGCAATGCCCGAATTGCGATGCCTGGCTGGTCGATCACCGTTTCCGGCGCCGCCTGGTCTGCCACCATTGCGGCTTCTCCATGCCGCCGCCGGCCGAATGCCCGAACTGCCACGCCACCGAAAGCTTCGCGCCCATCGGCCCGGGCGTCGAGCGGCTCGAGCAGGAAGCGGCCGAATTGTTTCCGGACACGCGCATTCTGGTGCTGTCGAGCGATCTGGTGGAATCGATGGAGCGCCTGCGCGCGGAACTCGACGACGTGGCGCAGGGGCGCTTCGATATCGTTATCGGCACGCAACTGGTCGCCAAGGGGCATCATTTCCCCAAGCTCAATCTGGTCGGCATCGTCGATGCCGATCTCGGGCTCGGCAACGGCGATCCGCGCGCCGCCGAGCGCAGCTTCCAATTGCTCAACCAGGTGGTCGGCCGCGCCGGCCGCGAGGAGGGGCGGGGGCAAGGATACCTGCAGACCCATCAGCCCGAGCACCCGGTGATGAAGGCGCTGATCTCCGGCGACCGCGAGGCGTTCTATTCGAGCGAGATCGAATTGCGCGAGCGTACCGGCTATCCGCCGTTCGGCCGGCTCGCCAGCCTGGTGATCAGCGCCAACGAGCGCCACGGCGCGGAAGGCTATGGGCGCGTGCTGGTCTCGCATGCGCCGAAAGATGAGCAGGTACGCATCCTCGGTCCCGCGGAGGCGCCGATCGCGGTGGTGCGCGGGCGCCATCGTTTCCGGCTGCTGGTGAAATCGCCGCGCGGCTTCGACCTCTCGGTCTATTTGCGGCGATGGCTCGCCGCGGCGCCCAAGCCGCGCGGCAACGTGCGGCTGGAGGTCGACGTCGATCCGCAGAGTTTTTTCTGAACTCTATTCCGGCATCTCGTCGTGCTTGACGTTCGGCTGCAGCAGCACGCAGGCCGCGGCGGAGAAAATCAACGCAAAGCCGATGGCGTCGGACAAATTCGGCCGCTCGCCCACCAGCCAGGCCGAGCCGATGACGCCGACCACCGGCACCAGCAGCGAGCCGAGCGAAGCGGTCATTGCCGGCAACCGCTCGACCACCACGAACCAGAGAAAATAAGCAAGGCCCATCCCGATAAAGCCGTTGTAGCCGATCCACACCGCAATATGCGTGGGCAGCGACCATAGCTGCGGCAGACCCTCGAACCACAGCATGCCGGAGACCAGAATCAGCCAGCCAAACAGCAATTGCCAGGCAGCGGCGGCAAGGGTGGGCGCCGCGATCTTTGCGCGTTTGAGATAGACGGTGCCGGCCGCCCAGCTCCACGCGCATCCCAGCGCCAAGAGCGCGCCGAGCGGAAAGCCAGTGCGCGCCAGCGGTCCGATCAGGATCGCCAGTCCGGCCGCGCACAGACCGAGCGCGAGAAGTTTAACCGCGGTGAGCTCTTCCTTGAGCATGATGCGCGCCAGCAGCGATGCCCAGATCGGCATCGAATAGGCGATGACGATGGCGCGCGACGTCGTGCCGTAGACCTGCGCGTAGGCCGAACAGACATTGAAGATCGCGACATTGAAGAGACCGGCGATCAAGATCTTGCTGCGCTCGCTGCGTGGAATGGTGAGCGGCACGCGGCCGACGGCGGCCGCGGCAAACAAGGTGAAAGTGCCGAGCCCGATGCCAATGGCGCGCAGCGCCCACGGCCCAAGCTCCGTGAGGATGATGCGGGCGGCGACCCAGTTGAAGCCCCATATCAGCCCGATCAGCAGCACCATGAGCTTGGCGCTGGCCGCCGCATCGTGGCGCGTTCCGCCCGTCACTCCGGCATCTCCGTGTGCTTCACGCCCGGTTGCAACAGCACGCAGGCCGATGCGGCGAAGATCAAAGCAAAACCGACGATGTCGGCTGTGCTCAGTCGCTCGCCGAGCAGAACCGCCGAGGCCGTCACGCCGACCACCGGCGTCATCAGCGAGCCGAGCGACGCCGTGATCGCCGGCAGCCGTCCGACGATCGACCACCACAGGAAGTGCGCCACACCCACCCCGAATATGCCCACATAGAGCACCGCCAAAAGCGGCTTGGTGTGCAGCGGCCACAGGTGCGGGTAGCCCTCAAACACGAGTGTGCCGGCGACGATGAAAAAGAAGCCAAACAATAGTTGCCAGGCCGCGTTGGCCAGCGGCGCGATGGTCAGCTTCATCCATTTGACGTAGACGGTCGCGATCGCCCAGCTCAGCGCGCAGCCGAGCGAGTAGAACACGAACGGCTGAAAGCCGTGCTCGAGCAGCGGCCAGAGCAAAATCGTCAAACCCGACACGCAGAGCGCGAAGGCGATCATGCGAATGGGGGTGAGCTTTTCGCCGATCAGCACGCGGCTCATCAGCGTCGCCCAGATCGGCATCGAATAGGTGATCATGATGGCGCGCGAGGTCGCGCCGGTCACCTGTGCAAAACTCGAAAAGATCTGAAATGCAGCAACGTTGAAAAATCCGGCCACCATGATGTGGACGTGCTCGCCGCGCGGGATGCGCAGGTCGTGGCCGGTGATCAAGGCGGCGGCGATCAGAATGGCGCTGCCGATGCCGGCGCCGGCAACGCGCAGGCTCCAGGGCGGCACTTCTTGCAAGGCCACCGCTGCGCCGATCCAGTTGAAGCCCCAGGCGAAGGCCAGCAACACGACCAGGAGCTTGGCCGTGCGGGCGGGGTCCGCCTTCACGGCGTGTCTCGATGCTTGGTGCAGTGCATGGTCCCGGCAGGTCAGTAGTGAGCGGCGCGCAGGCTATACCGGCAAAGCCGTCGATGCGAGGCATTCCTGGGATGCAAATGGGTACGAGCCCGCGCCTCGATTTCGCCTGGCTTGTTTCTTGCAATTGTTGAGGCAGGCGTCATTGGGGGACGTCAGGTGAAATTGTCATTCGGGTGCGAACTGGCCTATCGGGTGATTGAGCCGACGGTGTTCGTGCTTCATGTCGAAGCCGCTCGCATCGCCAGTCATGGCGGGCTTATGGACGAATTGCGGATTATCCCCGATCTTCCAAGCGACAGCGTGGTCGCGCCCAATTCCGACAATCGCATTACGCGCTTTGTCGCACCACCCGGCGCGTTAGCCATCGCCTATAACGGCACCGTCGATCTGCAGGCGCATATTGCCGATCCGGCCACGATCGAGGAGACGGCGCCGGCGGCGCTTCCACCCGAGGCGATGCCGTTTCTGCTGCCGAGCCGCTATTGCGAATCCGACCGGCTCGAGGCTTTCGCCAAGCAACAGTTCGGCACCTTATTGCCCGGATTCTCGCGCGTCACCGCGGTCTGCAACTGGATTTGCGATCAAATCGACTATCGCGCCGGCTCGAGCAATATCCACACTTCGGCCTGCCAGACGCTGGAGGCACGCGCCGGCGTCTGCCGCGACTTCGCCCATCTCGGCATCGCCATCTGTCGGGCGCTGGATATTCCGGCGCGTTTTGTGAGCTGCTACGCCTTCGGTCTCGACCCTGACGATTTTCATGCGGTGTTCGAGGCTTATCTCGGCGGTCATTGGTGGCTGTTCGATCCGACCCGGGAACCGGCGCTGGACGGCCTGGTGCGCATCGGCGCCGGCCGCGACGCCGCCGACGTGTCGTTCAGCTCGGTGTTCGGCGCCGCCGAGTTGAAGTCGATCAAGGTCTGGATCAAAGCGGCGGGCCGCGATCCGCGCAGTCATGAACGTACCGTGGCGGCCATCCGAACCGCTTGAACGCGCGGACCTACCCGGCTTGACCCGCCATGTTGCACCGCCCTCGGCCCTGTGTTAGCTAGCGGCTCGATTTTTCGGGGGTTCCCGCGGGCTCCCGCGACGTCTCCGAAAATCGGAATTCCCTCTTGGATTCCAATCATTTGCGCCGCTATCCCGCGACGGCGCCCGGCCTGTGAAAAGTTACAGAAAACGAGCGTCAGGTGGCAGGCAAAGACCCGATCATCTCCGGCATGGCCGGCCGCTACGCCAACGCGCTGTTCGAGTTGGCGCGCGAGGACAAGGCGACCGACGCCGTCAAGGCCGACCTCGAGCGGTTCGATGCGTTGATTGCCGAGAACCCCGATCTTAATCGGCTGGTGCGCAGCCCGGTGTTCGACGCCGACGAGCAGTTGCGCGCGCTCGCCGCCATTCTCGACAAAGCCGGCATCAGCGGGCTGGCCGCCAATTTCCTGCGCGTCATCACCACCAACCGACGCCTGTTCGCCGTGCGCGACATGATCCGCGGTTACCGCGCGCTGGTTGCCCATCACAAAGGCGAGGTGACGGCCAACATCACGGTCGCCGAGCCGCTCAACGACAAGAATCTCGACGCGCTCAAGAGCGCACTCAAATCGGTGACCGGCGGCAAGGACATCGATCTCGACGTCAAGATCGATCCCGCCATCATCGGCGGGTTGGTCGTCAAGGTCGGCAGCCGCATGGTCGACAGTTCGCTCCGCACCAAGCTCAATGCGATCAAGATCGCGATGAAAGAGGCCCGCTGATGGATATCCGCGCCGCAGAAATTTCCGCCATCCTGAAAGAGCAGATCAAGAACTTCGGCCAGGAGGCCGAGGTGTCCGAGGTCGGTCAGGTGCTTTCGGTCGGCGACGGCATCGCCCGCGTCTATGGCCTCGACAACGTGCAAGCCGGCGAGATGGTCGAGTTCGAGAACGGCGTGCGCGGCATGGCGCTCAACCTCGAGATCGACAATGTCGGCATCGTGATCTTCGGCAACGACCGCGAGATCATGGAAGGTCAGACCGTCAAGCGCACCGGCACAATCGTCGACGTGCCGGTCGGCAAGGGTCTGCTTGGCCGCGTGGTCGACGCGCTCGGCAATCCGATTGATGGCAAGGGTCCGATCGCGGCGGAAAGTCGCGCACGCGTCGACGTCAAGGCGCCCGGCATCATCCCGCGCAAGTCGGTGAACGAGCCGATGGCGACCGGCCTGAAAGCGATCGACGCGCTGATCCCGATCGGCCGCGGCCAGCGCGAATTGATCATCGGCGACCGCCAGACCGGCAAGACCGCGATCGCGCTCGACACCATCCTCAATCAGAAGCCGCTCAACGCGCAGAACGACGAGAAGATCAAGCTCTATTGCGTCTATGTCGCGATCGGGCAGAAGCGCTCGACCGTGGCCCAGTTCGTCAAGGTGCTGGAGGAGCAGGGCGCGCTCGACTATTCGATCGTGATCGCCGCCACCGCCTCCGATCCGGCACCGATGCAGTTCCTGGCGCCGTTTTCCGGCTGCACCATGGGCGAATATTTCCGCGACAACGGCATGCACGCGGTGATCATCTATGACGACCTGTCGAAGCAAGCGGTCGCCTATCGCCAGATGTCGCTGCTGCTGCGCCGTCCGCCCGGCCGCGAGGCCTATCCCGGCGACGTGTTCTATCTGCATTCGCGCCTGCTCGAGCGCGCCGCCAAGATGAACGACGACAACGGCTCCGGCTCGTTGACCGCGCTGCCGATCATCGAGACGCAAGCCAACGACGTGTCGGCTTATATTCCGACCAACGTGATTTCCATCACCGACGGCCAAATCTTCCTGGAGACCGATCTGTTCTATCAGGGCATCCGTCCGGCGGTGAACGTCGGCCTGTCGGTGTCGCGCGTGGGTTCTGCCGCGCAGACCAAGGCGATGAAGAAGGTCGCCGGCCGCATCAAGGGCGAACTCGCGCAGTACCGCGAGATGGCCGCTTTCGCGCAGTTCGGCTCCGACCTCGACGCTACTACTCAGCGCCTCTTGAACCGCGGCTCGCGGCTCACCGAATTGCTCAAGCAGCCGCAGTTCTCGCCGTTGAAGATGGAGGAGCAGGTCTGCGTGATCTGGGCCGGCACCAACGGCTATCTCGATCCGCTGGCAGTCGATCGCGTGCGCGCCTTCGAGAGCGGTCTGCTAACGCTGGTGCACAGCAAGCATGCCGGTCTGCTCGACAGCATCGCTAAGAGCGGCGATCTGTCGAAAGACGATGAAGCAAAGCTCAAAGACGCGGTCGACGGCTATGCCAAGACGTTTGCATAAGGCTTGATGAGAAGATCCGGACATGGCTTCCCTCAAGGACATGCGCGTTCGCATCGCCGCCACCAAGGCGACGCAGAAGATCACCAAGGCCATGCAGATGGTCGCGGCGTCCAAGCTGCGCCGCGCGCAGGTCGCGGCGGAAGCGGCGCGTCCTTATGCCGAGCGCATGGGCAACGTTCTGGGTTCGATCGCGGCGGCGGTGGCCGGTAGCGATTCGGCGCCCAAGCTGCTGGCCGGCACCGGCAGCGATCAGGTGCATTTGCTGGTCGTTTGCACCGCCGAGCGCGGCCTGTGCGGTCCGTTCAACTCGTCGATCGTGCGGCTGGCGCGCGAGCATATCAACACGCTGCTGGGCCGGGGCAAGCAGGTCAAAATTCTCTGCGTCGGCCGCAAAGGCCACGATCAGCTGCGCCGGCAGTACAGCAAAGAGATCATCGAGACCGTCGAGCTGCGCGGCATCAAGCAGATCGGCTTCGCGCAGGGCGAGATGATCGCCGGCAAGATCATTGCCTTATTCGAGCAGGGCGGCTTCGACGTCTGCACGCTGTTCTTCTCGCGCTTCAGGTCGGTGATCGCGCAGATCCCAACCGCGCAGCAGATCATTCCACCGCTGTTCGAGAAGGCCACCGGCGCTGCCGCGTCCTACGACTACGAGCCGGAGGAAGGCGACATCCTGGCCGATCTGTTACCGCGAAATCTGTCGGTGCAGGTGTTCCGCGCGCTGTTGGAGAACGCCGCCTCCGAGCAGGGCGCGCGCATGAGCGCGATGGACAACGCGACCCGCAATGCCGGCGAGATGATCCGCAAGCAAACGCTGACCTATAACCGTACCCGCCAGGCGATGATCACCAAGGAGCTGATCGAGATCATCTCCGGCGCCGAGGCGCTCTGAGCATCAAGGCTCGGAGCCGAGCAATTGGGCTTCCAAGAGGACTGAAAATGGCCACGCAGAACGCAGTCGGAAAAATCACCCAGGTCATCGGCGCCGTCGTCGACGTCCAGTTCGAAGGCGATTTGCCTCCTATTCTCAATGCCTTGGAGACGCAAAATCGCGGCAACCGGCTGGTGCTGGAAGTCGCCCAGCATCTCGGCGAGTCGACCGTGCGCACCGTCGCCATGGATTCGACCGAAGGTCTGGTGCGCAGCCAGGAAGTCACCGACACCGGCGCCCCCATCTCGGTCCCCGTCGGCCCCGGCCTGCTCGGCCGCATCATCAACGTGATCGGCGATCCGGTCGATGAGGCGGGACCGGTCACCGGCGAGACCTTGCGCGCGATCCATCAGGACGCGCCCACCTATACCGACCAGTCCACCGAGGCGCAGATTCTGGTGACCGGCATCAAGGTGGTGGACCTGCTGGCGCCTTACGCCAAGGGTGGCAAGATCGGCCTGTTCGGCGGCGCCGGCGTCGGCAAGACTGTGCTGATCATGGAGCTAATCAATAACGTCGCCAAAGCGCACGGCGGCTATTCGGTGTTCGCCGGCGTCGGCGAGCGCACGCGCGAGGGCAACGACCTCTATCACGAGATGATCGAATCCGGCGTCAACAAGGATCCGAAGAAGGGCTCGGTCGAAGGTTCCAAATGCGCACTGGTGTACGGGCAGATGAACGAGCCGCCGGGCGCGCGCGCCCGCGTCGGTCTTTCCGGACTGACGGTCGCCGAATATTTCCGCGACCAGGGCCAGGACGTGCTGTTCTTCGTCGACAACATCTTCCGCTTCACGCAAGCCGGCTCGGAAGTCTCCGCGCTGCTCGGCCGTATTCCATCGGCGGTGGGCTATCAGCCGACGCTCGCCACCGACATGGGCGCGCTGCAGGAGCGCATCACCACGACGCACAAAGGCTCGGTCACGTCGGTGCAGGCGATTTACGTGCCGGCCGACGACCTGACCGACCCGGCGCCGGCCACCTCGTTCGCGCACTTGGATGCCACCACGGTGCTGTCGCGCGACATCGCCGCCAAGGGCATCTATCCGGCGGTCGACCCGCTCGATTCGACCTCGCGCATGTTGTCGCCGCTGATCGTCGGCGAGGAGCACTACGGCGTGGCGCGGCAGGTGCAGCAAATCCTCCAGCGCTACAAGGCGCTGCAGGACATCATCGCCATTCTCGGCATGGACGAGTTGTCGGAAGAGGACAAGATGACGGTTTCGCGCGCGCGCAAGATCGAGCGCTTCCTGTCGCAGCCGTTCTTCGTCGCCGAAGTGTTCACCGGCTCGCCCGGCAAGCTGGTCGACCTGAAGGACACCATCAAAGGCTTCCAGGGCCTGTGCGAAGGCAAATACGACCATCTGCCGGAGGCGGCCTTCTATATGGTCGGCACCATCGAAGAGGCCATGGAGAAGGGCAAGAAGCTGGCGGCGGAGGCGGCCTAGACAATGCGAGCCCGGTCGAACCCGGTTGCTTTCTTGGTCGTCGGGCTGCTGATCGGCGCGCTGGCCGGCTACGCCACCCGGCCGGAATCGGCCGAGATCAAGCTCGGTCCGCTGAGCATCGAAGTGAAAGGAAACGACATCGCACACGGCAATGGGCCCCTGACCTCAAGCCAGATCCGACACATCGCCATCATCGCGGCAATCGGCGGTGTCATCGGCCTGGGCTTGGGATTCGCGATGGGCAGAGACAAAGGCTGAGAGAGCAATGGCTACATTCCATTTCGATCTGGTGTCTCCGGAAAAGCTCTTGTTCTCGGGCGACGTCGAGCAGGTCGATGTGCCGGGCGCGGAAGGCGACTTCGGCGTGCTAGCCGGCCACGCGCCGCTGGTGTCCACGTTGCGGCCGGGCATCCTGACCGTTCACGGCACGGGCGGCGAACAGAAAATCATGGTGCTGGGCGGCTTCGCCGAAGTATCGGCGCAAGGCTTGACCGTGCTCGCCGACGCTGCCGAAGCGGTCGAGGAGGTCGACCGCGAGATGCTCGCCAGCCGCATCAGCGAGCTGGAACAGCACATCGAGAAAGCCGAGCCCGGCGTCGCGCTCGACCGACTGGTCACGCGCCTCGATCATTTCAAAGAGATCGACCGCCACCTCACGGGCACGGCGATGCACTGATTGCCACCTGCGTGGCTCGTGCAATCGTCATGGCCGGGCTTGTCCCGCCGACCTACGTCTTATCCTGACGCGCGCAAGAGACGTGGATGCCCGCAACAAGCGCGGGCATGACGCCGAGTATCATTTCACAAACTTGCCGAATTCGCTGACCACCCGCTCATAGGTTTGCCGTTTGAACGGCACCACCAAGTCGGGCAATTCGGCCATCGCCACCCAGCGCCAGGCGATGAATTCCGGCTCATGCACGCCGCCGCCCGGCGTCGCGATGTCGATCTCGCTGTCGTTGCCGGTGAAGCGCAGCGCATACCATTTCTGCTTCTGTCCGCGGTATTTGCCGCCCCAAGCCTGGCCGATAATGTCGCGCGGAATGTCGTAGGCCAGCCACTCGGCGATCTCGCCGAGCTTCTCGACCGAACGGATATTGGTCTCCTCGTAGAGTTCGCGCAGCGCCGCCTTGTAGGGGTCTTCGTTCTCGTCGATGCCGCCTTGCGGCATCTGCCAGACATGGGTGGCGTCGATGTGCTCGGGCCCGCTCGATCGCCGGCCGATGAAGACGAGACCGTCGCGATTGAGCACCACGATGCCGGCGCAGGGACGGTAGGGAAGGGACTCGAGAGACGTCATGACCATTTCCAGATGTCATGCCCCGCGCAAACAGGGCATCCAATAACCACCGAAGCTCGGTGAATACTAAATCATCCGCTTTCACGGATGATGACACAAGGAGATTGTGGGCAAGCGCAGCTACGACGACTTCGCCTTCGCCGCCGCCATGCTGATCGGCACCAGCACGATGCCGCGGCTCTCCACCGTCTTCGCCCAGCCGGCGATGCGCGCGACCGTTCCCGGCAGCGCGGTGGCAAAGCCGATCGCGGTGCCGCGCTCGCGCGCCGCCAGTTCCAGCCGCGCCAGCGCGCGGTCGATCTCGGTCGGCGCCGGCATGGCGTCGATGACAATGTCGGTTTTGGCGAACGGCATGTTGCCGGCGCCGGCGCCGGCGATCTGGCTGGCCAGGCTGCGCGAGGAGGCGCCGTCATCGACGTAGATCAGACCGCGCTTGGCAATCTCGTGCAGGATCGGCGCCAGCGCCGGCTCTGAGGCGGTGAAGCGCGCGCCCATGTAGCTCTCGATGCCGACATAACCCTTGAACCGGCTCATCAGCCAATGCAGGCGATCGATGTTTTGATCGGGACTGAGCGACGTGAGCAGCGTCTGCGGGCCTGGATCGTTGTTGGGATAGTCGAACGGCTCCATCGGCGTCTGCAGCAGCACTTCGTGGCTGCCCGCGCGGGCGCGGTTTGCCAGTTGCTCGAGATCGTTGCCGTAGGGCGCGATCGCGAAGGTGATCGGCGCCGGCAGCTTGGCGAAAGCTTCGGCGGTGCCGGACGCGCTGATGCCCATCCCACCAACGACGATGGCAATGCGGGGCGCGCCCACCTTGCCCGGCGGCAATTGGCGCGGATGCGCGTAGACCACCGAGGCGCGCGCGCCGTCTGGGCCGATGCGCGGGATCGCACCCTGCCGGCTGGTATCCAGGAGCCGGTGTTCGACCGGCGCCTTGGGTGCGTGGCCGCTTGCATGGGGCGTATGGGTGGTCGCATTGCCGGGGACCACGATCTCCTGGCGCTTGCCGCTCGAGCCGTCGATGATGGTGATGGTCTTGCTGCCCGGCGGCGGGGGCGCCGATTGAGCCGCGGCCGACACCGCTTTATTGGCCGCTTTGTCCGACATCTTGTCGGGGCCGTCATAGCGGGCGTGATGCTGGCCGTCGCCGGCGGCTGCGCCCTTGGGCTGCGAGGGTCCGGATGGCGTGGTGGCGACCACCGCGACCGGCTCGCCGCCCAGCGGATCGTTGACGAAAATCGCCCAGGCCGCGACGGCGAGGCCGGACGCCGCCAGCATGCCGGCAACCAACTGCGGTGCGGCGATCGGCAGCTTGCGTCGTTTCTTGCCTGTTTCCTGGCCGAGTGGCGCGTTCAGGTCGTCCGATGACACCGGCCCGGGTCCTCGCGAATCATCCGGGGAGTCTATCACGCGAGCGCAAACGGACTCCCGTTGGCCGGGCGGTAAAACGAACGGGGCGGCTGGTTAAGCCGCCCCGCAGCAACGTCGTCTCGATTGACCGCGTTCAGTTCGGAACCGGCGTCTTGGGATTCGGCGGGAAAGCCGAATTGACCATGGTGCCGCGCAGCAGCTCGTCGGCCATTTTCAACGCCTTGTCGTCCTTCGGGTCCTTCGGGACATAGGCTTGCGAGCCGGTCTGCTCCTTGCCCTCGGCCTTGAGATGGCCGCGCAGCGAGGCCTCGCCCATGGTGTCGGTCTTGTCCTTGAGACTGTCCGGCACGTCCTGCAGCACTTGGATTTCGGGCGTGATGCCCGTGGCCTGGATCGAGCGGCCGGACGGCGTGAAGTAGCGCGCGGTGGTCAACCGCAAGGCGCCGTTGCCGGAGCCGAGCGGAATGATGGTCTGCACCGAGCCTTTGCCGAACGAGCGGGTCCCGATCAAGGTCGCCCGCTTGTGATCCTGCAGCGCGCCGGCAACGATCTCGGAAGCCGACGCCGAACCGCCGTTGATCAGCACGATCAGCGGCTTGCTGCCGGTGAGATCGCCGGAGCGCGCGTCGAACCGCTGGGTTTCTTCCGGGTTACGGCCGCGCGTGGACACGATCTCGCCCTTTTGCAGGAACGTGTCCGACACCGAGATGGCCTGGTCGAGCAGACCGCCCGGATTGTTGCGCAGATCGAGAATGTAACCCTTGAGCTTGTCGTTGGACACCTTGGACTTGATGCTGGCGATCGCCTTCTTCAGCCCGTCGGTGGTTTGCTCGTTGAACTGGGTCAGGCGGATATAGCCGACGTCGTCACCCTCGACATGCGAGCGCACCGAGCGCACGCGAATGATGTCGCGGGTAATGGACACCTCAAGCGGCTTTTCCGCGCCTTTGCGCACGATGGTCAGCTTGATCTTGCTGTTCACCGGGCCGCGCATTTTCTCGACCGCCTGGTTCAGCGTGAGACCTCGAACCTGCTCGCCGTCGAGCTTGGTGATGATATCGTTCGCCATGATGCCGGCCTTGGCGGCGGGCGTGTCGTCGATCGGCGCCACCACCTTGATCAGGCCGTCTTCCATGGTGACTTCGATGCCGAGGCCGCCGAACTCACCGCGCGTCTGCACCTGCATGTCGCGGAAGCTTTTCGGATCCATGTAGCTCGAATGCGGATCGAGCCCGGCCAACATGCCGTTGATCGCCGTCTCGATCAGCTTGTTGTCTGCCGGCTTCTCGACGTAGTCGGCGCGTACGCGCTCGAATACGTCACCGAAGAGATTGAGCTCCCGGTATGTGTCCGCCGCGGCCGCCTTGGCGCTCGCGCCGGCAAAGGTGAGGCGAGGTTGTGTAGCGAGCAGCGCAATCGCCGCCCCTGCCGCCGCGCCGAGTAGAATGAGAGAAGTTTTGCGCATCATCCACGAGCCTTTGCACCTTCGCCAGATGCCCACCATGGGCCTGGATCGACGGGAACCCCGTTCTTTCTGAATTCAACGTATAGCACCGGCTGGCTGGAACCAGTCGCGAGAATGGCGGCAACATGGGAACCATTCCCCATTACCGCAACCGGTTCCCCGGTCAGCACGAACTGTCCGAGATCAACTGATATCCGTTCCATCCCAGCGAGCAAGACATGATACCCGCCGCCGGCATTCAGGATCAAGAGTTGTCCATAGGAACGGAACGGCCCGGCATAGACCACCCAGCCGTCGGTCGGCGCGGTCACCTGGGCGCCCGCGCGGGTGGCGAGGGATACGCCCTTTTCCAGCCCGCCAACGCCGTCCGGCGCCCCATATTTCTTGATTTTCACGCCATTAACCGGGATCGGAATTCGCCCGCGCAAAGAGGCAAAAGTGACCGCCGGCGCCATTCGGCCGGGGTCGTGGAGCGCCGCCAAAGCCGTCTTTGCGTCGGTGCGGGGGACTTCGCGCTCGGCGCGCACGACGCTCTGTTCGAGCTTGGCGATCAAATCTTTGAGATTGTCGGCCTGGTGGGCGAGCTGGGTCGCCCGCGCGCGCTCGGCGTCGAGCGCCTTCTCGTGCGCGGCCTGCTGTTTCTGCCGCGCAGCGACCAGCGCGGTCATGCGCGTTCGCTGGCCGTGGAGCGAGGCAACCTGGTTCTTGAGCTGGTCGCGCTCGGCAGCGATCTTCTTGCGCACCGCCACCAGCTCGCTGAGGTTATTGGCGAGTTCTTCAACCTGTTGCCGCATTTCCGGCACCACCGCACCGAGCAACATGGCGGTGCGCACCGACTGCAGCGCGTCTTCGGGGCTAGCGATCAGCGCCGGCGGCGGATTGCGGCCGACCCGCTGTAAAGCCGCGAGCACCTCGCCGATCACGGCACGGCGGCCGTCGAGCGATTTGTGAAGGTCGCGTTCGTCATCATCCAGCGCCTGCAGCCGGGTCTCGCTTTCCGTAACCTTGCGTTCCAGATCGCGCAGGCGTCCGGCGGTCTCGATCAGTTGCTTATTGAGCTTGCGGCGGTCGGCGCCGATCTGCTCGATCTCGTGCTTGAGTTCAGCCTCGGTTTCGGCCGATTTGCGCTGTTGTTCTTTGTTGGCCTCGAGCTCGCGATTGTGCTGCTGGATAGCCTGGAGCTTGTCGCTCTTGCTCTCCGGCGCCGGCTTCTCGGCCGCGAGCGCAAAGGCCAGCGGCAAAGCTAGGCCTAATCCGGCGACCAGCGCCAAGCGCGCATCGAAACGGCGGAAGGCCGTAGGGCAAATCATCGTGGCCAAGTTAAGCCCACAGGGGTGAACGGCAAGTAGATTGTGGCGGCATCTTCTTGGGGGGCGATTAAGACCAAAACGCGACCGCCCGGGCGGCTTCAGGCGCGATGATAGGGATGGCCGGAGAGGATCGTGGCGGCGCGGTAAAGCTGCTCCAGCAGCATGACCCGCACCAGTTGGTGCGGCCAGGTGGCGGCGCCGAATGACAGGCGCAATTTGGCCTTTTCGTGCAGGCTGGGCGCCAGGCCATCGGGGCCGCCGATTACGAACACCACCGCCGGGTGATTATCGCTACGCCACCGGGCCAGTTGGGCGGCGAGGCTAGCGCTGTCGAGATTATCGCCGCGCGAATCGAGCAGCACGACCGCGGCGCCTAATGGAACGATATTGGCGAGCGCGATCGATTCCTCGAGCATGCGCTTGCCGGCTTCGGCGGCGCGACTTTCCCTGACTTCCACGATTTCGACGCCGCGCAGGCCGAGGCCGCGGCCGGTCTGCGTGACGCGCTTGGCATAACGCTCGCAAAGCTCGGTTTCCGGGCCCCGTTTCAGGCGTCCGATGGCGGCAACAATGATGCGCATCGCGCCGCCGAGCGTATCAGCTTCGGCGCCGCTCGTCTGTGCGCCCGCCCGACCACATCTTTTCGAGATTGTAGAAGGCGCGCACGTCGGGCCGGAATACGTGGACAATGACGTCGCCGGCGTCGATCAGCACCCAGTCGCATTGCGGCATGCCTTCGACGCGCACACCGCCGATGCCGGCCTTCTTGAGGTCCTTGACCACATGGTCGGCAACGGAGCCGACATGGCGCTGCGACCGGCCGCAGGTCACGACCATGTAATCGCCTATCGAGGTTTTGCCGGTGAGATCGATGGTGACGCTGTCCTCGGCTTTGGCGTCTTCCAGAGTGGCGAGGACAAGACGGAGCGTCTCGTCGGCGGCGGGGCGCCGGGAGACGGGGCCGGGCATACGACGCGACGCCCGAGAGAGTGCAGGGGTAATCAGAGGGATTTTTCCTTTCCGTTCGTTGCACCCGCCCCGGTTCGCACCGGAGCAACACTCAAGATAGCGACTTGGTTCGTCGCTTGCCACCCTTGGGTTTGACGGTTTTGCCGGCGCCGGGTCTTGCGCGTTTGCGCAACGCCCGCAGCGCGGTCGAGGACAACGGCGACTTGAGGCCGTGCACAAAGGTCCAGGCCGGCGGCTTGCGGTAGGGCAGCGAAGCGGCGGCGTATTCCGGGATGCGGGCGTGGGAGAGCGCTTGGCCTGCTGCGCTGGCGGCGGCGTAAAGGCTGGGCCCGAGGCGGTCGATCACCACGAACGGCACCAGCTTCGCTATGCCACGCCATCTCTGCCAGCGGTGAAAGCTCCGCAGATTGTCGGCGCCCATGATCCAGACGAATCGGAACTCGTGGGCATCGGGCCTTGAGCCATCTTATCGTGTCATAGGTATAGCGCGTCTTAATGACAGCTTCGAGACCGGTCACATCGATGCGCGTATGCTCCGCCAGCGCGCGGGCGGCGGCGATGCGCTCGCCCACCGGGCCGAGCCCGCTGCTGTTCTTGAGCGGATTGCCGGGCGTGACCAGCCACCAGACACGGTCGAGCTTGAGCCGCTTGAGAGCGAGCAGGCTGGCACCGAGATGCGCCAGATGCGGCGGGTCGAACGTGCCGCCGAACAGGCCGATCTTCATGCCGGGCGCATGAGGAGGCAGCGCGCGCTCTCGGCGCACGGGTAATCGCGGTTTCACGGGCGAATTTGACCGCTTCCGCGAATGCGGTATTTGAACGTGGTGAGCTGCTCGACGCCCACCGGGCCGCGCGCGTGCAGCCGGCCGGTGGCGATGCCGATTTCGGCGCCGAAGCCGAATTCGCCGCCATCGGCGAATTGCGTCGAGGCGTTGTGCAGCACGATCGCCGAATCGACCTGCGAGAGGAATTTCTCCGCCGTCGCCGCATCCGCGGTGACGATGGCGTCGGTGTGATGCGATCCGTAGCGCTCGATGTGATCGATGGCGGCATCGACCCCGTCGACCAATTTCACGGCGATGATGGCATCGAGATATTCGGTTCCCCAGTCTTCTTCGCTCGCCGGCTTGACGCGCCTATCGACGGCCAACGTCGCTTTATCGCCGCGCACCTCGCATTGGGCCTCGATCAACATTTCGACCAGCGGCGTGAGCAGCGTCGCCGCCGCGGCGCGATCGACCAGCAGCGTTTCGGCCGCGCCGCAAACGCCGGTGCGGCGCATCTTGGCGTTGAGCGCGATCTTCTTGGCCATGGCCAGATCGGCGGCCTTGTCGACGTAGACGTGGCAAATGCCTTCCAGGTGCGCGAACACCGGCAGGCGCGCTTCCGCCTGCACGCGCGCGACCAGACCTTTGCCGCCGCGCGGCACCAGCACATCGATATTTCCATCGAGCCCGGCGAGCATCAGGCCGACGGCGGCGCGATCACGGGTCGGGACCAGTTGAATGGCGGCCTCCGGCAGGCCAGCTTCGCGCAGGCCCGCGGCGAGCGCGGCGACAATGGCGCGGCTGGAGCGCAGACTGTCGGAGCCGCCGCGCAGAATTGCCGCGTTTCCCGACTTCAGGCACAATGCGCCGGCGTCGGCCGTCACATTCGGCCGGCTCTCGTAGATGATGCCGACGACGCCGAGCGGCACCCGCACCCGCTCGATGGTCATGCCATTGGGGCGCGTCCAGGATTTGGTGACCGTGCCGACCGGGTCGGCGAGGCCGCGCACGACCTCAATCCCGCCGGCAATCGCCTCGATTTTGGCAGCGTCGAGCGTCAACCGGTCGAGAAAGGCCCCGCTCAGGCC
>CAVSGT010000009.1:0-48919 GCA_963727555.1 uncultured Alphaproteobacteria bacterium | reverse complement strand
AGGCGATGGCCCAGGTAGGCTTGCCGCAGCTTTTTTCCGGCTTGCCGTCGATCAGCACCATGCAACTGCCGCACTGCTCAAGCCCGCAGCCGAAACGCGTGCCCATCAGGCCGCACTCGTTGCGCAAGACGTTGAGCAACGGCGTCTCCTCATTGTCGAGCGCGACGCCGACCGGTTTGCCATTCACCGTGAATTCGAATGTCTGCGGCATCGTTCAGAACCCGAACTGCTCACGCAGAATGCGCTCGTCGAGATTATGACCGGGGTCGAACAGCATATCGATCGAGATCGAGTGGTCCATGCCGACATCGACCGGCGCACCGAGCGCACCTCGTCGGAATCGGCGACGGCGGCGACCGGCCGCTTGTCGGGATCCATAACCTCGATCGCGACTTTCGCCTTGTCCGGCAGGAGCGCGCCGCGCCAGCGCCGCGGCCGGAACGGGCTGATCGGGGTGAGCGCCAGCAGCGGCGCATTGATCGGGATGATCGGTCCCTGCACCGACAGGTTATAGGCAGTCGAGCCGGCCGGCGTCGACACCAGCACGCCGTCGGCGATCAGCTCGGCCAGCCGCTCTTGCCCGTCGATCAGGATGCGCAGTTTGGCGGCCTGCGCGCTCTGGCGGAACAGCGACACCTCGTTGATGGCGCGAGCTCATGGATGCGCTCCTGCGCATCGCGCGCACGCATCACCAGCGGATGGATCACGGTGATATGGGCGGCGGCGATCCGCTCGGGCAGACGCTCCTCGGCGAATTCGTTCATCAGGAAGCCGATGGTGCCGCGATGCATGCCGTAGATCGGCTTGCCGGAGGTCATGAACTTGTGCAGGGTCTGCAGCATCAAGCCGTCGCCGCCGAGCGCGACGATGACATCGGCTTTGTTCGGATCGCAATTGCCGTAGCGCTTCTCCAGCCGCGCATAGGCATCGCGCGCCTCCGGCGACTGGCCGGCGACAAAGGCGATGTGCTGGAAACGCTGGGCCTGGGGGTTCATGAAAGGACCTGAGAATGGAACGCGCGGTGCTCGTCTATACGACTTGGCCCTCGATTGTCGAGGCGGAGGCCGCGGGCCGCAAAATCGTCGAGCAACGGCTGGCGGCCGGCGTCAATATCGTGCCGGGGATGATTTCGCATTATTGGTGGCAAGGCAAAATCGAGCGCGCCGAAGAAGCGGGGATGATCGTCAAAACCCGCGCCGCGCTCGCCGAGGCGGTGCGGGCGATGGTGCAGGAACTGCATTCCTACACCACACCGGCGATCGTGGTGCTGCCGGTCGAAAGCCTCGATGCGGCCTATCATCAGTGGATCGTTGACGAGACGGCTGGCGCCGGCTGAAGCGCCCCGGTCCCGCCGCGGTTTCGACACCGCCGGGTCCGCAACCTGAACATCACCTGAAAATCGACTTCAGTGCGGGTTCAGCGCCCGCGGTGCAAATTCGCCGGCAGGATCGGCGAACGGCCGGTCAGCCGATTGGACAAGCGGGTCGACGGCAAACCCTTCAGTTGCAGAGGATTCCCCCATGTTGAGAACGATTGCAGCCGCCATTGTGGCGGCGAGCCTGATCGCGGGTCCGGCGCTGGCGCAAGGCAATGCGCCGACGACGTCCGGCCAGCCGGCGATGAAGGCCGATACCACCAAGGTCACCAAGACCAAGAAGCACGTTGCCAAAGCGACCAAGCACCGCCGACACATCGCCAAGGTGAAGGTCGTCAAGCACAAGAAGCACGTGGCCAAGGTCTTCAAGCACCGCAAGCACATTGCCAAAGCGGTGAAATATCCCCGGCACGTCGTCAAAATCGTGAAGCACAAGTCGCACATTGCCAAGGCGAAAAGCATAAAACACATCAAGCACGTCAAGCACATCGCCAAGGCAAAGCTGTTGAAGCACAAGAAGCACGCGGCCAAGGCCAAGCTCATCAAGCACAACAAGCACCTCAAGAAGGCCAGCTGATCGCCGGCCTGCCGAACCCCAGCGCGGCGACGGACAAGCACCGCCGGTGGCGGTGCTTGACTCGTCCGCGCGTTCAAGAGAACATTTTGCCGTGCTGGTTCCCCGGGTGATTCCGGGGACGAAAGAGGGAACACGGACACGACAATCCGTGGCTGCCCCCGCAACTGTGAGCGGCGAGCTACTCGTCCAGCGATGGCCACTGGGAAACTGGGAAGGCCGGACGAAAAGCAACGACCCGCGAGCCAGGAGACCTGCCAGCGCGGTCACCCAACCGGTGGACGGGGCGTCCATACGGAGCGGTCTTTCGCAGCGGTGACATCGGTACCGGTGCGAAGGCCGTGAGAGGCTCTATCTCCCACGACTTCGATCTTGGTGGCGACGCGCGCTGCACAATGGCGTGGCTCGTCCTCAACGATCCTTCGCATCGGGCTTGGTCTCACCCGATGCGTCCGCCATGCGCGGGCGCAAACGAAGGAACGTTGTGTCATGGGAATTGCACAGAGACTTACCGGCGCCGCATTGGCGCTGAGCGCATTGTTGCCGCATGAGGCGCACGCGCAGAGCACCACGCTAGTTCTGCCGACGATCGATGTGTCCGTCAGCCGGCTCGGCGCCGGCATCACCGGCACCTCGACCAGCGTGATTACGGCCGAGGAGATCGCGCAGTCGCCGGCGCAAGACTTGCCGGAAATCATCGGCCAGCAGGCCGGGATTCAGATCCAACACATCGGCGCCGGGGTCAACGGCGCGCGCGACGTGGTCGACATGCGCGGATTCGGCGCCAGCGCGACGTCGAACGTATTGGTGCTGGTCAACGGCCGCCGCTTCAACGATTTCGATCTGCAGGGCTTCGACTTCTCCTCGATCCCGCTCAACAGCATCGAGCGCATCGAGATCACGCGCGGCAACAGCGGCGCGGTCCTGTACGGGGACGGCGCGGTCGGCGGCGTCATCAACATCGTCACCAAGACCGGCGCCGGCATGCCGGGCGGCGCGCGGCTCGAAGGCGCGGCCGGTACGTACCGCTACCGGGAAGGACGCGCCTCGGTGACCGGCTCGTGGGGTCCTTGGTCGACGGCGCTCAGCGGCCTTGGCATTCGCACCGACGGCTATCGTGAGAACGGCCAGCTTCACCAGAGAGATTTCAACGGCGACGTCCGCTACCTCACGGGCGAGGGCAGCGGCTATTTCAACATGAGCACCGACGATCAGAAGCTCGGCCTGCCGGGCGGGCGGCTGGTCGACCTCACTACCGGGGTCAACGAACTGGTCACCGATCGCCGGGGCGCCGCCACCCCGAACGACTTCGCCAACAAGCAGGGGCAGAATTACATCCTCGGCTTCACCCGCATGCTGGCGCCGGGCGCCGAACTGATCGTGGACGGCAGCCTGCGCCGCAAGGCGCAGCAGGCCGAGTTGTTCTTCATGGGCTCGCCCTACAACGGGGTCAGAACCGACCTGACGACGGGCTCGGTCACGCCGCGCTTCAAGCTCGACAGCGATATTTTCGGCATGCCGGTCAAGGTGCTCACCGGCTTCGACTACTACCGTACGGCCTATTCGTCGTCGCGCGCCAAGGATCTGATGTCGACGCCCTACCACATCTTCGACATCACGCAGACGACCGCGGCGGTCTATGCCAATGGCACCTTTGCGATCCGTCCCGACACCGACGTCACCTTGGGCGGGCGCTTGCAACGTAACTCGATATCGGCGCGCGATACTTACGATCCGACCGCGCCGTTCGGCTTCGGCGATGCGCAAGGTCTGCCGCTCGACCGCAGCGAATGGCAATACGCGGCGCAAGCCGGCATCGAGCATCGCTTCAATCCGATGGTGGCGGTGTTCGGGCATGTCGCGCACGCCTTTCGTCTGCCCAATGCCGACGAACGGATCGGGCAGGCGGTGGCGTTCAATTTCCCGGCGCCGACGCCGACCAACTTCAATCTGCTCACCCAGACCTCGAACGAGGCCGAGGGCGGCTTCCGCCTGCATCTCGGCGCCTTCGATTGGCAGACCAGCGCCTACTACATGAAGCTCACCAACGAGATTTTCTACAGCCCGGCGACCGGGACCAACGTCAATCTCGATCCGACCGCGCACTATGGCGTGGAGAACACGGCGTCATATCGCCTCACCGATACCGTGCGGCTGTGGGGCTCGCTCGCTTATACGCGCGCCGTGTTCCGCGAGGGTCCGTTCGCCGGCAACGACATTCCACTGATCTCGCGCTGGAGCGGAACGGCGGGCGCGTCTTGGGACATCTGGAACAAGTGGGCCGTCTATGACGTGATCCTGCGCTACGCGGGCGAGCGGCGGCTGGACAACGATTTGCTCAACGTGCAGCCGTTGATCCCGTCGCATGCGGTGGTGGACATGCGCATTGGGGGCCGGGTGAAAAACGCCTATTGGTCGTTCACCGTACAGAATGTCTTCAACGACCTCTATTACGACTACGGCATCGCCAGCACCTTCACCATCGGCCGCTTCAACGCCTATCCGCAGCCGGGCCGCACCTTCATGGCGCGTCTTGGCTTTATTCTGGAGTAAGCCGGGCGCGACGAATTCTGCTAGCATGGCGCCGGCATTCATCCGGAGGCCGGAGCCATGCTGCGATTGCTGTTCGCTGCGCTCGTCTTGGGCGCGACCGTCGTGCCGGCTCTTGCAGCCGACGACGTTCTCGACGCCATGGAGCAGGCGCGCAAAGCCTACCAGGCGGGCGACCTGACGCAGGCCAAACAGTCGCTCGATCTCGCCTCGCAACTCGTCGGTCAGAAAAATGCCGAACGGTTCGCGGCCCTGCTGCCGGAGCCGTTGCCGGGCTGGAAAGCCGCCAAGCCCGAGACCACGTCGGTTGGCATCGCGATCTTTGGCGCCAGCACGGCGAGCCGCCGTTACACCAACGCCAATGACGGCTCTGTCGACGTCCGGATCACCGGCGACTCCCTTCTGGTCACGCATTTCGCGCAACTGCTGATCAATCCGAGCATCGCCAGCATCATTGGCAAGCTCATCAGCGTCGGCAGTCACCGTGCGTTGCAGACCAATGACGGTTCCATCAATTTGGTGATCGCCAACAAATTCCTGGTCACCGTGGAAGGCTCCGCCGACGCCGATGCCAAGCGCGCCTATGCCCAGGCGGTGGATGTCGACAAGCTGTCCAAGATGTAAGCCGCGGCAAATTGGCAAACGGGTTTTGCCGCCGTGCGGCTATGGTAGGCGAGGGGTCGGGGGAGGGCTTGTGAATGCGGTGGTTGGCAATCGCGGTGGCATTGCTGGTTGGCGGCTGTTCGACCGATGTGGGAATGACCCAGGCCGAATTGCGGGCGCAATGGGACAGGCAGAACGTCGTTCCGGCGAACTACAAGCAGGACATTTTGGCGTTCCTGCGCACCTACCTCAACGATCCAACCCATATTCGCGACGCGGCGGTTTCCGCACCGCAGCTCAAGACGGTCGGGCCCGGCGAGCGCTATGTCGCCTGCGTGCGGTTTAATGTGCGTAACGCCCGCGGCAAATATACCGGCGTCAAGGTCGGCGCTGCGACTTACGTCGCGGGCAAGCTCGACCGTTTTATCGACGGTCCGAAACAAACGCCGCAATACTGCAAGGATGCCGTCTATGCACCGTTTCCCGAGCTGGCGGCGCTCAGGCGCTGAGGCATGGACGTGCGACAACCGCCGCGGCGCGAAGGCCCGGCGGCAGCAAGTTCAGACAGAGAGGCCGAAAGTAAGCGCGGGCGCCGCGGTCACTTGACCTTGAGATTTTCCGCGGATGTCTTTCCGCGGTTCTCAACGAGTTCGAATTGCACAACCTGACCTTCGTTCAGGGTGCTGAGGCCGGCACGTTCAACCGCCGAGATGTGCACGAACACATCCTTGCCCCCTTCCTGGGGCTGGATGAATCCGTAGCCCTTGGTCGGATTGAACCACTTCACGGTGCCCTGCGGCATGCTAGATCTCCGAGGTATTGCAAACGCCACAGTGTGGCACAGTCTGCAATTGCCGAACAAGGTCCTCGGTGGGGCGGCGCGCACGACTTTGGGCTTTATTTTTGGAGGGCCGAATCACGAAATTCCGGTTCCGCAAGAGGCTCTTGAACCCTCCGAGGTCCGCCACGCGTCGGCGCTGCGGTCGGTCATGAAGTTGACATGACGGCGGCGCGACGGTCCATTCGCGCACCAATGAATAGAGACGAACTGGCGCGCGATCCGAATTCGGCCCCGACTTTGCGGCACGAAGGTGCGCCGGACCCGGCGAAAACACATGAGAAAGCTCTTCATTCTAATCGCTTTTGTCGTGCTGCCGGCCTGGCCGGCGGCTGCTCAGCAATCGGCTCGGCAGCCGGATAAGGCGCCTAAGCCGGACAAGCCCCATCCCGCCAAGGTCAATGCTTGTGCGGTGTATGGCCCGGGCTTCGTCAAGGTCGAGGGCTCGAACACCTGCATCCGGATCGGCGGTGGCGTCCGCGTCGAGGGCGGTGCCACCGGAACGCGTTGAATAGCGGCGTCAGGGGCGAATTCGTCGATATCAGGTGCCCAGCATCCTCAACAGCGAACCGATCTCGTGACGATGATCCCATAGAGCGGTGGCGACCGAGGTTAGATTGGCCGCCCGGCCGAGGTGCTTCCAGGCCGACGAATGTTCGATGTTCCCGGTGAGCTGTGTTGGCGAGTCCGAGGACTTTGCGATCTTCAAGAGCTCGACTAGCACCTCGGCCGATGTGTCAGGTGGCAGGCCGAGGCGCGCCGCCAGAGATGGCGCGCCGCGGACTTCAAATACCGTTTCGACGTTCTCGGTTTCGCCAATCTTGAACACATTTCCTTCAAGCCCAGTCGGTGGCACAGAGACGCCGACTCGGGCACCCGTCATCTTTCCGATCGTGATTTTATTGTTTCGAAAGCTGGACATTATTCCCTCCCTCACGCCATGGGTGCGCTACGATCGGATGCTCTAATTTCGCGCATATGGAGGCGATTCGCTATGGCGTCAAGCTGCCTCGGCGAACGCCCGTTCGCCGCGGGAACGTGATCACCTTTTGGAGGGTGGAAAAGTTGGTGCCGGGTGAGGGAATTGAACCCCCGACCAACGGTTTACAAAACCGCTGCTCTACCCCTGAGCTAACCCGGCTCACCGCTTTCGAGAGCTATCAGCGTCGCCCGCCGGTCACAACCACCATAGACCGGCCGGAGGGGCTAAATAAGACCCGATTCGGTTTTCTGGAAAGGCCGCAGTCCGCGCGCGCGGTCGCCATTGGTCGTCCGGGGTAGGTCCACCGGCTCTGGCGCCCGGCGGCCGTCAGGTGACCGATGTCAGTTTTTCCAGAACGCCGATCAGCCAGGCTGCCGCTTCAAGCACGGCCATGCGTTGCGTGAGCGACGATTTGCGGAACGTGTCGTTGAGCAGCTTGAGCGCATGCGCGTAGCCGGGATGGCTGCGCGCATCGCCCAAAGAGGTCAGCCGCGCGATCAGTGCAGCGCGATGAGCTTCCAGCTTTTCATAGCGCCGGCGAAAACTCGCTTGCTTGCCTGCTGCGGGATTGTTGGAGGACGACCGGTGGGGCACTGCCGATTAACTTTAACGGTTGTTGCGCTGCGTCGGTAGTATCACGAATAACTGCCCGGTATTCATGGCGGTTCTCGGTCCGCGATGTTGGTGGGAGATTAATGTTACCACGCGATAGGAAGTGTGCGCGTAAAGCCTTCGTATAAAGTGCACGCGGGTTCAATGCGGCTTGGAGACGCATCGGAATGCGCGTGTTGTCCGCCATCGCCATCGCGCTGCTCGGCATTGCCAGCGCCATGCCGGCGCACGCCGCCGATCTGCGTGTGTCGCCGCAGTACCGCTCGTCCTGGTTCGTCGGCGAGCGCGCCGGGCCGATCGTGATCTTCGACGACGAACCGGGTGTGGTCGTGCGGCCTTATTGGCTGCCGCCTTGGCGCAATCGTCACTACTTCCCGATGGCCGGCCGGCGGCCGCGATTGGGGCGGCGCGAAAATCTCGCCGCGCACACCGCCTACCGTCCCGCGCAAGACTTCTATCGCCAATGGTCGACCAGGGCGTTCATGCCCGAATCGATGCTGACGACATGCGCGCGCTCACTCGGGCGTCCGTATTGCGCGGCGCCTCGTTTCAACTAGTCACGGAAAAGCCCATGACACCGATGATCAAAAAGTCCCTTGCCGCATTCGCCGTTCTCGCCACGTCCATGCTTCCGGTCGCGGCGCAGGCCGGCTGGTGCGGCTGCCGCGCTGCACCGCCGCGTCCGTTCCTCGGCTTCCTGCAGCCTCTCGTCGAGGCGGCGCCGAACGTCTTTCTGACGGAACCGACGCCGCGCTACTATCCGCGCGTGACCTGCTGCGCTGTTCGCACGCGGCATTACACCTACATCCCGGGCCCCGAGTATGGTCCGCTTTATGTGCAGCCGGATCTCTATCCTCCGTACTATGTCAGGCCGCATCTTTATCCGCGGGTCTACCGTCACTATCGCCATCGCATGTACCGCACCTATCGGCATCGCGTGATGATCGAGCGTGCACCGTGGACGACGCGGCGTCACATCCGACATGTCAAAAGACATTGGAACAATTGAGCGTCGCGAACGACTTCTGCGTCATGGACGGCGGGCACACAGTCCGCCGTTTTCTTTTCAGCGGTCTTGCAGGTTGCGATTTGCCATGTAGAGCGCCAGCGCAGCCGCGTTCGACACATTCAGGCTCTTGATCGTGCCCGGCAAATCGATGCGCGCGACGTGATCGCAGGTTTCCTTGGTGAGCTGGCGCAGACCCTTGCCCTCGGCGCCTAGCACCAGCGCCAATGGCGCGCGCAAGGGCAGGGTGGCCAGATCGCTGTCGCCGCTCGAGTCGAGGCCGACCACGAGAAATCCATTCTGCTTGAGCGCGGCGAGCGCGCGCGCCAGATTCTGCACGCCAACGAACGGCACGTATTCGAGCGCTCCCGACGCCGCCTTGGCCAGCGCACCGGTGGCATCCGGGCTGTGGCGCTGGGTGGTGACGATGGCGGTGCCCGCGAATGCGGCGGCTGAGCGGAAGATGGCGCCGACATTGTGCGGGTCGGTGATCTGATCGAGCACCAACACCACGCCGCGCGCCGGCAGTTGCTCGATCGCCGGCGCGGGCAATGGGTCGGCTTCGAGATAAAGCCCCTGGTGGACGGCGTCGGGCATCAATCGCTCGGCGATCGCCGCAGGCCGGACGATCTCCGGCGTCAAGGTAAGCGCGACGCCTTCTTCGGCGAGGCGCCGCGCGGCATTCTCGGTGGCGAGCAGCTTATGCAGGCCTCGCGCCGGATTGCGCAGCGCGGCCGTTACCGTGTGCCAGCCATAAAGAACGACCGGCCCCTCGGCATCGCCGCGCAGGCTCTCGCGGCGGGCGCGCTGGAACCGTTCGCGCCGCTCGATCTGCTCGCGGGTGGCGCCCGGCTTGGCGCCGGAACGGGACCGGCCGGAGAGGGGGCGTGTTGTCATGGCCTTATCTGCAAGGGCGCGCGCGGGTACCCGTCCGGCGGGTTGCGAGGGCCGAGCGCGTGGCTTAACTGATCCGTCGCGGGCCGAACAGCCTCCATTGACTTAAAGCGAGGGGCTGCCCATAAACCCGCAAATCCCACCGTTTGTCTTTCGCGATCAATGCGGTGCGACGGCATTGGGGGAGAGTGTCCCGAGCGGCAAAGGGGGCGGACTGTAAATCCGCTGGCTATGCCTTCGTAGGTTCGAGTCCTACCTCTCCCACCATCCTGCTTCGCGCTCGCGGCGCGCTGGTTGGCAGTTCCAGTCGCAAAGGCAGCCGAATGTGGTCAGCGTGGTCACGCTGTGCGGGTGTAGCTCAATGGTAGAGCAACAGCCTTCCAAGCTGATGACGAGGGTTCGATTCCCTTCACCCGCTCCAATCACCCAAGCTACGGAAAAGCCGCCGTCGCGCTAGTGATGAACTTTCTTGTGGCGCCCGACGCGGTGATGGCTGCCGCCGCCGAACGAGTCCACCATGCCGACCATCCCGATCAGGCCGGCCATGCTGCTCATGTCGAAGCCGCCGGTGCCGGAGCCTCCGAAGCCGCCGCCGCCAAATCCGCCGAAGCCGCCACCGAACCCGCCGCCAAAACCGGAGCCTTGACCGTCCATCATCTGGCTCATCATCGGGCCCATGGTCTGCATCAGCATGGCAAAGCGCTTCTTGCCCATCTTCTTTTTCATCATGTTGAGCAGCGGCGCCATTTGCTGCATCTGTTCGAAACCGCCGCCGCCGGCGAATTGCGCGTGAGCCGGTTGCGGAAGGGCCGAGCTCGCGATCAGGAGCGCGAGGGCAGGCAGGGCAAGTCTAATGATGCGCTTCATTACCGCCTCCAGGGGGTGCCGAATCGGCCTAGCGCTTCACATACAAGAATTGGAATGCGAAACGCCCGCTTAACAAAAAGCTAACACAATCAATGCCAAGTCGGTAGCGCACCGGCCTTGAAAAATTTTTGCAGTTCCGTGCCGGATAAGGTCACGAGCATCCGTATAGAGTTTTGAACCTGTGGGAATTGTGAGAGCGTCCTCGGCACAGGGCAAGGAGACATCGAGAATGACCAGACTTCCAGTGTTGGCCATTATGTTGGCGGCGCTTGCGGCAGGTTCCATGATACCGGCCCAGGCGAGCGAATACCGCGGCACGCCGGCGCAAAGGGCCGCCTGCCGGCCGAACGTGTTCCGCTTCTGCGCCGGCGAGATTCCCGACGTGCGCGCGATCACCGCCTGCTTGCGGCGCAATATCAACCGGCTGACGCCGGACTGCCAGGCGATTTTCCTCGCCGCCCAACAGCAGCAGCAACAGCACTAGCAACAGCAACAGCACCAGCACTAGCAACAGCACTAGCGCATCCGCCGAAGCGGACCACGTCGCCGCTGGCCGCCAAACGCGGCCAGCGCGGGGCTCTCTTTAGTGTGTTTACCGGTTGTAGCCGCCGTAGCCGCCACCGGCGCCGCCGGCACCAGCCGCGCCTGCACCAACGCCGCCCGCACCGGCACCGCGCCCTGCTGCAGGTAGCCCTGATATTCCTTCGGGATGTTCTGCTTGATCTGCTTCATGATCTGATTCTTGCTCGGCGTCTTGTGGCGAGCGCTCTTCTTCTTCTTGGGCTTGGGCTTATTTGTCGCAGTGTCTTTTTGATCGCCGGTCGGCTTGTTGTCGCCGGCGGATTGTGTTCGCATCGCCGGGTTTCTGCTCGTCGGCGACAAGAATGACATGGCCCGCGCTGAGCGCCGGATGCAATCCTGCCGCATGCGCCATCACCCCGGCTGGCGATGCCTGGACGGACAGGGGCAATGCCAGAAGGGCCGTCGTTGCGAAGCAGCACAAGGTCAATTTGCGCATCGAACTTCTCCATCTAAAACTGACAAGAGTTTTTTGGACAGAGACCCAACTGCACTGTTCTTGGCCTAATTTCCCTTGCCGGATTCGTAGCCGGAATTCCGCAGGCCGTCCAGCAGGATTGAAGTCATGCGCGTTGACGTGGGGATCGCTTTTTTGGTTCCGGCGCGATTGAACCTTCGCGCGCGGAGGGACGACTAAATATTAGTGCCTCGCGGCTGGCTCGCCGGTCTTGAGGGCTCCGCCTCGAACGGTTAGTCTTGTGCGGTCTTTTCCGATCATTTTGAGGGTGACGCCATGAAAAGAAGTGCACTATTCACACTGTCGGGCGCGTTCGTACTTGCGCTTGGCCTGGTGTCCTATTCGACCTCGAGCTTTGCATTGGGAACGGCCGAGGAACGTGCAGCATGCACGCCGGACGTCTTCCGTCTGTGCAGCTCGGAAATTCCGAACGTGAATAAAATCATCGCCTGCATGAAGGCGAAGAAGTCGAAATTAAGCCCGAAGTGCCGCGCCGTCTTTAACGCGCCGAAGACGGAAACCGTCTCGGCCAAGACCCGGTCGCTGGGCTCCGATGCCACCATCTGGTGCGATTTCCGCGGCGTGGCGCACAATCCGGAGCAGCAGAACTGGCTGAAATGGTGCGGAGATAACGCGCGCCAATAGTCAAGACATTGCTTGGCCGGCAGGCTCGGCTGTGCCGCGCGAGCGGGCAGCCGAGATTGCTTGCTGGGCGTTGGCTTGGAGTCTCAGATCGATTGCAGTTTGCAATTTCTTAGAAATTTCAAAAACCTGCGCGCGTTGGCCAGCGCGGATAGCACGAAGGCCGAGGTGACTTCCGGGCCGCCGACCAATATCCGCGTCGGCGTCTTCATCTTGTTCCATTCGTAGGCTTTGTAGGGCGCGCCGCGGCGGCCCTCGCCGAAATTTTGCACGATGCATGCCAGCGGGGCGGCGAAGCTCTGCGGTTCGGCGTGCAATTTGGTCAGTGCCAGCAACGCAAGCGCAGCGTCGAAGACATTCATCTCGGCGGCGATCAACTCATCGACGACATAGGCGAGGACATGACCGCGGATCATGTTGAAGCTGTCGTCGGGATCGAGCAGCCGGCGGGCCGCCGCCGGCATCGCCTCGAACGCCGAATAGCAGCGCCCGAAATAGGCGCAATAGAGCTCGGGCAAATAATAGATGTGCGAGCGCGGATCGGCGAACGCGCCGCTCTCGGCTAACCGCCTGTGAAATAATATGTTTCGGCGCACGGTCGCAATGCGCTGCGGGCCCTCGGCGATTTGCCAGCGCTCGTAATTGCGGAAGCTTGCGTCGAGCACATCGAGATTGAGCGTGGGATCGAGATCGTTGCCGAACGGCCGCTCGCCGGCAAGATTGTCGATCCAGGTGACGATGCCGCCGTCGTAATCGATATTGTCGTTGAGCGGGACCGTCACCCGCTTGTGATCGGTGCCGGTTCCGATCTGATGCGCGGCGTAGAAATCCAACATCGGCTGATCGAGGATCGGATCCTGCGAGCCGAATTGGGTGGCGACCGAGAGCACGCAAGATGTGGTGTCGCAGTCGGCGAGGTAAGTATCGAAACCGAGATCGTGCTTGATATTGGCAAAGTAGCCGGTGAGCCGCGAATGCGGCGGCGGCACGAGCGCGGTGATGACGTCGAACGAGCGTCCATTGTCCGGCAAGCGGGCCTTGTCGCGACTGACCTGCAGGCAGAAATCGACCAGGCATTCCAGCGTGCGATGCGCGGCTTTGCTCTCTTCGGAGTTGCCGAGGCCGGTGGCGAGAAAGTCCATCAGCGCTTCGGCGAAGAACGCATCGTAATAGGCGGAGCGATGACGGGCCTGCATGGGCTGCCACATCGGCTCGGCAATGCCGGTCCAAGGCGGATTGATCAGTTCGGCGGCGGGCGAATTGGCGATAAAGGCGCGCGCAAGATTGAAGAGCAGCGTCGAATTCTTGTAAGGCCGGGCATTGAGGCCGCGCAGCGCCGTCACCAGGTCGCGGCCGTGCAGATCGGGATCGCCGATCAGATTGAATGCCGCGTAGCAGGGGATAAATCCGTGTTTCGCGTATGAAGCAACGAGCTGCCGAGCGCAAGCACGGATGATGCGATCGATGTCGTGGCGGGCGACCGGGCGCGCGGGCGCGCTCGCGCGCTTGGGCTTCGGGTGTGAGTGGTTCGCGGTATCGAGCAGCGCCGCAGTCGGCGCGCCGATCGCAGCCCAGTCGGGCGTGTCATGATCGCGCGCCGCCACGATGCTCTCGCGCAACGCGGACATGCGCCCGTCTTCGTGGAGTTGCGGCAGACCGGCACGCGCGAGCAGCAGCCGCAAAGCCGGATTGGACAGGGCCTTTTTATAGAGCTTGCGCAGGTGCTCGTTGCCGGCGGTCGATCGCAAAAGTATCGGATCGCACAGATCGTAAAGCGTCGGGCCGGTTTTCGGCGCGGCCAATACCCGATAGGTGGTGCGGGTCAGTTTGAGCATGCCCGACAAACGGCCGCGTTTGCGCGCGGCGCCCGTTTCGGCGCCGGCGATCGCGCCTGGATGAAATGTCAGTTTGCCGCTTTGCGCGGGGTTGGCGCGATGCTGCGCGTCGCTGGACATTCGCGTCCGGCTCCGCGCTAGTCTTTGTTGGTCGTTTCGCTGGCGATCACGGCTCTCACTCGATCGCCTTCGCGAAGAAATGCGCCGGCGCGCGATACGACCATATCGCCCTCGGAAAGACCTTCACGAATTTCGACGGTACCGCCTTGCAGAAGACCCATGACGACCTTATGGGTTTCAATCCGGTTGTCGCGCACGATTTCAACAATGGAGCCGAGTGAGCCGTACAGTACCGCGGAGAGGGGAATGGCGATGCCGCAGCTTTCCCCCGCGACGATCGACGCGCGGCCGAAGGCTCCAATTCGCAACCGCTTATCGTCCCCGATGAAGATGCGCGCGGAGCCGAGCTGGGTCGCCCCGTCGATAGTCGGCGCTACAAAGCGGACGCGTCCCGGCACCACGCCAATACCGACAACTGTGATATTCGCCGGTTGGCCCGGAGAGATCTTAGCGATATCCGTGGTTGGAACGTCCGCCAAAAGCTCGATTTCGCCGTTGGCGATGATCTGAAACAACGGCGGCGCCTGAAACGCGGTCAGCGTGCCGACGACAGCCGAGACCTTACCAACCACGCCATCGGCCGGGCTTTCGACCGAGATGTTGCCGCCCGATTGACCCTCCGGCGGCGATAGCCGAGCGAGCACGTCGCCCTTTCTCACCCTGTCGCCGACCTCGGCGCGAACCGCCAAAATCTCAAAACCTTGATGCTCCGGCCGCACCGAGAGCTCTTCCTTTGGGACCAGCCTGCCGGTGATGTCGATGGCGTCGGTAAAGCATCGCCGTTCCGCCTTCGTCACCGTGACGGACGGTCCCAAATAGGTATTGCTTGTCGAGTCCGCAGCCGACACCGACAGCGAAGACGCCAACAGAAGTGCGCAGGCTAGCGTGCCTGCCGAGACGGCATTGGCTGCGCCAGACGGCCGCCGCACCCGTTCGCCGCTCGCGCGGCTGCGCGCCGGCCGGCGATCGACGGCGACTTGGCTGGTCAACGATTGGGGCCGCATTTTACTTGCCAAAGAAATCCTTCAAGATGCTTTCGATCTTGTCCCTGGTTTTCTTTTCGTCAAAGTCGTCGTCTTTGGTGTCGTCTTTGGTGCCGTCCTTTGCCGTGTCTTTCGTCGTTTCCTTCGAAGTGTCTTGTGCTGGCGCTGGCGCTTGCGCCTGAGGCTTCTCATCGGTTACGGCCGGGGGCTTGCTGTCTTGAGGCGCAGCGGGCTTGTCGCCGGGCGTGCTGCCTTTGTTATCCAGGAAATTTCCGAGACCTTTCAGAAAGTCGTTCCCGGTCGAGGACTTGCCGAACAGGCCGATGCCGAGATCGTGAAGTTTGCCGTAGGCCGCCTCGGGATTATCGAGAATTCCATTCATGTCAGGGTAGATTTGCGGCGAATCCCATTTGCCCTCGACAATCACGGGCACGCCGAAACTGACCGGATTGGCGTCGCCACCCTTGCTCGCTCCCTTCAGCACCAGCTTGGTGTCGAGCGTGAAGTTCAACTGCTTGGCGGGGAGGTCGGCGGTGCCCTTGCCATCGATGCGTACCGCCGGCCCAATGAGTTTGAGATTGTCGGTCGTGGCGCGGCCGGCATTGACCTTGAACAGTGCGCTGAGCACCTGGACATCGGTCTTCGCCGACTTGTTCTCCTGCCAGCCGGCGAGCGTGCTGTGCGTCAGCGTGTGCACCATATCGGCAATGTCCACATCGAGAATTTGGCCGTCGCGGAATTGAAGATCCATCGTGCCGCCGAGCGAGGAAACGATGGCACGCTGGCTCGCTCCGGTGGCTTGTAGATCGATCTGGCCCTGCATGGTGCCGTCGATCTCGCGGAATTTGGCGAGCGAAGACAATAGTGGCAGCGCATGCACGCCGCTCAAATTCAGCTGCATGCTTGCCCGCGGCACCTCACGCGATACATTGAGCGTGAGAAGACCTTCGCCTTTGCCGCCGTAGACGCCGGTGTTCGAAGCGGCAATGTTGAGCACGCCGTTGACCAAGGCCGCTTCGACATAAACCGGTGCCAAGCGCAACGTGGATATAGCGAGTTCGGAAGCCGAGAACGCGACTTGGGCGTCGACGAAATTCAGGCCGTCGAGGTCGACTTTCTGATCGCTCCAAGGCTGGCCGGCCTTCGACGATTTGGCGGTGCCGGACGAAGCGGCGGGGTCTGCGGCCGCGAAGCTAAGACGCTTGAAATCGAGATCGAGTTTCACGCGCGGCTTGCTCGAAAGATCGATGGAAGCAAAGCCGGTGAAATGCTTTTTGTCGACCGTGCCTTCCAGGTCGTTGATTTTTATAAACGAGCCATTTGTCGTTACGTTCGCGGTGCTATCGAGCTTACCGTCGAGCAGGCCGGGTAGTTCGAGCGCCAGCTCGACCGGCAGCGACCGATCGATCTTGTCGATCGCCGCCTTGCTTTTCATGTCGAATTGGACGGACTGGGTTCCCGCCCGGGCGCTGCCCTTGGCCTGCAGCAGATGATCGGGCTCGGTAATCTTCGCGGAAATGTTGATTTGATCGAGGCTGTCCTCGACCTCGTCCTTGGTCCGCATGAATTGAATGCTGGCATTCTCGACAACGATGTTGCCGATACTGGGAATCTCAAGCTTTTTCGGCTTGCTGGCATCGCCCGAGCTGCCTTGCGCGGCGGGCTTTCGCTCTTTCGCTCGGCGGACCAGCGGCACCTGCAGCACAGGGTGCTCTATCTTGAATTCGGTAATCTTGGGCTTGCCGCTGAAGATGCTCGCAGCCTCGATTTCGACCCGCGCGCTCGTGATCTTCACTCGCGTGGCTTCGTCGCTGTTGGGAACCAGCGTAATGTCATGCACCTCGACGACCGGTACCGGCCAAATGTGCAGTTTGGCGCCGCCCGCTATCTCCAATTGCCTGCCGGTCTGCGCCGCAAATTCAGTGCGAATTTTCTCGACCAGGTAATCAGAAGGAATGCCGACCCAAAGGAATATCGCCACCGTCGCAACAAGGACGACAAACAGGGCAATGATGATTTTCAAGACTCTCATGTCGATGGCTATACGGCTTGCGGACGCGCGTTGGCGCGAGGGTTGCTGACGACGAACGAAGAATTCACCTTTATTCCGAGTGGCTTCGAGCAGACCGAATTATGTAGCCGCGACGAAATTTTGTCGATAGCCAAACAATCTATCCCAACTTGGCCGCGATCATATGTCTCGCGGAACCTTCGTGCTTGCGAGCCGAAGGCTCGCGCTTTTGTCCTCGCCGCTCCCGATGAGGTGCGGCAAATTCGCAGGCGCGCTCCGGCGCTAGTGCTCGGTACTGGGTGCCGGCCCATCGTGGGGCTGCTGCTCCTCGCCTTCCTCGATAGTGAGCATGCGTTTGCCGAGCCGCCAGCAGATCTTCGCGACGTCGTCCATGGCCGAAAATGCAGCGGGCACGAACACCAGCGAAAGCACGGTCGAAAACATCAGGCCGCCGATCACCGCTAGCGCCATGGGCGAGCGGAACTCACCGCCGGCGCCATATGCGAGCGCGCTCGGCATCATGCCGGCGATCATGGCGATTGTCGTCATGATAATCGGCCGCGCGCGCTTTTGTCCCGCATCGACGATCGCGTCGTCGCGGTCCATGCCGTGTGCGATCGATTCAATGCCGAAGTCGACCAGCATGATGGCGTTCTTGGTGACGATGCCCATCAACATCATGATGCCGATCCACACCGGCGTGGTCAGCGTCTTGCCGGTGATCAGCAATATGCCGATCGCGCCGCCGATCGAAAGCGGCAACGAAAACAGAATCGTGATCGGTTGCAGGAAGGAGCCGAACAAGATGACGAGCACGGCGTAAACCATCATCAGGCCGGCTTGTATGGCGGTCTGGAAGCCTTCCGACAATTCATTCAGGCTTTCGGCGTCGCCGGATTGCTTGACCGTGACTCCCTTGGGCAGGCCTTTCATCACCGGCAACGCATTGATGTCGGTCATCGCGTCGCCAAGCGCGGCATTGCCGACCAAATCGGCGGCGACCCCCGCCTGCCGCTCGCGGTCATAGCGATTGATGCTGGTGGGCCCTTGGGCGAGCTTGACGTCTGCGATCGCCGAAAGGGGGACGGCGCCGCGGCCGCCGCCGATCGGCACGCGCAGGCGCTCCAGAGTTTGCCGGCTGGCGCGCGCGCTGTCCTCGAGCTGCACGCGAATCGGCACCTGGCGCTCGCCGGCGTCGAATTTTGCCAGCGCCGGACCGACGTCGCCGATGGTCGCAACGCGGATCGTCGACGACAGACTTTCGGTCGAGATGCCGAGGCGGGCAGCCAGGTCCTTGTGGGGGATGATGCGAAGCTCGGGCCGGTCGAGCGACGTTTCGGCGACGACGTTGGCCACGATCGGGACGCGGCGCATCTGACCGGCCAGTTCGTCCGCGACATTATCGACGATGTCGCTGTTGGCGCCGACCACGACCAGGGAAACCGCCCGCAGGCCGTTTTCGTCGACAAACCAGTAGCGAATGTCGGGAACGTTTTCGAGCTCGCGCCCGATCACCAGTTCCAGCTCGCGCTGGGTGATCGAGCGGTCGCCCTTCGGCGTGTAATTGATGATCAGCGCGGCCCTGCGAACCTCGGTGGATTTGCCGGGCAACCGGCCGCCGTCGACGAAGACGCTTTTAACCTCGCTGTGCTTGCGCAGCCGGGCGACGATATTCTCCGTCACTCTCTCGGTTTCCGACAGTTGCGTGCCGGGCGCAAGTTCGATCGCCAGCACCGAACGCGCGGTGTCCTGCGCCGGCAGGAAGCCTTGCGAGAGCAGTTTGATGCTGAGGATCGAGCCGACGAAGATCAAGAAGCCGACGAGAAGCGTGACGAGATAATGCTTCACCGACCAGCGGACGAGGTTGGTGTAGCCCCGCAAAATAGGTCCCGGCGGCTTCTCCACGTGCTTGGAGGGGCGCAGGAAGTAGGCCGCCAGCATGGGCGTGACCAGCCGCGCCGCCAGCAACGAGAACAGCACCTGCACCGAAACCGTGATGCCGAACTGCTTGAAGAACTGGCCGGCGATGCCGGACATGAAGCTCGCCGGCGCAAAGATCGCGACGATCGTCAGGCTGATGGCGATCACCGCAAGCCCGATCTCGTCGGCGGCATCGATCGCGGCCTGATAGGGCGATTTGCCCATTTGCATGTGGCGTTCGATGTTCTCGATTTCGACGATGGCGTCGTCGACGAGAATGCCGGTACTGAGCGTTATGGCGAGGAAGCTGACAAGGTTGAGCGAAAAGCCGAGCATGTCCATCACCCAGAAGGCCGGGAAAATGGACAGCGGCAACGACACGGCGGCGATGATGGTGGCGCGGAAGTTGCGCAAAAACAGCGCGACGACCACGACCGCCAAAAACGCGCCTTCGAACAGCGTGTGGATCGCGGCCTCGTAGTTGCCGAGCGTGAAGTCGACCGAGGTGTCGATCAGCTTGAGTTCGACTTCCGGGTGGGTGCTTTTGAGCTCGTCAATGCGCTTTTCCACCGCCTTGGCGACGACCACGTCGCTGGCGCCGGCGGAGCGCTTGATGCCGAAGGCCACCACCGGCTCGCCGTTGAAGCGGGCAAAAGTTCGCCGGTCGGCGATCGTATCGGTCACGATGCCGAGATCGTCGAGACGGATTTCGCCGCCTTTCGGCAGCGTGATCATGGTGCCGGCCAATTGATTGAGCGTCTTGGCGCCGGCGAGCGTGCGAATCGCCTGATCGCGCCCGCCGATTTCGGCGCGGCCGCCGGCCACGTCCTCGTTGGTGCCGCGCAGACGCTGGCTCACGTCGACCGCGGTCAATCCGGACGCCTGCAGGCGATCCGGATCGAGCGAGACGAGAATCTCGCGCTGCACGCCGCCGATGCGCTCGACTTGCGCGACGCCGCGGACACCCTGCAACGAGCGTTTGACGATGTCGTCCACATACCAGGAGAGTTGCTCCGGCGTTTTTCCAGGCGAGATGGCGGCGTAAGTGAGAATGGGAAGCCCGACGACGTCGACACGCTGAATGAGCGGCTCGTTGACGTTGGCCGGCAAGTTGGCGCGAACGCGCGTCACCGCATCTTTGACGTCGTTGAGCGCGCGATCGGTATTGGTTTCGAGCCGGAATTGGATCGTCGTCACCGATATGCCGTCGGTGATCGACGAGGTGATATGATTGACCCCCTCGACGCCCGATACCGCGTCCTCGATGGTCTTGGTGACTTGCGACTCCAGTTCGGAAGGTGCGGCCCCGAACTGGGTGACGATGACCGATATGATCGGAATATCGGCGCTGGGAAGCCGCGTCACCGGCAGCTTCATAAAGCTGCTCCAGCCGAGCAGCAGCAGAATGATCGACAGCACAATCGACGGCAGCGGCTTGCGGATCGACCAGGCGGAGATATTGAGCGCCATTACTGTACCCGCGGTTGGTCGTTCTCGTCGGCCAGGATCGTCTTGACCCGGTCGCCGTCGTGCAATGAGGCTCCGGCGTTGGCGACGACCGTGTCGCCGTCCGAGAGGCCTTGGCGAATTTCAACGTTGTTGTCCGACAACAGGCCCAGCTTCACTTTGCGCGTCTGGATGACGTTGTTGCGCACGATCTGCACGCTGGTCCCCCGCGTCTGGTAGATGATCGCCGACTGCGGGACGGAAATGCCGCAGCTGCGGCTGGCGTCGATCGTGGTGCGGGCAAACATGCCGACGCGAAGGGTGGGGTCCTTGTCGATCGCCACCCGCGCATGGCCGAGCTGGGTGTGCGGATCGATCTCGGCCTCGACCAGCCGGACCCGCCCATTGCGCTCAGGCTGGCCGTCGTCGACGCTGATGCGCGCCGGCGCGCCCGCTTTGAGCTTCGGCACCTGCAGGGCAGGGACGTCAGCCTGCAGCTCGATCACATTGTCGACGATGATTTTGAACAACGGGCCGGCTTGCGGCGAGACGATGGCTCCGACCTGAGCCGCGCTGCTCATCACCAGCCCGGCCGCCGGCGCGTGCAAGGTGGTTTCCTTCGCCGGCACCGTGCCGCCTGGAGCGCGGGGATTCTTCGAGGCCGGCCGATAGAGGCGCGCGAGGTTCTGCCCGGAAATCACCTGGTCGCCTTCGAACGCCAGCACGTCCGTAATCTTGTAGCCTTCGCTGTTGACGACGACCACGGCAACCTTGCGCGGCACCAGGAAGCCCGTCACCCGCACGCTGTCGGAGAAGCAGGCGTTGGTCGCATGCACCACGATGACCACGGCGGCGTTTGGCGCAGCCTCTTCGGCTGCGTAGGCGTTGTGCCATTGCAGGGCGCCCAACGCAGCGGCGGCCACAAGGCCGATTGCGGCGACGACGGCCTTCATCGGGCACAACTACTCATGTCGATTACCGCTATTCCAGTTTGTTATTGCCGCCGGCAGCCGGCCAGCATGACCGAAAGCCGCGTCCTCCGTGTTCCGTGGCGCTCGCGTAGCAGGAGCAGCCGGCAGAGGCCCCACGACCGACGACCGGCGTGGGGCCCCTGATTTTGTCGTGCGCGCTGCCGCGCCTCACTTACTGGAAAGTTGCTTGTCAGCCATGTTGGTGACCGCGACGCGCCGATTCTCGGCGGCGTAGGGATCGTCCGGATTCTTGAAGTGGGTCGAGCCGTAGCCGACGGTCACCAGATTGGCGACAGGAATTCCATAATTCTCCGTCAGGTACCGCTTCACCGCGTCGGCACGCCGCTCCGAGAGGTCCTGATTGTACGCGGCGCGGCCTTTTCCGTCGGCGTAGCCGGCGACAACGAACGTATTGCCCTTCAGGCTTGCATCGGTGAGGGCTTTGCCCAATTCGTTGACCTGCGGCGCCGCTTTGTCGCCGATGCGAGCCGAGTTGAATTCAAAATTGATTTCCAGGTCGATGCTCGGCTTGTCCTTCGTGACGGCTGCGATTTTCTCGCGCTCGCCCGAGGAAAGCGAACGGGTGGTGCGATGGCGCACGGAGTGGATGAAGCTTTCACCCGCCGCGTTCCTGGCGGAGTCAGCGGGTGATATCGCCAGACTGCGCGTCAGCGGCTTCGGCTTCAACTGATTGACGATGGTTGTCGCAGACTTTTCCTGAGCGCCCGCAATTCCGGCGCCGAACGAAAGGGCCAGACTGCCGGCAAGCACGCTATACGCAACTTTGAGGCCTAACCTGCTAAAATTGTTCGACATTGCCTTTCTCCCCTTCCTGAGTTGCCGCGCTCGGACTGCCCGTCTCCTTTTTGAGCTTGTCCGCGCGGCGAATGCTCACCGAATTCCGTAACTTTCGAATTCTTCCGCGATCCTCGGATCGATGGATTTTGCCGCCGCGATGTCGCTATTGCCGCCGGAGGTATTGCCGCTGCGCATTTTTGCGATGCCGCGGCCATAAAGCGACGACGCCTGATTGGCGTTGATGCGCAGCGAGGCGTCGTAGTCGGCAATCGCATTCCGCGGCAAGCCGATCTTCAGCTTGACCAGCCCGCGGCTATCGAGGGCGTCGGAAAAGCGCGGACGAATTCGCAGCGCCTCATCGCAATCCTTCAATGCGGTCTGCAACTCGTCGAGCATTGCGCGCGCCCAGCAGCGGTTGTTCAGCGCTTCGGCATCATTGGGATTGGCGCGCACGACCTCGTTGAAATCCGTAACCGCGCGGCTAAATTCACTGTTCTTGGCGTAAAGGATGCCGCGCTGGTAATGGGCGTTGACGTCCTTCGGATTATCCTCAATGCGCCGGCTCAGCCTTCTGATCTCGGAGTTGTCCGCGGTCGATATTTCGGGTGGCGGCGATTTTCGCGGCGGCTCGACCTTTTTGACCGGAGGCGGTTCCTCCTTTTTCGGCTTGCTCCGCGTATCGAGCTTGGCAAGCTGATCCTCGGCGAGGATCGCATAGTGTCCGGTCGGATGCTTATCGAGAAAATCCGACCAGGCTTTGCGGGTGCCGATGTCGGCCGCATTATTGTAGTCGCGGCGCACCGCGGCTTCCGGATCGACCGGCGGCGGACGCGGCGGCTCCCGTTCCGCGTGTTTGGGCGGTTCAATTACCGGCGGCGGCTTGGGTGGCTCTTCAATGACGGGGTTCTCGTGGCTGATCCGCGGGAAGCTTGGTTTAGCTCGCGTGCCCGGAGTGAAATAGAATTCTTCGGCCAAAGACGACGAAAACCACGGGGTCTGTTCGCCACGCGAGGCTTTCGTCACGCCGAGGCGCGTATGGATAAAGACTTCCTCGCCGGTCAATCCGGGCGAGCGCATCTCTTTCACCAGCTGATCGACGAATATGCTTTGGTCGGCGGCTGAATCGCTCGCGACGGTGCCGGGGGCCGCCGAATACATGATCATGGAATCGCGCGGTGCGATCACCGGGGCGAGCCCGGCGGCGACCGGTCGGAACCGGCGCTCAAATGGATTGCGCCGCGAAGCATTGATGATGGCGATTTTGACTTTGGCGCCCTTCACGTTCATTTCGTTCAGCATCGCGTCGATGCTGAAACCGTCGCGCCGCACGTCGTTTTCGGTCCAGATCTGCGCGTCGATCGGGATCATGTAGCTTTGCCGGTTCGACTGGATTCCGTAGCCGCTGAAGAAAACAAGCGCGACCGAGCCGGATTTAATTTTTCCGTAGAGCCGATCGAACGCGCTCCGCATGGCGTCCTTTTTCAGATTCTCGCCGACGTCGACATCAAAGCCTTCGCGGCGCAACTCTTTGGCCATCGCGCGCGCGTCGTTGATCGCGTTTTTCAGCGGAATATCGGCGTCGGGATATTTGGCATTGCCGATGACCAAGGCGAAGCGGGCGCCCTGCTGGGCCGAGGCAATGCTGCCGGTGGTCGCTGCGACCACGAGACTCAGGAGGAAAGCAATGACAAAGCGCGTGTTCATACGACGCCGTTTCCCGGGTACAAATTCGACCAAATGCCCGATTATAGCGGGCGAATAGTACCCTGAGCCCCCCGTATTTTCAAACCTTCGCCGGCTGCTTGGCGCAGCCGTAGCATCGCCCCGTTCAGCCAGAACCAAGCCTACCAGGCCGCTCCGGGCCGGCCATCACAATCGGGCCGTTAACCGAAGCGCGAGATAGAGCCTCGAGCCTCAACCTAAATCGTTTTAACGAAACTAATATGCCACGCCAAGGAAAAGCGGGATGTAGCGGCCGCAAAGGTGCCACCGCGCGCACAGCCGCAGCGCTTCATCGGCCTCGGACGCCAGGCGGATGGGAGAGCGGCGCGTGCGGGTCGAAACCCGCTTCGTGCGGTGGGTTGACGCATGAACCGCTTTCGGCGGGGTGGTGGAGGCGGCTTGGGAGGGCTGGTCGGCGCCCTTGATGCCGGCAGCCGGCGCCGCCGTCGCGCATACTGCGGTCAGCAATGCTGCGGCGAACAAGGCGCGCCAAGGGCGTTTGAACGTACTCATCGCAGTGGTCCTTTTTCCTGGCGATCAACCGGAACGGTTGCGGCGGTCTAGAAGCCGATGCCGATCATCGTCGCATGTCCGCCACCGCCGCTGGCGCGGGCTTGCTGGCGGGCCTGAGGCCTTTCGCGTTGCGACTCTTTTGATTTCGACGACTTGTGCCGTTCCCGCTTCGCTTCCTGTCTCGTGTCCTTCTTCGACTTCTTTTTGGTTTCTTTGTGATGCCTGTCCGGCGTCGGCTTATCGACGACGACCGCCGGGCAGACCCGAAGCTTCTCTTTGCTCAGCTGATGGACGAAGCGATCGGTCACCGCGATATCGCTCAAAGGTTGCTGTTTGTGCTCTTTGTACTTTTTAATGGCGACCTTGGTCTCGGCGCCGAGTTTGCCGTCCTGATCGCCGGCATAGCAGCCGAGCCGCGCCAGTTCCTTTTGCGCCGAGGCGACGAGAGCTGGCGTGTTTTCCGCCGGCGCACCGCCGTTCTTGATCACGATCGTGACCTTATCAAGCACCGCAACGACTTGCGGGCGCAGACGCTCGCAGGTCAGGTCCTGCGACAGGCGCTGCAAGTCATCCCGGACGGCAACGCTGTTGCCCGCCGCCTTCAGGTCGTCGAGCCGGGCCTGCTCGCGGGCGCAGGTCAGTTCCGCCTTCTTCCTTTCGGATTCGGCAAGCTGTTTGGAACGGCGATCGATCTGCGCTTGCAGCGCGGCGATGCGGGCGGCCTGTTGCCTCTTTTGCTTTTCGGAATCTGCCGCCTGTTTTGAATGGCGCGCACTTTCAGCCTTCAGCTCGGCGATACGGGCGGCTTCTTTCGCTCGTTGCTCTTCCTCGGCCTTTTGCTGGGCGGCGATGCGGGCAGATTGCTTGGCGAGCCGCTCTTGCGCGGCGCGAAGGGCCGCCTCACGCTCGGCGCGCGCCTTTGCATCGCGCTCGTGCGCCGCTTCGTCCAAGATATCCAAGCGATGCTGCGCGTTCACCGCCAACGGCGAATTTGGATAGCGCTCGATGAATTTCTCCAGCGCATCCTTGTTGCTGGAATCCTTAATTCTATTCCACGACCTTGTTTCGTCGCTGGTCGGCTTGGCCGGTTGCGGCGTTGGCGGCGGTTCGAGCTTGGCAAGAACGGTCGGCTTAGATCCCGGGCCCCCCAATTTCGCCAACTGCGCGCGCGCAAGGTCCGCGTAGAAGCCGGTCGGGTAGGTGCCGAGGAACACTTGCCAAGCCTGCTTGGTTCCGATCTGGGCGACCATTTTGTAATCGGCTTCCATTCTGGACGCCAATCGGTCGGAACCTCGGGCCGCAGCGACGTCGTGCGGCTTTGGTTGCGCGGGCGGCGGAACCAGTGAAATATTTCCGCCACCGAGCGAGCCGTAAACATACGGCACCTGCCGTTGGTCGGTGATCTTGAGCACTTCGTCGCGGACCCGGCCGAACGCCAGACGGATATCGAGGCCTGGCACCGTCAGATTGTTCAACAGAGCCGTGGTGAACGGGCTATGTTTGCCGTCGCCGTCTTCTGCGGTCGAGCCGGCTTTGGCGGCGTAGGCGATCAACGTATCGCTGCTGGTCGGTGCCACCGCGGCAAGCCCTGGGGCGATCCCGCGAAAAGCGACGCGCCGGAAGCGCTTCATGGTGTTGACGAACGGATCGTCGCGGCAGGCGTCGAGAATGATGAGCTTGAGTTGCTTGGCGCTGTCGACCGATTCAACGACGCGATTGAGCGAAATGGCTTCGTCCTCGGCGTCGCGGTCGCTGGCAAGCTTGGCGTCGATCGGCACCAGGTAGTTGATGCCGTTCACTTCAATGCCGTGTCCGGCGTAGTAGACGACCGCAATAGCGGAATCGAGCGAGGCGTCCTCGAATTTGCGGATCGCGCGCTTGAAATCCAGATTGCCGACGTTGTCGGCCTCGATCACGGTATCGAAGCCGGCCGCCCTGAACAGCTTGGCGATGGAGGCGGCATCCTTTTCAGGATTGGGGAGCCGGGCGACATTTTTATAGTTGGAATTGCCGACGACCAGGGCGACGCGCTTTTCGGCCAGGGCGGAATCCGGCGAAGAGGCCAAAAACAAGGCCCCGACGGCGGCGGCAGCCAAAAATTGCAATATTCTCGTCACCCCGAGCCTCATCGCGTCGATCTCGATCCGTGGCGCGAACGTGTCCTAAGGGTATTACGGCTCCAAACGGCCGATTCCGCAAATTCCCCCGAAGAAAATTTTAAGCCGTATAGCTCGCGCGTAACTAATGTAATCGATTTTCTGCCGATCTCGCAATCAAAAGCGTCGGTATGGGTGATTTCTACGGTTAAAATGAAGGTTTTCCCGCGGCGATGTATCATTCGGGCGATCGAGCACCGCCGAGCGGCGCGCCATATCGGCGCGGCACCATAGCGTGGCGCTATATCGACCAGCGGGCGAATCGAGGCCGTCCAGGCTAAGGCGAGCCAAGCGCTGCATTTTTTGTGTTTTGCCGGTCGAAGCGCCGGAGCCTTATCCACAAGGGTAAATGCCTGATGCCTATGGCGGACTTGGGCCAAGGTGGTGCGGGCTCACGCCGCGAAGACGCGTGACGAACTCCTTTGAGTAGGATTTTCCAAATAGATCAGCGGCTTCTGTGGAATTGCTCGTGCCGGCCGGATGCGTGACGGGGACCCGCTAACTATTTGGCGACAAAGCGTTGTTGCGAAAATGGCACAAAAGCCGAAATTCTAGGCCGGGGCCGTGAAATGCCTTGGACGAAGGCTTCCAATCGAACTGGGCGAAATCTAGGATGCCCGATGACTTAAGTTTGTGCAGGGTCCCAAGGGGGGTTGTAAATGTCCGTCGCTGTTGGTTTCAGCAAAAAAATCGCCTGCAAATCTCAAAAATCGATGACCCGCAAGGCACTCCTGAGCGCGGCGGCTTTCGCGCTCGCGGCGGTGGCATCGTCTGGGGCTATGGCGCAGAATTGCGGACCGTTGCCGAACAACGGTCTCATCGCTTTCCCGGGTGGTGACGCTAAGAACATGTTTGGTGCCGGCATCGCCGCTGCAAGCGCGGCTGCGGCCACCATCAGCGCCACGAACCTTGCCTTCCTAACTCACAGCACGGCTTTTGTGAGCGCGCCGCCGAACCCACCGCCGAATTCGCAAGGCGGCGGCGTTTGGATCCGCGGCGTCGGCGGTCATTCGAAGATCACCAGCAGCGGCTCCGCGAGTTACAACGTGCCGTCACCGCCCTCGCCGGTGGCTGGGAGTGGTTCTACGAGCTGCTTCAGCACCTACAGCCAAAATTTCGCGGGTGTTCAAATCGGATCGGATGTTTCCAGACTCAATATCGGCGGCTGGAATATCCACTTTGGGACCACGATTGGTTATCTCCAATCCAGCGGCAACATTCAAGAAGGCGCGACTCCGGTCGGCAGCTCGTTCGATAGCTCGACCAAGTCGCCGTTCGTCGGCACCTACGCCGCTGCGACTTACGGCGGTTTCTTCGCCGAGGGCCTGCTGCGCTTTAACTACTACGAAATCAACCTGAACAGCCCGGGCGTCAACGTCTACGATCAGAAGCTTGACGCCCACGGCGTCTCGCTCAGCGGTTCGGTCGGCTACCATTACAATTTCCCGAACTCTAACTGGTTCGTTGAACCGTCGTTGGGCGCCGTGTGGTCGCGCACCAAGGTAGATCCGTTGCAGCTTGCCGGCGCGGGTGCCGCTGGCACAAACTTCCAAGGCACCGCCCAGATCGACGACATCAATTCGACGATCGGCCGGGCGGGCTTGCGCGTTGGTACAACGATTGTTTCCAACAATGTTGTGTTGCAGCCGTTCGTCGCGGCCAGCATCTGGCGCGAATTCAAGGGCGGCTGGTCCGCAAATTACACCTCTTGCTCGAACTGTTTTTTCGTTGGCGGGACGCCGAGCGTTCTTAATGCAAGTATGGACGGGAGCGGCGTCGGCACTTACGGCGTCTACTCAATCGGTTTGGCCGGCCAAATCGTCAATACCGGCTGGCTCGGTTATGCGCGCTTCGACTACGAAAGCGGTTCCGAAATCAAAGGTTGGACTGGGAGCGCCGGCCTCCGTTACCAATTCACGCCTGCGCCGCCGCCTCCGGCCTTTGCCAAGGCGCCCGTTCCGATCGTCAAGCCGGTGCTCTGGACAGGTTTCTATGTCGGCGGCTTCGGCGGCGTCGCCACTCGTGGCAAGACCGACATCACCTTCGCCCCGGACTTTGCGACGGCAAATACGCTGGCATTTCCGGGTTCGAACTCCGATCTGCAGCTTGCCGGCGTGCTCGGCGGCGGCGACCTCGGCTACAACTATCAAATGGGCAAGTGGGTGCTGGGGCTCGAAGGCGATATCGCTTGGACCAATACGCGCGGATCTAAGGCGTGTGGGACTTTTGCGGCTCCGCTAGCCGCGCCCGCCAACGCATTGTTCAACGTGACGTGCCATGACGAGCTTAAGTGGCTGGCGACTGCTACTGGCCGGATTGGCTATGCTTGGGATCGTGCGTTGTACTATGTCAAAGCTGGCGGCGCTTGGACGCATGAAGATTTCTCTGTGACTTGTAATCTTGGGCCGATCAATGGTGCGATCGCGCAACAATCTTGCTTTAGCCCGACCGGGTTGCTCTTCAACTCGCTCTCGGCCAGCGCCAATCGCTTCGGCTGGACCGCGGGCTTTGGCGTCGAGTTCGCGCTCACCGATCATTGGTCGGCAAAGGCTGAAACCGATTACCTCGCTTTCGGCAATCACGATTACATCTTGCCCGACGGCACCGCCGTCAGCACCAAGCTGCATCTTTGGGAAACCAAGGTCGGTGTGAACTATCGGTTCTCGGCAATGTAAATTGCTGCGACGAACGACGCGAGAAAAACGATGGCCGGGTTTATCCCGGCCATCGGCGTTTTAGGCGCTTAACGTAAATCTGAGCGAGCCGTCAGGCCGATCTCAAAGCCCGTGCGATCGCAGCACCGCGTCGCACGCTCGGCTCAGCTTCGACCGGTGCGCCTGCAAGCACTGGAGAAAGGCATCGTTGCCGGCGCCCGCCTTGACGTGGCGGCAGAATTTGCGCGTGTCGCGGCGGCAGGCGGCCTCTTCCTGCGGCGTGCCACCGGACGCTTGCGCGTTGTTGCCGTCGCCGCGATAGGCCGGGCCGCTGTATTGCGCGAGCGACGGTGTCGCCGAGGCGAGCAAAACAACAAAAACCGCGGCCATGGTCGTCCTGAGCATTCCGTAATCTCCCGGTCTCATTTTGCTGGAACTGATGCCGAACCGGCGGGCGGCTGACTGCGTTAAGCTGGCTCGGCGCGTGACTAATACAACACGCTATAGGTATACAAGGCGGGCTTTTCCGCGGCGGCACCACGGCGTTTCAAAGTCGGAGATGCGTCCATGCGAAAACATTGTCTAACATTGTCATTAGCCGGCGTGCTGATTCTGAGCGCGCATAGCGGCCTCGCCCAGCAGACGCAACCCACGGCCGCCGGCTTATGGCAACAGGTCGACGAAAAAACCGGAAAAAGCGACGGTTGGTTCCTCATCTACCCGAACCGCGAGGGCATCTACGAAGGCGCGATCGCGAAGATGTTCATTCCGCCCGGCGAAAATCAGCATCCGATCTGCACCAAATGCCAGGGCGATCAGAAGAACACGCCGTCGCTCGGTCTCACGATCATCAAGAACATGCACCGCAACGGCCTGACCTACGAGAACGGAACCATTCTCGATCCGCGCGATGGCAACGTCTACAACGCCCTGATGCAACTCAGTCCGGACGGCCAGCAACTCACGGTGCGCGGCTATCTCGGCATTGCGCTGTTTGGCCGCAACCAGATCTGGCATCGCCTGCCCAACACCGATCTGACCACGATCGATTGCGCGGTCATCGCCGCGCACGACCCCGCTTTGCTTGCCGCTGCCTCGTGCCCCGCGGCGCACGCGCAACCACAGCGGCGCGCGCCGGTGCCCCGCGGTCGGCCGCGCTAGGCGGCGCCTCCGGCGGCGATGCTGGCGGGGCTGGTGGTGCGGGCGGCGCCGCCGCTTCGCGCGGCTTGCCCATCAGCAGCGGCTGGAACAAGACGGCCGCTGCCAGCGTACACATCAGCGACAGCGCCAGCAGCCGGCCCATGCTCGACGTGCCCGGATGGCTGGAGAACCAGAGGCTGCCGAACGCGGTCGCCGTCGCCAAGGCGCTGAAGGTCACGGCGCGCGTCAGCACCGACTGCAGCAGATTGGTCTGACCGGCGCGCCAAGCCATGATGTAGTAGATCTTGAACGCCACCCCGACGCCCAGTAGCAGCGGCAGCGCGATGATGTTGGCGAAATTGAGCGGCATGTCGAGAATGACGCAGAGCTCGAGCGTGACGATGCCGGCGAGCAGCAGCGGCCCCAAGGTCAACAGCACGTCCTGGATGCGGCGCAACGCCAGCCACAGCAGAATCGCGATCGACAGCAACGCCCAGCCGCCGGCCTCGAAGAAGGCGTGAATAACCGTCTGCGCGGATTCGAAAATCGACACCGGGCCGCCGGTTGCCGACGGCTCGACCGCCAACACCGCCTTGGTGAACTTCGCCAGCGCTTTGTCGTTGCTGACGTCGCCTTTCGGCATGATCGCGATCCGCTCGCGGCCGTCCGCCGTCTGCCATTCCTTCACCAATTGAGGCGGCAGCGAATTGGTGGTGACCCGCTGCGCCTGCAGCGAGGTCGCCAGCAAGCGAAACGCGGTTTTCAGGGGCGTTATGAAGACGTCCGTCGCCTGCGCGCGCTTCTCAGGCGCAGCATTGGCAAGCTTGACGAGATTGCCAGAGAGGCGATGCGCGGCGGTTGCTCCCGGCCCCGACTGGCCTTCGGCAATTTCGTTCAGCCGATCGGCTTCATCCTTGAGCGCGTCGACATTTTCCGCATCGGTGGGCGGCGGCTGCATATCCGTGGGATGCAAAGCTGGCTCGAGCTTGTCGGCCGCCTTTTTGACCATCGCCAGCTTTTGCTGTTGGAAATCGGGCACCAGCGAAGCAAGCGTGACGACGCGCGAAACCTCCGGGATGGCCCTGAGCTTGGCGGCCGTGAGCTCGGCGTCCACCAGCGAGGGCGACAGCATCTCGATGGTGTTGACCCCGGCGTTCGGATCCTTGCTCAGCTCGAGATAGGTCGACACCGATTCAACATGCGGGCTGCGCAGATGCATGGGGTCGAAGTCGAAGCGCAGCCAGTACAAAAGCGGCAAGCCGGCGGCGACGACGACGCTGGTGATCACGATGATCGCGACGCGGTTGCGCTCCATGAAGCGGTCGAGCGGCGCCAGCAAGGCGAAGCCGACCGGCTGCGTCTCCTCCGGCGGATGGAGCAAAGAGAGCATCGCCGGCAGCAGCGTGATGCTGGTGAAGAACGCGATCAACATGCCGAAGCCGGCGATCAGGCCAAGCTCGGAAACGCCGCTATAGTCGGTGGGCAGAAACGAGAAGAACCCGGCCGCTACGGCGGCGGCGGCCAGCGTCAACGGCGCGCCGACGTGCTTGCCGGTCGTCAGCAGCGCCGTGCGAAGCTCGCCCATGACGTAGCGTTCTTCGCGATAGCGCACGCTGAATTGAATTCCGAAGTCGACGCCGAGGCCGACGAACAGCACCGCGAAGTAGACCGAAATCAGATTGAGCGCGCTGACCATCATCATGCCGGCGGCCGCGGTCAAAGCGAGCCCGACGAACATGTTGGTGAATACGGCAAATATGACTTTCGGGGAGCGCAGGCCCCACCACAAAATCCCCAGAACGACGAGCACGGTCAAAAATTCGTTCAGGAAGATATTTTCTTTGATCGTCGCGAATTCTTCATCGCTCAAGGCGACCGGGCCGGTGAGCCGCACGGTCGCCCGATATTTGGAAGCAAGGTCGAGCTGGGCGGCCGTCTCGCGGATGGTTTGACTGGCGGCTTGACCGGGCTCGATCACGGCGAAGTTGAGGATCGGACGGACGTCAATCAAACGGCGCAGTTCATGCGGTTCGGCCGAGCGTCCTTTGGCGAGCGTCTGCCATGAAAAACTCGCCGGACGCCCGGCGAGGATGTCCTCAAGGGTGTCGGAAGCCCTGTTCATCGGGTAGCTCAGATCGTCAAGCTTCAGCTTGCCCGATTGCACGCCCATGATGCCGTCGGTCAGCCCGTCGGTCAGGCCGCGCAGGCTGGGATCCGAGGATAGATCGTGAACGAGGGGCTCGGCGGCCATCAGTTGCTGGGTCGTCTTGGCCAGATCCTCGGGGGTCTGGAACAGCAGCCCCTCACGCTCGAAATAGGCTCGGCCGGCCGGGCTTCGGGTCACCGAACGGAAGCGGTCGGTACGCTTGGCCAGGGCTTCCGTGAGCACCGACGTGGCCTGGTCGACGAGTTCCGGTGTCGGCGCATTCACGACGACCAAAAGCAAATTATAACGCGGAAACGCCTTGGAAAACGTGGCTTCGGTCTGCCGCCATGGCAAATCAGACGAAATCAGCTTGTTAATGTCAGTATTTAGCTTGAAATTGCCGATGGCATAAAAGACCGAGGCGCCCGACAGTAGAACCCCGATGAGGACCACAATCCACGCGCGCTGTATTGAAAAGGCAATTGTTCTCAGAACTAACCGCGCCAGCATAGGTGAACTACCAATCGTTTCAGCGTGTGCTATGGTTGAAGGCTGTCTGGGGCCGTTTTTATGTGGGGCTTTTTTTTGAACGGTCCAGGCGTCAGGAACTACTAAGAGTCGATTAGGCTATTTTGCGACCAAAAAGGGAGATTTCGGTTGCGCCTAAATTGCCGGGATTGGAACTGTTTCGGCGTTCTGAACTTCCCTGACAAGGCGGTTTAAGCTTCCCTCCCGGGCAGACGGGCAGGTTGAAGCCGCCTGTTTGCTCCTAGTAAGGCGACGTGTGACATGCTCAAGACGATTCGCATACCTGCCGACCTGCGCCGCGTTAACGAGTCTGACCTGCAACAGGTTGCGGACGAATTGCGGACTGAGACCATCAAGGCGGTTTCGGAGACCGGCGGCCATTTGGGGGCGGGACTAGGGGTCGTCGAGCTTACGGTCGCATTGCATTACGTTTTCGACACGCCCCGCGACAAGATCATCTGGGATGTCGGCCATCAGGCCTATCCCCATAAGATCCTGACCGGAAGGCGTGATCGAATCCGCACCTTGCGTCAAGGCGGGGGCCTCTCCGGCTTCACCAAACGCGCCGAGAGCCCCTATGACGCCTTCGGCGCCGCCCATTCGTCGACCTCGATTTCGGCCGGTCTTGGCATGGCCGTCGCGCGCGATCTCAACGGCGACGACTACAACGTCGTGTGCGTGATCGGCGACGGCGCCATGTCGGCCGGAATGGCCTATGAGGCGATGAACAATGCCGGTGCGAAGGATTCCCGCCTCATCGTCATTCTCAATGACAACGACATGTCGATTGCGCCGCCGGTAGGCGCGTTGTCGTCCTATCTGGCGCGGCTGATTTCTCACCCCGCCTACATGGCGCTGCGCGAGATCGGCAAGCAGATGAGCAAGAACCTGCCCCAGTCCATCCATAAGAAAGCGGCGCGGGCCGAGGAGTTTGCGCGCAGCTTCTGGACCGGCGGAACGTTATTCGAAGAACTCGGCTTCTATTATGTCGGGCCGGTCGACGGGCACAGCCTCGAGCAACTGCTGCCGGTGCTGAAGAACGTCAAGGACGCCAAGAACGGGCCGATCCTCGTTCATGTGGTGACCAAAAAAGGATACGGCTACGCGCCCGCCGAAGCCTCGAGCGACAAGTATCACGGCGTTGTTAAATTCGACGTGGCGACCGGAAAGCAGCACAAAGCCAAGTCGAATGCGCCGTCCTATACCAAAGTGTACGGCGAAAGCCTGGTCAAAGAGGCGACCAAGGACGATCGCATCGTCGCCATCACGGCGGCCATGCCGGGCGGCACCGGTGTCGATATTTTCCAGAAGACTTTCCCGGAGCGCACGTTCGACGTCGGCATTGCCGAACAGCACGGCGTGACCTTTGCGGCGGGTCTGGCGGCCGAGGGCTTCAAGCCGTTTGCCACCATTTATTCGACCTTCCTGCAGCGCGCCTACGATCAGATTGTCCACGACGTCGCCATTCAGCGGCTGCCGGTGCGCTTCGCTCTGGATCGCGCCGGGCTGGTCGGCGCCGACGGTCCGACCCACGCCGGATCTTTTGACATCGCCTATCTCGGCTGCCTGCCCGGCTTTGTCCTTATGGCCGCGGCCGATGAGGCCGAGCTTGTGCATATGGTGGCGACTGCGGCTGCCATCGACGATCGGCCTTCGGCCTTGCGCTATCCGCGCGGCGAGGGTGTCGGTGTCGAGCTTCCGGAAGCGGGCGTCCCGCTTGAAATCGGCAAAGGCCGCATTGTCCGCGAAGGCTCGACCGTCGCGTTGCTGTCGTTCGGCACACGCCTTGCCGAATGCGACAAAGCCGCCGAGGAGTTGGCAAGCTACGGCCTGTCGACGACCGTGGCGGATGCCAGATTCGCCAAGCCGCTCGACGTCGATCTCATCCGCCGTCTCGCGCGCGAGCACGAAATCCTGATCACCATCGAGGAGGGGTCGATCGGCGGGTTCGGCTCTTATGTCCTGCACACGCTTGCCGAACACGGCATGCTGGATAGCGGCCTTAAATTCCGTTCGATGGTGCTACCCGACCTGTTCATCGATCAGGACAGCCCTGTCGCCATGTACGCCAAGGCGGGGCTCGATGCCAAAGGGATCGTTGCCAAAGTGTTCGAAGCCCTCGGTGGCGACCTACGTGCTGCCGTCAAGCGTTGAGTACCCCCAGTCATGAGTTCTACGTCCGCCGTAAACGGCAGCAATGGAATTAACGGATCGAGCCCGATGAAGGTGATCCTGGCGCAACCGCGCGGGTTCTGCGCCGGGGTGGTGCGCGCGATTGAAATCGTGGAGCGCGCCCTGCAGAAATACGGGCCGCCGGTTTATGTGCGCCATGAGATCGTGCACAACAAATATGTGGTGGAAACCTTGCAGGCGAAGGGCGCGCGCTTCGTCGAAGACCTGTCGGAGATTCCGCCCAACGCCGTGACCATCTTCAGCGCCCATGGCGTTCCGCGCAGCGTCGAGGAGGCGGCGGCCAAACGCGGGCTTCCGGTCTTGGATGCCACCTGTCCGCTGGTCAGCAAGGTGCACAATCAGGGCAAGCGTTATGTCGGCCGCGGCCGTGTGGTCGTCCTCATCGGTCATGCCGGACATCCCGAGGTCGAGGGCACCATGGGTCAGGTTCCGGGCCAGGTCTTGCTGGTGCAGACCGAGAAGGACGTCGAGAGCCTGAACATCCCGCCCAATACGCCGATCGCCTACATCACGCAGACGACGTTGAGCGTCGACGATACCCGCGGCATCATTAGTGCTCTGCAGCGCCGGTTCCCCGACATTGAGGGACCCGAAACGCGCGACATCTGTTATGCCACGCAGAATCGGCAAACCGCCGTGCGTCAGCTCAGCGACCTGGTCGATGTGATCTTGGTGGTCGGCGCCAAGAACAGTTCTAATTCCAATCGGCTGCGCGAAATCGGCGAGGAAGCCGGCAAGCCGACTTATCTGATCGCCGACGGAACGGAGCTGATGCCGGAATTCGTCCGCGGCGCGCGCGTGGTCGGGCTGACCGCCGGCGCGTCGGCGCCGGAAGTGCTGGTCGAGGGCGTCATCGATGCGTTGCGCCGCCTCGGACCGGTCGAAATTTCGACACTTGATGGTCGTGAGGAGACGGTACAATTCCGGCTGCCGACCGAAGTCGCGGACGTGACGATGGTCGACGCGTTCGGCCGCGCCTGATCGCGACAACTGCATGCAGACGAAACGAAAGAGAGACTGACCCGTGGGAATTATTTGGTTACAGAAGGTCTATGTCGGCGCCTATGTGCTCAAGCAGCGGCTGAAGCGGCGCAAGCGCTACCCGCTCGTGCTGATGCTCGAGCCGCTGTTCCGCTGCAATCTGGCCTGCGCCGGCTGCGGCAAGATCGACTATCCCGACAAGATCCTGAACCAGCGGCTGTCATACGAACAATGCATGGAGGCGGTGGAGGAATGCGGCGCGCCGGTGGTGTCGCTGGTCGGCGGCGAGCCGTTGCTGCACAAGGAACTGCCGAAAATCGTCAAAGGCATCATCGCGCGCAAGAAATTCGTCTATCTGTGCACCAATGCGCTGCTGATGGAGAAGAAGCTCGATCAATATGAGCCGAGCCCGTTCTTCGTCTGGTCGGTGCATCTCGATGGCGATCGCGAGATGCACGACCATGCCGTCTGCCAGGACGGCGTCTACGACCGCGTCGTCGCGGCGATCCGCAAGGCCAAGGAGCGCGGCTTCAGGGTCAACATCAACTGCACGCTATTCAAGTATTCCGATTCCGAACGGGTGGCGCGCTTTTTCGACACCGTCAGCGCGATGGGCGTCGACGGCATCACGGTGGCGCCGGGCTACGCCTATGAGCGGGCGCCCGATCAGCAGCACTTCCTCAACCGCAGCAAGGCCAAGCAATTCTTCCGCGACGTGCTGCGGCACGGGCGCGGCGGCCGCCGGTGGTCGTTCAGCCAATCGACGCTTTATCTCGATTTCCTGGCCGGCAATCAGGAATACAAGTGCACGCCCTGGGGCAATCCGACCCGCACGGTGTTCGGCTGGCAGCGGCCTTGCTACCTGCTGGGCGAGGGCTACGCCAAGACCTTCCGCGAGCTGCTGGAGGAAACCGATTGGGACGCCTACGGCACCGGCAACTATGAAAAGTGCGCCGACTGCATGGTGCACAGCGGCTACGAGGCGACCGCGGTCAATGACGCGATTTCGCATCCGCTCAAGGCCTTGAAGGTGGCCTTGGGCGGCGCGCGCACCGACGGCGCGATGGCGCCGGAAATTCCGCTCGATCGTCAGCGGCCGGCGCAATACGTCTATTCGGCGCACGTGCAGAAAATGCTGGACGAAATCCATACCAAAGACACTGACGCAAAGGCCAAGGAGCCGATCGCCGCCAAATAGCGGCGCCCGCGTCGCTTTGAAACGAGTTCGCGGCCGGCCTTACATCCCGAAGGCCGGCCGCTTGCTGTTTGCCTTCTTCAGATTGCGGTAGCGCGCCATCGCCCACAGCGGGAAGAACTTCGAATAGCCGTGGTAGCGCAGGTAGAACACGCGCGGAAAACCGGTGGCGGTGTAGCGCTCTTCCTGCCAGAAGCCGTCGTCGCCTTGCGTGCGCGTCAGATAGTCGAGACCGCGCGCGACCGCCGGATTGTCGATGTCGCCGGCGGCCATCAGCCCGAGCAGCGCCCAGGCCGTTTGCGAGGCGGTGCTGGGCGCCGGCTCGTAGCCTTTGTAGTCGAGCTTGTAGCTTGAGCCGTCCTCGCCCCAGCCGCCGTCGGGGTTCTGAATGGCAGTGAGCCAGCGGGCGGCTTTGCGCATTTCCGGCGCCTGCGCCTCGATCCCGGCCGCATTGAGCGCGCACAGCACCGACCAGGCGCCATAGATGTAATTCATGCCCCAACGTCCGTACCAACTGCCGTCCGGCAACTGGGTTTGCCGCAAATAGTCGACGGCGCGGGTGAGAGCCGGCGACGTCTCCAGTCGATCGCCGATCTGCACCAGCATGGACACGCAGCGCGCGGTGACGTCCTCGGTCGGCGGATCGAGCAAGGCGCCGTGATCGGCGAAGGGGATGTTGTTGAGATATTGATAGTCGTTGTCGGCGTCGAAGGCGCCCCAGGCGCCGTTCTTGCTCTGCATGCCGACGATCCACTCGCGCGCGCGCGCAATGGCGTTGCGATAAAGCGGCTTGTCCGCAACGCCGTCGGCGCGATCCATCGCCATCGCCACCACCGCGGTGTCGTCGACGTCGGGGTAGTGGGCGTTGGCGTATTGGAAGGCCCAGCCGCCCGGCCGCAGACCCGGGCGCCGGTCGATCCAATCGCCCTCGAAGTCCAGGACTTGAAGCGGTTCGAGCCAACGCAGTCCGCGCGCCACCCGCTCGTTTGCCGCATCGGTACCGACGTCCATCAGGGTGTGGCACACCAGCCCGGTATCCCAGACCGGCGACACGCAGGGCTGGCAGTAGGCCTCGTCGGCTTTGATGACCAGAAGCTTTTCGATCGCGGCACGCTCGGTGACAACCAGCGGATGATCGCGCGGATAGCCGAGCGTCTCGAACATCATGAGCGAATAGGCCATGGGCGGAAAAATCGCGCCGATGCCGTCCTCGCCGTTGAGGCGTTCGGTGACGAAGGCGACCGCTGTGTCGATAGCGCGTTGGCGTGTGCGCTTGGAAAAAAACGGTTCGGCAATCCGCAGCAGCATGTCGAATAAGCGGAACAGCAGAAACCAGGACCATTTCTGATGTGGCGCCTTGTGCGGCGGTCCGAGCCTCTGCGGCGGCTTGAGGAACAGCTCGTCGATGGCGACGCCTTTTGGGTTGCGTGCCTTCGGCTTGAATACCTGCAAGACCAGCATGGGCGCGATGGAGGTGCGCGACCAGTACGAAATCTTGGAGAAATGGAACGGAAACCAGCGTGGAAATAACATGATCTCAACCGGCATCAGTGGCAATGCGCGCCAGGAAACGATGCCGAACAGCGCCAGCAGAAAACGGGTAAAGACGTTGGCGCCCGCCGCGCCGCCGCGGGCACGGATCGCTTCGCGCGCGCGCCGCATGTGGTCGGCATCCGGCGAGTCGCCGATCATCTTGAGCGCAAAATAACCGCAGACGCTGGCGCTGATGTCGAAATCGCCGTCGCGGAACAAGGCCCAGCCGCCGTGCGCGCCTTGGGTGCGCCGCAGGTAGGCGGCGATCTTCGACTCCAGCGCCGTGTCGATGTCCTCGCCGAGAAAGTGCCGCAGCATGACGTATTGCGCCGGAATGGTGCAGTCGGCTTCCAGCTCGAAGACCCAATGACCGTCCGCCTGCTGGCATGCGAGCAGGGCGTCGGTGGCCCGGCGGATCGGCTCGTCGAGCGCCGTTTCGGCCATATCGTTGCGGGAAGCTGCGGTCGTGTCACTCATCGAGGCATATTCCTAGTGCGCCGTCACCGTGCCGACAAGTTCGGCGGCGCGATGGCCTGAGCGAACGGCGCTCTCGATCGTTGCCGGCAACCCGGTCGCGGTCCAGTCGCCGGCCAGCATGAGATTTTTGAATCGGGTTTGCGGGCCGGACCTCTTTGCGTTTTCGCTCGGCAGCGCCGCGAAAGTTGCACGCCGCTCGCGCACGATCTGCCAGCGCGGCAAGGCGGCATCCAAGCCGGCGATGACGCCAACCTCGCGCCAGATCTGCTCGGCCAATGTCTCGCGCGGTGTCTCGAGCAGGCGGTCGGCGGCGCTGATCGTCACGGACAGGCGATCGGGAAAGGCGAACAGCCATTCGACCATGCCGTTCACCACGCCCGTGATCGGAGAGAGATTTGGCGGCGGCGCGATGCGGAAGTGAGCGTTGACGATGGCGCGGAATTCGGTCGGGACTTGCACCCCGCCGGGGACAAGCGCAGCGGCGACGACCGGCGGGACGGCAAGAATGACGGCATCGTCCGGCTGCAACGGGTGTTGCTCGTCGCCGAAGTCCAGCGCCGATACGCGATCGCCGCCGCCGCTGACGGTCAGTGCGCGCAGGCGATGGCCGAATTGAATCGCGACCTGGCGCCTTTGCAAGAGAGCCAGCGCCGGATCGACGAATGCGGGGCCGAGACCGTCGCGTGCGATCAAGGGCCGGCAGGCGCTCCCGCCGCTACCGAGCGTTTCGCGAACCACCGCAGCGGCAAGCGCAGCGGAGCCCTCGCGCGGCTCGGTATTGAGCGCGGCCAGCAGCAAGGGCCGCATCAAGCGCTGATACAGAACGCCATCGCAATCGAGAACGTCGGCAGATCGTTTGCTGCGGTCCGCTCCACAGCAGGCGCGCGAGCGCAAGATAGTCGAGTGCGCTGGTGTTCGGCACACGCCGCGTCGAATCGAAGATCCACCACGGCACGCGCCCGTCGTTCGGCCGCAGCGTCCAGCGTTCCTTGCTCTTAAGATCGACGAATGGAAAGGTGGCGTGCTCAGGCCCGACGAGACGGTCGCGCGCGCCGATCTCGTCGACATAGGCCAGCACCGATCGATTGCCGGACAGCACCAGGTGATTGCCGTTGTCGATCGTCATGTCGAGCGCGGGATCGTGGTACGACCGGCAGCGCCCGCCGGCCTGATTGGCGGCCTCGTGCACGGTCACGGCCATGCCGGCTGCGCTCAAGCGCGTTGCCGCTGCAAGACCGGCGAGGCCTGCGCCGACGATGTGGATCGAATGTGACCATCAGAATGCGTGACGCAAGAGAATCCAGATCAAAAGCGGCTTGCCGATGCGCACGCGCTGGCGCGGTGCTGTCCAGCCGCGCCGCAGCAGCGCATCGAGAATCAATTTGTAGGCTTCGCCCATGATGCTAGGGGCGCGGACACTACGGCGCCGGCATCGTGCCATGATCTGATCGGCCTCGTGGAAATGATAACGCGCCCGCTCGGCAACAATGGCGCAAGCCTTCGCAAGCGCCGGATGAGACAATACAGCGGCGGGATCGGTCGCGACGATGCCGGCATCGTGCAAAGCCTCGCCGGGAAGGTAGAGGCGGCCGACGGCGGCATCCTCGTCAAGGTCGCGCAGGATGTTGGTCAATTGCAAAGCGCGGCCGAGATGGTGCGCGAGCGCAACGCCATCGTTGGCTTCAAGGCCGAAAACACGAACCGAGAGACGCCCGACCGCGCTGGCGACGCGGTCGCAATAAAGATCGAGCGTGGCCATGTCCGGCGCGCGGATCGGATCGCCGACATCCATTTCCATGCCGTCGATCACCGAGAGAAAATCATCCTGGCGAAGCCCGAAGTTCTGGATCGCCGTTTTGAGTCCGCTGCAGACGCGGCGGTGCTTCGCCCGCGCAAAGCGCGCGGATATTCGCGCGCCATTGCTCCAATTGTTCCTTGCGCCCGGCTGCGGGGCCGGGGTCATCGGCAATATCGTCGACGGCGCGGCAGAAGGCGTAGATCTCGTACATGGCTGCGCGCTGCGCTTTCGGCAGGATGCGCATGGCCGCATAGAACGAGCTGCCGGATGCCGTGCGGGCGGCGCTCTCCGAAGGGCTTGCGGCAGCGGACACAGCCATGCGTCACGCGGCCGATGGAACGCCGGCGGTGCGCCGCCGTCCGACACGCCGCAACAGCCCTGAGATCACCGCGCCGGCGCCGATAATCGCGACGCTTCCGGCGCCCAGATGCACGCGCTCACACAACGGATCGCGCGCTTCAAGTATGTAAGTGATGCGGTCGGCGAGCGCCTGGATGACCGAAACCTCAAGCGCAAGACGAAGATCGTCGATCAAGGACGGAAACGGATCGCTTTCGTGCAGGAGCGCCGCGCGTGCGGCGGGCAAGGCCATGCAGGCAGCGCGCCAGCGCGGGCGAAGCGCGGTCTTGGCCGAGCTCTTCGACGGCGGCGCCTTCCGCCGCCAGCGCGTCCAGCGGAACATAGACGCGATCGAGATTGCGGTAGTCCTGCCGGCAATCCTGCAGGTGGTTGTTGATCTGCAGCGCCGCGCAGAGTGCGTCGTTGGCCGGCCAGGTCTTGGTGTCCTCGCCGTGCACGTCGAGAACGAAGCGGCCGACCGGCATGGCCGAGAAGCTGCAATAGTGGATCAGATCGTCCCAGTCGCGGTAGCGCAGCTTGGTCACGTCCATGCGGAACGCCGTCAGCAGATCGCGCGCATGGCGCGGCGGCAGGCCGCGCTCGGCGAGCGCCAGCCGCAGGGCCACCGCTTCGCGATTGGTGTCGCCTTCGCCGAGTAGATCTTGCTCGAGCTGATCCAACTGCTCGAGCTTGCGCTCCGGCGCGAGGGTGGGGTGGTCGGCAATATCGTCGGCGGTGCGGACGAAATTATAGAAAGCGAGGATCGGTCCGCGGTGGCGCGGATGGATCAGCCGCGACGCCACCGGAAAGTTCTCGTCGCGGTGGGACTTGCCAGACCTGAACTTGCTGGCACTGATCGTCGTCATCCGAAACGGCTCATCCGGCCTGGTTGTTTCGCGTTGAGCAGTGGGGGCCCGCCGAGGGAGAGGGTCGATCGATCCGACTTGCGCGGTGCCATCGCGCGGCAATGTAAGCGCAACGCTTTGAGACCGTCAAACACGCTTGGGCGCCGGCGGCCCGAGCGCCAGCGATCTAAAAAGCCTCTTGTAATCATCGGCTTAACCGCGAACTCTCAACTTCACGCAAAAGATTCACGTCACTTTACCGTCGGACCTGGCGTTTGGCTCGCCTGGGGGCTCGCCGGCCCACAAACCCGCCAATCGCAGGCTTTGCCGCTCTTGCATTGCCGCCGGGTATAATGCATGACATCGCGGCGGCGGACCCTTATGGTCCGCCGCATCCGCTTCCGGAGGAGTGTAGCTCAATGGCTAGAGCACCGGTCTCCAAAACCGGGGGTTGGGGGTTCGAGTCCCTCCACTCCTGCCAGGCCGGGGTCGGCCGGTGATTTTTTGCGCCGGGGCCGGGCAAACGGCGCGGGCAGGCACTAGATAGCGACTCGGTTAAGAGTTCCCGGTCAGGACTGAAGTGATGGCAACGTCTCCGTTCAAGTTTCTCCAGGAGGTGCGCGAGGAGACCCGCAAGGTTACTTGGCCGTCGCGCAAGGAGACGGCGATTACCACCGCCATGGTGTTCGTCATGGTGGCGATCGCCTCGGTGTTTTTCCTGGTCGCGGACCAATTCATTCGCATGGCCGTGACCTTCGTGCTCGGCATCGGAGGCTAGAGCTAGCTTAAAGGCCTACACAAAAATGAGCGATACTGCTGCCGCAACCGTCACCAGCAAGCCCAAGCGCTGGTACATCGTCCACGCTTATTCCAACTTCGAGAATAAGGTCGCGGATTCGATCCGCGAACAGGCGAAACAGCGCGGGCTCGCCGAGCATTTCGACGAGATCATGGTGCCGAAGGAAAAGGTCACCGAGGTCCGCCGCGGCCGCAAGGTCGAGGCCGAGCGCAAATTCTTTCCCGGCTATGTGCTGGTGAAGATGGACCTGACCGACGAGGTCTATCACCTGATCAAGAACACGCCGAAGGTCACCGGCTTCCTCGGCACCGACAAGAAGCCGATGCCGATTTCGGACGCCGAGGCCGAGCGCATCCTGCATCAGGTGCAGGAGGGCATCGAACGGCCGAAGCCCTCGGTGTCGTTCGAGGTCGGCGAGCAGGTGCGCGTGTCCGACGGCCCGTTCGCCTCGTTCAACGGCTCGGTGGAGGAGGTCGACGAAGCGCGCTCGCGCGTCAAGGTCGCGGTGTCGATCTTCGGCCGCGCGACGCCGGTGGAACTGGAATTTACCCAGGTGGAGAAGCTATAAGGCTTGTCCCGGGCGCAGCGCAGCACGAAGTGGTGCGCTGCAGACCCGGGATCGCGTGCAGAGTAGTATGAGAGTGAAGTGAAACGACGTGGGAGGTGAGGCGGTCGCCAACCGCCAAAATCCGCACCACGGACCTGAAACAAGACGGGCTGGCACGCCAGCTCTTTTGCAGGAGCTGAGAAATGGCAAAGAAAGTCACTGGATTCCTCAAATTGCAGGTGCCTGCCGGCGCCGCCAATCCGGCGCCGCCGATCGGGCCGGCGCTCGGTCAGCGCGGGCTCAACATCATGGAGTTCTGCAAGGCGTTCAACGCGCAGACCCAGAAGATCGAGAAGAACACCCCGATCCCGGTGGTCATCACCACCTACCAGGATCGTTCCTTCACCTTCGAGATGAAGACGCCGCCGGTGTCCTTCTTCCTGAAGAAGGCGGCGAACCTGGAGAGCGGCTCGAAGAACCCCGGCCGCGACGTCGCGGGCTCGGTGACCAAGGCGCAGGTCAAGGAAATTGCCGAGCAGAAGATGAAGGACCTCAACTGCGACACCATCGATGCTGCGATGAAGATGGTCGAAGGCTCGGCCCGCTCGATGGGCCTCACGGTGGCGGAGTAACGGTCATGGCAATCGCAAAACGCATGAAGGCCGTCCGCGAAGGCATTGATCGCGATAAGGCTTATTCGATCGACGAAGCGGTCAAGATGGTCAAGGAACGGGCCAAGTCGAAGTTCGACGAGACCATCGAGATCGCGATGAATCTCGGCGTCGATCCCAAACATGCCGACCAGATGGTGCGCGGCGTGGTCAGCCTGCCGAACGGCTCCGGCCGCTCCGTGCGCGTCGGCGTCTTCGCGCGCGGCGCCAAGGCCGATGAAGCCAAGGCCGCCGGCGCCGACGTGGTGGGGGCGGAGGACCTGGTCGAGAAGGTGACCAACGGCAATATCGACTTCGACCGCTGCATCGCCACCCCCGACATGATGCCGCTGGTCGGGCGGCTGGGTAAGGTGCTGGGCCCGCGCGGCATGATGCCGAACCCGAAGGTCGGCACCGTCAGCATGGACGTCACCGGCGCGGTCAAGGCGGCCAAGGGCGGCGCGGTCGAGTTCCGCGTCGAGAAGGCCGGCATCATCCAGGCCGGCGTCGGCAAGGCCTCGTTTTCGGAGGACAAGCTGGTCGAAAACATCAAGGCCTTTGCGGATGCCGTGCAGAAGGCGAAACCGCCGGGGGCCAAGGGCCATTACATCAATCGCGTGGCGATCTCCTCGACCATGGGGCCGGGCGTGAAGGTGGAACCATCCTCCCTGTTTGCGGCCGGAACCGGGGCGTCCTGAGTGGCGGGCAGCCGGTTTTGCGCCCGATTTACGGGTTAAATTCGCGAAAAGCCCTTGGCAAAGCCGGCCGGAAGCTCTAAATGGGACCTATTGGGGCGTGCCGGCCCGGTTTGTCGGCGCGCCTTTGCGCGTCCTTACAAAACAATGGTGATCTGGGCTTCAGCCTTTTGGAAATCCCGGCGGGACATCTGAAAGGCAGGGCAGAGGTTGCTTTCGGGCTGTAGCGACGCGCGGGAAAGTCCGGCAACGGACCGACCCACCTGTCCGAGACTGCCGGTGCCGCAAGGCTTGAACCCGGCCCGCCCTGCGAAAGCAGGTCGGGTAGCGAAACGGGGCCAGCATAGACGGGGATGAGACCCGAGTTTGCGCGTTTATGACCCTCGGTCATGAATCATGACCTTCGGTTATGGAAGCGCCAGTTTGGTTCGAACCTCGGATACCCGTGCGCGGCTTGCCCGTGACGGGGGGCAGGATTTCTGGAGCGTCATCCTGCTCAAGGTTCGCGTGAACTGAAAGCGGGATGGCTGGTCACAACCGGCGGATCCCGTTGCAGAGAACGGCGAACCGCCAAACCGGAAAGAGCTTGCAGTGGATCGAGCGGCTAAACTGGAGTCCATCACCGAACTGAGCGGGGTCTTCAAGACCTCCAATGTCGTGGTGGTGGCTCACTATTCCGGCCTCTCCGTCGCCCAGATGCAGACTCTGCGCAAGCAGATGAGGCTGGCGGGCGCCAAGGTGAAGGTCGCGAAGAACCGTCTCGCCAAGATCGCACTGAAGGACACCGACGCTGCCGTCATCGAGCCCCTGCTCAAGGGGCCGACCGTGATCGCCTTCTCCGGCGACCCCGTGGCGGCACCGAAGGTGGCCGTCGATTTCGCCAAGACGAACGAGAAGTTCGTCATTCTCGGCGGCTCGATGGGCAAGACCGCTTTGGACCTCGACGGCGTGAAGGCGCTCGCCTCGCTGCCGTCGCTGGACGAATTGCGCGCCAAGATCGTCGGCCTGGTTCAGGCACCGGCGACCAAGATCGCCCAACTCGTCAACGCCCCGGCCGGCAAGGTCGCGCGCGTGGTCCAGGCCTATGCCTCTAAGGGCGCTGCGGCGTGATGGCTCTTTCTTGAATCAAACCCGACTGGTTCGAACCGATAGGAACTGAACAATGGCTGACCTGCAGAAGATCGTCGACGAATTGTCGACCCTGACCGTCCTGGAAGCGGCGGATCTGGCGAAGATGTTGGAAGAAAAGTGGGGCGTTTCCGCTGCCGCCGCGGTGGCGGTGGCGGCCGGACCGGCCGCCGGCGGCGGCGCTGCCGCGGCCGAGGAGAAGACCGAATTCACCGTCGTTCTTGCCGCTGTCGGCGAGAAGAAAATCGAGGTGATCAAGGAAGTGCGCGCGCTCACCGGCCTCGGCCTCAAGGAGGCCAAGGACCTGGTCGAGGGAGCGCCCAAGCCGGTCAAGGAAAGCGTCAGCAAAGAGGAGGCCGAGAAGGTCAAGGCCACCCTCGAGAAGGTCGGCGCCAAGGTTGAGTTGACGTAAGCGGATGCTTACTTGAACGAAACCCCCGGTCGAGCGGTGCGAGAACCGGGGGTCTCGAAGGTGAAGCGAAATCCCCGGGTTTTTCCCGGGGGTCTCGAACTAAAGGCGGACGAAGAGGAATGCGGCGGCCGGCACGCCCGGCCCAAAAAAAGAGGCAGTCGTGTACCGGCAACGTCCGGTCGCGACGAGATTGTGAAGAGTGCGGCGGTTCGGGCGAGGCCCGAATCACATAGAAACGGGTAGCCCCGACGCCTGTCCTGATGGTCGCGATGGATTGCGACCGTTCGGAGAGGCGCCCGCGTTGGCCCGCCAAAATCGAATCGAGAGAGAAACGATGGCGCAGACGTTTACCGGTCGCAAGCGCGTAAGGAAGTTTTTCGGATCAATCAAAGAAGTGGCGGAGATGCCGAACCTCATCGAGGTTCAGAAGGCGTCTTACGACCAATTCTTGATGGTCAAGGAGCCCGAGGGCGGCCGTCCCGACGAGGGCCTGCAGGCGGTTTTCAAATCGGTCTTCCCGATCTCCGATTTCTCCAATTCATCGCAGCTTGAATTCGTCAAATACGAATTCGAGCCGCCGAAATACGACGTCGACGAGTGCCGCCAGCGCGGCATGACCTATGCCGCGCCGCTTAAAGTGACGCTGCGGCTGATCGTGTTCGATATCGACGAGGAGACGCAGGCGCGCTCGGTCAAGGACATCAAGGAGCAGGACGTCTACATGGGCGACATCCCGCTCATGACCAACAACGGCACCTTCATCGTCAACGGCACCGAGCGGGTGATCGTCTCACAGATGCACCGCTCGCCCGGCGTGTTCTTCGATCACGACAAGGGCAAGACCCACTCCTCGGGCAAGCTGTTGTTCGCCGCCCGCATCATTCCGTATCGCGGCTCCTGGCTCGACATCGAGTTCGACGCCAAGGACATCGTGCATGCGCGCATCGACCGTCGCCGCAAGATTCCGGTGACCTCGCTGATGTACGCGCTCGGCCTCGACGGCGAGGAGATCCTGCGCACCTTCTACAAGCACGTGAACTACAAGCGCGCCAAGGAAGGCTGGCGCGTGCCGTTCGATGCCAACCGGCTCAAGGGCTACAAGGCGGTCAACGATCTGGTCGACGCCGACACCGGCCGCGTGGTGGTGGAGGCGGGCAAGAAGCTCACCGTGCGTCAGGCGCGTCAGCTCTCCGAAAAGGGTCTCAAGGCCCTGCGCATGACCGACGACGAACTGATCGGCCACTACATCGCCGAAGACCTGGTCAACGCGAAGACCGGCGAAATCTTTATGGAGGCCGGCCAGGAGATCGACGAGAAGAACCTCAAAGGCCTGATCGAGACCGGCTACAAGGAACTGCCGCTGCTCGACATCGACCACGTCAATGTCGGCGCCTATATCCGCAACACGCTCGCCGTCGACAAGAACATGACGCGCGAGGACGCGCTGTTCGACATCTACCGCGTCATGCGTCCGGGCGAGCCGCCGACCGTCGACACCGCCGAAGCGATGTTCCGTTCGCTGTTCTTCGATAGCGAGCGCTACGACCTGTCCGCCGTCGGCCGCGTCAAGATGAACATGCGGCTCGATCTCGATGCGCCCGACACCATGCGTGTGCTGCGCAAAGACGACATCATCGCGGTGATCCGCACGCTGGTCGACCTGCGCGACGGCAAGGGCGAGATCGACGACATCGACCATCTCGGCAATCGCCGGGTGCGCTCGGTCGGCGAGTTGATGGAGAACCAGTACCGCATCGGCCTGTTGCGCATGGAGCGCGCGATCAAGGAGCGCATGTCGTCGGTCGATATCGACACCGTCATGCCGCAGGACCTGATCAACGCCAAGCCGGCGGCCGCCGCGGTGCGCGAGTTCTTCGGCTCCTCGCAGCTCTCGCAGTTCATGGACCAGACCAACCCGCTGTCCGAGATCACGCACAAGCGCCGCTTGTCCGCGCTCGGCCCGGGCGGTCTTACGCGTGAAAGGGCGGGCTTCGAGGTGCGCGACGTGCACCCCACCCATTACGGCCGCATCTGCCCGATCGAGACGCCGGAAGGCCCGAACATCGGCCTGATCAATTCGCTCGCCACCTATGCGCGGGTGAACAAATACGGCTTCGTCGAGACGCCCTATCGCAAGGTGAAGGACGGCCGCGTCAGCGACGAGGTCATCTATCTCTCCGCCATGGAGGAGGGCCGCTACACGGTGGCGCAGGCCAACGCGCCGATCGACAACCGCGGCCGTTTGACCGAGGACCTGATCGTCTGCCGCCATGCCGGCGACGTGCATCTGGTGCCGCGCGACAAGGTCGACTTCATGGACGTGTCGCCCAAGCAGCTCGTGTCGGTTGCCGCCGCGCTCATTCCGTTCCTTGAGAACGACGACGCCAACCGCGCGCTGATGGGCT
>CAVSGT010000008.1:0-291340 GCA_963727555.1 uncultured Alphaproteobacteria bacterium | reverse complement strand
GGGTGAGCAGATTGAAGTTGGTCGGCGTCGGCGCCGGGAAATTGAACGCCACCGCCTGCCCGATCCGTTCGTCGGCATTGGGCAGACGAAAGGCGTGCGCGACATGCCCGAACACCGCCACCATCGGATTGAAGCGATGCTCGATGCCGGCTTGCGCCGCGTATTGCCATTCGCTGCGGTCGAGCGGCAGACCTTGCGCATCGCCGAAGCCGAACGGCGCGGTCGGATCGTAAGTATCGCGCGCCGATATCGAGTTACGTTGCAAGCGCCCGCCCAAGGTGACGTCGGTGTCGGGACGGATCGCAAAGGTGCCATTGGCATAGACCGCCGCGGTCGTCTGCGTGATGTCGAAGATGTGGTAGGGCGTCGACATCAGATCCTTGGCGCGCGACGACGAATAGGCCGTACGGTAGTAGTCGAAGCCGGTGAGCACCTTGACCGGCATGCCGAAAATATCGCTGTCGAGCTTGAAGCGCGGCGTGACCGAGCCCGTCGTCAGGTCGGTTCTGACCCCGTTGTAGGGCGAGCCCATGAAGAACAACTCGGCCTGCTGCGCCTTGCGGCGCAGGCTGCCGTCCACGATCAGTTCGGCGCCCGGCGCCAGCATGCGGGTGAAGCCGAGGATGTAATTCTGCCCCTGCTTGTTGGCGAAGTCGTTCGGGGTGGCGGCGCCCCGGCGATCGGTGACCAGTTCGTTGACCCCGGTAGTGAGGTCGACCAGCCGCCCGCCCGGCAGGCCGAGCTTCTGATCGTCGGTGCTCATGTTGAAATAGCCGCTGCCCTCGCCCGTGAGGTAGCGGACGTCGCCGTTGAAATCTCTCTGGTGAAGCTGGCCGTTCTCACGATAGCCGTCGGTGCGAATGCCAAGGCCGCTGAGCGCCGTCGACCAAGGACCCCACGAGCCGGTCACCGAGGCGCGTCCTTCCCGGTAGCGGTACGTACCGGCCGCGCCTTCGAGCCGCGCGCCGCCCGGCATGCCGGCGCCGGTCTTGGTGACGATGTTGATGACGCCGCCGACCGCGCCGTCCCCGTACAGGACCGCGCCGCTGTTGCCGCGCGTGATCTCGATGCGCTCGATGCTGTTGAGCGGGATCGAGGAGAAGTCGAAGCCCTGCAGATCGAAATCGTTGAAGCGGCGGCCGTTGACCAGCACCAGCACGTTCGACGTCGCGCTGGCGCCGAATCCGCGCATGTCGACCACGTCGCGCGCGCCGTTGACCCCGGCGCCGATGTGTTGGATCTGAATCCCGGCCTGCTGGCCGATGATTTCCGGCAAGTCTTGCGCCGGCGACTGCGCGATCTCCTCGGCCGTAATCACGCTGGTCGAGGTGCCGGTGATGCCGGCGCCGAGCCGGCTGACGGACACATCGATCGTCGGCAGAACTAGCGTGGTGCTCTGCGCGTGCGCCTCATGCGGCAACAATGCGCTCAGCGCCAATGCGGCGCCGGTAAGTCTCTGTGCAATTCCCATGACACAACGTTCCTTCGTTTGCGCCCGCGCATGGCGGACGCATCGGGTGAGACCAAGCCCGATGCGAAGGACCGTTGAGGACGAGCCACGCCATTGTGCAGCGCGCGTCGCCACCAAGATCGAAGTCGTGGGAGATAGAGCCTCTCACGGCCTTCGCACCGGTACCGATGTCACCGCTGCGAAAGACCGCTCCGTATGGACGCCCCGTCCACCGGTTGGGTGACCGCGCTGGCAGGTCTCCTGGCTCGCGGGTCGTTGCTTTTCGTCCGGCCTTCCCAGTTTCCCAGTGGCCATCGCTGGACGAGTAGCTCGCCGCTCACAGTTGCGGGGGCAGCCACGGATTGTCGTGTCCGTGTTCCCTCTTTCGTCCCCGGAATCACCCGGGGAACCAGCACGGCAAAATGTTCTCTTGAACGCGCGGACGAGTCAAGCACCGCCACCGGCGGTGCTTGTCCGTCGCCGCGCTGGGGTTCGGCAGGCCAGCGATCAGCTGGCCTTCTTGAGGTGCTTGTTGTGCTTGATGAGCTTGGCCTTGGCCGCGTGCTTCTTGTGCTTCAACAGCTTTGCCTTGGCGATGTGCTTGACGTGCTTGATGTGTTTTATGCTTTTCGCCTTGGCAATGTGCGACTTGTGCTTCACGATTTTGACGACGTGCCGGGGATATTTCACCGCTTTGGCAATGTGCTTGCGGTGCTTGAAGACCTTGGCCACGTGCTTCTTGTGCTTGACGACCTTCACCTTGGCGATGTGTCGGCGGTGCTTGGTCGCTTTGGCAACGTGCTTCTTGGTCTTGGTGACCTTGGTGGTATCGGCCTTCATCGTCGGCTGGCCGGACGTCGTCGGCGCATTGCCTTGCGCCAGCGCCGGACCCGCGATCAGGCTCGCCGCCACAATGGCGGCTGCAATCGTTCTCAACATGGGGGAATCCTCTGCAACTGAAGGGTCTGCCGTCGACCCGCTTGTCCAATCGGCTGACCGGCCGTTCGCCGATCCTGCCGGCGAATTTGCACCGCGGGCGCTGAACCCGCACTGAAGTCGATTTTCAGGTGATGTTCAGGTTGCGGACCCGGCGGTGTCGAAACCGCGGCGGGACCGGGGCGCTTCAGCCGGCGCCAGCCGTCTCGTCAACGATCCACTGATGATAGGCCGCATCGAGGCTTTCGACCGGCAGCACCACGATCGCCGGTGTGGTGTAGGAATGCAGTTCCTGCACCATCGCCCGTACCGCCTCGGCGAGCGCGGCGCGGGTCTTGACGATCATCCCCGCTTCTTCGGCGCGCTCGATTTTGCCTTGCCACCAATAGTGCGAAATCATCCCCGGCACGATATTGACGCCGGCCGCCAGCCGTTGCTCGACGATTTTGCGGCCCGCGGCCTCCGCCTCGACAATCGAGGGCCAAGTCGTATAGACGAGCACCGCGCGTTCCATTCTCAGGTCCTTTCATGAACCCCCAGGCCCAGCGTTTCCAGCACATCGCCTTTGTCGCCGGCCAGTCGCCGGAGGCGCGCGATGGCTATGCGCGGCTGGAGAAGCGCTACGGCAATTGCGATCCGAACAAAGCCGATGTCATCGTCGCGCTCGGCGGCGACGGCTTGATGCTGCAGACCCTGCACAAGTTCATGACCTCCGGCAAGCCGATCTACGGCATGCATCGCGGCACCATCGGCTTCCTGATGAACGAATTCTCCGAGGAGCGTCTGCCGGAGCGGATCGCAGCCGCCCATATCACCGTGATCCATCCGCTGGTGATGCGTGCGCGCGATGCGCAGGAGCGCATCCATGAGCATCGCGCCATCAATGAGGTGTCGCTGTTCCGCCAGAGCGCGCAGGCCGCCAATCTGCGCATCCTGATCGACGGGCAAGAGCGGCTCGCCGAGCTCATCGCCGACGGCGTGCTGGTGTCGACGCCGGCCGGTTCGACTGCCTATAACCTGTCGGTGCAGGGACCGATCATCCCGATCAATGCGCCGCTGCTGGCGCTCACCCCGATCAGCCCGTTCCGACCGCGGCGCTGGCGCGGCGCGCTCCTGCCGGACAAGGCGAAAGTCACTATCGAGGTTATGGATCCCGACAAGCGGCCGGTCGCCGCCGTCGCCGATTCCGACGAGGTGCGCTCGGTGCGCCGAGTCGATGTCGGCATGGACCACTCGATCTCGATCGATATGCTGTTCGACCCCGGTCATAATCTCGACGAGCGCATTCTGCGTGAGCAGTTCGGATTCTGAACCATGCCGCAGACATTCGAATTCACGGTGAATGGCAAACCGGTCGGCGTCGCGCTCGACAATGAGGAGACGCCGTTGCTCAACGTCTTGCGCAACGAGTGCGGCCTGATGGGCACGCGTTTCGGCTGCGGGCTTGAGCAGTGCGGCAGTTGCATGGTGCTGATCGACGGCAAGCCGGAAAAAAGCTGCGGCAAGCCTACCTGGGCCATCGCCGGCAAAGCGATCACCACTGTCGAAGGTCTCGGCACGCGCGAGCGCCCGCATCCGCTGCAACAAGCCATTCTCGACGAGCAGGCCGGCCAGTGCGGCTATTGCCTGTCCGGCATTTTGATCTCGGCCAAGGCGTTGCTCGACCGCAACCCGTCGCCGTCGCGAGCGGAGATCGCCGAGGCGCTCGACGGCAATATCTGCCGCTGCGGCGCGCATAACCGTATCTTGCGCGCGGTTGCCAAGGCGGCTGCCACGATGCAGGCGGGAGCGTCTCCATGAATGCGCCCCTTCCCGGTCCGCTCAACGATAATCCGAGCCTCGAGCGCTGGGTGTCGTTTCCGGCGCCCGGCAAGGTCACCGTGTCGACCGGCCGCGTGGAGATCGGCCAAGGCGTGCTCACCGCCATGGCGCAGATCGCCGCCGACGAACTCGACGTCGGCATGGAGCGCATCGCCATCCGCTCCGGCGATACCGAACTGACGCCGAACGAGGGCTACACCGCCGGCAGCCAGTCGATCCAATTCGGCGGCGTCGCCATGCGGCAGGCCTGCGCCGACGTGCGCGCGCTGTTCCTGGCGCAAGCGGCCAAGGTGCTCGGCTGCCCGGTCGCCGAGCTGTCCATTCGCGACGGCAAGATCTACCGCAACGGCGTATCGACCGGGCAGGACTATTGGACGCTGGCCGCCGCCGTCGATCTCGCCGTCAAGGCAACCGGCGCCGGCCGGCGCAAGAGCGCCGCCGACTTTACGACCATTGGGCAGAGCAGCACCCGCCTCGATCTACCGGCGAAAGTTTTCGGCGAAGCGATCTTCATCCACGACATGCAGCTTGCCGGCATGGTGCATGCGCGCGTCGTGCGCCAGCCCAACCGCGGCGCCACCATCGCATCCGTCGACGAGGCGGCCATCAAGCGCGCCGCCAAAGGACCCGTCGCGTTCGTGCGCAACGGCAATTTCCTGGCCATCGTCGGCGATAACGAAACCGCGGTCGAGGCTGCGGGAGCGGCAGCGCCCAACCATGTCGCTTGGCAGGACGTCGAGGCGCCGGCCCCGCTGCAGCAGGAGGCTTCTTGGCTCTTGCAACGGCCGGCCATCGACCGCCTGATCGGCCCACCCGAGCCTGACGATGCGCAAGGGCGCCAGCGCGTCGAGGCGACCTACAGCAAGGCGCATCTCGCCCATGCCTCGATTGGGCCGTCCTGCGGGCTCGCCGAATTCCGCGACGGCCACCTGACGGTGTGGACGCATTGCCAGGGCGTTTTCCCGCTGCGCGGGGCGCTGGCGCGCACCCTCAAGCTCGACCCCTCCGCCATCACGGTGCACCACGTGCAGGGGGCCGGCTGCTACGGCCATAACGGTGCCGACGACGCCGCCGCCGACGCCGCCATTATCGCCATGCAGATGCCCGGCAAGCCGATCCGGGTGCGCTGGCGGCGCGAGGAGGAATTCGTCTACGAGCCGAAAGGCCCGGCCATGGTGGTCAAGACGCGCGCTTTGCTCGACGAGAATGGCAAGCCTACCGACTGGACCACGGAAATCTGGAGCGGCACCCACCAAGGCCGCCCGGGCGGCGGCAGCCCGCTGCTCGGCGGCCAGGCCCTGCCCGATCCGCTGCCGCTGCCGCCGCCGACCGACGTGCCGGAGGCCAATGGCGGCGGCGGCACCCGCAATGCCGAACCGCTCTACGACATTCCGGCAAAGCGCATCATCCACCATCTGGTGCCGGAGACGCCGGTGCGCGTGTCTTCGCTGCGCGGGCTCGGCGCCATGGCCAACGTGTTCGCGCTCGAATGCTTCGTCGACGAGCTGGCCGAGCGCGCCGGCCAGGATCCGGTCGCCTATCGCCTGTCGCTCACCGCCGATCCCCGCGCCCGCGCGGTGATCGAGAAAGTCGCCATCATGGCGAATTGGAAAGCCGACGCGCCGGGCGGTAGCGGACGCGGGCGTGGCATCGCCTTCGCGCGCTACAAGAACCGCGCCGGCTATGCCGCCGTCGTGGTCGAGTTGGACGTCGACGAGGAAATCAGCCTGCGGCACGTCTGGTGCGCGGCCGACTCCGGCCTCATGGTCAATCCGGATGGCGTGCTCAATCAGCTCGAAGGCGGCATCATCCAGTCGGCGAGCTGGGTGCTGAAGGAACAAGTCCGCTTCGATAACGGCGTTGCCTCGATCGACTGGGAGACTTACCCGGTGCTGAAATTCAGCGAGGTGCCGGAGATCGACATCGCCCTGGTCGAAAGCAAAGACGAGGTGCCGCTCGGCGTCGGCGAAGTGACCGCCGGCCCCACCGCCGCCGCCATCGGCAACGCGGTGTCGCACGCGATCGGCGCCCGCATCCGCGATTTGCCGTTGACGCGTGAGCGAATCATGGCGACTCTGCTGAAGACTTGAAGCGCGTTGCCTTTAGCGTTCGGCGCGAAAACGATTCACGCGGCAAGACATGGTGGCACCATGAACTGCATCAGGACGGCGACGTTCGTGCTGGCGATCGGCTGGAGCCTGACGGCCGCCGCCGATCCCGGACCCGGCCTCACCGGCAACGACACCGGCGGCATCATCACCTGGTCGCCGCAGCATCAGCGTATTGCACGTCAATGGGCGGCGGCGCACTGCGCGCAATACGGCGAGGTCGCGCACATCACCAGCATTCATCCGCGGTATGGCGACTACATCGGGTTCGCCTGCGACTGGCGCCCGCCGTATCGCTCTTGGCGGCGCCATCGGCACTGATCGTCGCGTTTAAATCCGCCGCATCGGGTGAGTGAGCGCGAGCAAGAAGCCGCCCATGGTGAATGCCGCGATCAACAGGAAGGCGGCGCGAAAGGCTTCCGTGATATCGGCCTGAATGGTCGCGCGTTGCGCTTGCGGCAATCCGGCGATCGCGCTCGGTCCGCTTTCGACCATGCCGGCAAAGACGCGCGCGGTTTCCGGGTTTTTCAACGACAGCACCGCGAACAATACTGCCGCCACCAGCGCGGTGCCGAAGGCCGCGCCAATCGAGCGGGAAAATTGCACCGAGGCCGCCGCCTCGCCCAGCCGCTTTGGCCCCGATGCGTTTTGCACTGTGACCTGCACCACCCCCATGGTCGTGCCCATGAACAAACCATGCCACAGCAGCAGCCCGGCAAAGGCGGCGTTGCCGAATTGCGGCGCCCAGACTGCAAGAACCAACAGAATGGCGGTGGCCACCGCGAGGCCGACGATCGGAAATGCCGTGGTCAGCCCGGTCTTGTGCATGAGCCTGCCGGTGATCAGCGAACCGGCGCCGATCCCGATGGTGAACGGAACCAGCAGCAGGCCGGTGTTCGACGGCGATATGCCGCGCACCACTTCCAGATAGACCGGCAAAAACGTGATCAATGCGACCAGCGCGGCGCCGTGACAGGCGGCCATGGCGTCGCTGTGCCAGATTGCCGACTGGCGCAACAGGCCGAGCGGAATGAGCGGCGACGGCGCCCGGCTTTCGTGGCGCACCAACAGAACCAGCGCGATGATGCCGGCTGCGAGCAGCCCGCCGGCCAAAGGCAATATGCTGAGATTTACCCGCTGCGCCTGCTCCAGCGCCAACAGCGTTGTCGCCACGAAGATCGTGAACAGCACCAGCCCGCCCGGGTCGGCCTGCCACTTGTGCCCGACCGGTGCGCGGTTCGGCAGCCGCATGGTGAGCAGGATCGCTCCGAGCCCGATCGGCACATTGACCAGGAAGATCGACTGCCAGCCGAAATGCTCGCTCAGATAACCGCCGGCCACGGGGCCGAAGGTATTGGCGCTGACCGCAACCGCGGAAAGATAGCCTTGGTAGCGGGCGCGCTCGCGCGGCGGGATTGCTTCGCCGATCAAGGCCTGCGACAGCGTCATCAGCCCGCCACCACCCAAGCCCTGCAGCACGCGCGCCAGCGTCAGCCATCCGATCGTCGGCGCGGCCGCACACGCCACCGACGCCACGATGAACACGCCGAGCGCCGCGAACATCAGGCGGCGGCGTCCGAAGGCATCGCCCAGCCGGCCGTAGATCGGCGCCGCGATGGTCGAGGCGATCAAATAGCCGACGACGATCCATGAGACGCGGTCGACTTCCCCGGTGCCCGCCGCGATCGCCGGCAAGGCGGTGGCGACGATGGTCTGATCCACCACCGCCAGGAACATCGGCAGCATGATCGACGGGAAGACCGTCAGGAACGCCGGATACTGCGCCGGACCGGGGGCTACGGGGCGCTGACTCTGATCGGAACCGGTCGACAAATGGTTGGGATCCTGCTGCGTGCGGACGAGATGCTTATCAATGCGCCATCAGGACCGGCAAGGTCGCATGGCCTAAAATATGACGCGTGGCGCCGCCGAAGATCATCTGACGCAACCGGCTTTGCGTGTAAGCGCTCTTGACCAGCAGGTCGCAGCCGAGCCGGGCCGCGTGATCGAGCGTCGCCTCGCCGATCGAGCGGTCACCCGGCTTGACGTTTAACGCGGTCGCCTTGACGCCGTTCCGGCGCAAATGGCGCGCGGCCTCCTCGCCCGAGGGACCGGAGGGCGTGCTGCCTTCCACGGTCAACACGGTGACCTGCTCGGCAAGCCGTAGCAGCGGCAGCGCGAAGGCGTTGGTACGCGACTGCTGCGTGCTGCGATTCCAGGAGATCAGCACATTGCTCCCGATCGTCGTGGGAACGGTGGACGGCAAGATCAGCACTGGCCGGCCGCTGTCGAACAACGCCGTCTCCAGAGGGGGCATGCGCGGATTTTGCGGCTCCGGCCCGGGACGGCCGAGGGCGACCAGGTCGAACACCCGGCCGTAGCTGCCGATATAGGCGTCCTCCGCCGCCTCCGCCCGCGGCCAGCCGTAGGAAAAGGCGGCAGGCTCCTGCGCGGTGGCCGGCGGCACCGCGTGGGTCTGCATGAAGGCCTCAAACAGCGCGCGCGACTGGTTGGCGGTGTCGGCCTCGAAGGCGCCCGAGATCGCCAGACTGCTGACCGGCTCGACGGTCACATAGGTGCCGGCCGCCGGCCGCACCGCGAACCCCTCCAGGTAGCTGTCGAATATTTTCGCAACCAGACGGGCGCCTTCCAGCACCGCCGGCATGGCGTCGTGGTCCTCGGTCGGGATCAGAATCGTTTTCATCAGCCGCAGCCCCCAGCAAGATGCGGATATCGCCCCCGCGTGCGCGCCTCCGCCATTTTTATCCTAAACCCTTCCTTAACGGCACCCCAGTAGCTTCAGATCAAAAGGTACCGGGCTGAGGGGGCCCGAGGCCCCGGGGCATCATGGTCCGCATCGAATTCGATCGCCTGCGTTATCTCGTCATCGACGACAACGCCCACATGCGCCGCATTTTGCGGACGCTGCTGCATGGCTTCGGCGCGCGCGAGGTCTACGAAGCCGAAGACGGCGCGTCGGGCCTGGAAGCCTTCACCCACCATATCCCGGACATCATCATCACCGACTGGGCGATGCCGATTTTCGACGGCCTCGAGCTCACCCAGATGATCCGCCAACCCGGCGCCAATTCCAATCCTTATGTCGCGATCATCATGCTGACCGGCCATTCCGAGAAGAAGCGCGTGGTGTCCGCGCGCGACGCCGGCATCACCGAATTCCTCGCCAAGCCGATCTCGGCCAAGGGACTCTATCAGCGCATCGTCAACGTGGTCGCCAATCCGCGCCCGTTCATCAAGACCAAGAACTATTTCGGCCCCGACCGCCGCCGCAACGTCAATCCTAATTACATCGGCCCCGAGCGGCGCAAAGGCGGCAAAGCCGACGTCATCCGGCAGGCGCCGCTGCTCGACAAAGTCCGCAGCCCAGGCTGACAAACCCAGGATCGATCATGGCCTCCCGTCGAGAAATTGCGGCAGTCACGACTTACGGCGATCACGAGATCATCACGCCGGAAAACAAGCTGCGCAAGGCGGTCTCCAACAAGCCTCACCCAGCCGGTGACGACGATCCGCTCGCGCGCGCCGAACGCGCGTTGGAGGACCTGTCTTCCGAATTCTCGACCTGGATGGAATCCGAATGCGAACGGCTCGACCAGGCCCGCCGCGCCGTCGCCAAAGTCGGCTTCAACAAGACGACGACGGAAGCGCTGTTCCATGCCGCGCACGATATCAAGGGCGAGGCCGCGACCTTCGGTTATCCGGCGGTGGCGGCGGCCGCCGACAGCCTGTGCCGGCTTATCGAGCACACCCCGGCCGCGCATAGCATTCCGGTCACGCTGGTCGATCAGCACGTCGACGCGGTGCGCGCCATTTACCGCGAATATGCCCGTTCCGACGCCAAGGAGCTCGCCGCCGTGCTGACCCAGCGGCTGCGCGAGGTGACCGACGAGTTTCTCATTCAAGAAAATCAAGATCGGCCGGACGTGCTCGACCAGATCATGGGACCGTCGCTCGCGCCCGACGCCTGACGGCAAAGGCATTGGGCCCCGCAAAAGCGGGGCCGCAAGCTTCATTCGCACTCGTGCAGCTGGAAAGCGGCCATGGCCGCTGCATCATCCGCTTGCGGATGATGCTTGTGTCACGCCACCAGGCGCGTGTCGTCGATGATCTGCAGCGGCGGCAGCGCCGGGCTTTCGGCGACAAGGTCGTCGCAGAAGCTGCGGGCCTCGTCGCGCGCGGCCTCGACCGCAAAGCGACGCAGCAGCGCCATCAGCAACTCAATGTTGGCGCCGCGCTCGCGCGCGCAGCCTGCCAGCACGCGATCGGCCATGCGGCGGCGCAAGCGCGCGGCGCCGCCATAGCTTCCCGCCGCCAAGCCCTCGCGGATGGCGGCAAGCGTTTCGCGGAAGGCCGGATAGGCAATGTCGGGCAGCCCGGCCTTGCGGTAGAGCGCGCGGAAGCCGGAGATATGGCTGTCGTGGATGTAGCTGGCGACGCGGTCGAACGGCAGGCCCGAAAGCTCCGTCATGGCCTCCTCGAACAGCACCACATTGCCCGAGAGCAGCGCGCGCAGCAGCATGCTGGCGGTGAGCTGGCCGCTATAGCGCAGATGCCGCACCAGATCGGTGACTTCGTCGTAGGGCGTATCGGCGGCGAGCGCCACCGTCGCCTTCTCGCAGGCTTCCTTGGCCGAATACTCGGCATCCTCCAGTTCCAGCCAACGGCGTGACGCGACATAGCCGGCGAGCGTCTGCGAAAGCTTGTTGAGCAGCGCCTGGCGGATCGTCATCGGCAGGTCATCGCGCGCCAGCAGATTTTCGCGGATCGCCGCCAGATGGCCGAAACGATCGACCAGTCGGGAAATCGAAAACAGCGCGATATCGGCGTCGGGATTTTCAAGCAGCGCGAGGCAAGCCGGCGCCGATCCCACTTCGGCAATGGCCGCGGCCACCGAGCGCGGCAACTGCGCGCGGCTGGCAATGGCGGCCTGCGCTACCGACTGACCGGTCGCCACCAGGTCGACCAGATCGGAATCCTGCAACAGCGGCGACAATGCCAGCACCGGCATCGCGATATCGGGTTGGTCGGTGGCGAGCGCATGCACCACTACCGACGGCGCCTTTTCCGACGCCGCGAAGACGTCGGCGAGCGCACGCCGCACCAGCGGCGACGGATCGTCGAGCAACATGATCATCGCGCCTTCGGCAGCGGCGATGTCGTCGGGCGACAGATCGGAATGCAGATAGGCGCGGGCCAGCGCCAGTGTGGCATCCGCCCGTTCGCCGGGCGGAGCGATTTGGACCCACTGCAGAAACTGACGAACAATCATGGCAAAACCCGACGCTACCTAAAGCCGCACACATCGACGGCAGCGTCAGATTAGCGGAGCTCGCTTAACAAAACGTTCACCATAGAAATTGATGAACTATTAACGACGTTGGCAGCGCTTGCGCCGAGCTTATGTGCCGAACAATTTGCGGACGTCGGGACGTGTGTCGCTGAACAAATCGAGCGGCGGGGCCTCTTGCAGCGACGGCCCGGCCGGCTTGCCCGGCGTTTTTGTCGGCGCCCATAGTTTGTTCACAGTCGAGGTCAGCGCCTGGCTGCGGTCGGTGAACATCGCTTGGAATAGCGGCCGTGTATCCGGCTGCGCCGGCGGCTCCTGGTGCGCGGCTGCAAATGCCGCCGTGACGCCGGCGGTATCGGGCGGCCGTGCGCCGCCGCGCGCCATCTCAAAGCGGCCGGCGAGAACCGCATAGACTTCGCTGGCGCTGCGCGCGCGGCCGTTGCTGTCGTAGAAGATGCTTTGGTTCGCCGCAGCCGCCTGCGGGAACATGGCGGCCGCGTTCGCCGTCGGTTGCGCGATCGCCGCGCCGATCAATTTGCCCGCGCCATCGGCGCCGAGGAAATGCGCCATATAGAGCTCGCCTTCCGTCGGCTGACGGCCGATCGCGGCGGTGAGCGTGTCGGCATTGCCGCGGGTGAAAGCGCCCGCCAGCATCGCGCTTGTGGTCGGGTCGCTGCGCAAGTGCATGATTGCGGCGCGCGTCGCGGCATCCGCCACCTGATAGCTGCCGTCCGGATTGCGCGTGATGGCGTCGGCATAACGGCCGTAGCCGAGCGCGGCGCCGGCGATCTTCATGGTGGCGAGCCAGGTCTGGTCGATGAATTGATAAAGACCTTTCGCCGACGAGGTCGACGCCTGCGCCGCCGGGTTGAAGTTGGATTCGATTTTCGCGGTGGTGAGCAGATAGTCGAAGCTGATGCCGGTCGTGCTCGCCGCCTGCCGGATCGCGCCGGTGATCTGCGGTGCCGCGCCGGCGGCGACGGAATCGACGCCCATCGGGTTGCCTTCGGAAGAACACGGCTGATATGGGCTTTTGCGGCCCGCTGCGGACCATGGGTAATTATGGTAAATGAAGCCTTAACGGCACCCCCGGCCCGCCGGCCCTTTGCGAGGAGAATTGCCATGCAGGACACCATCCAACGCCACAAGCGCGGCGGGCTTTACTTCGAGGACTTCGAGGTCGGCAAAACCTACGAGCACCGCTACACCCGCACGGTGACGCAGATGGACAACATGTTGTTCTCCAACATGACGCTCAACCCGCAGCCGCTGCATATCGACCGGCATTTCTGCGAGCAGGAGACCGAATGGGGCCAGCCGCTGATGAATTCGCTGTTCACGCTCGGCCTGATGATCGGCATCCAGGTCTCCGACATGACGGTCGGCACCACGATCGCCAATCTCGGGATGAGCGACGTGAAGTTTCCGGCGCCGCTGTTCGAGGGCGACACCGTGCATTGCACGACCGAGGTGGTGAGCAAGCGCGAGTCGAAATCGCGCCCCGGCGCCGGCGTCGTCGAATTCCATCACAAGGCCTTCAAGCAGGACGGCACGCTGGTGGCCGAATGCCACCGCAACGCGTTTATCGTGATGCGGCCGAAGTAAGCGTCGACGCGTGTCTCAGCCGTTCGAAATTCTGGGTGAAATTTCGAACATCGAGACTTTCGCAACCGGCGCTGGAATCCGGGAAGTCGCGCGATTGCGACGCATCTATGGACGCGGCCGCTGGCGAAAGCGCAAAGGCGTTGCGCAAATACGCCTGCCGGATGGTTCAATCCATAAAGCTGAGCTACACTGGTATGAGGCAAGCGGAATCGGTCGGCACGAATTCAAGATTAAGCACCTACTATGAAGATACGAAAACCCATGGCGAAAACTGCAGCAAAACATCTGGTCGTTTGCGTTGACAACAACGGCTATTCAGCATCCCTCGAAAGGCGCAAGATTTATGTGGCACTCCGGGACGCCGAAGCGGGCGGGCATGGGCTTGTGCGCATCATTGATGAATCGGGCGAGGATTATCTTTATCCGAAGAGATTTTTTCGTCCGATCGCCTTACCCCAAGCTGTCAAAAAAGCAGTCCTGAACGCTGCGTGATGGCAACCGCGATGCGTTCCCTCCTGTTCGTCCCCGCCGACGGCGGCTCCAAGCTCGACAAGGCGATGGCCGCCGGCGCCGATGGCGTCATTGTCGATCTTGAGGATTCGATCGCGCCCGACCGCAAGGAGATGGCGCGCAAGGCGGCGCTCGATTTCCTCAAAGCTCAACAAAGCAAGAAAGAGCGCCCGCGCCTGCTGGTGCGCATTAACGGCCTCGACACCGGCATGACCGACGCCGATCTCGATGCCATCGTCGCGGGCAACCCCGACGCGGTGCTGTTTCCCAAGGCCGAAGGCGGCGTTTCGGTCACGCATCTCGACGCCAAGCTCACCGCGCGCGAGGCCATCGCCGGCCTGCCGGAAGGTTCGATCAAGATTTTGGCGCAGTCGGTGGAATTGGCGATGGGATTTTTCCTCGCCGGCACCTTCTGCGATTGCAGCAAGCGCCTGATCGGCTTGACCTGGGGCCCGGAGGATTTGTCGGCCGAGCTCGGCGCGCAAGCCAACCGCGAGGCCGACGGCACGCTGACCGAGCCCTACCGGCTGGCGCGCGCGATGTGCCTGTTGGGCGCGGCGGCAGCCAAAGTGCCGGCAATCGAAACCATCCATGTCGATTTCCGCAATGCCGACGTCTCTGCGCCGCGACACCGAGCTCGCGCGCCGCGACGGCTTCACCGGGCGGCTCGCCATTCATCCCGCGCAGGTGCCGGTGATCAACGCGGTATTCGCGCCGAGCCCTGAGCGGATCGAACAGGCGAAAGCGATCGTCGCCGCCTTCGCGGCGCAGCCGGGCGCCGGCACAGTCGGCATCGGCGGCAAGATGTATGACCGCCCGCATCTGGCGCGCGCGCAGGCGCTGCTGGAGAGCACGAAAAAAACGAAAGTCTGAGCGTCACTAATCGCGCTTGCGCTTGACGAAGGCCGACAGCATTTGCTTCGGCTCGTCGGTCTGGTAGGCGCGGGCAAAGGCATCAATTCCGGCGGCGATCGCATCGTCGACCGGCAGGCTCTCCCAGGCTCGCATCAACGCCTTCTGCTGGCGTAACGCTTGCGGCCCGGCGGCCAACAGCGCCGTCACCATGCTCTCGACTTCGCTGTCGATTGCCTCCGGCGCCACCACGCGCTCGATGAGCCCCCAGCGCAACGCCGTGTCGGCACCGACGATCTCGCCCAGCATCAATAATTCGCGCGCGCGGCCATAGCCGATCAGGCGCGGGATGAGCGCTGCCTCCACTACCGAGGGAATGCCGACTTTCACCTCGGGCATACCGAATTTAGCGCGGCTTGTTGCGACGCGCAGGTCGCACGACACCGCCACTTCCAGACCGGCGCCCAGCGCGTAGCCGTCGATCGCTGCAATCACCGGCACCGGCAAACGGCGCAAGACATCGCAGGTCCGGTGCACCAGCGTGATGAAATCACGCGCGCTGTCGCGATCGAGTGCGGCCATTTCCTCGATATTGGCGCCGCCGATAAAGGCCTTGTCGCCGGCGCCGCTTAGCACCAGCGCGCGCAAGTCTTCGCGCACCGCCAGCGCCTCGACCTCGCCGATGAACGCGGTCATCAGCGCGCTGTCGAGCGTATTGAGCTTGGCCCGGTTGTCGACGGTGAGATAGGCGACCGTGCCGCGCTCGCGCGTGTCGAGGCGCAAGTCGAGGCGGGCGCCGCTCATGACTTGCCGTAGACCGCCTTGGGGTCGAAGGTTTTATCGCCGTCGCGGAATTCGAGCGTCACCGCACCGCTGCGCCCGAGCGGAACGGCGCGGTAGAAGCACGAGCGCCGGCCGGTGTGGCAGGCGCCGGGCCCGACCTGCTCCACCTTGAGCCAGAGCGCGTCCTGATCGCAATCGACCCGCAGTTCCTTGACGCGCTGGACGTGGCCGGAGCTCTCGCCTTTTTTCCAAAGGGCTTTGCGCGAGCGGCTGTAATACCAGGCTTCCCCGCTCTCGATGGTCTTGGCGACCGCCTCGGCATTCATATGCGCGACCATCAGCACGTCGCCGCTCGCGGCGTGCGTCACCACCGCGGTGATCAGCCCATCGGCGTCGAACTTGGGCGTGAAGGCCGTGCCTTCTTCGATGTCAGACGACTTATCCGCCATAGCAATCACCGCACTATCGGAACGAATGCGCGCGCCACAATTTCCGCGTCATGCCCGGGCTTGACCCGGGCATCCATGAGGAATTTCCCAGCGAATACCTCGCGTACGATCAACCTCATGGCACACCATCATGGATGCCGGATCAGGTCCGGCCATGACCAAGCGAGAGGTCATAGCGCTAGGATACGAAGCCGCGCTGGTTACCGCTGCCCGCGCAGCAACGTCATAAAGCGGACCTGCTCATTGGCGTCGTCGCGGAAGGCGCCGGCGAAATGCGTGGTCACCGTCAGCGCGCCCGGCTTCTCCACCCCGCGCAGCGACATGCAGGTGTGCTCGGCCTCGATCATCACCGCTACGCCGCGCGGCTTGAGGATCTCGTCGATCGCGGTGGCCACCTGGGAGGTGAGATGCTCCTGCGTCTGCAGGCGCCTGGCGTAGACGTCGACCAGGCGCGCGAGCTTCGACAGGCCCACCACGCGATCCACCGGCATATAGGCGACGTGCGCCTTGCCGCAGAACGGCATCATGTGGTGCTCGCAATGCGAGTTGAAGGTGATGTCCCTGACCAGCACGAAATCGTCATAACCGCCGGTCTCGCTGAAGGTGCGGTCAAGCACCTCGACCGGGCATTCGCGATAACCCTGGAAAACCTCGTCGTAGGCGCCGATCACCCGTCTCGGCGTCTCCAGCAGGCCCTCGCGGTTGGGATCGTCGCCGATATAGGCGATCAGCGTGCGCACGGCGGCTTCTGCCTGTTCGCGCGACGGGCGCGGCACCGCCGGGGCCGGCGCCGCCCGCACATGCTCGGACAGGCCCTGCTTGGGCCAGGCAGCGACATTGGTGGTGTTCTTGACGTCCATGACGGGTCTCTCCGTTCGACCGCCGCTTGCTCAAAGAGCAGCGCCGGATGTGTCACCGGGGTGGCCGCGTCGGTAGCCCGTGCGGGCGCGGGACGCTGCATTCCCATTTTATGGCAAAAGCCATAGCCGGCGCGAGAACCCCTTCTCGCGCCTCAGGGCCAGTCCCTATATATTGGTTTGGGCGGCCGAGGCAATCCACGGAACCGGCGAAATCGGCAAATCTGCAATGCTCAATGACGTTTACAACAGCCGAATCTTGGAACTGGCCGGTAATATCCCGCGCCTGGGACGCCTGCCGGCGCCCGACGCCAGCGCCACCGCTCTGTCCAAGCTGTGCGGCTCGACCGTGACCGTCGACGTCAAGATGGACGGACCGGTGGTGACCGATTTCGCCCATGACGTGAAGGCCTGCGCGCTCGGCCAGGCCTCGTCCTCGATCATGGCGCGCCATATCGTCGGTTCGACGCCGCAGGAACTGCGTGACCTACGCGACACGGTGCGCAAGATGCTGAAAGAAAACGGTCCGCCGCCCAAAAACGGCAAATGGGCCGATATCGCGGTGCTGGAGCCGGTGCGCGACTACAAGGCGCGGCACGCCTCGACCATGCTGACGTTCGACGCCGTGGTGCAGGCGGTCAACGAGATCGAGGCCAAGCGCGGCAAGCAAGCCCAGGCCGCCGAGTAACTCACTGCGAGGCGGCGACGCCACCCGTCTTGACCGGCACCAGGGCGGCACGGTCGCCCATGGCGTTGCGGCAAGACGCGGCAAGCCGCGGCAGACTTTGCAGCGCGCCGGTATTGCCGAGGCGAATGCCGGTCGCGATTTTGGCGCTGCGGGTCTGCACGATCATCGAATGATTGCCGCGCGCGGCAAAGCCGCCGATCAGCGCCGCGGGAACCGTACTGGTGGCGTAAGTGACAAGCTCGTCCGGATCGCCGCGGTGCTGCGAGGAGACCACCTTCAACGATGCCGAACGATCGCCGGCGGTCACCATGACGGCCGTCACCGCCGCCGGCAGCGCGTGCTGGTCGCTCACACGCCGGCGCTCCAGGTAGCTGATGTCGTAACTGTCGTCTGTGCCGCAGGCGATGAAGAGATCGAAATTGCCGATTTCGTCGGCCTCCACCGTGAGCGGTTGCCGCCGCGCCAGCACGGCGGCGCCGGCGCGGTCGATCATGGCCCAGCGATTCTCACTGATCGTGGTCGCACGAATGGTGGTAGTTGCCGGAGGAATCGGCGTCGCGTGGCCGACCGGCGGCGAGGACGCGACCGTCGCCGATTTCGCTCCCGCCGGCGCGTCGGTCGCGACCCGCATGCGGTGCATTTCGTCGGCGGTGAGCAGATGCATCGGCTCCCAAGGCGGGATGCGCAGCGCCAAATCGAGCAGGTCGATCGAGGCGCCCATGTCGGCGGTAAAGCGCGCCAGCCGGCCGATGTCGCGCTGCACCAGCACGAGGTCCTCGGCCGAATAATTCGCCGCCGTCGGATCGTCGCGGCGGTCGCCCAGCCAGATCTGATGCACCATCACCCGCGCCTGCGGTGGCACCGCGCGATGCACGCCGGCGAGCAGCACGAAGGCGCACATGGATTCGCAATCGGCTTCGGGCGACAGCTTGGCGCGCGGCTCGCCGCGGTCGCCCGCCGGCAGAGTGACGGTGCGGCCGACGGTGGTGTTGAGACCGAGACGGCGGATTTCGCGACCCAGCGCAATGGCGCCATGCACTGAGCCGCCGTCGGAATCGAGCGCCATGGTGATGCCGCGCAGATCGTGGCCTTGCCTGAAAATCTCGAAGGCGCGCGGGGTATCCGCGGTGATGGCGCCTTGCGCCGAAATCCAGATGCGGCAGCGGCTGCCGCAGGCCTGCGCCGGCCCCTGCTGCTGCAGGCTGAAGCGCATGGGCATCGTGCGGTCGGAGGCGTTGCTTTGCACCGGCGACAACAAGACCGGCGCCGCCATAGCGAGCGCAAAGACCATCAGTGATCGCGTCATCCGTCCCCCTTCTGACCGCATCGCCCTGTTTTCGGCGCCGTTATCCGCGCTCTTGGCAAGCTTCGTGCCGGGCTTTTGCGGCTCGTAACCTCCGCCTATGTCTTTTTAATAAGCGGGTAGAGTCGGGTCTAGTGCAAAAAGGTGGCAACCCGGCTGCTGCTGTGACTAAAACCTTTGCGGTTCCATAGGGTTGGAACTTTGATGATGGAACTTCGGGGCGGCCAGTCATGAACGAGCCGGCAACCTTTGCGGGCGGACTTGCGCGCCTGCCGCGGCTGATCGGCCGCGGCCTGGTGATGCTCTATCGCTATACGCTGTCGCCGCTGATCGGGCCGCGCTGCCGGCATCTGCCGAGCTGCTCGGATTACGCCGACGAGGCCATCGCCCGCTTTGGCCTGTGGGCGGGCGCGTGGATGGCGCTGGCGCGATTTCTGCGCTGCCACCCGTTCGGTACCGCCGGGCTCGATTTCGTGCCGCCGAATTTGCCCGCCGGCGCGCGCTGGTGGGCGCCGTGGCGCTATGGCCGCTGGCGGGGGACCAACGAGACGCCGCCGCAGCGTCAGGGATAAATGATTCGAAACTCGTGCGGATTGCCGTTCTTGACCGCGTCCATCAACACCAGGACAAACGCACCCTTGTCCTTGCGCTCGAATGGGAGCAACGCTTCCGGTTTCCACTGATCCGGTACGAACTCTTCCGTCTCCTTATCCTTCGCGAGGCCAAAATAGCTCGGAAGATTCGCGATGAGTTTGACTTCCATTTTGTCCCCGTCCTTCCTGTTCCACCAGTGGATTGAATAGCTGCCGCTGTCGCTGGTCACCGGACCGGACATGATGAGAATGCCGTTGGCGAAGGGCGCCAAGTCGCGCACGCCGCGGCCGCCGCCGAGGTTCAGCCGATGGGGCTCGGTGACCGCCGGAGCGTTGCCAAACAAATGGTCGAGGTTGGCCGATACGATGACGGCTTGTTTGTTCTCGCCGACGGTCGGCCCACGAAATCCCGCGTACAGGCGGTTGCCTACGACGGCAACGCCCTCGATCGTGATGCCGCCTTCCTCGAGGGCCTTGGCGCGCGCGGCGTCGAACAGATGCTCCTGAGCAATCTGTTTGGCAAGCGCCGTGGACACGGCAAGGTCTTGCGGCTTCGTACCGTCGAGCTTGAAGCGGATGAGCTTGCTGCTCGCCTTCAGGCGCGCCGCGATTTCCGCCGGCGACTTGTCACCATCATTGCGCGGCTGACCGTGCGAGCCCATCACATAGAAATAGCCGTTGGCGAACGCGACGCCTTCGCCGTCGAGCTCGACCGCCTTGGGGGGCTTGTTCGGCTTCTTAGCGAACTTATCGTCGATCAGCTTGATCGTGTGCGTCTTCTTAGCGTCGATCGTTCCGTCACGCAGAGTCACGACCTGCGCCTCTTGCAGCTCGTCGTCGATGATGACGCAGGTGCGTGGGAAACCCTTGTCGGTCGCACAGGCGATGCCGCTCAGGTCCTTGCTAGCCTTGTCCTTCTTCCCGACCAGCAGCCCTTCCACGTCCCATTTGTCGCCGTCCTTGGCGATGGCCAGGTCCGCCGACGCCACCAACAGCACGGCCAGCGTCGCGAGCGCACCCGCCAAACAGCGGAGCTTCATGCAGCTTGTCATGGTTCGCCCCAATGGCTGTTACCGCAAAAACCGCATAAATTGCTATAGGTGATAATGCTATCACAGATTGATACTGGCCCGGGATAGGCTTGAGCGCGGCATTCGGCCGCTCATGCGAGTTCATGGGAATTGCGCTTTAGCCCGGCCTCGATTAAGTGCAGTCGGAATCACGCTTACCTGCGCTCGTTCGCAGGAGTGAGCCACAGGAGTAAGATATGGCCGAAGCCGGCATGGCGGGCGCTCAGCCCACGTCGAAATCGCCTACCATCACCCTAACCTTCCCCGACGGCGCCCAGCGGCCCTACCCCGCCGGCACAACCGGCCTCGACATCGCCAAGGGCATCTCGCCGTCGCTCGCCAAGCGCACCGTCGCCATGGCGCTCGACGGCGCGCTGGCCGATCTTTCCGATCCGATCGAGCGCGACGCCAAGATCGAGTTCGTCTCGCGCGAGGACCCGCGCGCGCTCGAGCTGATCCGGCACGATGCGGCCCATGTCATGGCGGAAGCGGTGCAAAGCCTGTGGCCGGGCACCCAGGTCACCATCGGACCGGTGATCGAGAACGGCTTTTACTACGACTTCTTCCGCAATCAGCCGTTCACGCCGGAAGACCTGCCCGTCATCGAAAAGAAGATGAAGGAGATCATCGCGCGCGACAAACCCTTCACCAAGGAAGTGTGGGCGCGCGAGAAGACCAAACAGACGTTCCGCGACATGGGCGAGCAGTTCAAGGTCGAGCTGGTCGACGCCATCCCGGCGGACCAGCAGATCAAGATCTACAAACAGGGCGACTGGTTCGACCTTTGCCGCGGCCCGCATATGAACTCCGTTGGCAAGGTCGGCAACGCCTTCAAGCTGATGAAGGTGGCGGGCGCTTATTGGCGCGGTGACTCGAACAATCCGATGCTCACCCGCATCTACGGCACCGCCTTCGCCAAGCAGGACGAGCTCGACGCCTACTTGAAGCAGATGGAAGAGGCCGAGAAGCGCGACCACCGCAAGCTCGGCCGCGAGATGGATCTGTTTCATTTCCAGGAGGAAGGCCCCGGCACCGTGTTCTGGCACGCCGGCGGCTGGACCATCTTCCAGGAGATCGTCGCCTATATGCGCCGCCGCCTGAAAGGCGACTACCAGGAAGTCAACGCGCCGCAGATGCTCGACAAGTCGCTGTGGGAGACCTCCGGCCACTGGGAGTGGTTCCGCGAGAGCATGTTCCAGGCGACCTCCGCCGGCGAGGATACCGAGGACGAGCGCGTCTACGCCATCAAGCCGATGAACTGTCCCGGCCACATCCTGATCTTCAAGCATGGGCTGAAATCGTATCGCGATCTGCCGTTGCGCTTGGCCGAATTCGGCGTCGTGCACCGCTACGAGCCTTCGGGCGCGCTGCACGGCCTGTTGCGCGTGCGCGCCTTCACGCAGGACGACGCGCATGTCTTCTGTACCGAGGAGCAGATGGCCGATGAGTGCCTGAAGATCAACGATCTGATCCTGTCGACTTATCAGGACTTCGGCTTCACCGGCGACCTCACGGTGAAGCTGTCGACGCGGCCGGAAAAGCGCGTCGGCTCGGATGCTGCCTGGGATCACGCCGAGAATATCATGATGGACGTGCTCAAGCAGATCGAAGCGCGCAGCCACAACCAGAAAATCAAGACCGCGATCAACCCGGGCGAAGGCGCCTTCTACGGGCCCAAGTTCGAATACGTGTTGCGCGATGCCATCGGCCGCGACTGGCAATGCGGCACCACGCAGGTCGACTTCAATCTGCCGGAACGCTTCGATGCCTTCTACATCGCCGCCGACGGCTCCAAGAAGACGCCGGTGATGATCCACCGCGCCATCTGCGGCTCGATGGAGCGCTTCCTCGGCGTCGTGCTCGAGCATTATGCCGGCCATCTGCCGCTGTGGCTGTCGCCCAAGCAGGCGGTGGTCTGCACCATCACCCAGGATGCCGATGACTACGCCCGCGATGTGACGGCGGCCGCGCGCGCCCGTGGCTTGCGGGTCGAGAGCGATCTGCGCAACGAGAAGATCAATTACAAGGTGCGCGAGCACTCGCTCGCCAAGGTCCCTGCCCTGCTCGTCGTTGGCAAGAAGGAAGCTGCTGAGCGGCTGGTCTCCATCCGCCGCCTCGGCAAGGAAGGCCAGCAGGTGATGCCGCTCGACGCGACGTTGCAGGCGCTCGTCGATGAGGCAGCGCCGCCGGACGTGCGGCGGGCCAGCGCGACATAATTGCCCAGGCCGTCATGCCCCGAGAAAGCGGGGCATGCAGTCGCCGGCGACGCAAAGACAATCGACAGACGGGATAGTGCCGGCGTACTGGCGAATGATGGCGCCCTACTTCGCCTGGCTCTCGATATAGGCCGCCAAGTCCGCCGCCTCGTTTCGCGACAGGCTCATGTCCGGCATCTTCGGATGCGGCAGTAGCAGGAACAGCGCGACATTGGCGGCGTCGAGGCCCCCGCGCTTGCCGACCTCGGAGAACGGCGGGGCCTGGGTGTTGCCGCTTTGCTGGTCCGCCGCCACCACATGGCAAGACGCACACCAGCGCTTGGCCAATGTCTCGCCTTGCTGCATGTCCGCTGCCGAGGCGGCATTCGCCAGCGCTGCGAAAAGGGTCAATGAAATCAGCCCGGCGACAGTTCGACTCATGATGGGCTCCAAATGATCGTTCGAAATAATCTTATACCGCGGCGCGGCGTATTCCGCATTGACATAGGTCTATGAAAATACCTCAGCGTCCGCCGGCGGCGCGGCTCTTGGCCGGCACGTCGGTGCCGCCACCCTCCAGCGTCGACAGGAAGCGCTCGGCCCAATGGCTCAGATCGTTCGCCACCAGCACCCGGTATATGTGCTCCTGGCGCTGCTGGCGCTCCGTCTGCGGCATCGACAGCGCCCGGTTGATGGCAATGGCGACGCCCTCGTGGTCGTATGGATTGACCAGCAAGGCGGCGCCGCACTCGCGCGCCGCGCCGGCAAAGCGCGACAGGATCAGCACGCCGGGGTCCTCCGGGTTCTGCGCCGCGACAAATTCCTTGGCCACCAAGTTCATGCCGTCGCGCAGCGGCGTCACCAGGGCGGCGCGCGCCGCGCGATAAAGCCCGGCGAGCGCGGTACGGCTGTGCGCCTTGTTGATGTAGCGCAGCGGCGTCCATGACGCCTCGCCGAAAGTGCCGTTGATGCGGCCGACCGCCTCGCCCACCGCGCGTCCCATGTCGGCATATTCCGGAATGCCGGTGCGGCTACGCGGTGCGATCTGCAGATAGGTCACCTTGCCGCGCCAGTCGGGATAATTCATCAGGAAACGCTCGAACGCCGCCAGGCGCTCGGGAATCCCCTTGGAATAGTCGAGCCGGTCGACGCCGATGATCATGGCGCGGCCAGACAGGCTCTCGAGCACCTCCCGCACAAATTCGGATTCGATCGCGCGCCGCGCCAGCCGCGTGAAGGCTTCGGTCTCGACCCCGACCGGGAAGACGCCGATACGCATCACGCGATTGCCGAAAGCGAAACTGTTCGCGTCGACGCGCGCGTGCGTGCTCTCGTTTTCCAGATAGCGCGCGAAATTGGCGGCGTCGATCTCGGTTTGGAAGCCGACCACGTCGTACTGGCCGAGCGCCGGAATGAGCTGCTCGTGGTTGGGCAGCCCGGTGAGAATTTCCGGCGGCGGAAATGGAACGTGGATGAAAAAGCCGATCTTGTTCTTGTAACCCCGTTCGCGCAGCGCCCGCGCGAGCGGCATCAGATGGTAGTCGTGCACCCAGACGACATCGTCGGGCTTGAGCAGCGAGGCGAGATTATTGGCGAAATAATCGTTGACGCGGAAATAGCCGCCGAGATCGCGGCGCGTGAATTCGGCGAGGTCGAGACGATAATGCAGGATCGGCCACAGCACGCGGTTGGCGAAGCCGTTGTAGAATTCCTGATAGTCGTCCTTGCGCAGATCGACGGTGACGTAAGCGATATTTTCGTGCTCGACGGTCTTGGGCGGAGCCGGCTCGTTATTGTCGGCAACGCGACCGCTCCAGCCGAACCAGACGCCGCCCCGTCGCCTGAGCGCCGGCCGGATCGCCACTTCGAGGCCGCCCGCGCGCGCGCCGCGATCCGGGATGCCAACGCGATTGGACACTACGACGAGCCGCGCCAATACCGGTCTCCCCAGCTCCACGACAATTTGGTCGCGGTCAAAATCACTCGTGACATCGAATAGATCCGCGGAAAATCCCCCGCTATGTCCCGCTCACCGGGCGAATGTCCTCCGACAACAATCCACTCTGCCACATTGCATCGCTCAGCCAAAATCGGCAAATCAAAAAGCCATAACCGCCAGACTGGAAATGCCCTTTATACATAACGTGCAAGTCGCGCTGAAGTTCATATTTAAATGCCTTGATCACGGCAGCAAAGCGCGCCCCGTCGAGCGCAATCCGTCCAAATTCGGCGCTCGGCACGGCGCTCGGCGCGATTCAAAGCGGCAGCCGTCATGCCGAGGCCGCTTGTCCCGTCGCCGCAAGTTGCCGCAACGCACGGCGCACCTCGGCGGGCGAAGCGAAAATTCCGACAACGCCTTCGAAATGCCGGCCGACCGAAAAACCCTTGCCGCGCATCTGCGGCAACAGCTCGAACACCGATTCATCGGTCACGTCATCGCCCAGAAAGACCGGCGTGCGGCCGGCAAACGGCGGCTGCGTCATCAACTTGCGCACAGCGGCGCCCTTGTTGATGCCCGGACGTTTCACCTCGAACATGGCCTTGCCAAGCAGCAGCTCGGTGCTCTCGTTTGGAAACGCGGCGCGCACGGCCGCGATGTGCCGGCGCAAACGCTCGGCCTCGTGCGGCGCATTGCGGTAGTGCAGCGCCACCGAATAGCCCTTGTCCTCGTATTCGAGGCCGGAACCGGGCGTCACCGCGGAGATAAGTTTTTGGCGCAGGTCCGCCGGCAAATCGGGGATGCGCGAAACATCTTCGCCTGGCGCGATACGCATCTCGGCGCCATGGCCGCCGATCGCCGGCAATTGAAGCGGCGAGAACAACCGGTCGAGATCGGAGAGCGGGCGTCCGCTCACCAACGCCAGCGCGCCGCCGGTCAGCGCCAGCAATCGCTGCAACGAGTTGATCAACTCATCGGAGACATGCACTTTGTTCGGCGATGACGCGATATCGACCAGCGTGCCGTCGACGTCGAGCAGCAGCGCAATGGTCTTTGGATCGAGCTTGGTAAAATTATCCATGGCCGAATTGTTCGCAGGATGCGGCGTCACCATGGTCAATCCGCGAAAACGACGATTGGTTCAAGTTAGTGTGCGAGCACCTCGATGTCACCGTCGACGCCGGTGACCACCTTGAACTCGCGTTCGTAAACCGTGCCTTCGTTGCGCGCAATCGCGCGGTATTCGCCCTCGGCCAAGATAACGCGGGGGAAAGCGCCGAGCGCCTCTTTGATCACGTCGCCGCCGGGCGTGAGCACCGACCACGCGGTATTGGCGAGCGCCTCGCCGCCTTTTTCGGCCACCAGTTTGAGCGTGATCGCCGCGGCGCGATGCGTGACCGTGATATCGGCGAGCTTGCCGGCCTGCACGCGGATGTCGGAGCGCACCACCGAATTGGCGTCGCCGTAGTTCGACACAATGTAATAGGTACCCTCCGGCACCACCACGACCTTGCCGGTCATGACGTGCTCGGCGATCGGACGGCGGTCGCCGGGTTCGAACTGGCTGCCTTTGTAGACGTCGAATGAAATCTGCCCGGCCGGAATGCGCACGTCGCCGACCTTGCCCTCGAGCCGCAACCCGCCGGCCGGAAGATCGAATTCCTCGTGCACGGTTTCGTTGCGCAGCGTCACCGGCCTGACCGCGGTGGCGAGCCCAAAGCCGACATGCACGATATAGGCGCCCGCTGGCAGCACGACGGTGGGCGCCGGCACTTTGTCTTCCTTGAGCAGACGGAATTTTCCGCCGGCGTCGGGCGTGGCCGCAAAAATGCGCCACGTAAGGCCGCCGGTGATGGGCGGGGCATCTTTGCCGAAGCGGGCGCCGAGCGAGAGCGCGACCTTGCCGGTGGGAACCAACGGCATCGGCGCACCCGCGGCAGCGCCGTTTGGAATGGCCAGCGGCACTTGCGTGGGCGGCGCCATCATGCCGCCGGGACCGAACAGCGATCCGCCCTCGCCCGGCTCGGGACCGATCAAGCCGGTCGTTGGGGCGACGGAAAAGAGCGTGTTTGGCGTCGGCGTTTGCGCGGCCGCCGGCTGAAGCGCGAGCAGCGCGACGGCGAGCGCGTAGAGCGGCCATGATCGGCCTGGCGCGACGGCTTTTAGATGCTCCCAGCGCATGGAGAGGCCGTTTTCGCCTCAAATCGCGGCGATTTCAAGCCGCGAGCCGTGGTTTGTCACCCCGCCGCCGCCATGCTAGGCGCAACCGCTTGCCGGAAACCGCATGATCACGCCCCGAAAACGGGACTTTTCCGATCATGCGCAATGAGGACGCCAATGCCCGACGCCTTGCAACTGCTCAAGACTCGCCGCTCGGTCAAGCCGATGGAGCTCACCGGCCCGGCTCCCAGCGCGGCGGAGATCGATACCCTGCTGGCGATCGCCGCGCGGGTGCCGGATCATGGCAAGTTGACGCCTTGGCGCTTCATCGTGTTCGAGGGCGACGCACGGCTTGCCGCCGGCGAAAAAATCGCCGCCCTCTTCCGCGCCGACCATGCCGACGCGACACCCGACCAGATCGAGTTCGAGCGCAAACGGCTGGCACGCGCACCCTTGGTGATCGCCGTCGTGAGCCGCGCCGCTCCGCATGTGAAAATTCCGGAATGGGAACAGCAGCTTTCCGCCGGCGCCTCGGCCATGAACTTGGTCGTTGCCGCCCACGCGATGGGCTTGGCCGCGAGTTGGATCACCGAATGGTACGCCTATGACCGCCGCTTTCTCGATGCGATCGGGCTTGCGCCCAACGAACGCATTGCCGGCTTTGTCCATATCGGGCGAACGGTGAAGCCGCCGGAGGACCGCGACCGGCCGAAGCTCGCCGACATCGTTACCCGCTACGGTGCCTAACTTATGTTCTACGACGCGATCAAAAACGACCACGGCCTGCCGCACGATCCCTTCAAGGCCATCGTGGCGCCGCGCCCGATCGGCTGGATCACGTCGATCAGCGCCAAGGGCGAAGTCAATCTCGCGCCCTATTCCTACTTCAACGCGGTCGTCAGCCGGCCGGCGGTGGTGATGTTCTCCAGCGAAGGTCTGAAGGACTCGGTGGCCTTCATTGCCGAGACGCGCGAATTCGTTTGCAATCTTTCCACCTGGGACCTGCGCGAAGCGATGAATGAAACCTCGGCGCCGCTAGCGCGCGGCGTCAACGAGATGGAGCGCGCCGGGCTGCAAGCCGCCCCGTCACGCATGGTCAAGCCGCCACGGGTCGCCGCCGCGCCTTGCGCGCTCGAATGCAAGCTTCTCAAGATCGTTTCCATGGATGACGTTGATGGCGTGCCGCTTGGCCGCCACGTCGTGTTCGGCCAGGTGGTCGGCGTGCATATCGATGATCGTTTCATCGTCGAAGGCCGGCTCGACACCGCCGCGATGAAGCCGATCGCACGCTGCGGCTACGATGAATACGCCGTGGTCGAGCAGGTTTTCTCGATGCGGCGGCCGAACGCCTGAGCGGCGGGCCGCGCCGACAAATATTTTCCAGCGCAGCGCGGCGTTTAACCCTTAAGTAATGGCCCGCGCGCAGGCTTTTTTGTCACGTTTCGGTCACATGACTCCGGCAGCAATTTCACCATGTTGTCTTGAAACGCTTGTCCGGCGGCCGGGCCGGTTCGATCATCGGGGGTGGGAGTTCTCGAACGTGGTCTTTGAGGGTCTATTCGCGCGCGGGCGCAATGGCGATCACTCCGGCGATCGTTCGGCCGACGCCACCACCGCCCCGCCCCGGGCGACCGTGACGCGCCCCACCATCGGCTTGGCGCTCGGCGGCGGAGCCGCGCGCGGCTTTGCCCATATCGGCGTCGTGCGCACGCTTGCCGCGCACGGCATCGTGCCCGATGTCATCGTCGGCACCTCGATCGGCGCGGTAGTCGGCGGCAGCTATGCCGCCAATCAACTCGACGGTCTCGAGCAATGGGCGCGCGGCCTCACCGTGCGCGGGATCCTGAGCTATCTCGACATCAGCCTGTCCGGCTCCGGGCTCATCAGCGGCGGTCATCTCGCGACCCAACTGGAAGCCGCGATGAGCGACAGCCGCATCGACGATCTGCCGATCCGCTTCGCCGCCATCGCCACCGAATTCAATACCGGGCACGAAATCTGGCTCACGCGCGGGCGGCTGGTCGACGCTCTGCGCGCCTCCTACGCACTACCGGGCATCTTTCCGCCGGTGCGCATCGGCGGGCGCTGGCTGGTCGACGGGGCGCTGGTCAATCCGGTGCCGGTGTCGGCCGCGCGCGCGCTCGGTGCCCGGCTGGTGATTGCAGTCAATCTCAACTCCGACTTGTTCGGCCGCGGCACCATCATCGCCGACCACGGCTCCGACGACAGCGACGAAATCGTGCCCGACCAAACGAATGGCTTACGCAGCCTGTTCGGCGGCAAGCGCATGCTGCGCCGGCAGTTCCTGGGCACGCGCGGCCGCCCCGGCATCCCGACCGTGATGGTGGAAGCCTTCAACGTGATGCAGGACCGCATCACGCGTGCGCGGCTTGCCGGCGATCCGCCCGACGTCTTGATCAGCCCGCGGCTCGGCGACATCGGCTGGTTTGATTTTCATCGCGCCAACGAAGCGATCGCGATCGGCGCCGAGGCGGCGGAGAAAGTCGCTCGACGCCGTGACCGAAGCGGTCGACGCGCTGTCGCAGCCTTACGATGGCAACGGCAATGGTAACGGCAACAACGCCGAAAAATAATCTCTACAATTTGCGCACGATCTAACCCGAAAACCGCTACACGCTTTTCGGGATCGTGCGCTAGGCGGTCTGGATATATTCGCGCAACGCTTCGGCATCGCGTTCGATCTCCTCGACGCGTTGCTTGACCACGTCACCGATCGAAATCAGACCGACAAGCTTGCCCTCTTCAAGCACCGGCATGTGACGGAACTTACCCGCCGTCATGTGCTCCATGATGCCGGCGATGCATCTCTCTTCGCCGCAGGTGGTGACGTTACGGGTCATCATTTGCCCGATCGGCAGCGTTCAACGCATCGACGCCATGGTCCGACATCAGCGCGCACGATGTCACGCTCCGACAGATATGCCGGACGAACCGCCCTCCAGCGCCGAGGATCACCACCGCGCCGATTTGATGTGTGCTAGATAGTTTTGCCGCCGCGGCCAGATCGCGGTCGGCTCGATGGTGATAGATGTCGCCGCCCTTGGCGGCCAGAATTGCTTTGACGTTCATGGCAGCCTCCCTCGCGCATGATCCGAAAAAGACCATCGCAAATAAGCAACCGGCCGCGCGGAGACCCGCGAGTCCGGCTCACGCAAACGTCCCGCCGGACTGCCGGTTCCGTCAAGAAAAAAGGCGGCGCCAAGCCGCCGCCGTCATCACATTGCTTAACGCCGCATTGCAATCGGATTATTGCCGCATTGCACCAATGTCGCCGCCGTAAGGTTCGCCCGACCGCCGGATCGAACCAGGAAAACAAAAACATGCCGGCGAGAAAGCCGCCGATATGCGCCTGCCAGGCGATCGGCTGGTTGGCGCCCGCTATCGGCAGCGAGCCCATGCCAAAAAAAATATTGATGCCGAACCACACCGCCAGAAACACCAGCACCCGCATATCGGTGAGCACGCGGCGCAGCGGAATCGCCGGCACCTTGTAGGTCCGCTCATCGTTGTGGCGCCACAGTTCGAGCGGGCCGCCGCGCTGGAACGCAAATCGCATGGCCGCCGCCATCGTCCCGGAAATCGCGGCGGATGCGCCGATCATCGGAAACTGCTCGCCCGGATGAGTTGCCAAATGCATGGCCGCGCCCGCCGCCGCCGTCACGGCGAAGAAGGCCAAGAACCGTACCGTTCCGAAACGGCGCGCCACCGCGCTGCCGAACGGCAGCAGCCAAATGGCATTGACGCCGAAATGCACCCAGTCGGCATGGATCAGCGAATAGGTGATGAAGCTCCAATATTCGGCGCCGGCGCCGCCGGGCAGCGCATCGGCGAGCGCCGAGGAGCCGTAGCGCGCCGGGATGAAGGCGAAGGTCAGCAGAAATTCAATGTCCTGCTGGTCGCCGAGCAGCGTCGTGCGCACGAAATGCACGAGCGCCAGCACGAGCAATACTGCCACGATGACGGAAGGGACATTAAAGAGCGGTTCGCGATTCACGAGCGGCCAAGGTCTCCGGCGCGCCCCACTTAGTCGACTTGCTCGGCCGCCCGCAAGCGTCTTCGAGCATAACGCAAATCAAGAAAAAGGGAGGGCTTTCGCCCTCCCTTGAGCCGCGCTGCTTGGGGCATCTGGCGCCTTCACGGCGCCGGTCACATCCCCTCGCCTCCCCGTAGCTCAATTCAGTGTCGGCGCGGATGTTTGTCGCGCATGCGCGCCGGTGTGGATCGATGGCGACCGTAATCGACGGCGCGCCTCCCGCCAATCCGATTGCGATCTTAACGCTAACCCGCGATTCGCGCCGCGTACAACGCCGCACTGCCGGCCGCGGCATGCGCCCTGCTCCACCGTCGCCGACGGCGCGCTGCGTCGGTCCGCATGTCCCGATCTTGGACATCGCAACGACGACGACGTCTCGCAACGGAACAGGTGACGGGCCATGAAACATCCATCCATCCGCGCTGTGCTCGATTATTGGCAAGAGCGGCGCGGCACCCGCCTCGCGCCCGAGCGCGGCGATATCGACCCGGCTGCGATCCGCTATGCGCTCGGCGACACTTTCATGCTGGCGGCGGATTTCGTCGATCAGCTTCGGTTCCGCCTCGCCGGTACGCGCGTCTGCGCGCTGTTCGCACGCGAGATCAAAGGCGAGGCGTTCGCGGAACTCTGGAGCGATGCAAGCCGTAAGGCGATCGACGACCTTGTGAGCATCGTTCTCAACGAAATGGTCGGCGCGGTTGCCGGTGTGACCGGCCATACCGCGGAGGCCGACGCCGTCGAGATCGAAATGCTGCTATTGCCGCTTACCCCGGCCGATCGTGCGCGCGTCCGCGCGCTCGGCGTGCTGGCGGTGCCGGCGATGCCCTATTGGATCGGCACCAGGCCGATTGTCGAACTCGACCTCGGCACGCTGCGCCATGTCGGCGCCGAGGTGGACAACTTTACCGCCCCGCGCTTTGCAGCCGCCCCGGCCGGTAGCCAGGTCCGCCACGGTTTTGTGGTCTATTCGGGCGGTCGCACGCCGAGCGAACGGGCCGGCTAACGCTGCATTAACGATACATCAATAGGGTTGCAGGGACATGGGGGCGCCCGCCCCCTATATGTCTGCCGCGCCCATGGCTATGCCGTTGACCAATGCGAGAATTCTACCGCTGGCCGAAGAGCGCCGGCGGCATCAGCGCGTCAAGGTCAACCTGCTCGGGCGCTATATGCTCGCCGACCGGCGTGAATTTCCCTGTCAGGTTGTCGACATGTCGCCGGGCGGCATGGCCTTGATCGCGCCGGTGCCGGGTGCGCCGGGCGAGCGCGTGATCGCCTATGTCGATCATCTCGGCCGGCTCGAAGGCACGGTTGCCCGCAAGCTCGACAATGGTTTCGCCATGACCATCTCGGCGACCTTGCGCAAGCGCGACAAGCTCGCCGCCCAGCTCACTTGGCTTGCCAACCGCGATATCCTCAATCTGCCGGAAGACCGCCGCCACGGCCGCTTCATACCGCGCAACCCGCTGGCGCGGCTCATCCTGCCGAACGGCACCAATGTGGCCTGCCGCGTCATCGACCTCTCGCAGTCCGGCGCCGGCATTGCCATCGCGCCGAACCTGCGCCCGCCGGTGGGCTCCGCCGTCACGATCGGCAAGACGCCGGGCCGCGTGGTGCGCCATATCGAGGACGGCTTCGCGGTCGAATTCACCCGCCTGCAGCATCCCGACTTCATCGAAGAGAACGTTACCGGCGAATAGCGTGTGCGGCCGGTAAACGCCGCGCGGCAATTTGCGTGCATTGGTGTGGTGCGCTCCGGCTCACGGCCCCATTGGTGCCGGTATCGCCGTGCGGCATCGTCGAAATCCCACATAGTAAACATCGGCCGCGGGGAAACTCGCTTGGGCCCGCCATCGCTGCTTTTAGTCGATTAATGCAGAAAATTTTAGCTAAATTGTATTCTGTAAGATTTTAATCAAACACTATTTGAACTTATACTACATTGTCGTCTTTCTTTATTCTGTTTCTCTTCAAAATGCCCCTCAATACTTAGCGGCGCTGCAAAAGCTTTGTGAGAAATGTGGCCTCAACAAGACGGGCAAGGGGCCACATATGGGAAGGCGTATCAAGCAAGGATTGCGGATGGGCGCGGCGGCCGTTCTGGCCGGTGCGGCCATTCTGGCGGCGCCCGCGGCCGAAGCCGCCGGCGATCGTTATCCGTCCTACACCGGCTCGGTCGGCCATGAGCGGGCGGTCTATGTCGCCGTCAACGGGACCACCCACCCGCCGATCGGCTGGGTCGAGTTTTGCCTCGAATACAAGCCGGAATGCAAAACCCGGCCGTCGGCTCCGCGCGATGTCGTGCTCACGCCCAAGGCCTGGGACGACATGGTCAAAGTCGACCTGTGGGTGAACCACAACGTCAAGCCGATCACCGACCAAGAGCATTGGGGCGTGGTCGAGCGCTGGAATTATCCGAACGACGGCTATGGCGACTGCGAGGACTATGTGCTGCTCAAGCGGCGCATGCTGATGCAGGCCGGCTGGCCGCGCGAGGCGCTGCTGGTCACCGTGGTGCGCGACAAGAAAGGCGACGGCCACGCCGTACTCACGGTCAAGACCAATCGCGGCGAATTCATTCTCGACAACCAGGAAGACGACGTCCTGCCCTGGAACAAGACCGGCTATCACTTCGTAAAACGGCAGTCACAGTCGGATCCCAACGTGTGGGTCTTGCTCGGCTTGCCGCGCACGGCGCCGCCGGTCGTGTCGGCGCGTTGAGCGCATGACACCGAAAGGCGGCACGCAAGAAATGAAATTGGGTGGGCCTGATTCAGTCTGAGCTGATCAGCATAACGAAAGAGGAATTCGCGCTCCCGGTCACGTCCCCACCCCTCCCCGTCCCCAGACCGGGTTCGCGAGCGGCCGGCCTTCCCCAGGGCCGGCCGCACCTTTTTTGGACCGTCGCCTAAGCGTTAGCCGACTTGCTTGAGGCCCTTGGCGTATTGCTGCCAGCGCCGCACATATATATCGGCGCCGGCGCGAATCATCGCCGCCGCCTTGTCGTCGAGGCTGCGAATAGCGCGCGCCGGCGCCCCGATGATCAGCGAGTTGTCGGGAAAGCTCTTGCCTTCGGTAATGACCGCGCCGGCGCCGACCAGGCAGTTCTTTCCGATCTTGGCGCCGTTCATGACGATCGCGCCCATGCCGATCAGGCTGTCGTCGCCGATCGTGCAGCCATGCAGGATGACGTTGTGGCCGATGACACAATTGCTGCCGATCACCATCGGAAAGCCGGGGTCGGTGTGCAGCGTGGCGTTGTCCTGGATCTGCGAGCGCTCGCCCAATTCGATCCATTCATTGTCGCCGCGCAAGACCGAACCGAACCACACGCTCGCCTGCGGTTTCAAGCGCACGCGCCCGATCAAGGTCGCGGTTTCCGCGACCCAATATTGCCCTTCACCGGGAAACTCCGGTCCCTGTCCGTCAAGCGCAAAGATTGGCATTCCCGCCTCCTCACGCGCGCAATCAGGCTGAGTGGGCACCGGTCAGCCGCCCGGATTGCGCGCCACTTCAAAGATGAGCGCGCGGCCGGACGCAAAACCGGTTCCCACTTTTGCTGGCCGCGCGCGAACGACCATCGCAATGTCGGTGAAAAATTGGAAGGGGCTTAAGCCAGCAGAAAGCCGCAGGCCTGCAGCGTCATGACCAGCACCAAGCCCGACATCAGGCTCCAGAAGCCGGCAATGACGGTGGCGAGGAACACGAATTCAAAGCGACGGCCTTCGCGAACGCGGCCGAGCACGGTGTTGCGCATGATCAGGAACGGCGCGCTCATCAACAGCAGCGGGATGGCCGCGAAGGCGGTGGCGCTTGGCCCGGTCGAGAGCAGGCTAAAGGTCGGCAGGCGGCTGGTTAAAAGCCGATAGCCCGAGGCGCACAGGCCCGCGAAGCAAAAACCCAACGCCACTGCCAACAACATCTGCACGGACTCAGCCGTCATCACGCGCCTCGAACGCCACAAACAACATGCGACCATCGCAAAGCGACCCCGCGGGCGCCAGCAAATCCTTAACGGAAGGTTAATTCAAGTGCCCCAAGGTAGGGCGCGCGGCGTGACATAATCGCCGGTGATTCGCATGATCCTGAGAAAACCCATCCTTGAGATGATCCACGCCGGAAACCGGTTTTCCGAAGTATTTTCGCGTCCGCAACTGACGGCCGCGATAGCCGCGGTCACCGCGCACGCCCAGCGTTTTGTTGTCATCGCCCGGTCGCGCGGGCGCGGTTTGCGCCGTCGCGGCCGCAATCCGCTGATTGCGCCGCTGGCGCTTTTTGCGGCGGTGGCTGTCGTCGCCAGCGCCTATGTGACCTATGTGCTGTGGCCGCGCTGGCCCGACGCGCCGGTCGCGATCGGCGCGCCCTCGCTGCCGATCATGATCGGCGGCGTCACCTTCAACGTCGAACCGGCGGCGATCCGCGTCACCATCCAGCGCCGGCCCGGCGTTCAGGAGCGCGTCGATCTCGATTATCTGTGGCCTTCCCTCAACCCGCCCGATACGGCTGCCAAGCCGAGCGTCGGTACCCCGATTAATCCCAATCGGCGGCTCTTCGTGACGATCCAATCCGGCGACGGCACGCTGCCGTTGCTGGAGCGCGTGCAGAACATCTATGCGCGCTACATGGTCCCTTCGCCCACGGCCGGGCCGGACGGGTTGACGCTGCGCGGCTTCCGTGATGGCACGCCCTATCAGGGCGAAGAGCTGGTGTTTGAATCGCGGGCGCCCTCGCATTTCCTCGCGCGCTGCACGCTGCACGGCGTCGTCAATTCCGGAATTTGCCTGTTGGAGCGGCGTATCGGCGCCGCCGATCTAACTTTTCGTTTCCCGCGCGACTGGCTTGACGATTGGCGCACCGTCGCCGCCGGTATCGACAGGCTGATCGCGCGACTGCACGCGAGTTAGTCGACGAGATCCACGTCCAAAATCGGTAATTCAAAAATATACGAGCGTCGGCCCTTCTCGTTTTCCACGAACAACACGCCGAGAAATTCCTCGCCGATATAGGCTTCCAACGAATCCGTCTTCTTCGGCCGCGTCACGACGCGAATATTGTCGTTGCCGAATTTGGTGCGCAGATAGGCATTGAGCGTCGGCACCGGCTGGATGCTGGGGTCGCTGCCGACCTGAATGACCATGCGAAAATTATACGAGCGCTCGCCGTCCTCATCGTCGACGGTCAATTCGCCGAGATCGTCCTCAGCGGCGAAAACCTCGGCGATATCGCCCTTCTTCGGCACCACGCGGATCGTCGCGTTGGCGAACAGCTTTTTGAAATAGGCGTCGAGCTTTCTGACTTCTTGCACGTCCACCGGGCCGCTCCTTGGTCGTGGAACAGCGCCTCCTTGCCCCATCGGGCGGTCCAGCGCAAGCGCCAGCGCATGATCCCGAAAAGTGGGAACCGCTGTTCGGATTGGATCGTGCGCCGGCGTAACGACTTAGCCGTCGAGCATGATGCCAAAGAGCATCTGGTCCATGGCGCGCGCGGGTTCCGGGCAGCCGGCTTCGCCCACCACCTTGGCCGGCACGCCGGCGACGGTCGTGTTGTGCGGTACCGGCTTGATCACCACCGAGCCGGCGGCGATACGTGCGCAATGGCCGACTTCGATATTGCCGAGGATCTTGGCGCCGGCCCCGATCAACACACCGTGGCGGATCTTGGGGTGGCGATCCTCATGCTCCTTGCCGGTGCCGCCGAGCGTGACATCATGCAGGATCGAAACGTCATCCTCGATCACCGCGGTTTCGCCCACCACCAGGCCGGTGGCATGGTCGAGGAAAATGCCGCGGCCGATGCGCGCGGCCGGGTTGATGTCGCACTGGAATACCGACGACGACCGGCTTTGCAGATAGAGCGCGAAGTCCTTGCGGCCCTTGCCGTAAAGCCAATGCGCCAGGCGGTGAGTTTGGATGGCGTGGAAGCCCTTGAAATACAGCACCGGCTCAAGAAAGCGGCTGGTCGCCGGATCGCGGTCGACGGTCGCGACAATATCGGCGCGGAAGGCATCGCCGATCGAGGGTTGATCGTCGAGCGCCTCGGAAAAAGCCTGGCGGATCAGTTCGCCGCCGACGTCGGCATGATTGAGCCGCTCGGAAATGCGGTGCACGATCGCCGCTTCCAGCGAGCTGTGGTGGAGGATGGTGGCATAGATGAAGCTGGCAAGCTCGGGCTCGCCGCGCGCCACTTGCTCGGCCTCGTGGCGCAGCCGCGCCCAGACGGGATCGACCTTGGCGAGGTGTGGCGCGGACCGTCGGTGCTGTTGGGCCATGGATCTGTTCTCCCGGGCCGGATGGACCAATCCCCTACATAGTCCTTTTAGCACATAACCGAAGGGGCCAAGAGGGGACCAAGACGGGCGCCAAAGCAGGCGGCGCATGGCTCAATTGCATTGGTTAAAGACCCGTCTCAGGGGCGATTTTGCAGGAACTCCAGCACGGCGCGCTTGAATGACCTGTCGCCGACGCTGAGCATATGGTCGCGGCCGGGAATATCGAGCGCCTTTGCACCCGGAATCAGCGCGGCTAATTCTTGGGCAGAGCCGGCCACATCGTCCTCGGTCCCGACCGCAATCAAGACCGGCAGCGCGATCGCGGCCACTTGCTCGCGACTCAAAGTTTGCCGGCTGCCGCGCATGCAGGCGGCGAGCGCCTTCAGGTCGGATTTGGTCTGCTCGGCGAAGCTACGGAATTTGCGCCCGGTCGGATCGCTGACATCGGCGAGTGCAGGCGCTTCCATAGCCGCGGCAATCGTCTCCGGCAGCCCGACGCCGTCCACCAGCTTGATGCCGAGGCCGCCGAGGACCAGCGAGCGCACGCGCCCCGGGTGATCGACCGCCAGATACGCCGCGATGCGCGCACCCATCGAATAGCCCATGACATCCGCTTCTTCTATGCCGAGATGGTCGAGCAGAGCCCGCACATCTTCCGACATGATGGCGCTGTGGTATTGGGCGGGATCGTAGAGCTTGCTGGAAGCGCCATGCCCGCGATTGTCGAGCGCGATCGCGCGCCGCCCGGCGCGGATGAGTGTGGTCATCCAGCCGGGATTGACCCAATTGACTTCCTTGGTCGAGGCAAAGCCGTGCACCAGCACAATCGGCTCGCCCTGCCCTTCGTCGAGATAAGCGATCTCGACGTCGCTATGTCGGAAGCTCGGCATTGATCGTCAATCTCGGGCAAACGGGACCGGGCTAGCGATGATACCAAGGCGCCAGCCAGTGGCGGAAGCGGATCATCGCCGAACGCACCCCCACCGCGAAGATCGCCAGGCAAAGCACATAGACAAATGAGGCGTTCTCGTTGAGCTCGTTCGATTTGGTGAATACCGACATGCCCATGCCGTTGACGCTCGCGAGCACCTCGACGGCGATGGCATTGGTGATGCCGCGCGCGAAGCCGAGCTCGATGCCGGCCACGATAAAGGGCGTGGCCGAGGGCAGCGCGATCCCGAACCAGACATTGTGCGTGCGTGCGCCGAACATCTTGCCGACGTCGAGATAGTCCTTGGAGATCGCCCGCGTACCGTCGGCGGTGGTGACTGCGACCGGCAGAAACACCGAAATCACAACGATCACCAGGCGCGCCGCCGGCTGGTAGCCGACCCAGAGGATGACGATGGGCACCAGCGCGATCAGCGGCAGCGCATAAAGGGCACGGATATAGGTGGAGAAAAACCAGTCGATCTCGCGCACCCGGCCCATGGCGACGCCGACCAAAATTCCCGCCACGCTGCCGATCGTCACGCCTTCCAGGATCGCGCCGAGGGTCACCGCGGCATCGAACCAGAATTCCGCGACTCGCCATGGTAACCGGGATCGCCAGGAGAATTCCGCTTGGCTTGGCGACGAAGTCCGGCAGCGCCGCGCGAACCCACACCTCCCAGATCAGCAGCAGCGCGACACCGGCCACCACCGGCGCGACGCGCTCGCGCGTGAACACGCCGCTCGCCCAGTTCAAGCGCGCGCCCGGCGCCGCTTCTATCCGACTGCTGTACGTCGCCATCGCACCAGATATCGTTCGATTAGCTCACCGATGCCGACCAGCACCACCGCGATCGCGGCAATGAAGATCGTCACCGCGAGTACCCAGCCGGAGTTGACGATTGTGGTCCCTTGCAGCAGAACCGCCGCCACGCCGTCGGGATTGAGGAAAAACTCGGCGACCAGCGTGCCGACCATCGACAGCGCGATCGACTGCTTGATGCCCGACATCGCGTAGGGCAGCACATAAGGCACGATCACGTCGCGCCAGAGCTGGCCCTCGCTCGAGCCGAAAATCGCCGCCACGTCGAGATGCTGGCGCGGAATGCTGCGCGCGCCTTCCGTCACGCCGATCAAGATCGGGAAAATCGAGATCAGAACCGACACCAGCACGCGCGATCCGAACTCAAAACCGAATGTGACGGATACGAACGGCACCAGCGAAATCGTCGGCGTCGCATACAGAATATAGACGTACGGCTCAAAGGCGGCGGCGATCAGCTTAAAGCGCGCCAGCATCAAGCCGACGGTCACTCCGACCACGATATTGATGCCGAGCGTGACGCCGTAGAGCTTGCCCGACACCACCAGCCCGGGCAGCAACGGGCCGCTTTGCAGCATTTCCCACAGTCGGCTCATCGTGGTCGTGAACGGCACGAACAGAACGCCGAAGCTGTTGCCGAAGGCCTGCCACGCGCCGAGCAAGAGCAGAATGCTCAGCGCGTAGCAGACCAGTCGGATCCACCATGCGTTGACCGTGCGGAAGCGCGCGAGCCGGCTTTCGAAGGATTCGGCTCTTGCGGCCATTGCCGTTTCGTGTCCTCGCGCGCTTGCCGCCGTCATTGCAGCACTACTTCTTCATGCCGCCCATTTTCTCGACGCGTTTCATCGCTTCGGCGTAAAGCGACGTGTCGACGATCTTGTCGTAGCTCGGCTTGTTCTCGGCCTTCATGATGCCGACCCGTACCAGATCGTTGACCTGGGCCATCAACTGCTTCTCGCCGAGGCCGTCATTGTCGACCCAGTAATTGATGCTTTGATACGACTTGATGGCGGCCGCGGCCACCGCGACGTCTTTCTGGCTGGCTTTGGCCGCGATTTCGGCGAACTCTTTCTGCGTGGCCGGATCCTTGCTGCCCATGAATTTCTGGGTCTCGATCCAGCCGACCAGATAGCGGATGACGCCTTCGCGGTTCTCGTCGATTGCTTTGTCGCTGGCGATCAGCACGGCGTAGTGCAGGCCCGGCCTTGATCGTGGGCGGGAACGTGATCTGCGTCCAGTTCTTCTTGGTCACGAATTCGACCTGCGCCAGCTCGTCGATATGCCACACGCCGTTGTGGACCTGCCCGGCGATGCCGGCCTTCACCAGCGGCGCGTTGGCGAGATTGATCAGTTTCAGATCGCTGAGCTTCAAACCGCAGTTTTCCACCACCGACTGCAGAAACAGATAGCGGGCGTTGTTGATGCCGTCGGCGGCGACGGTCTTGCCCTTGAGATCCTTGCAGCCTTTGACGCTGGGATCGTCGGACGCGATCTGCCAATCCTGGTTCGGCATGCCGGCGATGACTTTGATCTTGGCGCCGGACGCAATCAGGTTCACGGCCGGCGGCGTGGCGGTGTAGCCGACCTGCACGTCACCGGTCACCACGGCTTTCGCCGTGTCGGTGCCGCGCTGGAACCAGCGGAAGCTCACGTCGAGTCCGGCCTTCTTCCAGTAGCCCTTGGCCTCGCCGACATCGACGAACGTATTCGAGAAGATCGGCGGCCGGCCGATCGCCGTCGCCGTCAATTTCAGGTCGGCGGCGTTTGCCGGCATCATGAACGTCGTGGCCGACACTGCGGCCACGACGCCGTAGAGCGTTTTCCTCAACATGTCTTAGTTCCTCCCTCTGTGTTGAACACGCTTGTTACGGCGCGCGTGTTCCATTACCTGCAGGTTGATCGAACAGGTCGTGCCAGACCTGTTCGCGCAGATTGATGAATGTCGGCGTCGACACCACGCTGCGTTCGCGCGGTCGCGGCAGATCGACGCTGCGCACCGCGCGCACATGCGCCGGACGCCCCGCCAGCACCACGACGCGGTCGCCCATCAACACCGCCTCGTCGATCGAGTGGGTGACGAACATCATCGCGGTCGGCCGCTGGTCCCAGATGCGCAGCATCTCGAATTGCAGTTGCTCGCGCGTCTGCGCGTCGATGGCGGAGAACGGCTCGTCCATCAGCAGAAGCTTGGGCTCCATCACCAGCGCGCGCGCAAGACCTGCGCGCTGCTGCATGCCACCGGACAATTGATGCGGATAGGACGTCTCGAAACCCTTGAGGCCGACCAGCTCAATGGCGTCGGCGACGCGGCGCTCGATCTCATTCTTGGGCGTGTGCTTGAGCTTCAGGCCATAGGCGATGTTGTTCCAGAGATTTTTCCAGGGGAACAGGCCGAAATGCTGGAACACCATCGACACGATCGGCAGCGGCTTCTCGACCGTCTGGCCGTCGATGCGGATCTCACCGGCGTTGAGCCGGTTCAATCCTCCGACACAGCGCAGCAAGGTGGTCTTGCCGCAGCCGGACGGCCCGACAATGCTGACGATCTCCGAATTGCCGACACTGAGGTTCAGGTCGTCGAGCACATCCAGATCGCCGTAGCGCAAGCATGCGTGCTCGACCACCAGCCGTGCGTCTGCCGGCGCTTTCATGGACGGCAAACCCATCGCGGGCTGTTCACGTGTTCCTCCCAAAACCGGCGGCGCGCATTTTTGCGAGCCTAAAATGCGCCGCCCCGGATTCTTATTTTTCTTCGGCGACAGCCTATCGGCTGGGTCCGCCAAGGGCAATCGGGTGCGCAATGCGGCGGACTGCAACGGGACCCGGCAGCCGCCGATCAATTTTCATAGTGCCGAAACCGAACGGCGATCGCCGGCAAATGCGAGCGCGATCGGGCGTTTTTGTCGGCACCGGCGCCGTTCCTTGCGACGACGCAAGATGCGCAACGCGGCGCGCTCTGTCGCAGCCTTGAGCGAAGAGACCAAGCCAAGCAACGCAAGCAGCGCGCCGAAAATCCACAGTCCCAGGTCGAATGTGGCAACGCTGAGCGCGATGGCGCCGCGGCCGAGCAGCTTGAGAATGGCGCGGGTCTTGCTGCCGTTTTTCCCGGCAAGCGCGGCTACCCGCGTCATGTCGACCGGATTCTCCGCGACCCTGAAGCTATCGAGCGCGGCTTGCGTGCCGGCCTTGCGCTCGATGCGGCCGACGTCGCGCACGAAATGCATCAAGCCGTCGGCGCGCTCGACCTTCACCGCCTCACGCGCGGCGTGCACCGCCAGCGCCGGCTTCGCCATCGCGCCGCCAAAAACAGCCCGCCGGAACCGGTTCCAATCCACGGCCTGCCGGAGCAGGCGGGCGATCGCGACGCTGAGATCGGCGCCGAGCCGGCCGCTCGTGCGCGCGACTTTCGCCAGCGTCAGGCCGGCGCGCAGCGGCGCCGTGGCGCCGAGCGTGACATAGGTACCGGCGGTGATCGCAATGCCGACGGCAGCCAAGCCCAGCACCAGCCGATCGGCCGGCTCGCCCATCGCCAGATGCGCGCCCTCGCGCGCGGCGTCGCGGAGGTCGCCGAACACGAACAGATCGCCGAGCGCCGTGCCCGCGAGTCCCGGCATGTCGTCCGGCACGCCGGTGATCAGTCCGCGTCCGAAGCTCGCCACTTTATGGGAGGCCGACGACAGCTGCACGGTGACCGCATCGACTTTGGCGGCGAGCGTTGCATCGATCGCCACATGGCGCGCACCGGCCAGATCGACGAAGCTCTGCGCCAGATCGGTATCCTTGGCGGCGAGCGCCGCCTCGATCTCGCGCTCGGCGACGGCGGTCGTGAAGCTGCGATCGAGCGCGCGGTCGGCGATCGCGGCCGGATCGTCCTGGATGGCAATCAGCGCGCCCGCATCGAAAGCGCGCGGCACCATGTAAACGGCAATCGCCAACGCCACGGCAAGCGCGATCGGCACCGGCGCCACGTGCAAGCGGTTCGTTCCGATCACCGATGCCGGTCCCTTGTCCCGTCCCTGCCCCGGTGACGGCGCCGCCGCCTGGGGATAAGCCCCGCCACGATCTGTCGGGAAACTTGGGCGATTCAGCGGCGCAGTAGAATTTGGCGATGGCCGGTGACATGGCACACCGGCCTCGCTATGGTGCCGCCATCTGAGGCACATCGAGGACTTAAAGCGATGGCGGAACACGTCGTCCCCCATTTTCACAACGATCCGGGCCTGTCGGTGATCGAGATCGGCTCGAAGAAATTCATGTGCGTGGGCGCGACGCCGCCGTTCGACCACCCGCACGTGTTCCTCGACATGGGCGAGGACAACGAGATCATCTGCCCCTATTGCTCCACGCTCTACCGCTTCGACGCCACGCTCGATCCGCACGCGGCCCGGCCGCCCGAATGCGCGCTGCCGCTGACCGCGACGGCTTAGCGCCGCGCCGGTGCCGGCTGTGGCGTCCGCGCGTCATGTAATCGTCGCCGGCGCCGGGATTGCAGGTTTGACCGCAGCGGTCGCCATGGCGCGCGCCGGACTGCGCGTCAGCGTTCTGGAACAAGCCGCCAAGCTCGAGGAAGTCGGCGCCGGTCTTCAGCTCGGTCCCAATGCCACGCGCGTGCTTGATCGCGCTCGGCCTGCGCGAGGCGCTGGTCGCGGCCGCGGTGGCGCCGCAGGCGATCCGCGTGATGGCGGGCGGCAGCGGCCGCGAGATCGTGCGCATTCCGCTCGGCGCGCACGTCGAGCAGATTTACGGCGCGCCCTATTGGGTCATTCATCGCGGCGACCTGCAGAAGGTGCTGGCCGATGCGGCCGAGGCGCACACGGACATCGCGCTCAAGCTCGGCCTGCGCGTCGACGATTTCGCCGTCCACGACCAAGGCGTTACCGTGCAGGGCCACGGCGGCGGACAGGTGATCGACATGCATGGCGCCGCGCTGATCGGCGCCGACGGCGTGTGGTCCGCCTTGCGCGGGCGGCTGGGACGCCAGCGCCCGCCGCGTTTTGCCCATCGCACCGCGTGGCGCGCGACGGTGCCGGCGGAGGCCGTGCAGCCCGCGTTTCGCGAGCACGTCGTGCGCTTGTGGCTCGGGATCGATGCCCACCTGGTGCACTATCCGGTCAAGGCCGGGCGACTGATCAATATCGTCGCCATCGTGCACGACGAATGGAAAGCGACCGGCTGGAACGCGCCGGGCGAGCGCGCCGAAATCATGCGCCATTTCGCGCGCTGGGCCTGGGCGGAGAGCGCGCGCGGCTTGATTGCGATCCCTGAGCGCTGGGTGAAGTGGGCGCTCTACGAGCGCCGCCATCCCTTCCGCGGCGGCAACGGCCCGGTGACGCTGATTGGGGATGCAGCCCATCCGATGCTCCCATTCCTGGCGCAAGGCGCCGGCATGGCGATCGAGGACGCCGCGGTATTGGCGTCGATGCTGGCGAAATACGGCGACGACGTTGCCGATGCGCTACGCGGCTACGAGGGCGCCCGTCGCCGCCGCACGTTGCACGCCCAAGTCGAGTCGCGCCGCCAGGCCCGCATCTATGGGCTGAGCGGGCCGGAGGGCTTCGTGCGCAATCTGGTGATGCGGGCCAAAGGCGGAGAAAATCTGCTCAACCGCTACCACTGGCTCTATAGTTGGCGACCGCCCGAGATGACGACCAACGCGAGCCAACCGACATGATGTTTCCCGCTTCCGTCGCCGGCAGCCTGCCGAAACCGTCCTGGCTCGCCGAGCCCAACGTGCTGTGGCCGCAATGGAGTCTCACCGGCGACGATCTCGCGCAAGCCAAGCTCGACGCCACGCTGCTGGCGGTCAAGCTGCAGGAGGATGCCGGCATCGACATCGTCTGCGACGGCGAGATGTCGCGCCAGCATTTCGTGCACGGCTTCCTCGAATTCGTCGACGGCATCGATTTCGCGCACAAAGTCGAGATGGGCATCCGCGCCGACCGTTACAAAGCCATGGTGCCGGTGGTGCGTGAAGCGCTGGCGCTTAAGAGCCGCGTGCACGCGGCGGAAGCGCGCCACGCCCGCGCCCACACCAAGAAACAATTGAAGATCACGCTGCCCGGGCCGATGACCATCTCCGACACCATCGCCGACGCCCATTACGGCGACAAGGTGAAGATGGCCTTTGCCTTTGCCGACTTGCTCAATCAGGAGGCGCGCGCGCTCGCCGTCGACGGCGTCGATGTCATCCAGTTCGACGAGCCGGCCTTCAACGTGTTCATGGACGAGGTCACCAGTTGGGGCATCGAGGCGCTGCATCGCGCCATCGATGGTCTCACCTGCACCACCGCCGTGCACATCTGTTACGGTTACGGCATCAAGGCCAACATCGACTGGAAGAATTCGCTCGGGCCTGAGTGGCGGCAATACGAGAAAATCTTTCCGGCGCTCGCCAACAGCCGCATCGGCCAGGTCTCGGTCGAGTGCATCAACTCGCACGTGCCGCTGAAGCTGTTGTCGCTGCTCGAGGGTAAGGACGTGCTGGTCGGCGCCATCGACGTGGCCACCGACGAAATCGAAACGCCCGAACGGGTCGCCGACGTCATCGGCGATGTGATGAAGTTCGTGCCTAAAGAGCGCATCGTCGCCTGCACCAATTGCGGCATGGCGCCGATGCGGCGCGATATTGCCGAAGCCAAGCTGATGGCGCTCGGCGCCGGCGCCAAGCTGGCAAGGGAGAGGTTCGGGTAATATCCGTCATCCTGAGGTGCTCGCGCGCAATGCGGGCCTCGACGGATGACGGATCGAAAGCTTGATCTCTATCAACGCAAAAAATTCGGCACGCGTTAGCCTCCCACGCGAACCATGGTCGCAAGGGAGTTCTTCATGTCCGCAAATGTCGGAACGGTCGATCGCATCGTGCGCGTGATTGTCGGCATCGCGCTGATCGCGTTCGCACTCGGCTATATCGCGCCGGGCACTAGCTGGAACTGGGTCGGCTGGATCGGCGTGGTGCCGATCTTGACCGCGCTGTTCGGCACCTGCCCGGGCTACAGCGTGTTCGGGCTGTCGACGCGATAGATTACCGCCCCGCCCGGCCCATCACATCCATCAGCTCGGCGACCTTGCGCCGCTGATCCGACTTGTCGCCGCTTGAGATCGCGTGCTCGACGCAATGGGCGACGTGGTCGCGCAGGATTTCCTCCTCGACCCGCCGCAGCGCGGCGCGCACCGCGCCGATCTGCGTCACGATGTCAATGCAATAGCGCTCGCCTTCGACCATGCGGGCGACACCGCGCACCTGGCCTTCGATGCGGCTGAGCCGCTTGATCGTGGATGACTTGCCGTCTTTGCGCATAAGGCCTATATACCCCCCCAGGGTATTAATAACAAGAGCGGCTAAGTCCGGAGGCTGAAATGGGCGCAACTGCCGAGCATCACCACGATCATCACGCCCACGCCCCCGTCGAGGGCGGCGTCATCGACCCGGTCTGTGGCATGACCGTCGATCCCAAGGCCGGCAAACCGCAGGCCGACCATCAGGGCCAGACCTATTATTTCTGCTGCGCCGGCTGCCGCGCAAAGTTCATCGCCGATCCGCAGAAATATCTGCACAAAGCTCATGCGGCAGCGGCCGGCGCGACCGATCCGGTCTGCGGCATGAGTGTCGACCCCGGCACCGCCAAGCACAGCGCCGAGCATCAGGGCCAGACCTATTACTTCTGCTGCGCCGGCTGCAAAACCAAGTTCGTCGCCGATCCGCAGAAATATCTTAAGCCGCGCGAACCAGAACCGGTGATCGAAGGCGCCATCTACACCTGCCCGATGCACCCCGAGATCCGCCAGGTCGGCCCCGGCTCCTGCCCCATCTGCGGCATGGCGCTGGAGCCGGAGATCGCCACCGCCGACACCGGCCCGAACCCTGAGCTCGTCGACATGACGCGGCGGTTCTGGATCGGCCTCGTGCTCACGTTGCCGGTCTTTGTGCTGGAGATGGGCGCGCATGTCGCCGGTACGCATTGGGTCGACCCGACTATGTCCAGCTACATTCAGTTCGCCTTCGCCACGCCGGTCGTGCTGTGGGCAGGCTGGCCGTTCTTCGTGCGCGGCGCGCAATCGCTCGTCACGCGCAACCTCAACATGTTCACGCTGATCGCCATGGGCGTCGGCGTTGCTTACGTCTACAGCATCGTCGCCACCTTCGCGCCCGGCATCTTCCCGCCCGCCTTCCGCGGTCACGGCGCGCCGGCGGTCTATTTCGAAGCCGCCAGCATGATCACCGTGCTGGTGCTCATCGGCCAGGTGCTGGAATTGCGCGCGCGCGAAGCCACCTCCGGCGCCATCAAGGCCTTGCTCGATCTCGCGCCCAAGACCGCGCGCCGCGTCAAGGATGACGGCAGCGACGAGGAAGTCTCCCTCGATGCCGTCCACGTCGGCGACAGCTTGCGCGTGCGCCCCGGCGACAAGGTTCCGGTCGACGGCACCGTGCTGGAGGGCCGCTCCTCGCTCGATGAATCGATGGTGACCGGCGAATCCATGCCGGTGAGCAAGGAAAAGGACGCACGCGTGATCGGCGGCACCATCAATAGCAGCGGCAGCTTCGTGATGCGCGCCGACAAAGTCGGTCGCGACACATTGCTGTCGCAAATCGTTCAGATGGTAGCGTCCGCGCAGCGCAGCCGTGCACCGATCCAGCGGCTCGCCGACCGGGTCGCCGCCTGGTTCGTGCCGACGGTGATCGCGGTCGCGCTCGCGGCCTTCGCCGCCTGGGCGACGTTCGGCCCCGAGCCGCGCTTCGCATTCGGGCTGGTGGCGGCGGTCAGCGTGCTGATCATCGCCTGCCCCTGCGCGCTCGGGCTCGCCACGCCGATGTCGATCATGGTCGGCGTCGGACGCGGCGCGCAAGCCGGCGTGCTGATCAAGAATGCCGAAGCGCTGGAGCGCATGGAGAAAGTGGACACGCTGGTGGTGGACAAGACCGGGACGCTCACCGAAGGCAAGCCGAAAGTAGTGGCGGTGGTTGCGCTGCCCGGCCTCGACGAGGCGCAGGTCTTGCATTTCGCCGGCAGCCTCGAGCGCGGCAGCGAGCATCCGCTCGCCGCGGCGGTACTGGCGGCCGCGCAAGAGCGCGGCGCGGAACTGGCGCTGGTGCGCGGCTTTAATGCGTCCGCCGGCAAGGGCGTCGTCGGCATGGTCGAGAGCAAGCGGCTGGCGCTCGGCAACGCCGCGTTCCTGAAAGAGCTCAACATCGATCCCGCCCCGCTCGCCGAGGAGGCCGAGCGGCTGCGCGGCGACGGCGCCACGGTGATTTTCCTGGGCGTCAACGGCAAGCTTGCCGGCGCGATTGCCATCGCCGATCCGGTCAAGCAGACGACGCCGGCGGCGCTGAAGGCGCTCGCTGCCGAGGGCATCCGCGTGGTGATGCTGACCGGCGACAACCGCACCACCGCGCTAGCCGTCGCCAAGCGCCTCGGCATCGGCGAAGTCGAGGCCGAAGTGCTGCCCGAGCAGAAGAGCTCGGTGGTCGAGAAGCTGCGGCGCGAAGGCCGCGTGGTAGCCATGGCCGGCGACGGCGTCAACGACGCCCCCGCGCTTGCCGCCGCCGAGATCGGCATCGCCATGGCGACCGGCTCGGACGTGGCGATCGAAAGCGCCGGCATCACGCTGCTCAAGGGCGACCTCAACGGCATCGTCAAGGCGCGCGCGCTGTCGGGGGCGGTCATGCACAATATCCGGCAGAACCTGTTCTTCGCCTTCATCTACAACTCGGCCGGCGTGCCGATCGCCGCTGGCGTGCTCTATCCGATCTTTGGGCTGCTGCTGTCGCCGATCATCGCCGCCGCCGCCATGGCACTTTCGTCTGTCAGCGTCGTTGGTAACGCATTGCGGCTTCGCCACGTGAAGCTGTAAGAACGATATAACCTGGAGGGGACGTTGCGCAGCAGCCTGCTTGCTGGCCTTGCCGTCATCGCGGCGACGGCGGCCGCTCACGCCGCCGAGTGGCGCGTGCAAAGGGTCGACACACCGGCACGGGTGATCGCGCTTGAGACGCTCGGCGATTCCGTTCGCGTCAATGCCGGCGGGCTGTGGTATCGCCTGATCGTCGACGGCGACAGAGCTTCGCTGCGCTTCATCGACCCGGTTGCCCGCATGAAGCCGCCCGAGGGCGCCCTACCCGACGGCAAGATCGTCACCGGCAAAGGCGACATCACCCGCGTGTGGCTCGCCGATCCGACCAAACGCTACGACCACGGCATTCTCGGCGACAAGACCGAAGCCGGCACTTTGGCGATCGAGACGCGCGACAGCAGGCGCTACCAGGTCAAGCTCAAGGACGACGCCGTGTTCGAGGATCTCGAGCCGCGCATCGCCGATCTCGACGGCGACGGCCACGACGAGGTCGTGGTGGTGAAGTCGTATCTGAAGCGCGGCTCCGCTTTGGCGGTGATCGGCCTGCGCAAGGGCAAATACGACGTCATCGCCGAGACGCCGCCGCTGGGCGCGCCGCATCGCTGGCTCAATCCCGCCGGCATCGGCGACTTCAACGGCGACGGCAAGACCGACATCGCGCTGGTGCGCCAGCCGCATGTGATGGGCGTGCTCGAACTGTGGACGTTTAGCGGCAACGCGCTGCGCAAGGCCGGCGAAATGCCCGACGCCGCCAATCACATCATCGGCACGCGCCAGATCAACATGGCGGCCGCCGCCGATTTCGACGGCGACGGTCACCCGGATATCGCGGTGCCGTCGCTCGACCGCAGCCGCCTGCGCATCGTCTCGTTCGCGCCCAATGCGCGCGACATCGCCAGCGTGCCGCTGCCGGCCAAAGCCCTCACCAATATCGGTCTTTTCCAAATGGGCGATGGACCGCCGGCGATCGCCCTCGGCGTGGCGAACGGCGCGCTCGTCCTCATCCGGCGCGTCGCGCAATAGCCGCCGCGATCGTTGTCGGAGGCTGAGGGTCTGATCCATTCAGATTAAATCAGAATGCCGCCCAACATTTTGCTGGCGCATGATCTTTTCCGAAAGCCGGTTCCCATCCCCGATCGGGGTCGAGGACATGCTTTTCGGGATCATGCGCTCGCGTTCAGCGCACGATCCGGGCGCTCTCGCCGGTCGCCGGCGTGCCGGTGATTTTCCGATCGCAGTGTCTGTCGGCCGCAGCCTGGCGCAATTCGCGCTTCTCGGCGCGTACCTGCAGATATTCGGTATCGTAAGTGGCGACGCTGATCACCGGCCCGGCTTTCGCGATCAGGTCCTTCAACTGCTTTTCACGCGCCGTATGCGCCGCCAGCAGATCGGCGAGCTGTTCGCAGGTATAGGTGTAGAACGAATACTTGTCGGGCGTGACCAGCAGGCTGCCCATCATATCTTGCCCGGACCCGGCGCAGCCGGAGAGCGCCAGACAGGCGACGGCAAACGCGGCGACCAAGCCACGGGCGCGCTGGCGTCGATCGTGAGCTGTCCCGTCAATCGTTCGCATCAATGCGCTGGCCATGGCACGACGTTAAGCGTGACCGCGCAATGAATCGTTAAATTCGTTTTTTCCAAGGCCCCTCATTCTTTTTAGCCCGCCATCGCTGCCTTTTCGCTATGCTGCGCGCAACGCGTCAAGCGCCGGAGGGGCCATGAGTGGAACAACGGGGGGCCAATCGCAATGGCGCCTGCTGCGCGCCATCGATAAGCCGCAACGCGCCGAAGCCCGCCTGCAGGCGCATTACGCGGTGCAATGGCTCGCGCGCGCCGCCCGTGCCTACATACCGCCGCAGCCCGATGACGGTCACACCAGCCTGCGCTGGGATCGCGATACGTTGACGACGCAACCGTTCAAGGACGGCGCCCGGCTGAGCTTGCACATCGCCGATCTCACCCTCGCGTTACACGACGCCTCCGGCGCGGCGCAAGCGATGTCGCTCGCCGGCCGCACCGATCGCGAGGCGTGCGCCTGGCTGGGCGAGCGCCTGGCTGCGCACGGCCTCGATGCGAAGGCGCTCGATGCGCCGGCTCCCTATGAAATTCCTGCGCATGCACTGGCGGGAGACGTGCGCTATGACACCGCCGGCTCGGCCGATGCCTTGGCCATGCTGGCGGCCTGGTATGCCGATGCAAATTTGTTGTTGCAGCGACTGCAACGGCAATTGACCGACCGCAAGTTGGCGCCCTCGCCGGTTGCCTGCTGGCCGCACCATTTCGATCTCGCCATCTTGGTGACGTTGCCCAAGCCGAACCCTGAGCAAACCGGCTATGTCGGCGCCGGCCTGTCGCCGGGCGACGATTACTACGACGAGCCCTATTTCTATGTCTCGATCTATCCGAAACCCGCGGCGCTGCCTGCCCTGCCGCCGCTGGCGCATTGGCATACGCACGAATTCACGGCGGCGGTCGCAACGGCACACAAGATTGTCGCGGCAAAGGACCAGCGGGCGGAAACCGAAGACTACCTGCAAGGCGCGATGGATATTGCGCTCGGATTATTGCGCTAAGCGCATACGCCGTGCCGCCTCAGCATGGGGCATAAGGAAAGCGGCCAGGTCTTTCGCCACTTCCGCAAGCGTTCCCGGCTGATAGGCCACGTCGGCCACAAAGGAATTCCACTGCTGAAGCTTCGCACGGTCCCCGGAAAAAGCCGTGGTCAACGCGTCCGGCGGCTCGGATGGAATCTCCGTCTTGCGCCGCGCGAAGGTCGCGGCAATCGCTCGGGCGAGGCTATCGCTCTTGAACTCGTAGGTGCGTGAGAGAACCCAGATGTCATAGAAATCTTTCATCCGGCTGTTGGCGCGGCCCAACATCACCATGGTCTGGAATTTCTCGGCGATCACGGTTTCGCGCGCGTAGGCACGAAGATGTGGGGCCGGAAGATCAAGCATGACCGGCAAATTCATCTCCTGAAGCCCAGGCACGACGGAATCGCCGAATGCAATATCGATCACCACGCGCACGCGGGCGTTTTCCACCGTAGCGTTCGTCTTCACGCGCAAGCCGCCATCGTCCAAATCCTCGCGAATGAAATCGATCTCCACGGCATTAGCGTCGAAGACCACGCCGTCGTTAAACGACATGGCGCAAATCTCTCGGAAGGTTTCGACCATCTCCTCGGCGTCGTCACTGCCGACGGCGAGGAGATCAAGGTCCTGCGTCGGCCGAATCGGGTCCTCAAACCATTTGGTAAGAAGCATTGCCCCCTTGAGGATAAAGCGGTCGCGGTGCTTGCTTTGGCTCAGGCGGTAGAGGAGCCGCTCGATGACGTAGTGCGTGAGCACCAATTGGAAGGGTTGGTTTTTCTCTCGCGCAATATTAAGGAGCCGCGCCCGAACCGACGCGCCCATGTTCTTGATGGGCTCCTTAGGCATTGGCTGTCATCGCTTCCAGATAGGGTTGAACCACCTTCCATACCCCGCCCTCCTGCGCGTAGCGGGCGATCTCGGAGGGTGTCGCCTTACGTTGACGCAGTGCTTCTCTAAGGCCCTCAAGCGCAAGATTGAGGCCGGGACTTTTCTGATATCGCTTGCCTGCGCTTTGGCGGTAGCGGAACAGATCGGTGATGGTTTTGGCGGGCGTCGTGATGCGAACCGGCACGCCCTCGATGAAGTGTTCCTTGACCCCTTTGCTCAGCACCTTCGCGCCGAAGCGAACGAACTGGATCGGAAGGGTCCTAATGCGGGGCCGCCGATCCTTCGCACCGATCGCCATCCAGATGCGGGAAGGCAGGGTGTCGGTCAGTTCGTGATAGGCGAGCGCCGAAACGAGGCAAACAATTCCCTTGGGAACCAGCTTGGCGGCTTCCGCAAGCGAGTGGTTCGCATCAATCGAGGCGTCTGGAAGCTGATAGAGACCGCGCCCGAGCTGACGGATCAGGCCCTTCTCCTTCATCCGCGAGATGGTGGAGGCAGCAATACCGGCCTTGGTGAATTCCGACAGGCGCACCATCCCCTGCCTCTGAAGAAGCTCTAGCGCGTGGTCCTGCTGGCGGGGCGATGACTGAGGCATAAGGCATTATGCTACGAAACGTCGGATATATCAAGTCTATATCCGACAATTCATAACAAAGCCGAAACAGCAAACCGGCAAATTCCTCTCTTTTTGTCCAGCCAGCAGCACAATCGGCTCGCCGTGAGGTACCTGGTGCGGACGGAGGGAAACCAAACACCTCCACCGAGCGCACTGATTTTGTTGACGAATTTTCCGACCCGATCCTCTGTTGTGTAGTGACTTGTGTAGTGCGCATTCACTTGGTGCGCACCTTGCTACGCTATCGCGCTTCAAAGTTCGACTGCGATATCTGTCCGCTCAAGATGCAGTGCTGTCCCAAAACGTCCGCGCGCTACGTTCCCCGCGATCTCGCAAGAAGACGCCCGCGATGTGACGCGCCGGCTGATGCGGACCAAAGCCTTCCTCAAGTCACGCGATGAGCGCAAGCGCGTCGAAATGCGCTTTGCCCATTTGAAAACTCATCACGGCTTCGAGCGCATGCGGCTGCGAGGTCTTTCCGGAGCGCGCGACGAGTTCCATCTCGCTGCCATCGTGCAGAACCTCAAGACCATAGCGCTGCGAGCCATCGGACCGCCGCCCAAACGGCGGCAAGTGTCGTTTGCGTAAGTGTCGGTGCCAAGGACTGCCAGTCAAAGCTAGCGTCTAAGCCGGTGCCGATCGGGTGGCTCTAAAGCCAGAAGCCATTTGGGTGCCAGCCCGTCCAAATCGCTCCAAAGCGGTTCCCAGCCGAAACGCCGACTTTTTCAACAGCATCGACCCAACTGCGACATCGACCACGAGCGTATTTCTTGTCGGACAATTGAGCACGGCTATACTGACATTCGTGATCTGGTGGGGAGGGAATGATGGTCGCGAACGCGCCGAAACCAACCATGAAAATTGAAGGGTTGGTTCGCGAGTACAAGCTTGAACCTCATCAGATGACTGAACGGCTCACGCGTGAGGTTGATCTTTTTGTCCTGGCCCATATGGGGGTTCCCGAAGTTGCGAAGCAAAGCTGGCGAATGATCATCGACGGCCTCGTCGATCGCCCATTGGAGATTGGTTTCGAGGAATTGTTGCGCCGGCCCAAGAAAATCGTGGAAACCGTTCACCAGTGCGCTGGAAGCCCGATAAACCCAACCGTTCCGACACGACAAATCGCTAACGTCAAATGGACCGGCGTCGATCTCCAAGAATTGTTCTCAGAGGCAGAAGTCCGCTCAAATGCGACCCACGTCTGGGCTTACGGACTGGACCACGGCAGCATGGCTGGTGAGGACCAAGACTTCTACCTGAAAGACGTGCCGCTCTCTCGCATCGAAGCCGGGGATGTATTGATCGCGTACGAGCTCAATGGTGAACCCCTGTCAGCAAAGCACGGCTTTCCGGCGAGGCTTGTCGTGCCGGGGTTTTTTGGCACCAACAGTGTCAAATGGCTGAGCCGACTGCATCTATCTGATGTTCGTGCACGCAGCATCTTCACAACGAAATTTTACAACGACCCGGTTCCGGAATCCGATGCGACAACTCCTGTATGGGAGATTGCGCCTGAAAGCGTCATCGTGGCGCCGGCACAAAACGGAAAACTAAGCATTGGCGAAACTGAAATCTGGGGTTGGGCCTGGTCCTCATGCGAGGTCGATAAGGTCGAGATCAGTGGAGACGGCGGCCGTTCATGGAACCTGGCTGACCTCGAACCAAGAACTCACCGATCTTGGCAAAGGTTCTCGGGCCAATGGTCTGCGCACCGAGTTGGAACGCATGAATTACTTTCAAAGGCAACGGATGCGCGGGGGCGCGCTCAGCCTATGGCAGGCGCGCGAAATGCCGTCTACGTGGTGTCGGTGGTGGTTGAAGAATAACGACGTCAACAACACCAAGTCCGTGTCTGGCACATCGCGCCGTGTTGCGTCGCCGCATAAGTTTGGTCGCTATCGGGGAAGAGCCGACATCAGCGGCGGTGTGCAGAGCTGGATTTATGAGTACACGGCCTAGAAAGCGGCGTCGGCATTTTGAGCTTGTTGGTATATTGCGGCGCGGACGGAGGGAAACCAAACAATTTCACCGAGCGCACTGATTTTGTTGACGAATTTTCTGGTTCCGTCCGCCGCTGTGTAGTGTCTTGTGTAGTGCGCGTTCACTTTGGCGCGCAATCATCGACACCGTGCTGTATGCACAGTTCGCTGGATGCTTGGCTCCGAAAGCAACCAAATTGCTGTGCCGCCGCGAAATGACGCAATGGGCCAAAAGGCGACAATATTGGCAAATTGACCACTCCGTCGATGTGCGTTCGCTTCAGTCGAGCGGCCGCGACGATTTCGCAGCGGTGATCATTAGATTTCTGAACTGATCATCGGGCGCTTCCGGTCGCGATAATTCGCAATTAAGCCGGGCCCATGGCATTGCGTCGTCGGTGTACATTTCCGCAATGACAGTAAGAGCTGTCATGTCATCGAAAGCGCCACCGGCAAACGCTTGCCGGTTCGGAACAATATCGACGTGCCACCGAAGCGTAGTGCCACAAGACGGACAAAACTCGTAATGGACCTTGTTCCCGCTGTCGCCCGTTCGGGTATAGGTTCGTGTTTCGCCTATAAATTTCTTCACGCTTCTATTCTCGACCATGACGGAGACACCGTAAGCGCTGCCCGTCCGCTTTTTGCAGGCATCGCAATGGCAAGCCAAGACCCATAGCGGATAATCGGCCAATTCAAAGCGGACCGATCCGCAAGAACATCCTCCTTTGTACAAGTCCATTCCCACCCCCCAGTCGTGAAGTCGCTGATGACGCGCCGGTCAACCGGAAAGGAAATTATGAGATTGCCCTGGTATCTGTCCATGGTGGCATTGTGTAGACGCAGGCCCATAGGCTGCAATCAGTTTCCGCGACCGATGCCCGCCAGCACGGGTGGTGTTGCATCACAAAAAATCTATTTGTTCGACTTCTGCAGCGGGTCAAACGCTACGCTACCAAGCCGAGCCACGCATCATTCCATGTCCGCTTCCTTCCGAAAGCACCGCGATTGCCGCACTATAGCGAAATGGCGCTAACGCGTCGGGTCCCTTTCCTCATCGATCTGCTACGAAAACGGACCACCAATGCGTGTTTAAAAGCAGACCCTAAAGACTTGGCAATCGCTCGACTGTCGCACGGCGAATACAGCTCAGTTAATGATAGTGGTGCGGACGGAGGGACTCGAACCCTCACGGGATTACTCCCAAGGGATTTTAAGTCCCTTGCGTCTACCATTCCGCCACGTCCGCACTGTGGCCTTCACCCCGCACGCGGGGAAAGCCACGCGCGGGCGTCTCGTCATCTCATTTCGGTAATAACGCGGCCCAAACGGAGTCCCAGTCCTTGCCGTTCGGATCGAGCACGCGGCCGTCTTTCTCGAAGAACTTGTTGGGGATCTGAAAACTCGCGAGAAACGTGCCGCCGTTCGGCGACCAGGCGGTGTGCCGGCTGCGCGGATCGCGCCAGACGAACTCGCCGGCCTCCACCGCGATGCCGGCGTCGGGGCCTTCTTTGTCCACCAGCGAGCCTTCCAGCACGTAGGTCTGCTCGATCAGCACGTGCTCGTGATCCGGGATTTCGGCACCCGGCTCCATCTTGAACAGCATCGTCGCCATGCCGCTCTTGGGATCGAACAACAGCGACTTGATCTTGCAGCCAGGGAAACGCGTGTCCTGCCATGGCATCTCGTCCGGCCGGATATGGTGCGAACGCCCCTCGTGGGCTGCGGCCTGTTTGGCGGCGGCGGTCATGGCGTGTCCTCCTTGAGCAGCGCAGCGATGGTACACGACTTGGGCACCACTTGCACCGTCATGCCCGGCCTTGTGCCGGGCATCCACGTCTTAGCTGTGCTTCAAGAGACACGTGGATGGCCGGGACAAGCCCGGCCATGACGAATTCGGTGCTCTCAATCGCCGCCCTCGCGGATCGGCGGCAGATAGGCGAGCCCGGTATCCCAGGGGAAATAGATCCAGGTATCCTGCGACACCTCGGTGATGAAGGTATCGACCAGCGGCCGCCCCATCGGCTTGGCATAGACGGTGGCGAAATGCGCCGCCGGCAATATGTCGCGCACCACGCGCGCGGTCTTGCCGGTATCGACCAGGTCGTCGACGATCAGCACGCGCTTGCCCTGCCCGTGCATCGCGGTCACTTCCGGCGCCACGCCCTTCATCACCTTGATCTCGCCCTGGTTCTTGTAATTGTGGTAGCTGGCGATGCAGATCGTCTCGATGATGCGCACGTTGAGCTCGCGCGCCACCACCGCCGCCGGCACCAGGCCGCCGCGCGTGATGCAGACGACCGCCTCGAACGGGCCGGCGTCGTGCAGCCGCCAAGCCAGCGCGCGCGAGTCGCGATGAAACTGATCCCAGGAGACGGGGAATATTTTTTCCGGGCTAGGCGGAGCCTTGCTCTGTGGCGCGGGTGTCTGCATCGAACGTTTCCCCGAATTGAGCCGGCGCGATCTTACTGCGCGGCGGAGCCAAGTTGCGCCTTTAGCTGCGCCAGCATTTCTTCCACCGCCGTCTTCGCCGCGGCAAGCTTGTGCGGATCGCGCGAGCGCACCACGATATTGGTGTTGGGCCCGAGCTTGTCGTCGAAGAACGGATAGCTGCCGATGATGGTCTCCGGATTGGCCTTGGCGATGACGCCGAGCTCGGTGCCGACGTCGCCTTCCTTGGCGTCGGCGCGGATGGTCTCCGACAACAGCTTGGCGCCGGTCTTCAGTTGGGGCGCGACCTCGTCGAGCATGCCCTGCATCACCGCCGGGATGCCGGCCATCACGATCACGTTGCCGATCCAGAAGCCGGGCGCGCCCGACACCTTGTTGCGCACCAGCGCGGCGCCGTGCGGAATGCGCGTCATGCGCATGCGCGCTTCGTTCAACTCGCCGCCGTTCTTGGCCAGGCGCTCCTTCAGGATCGCCACCGCTTCGGGATGAAATTCGAGCGCCACCCCGAAGGCCGCCGCCACGCAGTCGGCGGTGATGTCGTCGTGCGTCGGCCCGATGCCGCCGGTGGTGAAGACGTAAGTAAATTTTTGCCGCAGCGTATTGAGCGCGCCGACGACCTCTTCCTCCACATCGGGCACCACCCGCACCTCGCGCAGGTCGATGCCGAGCGCGGTGAGATAGTCGGCGATGTAGCCGATGTTCTTGTCCTTGGTGCGGCCGGACAGGATCTCGTCGCCGATGACAAGGACCGCCGCGGTGACGATCTCGGGGGACGGCATGGCGGTCGTTTCGTTTTCCGTTTCGGGGCTGAAGGAACACCTAGCGTGGCCTTGGGGATGGCTCAAGCGTCTGTCCACCGCGGCGCTACCATCCTGCGCAAAAATCGCCCAAAATCTAGGCAGCGGCCCGACCGGCCTGCCGGAAGGGCCCGTAGAATAGGCGTTTTCCCTTAGCTGCACCTTGGCCTGAAGCTTGCAATTCTCAACTGCCAAGGCCGGACGGCAAGGTCCGGGGAGCAAGGAAAACGGCCCCTGGAAACCGTTGTCGGACGCTGATTTGCGGCCGCGCTGGGGATCGGGATGGCAGCCTTCGACGAGATGAAGGGGACGAACGGCGGCGTGCGGCCGGCCTATGGCGAACTGTCGCGCTGGCTGGGCGAGGTGCCGCCCGACGTGCTCGACTACCGGCGGCGCGAGGCCGAGCTGATCTTCCGCCGCATCGGCATCACCTTCGCGGTCTATGGCGAGGCCGACGCGCAAGAACGTCTGATCCCCTTCGACGTCATCCCGCGCATCCTGGCGGGCGCCGAGTGGCGGCTGCTGGAGAAAGGTCTGATCCAGCGCGTCAAGGCGCTCAATCTGTTCATCAAGGACATCTACGGCCGGCGCGAAATCTTGCGCGCCGGCGTGATCCCCGACGACCTGGTGTTCCGCAATCCCGCCTTCCGCCCGGAAATGAGCGGGCAGCGCGTGCCGCACGACATCTACGTGCACATCGCCGGCATCGACATCGTGCGCGTCGACGCCGACACCTTCTACGTGCTCGAGGACAATGCGCGCACGCCCTCCGGCGTCTCCTATATGCTGGAGAACCGCGAAATCATGATGCGGCTGTTCCCGGAATTGTTCTCGCGCCACCGCATCGCGCCGGTGGAGAACTATCCGGACGAATTGCTGGCGACGTTGAAATCGGTGGCGTCGACCTCGGCTTCGCGCGACCCGACCGTGGTGCTGCTCACGCCCGGCGTCTACAACTCGGCCTATTACGAGCACTCGTTCCTTGCCGACAAGCTCGGCGTCGAATTGGTCGAAGGCCGCGACCTGTTCGTCAAGAACGAGATCGTCTACATGCGCACCACGCAAGGCCCGCGCCGCGTGGACGTGATCTACCGGCGCATCGACGACGATTTCATCGACCCGCTCACCTTCCGTCCGGATTCCATCCTTGGCGTCGCCGGACTGATGTCGGCCTATCAGGCCGGCAACGTCACGCTCGCCAACGCGGTCGGCACCGGCATCGCCGACGACAAGGCGATCTACAGCTTCATGCCGGCGGTGACGAAATTCTATCTCGGCGAGGAGCCGCTGTTGAAAACGGTGCCGACTTGGCGCTGCCGCGAGCCGGACCATCTCGCTTACGTGCTCGACCATCTGCACGAACTGGTGGTCAAGGAGGTGCACGGCTCCGGCGGCTACGGCATGCTGATCGGGCCGACCGCCAGCAAAGTGGCGATCGAGCAGTTCCGCGCCAAGCTCAAGACCGCGCCGAAGAACTTCATCGCCCAGCCGACGCTGGCGCTGTCCACCTCGCCGACTTGCGTCGACGAAGGCGTGGCGCCGCGCCACGTCGACTTGCGTCCGTTCGTGCTCACCGGCCGCGAAGGCACCCGCATCGTGCCCGGCGGTCTGACGCGCGTCGCGCTCAAGGCCGGCTCGCTGGTGGTCAATTCCAGCCAAGGCGGCGGAACCAAGGATACCTGGGTGTTGGACGGATGATGAAAATGAACAGCGCAAGGCGCTGGCGCTCCCCTCCCCCCGCGCAGCGCTGCGCGAAGTGGTGCGCTGCAGGACCGCGGGGATCCAGCTGGCTCTGCGCAAAGCGCCCCCCACCCCTAACCCCTCGCCACCGCTTCGCGCGGCGAGGGGAACGCGCGTGCGCGTTGCAAGTGGCCAATAGACATGCTCTCCCGCACCGCCGACAATCTGTTTTGGCTCTCGCGCTACGTCGAGCGCGCGGAATATCTCGCGCGCATCCTCGACGCCACGCAACGGTTGTCGGCGCTGCCGCTCGCCTATGTCGGCTCCAGCAACGAATGGGAATTGGCGGTGCTGACCGCCGGCTGCTCGGCCGCCTTCTTCAAGCTCTACGACGAGGCCAACGAGGAAAACGTCACCGACTTCCTCGCCTTCTCCACCGTCAACACCTCCTCGATCCGCTCCTGCTTCGAGAGCGCGCGCTCGAACGCGCGCGCGGTGCGCACCGCGCTCACCGTGGAGATGTGGGACGCCATCAACGGCACCTGGCTCGAGCTCAAGCGCTACGGCAACGGGCCGACCTCGCGCGAGGAATTCTCCCGCTTCCTGCGCTGGGTGCAGGAATCCTCGCTGCGCTATGACGGCTCCGCCTACCGCACCATGTTGCGCAACGACGCCTACTGGTTCTCCCGCCTCGGCGTTTACCTCGAGCGCGCCGACAACACCGCGCGCATCCTCGACGTGAAATATCATCTGCTGCTGCCCGACAACGAGCGTGTCGGCGGCCCGCTCGATTATTTCCAGTGGGCGGCGATCCTGCGCTCGGTGTCGGCGCTCACCTCCTATCATTGGGTCTATCGCGAAAGCCTCAAACCCTGGCTGGTCGCCGATCTCCTGATCCTGCGCGAGGAAATGCCGCGCTCGCTCGCCTCCTGCTACGAGGCGGCGGTGCGCAATCTCGACGCCATCGCCGGCGCCTACGGCCGGCAAGGCCCGGCGCAGCGGCAGGCGCGCGGCGTCCGCACCCGCCTGCAAAACAGCCGCATGGACGCCATTTTCCAGCGCGGGCTGCATGAATTTATTGGCGAGTTCATCACCGAGAACAACCGGCTGGGCGCCGCCATCACCCAGCAGTTCCTGGTATGAGCGCCTCCACGCCCATCGGCGCCGGCATGTGTTAAACATGCGGGGTCACGCCGGCAGCCGAAGCTCATGCGGATTCACATTTCCCACAACACCATCTATCGCTACGAGACGCCGCCCACCGGCGTGACGCAGCTGTTGCGGCTCACCCCGCGCAATCACGACGGCCAATATGTCTGCGATTGGCGCATCGAGGTGTCGGCGGACTGCGAGCTGCATCACCACGAGGACGCCTTCGGCAACATCACCCATTCGTTCACCGCCGACGGTCCGTTCGACGAATTGTCGGTCGCGGTCGAAGGCGAGGTCGATACCACCGACACCCATGGCGTGGTGACCGGCACCTTCGAGCGCTTCCCGCCCAGCATGTTTCTGCGCGAGACGCCCCTCACCCAAGCCGACGCCGCCATCGTCGATTTCGCCGAGGCCGCGCGTGCGAGCGCGGGCACGGCCGACCCGCTGCCGCTGCTGCACACGCTGCTCGACACCGTCAACCGCGAGATCGCCTACGACACCGATCCCACCCACACCACCACCACGGCTGCCGAAGCTTTCGCGCTGCGGCGCGGCGTCTGCCAGGATCTCACCCACATTTTCATCGCGGCGGCGCGCCAGTTCGGCCTGCCGGCGCGCTATATCGGCGGGCATTTCTGCCATGTCGACGGCGCCCCCCTGCAGGAAGCCGGCCATGCCTGGGCGGAAGCCTATGTCGAGAATCTCGGCTGGGTCGGCTTCGATCCGACCAACGGCATCAGCGCCACCGACGCCCATGTGCGGATCGCGGTCGGGCTCGATTATCTCGGCGCGGCGCCGGTGCGCGGCCACCGCTTCGGCGGCAACGGCGAGACGCTCACCGTGGCGGTGCGCGTCGAGCAGGCGCGCCAGCAGTCGCAGAATTAAGGCAGCCGCCATGCATTGCCGGACACCGGCCCGCATCGCTATAAGGCTGCAGAAGCCGGCCGGGACCTAGAAGCCAATCCCATGACCTATTGTTGCGGAATTCTGGTGCGCGAAGGCCTCGTCATGATCGCCGACACGCGCACCAATGCCGGCCTCGACAACGTCTCCACCTTCCGCAAGCTGCACGTCTTTGCGCAGCCCGGCGACCGCATCATGGCGCTCGCCTCATCCGGCAATCTGTCGCTGAGCCAAACCGTGCGCTCGATACTCACCGAGGGCGTCGACAACCCGCAGACCGGCGAGCACGAGACCCTGATCAATGCGCCGACCATGTTCCAGGCGGCGCAGCGCCTCGGCCGCGCCGTGCGGCAAATTCAAAACGTCGAAGGCAAAGTCCTGGAGTCCGCGGCGGTCGAGCACGACGTCGCCTTCCTGCTCGGCGGCCAGATCAAGGGCGGCCGCCTGCGGCTCTTCATGATCTATTCGGCCGGCAATTTCATCGAGTGCACCACCGACACGCCCTACCTGCAGATCGGCGAGCACAAATACGGCAAGCCGGTGCTCGACCGCGCCATCAGCTTCGACACCGATCTCTACGATGCGCTCAAGATCGGCTTGATCTCCATGGACTCCACCATGCGCTCCAATCTCGGCGTCGGGCTGCCGATCGATATTCTGGTTGTTAGGCGTGATTCATGCAATGCAGACGTGAATCTCCGCATCCAGCCCGGAGAGCCCTATTTCCAGGACCTGCGCGAGCGCTGGTCGGCGGCCTTGCGCGCTGCCCATATCGCCATCCCCCGCCCACCCTACCGCGGCATCAGCTAGCCTCCGCGGCCTTCAAATTGGCGGTGGAACCCGCAATTTGACCTCATAAATAACAGCCAATTGTTGGGTTTCTCGCTTTCGGCGTGAGCATTTACCGGCGATTAACAGCGATCACGCGAATTGTCGGCTCCCCTCTTGCCGGACCGAGAATGCCGGTCGAGTGCAAGCGAATTGCAAGCTTTCTGCCCTAGCGTCCCGGCCGAAAAACGTAGCCGGTAGGAACGCTTAAGGGGCAGAACGTGCTGGCAGGGACGCGGTCGCGTTCAAAAGACGATCGGAAGTACACCAGTTGGGATCGCGCCCGCTTGAGCGTCGTGGTCCCGATCGGGTTGATCGTCGGCGTCGCCATTCTCTGCCTGGTGATCGCCGTGCTTTCGTCCGCCAGGCACGCCGACCAGGTCGCGATCGAGCATGAGAAGTCGTTGCTTGCACGCGGCCTCACCGCCCAGGCCGAGAGCGCGCTACGCGAGGTGCAAAGCGTGGCGACCTCGGAGGCGGCAATCGGCCATATCCGCAACACCTTCGATCGCGGTTGGGCCGAGAATCGCGTCGGCCTTCTGCTCGAGCGCAACTTCTCCCACGACTATGTCCTGATCCTCGACGGCGGCGACCATCCGCTGCTCTCGCTGAGCGACGATCACGCGCTCAACGATGCCTGGTTCGACGGCGTGCGCGGCGATCTCGCCGAGCTCATCGATTACATGCGCGGCCGCGCCGCCGATCTCCCGGGCGCCGTTCGCGTGGTCCAAAGAGGGTCGGCTAAGGGCGGGGTGCATTCACAGGCCGTGGTGATCCGCGAGTTCATGAATCAGGCGGCGATCGTGACCGCCGCCGCGGTCGGCCCGGTTGCCGCTTCCCCGTCCGACAACGCCGCGCCGCTCGTTGTCTCGGTCAAGTTCATCGATGGCGCCATGCTTTCCGGCATCGGCTCGCGCCTGCGGCTGGCGAATCTGCGCCGGATCGAGAGCGATACGCCGCGCCCGGATTATGTCTATTCCCTTGCCGGCCCGTACGGACAGACTTTGGCGCGCTACGCCTGGACGCCGACTCGGCCGGGCGCCGAGATCGTCAGCAGCGTGGTCCCCTTCGTCGCGGTGGCGCTCGCCGGCTTCGCGTTGCTCGCAGCGTTCGTGCTGCGCTATATGCGCCGCACCGCGGTCACCATCGCTGCCGGCGAAACGCGCCTGCGCCATCTCGCCATGCACGATCCGCTCTGCGGGCTGCCCAACCGAATCTTTTTCGGCGAGCGCCTGGAAGCGGTGATCGAGGAAGTGCGGGCGGGCTCCGCGCCGGCCGCCGTGTTCTATATCGATCTCGACCACTTCAAGGACGTCAACGACACGCTGGGTCATCCGGTCGGCGATGAGCTGATCCGCAACGTAACGCTGCGCCTTTCGCACACGTTGCGCGGCGGCGATCTGGTGGCGCGCCTCGGCGGCGACGAATTCGCGGTCATCTCCTCGGTCGGCGACGACAACGCCAAGGTGATGGCGGTGGCGCAGCGCATCATCGCCGCACTCTGCGCGCCCTATGCCATCGGCGGTCAGAACATCATCATCGGCGCATCGATCGGCATCGCCATCATCGACAAGAACTGCGGCGGCACCTCCGATGTCATGCGTTACGCCGACATCGCGCTCTACCGCGCCAAGAGCGATGGCCGCAACCGCGCCTGCATTTACGACGCAGAGATGGACGCCGAATTGTCCAACCGCAAGCTGTTGGAAGGCGATCTGCGCGAGGCGATCGAGAACGACCAGCTTCAGCTCCTCTATCAGCCCATCGTCAACAACAACGGCGAGAACGTCGTCGCGGTCGAGGCGCTCTGCCGTTGGAAGCACCCGCAGCGCGGCGACATCGGCCCGAACGAATTCATTGCCGTCGCCGAGCACAGCGGGCTGATCATCGAGCTCGGCGCCTGGGTGCTGCGGCGCGCCTGCCTCGACGGCAAGGCCTGGCCGGGAGTCAGCGTCGCCGTCAACGTGTCGCCGCTGCAATTCCGCCGCGCCGATTTCGTCGATGTGGTCGAGCGCATCCTCGCGGAGACCGAGTTCGATCCGACCAGGCTTGAGCTCGAGCTCACCGAGAGCGTGCTACTCGGCAACGTCGACAGCGCCGAAGCCGCCATGCTGCGCCTCAAGGCGCTGGGCGTGCGGGTCGCGCTCGACGACTTCGGCACCGGCTATTCCTCGCTGCTCTATTTGCGCCGCTTCCCGTTCGACAAGCTCAAGATCGACCGCAGCTTCGTGCTCGCGATCGAAAAGGCCGCCGACGCCGCGGCCATCGTGCACGCCATTGTCAGCCTCGGCCGCGGCCTCGGCATGAAAGTGACGGCGGAAGGCGTCGAGACCGCCGACCAGCAGCTTTTCCTGCGCGCGGCGGGGGTTCACAGCATGCAGGGCTTCCGCTTCGGCCGGCCGATCACCGCCGCCGAGATGACCCTGCGGCTGCAATCGCCCGGCAAATTCAAGCCCGACGCTCCGGCGGCGCTGGCGAGCTAGGCTGCATACTCATAAATGGTAGGCAAATCACGGGAACGGTGATTCAAGCTCTGCAAAGGGAGCTTGAGCATGGGCCGCTACGAACTTACCGAGTTTGAGTGGAAGACCATCCAACCGTTGTTGCCGAACAAGCCGCGCGGGGTTCCTCGCGTTGACGACCGCCGGGTGTTGAATGGCATCTTCTGGATTTTGCGATCTGGCTCGCCGTGGGCTGATTTGCCTGAGCGTTATGGGCCTCCAACGACGGTCTACAACCGCTTCAACCGATGGCGGAAAGCAGGCATCTGGGACAAGCTGATGGACGCCGTGATCGAGGCCCACGACGGCAAGGTGCAGATGATCAACTCCAGCATCGTGCGCGTTCACCAGCAGGCTGCCGCCCAAAAAAACAGGCTGGAGACGCTTGTATCGGTCGAAGTCGTGGAGGGCTGACCACCAAGCTGCGCATGATCCCGAAAAGTGGGAACCGGTTTTCGGAAAAGATCATGCGCCAGCAAAATGTTAGGCGGCATTCTGATTCAATCTGAACGGATTAGACTCTAAAGCCCGTAACTGCGCGCTCCCGCATGGGTTGGATGCGCTCGCCGATGACCCTCGTTAACGATTTCCTAACGGACAATTAACTGCATAAAAACATGGCAGGATTAGCTTGGCACTGACAGCGGTGCCGGACCCATGTTCAAGATGTTCTTCTCGATCTCCCTCAAGCGCGCCTCTTGGCTGGTCGCGATCGTCGGACTTGCAACGTTCGCGGTCAGCTTCAGCCTGCTGATGGCTTTTGCGCGCGACTGGTTCGTCGTCGCCATTCCTCATCTTTCCGCCACGGCGCTCGCCGCCATCTTCGCCGCGGTCATCGCTCAGTTCGTCGTCAGTCTCATCGGCGGCCTGCTCACGCGCCATCAAAGTCATGAAATTCGACAGATCCGCACCACCATCGACAGCATGGCGCAAGGCCTGTGCATGTTCGATGCCTCGGAACGGCTCGTGGTCTGCAATGCGCAATATTACCGGATGTACGACCTGACGCCGGACGACGTGCGGCCGGGAGCCACGCTCTCCGAGGTGCTGGCGAAACGGGTCGCCATGGGCACATTCGCGCGCGACCCGCAGGAATATCGAAAAGAATTTTTGACGGCGGTCGGGCTCGGCCGCACCATGGTCCATGAGGTCAAGTCCAAGGGCGGCCACATCTTGCTGGTCACCAATCACCCCATGAATGGCGGCGGCTGGATCGGCACGCACGAGGACATCACCGAGCGGCGGCAGGCCGAGCAGCAGCGCACCACCCTGCAGCACCAGGAAGAGCGACGCGCGGCCATCGAAAGCGCGATCTCGGCGTTCCGCCAGCGGGCCGAAAGCCTGTTGCGGACCGTGGCCGAAAGTGCGGATGCGATGCGTTCGACGGCGGCGAGCCTGTTCGGCGCCTCCGACCAGACCTCGCAGCGCGCCGAAAGCGCCGTGCAGACCTCCAACGAAGCCTCGGCCAATGTCGAGACCGCCGCGATCGCCGCCGACGAATTGTCGAGTTCGATCGCCGAGATCGGCCGCCAGCTCGGCCAAACCACCGACGTCGTGCGGCTCGCGGTCGGCGAGGCGCAGGCGACCAATCAGGATATCGGCGCGCTGGCGCAGGGCGCCCAGAAGATCGGCGACGTCACCAAGCTCATTCGCGACATCGCCGGACAAACCAATCTGCTGGCGCTCAACGCCACCATCGAGGCGGCGCGCGCCGGCGAGGCCGGCCGCGGCTTCGCGGTGGTCGCCTCCGAGGTGAAATCGCTCGCCGTGCAGACCGCCAAGGCGACCGAGGATATCTCCAGCCAGATCCTGGCGGTGCAGAACTCGACCGGCAAGGCCGTGGAAGCCATCGGCCGCATCGCGCATCGCATGCGCGAGATCGACGACTATACGTCGGCGGTCGCGGCCTCGGTGGAACAGCAGAACGCCGCCACCGGCGAGATTTCACAAAACGTCACCAGCGCCGCCGAAGGCGCCAAGCAGATCGTCGTGGTGCTCAGCCAGGTGGCCGGCGCCACCACCGAAACCCAACAGTCGGCGCAGACCGTGCTCGCCGCATCCGAGTCGGTGCAAAAGGCGGCCGACAATCTGCGCAGCGAAGTCGAGAATTTCCTTACCAGCGTCGCGGTCTAGCGGCAGGCCAAACGCGCGCGGCGCTTCACCAGTGCCGGCGCCAGCCCCGACCGTAGTAATGATAGCGGGGCTCGTAATAGGGGTAATAGCGCGGGCCGTAGATGACGACGGGCGGCGGCGGGCCGTAAACGATCGGCGGCTCAACTTCGACGACTTGACCGCGGTAGTAGCCGGGCGGCGGCGCGCGATAGCGCCGCACCGGCCCAGGCCCGCCGGTGTCGAGCGCCCGCGCGATCACAAAGCCGCTGCGTCCGGCAAAACTCGCCGCGCACCATTCGACGTCGCATCCCGTGATTCGGACCGTGCTGCCGCCCGGGATGGTGGTGATGATCTCGGTCGCCGTGCTCGGTCCGTTGCGCAAATTGACGTTGGCGAGCGCGAGCGCAAATCGCGGCGCGGTGCGACGGATCGTTCCGGTATGCTCCGGCGGTGCCGGCGGCAGCGGCGCGTTTGCCGTCTGTGTTTGCGGCGGCGGCGTGCGCGGCAGCGGCGTGTTTTCCGGTGGGAGCGGCGGCCCCTGCTCTTGCGCGAGCACTGGCGATGCCATGGCCGCCATCGCAATCAGCAGAATTCCGAACAGCCTGACCGGCGCCTTGCATCTTGACAACATGGTCGTCCTCCTCGCCCACAGCCGCCTTTAACCGGCGTTTCCTGGGGGACTCAAAACATGCCTAGACGCTAGCAAACGGCGCCTACCCCCGAAAGACACAAGCTCCCGGCGGTGCGTTTGGCCGGCTAGGCGGCGGCCCGATGGCCGAGACACTGGGCGACAATTCCAGCAAGACCGTGGCGCCGACATAACCGGAGCACAGCGGTACCCGCCCCCATGGCGCATGTATCCAATTGTGATATGGCGGTCGTTCCACACCGCCAGGAAAGGACGAGCCCATGCCCGCGTGCGCCAAGATTGCCCTTGTCACCGGCGCCGGCACCGGCGTCGGCCGGGCGGTGGCGATCGCGCTGGCGAAAGCCGGCTACAACGTCGTGCTCGCCGGCCGCCGCCGCGACATGCTCGACAAGGTCGCGGGCGAGATCAACGCCGTCGGCGCGCAGGCGCTGGCCGTGCCGAGCGACGTGTCAAAACGCGACTCGATCCTGGCGCTGTTCGACACCGTGAAGTCGACCTTCGGCCGCCTCGACGTGCTGTTCAACAATGCCGGCATCGGCGCGCCGCCGGTGCCGCTCGAGGACCTGCCGTTCGAAACCTGGCAGAACGTGGTCGCCACCAATTTCACCGGCATGTTCCTGTGCACGCAGGAAGCCATCAAGATCATGAAGGCGCAGAACCCGCGCGGCGGCCGCATCATCAACAACGGCTCGATCTCCGCGCACGCGCCGCGCCCGTTCTCGGTCGCCTATACCGCGACCAAGCACGCGGTCACCGGCCTGACCAAGTCGACCTCGCTCGACTGCCGGCAATACGACATCTGCTGCGGCCAGGTCGACATCGGCAATGCGGCGACGCCCCTGACCGAGCGCATGGTGAAGGGCGGCGGCATATTGCAGCCGGACGGCAGCAAAAGGATCGAGCCGCGCATGGACGCCGCGCATGTCGGCGACGCCGTGGTCTACATGGCGGGCCTGCCGCTCGACACCAACGTGCTGTTCATGACGGTGATGGCCAATACCATGCCGTTCGTCGGGCGGGGATGACGTAAAGAACGCACGCGTGGCCCGATTATCGCTTTTTCTTTTTCTTCTTCTTCCCGTAAATCGCGTTCCAGTTATCCTTGTAAGCCTGCGTAACCGCTTTCTGGCCCTCGCCCCGGCTATAGCCTGAGGGTGTGTCGGACGTTTTCTCGCCACCCTCGGCCTTGGCAGGGTCGGTGTCCGAAGTGGCCTTGTCCTTCGACACGTCCTTCGATTGGTCCTTGGACTGGCCCTCGGTTTTATTCGTGGTCAGGGCCTCCTTCTTGGCAGCGACGTCGGCTTTTGGCGCCGCATTAGTTTTGGTTTTCTTATCGTCGCTGGGCATTGTCTTTCCTAACGCTGATTTGTGCCGTGAGTTGATACGCCTGACGACACTGTGGGAGCAACAGGTGGCTAACAACATGCCGTGCGCGGGGCACAGCTGATATAAGCCGCCCGAGCCGGCGCTTCGTTCGGGCCGAACCGGGAGCACCCGTTGAGCGATCTGACCGCCTCTCAGCGCATCGGCCGGCTACGCATCGCCGCCGCGCTCGCGCTTTTGCTCATCATCGAACTCGGCGTCCTGGCGTGGTGGAGCAACGCTATCGATCTCGCCCCGACATCCCAAGGCATTGAGGCGGAAATCCGCTCCTGGGGTCGCTGGGCAGTGGCGGCCTCCATCGGCCTGATGGTGGCGCACAGCCTGGTGCCGTTCCCGGCCGAGTTCGTAACCTTCGCCAATGGCATGCTGTTCGGCCCGGTCTGGGGCGTGGCGATCACCTGGATTGGCGCGATGCTCGGCGCCAGCCTTGCTTTCGCGCTCTCGCGCTGGTTCGGCCGGCCTTTCGTCGATGCCTTGATGAACGAGCGCCATCGCGACGCCGTCGACCGCTGGGCTACGCCGCCAAGGCATCGGCGCGCTGCTGCTGAGCCGGCTGATGCCGCTGATCTCGTTCAACGTCATCAACTATGCCGCGGGCCTCACCCCGATATCCTGGCGGACCTTCCTGTGGACCACCGGGCTCGGCATCCTGCCGATCACCACGCTTTTGGTCGTCAGCGGCGACCAGGTCTGGAACGGCAGCGGCAACGCCTGGATTTATCTGGTCGCGATCGCCGTTGTCGGCGCGCTCATCTGGTTCCTGATCGCCCGCTGGCGGCGGCCCCGCGCCTGAGCCTCAATCGACCGCGCTCACCGTCACCTTGGTCCCCGCCCTCACCGCCTTCAATGTCTTCACGTCGCCGAGCGCCTTGGCGAAAATGTTGACCGGGCTCGCCAGCCGGATCTCGTCGCCGCGCGACACCGGCGTGCGGCCGAACCCGATCGCAATGGCCGGGCCGTCCGGCCAATAGGCGATCTCGCCGGCGGTGACCACCGCGCGTGCATCGGCCTCGCGCTTAACTTCAACCGGCACGTCGAAATAAACCTCCTCGCCCCAGGTCAGCGCCGAGGACGACATCGGCAGCGCCGCCGCGATCGCCTTGGCGGTGGGCGTGTCGAGCAGTTCGGCCTCGAGCGTGAGCGCGCCGAAATCGAAGCGGATGCGGGTCATGAAACCTCCGTTACATGTCGGCAAGTCTAGCCTGTCATGACCCGGCTTGCACCGGCCATCGCGCTAGGTCGGCACCGTGCTTGCTCAACGGGATCGCCGCGACAAGCCCGCGTATGACGGGGGGGCTTGCAACATCTGCAATCGGCGCTCGGCGTGGTGGCGCTGCTCGGCTTTGCCTGGGCGATCAGCGAGAACCGCCGGCGGTCGACTGGAAGAGCGCCGGTGCCGCCCTGGTCGTGACTCTCGCCATCGCGCTGTTGCTGCTCGAAGTGCCGCAGATCGAAGCCGCCTTTGCGCTTGTCAGCCGCGCGGTCGATGCCATTGCCGCGGCGACGCAAGCCGGCACCTCGTTCGTGTTCGGCTATGTCGGCGGCGGCGCCGCCGCCTTACGCCATCACGAGCCCGGCCAACGAATTCGTGCTCGCCTTCCAGGCGCTGCCGATCGTGCTGGTGATGAGCGTGCTGACCACGCTGCTGTTCTACTGGCGCATCTTGCCGCCGATCGTGCGCGGCTTCTCCTTCGTGCTTGAGCGCACGATCGGAGTCGGCGGCGCCGTCGGTCTTTCCACCGCCGCCAACATCTTCCTCGGCATGGTGGAATCGCCGCTGTTCGTCCGCCCCTATCTCAACGCGGCTCGCCCGCGGCGAACTGTTCATGATCATGACCGGCGGCATGGCCACCATCGCCGGCACCGTCTTCGTGCTCTACGCCACCATTTTGCGCAACGTGATCCCCGACGTCGCCGGCCAACTTTTGATCGCCTCCATCATCAGCGCGCCGGCCGCGCTGCTCATCAGCCAGTTGATGGTGCCGGTGCCGCGGATGAGCGCACCGACATCGGCGAGATCAAGATCGGCCGGGTCGCCGACAACACCATGGACGCCATCGTGCGCGGCACCACCGCCGGGCTCGAACTGCTGCTCAACATCGTCGCCATGCTGATCGTGCTGGTGGCGCTGGTGCATCTGGCCAACGCCATCCTCGGCCTGCTGCCGGACGTCGCCGGCTCCGCGATCACGCTGCAGCGCCTGCTCGGCTACGTCATGGCGCCGGTGTGCTGGCTGATGGGTATCCCTTGGCACCAGGCGGTCACCGCCGGCTCGCTGATGGGCATCAAGACCGTGCTCAATGAACTGATCGCCTATATCGAGCTGGCCAAGCTGCCGGCCGGCGCGCTCGATCCGCGCTCGCAACTGATCATGCTCTACGCCATGTGCGGTTTCGCCAATTTCGGTTCGCTCGGCATCATGCTTGCGGGCCTGACCGTCATGGCGCCCGAGCGCCGCGCCGACATCATCTCGCTCGGCGGCAAGTCGATCGTGTCGGGCACGCTGGCGACCTGTCTCACGGGCGCGATCGTGGGGGTGTTGAATTGATGCGGATACTTGCCGTCCCGCTCGCTTCTTCCTCATCGCGACCGCCCCGCTTGCGCCCGCCCGATCCACATCGTCGCCTTTGGCGACAGCGCCACCTCCGGCTGGCTGGTGGCGCGCAAAGATGCCTATCCGGCGCAATTGCAGGCCTTGCTGCGCAAAAAGGGCTACGACGTCACGGTCGCGAATGCCGGCGTGCCGGCGACACCACGCGGGGCGCGCTGCACCGCTTCGACCAAGCCATCGGCCCCGACACCGACATCGCCATCGTCGAATTCGGCATCAACGATCTGCGCATGCACGTGCCGCAAAAGCGCATGCGCGCCAATGTGAGCGAAATCGTGCGCACGCTGCGCAAGCGCGGCATCGAAGTGTTGCTGATCGGCCTCGGCAGCTTGAAGCTTGACGACGTCGCCCGCGCGCAAGGCGTCGCCTATGCGCAGTGGAATCTGCCGCCGCGGCAAATACCGCGCGCGCGACCACGCCCATTACAACGCGCAAGGCTATGCCATCGTGGTCGGCCGCATGCTGCCGCAGGTCGAGGCGCTGCTGAAGCGCGTCAAGGAGCGGCCCGCGCGCTGACGCCATCTGCTTGGCGACGACGATGCCTTCTAGGACCATATTCACATTCCCGTGAGAACTTATCCCCGGTGCCTCTGGGCGGGTTTAGGCTCGCCGCCGTCCTGCTCATATGAGGGCGTCATCTAGAGGCGTCTTGGTGATGGAGCAGGATGCGGCGCCCGCGGGCGGGAGACGAACGCTCCTCCCGCACTCGGGAGGCCCCGGGCAGCCGTCCGGCCCCACTAGGAGGGCCTGCCTTTAATGGCTGGACGTGACGCGGACGAGGGACGGCGAAAGCCGTCCGGGTCGGGTTGGCGCAAATGCCGCTCGTCGCCGCGTCGGGAAGCACGGCCCCGGGGACAGAAACCGCCGCCGGTGGCGCGCCGAGAGGCGCCGCACCTTGGCAACAAGGTGCGCACTTAAAGACTGGCTGCGCCGCTTGGCGCGCCACCCCCTCGCGCTGTTGCGAGGGACAGACGGAAGACGGCGTACCCGGCGCCTCGACAAAGAATACGGGCGGCGAGCGTTGGCGCATACGGCAGGCCCGCATTGGCCCGGCCGAAGCCTCAGCGAAGGCGGGCTGTTTGAAATCGAGAATCGGTTTATGCGCGAGCAAGCACACTCCGTTCGTCCCCGCGCAAGCGGGGACCCAGTGCTTAAGACGGCAAAGCAAGAACTGGATGCCCGCTTGCGCGGGCACGAGCGGAAAGCGCGGAACGCTCAATCAATGCAGCCGAAACTCGCCGTTGATCGCTTTGAGCTCGGCCGGCTTGATCAGCTTGCAATGCGCGACCTGCACGGAGTGCAGCGGGCCCTCGAGCTTCTCCTGCCAGAAGGCGAGGAATTTCTGCAGCTCGGGAAATTTCGGGAACATGTCATAGGCCTGCCAGACATAGGACTGCAGCAGCCAATGATGATCGGGACGCCGATACAGAATATGCGCTGTCGTCAGGCCGTAACCGGCGACCTGCTTACGGAATTCCTCTGAAACCATCGCGTCCTCCGTCTGTCGGACTTCAAGTTTCCAATCCCGGCTGTAGGCATTGCAAGCTGAAACGGTAAACAAACTGTTTAAAATCAAGGCGTTAGCAGCAACCATGCGAGCCTGCTAACAGCCGCGAGCGGCCCGCGGGCGGCAAGCCCACGGCCGACAACCCTACCCGGCCGGCCCGATTCGCAGGGGCTGCCGTTAACCATTGCGGGTCAAGGACTTGCGAGCTTGTTGGCACTCGCTCCGAATGAGTGCTAAAAAATTTTCCGCGAGCCCCTTGCAGGTGAAAAATTGCTCACCCATCTGCGGGCCAGGTGTTGGCGGAGGGACCAGCCAGCTACCAAAAAACGAAATTGTCCAATAACTTAGGAGGACTGCCATGAAGTTCCGCCCGCTTCACGACCGCGTCGTCGTCAAGCGCATCGATGCCGAGGAAAAAACTGCCGGCGGCATCATCATTCCCGACACCGCCCAAGAGAAACCGAGCCAAGGCGAGATCGTCGCCGTCGGCCCGGGTGGCCGCGACGAGGCCGGCAAGCTGATCCCGATCGATCTCAAGGTCGGCGACGTCATCCTGTTCGGCAAATGGTCGGGCACCGAAGTCAAGATCGACGGTCAGGATCTCCTGATCATGAAAGAATCCGACGTCATGGGCGTGATCGAAGGCGGCGCCGCCGCCAAGAAAAAGGCCGCGTAACAACCATCCTCGTCCTGAGGAGCCCGTCGCAGACGGGCGTCTCGAAGGACGAGGGCCATCAATCACATGGCCTCATCCTTCGAGACGGCGCTGCGCGCCGCTCCTCAGGATGAGGATCGCAAACGGAGCAAACTCAAATGGCTGCTAAAGAAGTCAAATTCGCCGTCGATGCGCGCGACCGCATGTTGCGCGGCGTCGACATCCTCGCCAATGCGGTGAAGGTCACCCTTGGCCCGAAAGGCCGCAACGTCGTGCTCGACAAGTCGTTCGGCGCCCCGCGCATCACCAAAGACGGCGTGACGGTGGCGAAGGAAATCGAGCTCGAAGACAAGTTCGAGAACATGGGCGCGCAGATGGTGCGCGAAGTCGCGTCGCGCACCTCGGACACCGCCGGCGACGGCACCACCACCGCGACCGTGCTGGCCGCGGCGATCGTGCGCGAAGGCTCCAAGGCGGTGGCCGCCGGCATGAACCCGATGGACTTGAAGCGCGGCGTCGATCTTGCCGTCGAGTCCATCGTCGCTGACCTGCAGAAGAACTCCAAGAAGGTCACCTCCAACGAGGAGATCGCCCAGGTCGGCACCATCTCGGCCAACGGCGACACCGAGATCGGCAACTTCCTCGCCAAGGCCATGCAGAAGGTCGGCAACGAGGGCGTCATCACGGTCGAAGAGGCCAAGAGCCTGGAGACCGAGCTCGACATCGTCGAAGGCATGCAGTTCGACCGCGGCTACATCTCGCCCTATTTCATCACCAACGCCGACAAGATGCGCGTTGAGATGGAAGACCCCTACATCCTGATCTACGAGAAGAAGCTCTCCGGCCTGCAGGAACTGCTGCCGCTCTTGGAAGCGGTGGTGCAGACCAGCAAGCCGCTGTTGATCGTAGCTGAGGACATCGAAGGCGAAGCGCTCGCCACCCTCGTCGTCAACAAGCTGCGCGGCGGGCTCAAGGTTGCCGCCGTCAAGGCGCCGGGTTTCGGCGATCGCCGCAAGGCCATGCTGCAGGACATCGCGATCCTGACCGGCGGCCAGGCGATCTCGGAAGATCTCGGCATCAAGCTCGAGAACGTCACCATCAACATGCTCGGCCGTACCAAGAAGGTGATGATCGACAAGGAAAACACCACCATCATCAACGGCGCCGGCAAGAAAGCCGACATCGAGGCGCGCATCAGCCAGATCAAGGCGCAGATCGAGGAGACCACCTCGGACTACGACAAGGAAAAGCTGCAGGAGCGGCTGGCCAAGCTCGCCGGCGGCGTTGCGGTGATCCGCGTCGGCGGCGCCACCGAGATCGAGGTCAAGGAACGCAAGGATCGCGTCGATGACGCGCTGCATGCGACCCGCGCCGCGGTCGAGGAAGGCATCCTGCCGGGCGGCGGCGTTGCGCTGCTGCGTTCGGTCGAGGCGCTCAAGCGCATCAAGACGGAGAACGAAGACCAGAAGCACGGCGTCGATATCGTGCGCAAGGCGATCCAAGCGCCCGCGCGTCAGATCGCGACCAATGCCGGCGCCGACGGTTCGGTCGTGGTTGGCAAGATCATGGACAAGGATCAGTACAACTACGGCTTCGATGCACAGGCCGGAGAGTACGGCAACCTCGTCTCCAAGGGCGTGATCGACCCGACCAAGGTCGTGCGCTCGGCGATCCAGGGCGCGGCGTCGGTCGCCGGCCTCCTGATCACCACCGAGGCCATGGTCGCCGAACTGCCGAAGAAGAACCAGGCCGCGCCGGCGATGCCGGGCGGCGGCGGCATGGGCGGCATGGATTTCTGATCCATCCGCTCGACGCGAAAAATGCGAAGGCCCGGGAGCAATCCCGGGCCTTCGACTTTTCTGAAGAAAACTTATCCCCGCTGCCAGCAACCTGTGTCAGGATTCGGGTCGCAGAACCGAAACGATCCGTGCAGGCTGCCTTCATGAAATCCGGAACCATCTACTATCGGCATCGGCGGCTGGACCTACGAGCCCTGGCGCGGCGTGTTCTATCCGAAGGGCCTGCCGCATGCGCGCGAGCTCCCCTACGCGGCCGAGCATCTGACCTCGATCGAAGTCAACGGCACGTTCTATCGCACGCAGACGCCGAAGACGTTCCGGTCCTGGGCGGAGCAGGTGCCGGACGAATTCGTATTCGCCTTGAAGGGGCCGCGCTACGCCGTGAACCGGCGCGTGCTGAAGGAGGCCGGCGATTCGATCAAGCGCTTCCTCGAATCCGGCATCACCGAACTGGGGCCCCACCTCGGCCCCCTGCTCTGGCAATTCGCGCCGACCAAGAAATTCGACGAAGCCGATTTCGGCGGCTTTCTGGAATTGCTGCCCAAGACGTTCGACGGCCACACGCTGCGCCACGTCGTCGAGGTGCGCAACGACAGCTTCAAGACGCCTTCCTTCATCGCGCTGCTGCGCAAGTTCGGCATCGCCGTCGTTTATGCCGAGCACGACAGATACACGGAGATCGCCGACGTCACATCCGATTTTGTCTATGCGCGGCTGCAGAAGGGCGACGAAAAATTGAAAGCCGGCTATCCGCCCAAGGCGCTCGATCGATGGGCCAAGCGCGCGCAGACTTGGGCGCAAGGCGGCGAGCCGGACGATCTGCCACGCGTCGATAAAAGGAGCGCGCCGAAAAAGCCGCGCGACGTGTTCGTCTATTTCATCCACGAAGCCAAGGTGCGCGCGCCGGCCGCCGCCATGGCGTTGATCGAGCGGCTCGGCGCATGATCCCGAAAAACATGTCCTCGGACTTGATCCGAGGGTGGAACCGGTTTTCGGACAAGATCATGCGCAAAAAAAAGTCGGAGAAAGAACGCTCAAAATGAAAACGACCACCGACGAAAGGGCGCGCGTACATCCGGCGTCGCCTGTTCGTAGTGGCCGTCGGCGAACCGTTTCCGGTTCGTCACTTGCCGCCTATATAGTAGCGGCTTGTGTCAACCTTATGACAACCCTATGCGCAGTTTGTTTACGATTGGTTACGAGCAAGCCAAGCCCGAAGCGGTCTTGAACGAGCTCAAGGACGCCAAAGTCGACCTGTTGGTCGACACCCGCGCGGTTGCCGCCTCGCGCCGGCCGGGCTTTTCCAAGCGCCAACTCGCGGCCAGCCTGGATGAAAACGGCATCGCCTATTTGCACCTGCAGAAGCTCGGCACGCCGGCGGCAGGCCGCCAGGCGGCGCGCTCCGGCGACACCGATACGCTTTGGCGCATTTATGACAAGCACATCAAGACGCCGGAGGCGCAAGCAGCGCTCGGCGAGCTCATCGCGCTGATCAAATCCGGCAAGCGCATCGCCTTGTTGTGCTACGAGCGCGATCCCAAGCAATGCCATCGCAGCCGCATCGCTTCGCTGGTCAAGCAGCGCACGCGCGTAAAGGTGAAGGATCTGATCCCGCCGCTGTTCTAGCTACTCCGCCGGCTGCGGCGCGATCTTTTCGGTCTCGACATTGCTGACCAAGACCGCAAGCGCGGCGGTGGCGATGAACATCGCCAGCGCGATCGCCGCATTCACCGCCAGCACCAGCGGAAACCCACCGCGTTCGTGCAGCAGCGAAATCATGCCGATGGCGACGGCGGCGCTGATGAACAAAAGGAAATAGCGCACCGCATAGACGCGCCCGCGCCAGGCATCGGCGGTATAGCGCGCCAGCACGATATCGTTGACCGTGACCTGCCCGTAGATCGCGGCCACGGCGACGGCGAGCGCAATCATCAGCGCCACGCCGTCGGCATAAGCCGCCCACAGATTGCCGAGGAAGCCGAGCGCGGTAATGGCGGCAAACAGGACGTGCGGCTGAATACGTTCCACCAGCCGCCCGACGCAGAGCTGGGCGAGCCCGCCGCAGACCAGCACCGCGGTGGCGATGCTGCCGACAAGGAGCAGCGGTAAATGTTCGGCCAATCGCTCGTCGACGATCTTCGGCAGTGCAATGGTGAGCAGGTTGAACGTGGTGCCCGCGGTCAACGCGATTGCGATGAACAGGCCGAAGAACAAGACCGCCAATCGCGGCGTCAAGCGCACCGCCGGCACCGACTTGCGGCTCTTGGCATGATGACCGTCGTCGGGCGTGAGCCACAGATAAACGACGCCGGTGGCGATCGCGACCGCGGCCGGCGCCAGGAAGGCGGCGCGCCAGCCGAACCAGGTGGCGAGCAAGGCGCTGACGCCCGCGGCAAGCGAGACGCCGAGATTGCCGCAGACGCCGTTGAAGGCGAGCGTGCGGCCGCGCGCTTGGCTTGCTTCGATCAGCATCGCCATGCCGACCGGGTGATAGATCGAGGCGAACATGCCGAGCGCAAACATGGCGGCCGACAACACGAACAAGTTCGGCGACAGCGCGACGGCGATCAGCGAAGCGCCGCAGCCGAGATAGAACGCCGCCATCATGTTGCGGCGGCTCCAGCGGTCGGCGAGCCAGCCGGCCGGCAGCGAGAAAATCCCGAACGAGACAAAGGCCGTGCTCGAAAGCGCGATCAATTCGCTGTAGGGCCGCTGATAGACCACCTCGAGCCCGATCACGACGGTCGGATAGATCAGCAGCACGAAATGATCGAGCGAATGCGCGACGTTCAAAAAGGCGATGGAACGGCGGCGCGCCGCGTAGTCCGCTGAGCTTGAAATGTAAGTCATGGGGGTCCGATTCTGGTTACGCGGGCGAATTTAGCCCTTGCCATTTGGCGATGTTCGGTCGATTTTCGTCGCGACTGTGCCATGACCGAAACCGTACCCATTTACCGCCGCAACATGGACGACGCCCCGCGCCAGGTCGCGGTCATGGCGCGGACCCTGGACGTCGGCCACCGCATTCCGCTGCACATCCATCGCCGCGGGCAACTGCTGCATGCGATGAGCGGCATCATGCGGGTGGAGACCGCAGCGGCGGCTTGGATCGTGCCGCCGGCGCGCGCGCTTTGGCTGCCGCCGCAATGGCCGCACAGCGTCACCATGCGCAGCCAGGTCGAAATGCGCACCATCTACATCGACGAGGCCGGCTGCCAGACACTGCCGCAACAGCCGGTGCTGGCGGAAATTTCCGGGCTGCTGCGCGAGTTGATATTGGCGCTGCTGCAGGAACCGGTCGACTATGACGAAGGCAACCGCGGTGGCGATGTCGCGCGCCTGATCCTCACCGAGCTTGCTCGCTTGCAGGAACGGCGTCTGGAAGTGCCGATGCCGCGCGACCCGCGCGCGCTGCGGGTCGCCCGCGCGCTGTTGGACAATTCCAGCATCGATCTCGGCCTCGACCGCTGGGCCGAACAGGCGGGCGCCAGCCGGCGCACGCTGGCGCGTATCTTCCGCAGCGACACCGGGCTGGGATTTGCCGAATGGCGCGCGCGGCTGCGCGCCGTCGACGGGCTGGCGCGCCTGTCGGCCGGTGCTTCGGTGGCGGAGACCGCGGCCTCGGTCGGCTATGCCAGCCCCAGCGCCTTCTCCGCCATGATCCACCGCACCTTGGGCTACCCGCCGCGCCGGCTGGCCAAGCAGCCGGCCTGACTGGCCCCCGCGCAAAACCGGTAGACAACAACCGGATAACACGCTTTAGTTGCATGGTAGCCTGGTACGTATTTGCCGGATGCGTTGCGTAGAGGCTTGGGGGCCTCAATGTTCTGCGGGAGGCGCGTTTGCGCGGCGGTCAGCGCCGCCGCGGCCTTCTTGGGTGTGTGCGTGGCGGCCGCTCCGGCGCGAGCCGGTGGCGACGGCCCGCAATGGCTTTTCTTTTCCGGCGGCGATTTCTGGGCCAACGGTCAGTTCGCGCACGGCGGCCTGTTGTGGTCGCCGGCCGGACTCGACAGTGCCGGCCTTGTGCTGAAGGCGATGGCGTCGGCCGGATTCTATCGCTACCGCTCCGGCGCGCTCGATGACGCCCTCGTGCGCGGCGTCGACGCTTCGGCCCAAGTGTTGCCGGGCTGGCGCTTCAAATATGAGCGACTGCAGGTGACGCTCTTTGCCGGCCTCGACATGCAGGAGGATGTCACCAGACCGTTCGATCCCTCCAATCGCCTGCACGGGTTTTCGATCGGCGCGCGCGGCGCCGCCGAATTGTGGTTCGAGCCGACACCGAACACCATGCTGGCCGCCGACGGTTTCCTGTCGTCGATTGCGACGCTCTACTCGGCGCGCGTCGCTTATGGCTGGTTGTTCAACGGCGGCTTCTATCTCGGTCCGGAAGCGCAAGCCTTCTCCTGCGACGATTATCGCCAGCTCCGCGTCGGCCTGCACCTCACCGCACTCAAAACCGGCGCGGTCGAATGGTCGGCGGCCATCGGCTGGTCGCAGGATTCCGACGGCCGCGCCAGTCCCTATTTCCGTGTCGGTATTTTGATGCGGCGGTAAAGCGTTTAATCCAGCGTGCGCCGGAAGCGGGTCACCGCGATTGTCATGGCCACCAGCATCAGCACGAACAGCGCCGCGGCGTCGTAGTGCAGGTTAGATATGGTTGACCCCTTCAGCATGATCGAGCGCACGATGCGAAGATAATGCGTCAGCGGCAACGCCTCGCCGACCCACTGCGCCCAGTTCGGCATGCCGGCGAACGGAAACAGGAAGCCGGACAGCAGAATGTTCGGCAGGAAGAACATGATCGACATCTCCACGGCCTGCAGCTGGTTCTGCGCCAATGTCGAGAAGGTGTAGCCGATCGACAAATTGGTGGCGATGAACAGCGTCGATAATATCGCCAGCAGCAACAAGCTTCCGGCCACCGGCACGCCAAACAGCAAAATACCGATGCCGATAATGAGCGCCGCCTGCACAAAGCCGACGAAGACATAGGGCACGATCTTGCCGAGCATGATCTCGACCGGCGTGATCGGCATCGCCAGCAGGCTTTCCATGGTGCCGCGCTCAATCTCGCGCGTGACCGATAACGCGGTGAAGATCAACATGGTCATGGTGAGGATGGTGCCGACCAGCCCGGGTACGACATTGAGCTGCGTCTCGCCCGCCGGATTATAACGGGGATGCACGCGGATATCGAAAGGCAAGGTCGTCGTGACGGGAATGCCGCGGTCGTGTACGAGCGCGCTCTGCACCACGTGGCCGAGCGTCCCGACCGCCGAGCTGGCGGCGACCGGATCGGTGGCGTCGGCAACGATCAGCATGGCGGGCTTGTCGCCACGCCGCACCGCGCGCTCGAAATTGGCCGGGATCTCGATGCCGAACAGCACCTTGCCGGCCAGGATCAGGTCGTCGAGCTCGGCTTCATTGCGCGGGCGCTGGGTGACGTCGAAATATTCGGTGTTCTTGAGCGCCGCCAGAATCGAGCGACCGAGATCGCTGTGCTCTTGCAGCAGCACGGCGGTCGGCAAATGCCGCGGATTGGTGTTGATGGCGTAGCCGAACAGCAAGAGCTGAATCAGCGGGATCATGATGATCATGGCGAAGGAGACGCGGTCGCGCTTGAGCTGGATGAACTCCTTCACCAGCATGGCCCAGGTCTTGCGCCAGAACCCGTTGCCGCGGAGGCGGCGCGGCGCTTCGCTGGGGGCTACGTGCGTCATCAGAAATTGTCCCGCGCCTTGCCCATCAGATCGATGAACACGTCCTCGAGCGAGGGCTCCGAGCTCCGCCAGTCGAGGTCGTCGCGCGCGCGATAGGGCGCGATCGCGGCCTCGAGCGCTTCGGCGTCGCGCCCCGAGACGTGCAGGCTGTTGCCGAACGGCGCCACCATGTCGATGCCCGGCTTGCCGATGAGTTCGTCGTTGAGCTTGTTGAGCCCGTCGGTGGTCGCGACGCTGACGACGTAGGTGGTCAGATGCGAGGCCGCGATCACCTCCTCGACGGTGCCGTGCACCAGCAATTCGCCGTAGGCGATATAGGCGATCTCATGGCAGCGCTCGGCCTCGTCCATGTAATGCGTCGAGACCAGCACGGTCAGCCCGTTGGCGGCGAGGGCGTGGATCTCGTTCCAGAACTCGCGCCGCGCCTTGGGATCGACGCCGGCGGTCGGCTCGTCGAGCAGGAGCAATTGCGGGCTCGGCAGCGTGCAGGCGCCGAGCGCCAGCCGCTGTTTCCAGCCGCCGGACAAGTCGCCGGCGAGTTGATCCTCGCGGCCGGAAAGGCCGAGCCGCTTGATCGCTTCGCGCGCGGCAGCGGCCGGCTTGGCGATGCCATAGATGCGGCCGATGAATTCCAAGTTCTCGCGGACCGAAAGGTCCTGGTACAGGCTGAAACGCTGGGTCATGTAGCCGACTTGGCGCTTGATCTGGTCGGCTTCGCTGCGGATGTCGTAGCCGAGGCAGGTGCCGGTGCCTTCATTGGGCGTGAGCAGCCCGCACAGCATGCGGATGGTGGTGGTCTTGCCGGAGCCGTTCGGCCCCAGAAAGCCGTAGATGGTGCCGCGCTTGACCTGCATGGAGAGGTCGCGCACGACCGCGCGGCCGTCGAACTTCTTGGTCAGATGATGCACATCGATGACGATTTCGGGAGCGGTCACCGCGGCGCCTCCTTCGGCAGCGTGACCGTCACCGGCTGGCCGACGCGGAACCGCTCGGGCTCCTCGGGGCGCGCCTCGATCAGGAACACGAGCTTGGCGCGCTCTTCCATGCTGTAGATGACCGGCGGGGTATATTCGGCGCTGCGCGCGATGAAGCTCACCTTTGCCGTTAGCCGGTTGGCGCAGCCGTCGCAGGAGACGCCGACGGTTTCGCCGTATTTGATCTCGGGCAGCAAGCCTTGCGCTGCGTAGAAACGAATCTTGAGATTGCCGGGCGGCAGCAGCGCCATTACCGAGCGGCCGGCCGGAACGGTTTCGCCGGGCCGGTAATAGATTTCCTCGATGGTCCCGTCGGCGGGGCTGCGCATGGTGCGGCGCGCGAGCCGGGTCTGCGAGGCGTTCAGATTGGCCCTGGCCTGGCGCAGCGCGGCTTCGGCGTCCTCGTAAGTCTTCTGCGTGCCGGCGGCGGTCTTGAGCAATTGCTTGGCGCGGTCGAAGGCCTGCTGCGCGTTCTCGACGGCTGCCTGCCTGACGGTCACGTCGGCCTGCTGCAGGTCGTCGTCGACGGTGAACAGCACGTCACCCTTCTTGACGTGATCGCCTTCGCGCACCTTCTCGATTTCCACGCGGCCCTGCTCGTCAGGGCTGATGAAAACCATGTCGGCTTCGACCCAACCCTGCAGCACGCGATCGTCATGTTTGGCGCAGCCGGCGAGAACCAGGGCCGAAAAAAGCAGAGCCGCAAATCCGACAAGCCGATGCGCGCTCATGGCCGTCTCCCCAGCGCAAACAGAAGATCGACATTGGTTTTCATCATCGCGCGCACGTCGAGCGGCTCGAACCGGTCGAACAATCCGCTCCACAAAATGGCGACCAGGCCCGGCGCCACGATGAGTTGCGGGAAGTCGATCAATCCTTCCGGAGACTTCGCCGCGCGCGGCGGCGCGGCGCAGCATCGCGCGCACGGCGCCGATGATGCGCGAGAGCACTTCGCGGTAGTAGAACTCGGCGAGCTTGGGGAAGCGGCGGCCTTCGGTGATGATCAGGCGGATCACGTCCTTGCGCCGGGTCTCGTAGACCTCGCGCACGAACAGATCGACGATTCTGTCGCAGAGCGCGCGCATCGGCAGGTCGGCCGCGCCCAGCGCCTCGATGGTGCCGATCAGCGGCGTGACCATGGTGCGCACCAATTCCTGGAACAGGGCCTCCTTGTCGCGGAAGTAGAGATAGATGGTGCCCTTGGCGACGCCGGCGCGCTTGGCGACGTCGTCGAGCCGCGCCGCCGCAAAGCCGCGCTCGGCAAATTCATCGAGCGCGGCGGCGAGTATCGCCTCGCGCCGAGCGGCGCTGCGCGCCTGGCGGGCGCCGGCCGGTTTGCGCGCGCTCTTGGGCTTGGGCGCCGGCGCGGCCCTCGCCGCCCGCTGGCGGCGCGGAAACGAACGAGAGGGGTGCGGTTTCTTCACCATAATACTGACTGACTGGTCAGTCAGTATTTAGGGCAAAAGCGGCGCCTTCGCAAGGGGGCGAAAAGCGCTCGATATTTCATAAATTTAGAGGATGTCGGCGCCGCCCGGCGGCGGCCCTCACCCCTTGGCGTCGCAGAAGAACGTGCGGATCACGCAGTCCTTGCCGCCGTCGCGATAGCAGGATTTCAGCGCCTCGTTTTGGGTGCCGCCGAGTTTCGGCCCCTTGCCCCAGCCGTGGGCGCCGCACGGATTGCCGAAATCGACGGCGAAGGCCGCACAGCCGCGCTTGACCGTGGTCACCACGCGGCAGGCTTTGCCCGAACACTTCGACAGCGCGCTTTTGCGGGCCTCGTCGGGCGTGTGGAAGTCATAGGCCTCACCATAGGCGCCGCAGGTACCGATGGCGAGCGCGCCGGCGGCGCGCGCGGTGTTGAGCGTGACCGCCATCAACATCGCCGTCGCCACCAACAGCGCGGCGGCGACCAGCGCACGCATGACCGGCGTGAAGCAATCCGTCATCGCCCTTCCCTTACCCGAGCACGTCCTCAGATAAAGGGTGAGTCGCGGCGACGATCAATGATTCGAGTCTCAGGCGCGTTCGATTTCGGCCTTGACGGCGGAAAACGACTCGGGCGTGTCGACATCGGTGAGCGCCGCCTCGCCCGCGACCGGCACTTCGACGACCGCCTCGGCGTAATTGACGATCAAATGGCGGGCGCCGATGTCGCCGTGGATCGCCGTCAGGTCGTTGAAAAAACGCCGCGACCAAACGACCGGATTGCCGCGCCGTCCCTCGATGCTCGGCACCACCACCAGCGCGCCGCGCGCGGGATCGAAGGCGGCGATCAGCCGGTCGATCAGGGCGGCGTCCACCTGCGGCATGTCGCCGAGACAGACGATAGCCGCATCGGCATTGTCCGGCACGGCGGCAATGCCGGCCTTGAGCGAGGTGCCGAGCCCGTCCGCGTAATCCGGATTGTGGACGAAGCGCACCGGCAGGCCGGCGAGCGCCGCTTCAATGCGCTCGCGCTCGTGGCCGGTGACGACGATGACGGGCTTGGCGTGCGAAGCGAGCGCTTGCTCGGCGGCGATGCGCACCAGCGGCTTGCCGCCAATCTCGGCGATCAGCTTGTTGATCGCGCCCATGCGCGTGGAGCGGCCGGCGGCCAGCACCAGCGCCGCGACGCGGCGGCCTTTTTCCGGTTGCGGTTCGCTGCGCGGCTGCGGCCGCGTGACGATTTCCATCAGCAACCCGCCGACGCCCATGCCGGTGATATCTTCACGTGACACCGGCAGGCCGGCGAGCAGCCGCATCAACACCCAATCGAAACCGTTTTCCTTGGGCGAGCGCGCGCAGCCGGGCGCCCCGATTATCGCCTGCCCGCGCAGGCGCCCGATCAGCATCAGATTGCCGGGATCGACCGGCATGCCGAAATGCTCGATCTTGCCGCCGATGGCCTCGACCGCCGCCGGAATAACGTCGCGGCGGTCGGCGATGGCCGAGGCGCCGAACACGATCACCAATTCGGCGCCGGCTTTGAGCACCTCGTCGATGGCGCGCGCCAGCGCGGCCTGCTCGTGCGGCACGCGGCGCTCGGCCACGATATTGGCGCCGGCCGGCGCGATGCGGTCGGCGGTGATCCTGAGGGTCTTTTCAACGACCTTCGGCGAAAGCCCGGGCAGCAAAGTCGATACGATGCCGAGCTTGCGCACGGTATAGGGCGCGATGCGGATCACCGGTTCGGCTTTTCCCGCCTCGGCCACCGCGCGGTCGCGCGCCGAGCCGGCGACCGCGAACGGAATGATCTTCACGGTGGCGATCATCTCGCCGGCCACCACCGGCTTGAAGGCCGGCAATGTCGCCAGCGTCACCGCCTCGTCGATGCGGTTGAGCCGGTCGATCGTGTCCTTGTCGACCACCAGCACGCCGGCGCTCTGCGCAAACAAATTGCAGCGGCCGGTGAACGCCTTGTCGGCGCGCACGCCCGCGCCGGCAACCGCCGCGGCAATCTGCGCGGCCGCCTCATCCTCGGTGACGTCGCCCGGCTCGAGCCGCGCCGCCACGATTTCCTTGACGCCTGCGCGTTCGAGCGCCGCCGCCTCCTTCGGCCCGATCAACGTGCCCTTCTTGAGCACGAGCTCGCCCTGGCGGATCGAGTGCACCGCGGTGGCGCCGATCGCGTCGGCCGGGGCGACGGGGCCGAACTTCATGCCGCCTCCGCCTTCTCCGCTTTCAAGCGCAGCGTGGCCGTGATCTCGCCCATGATGGCGACGGCGATCTCGGCCGGCGATACGGCGCCGATCGGCAAACCGATCGGGGCATGAATGCGGGCGATGTCGAGGTCGTTGAGTCCCGCCTCTTTCAGCCGTTGCACGCGCTTGGCGTGGGTCTTCTTGGAGCCGAGCGCGCCGATATAGAAACAGTCGCACGCGAGCGCATGCAGAAGCGCCGGGTCGTCGATCTTGGGGTCGTGCGTCAGTGCGACAAAGGCCGTGTAGTGATCGACGTTGAGCGGCGGCAGCGCCACGTCCGGCCATTCCGCGACCACCTTCACGTCGGGAAAGCGCTCGATCGAGGCGAACGCCGTGCGCGGGTCTACGATGGTCACGTCATAGCCGAGCAACTGGCCGATCGGCGCCAGCGTCTGGCTGATATGCACCGCGCCGGTGATCACGAGCTGCGGCGACGGCACGTGCACGGTGAGGAACACGCGGCCCTGCGGCGTTTCTTCCATGCCGCTCTTGGCCATGCGCATGCGCTTCTCGATCACCTCGCGCAGCGGATCGCGCGCGACGTCGGCGGCCTTGACCAGCCGTTGCTGGCCGCTCGCCACATCGGTGACGACGACGACCGCGCGCCGCGCGGCGCGTTCGGCATTGAGTGCGTGCAGGATATCGAGTTTCAACTGACCTTCTCCACATAGACCCGAATGGTGCCGCCGCAGGACAAACCGACATTCCAGGCGGTCTCGTCGGCGACGCCGAATTCGAGCATCTTGGGCTCCCCGCTTTCGATCACGTCCATGGCTTCGGTCACCACCGCGCCTTCGACGCAGCCGCCCGACACCGAGCCCAAGAAGTTGCCCTCGTTGTCGATCACCAGATTGGAGCCGACGGGGCGCGGCGCCGAGCCCCAGGTCTCCATCACCGTCGCCAGCGCCACACCGCGGCCGGATTTGCTCCAGTCCTCGGCGGCTTTCAGAATGTCTTCATCGCGCGAGAGCATGACGAACTCCGTTCTCTATTCCGTCATGCCCGGAACAAGCCCGGCCATGACAGAGAATAAACTAAGCAACGTGTCTCAGCATCAGTTTCGGATCGTAGCCCTTGGCCGGCGCGCCCGACAAAGCGCGCACCAGCCCGGTCATGGAGTCGAGATTGTGGATCGGCCGCAATTCGTCGACATGGCCGAGGATGGTCTTCACGCCCTTGGCGCGCGCCTCGAAGCCGTCGAAGCGCAACAGCGGATTGAGCCAGATCAGCCGCCGGCAGGAACGGTGCAGCCGGTCGATCTCGAACTCCAAGGTGTCGTCGGCGTCGCGCTCGAGCCCGTCGGTGATCAGCAGCACCACCGCGCCTTGCGTCAGTACGCGGCGCGCCCACAGCTTGTTGAAGGCGCGCAGCGAGGAGGCGATGCGGGTGCCGCCCGACCAGTCGACCACATGCGCCGAGCAGGCGGCGAGCGCCTCGTCGGGATCGCGCTGGCGGATGGCGCGGGTGATGTTGGTCAGCCGCGTGCCGAACAGGAAGGTGGTGACGCGCTTGCGCGCATCGGTGATGGCGTGCAGGAAATGCAAAAACAGCCGCGTGTACTGGCTCATGGAGCCGGAAATATCGAGCAGCGCGACGATCGGCGGCTCTTTCTCGCGCGGCCCGAGATATTTCAGATCGATGATCGCCCCGCCCGCCTTCATGCTGGCGCGCAGCGTACGGCGCACGTCGATCATGTGGCCGCGACGCGCAGGCGTCAGCCGCCGCGTCTTGATCAGATCGAGCGGCAGCCCCATGCGCGCAATCGCCTCCTTGGCGGCGGCGATCTCGGCCGCGGTCATCTGCGCGAAATCCTTCTTCTGCAGGATCTCGCGGTCGGAGACGGTGAGCCGCGCGTCGATCTCCACCTCGGATTTCTCTTCGCGCTCATTCGTCCCGGAGAACAGCGCCTCCTGGATGCGTTGGGCGCCGGGCTGCGGCGGCTTGGGTGTAGTCGCCGGCGTGTCGGGCAGCATCGAGGCGATCAGCTTCTCAATATAGCCGCGCTTGCGGAAGAACAGCCGGAAGGCCTGGTCGAACAAGATGGTGTGCTCGTGCCGCTTCACGAACACCGCGTGCAGCGTCCAGTAGAAATCCTCGCGGTCGCCGATGCGGGCAACGTCAACGGCTTCCAGCGCATCGAGCGCGGCGCCGGGACCCACGGGAAGCCCGGCCGCGCGCAGCGCGCGCGCGAAGTAAAGAATGTTCTCGGCGAGGCGGCCTTCGGCCATGAAAATTACTCCGCCGCCCTCATCTCCGCCTTCGCCTCGTCGAGCAGCGCCTTGACCTTGCTGCCGTCGAGGCGGGCGATGTCGTCCTGATATTTCAGCAGCGCGCCGAGCGTATCCGACACCGTCGCCGGATCGAGCGCGACCACGTCGAGCTCGGTCAACGCGCCCGCCCAATCGAGCGTCTCGGCGACGCCGGGCGCCTTGAACAGGTCCTCTTTGCGCAGCGCCTGCACGAAGGCGACCACCTGCTCGGACAATTTCTTGGCGATGCCGGGCACCTTGGCGCGCAGGATTTTCAATTCGCGCTCGGCGTTCGGATAGCCGACCCAGTGGTAGAGGCAGCGGCGCTTCAAGGCGTCATGCACCTCGCGGGTACGGTTCGACGTGATCACCACGATCGGCGGATGCGGCGCCTTGATGGTGCCGAGTTCGGGCACGGTGACCTGGAAATCGGCCAGCACTTCCAACAGGAACGCCTCGAAGGCCTCGTCGGTGCGGTCGATCTCGTCGATCAGCAGCACCGGCGGCCCGTCCGGGTTGGGCTCGAGCGCCTGCAATAGCGGACGCTTGATCAGGAAGCGCTCGGAGAACACGTCGTGCTCGATGCGCTCGCGGTCGCCCTCGCCTTCCGCTTCCGCTAGCCGAATGGCGATCATCTGCGCGCCGTAGTTCCACTCATAGACCGCCGCCGATACGTCGAGCCCCTCGTAGCATTGCAGGCGGATCAGCCGGCGGCCGAGCGCCGCGCTCAACACCTTGGCGATCTCGGTCTTACCGACCCCGGCCTCGCCCTCGAGAAACAGCGGCCGCCCCATCTTCAGCGCCAGATAGAGCACCGTTGCCAGCGAGCGGTCGGCGATATAGTCGGCCTTGGCCAGCAGCCCCAGGGTGGCGTCGATGTTGGCGGGCAGCGGTGTAAGAGACATTCCTAGGTCACCTCGATGACACTTTAACCGATTGAGCGCTCAGCCTACATTTATAGCCCGATAGCAACAGCCACCAGCCCAGGATAGCTGCCATGTCGAGTTCCGAAACCCTCGAAAATACCGCCCTCCGCTTCCCGACCATCGACGCAGGGGTACGGATCGGCCATGTGCACCTGAAAGTCGCCGACCTGCAACGGGCGCTCGATTTCTACTGCGGCGTCTTGGGCTTCGAGCAGACCACCGGCCGGCCCGGCGCCGCTTTCATCTCGGCCGGCGGCTATCACCACCATATCGGGCTCAACACCTGGGAGAGCCTGGGGGGCTCGCCGCCGCCTCCCGGCACCACCGGCCTTTACCATACCGCCATCCTCTACCCGACCCGGCGGCTGCTGGCCGACGCGTTGCGCCGGCTGATCGTCGCCAAGATCCCGCTGGAAGGCGCCAGCGACCACGGCGTCTCCGAGGCGCTCTATCTGCGCGACCCCGACGACAACGGCGTCGAGCTTTATTGGGACCGGCCGAAGGAAATGTGGCCGCAGAAGCCGGACGGGTCCTTGCGCATGTACACCAATCCGCTCGACCTGCACGACCTGTTGGGCGAGTTGGAGCGCGAGTGACGGATGTCTAGCCGACGGCAACGCGGCGCGGCACGCCGAGCAGCAACGTCAATGCCAAGGCAAGCAGCGAGACCGCGAGCATGATCGCGAAGGCGATGGTGTAGTTGCCGGTGGCATCGAATATCGCGGCGCCGAAATACGCACCAAGCCCGCCGAAGATTTGATGCACCATGGTGATCAGGCCGGTGATAGCGCCGAGATGGCGCGTGCCGAAACTCTGCGAGACGAAGACAACGGTAAGCGGCGCCGTCACCAGGAAGGTGGCGCCGAACACCAGCGCGAACACGGCCACCGATAGTGCCGACTGATCCACCATCACCAGCGCGAACACCGCGACGCGGGCGGCAAAGGTGAGCGCGGTCGGCCAGATCGGGCCGAAGCGGTCGCTGACCGCGCCGCCCGCGACGACCCCGATCAGCCCGGTCAGGCCCATCAGAGCCAGCAGATTGCCCGCTAGAAACGCGTCGACGCCGCGGTCTTGCGCGAAGGCGACGACGTGGGTTGCGACGAAGAAATCGTCGAAGCCACAGATCGCGTAGATCGCCAGCAGCAGCCAGAATCGGCGCGTGCGGGAAGCCTCGATCACGCCCACGCCGCCGAGCGGACGCGCGGCCTGCGCCTGCGCCGGCGAGGCCTTCGGGATGGCGCCGATCAGCAGCGGCAGCAGCGCGAGATGGGCGACGCCGAGCCAGAGATAGACCGCGTGCCAGCTCATTGCGACCAGAACCGCCGCGAGCGCGGCGATGACCACAAGCTGGCCGACGCTCATGCCCGACATGACCGCCGCATTGGCGATACCTGCGCGTTGCGGGAAAGCGCGCGTCACCATCACAGCGACGGGAATGATCGAGGCCGCGCCGCTGCCCAGCGCATAGACGATGCCGTAGAGCACCAGCGCGTGCCAGGGCGCCGCAATCACGCTCATCAGGCCGATGCCGATGCCGCTGACGAACAGCCCGCCGCAGAGCACCAGCCGCGGGCCGGTGCGGTCGGCAAGCCGGCCGGCCATGAACATCGCCGCTGCCGACACCACTTGGTAGAGGGCGACCGCGATCCCGAGATCGCTGCGTTCCCAGCCGAAATCGTCGACGATCGGCTTGAGCGTCAGGCCGACAGCGAAGCGTGCGCCGCCGCTGATGAACAGCACAAGGAATCCGGCGGCGAGAACGAGCGCGGCGCTGGTGATGATCGGTTTTCGCGGCAAGGGAATGGTCTGGCTTCTCGATCGGATGAAATCCGAGACCGCTGCCGCGCTTCACCGAGGCACGGCAGGCCGCACCTCGATAAATGCAAGATCGGCGCTTTTGGCGCCGGCAGCCTTACGCCGTCGCTTTCGCCAGCGCGCGGCGCGCCAAGACGCCGACCAGATGCGCGCGATATTCCGGGCTGGCGTGGATGTCGCCGTTCATGCCGGTCGCCGGGATGGTCATGCCCTCGATCGACTTCGCCGCGAAGCGCTTCTTGAGCGCCTCCTCGAACGACTTCACCCGGAACACGCCGTTGGCGCCGGCGCCGGTCACCGCCACGCGGTTCTCCGAGCCGCGCTTGGACACGAACACGCCGACCAGCGCGAAGCCGGAAGCCGGGTGCTTGAACTTCTCGTAGGCCGCCTTGCGCGGAATCGGGAACTGCACCTTGGTGATGATCTCGTCGTCCTCAAGCGCGGTCGTGAACATGCCGGTGAAGAAATCGTCCGCCGCGATGCGGCGCTTGTTGGTGATGATGGTCGCCCCGAGCCCAAGGCAGGCGGCCGGATAGTCGGCATTGGGATCGTTGTTGGCGATCGAGCCGCCGATGGTGCCGCGGTTGCGCACCTGCGGATCGCCGATCGAATTCGGCACCGCGGCGAGCCCGGGGATCGCCTGCTGCAGCACCGACGAATTGGCGGCATCCGCGTGCCGCGTCATGGCGCCGATCACCACCGAGCGGCCTTTCAGTTCGACCCCGGCCATGCCTTCGACCAGCGACAGGTCGATGAGCGCGGAGGGCTGCGCCAGCCGCTGCTTCATCACCGGCAGCAGCGAATGACCGCCGGCGAGAATTTTGGCTTCCGGGTTACGCGACAATAGGCCGGCCGCCTGGCGGACCGTGGTGGGACGGTGGAAGGTGAAATTGTACATCGTTCTCTCCGTTATCAGGCGGCTTGGTGCGGTTGCGCGCTTTTCAGCGCCGACCACACCGCATTGGCGGTGGCCGGCATGGCAAGTTTTTCGCTGCCGATGGCATCGGTGATGGCGTTCATCACCGCCGCCGGCGCGGCAATGGCGCCGGCCTCGCCGCAGCCCTTGATGCCGAGCGGATTGGACGGCGATTTGGTTTCGGTGAGGCCGACATTGAACGACGGCAAGTCATGGGCGCGCGGCATGGTGTAGTCCATCATCGAGCCGGTCACGAGCTGACCGTTTTTGTCGTAGACGGCGTTTTCCAGCAGCGCCTGCCCCACCCCTTGCGCGATGCCGCCGTGCACCTGGCCTTCCACGATCATCGGATTGATCACGGTGCCGAAGTCGTCGACCGCGGTCCAATTGACGATCTCGGTCTTGCCGGTATCGGCGTCGATCTCGACTTCGCAGATGTGGCAGCCGGCCGGGAAGGTGAAGTTGGCCGGATCGTAGAATGCCCCTTCCGAAAGGCCGGGCTCGACGTCCTGCCAGGGAAGCTTGTGCGCGACATAGGCCTGCAACGTCACATCGGCCCAAGCCGCCGACTTGTCGGTGCCGGCGACGGTGAACTTGCCGTCCTTGAACTCGATGTCGCTTTCGTCGGCTTCCAGCACGTGCGACGCGACTTTCTTGGCCTTGGCCTCCACCTTGTCGAGCGCCTTGACCAGAGCCGACATGCCGACCGCGCCCGAGCGCGAGCCGTAGGTGCCCATGCCGAACTGCACCTTGTCGGTGTCGCCATGCACGACGGTGATGTTGTCGATCGGGATCCCGAGCCGCTCGGAGACCAGTTGCGCGAAGGTGGTCTCGTGACCTTGCCCGTGCGCATGGCAGCCGGTGAGCACTTCGACCGAGCCGGTCGGATTGACGCGCACTTCCGCGCTCTCCCACAGACCGACGCCGCAGCCGAGCGAGCCGACCGCTTTCGAAGGCGCGATGCCGCAGGCCTCGATGTACGTCGAGTAGCCCAGGCCGCGCAGCTTGCCGTGGCGCGCCGCCTCGCGCTTGCGCTTGTTGAAGCCCTTCACGTCGGCGAGTTCCATCGCCTTCTTCAGCGACGCGTTATAGTCGCCGGCGTCATAGGCCATGATCACCGGCGTCTGGTGCGGGAACGATTTGATGAAATTGCGCCGGCGCAATTCCGCCGGATCGATGCCCATCTCGCGCGCCGCCACTTCCACCAGCCGTTCGACCACGAAGGTCGCTTCCGGCCGTCCGGCGCCGCGATAGGCGTCCACCGGGACGGTGTTGGTGTAAACGGCGTCCACCTCGCAATAGATCTGCGGGATGTCGTATTGGCCCGACAGCAGCGTGGCGTAGAGATAGGTCGGCACCGACGACGAGAAGGTCGACATATAGGCGCCGAGATTGGCGATGGTATGCGCACGCAGCGCCACGATCTTGCCGTTCTCGTCGAGCGCAAGCTCGGCGTGGGTGACGTGATCGCGACCATGCGCGTCGGTCACAAACGACTCCGCGCGGTCGGCCGTCCATTTCACCGGCCGGCGAACCTTGCGCGCCGCCCACAGGCAGACGACTTCTTCCGGATAGATGAAAATCTTCGAGCCGAAGCCGCCGCCCACGTCCGGCGCAATCACCCGCAATTTATGCTCGGGCGCAATGCCGATGAAGGCTGAGATGACCAGCCGCGCCACGTGCGGATTCTGCGAGGTGTTCCACAAGGTGAGATTATCGGTACCGGCGTCGTACTCAGCGAGCGCGACACGCGGCTCGATGGCGTTCGGCACCAGGCGGTTGTTGACGATGTCGAGCTTGGCGACGTGCTTGGCGGATGCAAAAGCGGTGTCGACCGCCTTGGCGTCGCCGAGCGACCATTCGTAGATGGTGTTGTTGGGCGCCACTTCGTGGATCTGCGGGCCGGATTTGGCCTTGGCCGGATCGGCCACCGCGGGCAATACCTCGTAATCGACCTTCACCTTCTCGGCCGCATCGCGGCCTTGCGCCTTGGTCTCGGCGATCACCACCGCGACGCCATCGCCGACATGGTTGACGGTGCCGGAGGCGAGCGCCGGATGCGGCGCCATCTTCATCGGCGAGCCATCCTTGGAATGGATCATCCAGCCGCAGATGAGATTGCCGACCTTGTCGTTGGCAAGCTCCGCGCCGGTGAGCACGGCGACGACGCCGGGCATGCTCTTGGCCGCGCTGACGTCGATGCTCTTGATCTTGGCGCGGGCGTGCGGCGAGCGCACGAATACGGCGCGGGTCTCACCCGGCCTGACCACGTCATCGGTATATTGTCCCGTACCGGTGATGAAGCGGAAGTCTTCCTTTCGGCGCACCGCCGCGCCGATACCCGTCGCGCTCATGGCGGTCTCCTCCCGTAAGATTGTTATTCTGACGCTATTCGGCGGCCTGCCTCGGCGCGCCGCCTGTGCCCATCGCCTTTGCCCCCGCGGCAATCGCTTTCACGATGTTGTGGTAGCCGGTGCAGCGGCAGATATTGCCGTCGAGTTGCTCGCGGATGGTGTGCTCGTCGAGCTCGTTGCCCTTGCGGCGCACGATATCGAGCGCGGCCATAATCATGCCCGGCGTGCAGTAACCGCATTGCAGGCCGTGGTTCTCGCGGAACGCCTCCTGCATCGGGTGCAGAGGACCGCCCGCCTCGGCCAGGCCTTCGATGGTGGTGATCTGGGCGCCCTCGCATTGAAGCGCCAGCGTGGTGCACGATTTGGCGGCTATGCCGTCGACATGCACGACGCAGGCGCCGCATTGCGAGGTATCGCAGCCGACATGCGTGCCCGTGAGGCGCAGGTTTTCGCGCAGGAATTGCACCAGCAAAGTGCGCGCTTCGACCTCTCCGGTGACGGCTTTGCCGTTCACCGTCATCGATACGGCTGGCATGACCTTCCTCCCAATTTCGGGGCCAAAGCCCTCTTTTCGCGTCGAGTGCTGTAGGCGACTGGGCCTCGGGCCTCAAATCGCATCGATTTGGACCCGAATGCACCTTGGAACTGGAATGACTTTGAACCTCCGGCGGCGGCCGGGTCAAGGGACTCGGCGGCAAAAAAGCCGTTCAACACGCAGTGAAGTGTGGGATCAGGCCGGCGTTGGACTGAAAACCGCTGCAAAATTCTTGAAAAATTCGTCGGCGATCTTCTTGGCGGCGCCATTGACCAGCCGCTGACCAAGTTGGGCGAGCTTGCCGCCGATCTGCGCCTCTACGTTGTAGGTGAGCAGCGTGCCGCCGTCTTTGTCCGCCAGCGCGACGATGGCGCCACCTTTGGCGAAGCCGGCGACGCCGCCATCGCCTTCGCCGGAAATCTTGTAGCCGTTGGGCGGATCCAGGTCGGTCAAATGGACCTTACCTTTGAAGCGCGCCTTGACCGGGCCGATCTTGGTCGTGGCAACCGCCGTCATTTCGGTGTCCGAAATCTTGACCAACTCCTCGCAGCCGGGGATGCAGGCTTTCAGCGTCTCGGCATCGTTGAGCTTTTCCCACACCGCCTCGCGGGTGGCCGCAAGCTGGACCTCGCCCGTCATTGTCATTGCCATCGGCGTCGTCTCCCTATCGAGCGGCCCGGTTTAAGCCCTCGCGCCGGCGCTGAAAAGAGCTTTGCAGGGCGTGTCTTGCCCTTTAAGGGTGTCGTCCAAGGCGAAAGCGCCACGCGAATTGAGGTCAGGGAGGACTTTCATGCCAACGATCGCTGTCGATGACGGCTGCCCGATCTATGTCGAAGTCGAGGGCAGCGAGGGCGCCCCGGCGCTGATGCTGTCGAATTCGCTCGGCACCAATCTGCACATGTGGGACGACCAGGCGCCCGAGTTCGCCAAGCACTACCGCCTGATCCGCTACGATCGCCGCGGTCATGGCCAGTCCGGCGTTCCGCAGGGCCCCTACTCGATGGAGCGGCTCGGCCGCGACGTGCTGGCCGTGCTCGATGCGCTCAAGATCAAGAAGACCAATTGGTGCGGGCTTTCGATGGGCGGCATGGTCGGACAATGGCTAGGCGCCAATGCGCCCGACCGCGTCGAGAAATTGGTGCTCTCCAACACCAATTCTTATTATGCCGACAAGACGCCGTGGAACGACCGCATCAAGTTCGTCACAGAGAATGGCTTGGAAGCCTTGGTCGACGCCAATATGCAGCGCTGGTTCACCGAAGGCTTCCGCAAACGCGCGCCCGACGTACTCGCGCGCATGCGCGCGATGTTCGTCGCCACCAAGCTGCCCGGCTATATCGGCTGCTGTGAGGCGGTGCGCGACATGGATTTCCGCGAGTTCGAACCCGCGCGTCACGACGCCGACTTTGGTGATCGTCGGCGCGCAGGACGCCGCCACGCCGCCGTCGGCGGGCGAAATCATCCAGAAGGCGATTCCCGGCGCCAAGCTGGTCAGCCTCGAGGCGGCCCATATCTCCAACATGGAGCAGCCCAAGGCCTATACCGACACCGTTCTCAACTTCCTGCAATAGAGCAACCGCCATGGACGAGAAGGACCGTCACGAGCGCGGCATGACCCAGCGCCGCAAGGTGCTGGGCAACGAATGGGTCGACCGCGCCAACGCCAAGAAATCGGCGTTCAACGCGGAATTCCAGGATTTCATCACCCGCGCCGCCTGGGGCGAGATCTGGACGCGCCCGCACTACGACGAGCGCACCCGGCGCGTGCTGGTGATCGGCACCATGATCGCGCTCGGCCAGTGGGACGAATTCCGCCTGCATGTCGGCGCGGCGCTTCGCGAAGGCGGCTTTTCCGGGGATGACATCAAGGAGATCATCCTGCAGCAGGCGATCTATTGCGGCGTGCCGGCCGCCAATCACGCCTTTAAGGATGCCGCCGAGGTCGTCGCCGCGTTGGGCAAGACAAAGTAGTCAACGCGGACGACCGCGCACCTTGCACAAGCTGCAGCCGCCGGATCGCGGCTTGCGCGCGCCGCGACCGAAGTAACGCGCCGCTCTCAGCGGCGCCAGGGCGTGTACCAAGTCGGGTGCCAGATCTCGAGCTTGTTCTTTATCTTGGCCGCCGCGTTGACGTCGGTCCGCTCGATCACGCAGAGCGCGGCGGCGATCGCCGCCAGCAGCATCTGGATGGTTTCGTCGCGCACCACGTCCATGTTCTGCATCCACAGCGCCGGAATGACGGCGGCCAGGCTGAGCAAGGTCACCATGATGAGGCCGGCCTCGAAGACTTCGGTATTCGGTTTTCCGCTGATCAAAGCGCGAATGCGGTCAACCACGTGCACGCCGCAGACGCCGGCGACGGTCAGCTTCATGACGCCGAAGAAAACGGCCAGCCGGACCAGCGCGTCGGGATAGAGGTGGAACACGCGGCCGATGCCGAACAGGAATTGCGCACGCCAAACGTCCTCGAGTCCGTAGGTCGGCGACGTCAGCACATGCAACGCGTCGAAGCCCCAGACCAAGGTGAAATAGAGCGCGACCGCCAGGATCATGGCAACGACGACACTCGAGGCTTTACGCATGGATTCCTCCTGTTGAGGAATTCCGACGTAATCGCCTCAAATGCAATTTTCAAAGCAAACCGATTTTTTACCTTACCCCTTAAGCGAACATCTCAACCTTAACCGCCGCGGCCCTCGCGGAACGTCTGCGGCGTGGTGCCGGTCTGTTTGCGGAAAAAGCGCGTGAAGTGCGAGGGATCGGAGAAAGCGAGATCGTAGGCGATTTCGTGGATCGCCTGATTGGTAAACACCAATTGCCGCTTGGCTTCGGTCAACACCCGCTGGCGGATCAGGTGGCCGGCGGTGACCCCCGTTGCCCGTTTGACGTGGTCGTTGAGCCGGTCGGCGGTCATCGCCAGCTTGCGGGCGTAGAAGCTGATCAGCCGTTCTTTGCGGAAATGCTCGTCGATAAGCCGGCGCAATTCATCGACCCGCTGGTCGGCCGCCGCCAGCGTCACCGTGCCGGTGCGCGCGCGGCTCACCGCCAGGCGTACCGCCTCGATCGAGATCAGCGCCAGCAGTCCGCGCATGGCGAGGCGAAAACCCTCGCGCGCAAGCGAAGCTTCTTCGTCGAGGTCCGCGCAAAGCGCCGACAGACGTTTGGCTTCCGCCGCGTCCGACAACGGCACCAGCGGATCGGCCGCCACCGCCTTCAGCCGGGCCAGCGCCTCGCCGGAATTTCGCCCGATGGCGTCGGCCACGTCCTCGGTGAAACTCACCACCCAGCCGTCGGTCACCTCCGGATGGAAACGGAAACCATGCGCGGTGGTCGCCGGCACCAGGATCACCGTCGGCGCGGCAAACGCAACGTTTGCCGTTTCAAAGCTCATCTCGCCGCCGCCCTTTTCGATCAGCAATATCTGAAACAGATTGCGATGGCGGTGCGCGCGGATGGTCCAGTCGTGCACCGAGGAGCGCGACGCGATGGTCTCGATATGGATGAAGTCGAAAGCGGAATCGTCCGGCGGATCGCCGTAAAGATGAAAGAGCGGGAGCGCCGACGTCGCCATGGCCGCCAAGCATAAGCGAGCCCGCAAACAAGGCCAACGCGTAGCCTTCGGATATACAGAATCAAAAGCCCCGCCGGACGGCGGGGCTTCCGTAGATTTTGCTGCAGCGCGTCAGCGGTTCTGCGGGTTTTGACCGCCCTGCTGGCCGCCCTGGCCGGGGCGCGGCTGCTGTTGCTGCTGCTGACCCGGCTTCGGCTGCCCGCCGCCTTGCTGCTGACCGGGCTGTTGTCCACCTTGCTGTTGCTGGCCGGGACGCTGATTGGGATTCTGATTTTGAATTCATTTTGTATCCTTCCAACGCTGGCTCCCCGCCCCAGGATAAACACAACGCGCAATCGCCTGCCTCGTTCCATCACCCCCGCATGCAGGAACCGGCCGCACGCGTGTGAGTTCCCCTGTTCACCGAAACGGACGATAGGGGATTACCATGGGACGCTATCTGTTGCTTTGGCTGCTCGGAATTCCGTTGCCGATCCTGCTGCTGATTTGGGTGTTCGGCGGCTTGCATTGAGCCGCAGGGCTATCGTTGCGGACTGGCATCGCTGCGAAACGGCTGCGTGAGCAGGCGCGTGATCCGGAGTTCGGCCAAATCGCGGAAGACCGGCAGGCCGATGGTCATGCTTTGCTCGCCGGCCAGCGGCGTAGCGCCCGCCACTCCCACAGCGCCATGGCGGCGAAAACCGCGGCATAGCAGGCGACGCGAACTGGATTTCGAGGTCGGCGGACAAATTTGGCCCTCTCCCTGCGACGAACGACTTAATAACATGCCTTGCGCAAGCGTTGCCGCTCTCGCTCCACCCTGTTAAGCCTTTTCAGGGCGAAACCAAGGTTGTCGGCCGGGCAGCCATGCGCAAGTGAGGGGACGCATGGACTACTTTCTCCAGCAGCTCATCAACGGCGTCACGCTTGGTGCCATCTATGGCCTGATCGCCATCGGCTACACGATGGTCTACGGCATCATCGGCATGATCAATTTCGCCCACGGCGATATCTTCATGATCAGTGCCTTCATCGCCTTGATCGCGTTTCTCGCCCTGGTCGCGCTTGGCATCACGGCCGTCCCGCTCGCCCTCTTCCTGGTCCTGTTGATCGCGATGGCGATCACTTCGCTCTACGGCTGGACGGTTGAACGGTTCGCCTATCGGCCGCTGCGGCGCTCGTTCCGCCTGGCCCCGCTGATTTCGGCGATCGGCATGTCGATCGTGCTGCAAAACTACGCGCAGATCGCGCAAGGCGCGCGCGTCAAGCCGCTGCCGCCGCTGATCCCCGGCGGCTATACGCTGCTGGAAAGCAACGACTTCGCGGTCCAACTATCCAACGTGCAGATCCTGGTGGTGCTGGTCACGATCGCGCTGATGGTGGTCTTCTCCTGGATCGTCGCGCGCACGCGCCTCGGCCGCGACATGCGCGCCTGCGAGCAGGACATCAAGATGGCCTCGCTGCTCGGCGTCAATGTCGACCGCACCATTTCCTACACCTTCATCATCGGCGCGGCGCTCGCCGCCGTCGCCGGCATCATGCACCTGCTCTACTACGGCGTGATCGATTTCTACATCGGCTTCATCGCCGGCGTGAAAGCGTTCACCGCGGCCGTGCTGGGCGGCATAGGCTCGCTGCCGGGCGCCATGCTGGGCGGCCTGCTGATCGGCCTGATCGAGACGTTCTGGTCGGCCTATTTTTCCGTCGAGTACAAGGACGTCGCGGCTTTTTCCATCCTCGTGATCGTGTTGATTTTCCTTCCGACCGGCATTCTCGGCCGGCCGGAAGTCGAGAAAGTCTGAGAGGGCGCAACCGGCGTGTCAGCCCTTTCCGCCCAAGGCACCGGACGCCACTTCGATTTCGTCACGGCGCTCAAGCGCGCGTTACTGTCTGCGTTGATCGCCTTCGGGCTGTTCTCGTTGATGATCGGCATCAAGACCGACACAGGGCCGGCCGGCGCGCTGGTGCTGAGCGGGCGACCAAAAGCACTGGCGATCATTGTCGGCGTGGTATTCGCCGGCGCCTTCCTGCGCGAGTTCCTGCTCGGCGAACGCGATTTCATGCCGCGCCTCGTCCTGCCGGCGCGCTTGCGGGCGAGCGGAAAAACGCTGACCCGGCTCGCCGGTCTGGCGCTGCTCGGCTTCGCCATCGCGGTGCCGTTCATATTCTCGACCAACCGCTATCTGCTCGATATCGGCATCATGGTCCTGACCTATGTGATGCTGGGCTGGGGCCTGAACATCGTGGTGGGCCTCGCCGGCCTGCTCGATCTCGGCTACGTCGCCTTTTATGCGGTCGGCGCCTATTCCTATGCGCTGTTAGCCGAGCACTTCGGCTTCTCGTTCTGGATCTGCTTGCCGCTCGCCGGCATCCTCGCCTCCTTCTGGGGGATCATCCTCGGCTTTCCAGTGCTGCGGCTGCGCGGCGACTACCTTGCCATCGTCACGCTCGCCTTTGGCGAAATCGTCCGGCTGATCCTGATCAACTGGCAGAGCCTGACCCACGGCCCCGACGGCATCACCGGCGTGCCGCGGCCGAGCTTCTTCGGGCTGCCGTTCAACAACGACACCGGCAGCTTTGCCGACACGTTCGGGCTGCAATGGTCGCCGCTCCATCGCATCATCTTCCTTTATTACGTGATCTTGGTGCTGGCGCTGGTCACCAATCTGGTGACGATCAGACTGCGGAGATTGCCGATCGGACGCGCCTGGGAGGCGCTGCGCGAGGACGAGATCGCCTGCCGCTCGCTCGGCATCAACACCACCAATACCAAGCTTACGGCCTTTGCCATGGGCGCGATGTTCGCCGGCTTCGCCGGCTCGTTCTTCGCCACCCGGCAGGGCTTCATCAGCCCGGAGAGCTTCACCTTCACCGAGTTCGGCATTGGTGCTGGCCATCGTGGTGCTGGGCGGGATGGGCTCGCAAATCGGCGTGGTCGTGTCCGCCACGGTGATGCTGGGCGGCTTCGAGTTCTTCCGCGAATTCGCGCAATACCGCATGCTGATCTTCGGCCTCGCGATGGTTGGGATCATGATCTGGCGGCCGCGCGGGCTGGTGGCGACGCGCGCGCCGACGATCTTCCTGGGCCGGGAAAAGGACGTCCCCGCGGAGGTGGTCAAACAGGCGCGCGCGGTGACATGGTCACGGAGGCAGCCGCATGTCTGACGCCGTGGCCGGCACGATCCTCGCCGTCGAGCATCTGTCGATGCGGTTCGGCGGCCTCGTCGCGGTGCAAGACCTCTCGTTCACCGCCCGCTTTCGCGACATCACCGCGCTGATCGGCCCCAATGGCGCCGGCAAGACCACGGTGTTCAACTGCATCACCGGCTTCTACAAGCCGACCGTCGGCATGATCCGCCTCACCCACGCCGACGGCACGAGCTATCTGCTCGAGCGTCTGTTCGACTTCCGTATCTCCAAGCAAGCGCGCGTCTCCCGCACCTTCCAGAACATCCGCCTGTTCGCCGGCATGACCGCGCTGGAGAACCTGTTGGTGGCGCAGCACAACCCATTGATGCGCGCCTCCGGCATGACCATTCTTGGCATGCTCAAACTTGGCTCCTTCACCGCCGCCGAACGCCAGGCGGTCGAGCGCGCGCGCTACTGGCTCGACCGCATCGGTCTGCTCGACCGCGCCGACGATCCGGCCGGCGCGCTGCCCTACGGCGCCCAGCGTCGACTCGAGATTGCGCGCGCGATGTGCGCCGATCCGGTGCTGCTGTGCCTGGACGAGCCGGCCGCCGGGCTCAATGCACGTGAAAGCAGCGAGCTTAACGAGTTTCTGCTGTTCATCCGCGCCGAACACGACACCTCGATCCTTTTAATCGAGCACGACATGTCGGTGGTGATGGAAATCTCCGACCATATCGTCGTGCTCGACTACGGCATCAAGATCGCCGACGGGGCTCCCGCCGCGGTGCGCGACGACCCCAAGGTGATCGCCGCCTATCTCGGCGTGCAGGACGTAGAGATCGAGGTGGCGCATGCGGAGGCCGGCCTGTGAGCGCGCCCGCCTCCCCATCGCCCGCAACGGCCGCGGCCGCCGCGCCGCTGCTCGCGGTGCGCGGGGTAAAGACCTATTACGGCAACATCGTCGCGTTGAAGGGCGTCGATGTGGAGGTCAATGCCGGCGAGATCGTCGCCATGATCGGCGCCAACGGTGCCGGCAAGTCGACGCTGATGATGACGATCTTCGGCGACCCGCGCCCGCGCGAGGGCCACATTGTCTTCGACGGCCAGGACATCACCGGCCTGCAGGCGCATGAAATCGCGCGCCTGCGCATCGCCCAGGCGCCGGAGGGCCGCCGCATCTTCGGACGAATGACGGTGATCGAAAATCTTCAGATGGGCGCGACGGTCAGCGACCTGTCCAATTTCGAGGAAGACCTCGAGCGCGTGTTCCAGCTGTTTCCGCGCCTGAAGGAGCGCCTCGCCCAGCGTGGCGGCACATTGTCGGGCGGCGAGCAGCAGATGCTGGCAATCGGCCGCGCGCTGATGAGCCGGCCGCGCCTGCTGTTGCTGGACGAGCCATCGCTCGGGCTGGCGCCGTTGCTGGTGAAACAGATCTTCGACGCCATTCGCGAACTCAACGAACGCGAAAAGCTCACCGTGTTTTTAGTCGAGCAGAATGCCTATCATGCGCTCAAGCTCGCCCATCGCGGCTATGTCATGGTCAACGGCTCGATCACCATGTCGGGGCCGGGCCGCGAATTGCTGCAACGGCCGGAAGTCCGTGCCGCCTATCTGGAGGGCGGCCGCAAATGACCGGGGAAACAGGATGAGCGCACTGTATGCGCAGGAAACCTGGCTGCAGGTCGTAATGGTGACCGGGGTCATCGGCGGCGGCGCCGCGCTGATGGCCGGGCGGGCCATTTCCTTGACCTGGCGGCCCTATTTGTACGTGGTCGTCTATATGCTGCTGCTCGGCGCCGCGGTGCGTTTCCTGCATTTCGCCCTGTATCACGGCGACATCCTGTCAGTGGCGTCCTACCTGGTCGACACGGCCTACCTCGTGGCGGTGAGCTCGCTCTCCTTCCGGATCGTCCGCACCAACCAGATGGCGCAGCAATATCCCTGGCTTTACGAGCGCACCGGCCCCTTCAGCTGGCGCGAACGCGGCCCACAAGCCTGAAAAACCGGCTGGCGGGAGGACGGCTTCCGTGCAATTCTTGAGAAAACAAACGCTCAAGGTGCCACCGCCGCGAGCCGTCGTGGCTCGCTGACGTCGTTACCTGCGAAAGAGGAGCAGACCATGAACATGTTGCGGCTTACTGGACTGGCGGCGGGCTTGTGCCTGGCGCTCACCGGCGCGGCGTCCGCGCAGGACATCACCATCGGCGTTGCCGGTCCGCTGACCGGCCAATACGCCACGTTCGGCCAGCAGTTCAAGAACGGCGCCGAGCTTGCCGTTGCCGACATCAACGCCGCCGGCGGCGTGCTCGGCAAAAAGATCAAGATGGACATGGAAGACGACGCCTGCGATCCGAAGCAGGCGCGCTCCATCGCCGAGAAACTGGTCGGCCTGAAAGTGCCTTTCGTCGACGGTCACTTCTGCTCGGGCTCGTCGATCCCGGCCTCCGACGTTTATGCCGAAGCCGGTGTGTTGCAGATCACGCCCGCCTCGACCAATCCGAAATTCACCGAACGCGGCATGTGGAACACCTTCCGCGTTTGCGGTCGCGACGACCAGCAGGGCGCCGTTGCCGGCAAGTACCTCGTTGACCATTACAAGGGCAAGAACATCGCCATCCTGCAAGACAAGTCGACCTACGGCAAAGGGCTCGCCGACGAGACCAAGAAGGCGATCAACAAGGCCGGCGTGAAGGAAAAAATGTACGAGGCCTATACCGCGGGCGAGAAAGACTTCAACGCGCTGGTTTCGCGCATGAAGCAGGCCAAGATCGATGTCGTCTATGTCGGCGGATATCACACCGAGGCAGGCCTGATCCTGCGCCAGATGCGCGCGCAGGGCATGAAGTCTCAGATGATCTCCGGCGACGCCATCGCCACCAACGAGTTCTGGTCGATCACCGGACCCGCCGGCGAGGGCATGTTGTTCACCTTCGGCCCCGATCCGCGCAAGAAGAAGACCGCCGCCGCGGTGGTGAAGCGCTTCAAGGCCAAGGGCATCGATCCGGAAGGCTACACGCTCTACACCTATGCCGCCCTGCAGGTCTGGGTGCAGGCCGTCAAGAAGGCGAAGACCACCGACCCGAAGAAAGTCGCCGCCACCGTCAGGAGCGGCAAGTGGAACACGGTGCTGGGCCCGATCTCCTATGACAAGAAGGGCGACATCAAAAAGCTCGACTACGTGTTCTACCACTGGAAGAAAGACGGCACCTACGCCGAACTCGAATAGACCGGTCCACGCGATACTGACACGAGCAGCCCGCCCCGCGCGCCGGGGCGGGCTTTTTGCTGGCCATCAGCCGATCCGGCCCAGCGCCGGAAACGCCTCCAGCAGCCACACGCTCATCTGGTTGATGCTGCCGGTCAGGAAGGCGATGCCGGTGAGCACCAAAAGCCCGCCCATGACCTGCTCGACGCGGTGCAGGTAATTCTTGAAGCGCGCGAGGAAAGCGGCGAACGGCTCGATGGCGAAGGCGGCGACGATGAATGGAATGCCCAAGCCTAGCGAATAGACCGCGAGCAGGCCTGCGCCCTTGGTGACCGTCTGTTCGGACGCCGCCACCGCCAGAATCGCCGCCAGGATCGGGCCGATGCACGGCGTCCAGCCGAAGGCGAAGGCCAGTCCGATCACATAGGCGCCCCACAGGCCGACGGGCTTGGCCACCTCCAATCGTTTCTGCCGGTGCAACCATGCAATCGGCGTCAGCCCGAGGAAGTGCAGGCCCATGATGATGATTATCACCCCGGCGATGATGGAGAGCGGCTGCGAATAGGCGCGCATGAGCGAGCCGATCACGCTGGCGCTGGCGCCGAGCGCCACGAACACGGTCGAGAAGCCCAACACGAACAGCAGCGCCGCCAGCACCGTTTCCCGGCGCACGCGCGGCTCCGGCTCGCGGTCGGCGAAGCGCTCCAGCGAAGTGCCGGCCAGGAACACCAGATAAGGCGGCACCAAAGGCAGAACGCAGGGGGAGAGAAAGCTGACCAGGCCGGCAATGAGGGCGGCCAGGATGGTGACGTCGCTATGCATGGCGGCCGGTATGCACGGCCAAGTGTGGCAATGGCAAGGTGCCCTGACCGGGATGGCGCGGATGTGATAAGCGGTTGAGGCAATGGCGGCACAGCGCAATCTCATCACCGACATCCCCGGCGTCAGCGTCGGCCATGCCGGCGACCCCCAGCTCGGCTCTGGCGCGACGGTCGTGCTGTTCGACGCGCCGGTGGTGGCGAGCGTCGACGTGCGCGGCGGCGGGCCGGGCACGCGCGAGACCGCCCTGCTCGACCCGGCGCAGACGGTGGAAGGCATCGACGCCATCGTGCTGTCGGGCGGCTCGGCCTTCGGGCTCGATGCCGCCTCCGGCGCGCAGGCCTGGCTGCGCGAGCAGGGCCGCGGCTTCCGCATCCGCGACGCGGTGGTGCCGATCGTGCCGGCGGCCATCATGTTCGACTTGCTCAACGGCGGCGACAAGAATTGGGGCCGCTATCCGGTCTATCGCGAGCTCGGCTACGAAGCGGTGAAATCGGCCGGCGCCGATTTCGCGCTCGGCAGCGTCGGCGCCGGGCTGGGCGCCACCACGGCTACGTTGAAGGGCGGCGTCGGCTCGGCCTCGGCCACGACCGAGGATGGCATCACCGTCGGCGCGTTGGTGGCGGTCAACGCGGTGGGCACGACGGTGATCGGTGACGGCCCGCATTTCTGGGCCGCGCCCTTCGAGCAGAACAACGAATTCGGCGGCCGCGGCTGGCCGGCATCCATCTCGGCATCCGATCTCAAGATCCGTGCCAAGGGTGGGCCGCAGGAAAGCACCACGCTCGCCGTCATAGCGACCGACGCCAAACTGAACAAAGCCCAATGCAATCGTCTCGCCATCATGGCGCATGACGGTTTTGCCCGCGCCATCTACCCGGTGCATACGCCGCTCGACGGCGATGCGATCTTCTCGGCGGCGATCGGCGCCAAGGAGCTGGCCGACCCACTTTTTGGGCTTGCCGCACTCGGTATGCTGGCTGCCAATGTCATGGCGCGCGCTATCGCGCGCGGCGTCTACGAGGCGAGCGCCCTGCCCTTCGCGGACGCGTTGCCGAGTTGGAAGGATAAATTCGCCCGTTAGAGAAAGCGCTCCGCGCGATAAGGCGCCGGATCGCAGAACGGCTGATCGCCTGAGATCATTTCGGCGAGCAGGCGTCCGGTGGCGGGCCCGAGCGTCAGGCCCCAATGCGCATGGCCGATGGCCAGCCACAATCCGGGCAAGCCCGGCGCGCGCCCAATGACCGGCCGCGAATCCGGAAAACAGGGCCGGCTGCCGAGCCAAGTCTTGTCGTCCGCACGCTCGCCCAAGGGAAACAGCGCACGCGCCTGCGGCATCAGCCGGTCGAATTGCACCGGCGTCGGTGCCGCGTCGCGCGCCGCGAACTCGGCGCCGGTGGTCAGCCGGATGCCCTGCTCCATCGGCGTGATCAGATAACCGTTTTCGACGTCGACCACCGGCCGCTGCAACGCCGCATTGCCTTGCGCGCAAAAATGCCGGTGATAGCCGCGCTTGACCGCCATCGGCAATTTCAAGCCCGAGCGGCTCCAGCAGATCGGGCGCCCATGGCCCGAGCGCCACCACCACTTCGGGCGCGTCGACGCCGCCTTCGTTGGTCTCGACCCGCCAGCGGTTGCCGGCCTTGTGCAGCGAGCGCGCATCGCCGGACAAGCGTCACGCCGCCGAGCACGCCAAAGCGCGCGGCATAGGCGCGCGTCACAGCCAGCGGATTGCTCACGCTCGCCGCATTCGGCCAGAACACGGCGCGTGTGAACGACCGGGTTGAGCGACGGCTCGAGCGCCTGCGCGCCGGCGGCATCGAGCGCCTGCAGCGGCAGCCCGAATTCGGCGGCGAGCTCGAATTCCGGCTTCAGCGCGGCAAAGGCGCTATCGCTGCGGTAGAGCTTAAGCCAGCCGGTCTTGCGCAAATACTGCGTGGCGCCGGCCTCTTGCATCAGCGCCTCGTGATCCGCCACGGCGCGCGCGAACAGCGGGCGGTTGAGCCGCGCGGTTTCTGCAAGACGCGCCGGAGCCGAGGCCGCCCGAAAAGCCAAGAGCCAGGGCGCCACCTGCGGCAAGAACGACCAATGATAATTGGCTTCGCTCGCGCGCTTCAACGCGACCCGCAGCACCGCACCGAGGCTCGTCGGGAACGCCGGCGGCAGGATGGTGCTGCCCTCGATCACGCCGGAATTGCCATAGGAGGTCTGCTCGCCCACGCCGGCGCGGTCGACCAGCGCCACGCTCAAGCCGCGTTTGGCGAGATGCAGTGCGATCGAGGTGCCGACAATGCCGGCGCCGAGCACGATGGCGTCAGTTCGGGCCACGCGATGTCCTTTTGTGCCGGTCCGCGCACGGGCAAGTCACATATATGGATCGCCGGCCGCAGGCGCGCCAGCCTAGGCGCGGTATTGCTGCTCTTGCAATGCGAGCAGGGCTGCTTGGGTGTGCTTGTCGAATTTCGGCAGCACGACGCCCGGGCCGGGCGGCAGAGGCTTTGCAGTGGCTTGCGCAGGCGTGGTCGGGCCGAATTGCGGAGGTGCCGAAACGGGTGCGCCCGCCGTCGCTTTCTCAACGCCGCCGGCGGCGGACTCAAGCAACGACGTGACCGTCGAGAGCACGCCGAGGGCAACACTGACCGAACCGAACATAGGCGTCCGCCACTCCTCAACGCACCAACGGCTTCTCCGATCGGATGCGATGCAAGGGCCGCACCAATTCCACTCGGAGCTAAAAAGCGCCGCGGTATTTGACGTTTTCCACAGTTTGCTGGAGCCGCCGCACCGCCGCGGCGCGTTCAAATCCGGCAAATTTTGCCGGGTCGGCGGAAATTAATGGCTGTGAACCACACCGCCGTCCGCGCGTTGCCCGCGCCTGCGCCCCGTGTTACGCGAACGCCGTCTGGAGCTTCGCCCATGGCTCGTCCGCTCATCATCGCCCCTTCGATCCTCTCCGCCGACTTCGCGCGACTGGGCGAGGAGGTGCGCGCGGTCGAAGCCGCCGGCGCCGACTGGATCCATGTCGACGTGATGGACGGGCATTTCGTGCCCAATATCTCGATCGGTCCGGCGGTGGTGCAGGCGATCCGCCCGCTCACCAAGAAGACGCTTGACGTGCATCTGATGATCGCACCGTGCGACCCTTATCTGGAGGCCTTCGCCAAGGCCGGCTCCGACATCATCACCGTGCATGTCGAGGCCGGCCCGCACGTGCACCGCTCGCTGCAAGCGATCCGCGCGCTCGGCAAGAAGGCGGGCGTGACCATGAACCCGGCGACGCCGGTTTCGACCATCGAGCACGTCATCGACCTGGTCGACCTCGTCCTCATCATGTCGGTCAATCCCGGCTTCGGCGGCCAGGTTTTCATCCCGGCCGCGCTCGACAAGATTGCCGCCGTGCGTGCGCTGGTCGGCGCCCGCCCGATCGACATCGAGATCGACGGCGGCGTCACGCCGGACAACGCCGCGCGCGTGGTGCAGGCCGGCGCCAATGCACTGGTCGCCGGCTCCGCCGTGTTCAAGGGCGGCAATTACAAGGCCAATATCGCCGCCATTCGCAACGCGGCGGCGCTGGCGCGCGGAGAAGCGGCGTGATCCCGCGCTATTCCCGCCCCGACATGGTCGCGGTCTGGTCGCCGGAAACGAAATTCCGCATCTGGTTCGAGATCGAAGCGCACGCCGCCGAGGCCATGGCCGAGCTCGGCATCATCCCGAAGGAGGCGGCGAAGAAGATCTGGGACAAAGGCAACGCGGCCAAGTTCGACGTCGCCCGCATCGACGCCATCGAGGCCGAGGTCAAGCACGACGTCATCGCTTTCCTGACGCATCTTTCCGAGATCGTCGGGCCGGAGGCGCGCTTCGTGCATTCCGGCATGACCTCCTCGGACGTGCTCGACACCTGCCTCAACGTGCAGATGGTGCGCGCCGCCGACATCCTGCTCGCCGACGTCGACGCCCTGCTCGCCGCGCTCAAGCGCCGCGCCTTCGAATACAAGATGACGCCGACCATCGGCCGCTCGCACGGCATTCACGCCGAGCCGACCACGTTCGGCTTGAAGTTGGCGCAGGCCTACGCCGAATTCGCGCGCGCGCGCCGCCGCCTGCATGCCGCGCGCGAAGAGGTTGCCACCTGCGCCATCTCCGGCGCCGTCGGCACCTTCGCGCAGGTCGATCCACGCGTGGAAGCGCATGTCGCCAAGGCCATGGGCCTGCGTGTCGAGCCGATCTCCACGCAGATCATCCCGCGCGACCGCCACGCCATGTATTTCGCCACGCTTGGGGTTGTCGCCTCCTCGATCGAGCGGCTGGCCACCGAAATCCGCCATCTGCAGCGCACCGAGGTGCTGGAAGCGGAAGAGTTCTTCTCCGAAAAGCAGAAGGGCTCCTCCGCCATGCCGCACAAGCGCAATCCGGTGCTGTCGGAGAACCTCACCGGCTTGGCGCGCATGGTGCGCGCCTACGCGTTGCCGGCGATGGAGAACGTCGCGCTCTGGCACGAGCGCGATATCTCGCATTCCTCGGTCGAGCGCATGATCGGGCCCGACGCCACGGTGACGCTCGATTTCGCGCTGGCGCGGCTGGCCGGCATCGTCGACAAGCTCATCGTCTATCCCGCCACCATGCAGAAGAACCTCGACCGGTTGGGCGGGCTCATCCATTCACAGCGCGTGCTGATCGCGCTCACGCAAAAAGGCGTGCCGCGCGAGGACGCCTACCGGCTGGTGCAACGCAACGCCATGAAGGTGTGGAGCGGCGAGAGCGACGACTTCCTGGCGCTGCTCAAGGCCGACAAGGATGTCCGTGCGAAATTGAGCGACAAGGAGCTTGAGGCCAATTTCGACCTCGGCTACCATTTCAAGCACGTCGATGCGATCTTCCAGCGGGTGTTCGGGACCGCGTGAAGCCGTGCGCGACGCCCCCGCGACCATCCTCGTTTTCGATTCCGGCCTCGGCGGCCTCACCGTGTTCCGCGAGATCGTCGCCGCGCGCCCGGACGCGCGTTTCGTCTACGTCGCCGACGACGCCGGCTTCCCCTACGGCAATCAATTGGAAGCCACGCTGCTCGCGCGCATCATCGATGTCGTCGGTGAGGCGATCGCCGCGCACGCGCCCGATCTCGTTGTCATTGCCTGCAACGCCGCATCGACGCTGGCGCTCGCGGAGTTGCGCGCGCGTCTTGCGGTGCCCTTTGTCGGGACTGTACCGGCGATCAAGCCCGCCTGCGCGCAATCGATCACAAAACACATCGCCGTTCTCGGCACACCGGGAGCCGTCGGCCGCGAATATACCCGCGCGCTGATCCGCGAATTTGCCGGCGGCTGCGACGTCACGCTGGTCGGCTCGCCGCGCCTTGCGACATTTGCCGAGGGCGAATTGGCCGGCGCCCCCGCGCCGGACGCCGAGATCGCGGCCGAGATCGCGCCATGCTTTGTCGACACGCAAGGCCGGCGCACCGATACGGTGGTGCTCGCCTGCACCCATTACCCGCTGCTCGTCGAGCGTTTCCGCAAACTGGCGCCCTGGCCGGTGAAATGGCTCGATCCCGCGCCGGCGATCGCGCGCCGGGTCGTCAATCTGATCGGGCCGTCGACCGGCAAGTCACCGGCGCTTGCGCCAAATATCGTTTTCACCTCGGGACGCGCGCCCTCGCCTGCGCTCGCGGGATCATTGAGCGGCTTCGGCTTCTCGCTTCGCTCCAACGATTAGTGCGAGGGGCAATGTTTCTCCAGGCCGGAAACGCTGCCGTTCGTCACCGTCGGAAGGTAGTAGCAGTCGCCGGTGGACTTCTTGCCGTCCGTGGTCGCACGCGGCGCGCTATTGTGGCCGGCTTTGGGGCCGCTCCCCGTCACACTGGCGGAAGCAGGATGCGTCGGCTTGTGGAATGGCACTCTGGTATTGGCCGCCGCCGGGGCGACGACGAGTGAGGCGATGGCGCTGAACGCCAATGCAGCAAAAGCCGTCTTGGACAGCTTGGTCGCGACTGACATGGCGTCATCCTTTCATATCGAGAGGCCGGGCCGGCCATGGCCCGTCAGTCGCAAGCTGGGATGCAACGGTTCACCGGCCCTTGCGTGTTATTTGCCGGTCCTGCGCGGGCTTGCTCCAGGGTTAGCCTCGGCGTTTGACACCACCGGCGGCAGGTCCTACATACCCCGCGCCCGGCGGGTTTTTTGACCCGGCCGGGCGTTTCGCGACCCGCGGCAAGGCCTTGCGCTTTCGAGGTCCTGCCTGTCGGTTCCGGCCCTGCCGGGACAGAGGAGGGCGCGGTTCCTCAAGCCTAACCGTCAACAACGAGGACGCGATGACCAAGCGCAGTGAAGCCAAATACAAGCTCGACCGCCGGATGGGCGAGAACATCTGGGGCCGCCCCAAGAGCCCGGTGAACCGGCGCGAATACGGCCCGGGCCAGCACGGCCAGCGCCGTAAGGGCAAACTCTCCGACTACGGCGTGCAGCTCAAGGCCAAGCAGAAGCTGCGCGGCTATTACGGCAACATCTCCGAAAAGCAGTTCCGCGGCATCTACGACACCGCCATCCGCATGAAGGGCGACTCTGGCGCCCACATGATCGGCTTGCTGGAGCGCCGGCTCGACGCCGTCGTCTACCGCGCCAAATTCGTGCCGACGGTGTTCGCCGCGCGCCAGTTCATCAACCACGGCCACATCAAGGTGAACGGCCGCCGCGTCAACATCCCGAGCTATCGCCTCAAGGTCGGCGACGTGGTGGAGGTGAAGGAGAAGTCGCGGGAACTCCCACTGGTGCTGGAGGCGCAGGCGCTGGGCGAGCGCGACGTTCCCGATTACATCGACGTCGACGGCGGCAAATTGACCGCCACGCTCACGCGCATCCCAGTGCTCACCGACGTGCCCTACGCGGTGATGATGGAGCCGCATCTGGTGGTCGAATATTATTCGCGCTGACGCGTTACCGGCGTCCGTAACAAACGCGAAGCCCCTGCGCATGGCGGGGGCTTTTTCGTTTCAGGCTTGGCGATTTCAATACGGCGGCGGGATCAGCAACGCCGCAAGCGCGCCCACCGGCGGCATCCACGCCAGTGCCAGCCCGAGACCGGATTTTCCATAGCGCGCAAGGACGTATCCGACGATGGGAGCGGCGATGCACACGGCCACCGCGGTGAAATAGCCGGCCGCCAGCAGAGCGGCGCCGTGCATGCTCTCAGGTCCCGACCCGAAGATAAATCCGGATACGCCGATCAGCAGCGCGGCAAGGCCGAGGTCGACGATCGCCGCGAGGGCGAGCAAAGCTTTGGCCACAACAGCTCGCCCCTATGGCCCCAGCCTTGCGCTCAGGCCGTCTGGCGGACCGTGACGCCCTTGTCTTTCAGCGCCTGCTGCAACTCGCCGGCCTGGAACATCTCGCGGATGATGTCGCAACCGCCGACGAACTCGCCTTTGACGTAGAGCTGCGGGATGGTCGGCCAGTTGGAATAGGTCTTGATGCCGTTGCGCAGATCGTCGGATTCCAGGACGTTCAAGCCTTTGTAGGCAACGCCGAGGTGGTCGAGAATCTGCACCACCTGCCCGGAAAACCCGCACATCGGGAACTGTGGCGTGCCCTTCATGAACAGCACCACGTCGTTACCCTTCACTTCATTGTCAATGAATTGCTCGATGCCCATGAGATTTCGGTCCTTTTCGGCTCCGCCCGTGCGCCGACGGCGCGGCGGTTCGCCTTGCTTCGCATATATGTAACCCAGATTGCGCTTCCAACCCAAGAGGGTGTGTGGGCGGCCAATCGCCGCCGGAACTTCAGTTTTCGGGTGTGCCGGTCTGCAGCGCCAGCGCGTGCAGCACGCCGCCCATCTGGCCCTGGAGCGCCCGATAGACCAATTGATGCTGCTGCACCCGCGATTTACCCTTGAACGAGGCGGAAATCACCGTGGCGGCGTAATGGTCGCCGTCGCCGGCCAGATCGCGGATGCTCACTTGCGCGTCGGGAATGCTTGCCTTGATCAGCCGCTCAATCTCGCCTGCGTCCATCGCCATTTTCTCAACTCCTCCGCCGGAATTCGCCGCGGGAGGCGATTCCGTCCGACTTAATTTAGTCGATTTGCGCCCAATTCTTTTCAGATGACAATATCGAACGGCAGAATAGCATGATGTTGGCTCACATGGGCGAGCGATTGTTTGCGCGCAGCGTACCAAAATCAGCAAGGGAGAGAACCATGAGCGGCTACAGGACCATTCCGAACAGCATCGTCTTGGCCGCCTTGGCCGCGCTCGCAGTCGCCGCGGTCGCCGGCTCCGCGAAGGCCCAGGTCACAAGCACGGAAAAAAGCGAGCTACGCGCCAGCTGCCGCTCCGACTTCATCTCGCATTGCTCTGGCATCTCACCCGGCGGCAAGGACGCGCTCGTCTGTCTGCAGAAGAACGTCGCGAGCTTGTCGGCGAACTGCCAAAAAGTGGTTCGGGAAACCTTGCCGAAGCCGGCGGCCCCCAAAGCTGCCGCGGCGCCGACCGCCCCTGCGCCGCCAAAGCCGGCTGCCGCCACCGCGCCGCCACCGGCGGCAGTGGCGATGCCCAAGCCGCCGGCAAAGCCCGTAATGGCACCGACCGCCGCGGAGAAAGAGGCGCTTCGTAAATCCTGCCCCTCCGAATACATGGCCTTCTGCTCCAGCGTAGCGCCCGGCAGCAAGGAAGCGCTCGTCTGCCTGCAACAGCACGTCGCGCAGCTCTCCGGCACCTGCAAAAAAGTCGTGAGCGAAACGCTCGGCCCTCCGCCTGCGCCGGCGCAGACCAAGGCTGTGCATGCGGCACCGGCGATGCCGGCACCCGCCCCGGCAGCAGCGCCCACAGCGGTGGGGCCGACGAAGCAGCAGCTCGAAGCGGTCAAATTCACCTGCCGCCGCGACTTCAGACGCCATTGCAAAGGCATTCCGCCGGGCGGACCGGAAGCGCTTGCCTGTCTTGAGCGGAACAGCGCGCGGCTAAGACCAGATTGCAAGACGTCGATCGCCGCCCTCGGACAGACGCCGCCCGCAGCGGCCGCACCGCCTGCGCCCGTCGTCCCGGTCGCCAAGATCGAGGCGATGCCCTTGCGCGAACGGCTCGTGATCTTCCGCACCTGCGATGCGGACGCAGCCGCGCTATGCCCTTCGGTCAGGGCCGGCGGCGGCCGCCTCATCATATGTTTGGCGTCACATCAAAACGCATTGTCGCGTCGCTGCCGAAGAACCCTCGGAAGAGCGCTTCGGTGACCCTGCGCCGATGATCGCGGGGGATGCTTATGCTAGCGCGCCGGCCATGTAGGCCGGCAGCCAGCTCTCGAAACGCTCGCGCAGACTCTTGACCGGCATCGGACGCTCGCCGGCAAGCGTCAAGGCGTCGCCGCCGGTCGTGCCGATGCGCCACACCGGCACGCTCGCCGCCCGGGCGCGGCCGAGCACCAGATCGGCCTTTGCCACCGGTACGGTGACGAGATAGCGCGCCTGGTCCTCGCCGAACCAATGGGCGTGCGGCGGGATATCGGCGGGCGCTGCCTCAAGCGTCGCGCCGATGCCGGAGGCCATGGCCATCTCGGCCAGCGCCACCAGCAGGCCGCCGTCGGAGAGATCGTGCGCGGCGGTCGCCACGCCGTCGAGGATGAGCGCGCGCACGAAGTCGCCGTTCTCGCGCTCCTCGATCAGATCGACCGGCGGCGGCGCGCCTGCCTCCCGCCCGCACAGCTCGCGCAGATACATCGACTGGCCGAGCCAGCCGGTGGTTTCACCCACCAGCAGGATGGCCTCGCCGTCGCGCTTGAAGGCGAGCGTCGCAGATTTGGTGAAGTCATCGATCAGCCCGACGCCGCCGATCGAGGGCGTCGGCAGAATGGCGCGGCCCGATTCTTCCCCTGGAAACTTGGTCTCGTTGTAGAGCGAGACGTTGCCGGAGACGACCGGGAAGTCGAGCGCCTTGCAGGCATCCGCAATGCCGCGCACGCAACCGACAAATTGTCCCATGATTTCCGGCCGCTCGGGATTGCCGAAATTGAGATTGTCGGTGACGGCAAGCGGCTTGGCGCCGACCGCCGTGAGATTGCGCCAGCATTCGGCCACCGCCTGCTTACCGCCCTCGAACGGATCGGCCTCGCAATAGCGCGGCGTCACGTCGGTAGTGAGCGCAAGGCCCTTGGGCCCCTGCTCCACCCGCACCACCGCGGCATCGCCGCCCGGGCGCTGCACGGTGTTGCCGAGAATGATGTGGTCGTATTGCTCCCACACCCAACGCTTGGAGCAGAGGTCGGGCGTGGCGATCAGCTTTTCCAACGCATCGGCGATCCCCATCGGCGCCTTGACGCTCTCCGCGTCGATGACCGCCGGTTTCGGCACAGTGACGAAGGGCCGTTTGTATTCGGGCGCCTGGTCGCCCAACTCCTTGATCGGCAGATCGGCCATCACGTCGCCGCCGTGACGCACGATGAAGCGTTTGCCGGGCGTGGTCTCGCCCACCACCGCGAAATCGAGCCCCCATTTGCGGAAGATCGCCTCGGCTTCTTTCTCCTTGTCGGGCTTGAGCACCATGAGCATGCGCTCCTGGCTCTCCGACAACATCATCTCGTAGGCGCTCATGCGCTCTTCGCGGCATGGCACCTTGTCGAGATCGAGGGTGACGCCGAGATCGCCCTTGGCGCCCATCTCCACCGCCGAACAGGTCAGCCCGGCCGCGCCCATATCCTGGATGGCGATGACGCAGCCCGTATGCATGATCTCGAGGCAGGCTTCGAGCAGCAGCTTCTCCGAGAACGGATCGCCGACCTGCACGGTCGGCCGCTTCTCCTCGGAATCTTCGCCGAACTCCGCCGAGGCCATACTCGCGCCGTGGATGCCGTCGCGTCCAGTCTTGGAGCCGAGATAGACGATCGGCATGCCGACGCCGGAGGCGGCCGCGTAGAAAATCTTGTCCTTCTCCGCCAGGCCCACGGCCATGGCGTTGACCAGGTTGTTGCCGTCATAGCGCGAATGGAAGCGTACCGAGCCGCCCACCGTCGGCACGCCGAAGGAATTGCCGTAGCCGCCGATGCCGGCGACCACGCCGGAAACGAGGTGGCGGGTCTTGGGATGCTTGGGATCGCCGAACGACAGTGCGTTGAGGCAGGCGATCGGCCGCGCGCCCATGGTGAATACGTCGCGCAAGATGCCGCCGACGCCGGTCGCCGCCCCCTGATAGGGCTCGATGTAGCTCGGGTGGTTGTGGCTCTCCATCTTGAATACGCAAGCCAAGCCGTCGCCGATGTCGATGACACCGGCATTCTCGCCCGGGCCCTGGATCACTACCGGGCCCTTGGTCGGCAGCGTGCGCAGATGGACCTTGGAGGATTTGTACGAGCAGTGCTCGTTCCACATCGCCGAAAAGATGCCGAGCTCGGTCAGCGTCGGCTCGCGGCCGATCAGGTCGAGCACGCGCTGGTACTCGTCGGGCTTGAGCCCGTGTTCGGCGACCAGTTCGGGGGTTATGGGGAGGTTGTTGCCGATCACGACTGACATCAACGCTAAAACTGTCCGCCGAGTTCAGACGATAAGTAGTCTAACGTCTCTCTTTGTCTCAATTTGCAGACAACATGCGTTGAAGCAAAATACCCATGGAATTTTTTTGCTTCATCTTTTGAAACTGTTCTGACCCACCTTATCGGAACCACATACTCTGCTCTGTCTGGGTCTTCCATATTTTTCTTGTAGTTACCCGCAGTTGGTAACTCGAATAAGGGAATGCCATCAACTTTAAACTCGCTTGCAGGAATAGCATGGGCAAGAACGATTCCATACCCCACATAACCTGCACCTGTAACATGAACATAAATTGGATTGCCCTCGTCAAGTTTCTTGAGTTTATCAGACCATCTCGATCCACCACCCGCACTCACAAAACCGTACCGAAGCATATCCTCCCACTGCCGCCCTTCCGAGCTTTCTGAAATATTCACGTAATATGCCCCATGCCAAGGAGCCCTAGTCTTGGCATCAGCGCGTTCTTCAACGACTGACTGGTCCATTAGCCAATCGGCTGAGAGATATTGCTGACCTCCATCTGAGAACACATTAAAGAATGCAGTGTTGATCGGAACGTCGTAAGCCTCAGAGAGATATTGAACTATCCGCTTTGATTTCTCGTCTAGGCTACCAGCAACTATCAACATCTGATGGGACGCATTTAGCTCGTCAGGCATTGACACATTAAAGTGAGCACGAAATGCATCGTGCAAACGTGACGGCGTGCCATTCTTCGTAAAATAATTCTCGGCGATTTTAACAATATCCGGTGTTTTTAATGAACTTGCCCAACTCGCATACTCCAAAATCTGACCAACAGTATCGCGCGGTGATTTATCCCGCTTGAGTTCTATAATAGTTAGATGGCCATCTTGATTTATACCGAGCAGATCGATTCGTTTGCCATCCACGGTCACGACTTCACGACCAATAATCATCAGGTCTTCATCGAGCATTTCCGGCTTTTGCTCGATCCAGTTATGAATGTTGTCCTCGAATTTAAGGGAATCCGCATCTAGCGGTTTAAGTTCTCCTCCTTCGATTCGCCAAAGAGTTGTCATAAGGGCACTAAGCTGCCTGTAAATGATCTACCAACCCGGCGAAAAGCCCGCGCCCGTCGGTGGCGCCGATCGCGGCTTCGACGTGGTTTTCCGGATGCGGCATCATGCCGAGCACGTTGCCGCGCTCGTTGACGATGCCGGCGATGGCGTCGGTGGCGCCGTTGACGTTCCAGGCCTCGTCCAGCTTGCCTTCGGGCGAGCAATAGCGGAACAGCACCCGCCCCTCGCCTTCCAGCCGCGCGATGGTGTCGGCGTCGGCGATGAAATTGCCCTCGCCATGGGCGACCGGCACGCGGATCACTTCGCCCGCGTTGTACCCGCGCGTGAACGGCGAACTGGAGTTCTCGACCCTGAGATAGACGTCGCGGCAGATGAAGCGCAGCCGCGCATTGCGCATCAGCACGCCCGGCAGCAGCCCGGCTTCGCAGAGGATCTGGAAGCCGTTGCAGACCCCGAGCGTGAGCCCGCCGTTGGCGGCATGCGTCCGCACCGCGTCCATGATGGGCGCGCGCGCGGCAATGGCGCCGCAGCGCAGATAGTCGCCGTAGGAAAAGCCGCCCGGGATCACCACCAAGTCGGTGCCGGCGGGCAATTCGGTCTCGGCGTGCCAGACCATGGCCGGTTCATGACCGGAGGTCAGCTTTAGGGTGCGCGCCATGTCGCGCTCGCGGTTGATGCCGGGGAAGACGAGGACGGCGGCTTTCATGATTCAGTGTAAGTTGAAGTCATTGTGTGGAGACCGCAGGCTAACAGCAGCGAAAAACTCGAACAGATAGCGCACATTTGGATCACTAATCGTTACACACTTGGCTTTCATCTTGCGAACCCGCTGCGTCGTTTTTTGCATGGCTGCAACAAATATCGGATCTTTCATGAGCTTTTTTGGTGACCCAGATGCCTTGTAATTGGCCCGCTTTTTTGTGGATAAGCGGGCCAACTTCAGTGCAAATGCCGATTTCTCCGGTCGACCACAAGTATGGTCTTTCATTCGCCTTTTCAGATTTTTCGTAATTCCAACGTACTGATGGTTGCCCTTCTCTAACAAAACATAGCAGCCCCCTGCAGTCGAGAATTTGCGAATTTCTGTAAGCTTTATTGGCTCCGCAGATTTGAGGCGCTTCAAAAGTTCTCTTAGCTGTCCGACATATCCGTCGAACTTCGAACTCATCCCACCACCTCGACCCGATAATTCTCGATCACGGTATTCGCCAGCAACTTGTCGGCCGCCTGCTTGAGCAGTGCCTCGGCCTGGGCGGGATCGGAGCCGTCAAGTTCGATGTCGAACACCTTGCCTTGGCGTACGCTGGCGACGCCTTCGACACCGAGCGAGCGCAAAGCGCCCTCGATCGCTTTGCCTTGCGGATCGAGAATGCCGGTTTTCAGGGTGACGGTGACGCGGGCTTTCATGCTTGGCCGCTTATGACATGAGTCGCGGGAACCTTGGGCCTCCCGACGCTTAAACTAAAGATGCAAATGCCCGGCACAAGGCCGGGCTTCGCATAATTCACATGAGCAAATAGGCAGAAAGCCCCGCTGCTTCCTAGCCTTTCACCAGCACCGGGCCTGTCCCTTGCGGGCGCTCGCCCTCGCTCATGATGCCCAGCCGCTTGGCGACCTCGGTATAGGCCTCCAACAGCCCGCCCAGATCGCGGCGGAAACGGTCCTTGTCGAGCTTCTCGTTCGACTTGATGTCCCACAGCCGGCAGCTATCGGGAGAAATCTCGTCGGCGACGACGATGCGCATGATGTCGTTTTCCCACAGCCGCCCGGTTTCCATCTTGAAATCGACCAGACGGATGCCGACGCCGAGGAACAGGCCGGACAGGAAGTCGTTGACGCGGATCGCCAGCGCCATGATGTCGTCGATTTCCTGCGGGGAGGCCCAGCCAAAGGCGGTGATGTGCTCCTCCGACACCATGGGGTCGTTGAGCGCGTCGTTCTTGTAATAGAACTCGATGATCGAGCGCGGCAGCTGGGTGCCCTCCTCGATGCCGAGGCGCTGCGCCAGCGAGCCGGCGGCGACGTTGCGCACCACCACCTCGAGCGGGATGATCTCGACCTCGCGGATCAATTGCTCGCGCATGTTGAGCCGGCGGATGAAATGGGTCGGCACCCCGATATCGTTGAGGTGCTGGAATACGTATTCGGAGATGCGGTTGTTGAGAACGCCTTTGCCTTCAATCACCTCGTGCTTCTTGGCGTTGAAGGCGGTCGCGTCGTCCTTGAAGTGCTGGATCAGGGTTCCTGGCTCGGGGCCTTCATAGAGGACCTTCGCCTTGCCTTCATAGATGCGGCGACGGCGGCTCATCGGAGTGTACCGTGGTTTGTGGAAGTCCATCGGATTGCCGTGGCTCCTTGATAAAGACTTTACGAGATCCGCGGCGGCGGCACCGGACCAATGCGCATGCGCGCCGAAGCGTCCGGACACAAAGGCAACCTAGCCGATCGGTCAGGGCAGCACAATCGCATAGGCCAAGCGTTTTCCACCTCGCAATTTAGCCGTAAATTGCGCAGTCCATGTTGCCTTGACGCTGGCGCAGCGATATGCAAGGCGCAAGTGGTCATAGGTGCACGCGATTGCCACGCGAATCGCAACGACGAGGGCGGCATGACGACAACGTTCGACAAGCGCGAGGAAGGTTTCGAGAAGCAATTCGCGCATGACGAGGACCTTAAGTTCAAGGCGAGCGCCAGACGCAACAGAATGCTCGGCATGTGGGCGGCGGAGAAGCTCGGCCTCGCCGGCGCCGAGGCGGAAGCCTATGCCAAAGAGGTCGTGATCTCGGATTTCGAGCAGCCCGGCGACCAGGACGTTTTTAACAAAATCCGCAAGGACTTAGACGCCAAATCCATCGCCGTGACGGACCAGGAACTCCGCCGCACCATGGACGAGCTGATGGCGCAGGCGGTCGCGCAGGTCAAAGTGAGCGGCTAGCGGCGGCCGTTCCCGCGAAAGCGGGGACCACTAAGCGCGGCGCGCGAGCCCTGGCCGTGACATGGCGAACACAGATCGTCCGCTTTCACGGACGCCGACACCCGATGGTCAATTCATGAGCCAAGGTAACTTTTCCCTCGCCCGCGCCCTGCGCGCCGGTGACATCGTCTATAGCGGCTGGTGCATGCTCGGCTCGTCCATCGTCGCCGACATGGTGGCGCGCGAGGGTTACGCCGCCGTCGTGATCGATATCCAGCACGGGCTATGGGACACCGCCTCGGTCGTTGCCGGCGTCGGTGCCGTCCATCACGGTGGCGCGGCGCCGGTGGTGCGCGTGCCGCTTGGCGACTTCGGTTATGTCTCGCGCGCGCTCGATTTCGGCGCCGAGGCGATCATCGCGCCGATGATCAACAGCGTCGAAGACGCCCGCCAGTTCGCCGCCGCCGCCAAGTTCCCGCCGCTCGGCGAGCGCAGTTGGGGGCCGCAACGCGCCATGGCGTTGCAGGGCCGCACTGTCTCGGTCGATTACCTACGCGAAGCCAACGAAGGCACGCTGACGCTGGCGATGATTGAAACCCCGAAAGCACTCGCCAATGTGGACGCGATCGCCGCGACGCCTGGCATCGACGCGCTATTTATCGGCCCCTACGATCTGTCGACCGCGCTGAGCGGCGGCAAGGCGCAGGACGTGCAGGCGCCCGAGGTCGAGCGCGCCATCGACCAGATCTGCGCCGCCGCCCAAAAGGCCGGCAAAATCCCCGGTATCTATTGCCGCGACGCCGAGCGCGCGCTGGCGATGGCCAAGCGCGGCTTTAAATTCATCACCGTCGGCAGCGACCTCGCCATCGTGCGCGAGGGCGCGGCGGCGCAGGTCAAGGCGTTGCAGGCCTAAGCGACCTATTTCAACGTCACGCGGAAATTGAAATTGCCGGTGGCGTTGAAGCCTTCGCCCTGCTGGCCCCCAAAAAAACGCGAAACGCTCAGGTTGATCAATTCGATCCGACATTGTGCGGCGATGGCGGCGCGCAGCACGCCGCATTCGCGCGCGGCGCTTTCGTAAAGCTTGCGGCGCGCCTGCTCCTGCGCCTTGAACGAGGCGTCGCTGTCGTCGACGGTACCGGGCACGAAGAACGTCACGCGCACCTGCACGCGCACTTCGCCGCCGTGGGCCATGTTCGGGATCGACGCGCGTACAGCAGGCTGTTGTGCATTGGCCGCGCCGGCGGTCATTGCGGCGGCCATGAGCGCGAGCGATGCGGCCAGCATGATCTTGCGGAACATTCGCTGTCTCCTCGATTGCGGCGCGAGGCTAGCGGGCAAGAATTTCGGAACGGTTGTGGGCGTCGGCCAAGTCGCGGGCCGCCGGTTTACTATTTGCAAAGCATGACGGAATGAGGGCCTGTGCACCGTCATTCCGCCGCAAGCGCGGCAGCGAGCATCTCAAGCGTCGCCGCGAGATCGCGCTCCGCCGCCGCCGCCCTCACCTGGCAGACCCGGTAGCCGCGCGCGGCGAGATAGGCGTGCTTGTCGGCGCGCGCGCGGACGGCAGTCTCGCCCTCGTTCTCGGGCACCAGGTCGATCACGCATTTGAGCGGGAACGAGACAAATTCAGTGATGTGCGGGCCGATCGGTACTTGGCGCTTGAAACCGCGGCCGGCAAAGCGGCGGTCGTTGGTCAGCGCCTGCCAGAGGATGCGCTCGGCCTCGGTCGGATTGCGGCGTAGCAGCTTGGCAAGCCCGCGCGCCGGGCCACGCTCGCCCGTTCCCTGCCCGGCCAAAAAGTCGCGCAGCGTCTGCGCCTCCGTGGCATCGAGTACGCCGCCGCGCGCCGGCCCTTTACGTCCCTGCACGAGCGCCGTGATGACGCCGTGCAGAGTGCGGACGTCCTGCTGCGTCGGTGCCATGCGCTGAAAGATGTTGCGCAAGTTGACGCTCATGGTGCCGCGCTTTTCCTCAGGACGGAAAAACTCGACTTTTTCCAATTCACGCTCCAGGTCGCCGAAGAAGGCCTCGAATTGCTGCTTGGTGACCGGCGGCGACTTCTGCGGCATGGCGAACGGCAGTTCGCCGCCGCTTTGCCGCTTGAGCCATTCGTAGCCGACGATCACCACCGCTTGGGCCAGATTGAGCGACGCGAAGGCGGGATTGACCGGTAACGTGACGATGCGGTCGGCGAGCGCCACCTCGTCGTTTTCCAGACCATTACGCTCGCGCCCGAATACGATCGCGACATTCTCCCCGGCGGTCACGCGCGCCGCCATCTCGGCCACCGCCGCGTCGGCGCCGACCACGGGCTTGGCCTGGTCGTGGTTGCGTGCCGTCATCGCCAGCACAAAACTGCAATCGCCGATGGCCGTCGGCGAGGCTGTCATAGAGCACCGCGGCATCGAGCACGCGGTCGGCGCCGGCCGCCATCACGCGTGCTTTCTCGTTCGGCCAGCCCTGCACCGGCTTTACCAGCCGCAGGCTGCGACAGACCGAAATTGGCCATGGCGCGTGCCGCCGCGCCGATGTTCTCGCCGAGCTGCGGCTCGACCAGCACGACGATCGGCGCCGGCGTCTCGAGCCAGCGCTTGGTCTTGTCGGTGCCGGCGCCGGGCATGAAATCCTCCGTTGCGGGGAGCTCTATAGCGGCCTCCCGGCGCCCGGGAAAGATTGCCACGGGGCGGCTTTCACCAGCGGAATGCGGATGCTATAGGGCGCGCGCCGAACTCCCGTCAGTCGGATTCCCGGTTGGCGGTTTCCGCGCCGAGAACAATCCATTTGAGGGCCCGCGGGGGAAGCCATACCACCGCGCCCATCAATGTCCAGTTTCCGGTCGGCCCAAACAAGCACGGCGACCAAAGGTGTGAAGCATGCCAGATCTCGAAATCGTGTGGACAAAGGTCGATGAAGCCCCGGCGCTCGCGACCTATTCCCTGCTGCCGATCGTCGAAGCCTTCGTGGGCGCGGCGGGGGTGTCCGTGAAGCTGAAGGACATCTCGCTGGCCGGTCGCATCCTCGCCAATTTCCCCGAGAAGCTCACCCCGGCGCAACGGATCAACGACGAACTCACCGAACTCGGCGAGCTCACGATGAGGCCCGAGGCCAACATCATCAAGCTGCCCAACATCTCCGCCTCGATCCCGCAGCTCAAGGCCGCGATCAAGGAACTGCAAGGCAAGGGCTACGACGTTCCGGACTATCCGGACAACGCCACGACGGAAGCCGAGAAGGACATCAAGTCTCGCTACGCCAAGGTGTTCGGCAGCGTCGTCAACCCGGTGTTGCGCGAGGGCAATTCCGACCGCCGCGCCGCCGGCGCCGTCAAGCAATACGCCCGCAACAATCCGCACAAGATGGGTGCCTGGAGCAAGGACTCCAAAACGCATGTGACGTACATGCCGGCCGGCGATTACTACGGCTCGGAAATCTCGACCACGGTCGCGGCGGCGACCAACGTCCGCATCGAATTGGCCGGCGCCGACGGCAAGGTCACGGTGCTGAAGGCGAAGACGCCGCTTGATGCCGGCGAAATCATCGACGCGGCGGTGATGAGCCGCAAGGCGTTGCGCGCCTTCTTTGCCGAGCAGATCGAAGCCGCCAAGGAGGAAGGCGTGCTGTTCTCACTGCACGTCAAGGCGACCATGATGAAGATCGCCGACCCAATCGTGTTCGGCCATGTTGTTTCCGTCTTCTTCGCCGATGTGATCGAGAAGCACGCCGCCACGCTCAAGCGTCTCGGCGTCAATCTCAACAACGGCTTCGGCGATCTGCTGGCGAAGATCGAGACGCTGCCTGAGCCTGAGAAAAAAGCGATCAAGGACGACATCGCGGCCGAGTATGCGAAACGGCCGGGTCTCGCCATGGTCAATTCCGACAAGGGCATCACCTGCCTGCACGTGCCGAGCGACGTGATCGTCGACGCTTCGATGCCGGCGATGATCCGCGAATCCGGCCGCATGTGGGGCGCCGACGGCAAGCTGCACGACGCCATGGCCGTGATCCCGGATCGCTGCTACGCGACGCTGTATCAGGCAACGATCGAGGACTGTAAGGCGCACGGCGCGTTCGACCCCAAGACCATGGGTTCGGTTTCGAACGTGGGGTTGATGGCGCAGAAGGCCGAGGAATACGGCTCGCACGACAAGACGTTCGAAATTCCCAGCGATGGAACGGTCCGCGTCGTCGCCGACGACGGCAAGGTGCTGCTGGAGCGTCCGGTCGAGACCGGCGACATCTTCCGCATGTGCGAGGCCAAGGACGCGCCGATCCGGGATTGGGTCAAGCTCGGCGTGCGCCGCGCGCGCCTCACCAACACCCCGGCGGTATTCTGGCTCGACGCCAAGCGCGGGCATGACGCACAGGTCATCGCCAAGGTCGAGAAGTACCTGAAGGATGAAGACACCGCGGGGCTCGACATCCGCATTCTGCCGCCGGTCGAAGCGATCAAGTTTTCGTTCGAGCGCATCCGCAAGGGGCAGGACACGATCTCCGTCACCGGCAACGTGCTGCGCGACTATCTGACCGACCTGTTCCCGATCATGGAGCTCGGCACCTCGGCCAAGATGCTGTCGATCGTTCCGCTGTTGGCGGGCGGCGGTCTTTTCGAGACCGGTGCCGGCGGCTCGGCGCCCAAGCACGTGCAGCAGTTCCAGGAAGAGGGCTATCTGCGCTGGGATTCGCTCGGCGAGTTTCTGGCCCTCGGCGCGTCGCTCGAACATTTGGCGCAGACCTACAAGAACGCCAAGGCGCAGGTTCTCGCCGAGACGCTCGATACGGCCATCGGCAAGTTCCTCGAATTCAACCGCAATCCTGCGCGCAAGGTCGGGCAAATCGACAATCGTGGCAGCCATTTCTACCTCGCCCTCTACTGGGCTCAGGCGTTGGCCGCGCAGAGCAAGGACGCGGAACTGCAAGCCCGCTTCAAACCGCTGGCCGAGACGCTCGCCAAGAACGAGGACAAGATCAATGGCGAACTGATCGGCGCGCAAGGCAAGCCGGTCGACATCGGCGGCTACTACGTGCCTGACGATGCCAAGGCATCGGCCGCGATGCGGCCGAGCGCCACGCTGAACGCCGCGATCGCCGCGCTCTGACGCTTAAGTCCGGCGGCGGTGAACGTCCCCGAGGCCATGACTCGCTCGATGACGAATTCGTTGAGCGAGACCTCAGTCCGAGCGGCAGCGCCGATATTTTCGCCGCCGGCCCGGATACTATAGGACCGCTGCCGGTCCTCCCGCGCGGAATCCTTCCGAAAAGGTTTTTTCAATGGCGAAGATCAAAGTGGCCAATCCCGTCGTCGAGATGGACGGCGACGAGATGACCCGCATCATCTGGCAGCTGATCAAGGACAAGCTCATTCACCCCTACCTCGATATTGACCTGCTCTATTACGACCTCAGCATCGAAAAGCGCGACGAGACCAACGACCAGATCACCATCGACGCCGCCGAGATGACCAAGAAGGTCGGAGTCGCGGTCAAGTGCGCGACCATCACGCCAGACGAAGCGCGAGTGAAGGAATTCAACCTCAAGAAAATGTGGCGCTCGCCCAACGGCACCATCCGCAACATCCTGGGCGGCGTCATCTTCCGCGAGCCGATCATCTGCAAGAACGTGCCGCGCCTGGTGCCGGGCTGGACGCAGCCGATCATCATCGGCCGCCATGCCTATGGCGACCAATACCGCGCGACCGACATCAAGGTGCCGAAGGGCGCCAAGCTGACGCTCAGCTACGTGACGCCGGACGGGCAGAAGATCGAGCACGAGGTTTTCGACTTCCCCGGCTCGGGCGTCGCCATGTCCATGTACAACCTCGACGACTCGATCCGCGACTTCGCGCGCGCCTCGATGAACTACGCGCTCAACCGCGGCTACCCGCTCTATCTCTCGACCAAGAACACCATCCTCAAGGTCTATGACGGCCGCTTCAAGGACATCTTCCAGGAGACCTTCGACAGCGAGTTCAAGGACAAGTTCGCGGCCAAGAAGATCACCTACGAGCACCGCCTGATCGACGACATGGTGGCGGCGGCGCTGAAATGGTCGGGCGGCTATGTCTGGGCCTGCAAGAACTATGACGGCGACGTGCAGTCCGACACCGTGGCGCAAGGCTACGGCTCGCTCGGCCTGATGACCTCGGTGCTGATGACGCCGGACGGCCAGGTGGTGGAATCGGAAGCCGCCCACGGCACGGTAACGCGGCACTACCGCCAGCATCAGAAAGGCGAGCAGACGTCGACCAATTCGATCGCTTCGATTTTCGCCTGGACGCGCGGACTTGCCCATCGCGCCAAGCTCGACAACAACGAAGCGCTGGCGAAATTCGCAGCGACCTTGGAGAAAGTCTGCGTCGACACCGTGGAAGCCGGCTTCATGACCAAGGACCTGGCGTTGCTGATCGGCCCCGACCAGAAATGGCTCAGCACCGAGGGCTTCCTCGACAAGGTGGACGAGAACCTGGAGAAGGCGATGGCGGCGTAAGCCGCGCGTCCCGGGCGCAGCGCAGCACGTAGCGCCCCGGGCACGAGCGTCTACTTTTCCTCCGCCGGCTCGATCTCCTCCGCGACGATATCGCCCTTCGGCGACACCACCTCGCGGCCGACGCGCTTGGCCACCACGTCCTTGACGCGGGTGGCAATGCGCGGGTCGCGCTCCATCAGAACGTGCAGGTCCTGCGCGTCGAGCACCAGGAGATTGGCGCGGGTGAGCGCGGTGGCGGTGGCCGAGCGACGGGCGCGGCGCAGCACCGCCACCTCGCCGAAGAACTGACCGACGCCGAGCCGCAGCCGCTTGTCTTTTTTGAGCGCGACCTCGACCTCGCCGGCGGCAATGAAATACATCGAATGCGCCGGCTCGCCGGCGCGCACGATCACCTCGCCGGCCTGCGCCACTTGCGCGCGCAGCAACTGCATGATGTCGGAGATTTCGCCCGCGTCGAGCTCGGCAAACAGCGGCACGCGCGCGATCATGCCCCAGGTGACGATGAAATCGCGCCGGTGGATCTGCTCGGCGAAGGCGGTGGCGATGATGCCGACCGGCAGCGCGATCATGATCAGGCCGAGGAAGATGGTGCCGGTGGCGATCACCTTGCCGAGCGCGGTGACCGGCACCACGTCGCCATAGCCGATGGTGCCGAGCGTGACGATCGCCCACCACAGCGCGTCCGGGATGGTGCCGAGCTTGTCCGGCTGCACCTTGCCTTCGGCGAGATGCATCAGCGCGGCCGAAACCAGCGCGGTGCCCATGGCGATCACCAGACAGCCGAACAGCGCCCGGCGCTCGCGATAGAGCACGTCGAGCAACGAGCGCATGGCCGGCGAATAGCGCGCGATCTTGAAGAAGCGCACGATGCGGAACACCAGCAACAGCCGCAGGTCGTCGGGCAGCATGAAGGCGAACCAGAACGGCAGCACGGCGATGAGGTCGACGACGCCGGCCGGGCTCAGCGCATATTTGAGCCGCGCACGCAGTGGCGAGAGATGCCGGTTGGGTCCATGCTCGACCGCACACCACAGCCGCAAACCGTATTCGACCGTGAACACGACGAGCGAGAAATATTCGATCGTCTCAAACAGCAACGCATAGCGCACGGCGAAGGCCGGCACCGACTCGAATGCGACCGCGATCAGGTTGATTAGGATGAGCGCGACCAGCAGGCGGTCGACCAGGATGCTGACGCCGTTGCCTACCGAGCCCTGCTCGAGGACCAGGTAGACCCGCCGGCGCCAATCTTTGATCCTGTCACGCGCCATGGTGCAATCCCGCTGCGAGGGAAAATAGTCGAGAGATCAATCAAATACCAGATTGCGCGGGTTTGCGCTCAGGACGGCGCGTCGCTCTTGCCGAGCCGCCCGAACTCGCCCCCGCGCATCTCCGCGACGCGCTGTGACACGGCTTCCTCCGGCAAATCCAACCCTTCGAGCACGCGGGCGGCAAGCTGCAAGCTGGCTTCGACCGTTTCGGGTATGACGTCGATGGCGCCGAGGGTGACCAGACGCGCGGCGTGCGCGGCATCGACGGCGCGCGCGAACACCAAGGCATTGGGCGTGATCTTGCGCGCGGCGGCGACCATGCGCTCGGCGGCATGCGCATTGTTGACGGTGACCACAAAGGCGCGCGCCCGCTGGGCGCCGACCTTTTCCAACAGCTCGGGCCGCCCGGCGTCGCCGAAGAACACCGGCCGGCCTTCCAACCGCATGCGGGCGACCTGCTCGCCATTGGTGTCGAGCGCCACGTAGGGCACGTTTTCGGCTTGCAGCGCTTGCGCGATCAGATGGCCGACGCGGCCGAAGCCGCCGATCACGACGTGATGGTCGAGTTCGGCAAGGTCGGCGCCGGGTGCGTTGCGGCCGTGGTCGGCGGCTTCCAGCCGGGCCGCGAGCGCGCGCGCCGCGAGCGCCGCCAACGGCGTCACCAGCATGCTCAGGCCGACCACGGCGACCGCGTCGCTCGCGAGCCGCGGGCTCAGCAGCGCGCTTGTTTGCGCAACGCCGATCACCACAAAGCCGAATTCGCCGGCCTGCGCCAACAACAAAGCCACCTCGGCGGCGACCGCGCGCTGCACGCCGAAGCCGCGCGCGGCGGCATATAGAATCGCCGCCTTGACGCCCATCAGCGCCACGACCGCGAGCACAATCCAGCCGGCATCGCCGGCAATTCCGACCACGTCGATACTGGTGCCGACCGTGATGAAGAAGATGCCGAGCAGCAGGCCTTTGAACGGCTCGAGGTCGACTTCGATGTGGTGGCGCGCTTCGCTGTCTGAGAGCAGAAGGCCGGCGAGGAAGGCGCCGAGCGCCACCGACAGGCCGGCGAGCCCGGTCGCCAGCGAGCAGACCACCAGGATCAACAGCGTGATCGCCATGATGAGATCGCGGCTGCCGGTGCGCACCGCCGAACGCAACAGCGGCCGCACCACGAAGCGGCCGACCAGCAGGATCGCGATCACCGCGGCGAGCGCTTCGGCGAAGGGGCGGATCAGCGCCACGATGCCGGTGCCGTGGTTGCCGGCGAGCACACCGACCACGAACAGCACCGGCACCACCATCAGATCCTGGAACAGCAGCACCGAGAGCGCGATGCGCCCGATCAGTTGGGCGGCGCGATGCTGCTCGATCAGGAGCTGCATCACGATCGCGGTCGAGGACAGCGCGAGGCACAGTCCGAGCACAATGCCGGCGGGCGGCGCGGCGCCCGCGAGGCGCACGCTGGCGCCGATGGCGAGCGTCGACAGCAGTACCTGCGCGACGCCGACGCCGAGCACGTAGCGCTTGAGCTGCCACAGCCGCTGCAGCGACAGCTCCAGCCCGAGCAGAAACAGCAGGACGATGATGCCGAACTCCGCCAGCACGGCGCCGTGGCCGGGGTCGCCGAAGGTGACGTAGCGCAGCCAGGGAAATTCGCCGTCGAGCCGACCGAGACCGTGCGGGCCGAGCACCACGCCGGCGATCAGGAAGCCGAGCACCGTGCCGATGCGCGCGCGGTGGAACAGCGGCACGACCACGCCGGCGACGACCAGGAAGATGATGAGGCCTTTGAGTCCTTCGGCGTGCAGCACGATCCTGACCGTGTTGGATGATGCGGGGCGCGGCGTCCGATACACCGGCGCACAGAGGGGAAGGCCCGCGATTCGGACGACGCTAATACAGCCTTACCGCATAAATCGGCGGCAGATGAGCGTTCACCAGCTGCCAATCCTCGCCGGCATCCTCGCTCACCCACAGGCTGCCGGTGGTCGAGCCCATCGCAAGCTGAGTGCCGGTTGAATCGACGTCGAGCCCGTGCCGGTAGATCAGATCGAAGGCGTCCTTTTGCGGCAATCCGGCGTGGAAGCTCTTCCAGGTCTGGCCGCCGTCGCGGGTGCGCGTCACCGCCAGCGCGCCGTCGCGCGGCACGCGCATCTCGTCCTTGATCGCCGGCACGAACCAGGCGGTGAGCCGGTCGCGCGGGTGCGCCGCCACCGCAAAGCCGAAATCGTCGACCGGCAATTTGAGCTGCGTCCAATGGGCGCCGGCATCGGTCGAGCGGAAGATGCCGCAGTGGTGCTGCATCCACATCGTGTCGGGCGCGGCGGCGCAGCGCACCACGCGGTGGGGATCCTGCGTCTCGCGCTGGCCGGCGAGCTCGGGCGGCATATAGGCGGCAACCAACCCGTCGCCGCGCAAGGTCCAGCTTTCGCCGCCGTCCTCTGAGTCCCAGACGCCGCCGCAGGAGATCGCGACAAACAGCCGCTTGGGATCGCGCGGGTCGGGCAAGATCGAGTGGATGCCGGCGTCGTCATAGCCGCCGCCGAACCATTTCTCGCGCTCGGGCACATTCCACAGCGCGCTGACGAGCTGCCAAGTCTCGCCGCGATCGTCCGAGCGGAACAGCCCGGCCGGCAGCGCGCCCGCCCACAGCCGGCCCTGCTCATCGGCAGACCCGGCTTCCAGCGTCCATACCTGGAACAGCGCCGGGCTGCCGGCGGCATCGGCCGGAAAGGCCGGCGCCGACAATTCCCGCCAGGACGCGCCGGCGTCGTCGGAGCGATGCAGCTTGGAGCCGAAATGGCCGTGCTTGAGCATGGCGTAGAGCGCGCCGTCGCGCGCATCGGCAAGCGCCGCCGTCACCGTCACGCCGGGAAAATCGGTGCGCGCAATCGACCACGCATTGTTCTTCTTCGCGAAGTTGATGAGGCCCTTGCGGGTCGCAACCAGCATGCGCTCCGACATGTCAATTTCCTTTGCGCATGATCTTATCCGAAAACCGGTTCACATCCCCGATCAAGCCGGGGACATGCTTTTTCGGGATCATGCGCTAGCCTCCCGATAATGCCTGCATCACATAGAGTTTCGAGTCCGGACGGATCGTTTGGCGCAGCGCCGCCTCGCGTTGCAGCCGTCGCCCGTCGGCGAAGATGCAAACGTGCTTGCGCAGGCGCCCCTGCTCGTCGAGCAGATAACCGCGCACATGCGGCAATTCGGTGAACAGCGCGCCGAGCGCGTCGCCGACGGTGGCACCCTCGGCGGCGAGCGGGCCGTCCGGCACCAGGTCCTTCAGCCAGCTGGTGAAATGCAGTTGCGCCATGCGCTCCATCGCCTGATGGTGTCGTCCCCGCGCAGGCGGGGACCCAGTAACCCCAGTGTTTCCGTATCTTGAATGCCGGGGTTACTGGGTCCCGGCTCTCGCTACGCTCGGCCGGGACGACAGCTGCAATGCTATCACCCGCCGAGCGCGGCCTCGACCGCCTTCAAGGCTGCCTCCGCCTTGGAGCCGTCCGGGCCGCCGGCCTGCGCCATGTCGGGGCGGCCGCCGCCGCCTTTGCCGCCGAGTGCCGCCGCGCCGGCTTTCACCAGATCGACGGCATTGAAGCGATCGGTCAGATCCTTGGTCACGCCGACCGAGATACCGGCGCGGCCCTCCTCGCTCACCGCCACAATCGCGATGACGCCGGAACCGATCTGCTTCTTGGCCTCATCGATCAGGCTCGGCAGTTCCTTCGGACTGATGCCGCTGACCGCGCGGGCGATCAATTTCACACCATTGACCTGGCGCACGCCGTCGTCGGCGCTCTTTGCGCCACCGCCGCCGCCCATGGCGAGTTTCTTGCGCGCCTCAGAGAGATCGCGCTCGACCTTCTTGCGTTCGTCGAGCAGCGCCGCCACGCGCGCCGGCAAATCCTCCAGTGGAACTTTAAGTTCCGAAGCCGCCGCTTTAGCGACTTCAACCTGTTTCTCAGCGGCCTTGCGCGCGGTGCGGCCGGTCAGCGCCTCGATGCGGCGCACGCCGGCGGCGACGCCACTGTCGGCCACGCCCGCGATCAGGCCGATATCGCCGGTGCGCCGCACATGGGTGCCACCGCACAGCTCGACCGACCAGCCAAGCGTATTGCCGCTGCCCTCGCCCATCGCCACCACGCGCACCTCGTCGCCGTATTTCTCGCCGAACAGCGCGCGCGCGCCGGAGGCGCGGGCATCGTCCAGCGCCATCAGCCGCGTGGTGACGGCTGAATTCTGCAGCACGAAGTCGTTGGCGATGTCCTCGACCCGCTCGATCTCGGCCGCCGTCATCGGCTTGGGATGCGAGAAGTCGAAGCGCAGCCGGTCGGGCGCGACCAGCGAGCCCTTTTGCGCCACGTGATCGCCCAGCACCTGGCGCAGCGCCTCGTGCAGCAGATGGGTGGCGGAATGGTTGCGGCGGATGGCCGAACGGCGCTCGTGGTCGACGTCTACACGAACAAAATCGCCGACTTTCAATAGCTGATGATCGCGACCAATGTGATGAACAATCAGATCACCAGCTCGCTTCTGCGTGTCGATCACTTCCGCAAGAATATCGGCACTGTCGATATTGCGACGAAATACTCCGTGATCACCAACCTGACCACCGCTTTCACCGTAGAAAGGGGTTTGATTGAGGACAATCATTCCGCCGTAGCCTGGCTCCAGCTGTTTGACTTCCTCTTCCCCGCGGACGATCGCAATAATTTGCGCTTCGGCATCTTCGGTCTCGTAGCCGAGGAACTCGGTGGCGCCGAGTCTGTCGCGCAGCGCGAACCAGACCGTCTCCTGCGTCGCCTCGCCGGAGCCGGCCCAACTGGCGCGCGCCTTGGCGCGCTGGCGCTCCATGGCGTCTTCGAACGAGGCCAGGTCGACGCCGATGCCGCGCACGCGCAGCGCGTCCTGCGTCAGGTCCAAAGGGAAACCATATGTGTCGTAAAGCGTGAAGGCGGTGTCGCCGTCGAACATGTCGCCGTGCTTCAGACCGGCGCTCTTCTCGTCGAGCAGGGTCAAGCCGCGGACGAGCATCTGGCGAAAGCGGGTCTCCTCCAGCTTCAGCGTCTCGGTGATCAGCGCCTCGGCGCGCAGCAGTTCCGGGTAGGCCTGGCCCATCTCGCGGGTGAGCGCCGGCACCAGCTTCCACATCAGCGGCTCGCGCGCGCCCAGCAGTTCGGCGTGGCGCATGGCGCGGCGCATAATGCGTCTGAGCACGTAGCCGCGGCCTTCGTTCGACGGCAGCACGCCGTCGGCGATGAGGAACGCGCTGGCGCGCAAATGATCGGCGATCACCCGGTGCGAGGCTTTGTGCGGGCCGTCGGAATCGACGCCGGTCAATTCCGCGATGGCGCGGATCAGGGTGACGAACAAATCGATGGCGTAATTGTCGTGCGTGCCCTGCAACACCGCGGCGATGCGCTCGAGCCCCATGCCGGTGTCGATCGAGGGCCGCGGCAGGTCGACACGCTCGCCGCCCTCGCGCTGCTCGTACTGCATGAAGACGAGATTCCAGATCTCGATGAAGCGGTCGCCGTCGGCTTCCGCACTAGCCGGGCGGGCCGCCGGGGATGTGCTCGCCGTGATCGTAGAAGATTTCCGCGCACGGCCCGCACGGGCCGGTCTCGCCCATGGACCAGAAATTGTCGGCGCCGGCGATGCGCAGGATTTTCAACTCGGGCAGCCCGGTGATCTTCTTCGACAGATTGAAGGCATCGTCGTCGTCGATATAGACGGTGAACAACAGCCGGTCCTTGGGTAGCCCGTATTCCTTGGTGACCAGGTTCCAGGCCAGCTCAAGCGCGCGTTCCTTGAAGTAGTCGCCGAACGAGAAATTGCCGAGCATTTCGAAGAAGGTGTGGTGGCGCGCGGTATAGCCGACATTGTCGAGGTCGTTGTGCTTGCCGCCGGCGCGCACGCATTTCTGCGCGGTGACCGCGCGGGCGTAAGCGCGCTTCTCCAGGCCGGTGAAGACGTTCTTGAACTGCACCATGCCGGCATTGGTGAACATCAGCGTCGGGTCGTTGCGCGGCACCAGCGAAGACGACGCCACGATCTGATGATCGTCGCGCGCGAAGAAATCGAGGAAGCCTTTGCGGATGTCGTTGACGCCGCTCATCGTGGAACGCTGTACGAGCCCCCTGGCCAACGCGGGGTAAGTCCGCGTCCGGCTTGATGTTTCAGGGGGCTATTTAGCGACGGGGGGTGGTGAAGTCCAGGAAGGGGCTTTCACTCTCCCCGACCCCGAAATGTCATGCCCCGCGCAAGCGGGGCATCCAGTAATCCCAGCAAGATCGATGATTACTGGATCGCCCGCTTTCGCGGGCGATGACGGCGGATACTTGGGCGCGCGCGGGGAGAGGTGAAGCGCAAACGCACTTCGCCCCCGTCCTCGGTGGCGGCCGCTTTACGCAGCCGGGTGCCGACGGGGGCGAATGTTGAACGCGGTACTTTTCGCTACGCGTTACTCGCGATGAGCGGCGCTCTCGGGGAAAAGAGCCCCTCACCCGGCGTGTCCATTCGTACTGACGGACCCGCCTGTTCTCCCGCTGGGGACTGCGGGAAACTCCTACCCTTTGTCATGCCCCGCGAAGGCGGGGCATCCAGTAACCCCAGTGATTACTGGATCGCCCGCCTACGCGGGCGATGACGGCCGAATTTGTATGGCGCGCGCCAGACTTCAAGCCTCCGCCGCCTCGTCGTCGTCCTTCTCGGTCTCGCCCTGCATGATCGCCTCGGCGACCACGCCGGAATTTTGCCGCACCTGCGCCTCGATCTTCGCGGCGACATCGGGATTGTCTTTCAGGAACTGCTTGGCGTTCTCGCGCCCCTGCCCGATGCGTTGACTGTCATAGGAGAACCAGGAGCCCGACTTCTCCACCACGCCGGCCTTGACGCCGAGATCGATCAATTCGCCGACCTTGGAGACGCCCTCGCCGTACATGATGTCGAACTCGACCAGCTTGAACGGCGGCGCCAGCTTGTTCTTGACCACCTTGACGCGGGTCTGGTTGCCGACCACCTCGTCGCGCTCCTTGATGGCGCCGATGCGGCGGATGTCGAGCCGCACCGAGGCGTAGAATTTCAGCGCCTGGCCGCCCGAGGTGGTCTCCGGCGAGCCGTACATCACGCCGATCTTCATGCGGATTTGGTTGATGAAGACCACCATGGTGCGCGACTTGGAGATCGAGGCGGTGAGCTTGCGCAGCGCCTGGCTCATCAGCCGCGCCTGGCTACCGGGCTGCACGTCGCCCATCTCGCCTTCCAGCTCGGCGCGCGGCACCAAAGCGGCGACCGAATCGACCACCACCACGTCGATGGCGCCGGAGCGCACCAGCGTGTCGGCGATTTCCAGCGCCTGCTCGCCGGCGTCCGGCTGCGAGATCAGCAGGTCGTCGACCATGACGCCGAGCTTGCGGGCATAGACCACGTCGAGCGCGTGCTCGGCGTCGACGAAGGCGCAGATGCCGCCCTTCTTCTGGGCTTCCGCCACCGTGTGCAACGCCAGCGTGGTCTTGCCGGAGGATTCCGGCCCGTAGATTTCCACCACCCGGCCGCGCGGCAGACCGCCGACGCCAAGGGCAATATCGAGCCCGAGCGAGCCGGTGGAGATGGCCTCGACGTCCATCGACTTGTCGTTCTTGCCGAGGCGCATGACCGAGCCCTTGCCGAACTGGCGCTCGATCTGGCTGAGCGCGGCGGAGAGGGCTTTCGACTTGTCCATGGACGATCCTTCGACGACACGCAAAGCAGGCTGACTCATGTCGCGCTCCTATATGGCCTTAGATTCGACCCCCCGACAACGCGGGGCCCCTTGGGGCTTTGCGGCGCCGGAATCGACTGAGGCAGCACTGTACCCTATTTGTTCTCAGTTCGCAATATGTTCTTTTGCGGGGGCTGGTACTGGCCCCTTTCGACCCCCTAAATTCCTAATCTAACGGGTGGTCCCTTTTGAAAAGGGGAGTGGCCCCTTTTGCTTTACGGTCGTCACAACCTAACGCATCATGCCTACCGCTGCGGCAACCAAGAGCTAACGCCCCTGTGGCGGAACTGGCAGACGCAACCACCTACCAAGTGGCTATATCATATGTGGGTTCGAATCCCATCAGGGGCACCAAATAGCGGAGGCCGGGCGCTACCAACACCCGGCCTCCTAAAAGTCCCGCCTCAGAAGTTCCTATATCACAAACTTCCGCAGCGGCCAGTCTTCTAACGAAGATCAATATATAGCAATCCAACGTCGAAAACAATGTGTGATTTCATTGACTTATTGTATCCTATACAAACAAATAACAATCATTATTTCAATAGTTTAGCTTCCGCGTGTTTCACGTGAAACAAAAGGTTTGCTAGAGCAAACATTTTACTTGACCAACGCTACAAGGTTTGTCATAAGAAACCTGCGGGCCAAAAGCGAGCCCGGAGATCAAACCATGTCAGACCCATCAACTGCGTTCCAACCAGCCATTGATGCGCTGGAAAAGGACTTGGCAGACCTAGAACGCCAAGCGAACGGCCTTTTGCAGAGCATAAATCTGCTTCGCAAAAAGGCTGGATTGCCACCCAGACCAGGCGGTTGGCACCCTGAAGGACCAAGCGGGGGTCAAAGGACAGGCGGCGCGGTGCGCCTCCACTCCGATAGCTTCACAGGCAAAAAACTCGGTTCGGCCGTCCGCGAATTTCTAGAAATGCGAAAGCAGAGTGGCGGCGATGCACCAGCTACCTCTCGTGAGATTTTCGATGCTCTGAAAGAGGGCGGCTTCGTGCCGGGAGCCAAAGACGATACGACCGCGCTCGTGGTCCTTCACACGATGCTCCGCAAAAACACGGCAATGTTTGCGAAGCTCCAAAACGGCAAGTACGGACTTCGTGCTTGGTATCCAAATCTCAAAGCAACCAAAGAAGCCGCTGGGGATGCCGGCGATCTGGACAGCGACGACACCGATACGGAAGTGCAAGAAAAGGAACCGGCGGCTGGCAAAAAGGCTGCTGCTTCATGAAAGCGACCCGGGACCCTGCGCAAACAGGGTCCCGGGAAATGGAGGTGAAGCGGAGATCGTCTAGCAGTCAGGACGCGGGGACTACACCCCCGTAACGTCAGTGCAAATCTGGCTCTCCGCACCATCTTCAACTAGTGGGTCCGTCACTGCGCAAACAGCGGCGGACCCGGATCGCAACCCCGGGATAGGACCCCGAAGTCGTGACCACTCAAGCAAATATAGCAGAATCCACGCTAAATTGCCAGTGTCCCGCCTTCGGGTCCGTTCCAATGACGGATAGGACCCGCCATGAACAACCTTTCCAAAACTAAACAAATCGAGATCATCTCCGCTCTTAGCGAAGGCGTTGGCCAGCGCGCCGTCAGTCGCCTCACAGGCACCGACCGCAAAACCGTTGCACGTTTGGCGCTGCGCGTCGGTCGCGGCTGTGCCGAGCTGCATGACCGCATGATGGTCGGGCTGCACATCCAGCGGATCGAGTGCGATGAGCTTTGGAGCTTCGTGAAGCGCAAGCGCCGCTGGCACGAAAAGCCGGCAAAAGACGTGAGCGTGACCGGCGACCAATATACCTACATTGGTTTAGCTGCTTCGACACGTGCCATCATCGCTTATCATACTGGCAAGCGGACAACCGAAACGACCGATGAGTTTATTCAAGACCTGCGCCAGCGCGTGATTGGACTGCCGGAGATTTCAACGGACGGCCTCCACTCATACAAGAATGCGATCCGCGATGCCTTTGGCAATCGCGTTGCGCATGGCGTCATCAACAAGACCTACTCGGTAACCCATCTGGCCGTAAAAGAAGCTTCTCGTCGATATTCGCCAGCACAGGTAGTGGCAGTAGCGCGCGAGGTTGAGAGTGGTATCCGTCCCAGATCAGCACGTCCTATGTGGAGCGGCAAAACCTAACTCTACGCATGGCGTCGAAACGTTTTGCGCGATTAAGCAATGGCTTTAGCAAGAAGCTGGATTGCCATCTTGCTGCTGTCGCCCTGTATGTCGCGTTTTACAATCTTGTGCGCCAGCATGAAGCTCTGCGCACAACTCCAGCTATGGCGCTTGGCATTGCTGATCGCGTCTGGACGATTGGCGATTTGATTGATGCCGCAGTTGGTACTCAGCCAATCACACCACAAACCACCGCGCCTAATCTGCGTAAACGGTTCAAGGTAATTGAAGGAGGCCGCGAATAACAAAAAACTACGGTTTTTCGCTCGTTTTGGGGGTTGATATTGTGCAACCGCCTTTTTCAAATCTTCGCAACGGGCCGCGTGACGGCCGCCGCCGGCCCCCTTTCGCCGCCCGTGTCCGACGGCAGCGGCCGGCCTGTTTTGATCCCGAGTGGCCTCATTCGGTCGCCAGCGTCCCGGCGTGCCCGCATTTGACGCGTGAACCTATCGGCCGCTCGCGAGACATAACAATAAGTGGACACCGATCAGGGAGGGCATCATGCGCACATTCATGACATTGGCCGTTGCCGCGCTTATCGCCGGTTGCGGCCTCGTAGCATCCGCAAACGCACAGTCGTTCCGTAAAGGTACAGCGGTAAGCCATGTTCAAATTGCGGGAGACATGGGCCGCGTCGATGCGAAGCCCCGCGGCAGGACGTTTCACCGCATGCCGTCATCGATGAGCGCGGCCCAACATTCCGCACACGCCCCCGCACCACTCGACTGCTCCATCGAGAGCCATCCAGATTGCCAGCCGAAACACACTGTTTTTGGTTGGGGTTCAAGCATGTACCAATATGCCTTCGAAGGTGCTTACAATTAGGGAGCACATTATGCGGACCCTGACGACGCTGGCTGTCGCCGCGCTTGTTGCCGGTTCGGGCTTTGCGACATCTACAAACGCGCAGCCTTTCCGTAGCGGTACCGCTGTAAGCCATTTCCAAATTGCGGGAGACACGGGCCGCGTCGATGCGAAGCCCCGCGGCAGGACGTTTCACCGCATGCCGTCATCGATGAGCGCGGCCCAACATTCCGCACACGCCCCCGCACCACTCGACTGCTCCATCGAAAGCCATCCTGATTGTGAGCCAAAAAACCCATTTCCTGCCAATAAAGTGCAGTCGGGTTTTCGTTCCAATTCATCTCCCGGGGCCGGCGCGCATGCTCCCGCGCCACTCGACTGCACCCTAGAAAGCCATCCCGATTGCCAGTCCAGAAGCAATGACGGCGTTTGGCTTGACTTAGGTTTCCCTGCCAATGGCGCGGCGCAGCAAAGCACGTCTATGCCGCGTCCCAATTTTCGGCCCTACCCGCAAGTCCACATAAGATAAGATACTGATGGATTTGGATTGCTGTCATTGACGACGAGGCCGCCTCAGTCGGCGGCCTGTTTCATGTCAACGCCACCCGCGGCCCGGGTGTTCGCAATTCGCTCCGCAGCGCGATACGCCTGCCGGAACTCCGCCCCCAACATCCGCCACCCGACGGTTTCCTTAAAACAATCGCGTGGAACGACTTGTCGTCCTTGCGCGTTGCGCCGGTGGCGACCGTGTCGAAAGACACAACCTGTTCGGGGTACCGGCGATGACCCCTGCCACGCAATACCGTGTCCTGGCCGCGCAGTTGCGCGAGCGCGCGCGCGATGACGCGAACACGCCGCACCTTGCGGCCGAATGGAACCATCTGGCGGATTGCTACATCCAGCTCGCCGAGCAGGCCGAGCGCAACGGCAGTCCCGACCTGCCCTACAATCCGATTCTGGGCTGGGTGTTGCCAAGCCGATAACGCGCCTACCCGATCCGCCGCTCCAGCTCTTTCGCCAGCTCGATGCGCAGCCGTTCCGGCAGCCCGATCTCGGTCAGCTTCCAACTCCATTGCAGCACCTGCAGCCGCAGCCGGAAGCGCTCGGTGGCGGCCGCTTTGACCGGCAGGCTGATGTAGAAATTGCCGATGCCGTATTCGCAATTGGCGAAGATCTGCCAAAGCGAGCCGAGCGCGTCTTTCGGCAGCGGCCCGAGCCCGCGCGGCAGCGTGAAAGAAGCGTCCGCGACGCCATTGCCCGCCAAAAAATCGAGCATGGTCTCCGGGTTGACCAAGTCGTTGAGCAGCGGATCGGCCAGCGATGCGCCCAAGCCGGCCGCAATCGAGCGGCCGACCCCGCCGAGTTGCGCGCCCCGATCGCTGATCTTCAGATAGGCGGCGACGATCTGCTGGCCGAGCGATTGCCGCACCCGCCGGAAATCGACCCGCTCGGACAGCGCCGCGGCATTCCGGGCCGCGATGGCGGACTGCAGATGCATCAGCCCGACAAAGGGCGAGACCAGAAAATACCCGAGCGCAGCCAGGAGCGCGAGCGACCCGATGAGCGTGCGCTTTGCGACCATGCGTTCCATCGGACCCGTTAAGAAACCGGAATTGGGCGAACTGACGGCGGGCCGCGCCGCCAACTCGCGCCTTTGCGCCAGATCAAAGACGTGAACCGGATGTTCTGCGCATAACCCTCGCGCCATGCTCGACGATGCAACAACCCTCGACGCGGAATTCTGCCGCCGCAAAGAGCGCGAATATTACGCCAAAGCGCGCGCGGCGATCGATCCGAAACTCAAGGCGGCCTATGAAGCCGCGGCCCGCGAATATGCCTTGCGCGCGCGGCAACCGGCGCTCGCGCGCAGCGGCGCGCGCTAAATGCATGGCGTTTAGCGTTCCCGAAAAATTGCCGGCGCCGAGCCCGACAGCGTTGCGTTGCAAATAGCGCGGCGCGGCTGTTAACCGCTTGGCCGCGATTTCACGCAGCGGAACTGTGCTTTTCCGCCCTGCGCGCGATGGCAGGCGTTTACCCATTTACCTTTTGCGGCGAGTTTGATTGCCAAGCCGCACCGATGGCCTAGGCTGACCGCGGCCCGGTGGCGGAATGGCGACGCAGAGACCGCGCACTGTCTCGAATCCTGGTTCAACTCCAGGCCGGGCCTCCAATTCCCCCACGGCTTTAGGTGAACTGCGATTCCTCTTCCTGGCGCCAGCGCAGGCGGCGGCTGGAATGTTCCTTGCGCACTTGCGAATAATTCGAAGCCGCCTGCTCGCCGCGCAACGCTTCGCGCGTGAATTCGATGAGGTGGTGCGCGACGAAGCTCATGCCGAGCGCCGAGCCGAATTGCCGGCGCCGCAGCGCATGCCCCACCGCGCGCCAGAACGGCCGGCGGTAGTCGGCCGCGACGCCGAGATAGCGCGCGCAGCGTATGGCCATCACCGCCGCGCCGACCAGATTGGACCAGGTGAACTGGCCGCGCGCGGCAACCTTCAGCCGGTTGCCGTAAGTGGCGTCGACCTGATGCTGGAAGCGCGCGAACAGCCGCTCCGGATCGTTGGCGTAAGCGATGGCGCGGCGCCAGCTCGCCACCACCTCGTCATAGGGCCGCAGGAAGCGCACGTTGCTCTCGCGCTGCGGATCGTGATCGAGCCGGTCCGCTTGTTTGAGACGATCCCACAGCGGCGTCTTCGGCAACGCCTGCAACAGATTGATGGTCAGCATCGGGATCTTCGACAGCTCGATGAAATCCTTCAGCCGGCTTTCGGTATTGTCGCTGTCGGTGTCGAGCCCGAGGATGATGCCCGAGGTAACCTCCAGGCCGAAGTCGTTCAGCGTCTTGATCGACTGCAGCATCGGCACCGCGTTGTTCTGATCCTTGCGCATGGCCTCGAGCGCGTCGGCCTCCGGCGTCTCGATGCCGACGAAGATACCGTGGAAATTCGCCTCGCGCATGAGCCCAAGGATTTCCGTCTGCTTGGCGATGTTGAGCGTCGCCTCGCACGACAGCACCATCGGGTAGCCGCGCTCTTTCTGCCACTGCACCAGATGCGGCAGCAAATCGCGGGTCGCTTTGCGATTGCCGATGAAATTGTCGTCGACAAAGTAGACCGAGGTCGGATGCCCCGTCTGGCCGCACATGGCATCGAGCTCGGCGGTCACCTGTTGCGGCGTCTTCATGCGCGGCTGGCGGCCGTAAAGCCCGGGGATGTCGCAGAACTCGCAGCGATAGGGGCAGCCGCTGGAGAACTGCAGCGTGCACATCAGGTAGCTTTTGAGCGGGATCAGGTCATAGGCGGGGACCGGAAACTCGCTGAGCGGCAGCCGTTCCTTGGTTTCGAAGCGCACCTGCGCCGGCGGCTGCGCGATGCCGGCGTCGAGCTGCGCGATCAGCCGGTCGGTGCCGTCGCCGAGCTCGCCGACCTGCAGATAGTCGATCTCCGGGTACATCTCCGGCGAGGCCGAAACCGACGGACCGCCCAACACGGTGACCTTGCCGGCCGCCTTGGCGCGGCGGTGGATGTCGCGGATCTGCCGCGCCTGGATATGCATGCCGCTGATCATCACCACGTCGGCCCAGGCGAAATCGGCCTTGCTCGCAGGCGCGATGTTTTCGTCGACAAAGCGGACCGGCCAGTCTTGCGGCATATAGGCGGCGATCAACAGCAGCCCTTGCGGCGGCATGAATGCCTTCACCCCCCGCATCAGGCGGTAGGCGTGCTGGAATGTCCCGAATGACGGCGTGTAACGCGGGAAAACGCAGAGAACTCGGCGTTTCGTCCCGACAACGATCGAACTGCGCAAGCGGCCTCGCAATCTCCCCACCCGGTCCCATGATTGCTTCCAAACGGCTTTAGGACAATAGGTTCCAACGGCATTTTGAAGGCCTATCCCCGCCCTACCGCCGCATAGCGAAGTCGATCAGCACCAACCTGCCCCTGGTTGTGGAAAGGAACTTCGCTAAGCGGCAAGGACGTGCCTAAGACAAGATGGAGATGGAGGCGCCCGCCACGGGAGGCCTTCCTGGTCCACCGGGGGACGCCAATGCAAATCGGGATCGCGGCCTATCTCCGCAACCTCGCGGTTCGTTGTAACCGAGTCGCACACTATTGCCCGGACGCGCCGACACGCACGGCTCTGGAGGCAATCAGCGCAGAGTTGGCCGAGAAGGCCGAAGGCCTCGAGGCCATGTTCAAGGTGCGCAAGGACATGCGCTGAGCGCTACGGCCGCGTCGCCGCCTGCCGCCAGACATGGGCTTGCATATTCAAATCCTGCTATACAAAGTCGGGTTCGGCGATCGGGTCGAATGGGAACGTGCGAGATGCCGGTGGACCGGACCGTAGCCCAACTTAATATCGAGCATTATCGGCGGCTGCTGGAGCAGGAAACCGACGAAGCCAAACGGCGTCGCTTGCTTCAATTGCTGGCGGATGAAGAAGCCAAGCTTCAGCGCGCGACGCCGGAAAAGCGCGATCCCGCCGCCTGACCGTCCTGCCATTCCCGCCAGTGGGTCGGACGCACGTCCATCCGCTCTTTGGTGAGCGCATTCATCCACCCGCTCGAAATCCGGCGGCAAGGGAATACCAATGCGTGCGGCCCTTCGCCGTCAATGACGGCCAGTTCGATGTCGCGGTCGTAGGGCGCCGTGGAGATGTGCTGCCACATCTTACAAATTTGCGGGCAAGATTCATTTCGCGCCTTGATCTGGATCAGATCGGCACCCAAGCAGCAGCCGCATTTGCGCCCGACTTGATCTAAATCAACTCAAGCGCGCCCGGATTCCCCAATATTTTCCAATGACGTCACGCCCCCCGATCAAGCATTGCCTGGTTTGCGGCTTGGCCATGTTGGCGCGCAAATCCCGCGACGATATTGACCGCTTCGATATCTTTAACTGCTTGAATTGCCTCACGACCGTTACGGAAATCACCAGCAGCCCGCCGAAAAAGGAAAGCGGACAAGAATAAGGGCTGGATTTTACGGCCGAATCGCCTAGTGGACGCTTTAACCGTGTCAGAACGGCCGGTCGGCGACCAAGATCGTGGCGGCGATGACGGCTGTCCCCATGGCGCCCAGGGCGTAGAGCTGGCCGACAAACCGGTTCTTCCGGAATGACGCCGACTCTCCCGTCGACCGGCCGCGCCACCGGAATCTTGGCGACCGTACACGCCAGCAGAACCAACCCCAGCGCAAACGACATGACGACCCCCGGCGTCAAGCGCGCCGAAACGAGCGCCCTGCCGGCGGGCCGGTGCGTAAGCCAACGGCAAAAAATGCAGGCCTAGACGCCTTAGTGCAACATTCATTCGAATTGGAACGATCGCAGGGAACTTTTCAGCTAGCGAATTGGAGCGAGCGCATGGAACTTTTCGGCGAGCGAAAATAATCACCGATTGCGGGGAACCGCTTCGGCCTATCGGCGTTTGTGGCTTACTGAGCCCCTTCTTGTGGCGCTTACCCTCAAGGGCTCGGGGGGAAAACATGGTCTCTACGATCGTCAAACGTTCCGTCCTCGTCCAAGGACACAAGACCAGCATCAGTCTGGAACAGCCGTTCTGGAACGGCTTGAAAGACATCGCTGCGTCCCGCCGCCAGCCGCTGACCGCGGTGCTGCAACGGGTCGATCTCGATCGGCAGGATAACAGCAACCTGTCGTCGGCGGTCCGGCTGTTCGTGCTGGAGCACTATCGCGATCAAGTGCAATCGGCCGCCAAGCCCGAGAGCAGCGCTCGACTGCCGACAGCCTTTGGGGCCGGCGATATGAGCGTGCACGGCTGAGCGGCCGTTCGCCGCTTGGGCTATTTGCGCTCGCGCGCTGTCGGCTTGTGGCATTGCGATGCCGCGCCGCTGGAGCTGTTGACGCGGTAACCGCCATTGCGCCCATGCAATGGCGGTATTCAGACTGCGGTCATCCCTGCCATGACCTCCGCGCACTGGATTCCCGATTCAAAAAATATTAGTATTACGCCAGAATACACGCTTAAGTAGTCAATAGGAGTCTCCGCGATGCGGTGTTTTCTCGCCTTGATCGGCAATATCGCCGTCGGCGTGATGGCCGGTTTCGGCGTCGCCGATGCTGTCGTGGCAACCGGCTGGACGCCGATGCTTTACGAGTGCGCGGGGTTGCTCGGCGGCGGCCTTGCCGGCGCCGCTGCGTGTCTGTGAGCGGCTAACACGGTGAGCCTCGCCTCCGACCGAACCCGCACCGAGACCCGCCTGCCGCCGGTGCTCGGCATCATCGGCACGCTGGTGGTCTGCTCGGCCGCATTGATGGGCTATCTCTCGCCGCCGCTGATGAAGTCGGTGGCGGTCGTCGCCTGGGTTGTTGGGCTTGCGATCCAGGCCGCGGCCTTTGGCCTCGCTTTGGCTGGCCGGCGCCTCGCCGACAAGTAAAAATCCCGTATCGCGAAAACGATCGCGCCGCTTGACCGCGAACATCGCGGCCCGGACAATCGCGGCGACGTGTACCGGAGCCCGGGGATGCCGCGCCCAGCCAATGCCGTCGATTTCTGGCGCGGCTTTGCGCTGATCACGATCTTCATCGACCACATTCCCGGGCTGTTCTACGCCAAATACACGCTGATCAATTTCTCAATTTCGGATGCCGCCGACCTGTTCGTGTTCCTCGCCGGTTGGTCATTGCGGTTGATGGCCGACGGCGGCGGCCGCTACATGCCGACCGGAAACGTGGTATTGCGCCTGTTCGGCCGCGCACTCGAGCTCTACGCCGCGCAGGTGCTGATCACCATGCTGGCCATCGCCATGCTGGCGATCACCGCCACCGAGCTCAACAATCCGCTGCTGCTGCAGTGGCACAATGCCGCCGCCGTGTTCAACGATCCGGTGCCGACCCATATCGGGCTCGCCGTGCTCACCCATCAGCTCGGCTATTTCGACATCTTGCCGCTCTATGTCGTGCTGATGCTGATGGCGCCGATGTTTGCGGTGATCGACCGCCTGGCGCCCAATCTCGTGCTGCCGGCCTCGCTTGCGCTTTACATATTCGCGCTGGTCTTCCGGCTGACGCTGCCGACCTGGCCGGTGTCGGGCACCTGGTTCTTCAATCCGCTGGCCTGGCAACTGACCTTCGTGCTCGGCTTCGTGTTCGCCCGCGAGGACGCCGGACCGGGCGCCTGGGTGCGGCGCAATATCGTCTGGGTGCGCATCCTGGCGCTACCGGTGCTGATCTATTTCACCGTCGCGGTGCTGTTCAAGCTGTTGTGGGACCCGACCGATGTGCCGGAGCCGGAGCTGTTCTTCCTGCTCGACAAGACCTGGGCGACGCCGCCCCGGCTGATCCAGTTCCTGTCGATGGTGGCGGTCTTCTCCATTGTCTTCCGCTATATCGCTTGGTTCGGCAAGCTGCCTTTTGCGCACTATGTCATCTCGCCGCTGATCGGCACGCTGGCCATGCTCGGGCGCAACTCGCTCTATGTGTTCTGCATCGGCTCGCTGCTCAGTCTGGCCGGACAGGTGCTGCGCTACTACTACCGCGGCTCTGTCGGCAGCGACACGGCCGTGGTAATTCTAGGTATCGTCATCATGGTGTTCACCGCATGGCTCGCCGAATTGCGCGAACGCAACAGACCCGCTTCGCCGGCGCGCTCGGCGCAGCGCTCGTAAGCGGACTGATCGGGCTTTCGCCGGTGCACGCGCAAGGCGCAGCGCCGCCGGTGGCGGCGACGGCGACGCTGTCAAAAGCGTGCCAGCCGGGCGCCGGCGCTTCGGCGGAAGAGTCGCCGCTGCCGAACGTGGCGGCGGTGCTCGCCAAACGCAAAACATTGCGCATCTTGGCCATGGGCGCGGCGCCGGGATTGGGCAGGCGCGACGGCGGCTACACCGAGTTGATCGAATCGATGCTCGAGCACGCGCTCAAGGGCGTCGACGTCGTCATGATCAACCGCGGGGTCTCCGGCGAACTGGCCGCCAACGCCGCCGTCCGCATGAAAAACGAGGTCGCGCTCGACCGACCCGATCTGGTGCTCTGGCAGGTCGGCACCAATGACGCGCTCGCTTACGTGGACACCGGCGAATTCGCCGCGACCGTCACGGACCAGATCCGCTGGCTGAAGGCGCATCACGTCGACCTGGTGCTGGTCGGGCTGCAATTCGCCAAGGAGATGCTGCGCGACACGCACTACAAGCGCATCCGCGACACGCTGCGCAAAGTGGCGGCCGCGGAGAACGTCATCGTCATCCGCTTTTACGAGGCGATGCAGATCATCAACCAAGCTGCAACGCGGGGCCCCGAGCCGGTTGCCGCCGCCTTCGAGCGCGACGAGGCCGGCTATAATTGCCTGGCGGAATATGTGGCGCGCGCGATCACGCTCGGCGTCTTCGCCAAGAGCATGCCGAAGCAGCCGGCGCCGCAGTGAGCTTCGTCATTGCGGACCGTCCCGTAACGGCGAGCCCGCAATAGCTAGCCATAGTTGCAACATCACCATATACCATCAAGATAAAATGTCTTTTGAAATCAAATGCTTAATTTATATTATAAATTAAACAGGCGACTGCTTAAAGCGTTTGTTTGAATTTTTGGCAGTGGGCCTGTAAGCTCTGTGACCCGCGGTAAGGGAGCACGGGTCTCATGAGCAGCCGACGGACAAACAGGGCTGTCGAACGTACCTCCGAGCCCGCGACGCGCACCCGCATTCTCGACGCGGCCGAGGCGTTGATTGCCGAGCGTGGCTTCTACGGCGTCTCGCTTCGCGAAATCACGGCCGCGGCTCACGCCAATACGGCTGCCGTCCACTATTATTTTCGGCGCAAGGAAGAACTGGTCGAGGCGGTTATCGATCGTCGTGCGGGCATCGTCGTCGCAGAACGACTGAAACGCATGAAGGCGTTGCTGGCCGGGCCGCGGCCACCGACACTTGAAGCGTTGATCCTCGCCTATGTGGCGCCCGGGCTCACGGTCTGCTTCGACTCTGATAAACTCCGGAAGCATTTTGGCCGATTGCGCGCGCGGTTCGGGCATGAAACCGATCCGGTGTTTCGCGCGATTATGCGGCGTCATTTTCGCGAACCTGGCTGCTGCTTCCTCGCCGCCGTCCAGCAATTAATGCCGCATTTGCCGCCGCGAGACATCCAGTGGCGGTTCCACATCATGATCGGTGCGCTGATCTATCTCATGGCCCACCCCGGCCGCGTTCAAGCCGTGGACGGCAACGCGGGCGCCGACATCTACGACCCCGACGACATAGAAGAGGCGTTGCGATATTTCGTCCCGATGTTGGCATCCATCTTCCGGGCACCGCCAGCCTCCGAAGCGCCGTTTGAGTCGGCGGTCGCCGAACTCGACGAAGCGATGGCGCGGCCCGTGCCGGCGAAGGAGGCGATAGGCGCGGCCGTATAGGGCGATCTGCTGAGAATCCAATCGAACCAACCACAAATGCTCTTAAAGAGAGGATTGAACTGATGCGTACGAGTGTTGCTTTGGCCGTGGCTTTCACCGCCTTCACGGCGGCGGTTGGCCTTCCGCATGGCGCCAACGCGCAGAGCGAAGCAGAGATCGCGAAGGCCACGCAGGCGGCCCAGGATTGGGCGGATGGCAAATTCAAAGACTACGGCAACCATCCGGTCACGTATTCCGGCCCACCGATCGCCATCCGCTTGACCAGCCACCTGCCCGAGGTGGCGGTTCAGGCCAAGTTTCTGAAAAAGGCATTTGTCGTTCTCGACAAGATGTCACACGGCAAGCTCAAGATGACCGCGCGTTGGGGCGGAACGGTGCACAAGGTCACCGAGGGTTTCGAAGCAAACCGGTCCGGCCTCACCGACATGGCGGCCTGCTTCACGTTCCTCAATTCGCGCGCGTTTCCATTGACGCAGGCGTTGTCGCTTCCAGGGCTGTTCCCCGACGAATCGGTTCAGACACTCGTCGCCGAGACGCTGGCGCAGAAATATTTCCGTCCGGAATTCGAACGCCAGCGGGTCTACCTGAACGGCATTACGGGCAGCACGAACTTCAACCTATTCTCAAATGTTCCGATCACAACGTTGGAGCAGCTCAAAGGCCTGAAGGTTCGGTCCGGAACCGGGATTAGCCAAAGAATCTTCCAGGCGTTGGGTGCCGTGCCGGTCAATATCAGCTCGGCCGACTTCTTCTCGGCGCTGCAGCGCGGGCTTCTGGATGCGGTCTTTACCTCGGATGCGGCCGCCAAGGCGTTTCGTATCAACGAGGCTTCGAAGCATCGCACCACAACGCCGATCAACAACCTTCCGTTGGAATGGTGCATGAATAAGTCCACGATCGACGGTCTGCCGCCCGATCTCAAAGACGTTTTCTACGCCTGGTCCCGCCAGCTTCATCAAGCCGACAGCCAAATTTCGTTCATGCTCGCGTCGGCCAAGGCGCGGACCGCCTTCAAGAAAGAAGGGATCGAGTTCCATGAGATTGCACCGCAAGAATGGGAGAAATGGCAAGCTCATTTCGAGCCGGTGATCGAGCAATACATCAAGGACGGCGAAGCCAAAGGGCTGCCGACCCGCGCGCTGGTGAGCGACATGCGGCAGCTCGTGAAGAAGTACGGCAATATGTCGCTCGACCAACTGATGATGGAAGCGGTCAAAAATCCCGCTCAGGGCGTCTCGCCGCTGAAGTAACGCCGCAACAGCGCCGCCGGCCGATCGGGCCGGCGGCCGCATCCCCGCAACGTCCGGGTGTATCGCCATGTCCAAATGGCTCAGCATCGCTTCGCGCGTCCTCAATGGAGCGGCGAGTTACGTGGCGCTCCCCGCCTTGACCGCGCTCATAACGACCGACGTCATCCTGCGTTACGTCTTCAATTCTCCCCTGTCCTGGGGGCTCGAGGCGTCGCGCCACATCCTGCTTGTGTTCTTTCTCCTCGGCCTGCTCGAGTTGTTCCGGGTCGGCGAGCATGTAAGCATGGGGCTATTGGCCGATAAATTCTCGCCGCGCATCCATCGCTTCGTGTCGCTGCTGCAATCGGCACTTCTCGTGATTGTGTTCGGCCTCATCATCAAGAAAGTATGGGGTGAGATTCCCTTCTTGTATTCGCTGCCGGAAGTTACGCCCGAGCTTCAGATGCGTGTCTGGGCGTTTTACGCCTTCATCGCTTTCATCAGCCTCCTCATCGTCATCTACGTCGTTGTCGCCGCAGTCTCCATGCTGCGCGGCCGGCGCCACAAGATCGAGGAAGTCGACCAGATCGCCTGGATGGAATGACCGTGATGGATCCCATCTGGATCGGCATTATCGGCCTTACCGCCATGCTGGCGCTGATCACGCTCGGTATTCCGATCGCGGTCTCGTTGCTGGCGACCGGCGCGATTGGGCTCGTGGTCATCGGCGGTCCGGTGTTTGGCGAAACGCAGCTCGTCCTCAATTTGTGGGACGAGGGCACGAATTTCGCGCTTACGGCGATCCCTTTGTATCTGCTGATGGGCCAGCTCGTCTTCCGGACGGGATTGGCGACGGATCTGTACGATTGCATTTACAAATGGGTCGGACGGATGCCCGGCGGTCTTGCAATCGCTTCGGTGATTGCCTCGGCAGGCTTTGGCGCAGTATCGGGCGGAAGCGCGTCGTCCGTGGTGACGCTCGGGCCGATGTGCATGCCCGAGATGCGCAAGTTCAAATACGACGGCGCGCTTGCGGCCGGATCGATCGCCTCCGCAGGCACCCTCGGCATCCTAATTCCGCCCAGCATCTTCATGGTCGCCTACGGACTGTGGACAGAAACGTCGATCGGGGCGCTGTTTATTGCCGGCATCATCCCGGGTTTGATCATGACCCTCGCATTCTCCGGCCTCGTCTACGTCCGGTGCCTTCGCAACCCGAAGCTCGGACCGGTCGGTGAAGCGTTTCCGATCGACGTCAAAATCCGGTCGCTGCTGCGGCTGCTGCCGATTTTGCTCATCTTCGGAGTCATCATCGGCGGCATTTACGGCGGCGTGTTCGATCCGACCGAAGCCGCGGCGATCGGAGTCGTCGGCGTTTTCGCCGTGGCCGGCGCGATGGGGCGGATGTCTCTCGCGGCGTTGAAGGAGGCCCTGTGGGGCACCTCACGCACAAGCGTGATGATCTTCATGATCCTGCTCGGCGGCCACGTCGTCAGCCGTTTCCTTGTGCAGACCGAGATCACTGCGAAAATCGTCTCGACGATCACGGAACTGAATCTTTCCTCCGTGGGCCTGATCGTTTGCTTCACCGCGATGTATATCGTGCTCGGCATGGTGCTCGACATCTGGGCCATGCTCATCCTCACCGTGCCGTTCGTCTTTCCCGTCATCTTGGCGCATCACATCGATGCCGTGTGGTTCGGGGTCTACCTGATCGTCATGTGTGAACTGGCAGCGATCACGCCGCCGATCGGCTTGAACGTCTACATCATGGCGAGGGTCGCACCGGAGGTGCCGGTGGGCAGCATTTTCCGTGGTGTCGTGCCGTTCTTCATTGCAGCGCTCGCGGTGTTGGCGCTGCTGGTGGCGTTTCCCGATCTCGTGACCTGGCTGCCTTCGCATGCCCTGAAAAGGTGAGACATCGACTCAATCCAACTCGACCGCGCGCGAGGCGGACGCGCAGCGTGACCGCGGTTGCTCGGATATAACGTTCAATTGGGACGCCAGACCATCGTGCAAGAGGACTTCGATGAGTAACGCTCGGTATGAAATGAAGGTGGAGAAAAACGTCGGCATCCCAATGCGCGACGGTTTGGTCCTGCGTTGCAACGTCTATCGGCCCGCCGCCGAGGGCCGCTTTCCGGTCATCATGGCTCAGGGTGTCTATGGCAAAGACATTCATTTCGCCGATGCCTTCAAGCCGCAATGGGACAAGCTGCTCGAAGTCTATCCGGACCTCTGCCGCAACGGATCGAGCGGCAAGTATCTGCGCTGGGAAACGGTCGACCCTGAGCGCTGGGTCCCGGACGGCTATGTCGTCGTTCAGGTGGATTCGCGCGGCACCGGACAGTCGCCGGGCTACTTGGACCCGCGCTCGCCGCGGGAAATGCAGGATTACTACGAATGCATTGAATGGGCGGGAGAGCAGAGCTGGTCAAACGGCAAGGTCGGGCTTTGCGGCATTTCGTACTATGCCTTTACCCAATGGGCGGTGGCCGCGATGCATCCGCCCCACTTGGCGGCAATCTGTCCGTGGGAGGGCTTTGTCGACTACTATCGCAACTCGACGCACCACGGCGGCATTTTTTCCAACGGGTTCACGACGGCGTGGTGGCCCCGCCAGGTGTTGGCAAATCAGTACGGCAACGCCAATACCGCCCATCGCGACCGTGAGACCGGCGAGCGGCCAACCGGCGGTCCGGCGCTAAGCGAGCCTATTCTGAAGGGCAATCGTGCGGATTATCCCGGCGATCTGCTCAACCATCCGCTCGACGATGAATGGTACAAGGAGCACACGCCCGATCTTTCGCGCATTCAGGTTGCGCTGTTGTCGGCCGGCAATTGGGGCGGGCCCGGCCTGCACCTGCGCGGCAACATCGAAGGGTTTCTCGCGGCGGGATCGCAGCAAAAGTGGCTATCGTTGCACGTCGGCACGCATTGGGAGAGCTTCTATCTCCCCGAATACGTCGCGATGCAGAAGCGGTTTTTCGGCCACTTCTTGAAGGGCGAGGCAAACGGTTGGCACCAACAGCCGCGCGTTCAGATGTCCGTTCGCCGGCCCGACGGATCCTTCAAACGGATGGAGCGCGAATTTCCGCTCGAGCGCACGCAGTGGACGCGTTATTTCCTCAACGCGGAAAACCGGTCGATCGGAACGAGGTCTCCGGCTAAATCGACGACCGTGAGCTACGACGCTAGCGGCGAAGGCGTGAGCTTTACCACCGAGCCATTTGCCGAGGAGACGGAGTTCTGCGGCTTTGTCACAGCGCGTCTGTGGGTTTCGTCCTCGACCACGGACATGGACATCTTTGCGATCATGCGGATCTTCGACCCCGACGGTAAGGAAATCCAGTTCATCGGTGCGCATGAACCGACGACGATGACCAAAGGTTGGTTGCGTGCGTCGCACCGCAAGCTCGACCCGGACCGCTCGCTGCCATACCGGGTCTTTCATGCCCATGATGAGGTGCAGAAACTGGTGCCGGGAGAGTTCTATCCGGTCGACGTCGAACTCTGGCCGACCAGCATGGTGTTCCCAAAGGGTTATAGGCTGGTGCTGACTTTGCAGGGCCGCGACTTCGAATTCGACGGGATACCCGGCCGCATGTTGCACAACCATCCGGCTGACCGGCCTGCGGACGAGTTCGGAGGCAAGAACACGATTGCGACGGGCGGCCAATATGAATCGTATTTGGTCATGCCGGTCATTCCTGCCCGCTGAGCATGGCGGACGGGGCTTCAAATGCCGCGTGGCGCGGCTTCGGCCGCGCCGTGACGGTGTGGACTTGATGCCGTGCGGCTTGCGCTAGGCTAGAGTCTAATCCGTTCAGATTGAATCGGAATGCCGCCTAACATTTCGCTGGCGCATGATCTTTTCCGAAAACCGGTTCCCATCCCCGATCGGGCTCGAGGACATGCTTTTTCGGGACCACGCGCTAGACGCCAAGATAGCGCTGCGCGACACGGCATCGCCAATGCCGCCGATGGCGTAACTGCGGACAATGGCGGCTCTTACTCTAAATTCAGCTGCATAGGTCCACGATGGAAACTCAAAATCCGCAGCTTCGATCTTCATGCCGCTAAACCGCCGAACGGCCAATGCAAAGCCGCCTTTGGCGAAATTTTTATTCTCGCTTTAATTGTTTTCTTCTTCTACCATAACCTGTGATCGACGCCTGCGGTGGCATGGCGCCCGCGTACCCGGCACTGTCCGCATGACTTGTTCTGGGGGACAAAATGCACCTCGATCTTCGCCATTCCTCTCTTGGTTTTGCAACGTTTGCCCTGGCGACGCTGATCGGCGCGCTGAGCCTGCCGATCGTTCGCGCGCAAGCGCAAGATAGCGATGCCGCCATCCGCCGCGCCTGCCTGCAAATTCTGGTGCGCGGACCGCGACCGCTGGCGGAAGAGCGCACCGCGCGTTTCGAGGGCAAGGTCGCAGAGGCGGTCGCGCGTTGTCGCGGCGGCGAAAAGGCGGTCGCCGCGCGCGGCGGGCCATGGGTGGACTGGTCGCATTACTGGGCGACGGCCGCTGCCGCATCGAAATCCAACAAATTCGACGACCCGCTACTGCCGATACCGCCGCTGCTGCGGCATCTGATCGACCGCAACACGCGCGGCATCGACGGCGCGCTGATGGACCTCGAATACCAGCGCATGGAGCTGATCAAATTCAATTTGTTCGACAACGCGACCTACCAACAATACGTGGCCGGCCGCCGCATCGGTGGCGAGACGGTCCCAGGCCCGCTCCTGAAAGTCTGGCCGCAGATGCGGCTGCCGCCGGATGATCCGAATTTCCACGACATGCAAATTCTTCCCAGCGGCGACCAGCAGTGCAAAGGATCGCTGGTGCGCTTCCGCACCCTGACCGGCATCTGCAACGACATCCGCAATCCGGCGATGGGATCGACCGGGCAATTGTTCGGCCGCAACGTGCAGTTCGAAGCGACCTATCCCGATCTCGGGCTCGATCCGCTGGCGCGCAACCGGCACGGCGACCGCCTCGGCCTGCTCAAGCCGGATCCGCAGGTGATCAGCCGCAAGCTGTTCACGCGCGACGAACACGCAACGCCCACCTGCAACAAAGGCCACGGCACGCCGGGGACGGACAGCGACTGCGCCTACAAGAAGGCGCCGTTCTTTAATGTGCTCGCCGCCTATTGGATCCAGTTCATGACGCATGACTGGTTCGCGCATCTCAGCGAAGCGCGCAACGATCGCTCGCACGTCATGGCGAGCCTCGGCTGCAAGACCGAGCGCGTGAACAATGTCGAACAGCCGATCAGCGCGGCGCGTGCCGCCGAGCTCGGCTGCCGTCCCGCCGACAAGATGGAAGCCGCGTTGATCGCCGATCGCGGTCAGCCTGAAACCTTCGCCTATCGTGGCAAGACCTATATGAAGCGCTCGCCGGGAACCTCGCGCAATCTTAACACCGCCTGGTGGGACGTTTCGCAAATCTACGGCTATGACCAAACCTCGCGCCGGCGCATGCGGCGCGATCCGAATGACTCCGCCAAGCTGCAACTAATCGCGGAACACACCGGCACCGCGGGCGACAGCCAAGGCTACCTGCCGACGTTCCGGCCGGCTTGCACGCCCGGCGCGCCGGCGACGGGCTGCGATCCGATCCAGCCGGAATGGGTTGGGCAGGAGGCGGCGGCGTTCCCCGACAATTGGTCGATCGGGCTGTCGTTCCTGCACAATGTGTTCGTGCGCGAGCACAATCTCATCGTCGAGGCCTTCCGCAAGATCGCGCGCGCCAACCCGGATGTCGACTGCGGCCTGCGCGATCCCGACCGCCCGGCCCAGCCGATCGGCTACAGCCAGGTCACCAACGACCAGTTGTTCGAGATCGCCCGCCTGATCGTGGCGGCGGAGATCGCCAAAATCCACACCATCGAGTGGACCCCGCAACTGCTCTACGACGAGCCGCTTTATCTCGGCATGAACTCCAACTGGTCCGGCCTGTTCCACGACAAGCCGCACGTCTCCGACGTCACCAAGCGCATCGTGCGCAAGCTCGCCGACGCCGCCGATCCGAAACTGGCGAACCAGTTCTATTCGGCGCTGGCCGCCGGCCCCGGCATTGTCGGCACCGCCAGCGACCGCCCCTACCCGGCCGGCATCGACGACGGCCCCAACCATTTCGGCTCGCCGTTCAATTTCCCCGAGGAGTTCATTTCGGTCTACCGGCTGCATCCGCTGGTGCCGGACATGATCGAGTACCGCGAGCTCAGCCGATCCCAACAAGATCGCCAAGCACATCCCGGTGATCGACACCTTCCGCGGCAAGGCGACCGGCGCCATGCGCTCACGGCGGCCTGTCCAATTGGGCGCTGTCGATGGGCCGCCAGCGGCTCGGCCTGCTGGAACTGCGCAATCATCCGCAATTCCTGCAGAACCTCGATCTCAGCCCGCGGCTCGACACCGTCATCGACGTGGCGGCGCTCGACATCATCCGCGACCGCGAGCACGGCGTGCCGCGCTTCAACGAATTCCGCCGCCAGATCGGCTTGCGCCAGCTCACCAGCTTCGACGATTTCATCGACCACAGCCTGCCGGCGGATTCGCCGGCAGCGAAAGAACAGCGCGATCTCGCCAAGACCTTGCGCGAGGTCTACGGCCAGCACAAATGCGACGCCTCGAAGGTCATCACCGCCGTCCAGCGCGATCCGAACGGCCACCCGATCAACGACTGCCTCGGCCATGCCGACGGCAGCATGGTCGACAATGTCGAGGACGTCGACATCGTGGTCGGCTTCCTCGGCGAGCCGGTGCGCCCGCACGGCTACGCCATCTCGGAAACCCAGTTCCACATCTTCATCATCAACGCCTCGCGCCGGCTGTTCAGCGACCGCTTCTTCACCTCGAGCTTCCGCCCCGAGTTCTACACCCAGTTCGGCATCGACTGGGTCATGAACAACGGCCCGAACGGCACCAAGATGGAGCAGGGAACGCCCAACGGCCACGAGCAGGAGGTGCTGCCGTTCAAGCGCGTGCTGATGCGCACCATGCCGGAGCTTTCCGGCGAGCTGTCGCACGTGGTCAACAGCTTCGATCCCTGGGGGCGCGACCGCGGCGAATACTATTCGCTCGACTGGAAGCCGCGCGCCGACGCCGCGGCCGACCCGGCGTTCAGGTAGTGACGGGCTAGAGCTTGGCGAGTTTGAACCCAACGTATCTCGGCGAATTCAGACGCGCTCCCTCTCTCCGGTGGGGAGAGGGAACCCAGCCTGATTCCGAGCACCATCTTCCCCCTTCCATCCTGAGGAGGCGCGCAGCGCCGTCTCGAAGGATGAAGCCGAAACGCTCTGGCCATCCCCATCCTTCGAGACGCGCACCTATCGGTGCGCTCCTCAGGATGAGGATGGAGGGCCCTCACCCCAAATTCAATTCCTTGAAGAAGTCGTTGCCCTTGTCGTCGATGACGATGAAGGCGGGGAAGTCCTCGACCTCGATGCGCCAGATCGCCTCCATGCCGAACTCGGGATATTCCTGCACCTCCACCTTCTTGATGCAGTGCTCGGCGAGATTGGCCGCCGAGCCGCCGATCGAGGCCAGATAAAAGCCGCCGTGCTTCTGGCACGCTTCGCGCACTTGCGCCGAGCGATTGCCCTTCGCCAGCGAGATCATCGAGCCGCCTGCGGCCTGGAAGGCATCGACGAAGGAATCCATGCGGCCCGCGGTGGTCGGCCCGAACGAGCCGGAGGCGTAGCCTTCCGGCGTCTTGGCCGGGCCGGCGTAATAGACCGGATGGTTCTTGAAATAGTCGGGCAGCCCCTGCCCGGCTTCCAGCCGCTCGCGCAATTTGGCGTGCGCCAGATCGCGCGCCACGATCATCGGCCCGGACAGCGACAGCCGCGTCTTCACCGGATACTTGCGACAGCTGCGCCAGGATCTCCTTCATCGGCCGGTTGAGGTCGACCTTCACGACATCGCCGCCGAGCTTTTCCTGATCGACCTCCGGCAGATATTGCGCCGGATGCGGCTCGAGCTGCTCGAGGAACACGCCGTCGCGCGTGATCTTGGCCACCGCCTGCCGGTCGGCCGCGCACGACACGCCCAGCCCGATCGGCAGCGAGGCGCCGTGGCGCGGCAGCCGGATCACCCGCACGTCGTGGCAGAAATATTTGCCGCCGAACTGCGCGCCGACGCCGGTCGACTGCGTCATCTTCAGCACTTCCGCCTCCATCTCCAGATCGCGGAACGCGTGGCCGGCTTCCGAGCCTCGACGTCGGCAGCGTGTCGTAATAATGCGTGGAGGCGAGCTTGACCGTCTTCATGGTCAGCTCGGCCGAGGTGCCGCCGATCACGATCGCCAGATGATAGGGCGGGCAGGCGGCGGTGCCGAGCGTCAGCACCTTTTCCTTGAGGAACGCGAGCATGCGGTCGTGCGTCAGGATCGACGGCGTCGCCTGGAACAGAAACGACTTGTTGGCCGAGCCGCCGCCTTTGGCGATGAACAGGAACTTGTAGGCGTCCTCGCCCTCGGCGTAGATCTCGACCTGCGCCGGCATGTTCGACGCCGTGTTCTTCTCCTCGAACATGGAGAGCGGCGCGAGCTGCGAATAGCGCAGGTTCTTTTTCAGGTAGGCATCGCGCGCGCCTTGCGCGAGCGCGGCCTCGTCGGCGCCGTCGGTGAAGACGGCGCGGCCCTTCTTGCCCATGATGATGGCGGTGCCGGTGTCCTGGCACATCGGCAGCACGCCGCCGGCCGCGATATTGGCGTTCTTGAGGAAATCGTAGGCGACGAACTTGTCGTTCGCGCTAGCCTCCGGGTCGTCGAGGATCTTGCGCAGCTGCTTCAGGTGCGCCGGGCGCAACAGGTGATTGATGTCGATGAAGGCGGCCTCGGCCAGCGCGCGCAGCGTCTCGGGCTCGACGATGAGCATGTCGCGGCCCATGACCTTTTCGACGCGACCCCGCCGACGTCGAGCTTGCGGTAGGCCGTCTCGTCGGGCCCGAGCGGGAACAAGGGCGTGTGGTGATAGGGCGGGATGGGCGTGACGGGTGCGTTCATGGGGTTTCGCTTTTTTCAACTCTTATAGTGGTTATTTAAGAATCCAAAGGCACATACAATAGTAGAAATGAGCTTATTATAGATTTTTAATGGAGTAACACGCACCCAACTGATCTGTAGGGTTTGGAGAAAAAGAAATAAGCCCCGAAAGTTGATAACTACACCAAGAATAGTTGGTGTTTCATTTCGTGAACCTTTATAAGAGAGGTCGTTGCTAGAACAGAATATTAACCGCCTCTGATCGGTATAAATAACTAAATTAAAAATTTTTTTGCCGCGTACTGCCGGTCTTAGACGGTGGGAATATAATAAAAAAATAACACTTTTGAGTATATGATCCCTTTTTTTTCGCCTCCTCAATTCCAAATTTTGCGACATTTTCTTGCATATCGGTCGAGGACTGGTCAGGGCATGGGTTTTTTTTTTTTTTTTTTTTTTTTTAAAAAAAAAAAAAAAAAAAAAAAATAACAAAAAGACCACGGTCTAGACCGATTAGGAGCGATAACTTCACCCCTTTGGGACTAGCGTGTCCGGCATCAGCGCCTTGTGAGACAGATTTAGCGGCTTGAGGAACGGAGGATTTCTGGCTCATAGTAACCATCAAGGAGTGGAGACAAGTCAGAAATCCATACACCCTCAAATCGTCGTCCGAGCGGATAGTGAAGAACATCCGCCGGGCAACGCGCCGGCGCCATTCGGTCGAAGAGAAGATCCGTATCGTTCTGGACGGCTTGCGCGGCAACTCCAGCATCGCCGAGCTGTGCCGCCGTGAAGGCATTGCCGAGAGCCTTTATTACGCATGGTCCAAGGAGTTCCTGGAGGCCGGCAAGCGCCGTCTGGCGGGCGACACGGCACGGGCTGCGACCAATGGCGAGGTCAAGGACCTGCGGCGCGAGGCGCAGGAGAAGCTCAAGGCGGTCGTGGCCGAACAGGCGCTCGAATTGCGCCTGCTTAAAAAAAGCATGATCGCGGATGGGGGAGACGAGGAATGAGATATCCCGTCTCCGAGAAGCTTGAGATCATCCGGCTGGTCGAGCAATCCCATCTGCCAGTGCGGCGGACGCTGGAGAAGCTAGGGATCCGGGGACTGTAAGAAATATTCTGTGTGAGGCCATGATGATCGAGAACCGATGGAGCATCATATGGCGATCGAGAAAGACCTATTGGACCAGCTACTGGCTGGCCGCGACCCGAAGGACGTGTTCAACAAGGACGGGCTGGTGGACGAGTTGAAGAAGTGTCAATCGGCGTTCAATATTGACCCCTGATCGGCGTCCAATTTTGACCCTTTTGCTCGGCGGGTTTTGGCGGTAGCGCGCGCGCCGTCGGAGCTGGTCGGGGTTGCGGAGAGGGCGCGAGCGCGGGTTGATGTGTGATCGTCGTCACGGCTCTTGAAGCGCCAGCTGTCGTTGCCGGTTTCGACGATGTCGCAATGATGGGTCAGTCGATCGAGCAATGCCGTCGTCATCTTGGCGTCACCGAACACACTGGGCCATTCGCCGAAGGCCAGGTTGGTGGTGACGATGATCGAGGTCCGTTCGTAGAGCCGGCTGACGAGGTGGAACAGGAGCTGGCCGCCGGATTGCGCGAATGGCAGATAGCCGAGTTCGTCGAGAACGATGAAGTCCATGCGGATCAGATGATCGGCGATCCGGCCTTGCCGGCCATTGCGAGTCTCGGTCTCGAGCCGATTGACCAGATCGACCACGTTGTAGAACCGGCCGCGGGCACCGCTACGGATGCAGCTTCGGGCAATGGCAATGGCGAGGTGGGTCTTGCCAGTGCCGGTTCCGCCGACCAGCACGGCGTTGCGCTGCTGGGCGATGAAGTTGCCGGCGGCCAAGTCGTTGACCAGCGTCTGGTTGACCGGCGAGCCTTCGAACTGGAAGTCGTCGAGGTCCTTGGCGAGCGGCAGCTTGGCAATGGTGAGCTGGTATCGGATCGAGCGAGCCTGCTTCTCGCTGACCTCGGCGTTGAGCAGATCGCCGACGATGCGCTGCGGCTCATGTTGGCGTTTGACCGCGGTGGTCATGATCTCGTCGAAGGCAGCCTTCATGCCGTAGAGCTTGAGCTCACCCATGAGGTCGAAGAGCTGAGTTCGTTCCATCAGACGGTTCCCCTGAGGTTGTCGTAACGGGCACAGTCGGCGATCGGCGCGTGGCGCAGCGTCAGCGCGGCCGGGGTGAGGATGGTGACCGCCGGGCCGGGATCGCGCTGGCGGGCCAGGATGTTGAGAACGACGTCGGCGGAGTGGACGCCATGAGTCATGGCCTCGGCACAGGCCGCCTCGACCGCGGGCAGCCCGTCGCTGAGCACCGCGGTGAGGATACTGACCATCTGCCGGTTGCCATCGTCGGCACCGCTGAGCTTGCGCCGCACGCGCTCCATTGCGGCCGGCAGGACCCAGTCCTTGAAGGGCGCGCCGTTGCGCAAGGCCCCGGGCTTGCGGGCGAGCACCGGCACGTAATGCCAGGGGTCATAGATGGTCTCGCCGCGTCCGAACGAGCGAGGGTGCTCCGCCACGATCCGCCCGTCCTGGCGGATCACGATGCGATCCGCGTAGGCATGGACCTCGACCGGACGTCCGACCGCGCTGGCGGCCACGGAGTACTTGTTGTTGTCGAAGCGGACCAAGCAGGTCTTGGAGACCGAGGCCGGCACCGCATGGAACCCGTCGAACCGGCCTGCGTAGGGGACGAGCTTCGGCCGCTCCGCCTCGAACACCTCCCAGATCGTTCGCTCGGTCAGTTCCGGATGGCGATGCGCCTTGGCATAGGCGATGCACCGGTCGGTGAGCCAAGCGTTCATCTCGCCGTAGTTTTTGAATCGCAGGCGTGGTGTGAAGAAGCGTTGGCGGACGACCCCGACCTGGTTCTCGACCTGGCCCTTCTCCCAGCCCGATGCCGGTGTGCAGGCGACCGGCTCGACCAGATAGTGGCTGCACATCTGCAGGAAGCGGCGATTGTAGAGCCGGTCCTTGCCGACAAAGACCGTGTCCACCGCCGTCTTCATGTTGTCGTAGATGCCGCGCCCGCAGGTGCCCTTGAACAGCGCGAACGCACGGTCATGGGCGTCGAACACCATCTCCTGCGTCTCGCGCGGGTAGGCCCGCACGAACAGCATCCGGCTGTGACAGAGCCGGACATGGGCGACCTTCACGATCACTGTCGTGCCGCTCAGCAGCACGACCTCGTGGCTCCAGTCGAACTGATAGGCTTCGCCTGGTGCAAAGCTCAGCGGCACATAAGCCGCAGCCGTCGCCTGGCCACGCTCCTTGGCCCAGCGCCGGGCGTAGCGTCGCACCGCATCGTAGCCACCGTCATAGCCGCGACCGCGCAGTTCCTCGAAGATCCGGATCAGCGTCAGCTGCTCGCGGGCGGCCTTCGCCGCATTGCTCGCCAGCAACTCATCGAGTTCCAAGGTCCATCGGCCGAGCTTTGGCCGCGGCTGGACCTCACGTTCATACTCGAACGACGTATCGCCCGACCGCAGCACCTTGCGGACCGTGTTCCGCGACACCTTCAGGTCCCGCGCGATCTCCTTGATCGTCTTGCCCTTGAGGAAGTGCTCACGTCGAATCCGTCCAATCGTCTCCACCGTCAGCATTCCCCCACCACCTGCTCAAACCAAAGCAGGCAGATTCAGACCAATCAGGAGGGGGTCAATTTTGGACGCCGATCCCCCGGCTCAGGGGGTCAAAATTGCACGCCGAATAACAGCTGGTTCTATCTCATCACGGTCCTGGATGACTTCTCCCGCTACATCATCGCCTGGAAGCTGTGCACGACGATGAAGGCGCAGGACGTGACCGACACGCTGGATCTTGCTCTTGCGGCCTCAGGCTGTGACCAGGCACGGATCGTCCATAAGCCGCGCCTGCTCAGCGATAATGGTTCCAGCTACGTGTCGGCTGATCTGGCAGATTGGTTGGATGCACAGAACATGGGACACGTTCGCGGCGCGCCCTACCATCCGCAGACGCAGGGCAAGATCGAACGCTGGCATCAAACGCTCAAGAACCGCATCCTGCTGGAAAACTACTACCTGCCTGGCGACCTTGAGGTCAGCATCGACCGGTTCGTCAATCACTACAACCATCGCCGCTATCACGAGAGCTTGAGCAATCTAACGCCGGCCGATGTGTACTTCGGCCGCGGTCAAACAATCCTGCTGGAAAGAGAAAGGATCAAACGCAACACAATCCAAAATCGACGCTTGCAGCACCAAAAGAAAGCCGCATAAACTAAAACTCAGATGAGCCGGTCGATCCTTTAATTCACGCCGCCATCTGTCTCAATTTATCTGACGACGGACATCCGAGTTGGAAAATTTATTTCGGCAAGCATCCAATTCTTAAGGGATGCACCCGAAAACTCTTACTGGTCTAGAAATTTTATCAAGGGAGTATTCGACGTTATCTCGCGCGGTCCACGGCTCTGCGAAGGCGTTTCGAATGACCGACAAAGCGAGCGAAATTCTGTTTATGGAATACGGATGCCGCACGGGCGGGCATGTGGTCGACACGCGAAGGTCTCGTCCTCCAGGGAATTAGCCTTTTTGTAATCTCATTTTACCGTGACGAATTCATGGGCATGAAAAACTCGGCGCTGCGCGAGGCACTCTTTTATGTATTGTCGAAAGAAAAAAGCGACTTGCTCAAGAGCGAACTTAAGATAACGATTTCACAGCCGGCATAATTATAAGCCGATATACCAGGTAGCAAGCGTGGCCTGGACTGAGCAAAGCAAAATCCGGGGTTCTTATTTTCCGCTTGCGTTTTCCCATTTCGCTTTGCTCCATGCGGGCTACCAGTTGCGCTCCTGAGCCGAGATTGCCGGGTCAAGCCCGGCAATGACAGGGCGCTCTACGCCTCCACGTAATCCGCAATACTCGTCGGCTGCGGCACCGGCTGGCCGTCCTGCTTCAAGCCGTCGATATGGAAGCGGATCGCGTCGCGGATTTCACATTCGGTTTCCGCCCCACGGTCGCTCCGGTCGCGACGCAGCCCGGCAGGTCCGGCACATAGGCCGAATAATTGCCGTCCGCCTTTTCGATCACCACCGCGTAGCGCATCAACGTTCTTCCTGACTGCGATCCCTCGCGCCGTGCATCACCGCGAGCACCGTAATCTCGTCGGCCGCCTCGTCCACCGAATAGACAATAATATACGGCGGCTCGACCAGTTCGCGCGTTCCCTCGACCAGCCCGGGCCGCCCGATGTGCGAAAGCCCGGGAAACGCCAGCCGGTTGATACGCAGTCTTATGCGCTCGACCATCTCGGCCGCAGCGCGGGGGTTGTCCTTAGAAATCCAAGAAAAAATGTCTTCGAGATCAAGCGCCGCACTCTCGCGGACGACGACCTTCATTCGCCGATGAGGCGGCGCAGACGGTCGTTGAATTCGTCGAGCGTCAGCCGCTTGGCGCTCTTGTCGGAACGTCGCCGCCGCACTTCCTCGACCTGCGCGTCCGTGAGCCGGTAGGCGCTATAATCCTGCGCCTCCATCAAGCTCAGCACCTTGGCGGCGTCTTCCTGTCGCTGGCTGCGGCCAAGTAGGCACGGGGTCGAAAACCGTTTTCACCTGCTCTTTGCTCATGACTATCAATATACACTCGTCCTGTGAGTCACACTACCCTGCGCTTCCCCGCCTCACCCCGCTCACCCAAACCCCTTCCCCGCCTTTTTATTCTCCGCCCTCGGCGGGCTGAAGATGTCGAGCACGCGCGCCCCTCCGGCCCGGCGCGCATCGTGTGCGGCACGTTGCCCGGCGTGCGCCAGAAATCGCCTTGCTTGACCTGGATTGCCTCGTCGCCCTGGAAGCGTATCGCGGAGCCTTCCAGCAGCACGCCCCACTGCTCCTCGGGGTGATGGTGCATCGACACCCTCGGCGTTGGGCGCGATCGTCACCACCGACAACATGGCGTGCTCGCCGGCGAAGATGCGCGTCATCACGCCCGGCGCGAGCTCGCGCAGCAAACCGTTGTCCGGTTTCTCAAGATTGTGGAATTCGTCCTTTTCACTCATGTTCGTCCCCTCCTTCGTTGCGCTTCGCTTCATCCTTTGCCGTAGCTGCCTTTGTAGCGGCCCGCGCGGATCGGGTCAGCGTTTCGGCTTCGCGCGCGATCTGCGCCTTGACGCCGTCCAGCAAGGTCGCCGCGACGCTTTCGGAAACGACACGATGCCGTCGTCGTCGCCGACCACGATGTCGCCGGGCGCGATCACCAAGCCGCCGATCGACACCGGCACGTTGATCTCGCCCGGCCCGCTCTTGTAAGGGCCGCGGTGAATGGCGCGCGGGCGAAGAACGGATAGGTGTCGGCGGCGATGGCCGCGGCGTCGCGGATGGCGCCGTCGATCACGTAGCCTTCGGCGCCGCGCCATTGCGCGATTGTCTTCATGATCTCGCCGACCAGCGCCGGCTCTCGTCGCCGCGCCGTCGACGACGATCACGTCGCCCGGCCCGACCAGCTCGAGCGCATGGTGGATGGCAAGGTTGTCGCCGGGCCGTGTCTTGACGGTGAAAGCGACGCCCACCAGCGTGCCGCTCTTGTGAAAGGGCCGCAAACCCACCGCGCCCGGCAGCCGCTGAAGGTTGTCGCTGATGATCGGCGTCGGCGCATTGCGGAAGGCCTCGATCAATTCCGGCGCGGGCTTCGGCACGCTTGTCATGGCCGTGGTGATGTTCATTGCGACCCTTCCCGTTGTTCCGTGCGGCCGACGCACCGGCATTCTCGTTCGCCGGGCGATGAAAACACCGCGCGCGCGGGCGCGCTACCTTTATTCGCGCCGTCGGCGGCGGCGGACGCCACGGCCCGGAAGCGGAATATATCCCTTGACGTGGCTCGTGGCTATGCTTATAGTCCTATTCGCCTGGCTCGGCTGAGGGGCGTCGTCGCGAGACGTCACGATGATGGAGCCACGCTGGGGAGCGCCGCCGGAGATGCGGCAGCGCGCCTCAACGGACCGGCGGCGGGCGTTCCGCTCGCCGGTTGGTGCGGCGCCCGCTGTCGCGGCTCGTTACCGCGGCACCGGGAGGTCCCGGGAACCGACCCGTTGGGCACTACGACCCTTCTGCGAGGAGCTCGCTGGACAGGCCGCCTGAGGACTGGTTCGCCGCCGACAGCGCGTTCAGGTGTTAGCCTGCGCGCCGAGGCCGCAACGCAGCCGAGGGCGTGTTCCTGGAAGCGCGGACCCGGGATCAGAAATCGCCGCCCGTGGAGCGCCGAGAGGCGCCCGTGCTCCTCGCCGGAGCGCGGCAACGGAAGGATACCGGCAGCGCCGCTCGGCGCTCCACTCCCCTCGCCTTTTTGCGGGGGCGACTTCCCCGACACCTGGTCGGGGACAAGGAAAGACAGGCGGACCCGGCGCCTCGACAAAGAATACGGGCGGCGGAGCTTGGCTGCCGAAACTTTGGCGAAAGGGCTGTTTGACAATTAAATCGGTGCACATGACCCGCTCGTCCCCGCGCAAGCGGGGACCCAGGGCTGGATGCCCGCTTGCGCGGGCATGAACGGCGTAACGGCAGCCCGACGCGGAAGGCGATGCCTGCCTCGAACCTTGGCACGGCCCGGGCGACCAAAGCAGGACCCTTCATTCGCCCAGAACGACGCCATGACCGCCGCCGAAACGCCGTTCGCCCCGCCCGCTTCGCATCCCTGGCTGCGCCTGGCGCTGGCCGCGGTCGCGGCCATCGAGCTCTTGGACGCGCTGTCGAGCGTGCAGACCGCCGCCGACCATCACCACGCCACCGCGTCCCTGCGCTTCGCGCAGGCGCTCACCAGCGTGAAGCTCGGCTTGGCTCCGCTCGCTGCGCTGGCGGCGCTGCTGCTCGTGGCGTTCGACAAAGTGCGTCCCGCCATCGTGGCGCTGGCCGCCCTGACGTTGCTCACCTGGCTGTTGGACGACTTGTCGTCGATCCCGATCCACGGGCTGAAGCTCACGCTCGACGACGGCGGCTGGGAGAACCTCGTCCATTATGTCCTCATGCCGGCGGTGGCGATCGCCGGCGCGCTCTTGGCGTTGAAAGATCGCCGGCTGGCGCTCGCCGGCCTGCTGGTCAGCCTGCCGACGCTCTACAACTGGTTCGGTGTCGCCGTCTTTACGATCAGCGTGATGATCTATGGCTTTTGATACGTTCAAACGCTGGCTCGGCACGATCGGCATCGTGGCCACGCTGTTCGTCATGGCGTTCGCGATCGCAAGCCGCCCGCACCAACATGCCGGGCTGGACGGCTTCTCGATCTGCAGCTTTGCCATCAGCGATGCGAGCCGATCACGACGCCACGCTGCAGGCGCACGGTCTGTCGCCGGCGGAGGTCGGCATTGTGCAGCAGATCAAGCGCCTGATCGTGACGCGCGAGCAGGCCGCGCTCGACGATCTCGCGCTGGCCTTCGCGGATCCGCAACGGCCGGTCGACACGCCCAACGTCGTCGATCTTTGGTACCCCGACCGCCACGTCATTCCGCCGGCCGCGTGTTTCCTTTGCGGCCTGCACTTGCGTTTCTTCGAACGGGAGCTCGGCCAGGTGAACTACGGCGTGCAGGGCAAATTCATGGTGCTGTGGAATTGCGTGCTGGCGCCGAAAGACGGGAAATGACCGGATGTAAACCGCAGACGCCGCCCGCTCAAAATTCCTTACACTCGCGCGACGCCTGCGCGATGCCGCTCATCATTTTGACCTTCAGGACATAGGCCCGCTTGGCGGCCGCGCCTTTCGATTTCGGCGCCAGCACCAAAGTCTTGTGGCCCTTGACCTCACCCCTGGCGGTCTGCACCAGAACGTAAACCTTGCAGCGTAGGCGCCTCTCGCATTTGTTTTCGAGCGCGATCACATAGGTGGCTTGCTTGCCGGCCAGCTTGAAGCCGGTGTCGTCGGAAACACATTGCTTTTTCGCGGCCGGTTTGGCTTGTTCCGGCGGCTTCTGTCCGTCGTCGGCTATTGCGGCAACAGCAAAACCGGCGACGCAGGCCGCGGCAAGCCCGAGCGTAAGCAATCTCGATGCGGGGGTCATGGCATGCTCACTCGTGCGGCATCACTTTGAACGGCGAGCGGTAGGGTTCGACCCGCAGCGAGGCGTTAGCCATGATGCCGATCTTGGCGCGCGGCGCCACCATGCGCTCGCCGTCCTTCTGGGTCACGGCATATTGCCAGAGTGTGAGCGCGCCCTTGGCGGCGATCGCCTGCGCAAGGCCGCCGGCGTCGACGTATTCCTTCAGCTCGGCGTCGCTCAGGCCCACCACGATCTCGTCCTTCATGGTGACGATCTTGAACAGCGTCTCGGCGCCGGCCGGCTGGCTGGCGGCGATGAAGACGGCGGCCGACAACGCGGCGCCGGCGGGCCAAAGCGTGACATAGCTCATGACGGATTCCCCTCGTTGGACCAGGCCTATCTTTGTCGCGTCCGCCGGCGCGCCGGTTCAAAGCCGCGCAACGCTGTTGGAAACGTCGGTCAGCCGCTTGACGCTCGGCGGCTATCTGCGATCCGGCAACGCCGCGTCTTTCTGGAACTCGCAATGCCCAAGAGATCGTTCCGCGTCGGCCGCGCCCGCACCGGGCTCGGACTGTTCGCCACCCGCCTGATCAAGAAGCGCAGCCGGATCGCCGAATACAAGGGTCCGCTGCTCACCGCCAAGCAAGCCGAGAAGGCGGAGAACCGCGGCAATCGCTATCTCTACGAGATCAACGGGCGCTGGACGGTCGACGGCACCCCGCGCAGCAATCTGGCGCGCTACGCCAACCATTCCTGCAATCCGAATGCCGACACCACGATCCAGAACCGGCGGATTTTCATCTTCGCAAAACGCAACATCAAGCCGGGCGAGGAGATCGTCTACGACTACGGCATCGATTATCTCAAGAACGTCATCGGGCGCTCGAATTGCCAATGCTCGCGCTGCCGGAAGCGGCGGGCGAAACGGGCGCGCGAACTGCGCGCCGTGCGCGTGCGGCGCAAAGCGCGGCTCGCGCGCAAGCGCAAGGGGCGCGGCGCCAAGTAAGCGGTCGCATGGCGCAAGCCCGCCATACGCTTTTGCCCCTGCCCGCTCGCGGGCGGGCGTGCTAGGCGGGTCGTCCCGCCGCCGCCGCCGAGGCTTTAGACGTTGACTTCCGTCGACCAGCGCATCGCGAGAGCCCCCACCCGCGCCGATCGCGTTCCGCTCGGCATTTTCTACATGCTCACCGCCACCGTGCTGTTCGCCGGCTCGAGCGCGATCTCGAAATGGCAGGTGGCGACCTACTCGTTCGGCGAAGTGCTGTTCGGCCGCTCGCTCAGCGCGATCGTGGTGTGCGCGCTGCTGATCCTGCCGCGCACCGGCTTGGGCGTGTTCCGCACCGAGCGTCTGGCCGCCCATGCCGGGCGCAACCTGATGCAAGCCACCGCGCAAACCTTCATCATCATCGCCTTCAGCCTGATGCCGCTTGCCGGCGCGGTGGCGATCAACTTCTCGGCGCCGCTGGTCGCCACCGTGGTCGCCGCGCTGCTGCTGAAGGAGAAGGTCGGCGCGACGCGTTGGGGCGCGCTGCTGGTCGGCTTTTTCGGCGTGCTGGTGGTGGCGGCGCCCGGTGCCGACAGCTTTCGCATCGGCGCGATGTTCGCCATCGCCAATGCATTTCTTTACGGCAGCGTAACCGCGACGGTGCGCGGCATGACCGCGACTGAATCGACCGAGACGCTCACCATGTACCAGATGGTGTTCCTGCTCTGTCTGTTTATGCTGCTGCTGCCGTTCGGATTTACTTGGCCGAACGCGCGCGATGCCGTGATGATGCTGGCGAGCGGCGTGCTCTATGGTTTTGGGCAATATATCTGGACGCGCGCGCTGTCGCTGGCGCCGACCTCGGCCGTTGGCCCGTTTTATTATTTCACGCTGGTGTGGGCGATGATCATTGGCTTCCTGTTCTGGGGCGACGTGCCGACGCCGGCGCTGCTCATAGGCTCGGCCATCGTGGTCGGCTCCGGTCTGTTCCTGCTCTGGCACGAGAGCGGCAGGAAGCCGGTCGCCCCCGAGTAGCGATTGGCGGCCTCCCCCGACCGTTAGCGATCCAACTCGGGATAATGCCGGAAAATCCCCAACTCGTTGAACGGCAGCCGCCGCTCCGACACGCAATAGGCTTTGATGCGCGGCCGCGCGGCGACGCGATCGCGCACCGCGACCACACGCGGCACATCGCGCTCAATGCGCTTCATCGAATTCGGAAAGGCGTAGCGCAGCCCTTCGATGAGCTGGAACAACGACAGGTCAATGTAGCTGAACTTGCGTCCGAGTACGTTCGGGCCGCCACTCTTTTTCAGCGCTAGCTCGAAATAGCCGAGATATTTCGGCGCCCGCTCGGCAAGGAAATTTTCGGTGAAGCGTTTGGCCTCCGGTTTCTGATCCTCGTAATAGAGACCGCCGGCAATCGGATGATGGGTGTCGTGGATCTCCTTGACGAAATCCGTCACCGTCATTTGAAGCTGATGCAGCCAGAGCCGGCCGGCCTCGTCGCGCGGTGCGAGCTTCAAGCGCGGCCCGAGATAGAACAGGATCTCGGCGCTCTGCGCTATTACCAGTTTTCCAGCCTTCAGGAACGGCGGTGCGAACGGCGGATGCTTCTCGCGCGCGCCATCCATGATCGCCATCATTTTGCTCATGCCGGCGCTCTTGCGCGCGACGTCATCGTAAGAGGCGCCGGCATCCTCGAGCGCCAAGCGTACGAATTCGCCGCGACCCTGGATTCCCGGCCAGTAGTAAAATTGGTAACGCATGCCACACCTTTATCGAGGCCAGACCCCCGGCTTATAGCAAACAAAATAGCGGCGACCGGAACAAGTCCGGCCGCCGCAAAAAAGTTTTGCGCCGATCAGTTGATCGCGAAGCAGTAGAAGAGCCCGTCGCCGCCGGTGCCTTGCAGCGCCTTCTGGGTGCAGCCCTGACCGGGGGCCGAGCCGTCGCGCGGCTCGCGCGAAGCGTGCGAGGAGTTCCACGACTTCGACGGCGCATCGTCTTTCAGGCCCTGGCGGTCGTTGTGACCGAGCATCACCGCGCCCTGCGTGCTGCTCGTGTAGTTCTTGCAGGTCATATCCTTGTCGGGCGGGAATGCGGTGCCGTCCGGCTGCGAGCCGGTCAGGATATCGTGGCGGTTGGGCTTGTCGCCGCGGCCGTTGATGACCTCGCCTTTCTCCGAGAGGTCATTTTGCTTATTGAGCTTGTTGTTGGCGCTGTGCAGATCGGCAACGCTGGCGGCAACGACGAGGCCCTTGGCGTTCATCCAGGGCCCCTTACCGATGCGATCCTTAGCGTTGACCGCGCCCGGCCCTTGCGTCGACAGATAGGCGTGCCAGGTCTTGCCGCCTGCGCCGACCGAGGCCGCCAGGTCCTGACAATGCTTGTCGGCACCGGCGAGCCCGCCGAGATCGGCGCCCTTACCGGGCCCGTGGCTGGTGACGAAGAAGCTCATGTTGGCTTGTTGCGCCGCAACCGGTGCCGCGCAAAACAGCGTCAGACACGCCGCCAGCGGCGCGCCCCATTGAACAACAGTCATGTTTGGATTCCCTCCGGCATCGGCGAAGGCCCGTCGCCCCGCCACCGGCAATGCTGAACCCCGCAATCGTGGCGCTATTCCGGCGTTCACGAGACGTTGATCGGAAGGGTCGGCGATGGTCAGCCCGCGGGCTTTGCGCCGTATTGCTCGTCGGTGACCGGCTCGAGCCATTTGACGTGCTCGCCGCCCTGATGCTCCTGCATGGCGAGATGCTCCATGCCGTGATCCGGCGCGGCCCCGTGCCAATGCTTCTCGCCCGGCGGAATCCAGACCGTATCGCCGGCGCGAATCTCGCGCACCGGCCCGCCCCAGGTTTGCACCCGGCCGATGCCGGACGTCACATGCAGCGTCTGCCCGAGCGGATGGGTATGCCAGGCCGTGCGCGCGCCCGGCTCAAAGCGCACCCAGGCCGAGCGCAATAACGCCGGATCGGGCGCCTGGATGATCGGATCTTGCCATACCGTTCCGGTGAAACTCGGCGCGCCCATTTTGCGCGAGGGTCGCGATCCGCAAGCGATAATGTCCATGATGTCCTCCCTGATGAAAATTGGCTCGAACAATATCGTTCTCGCATGCAGCGCGAAACAAAAAAGCCCGGCGTCGCCGCCGGGCTTCCGAATTAAGCGAAGTTCTTGTTGGGCTCGCCGTCAGGCCGGCTGCAGATTGCCGGCTGCCTGCTTGCCACGCTCGGTGACGATCTCGTAGCTGAGCTTCTGACCTTCCACCAGCGAACGCATGCCGGCCTTCTCCACTGCGGTGATGTGGACGAAGACGTCCTTCGAGCCATCGTCCGGCTGGATGAAGCCGTAGCCTTTCTGGGTATTGAAGAACTTCACAGTTCCGACAGCCATCAGAGTTCCTTTCACGCTTCTCGTTGAACACCCGCACGCTCATCGTGCCGGCGGCAACTATCCGAGTTTTGGGGATTCACTTGAGTTGCTAGCCCAAAGCCGGGAGCGTGTCAGCAAGTTAAGGCCGAAAACCAAGTTGCGCGCGGCGACATAAACGGATTTGCCTTTGAGGTCAACGCCCGGCATCGGCGCCCCGAAATCTGCACGCGAATTTACGCTTTAAGAATTGGTAATGAGGCCGCCGCTATAGTGTCCGGGGCGCGGATGGACGGCGGGTTAACAGTTTGTAAATGCCGTCCAGCGCCCGTTTTGAAGGCAGTAAAGCGAAGACCAGCCCATGGACCAGCGTAGAGCACGCCGTCGGCCGATCCGCTACAATGCCCGGCTTGCGGTCGGGCCCGGTCAATTTTACGACTGCGTCCTGTCGGATGTTTCCGATACCGGCGCGCGCATCGAAGTTCAGGACAGCAAAAAACTGCCGGACCAATTCCTGCTGCTCCTGTCCGAGAGCGGCGCGGCGCGCCGTTTCTGCCGGGTGGCGTGGCGCAAGACACGCTACGTCGGCGTTGCGTTCGAAAAAAATATGACCGACGTCAACGGCACGGCGCCGGCGCCGACCGCGGAAACGGACGAGGCGGCCGGTACCGACCAAGCAGCCGAAACCGTACCAGCATCTGCTTAGAGCACGCATCATCGATCACAACTCTTGGATGGCCGCGCCGCCGGCAACCCTGTGTTTAATTGAAAGCCATTTTTTCTGTGATTTCCGAGTGCAGATTGATCCCGCTGTTACGCGAATGTCATTGCGCGCGAGGAACCTGCCACCGCTTCCGCCATTGTCCAACGCAGTTGTGCGGAGTTTGATTGATGAAGCTATCGGCAGTTCTCATCGCGCTCTTGTCGCTGTGCGCGACCGCGGCGGCCAAACCTGATCCTGTCGGTCCTGGCGAGCTTATGCCGTCGCTGGCAGAGGCGGCGGTTATTGAGCCTCAATCGGTCGCCTTGGCGCGCGCAGCAACCGATATTCGCGCGCCGCAAGTGCAGCCGACAAAGGACAAGAATTTCTCCTGCCGTCGCGAGTTGCTGTTTTCGGCAAAACCGATCCGCTTGGCGCGCTCCTGTCCTTGACGGCCGTGTAAGCGACGGAATTTAACCACTGAAAGTTCGTTATTGGTTCTGACAAAGGCGTACGGTGGGATGTCCCGCGCTGGGGCTATAGCCGTGGTTGGGGCTACGGGCCGTCGGGCATCGTCGGCGTGCTGTTGATCGTGGTGATCGTGCTGGCGCTGTCGGGACGCGTGTAGTGCCTTGTCAGGTCGGCAGCGTCTCTTTCACCTTGGAGACCAGTTGCTTGAGCGTGAAAGGCTTGGCGAGGAAATCGTATTGCTCGGTGTCGGGCAGGTTCTTGCTGAACGCTTCCTCGGCGTAGCCCGACACGAAAATAATCTTCACGTTTGGATTGCGCCGGCGCAGCTCCTTGAGCAGCGTCGGCCCATCCATTTCGGGCATGACGACGTCCGACACAACAAGATCGACATTGCCTTGGCGCTCGAGAACGTCGAGCGCCTCGACGCCGTTGCCGGCCTCGAGCACGGTATAGCCACGCGAGGTGAGGCCGCGGGCGTTGAGCGCACGCAATCCTTCCTCGTCCTCCACCAGCAGAATGGTCCCCTGACCGGTGAGATCGACGGCGGCCGCGCGGGCCGCGCTTTCGGCCGCCGAGCCGCCGGCAATCGCCGGCGCTTCGGTGTCGGGGATCGGCGCGAGCTGTTCCTCGGCGCGCGGTACGAAGCGGGGCAAAAAGATTCGAAATGCGGTGCGGCCCGGCTGCGATTCGGCGTAAATGTACCCGCCGGTCTGCTTGACAATGCCATAGACGGTCGAAAGCCCGAGCCCGGTGCCCTTTCCAACATCCTTGGTCGAGAAGAACGGTTCGAAGATCTTGTCGATGACGTCGGCCGGAATGCCGACACCGGTATCGATCACCTCGACCATCACGTAGTCGACGACCGGCATGCCTTTATAGGCGAGCTTGTCGTTGTCGACGGCCGCGACATTGGTCGTGCGCACGCTGAGCTTGCCGCCATCCGGCATGGCGTCGCGGGCATTGACCGCGAGATTGACGATCACCTGCTCGAACTGAGAAATGTCGACCTTCACCGGCCAAAGATCGCGGCCGTGTACGACGTCCAGCGTCACTTTCTCGCCGATCAAGCGCTTCAACAGCATGCCGAGATCGCTGAGCGTCTCGCCGAGATCGAGCACCTGCGGCCGCAGCGTTTGCTTGCGCGAGAACGCCAGCAATTGGCGCACCAACGCGGCCGCGCGGTTGGCGTTCTGCTTGATCTGGATGATGTCCTGGAATGACGGGTCGGTCGGCTTATGGGCGTTGAGCAGGAAATCGGTCGCCATCATGATGGCGGAGAGCACGTTGTTGAAATCGTGCGCGATGCCGCCGGCCAGTTGCCCGACCAATTCCATCTTCTGCTGCTGATAGACGCGGTTTTCCAGGGTGCGCTGTGCCGTCGTCTCCAGCGCATAGACGATAGCCGCTTCTCCATCCCGATCCGCATCGTCCACCGCCGAGACGAAGAAGTTCGCCCAGCGCTCGGGCGAGGCAGAGAGCGCGGCTTCCACCGGCGCGATGTCGCTTTGCCCGTTCGCCGCCCGGCGGATTGCGGCTTCCAAGGCCGGGCGCTCGCGCTCGGCCACAACGGCCAGAATGGAGCGGTCTTCGCCTTTGATCATGCTTTCGAAAGCGGAGGCAAATCGCGCATTGCTGCGCGCGATGCGGGCGTTGCGATCGACGGTGGCAATAGCCATCGGCGTATTCTGGAAGAAGCGCATGAAGCGCACTTCCGCCGCGCGCTGCGGATCGGTGCCGTCGTCGCGCGCGCGATTGAGCACCAGCGTGCGCGAGGGGCCCGGCTTTCCATCGGCGCCAAACGCCACCTTGTGGAACATACGCACCGGCAGTGGCTTGCCGGCGCGCGTCTTGAGATCGAGGTCGAGCACCTCGGTCTTGACCTCGCCGGGCGGCGCATTGAGCGTCGTGAGCAGTGCGGCACCCTCGCCCGCAACGATATCGTTCAGCTTGAGCGCGCCGGCACCGAACTCGGCCAGATCGTGATCGAGCCAGTTGGCCAAAGTGGCATTGAGATAGACAACGTCGCCTGAGGCATCGGCCGAGAAGAAGCCGGCCGGCGCGTGGTCGAGATAGTCGATGGCGTGCTGCAATTCCTGGAAGACATTTTCTGCGCGCTCGCGTTCGCGGGTGACATCGGCGATCGACCATACCGTCAGCCGCCCTTCACTTTTGCTTTCGCCGAGCGGGCGCACGCGCATGCGCAGCCAGCGCGCGCCGTCCGGCTTGCTGCCGGCGATGCGCACCTCCTCCTGCAACCGGCGGCCTTCGCGCGCGGCCTTGAGCAGGCGATAGATTGCCTCCGATACGTCGGGGTCGCCGATGAAGACGCGCTCGATCGGGCGCACCTCGTTGGCGTTGGTAGCGCCGATCAAATCGAGATAGGCGGGGTTGGCATAGAAGACGCGGCCCGAATGATCGGTAACCAGGATACCGTCGAAAGCGCTGTCGGTGATCGCCTTGATCAACGGATTGGCGCTCTCGCGGCCGGTCAACCGCAAAATGCCGGAGGCGATCGCGAACATGGAAAAGACGCCGACAGTGGCGAGCAGGGCCAGCAACGCCACGATGTAGCTTTCGGCTTGGCCGCGGCCGATATAGATCAGCCCGGCGGCGGCGGCGACCAGGGCAAACGCAACCGCCAAAACCATGCCGAGACTGCCACCGCGCGGGGCATTCTGGCTCTTGTCGAATCCTTGGCGTCCGCGCCCCGCATCGCCGCTCCGCGTCGGCGGTTTCTGCGCTGCCGGTTCCTGCACTGCCATGACGGTGTCGAACCTTGTCTCGCCGCGGCGTGGATTCGCGCCTAAACCCCTGAGTGCCTTAAGCCGCCCTACCAGCGCAAGGGTTTGCGCGGGCGGGCTTTGGATAATTAACGCCGGACCGCCCGCCGCAGCTTCATCACATAGCCGATGACCTCGGCGACCGCCTTATAGTGCTCGGGCGGGATCGCCTGGTCGACCTCGACCGTGGCATGCAGGGCGCGGGCGAGTGGCGGATTCTCGACGATCGGGACCTTGTGCTCGCCGGCCACTTCCCGGATCTTCAAGGCCAGCGCGTCGACGCCCTTGGCCACGCAGACCGGGGCCTCCATGCCGCGCTCATATTGCAGGGCGATCGAATAGTGGGTCGGGTTGGTGATGACCACGGCGGCCTTTGGCACGTTGGCGATCATGCGCTTGCGCATCCGGCTCGCGCGCACCTGCTTCATCTTGCCTTTGATGGCCGGATCGCCTTCGGTCTGCTTGAATTCCTCTTTCAGTTCTTGCAGCGACATCTTCTGCCGCTCGTACCATTGGCGGTACTGGAATAGGTAATCGGCAGCCGCCACGACGGCGAGCATGGCGACCACAGCACCGAGGAGCTTAAGTGCGAGCGATTGGGCGAGCGGCAGCATCGCCGTCGGGTCGCTGCGCACCAGCGCCATCAGCCGGCCACGCTCGGGCCACATCATGGCGGTGAGGACGCTGCCGACCACCAGAAGTTTCACCAGACCCTTGCTGAAATTGACCAGTGCCTGGGCAGAGAACAGCCGCTTGAGGCCGGCGGCCGGCGATATCCGAGACAGCTTCGGCGCCAGCACCTCGTAAGACCAAACCGGCCGGTGCTGGACCAAATTGCCGCAGAGCGCCGCCAACATCAACAGCAGAAACGGAACGGCAAGCATGGCGATCAATTCGCCGCCAAGCCTCTCGAACAGATATGGCAGAGCCGGGCCGTCGACTCTTATGTCGTAGCCATTGGCAATGAGGCCGCGCAAGGTGGCGGCCAACTGTGTGCCTACACCGCCGGAGAATGCGACCAGCACCAACGTTCCGCCGGCGATGATGAACCAGGTGCTGACCTCCTGGCTCTTGACCACATCGCCGCGCTTGAGCGCCTCGTCGAGGCGCTTTTGCGTCGGGTCTTCTGTTTTTTCGGTATCGTCGCGTTCTTCGGCCATGCGCCCGTCCGAAAATTCTCAGCCCGGCGGCGCCAGGTTGCCGAGCACGCCGGCGAGGTAGTCGACGAAGGTGCCCATCATCGCCCCGATCACCAGCATGAGCAGCAGTAGGCCGAGCAGAATCGACAGCGGCAAGCCGATGAAGAAGACCTGCATCTGCGGCATCAGGCGCGACAGCACGCCGAGCCCGAGATTGAACAGCAATCCGAACACCAAGAACGGCGCGGAGAGCTGGATGCCGATGCGGAAGGCGGTCGCAATAATGTTGGTGATGTGGTGCGCCATGTCGCCGACGAAAGGCACCTCGCCCGGCTGGAACAGCCGGTAGCTGTCGTTCAGGGCGGCAATGATCAGGTGGTGCATATTGGTGGCAAACACCAGCGTGATGCCGAGCACGGTGAGGAAATTGCCGACCAGCAGGCCCTGCTGGTTCTGGCTCGGATCGATGGCGGTGACGAAGCCAAGCCCGAGCTGCTGGGCGATGACGGAGCCGGCCACCTGCAACGCCGAAATCGCCAGCCGCGCCGTCAGGCCGAGCAAGGCGCCGATCACCATTTCCTGGCCGAATAGCAGCAGCATCGGCCCGAATTCGTTGAGGTCGACGCTGTAGGCCTTCTGGTGCAACGGCAGCAGGATGGCGGTGAGCACCAACGCGATGGTAAGCCGCACCCGCGACGGCAAGTTCAATTCACCAATGCCGGGCAGCAGCATGACCATGGTGCCGATGCGCCCAAACGTGAGCAGGAACGCCGCTGCAAGCGCCGGCAGGAACGAAATATCGATGTGCATTGTGTATTAACCGCTGACGATGCGGGCGGCGATCCGCAGCATCTCGGCGTGCAGCTTTTCGGCCATGAACGGCAGCGCGATCAAAAGCGACACGAAGATCGCCAAAATCTTCGGCACAAACGCCAAGGTCATTTCCTGGATTTGCGTGAGTGCTTGGATCAGCGAGATCGCGATGCCGACGGCAAGACCCACCAGCATCACCGGCGCCGCGACGACGATCAGCGTATAGATCGCCTCGCGGGCAATATCGAGTACTTCCGGTCCGGTCATTGCGTCGACTTCTTCACTCAGGCGTTGTTATCGTCAGATCGGCATTCTCATTATCTCTTCATAGGCGGCGATGACTTTGTCGCGCACCGCCACCACCGCATCGATCGCAACCTCGGTGTCCGCGACCGCGGTGACGACGTCGACCATGTTGCCGCCGCCGTTGACCAAGGCACGCGTCTGCTGATCCGATTTGTGCCCCGTCTCGTTGACGGAGTTCAGCGCTTCCTTGAGCACGGAGGTGAAGCTGGTGTTGCTCGTGGCATCGGCGCCGCCTCCCTGCCCTAGCGCGAGGGCCGGATCGCCGACAATGCGCGCGGCGTTGGCGTAGGCACCGGCTGCGGAAATGGGTGACGTCATGATTTACGACCTTCAGGCTTTGAGGATGTCGATGGTGCGCTGGATCATGCGCCGGGTGGCGGTGATCACATTGATATTCGCTTCGTAGGAGCGCTGCGCCTCCCGCATGTCGGTCATCTCCAGCAACGAATTCACGTTGGGATATTTGACGTTGCCGTTGGCGTCGGCGGCGGGATTGCCGGGCTCGTATTTCAATCGGAATGCAGAGCTGTCCGTGCGCGTGCGGCCGAGCTCGACCAGCCGCACATCGAGCGAGCGGTCGAGTTCGCTGCGGAAGGTCGGCACCTTGCGGCGGTAGGGATCGGCGCCCGGCCGCGATGCCGTCGAGTCCGCATTGGCGATGTTCTCGGAAATGATGCGCATGCGGCCGGCCTGAGCGCGCAAGCCGGAGGCGGCGATGGTCATGGTCTTGAGGAAATCCACGGATTGGCTCCTTTAAGAAAACGCGTGCTCTCGCGGGGCGAGCGCCGGCGCGCGCCGGACTATTTGCCCAGCGCGGTCTTGATCAGATTGAGGCTACGGGCATAGAGCGCGGTCACCGCTTGGTAATCCATCTGGTTCGCCGCCACCTTCATCATCTCCTGCTCGAGGTTGACTGCGTTGCCGGTCGGATGCGTTTCGTACTTGCTGTCATTCTGGACGCGGAATGGCGAGGCGGCGCCCCCGAGCCCCGCGATGTGCCCGGTTTCGGTACGGTCGAGCGCGACGGAGGCGACCGGGGCCGCGGCCAACTCGGTCGGCGCCTCGAATTTCAACGGTCTCAGGTCGCGGGCGCGGTAGTCGGGGGTGTCGGCATTGGCGACGTTTTCCGCCAACACGTGCTGGCGTTCCTGGCTCCATTGCAACCGTGTCCGCAACATCGACAAAAGAGGAAGATCGGTGATCGGCATCGGGATCTCGGGCCCCTCGGAAGCTCGCTCGCGGCCTTGCGGCACACGGCAGACTTTGCCGGCGGTATGGTTAATGGCGGGTAAAAGGATAGGGGCAATCGCGACCGCTCGTTCACTATTTGTTAGCCACGGAAATGAGCCTGCGGACGGCATTGGCTGCGAAAAAGCCCTTTTTTTGTTAAGTCTCTGTTAGTATTCAGGTCGGCAAATAGTGCCTAAGGAGTTAACCATTCGGGCGATTCCCGCCCGAGTGCCTTCGGTGCGCAGGTACGGAGCGCTTTTGATGTTCACGACCCTGTTCGGCTCGGAACTGCCGCTGGCTGCACGATTTTTCATTGCATTTCTGGTCGTGCTTGCGTTGATCGGCGTGACCGCGTGGCTCGTGCGCCGTTTCGGCGTCAAGCGGCTCGGCGGTAACAGCGGTCGCGGTCGCCAACCGCGGTTGGCGGTGATCGATGCCGCAACGGTCGACGGCCGCCGGCGCCTGGTGCTGATCCGCCGCGACAATATCGAACATCTCTTGATGATCGGCGGTCCTACCGATGTGGTGATCGAACCCAACATCATACGCGCCGCCGGTGCCCGTGAGGTCGTGCGCGAGCCCGGAAGAGCGACGCCGTCCGACCCATCAGCGCGCGTCATTCCGCCGGCGGAAAACGGTTGGCCGCTGCAGCCGGCCAATGAGCCGCCACCGCTGACGGCCTCCCGCTCCCAGCGTCCAAGCGCAACCGAAGAGCCTTGGCATGCGCCCGAACCCGGCGCGCGGCCGCGTCCAGCCGACACTTTGACAGGTTTGGCGGCCGAACTCTCAAGCAAGCTCAATAGGCCCGAAGGCGCGCCGCCGCCACAATTGCGGCCCGAGCCACGCGCCAGCGCAGCGCCGCCGGTTGAGCCGGCGTCCACGCCCCAAGACGATCAGAATCTGGCGGCCATGGCCCAGCAGTTGGAAGCCGCGTTGCGCCGAACGACGCCAGCGGATGGACGGCCGCCGGTGACCGATCCGCTGGCCGCACCGGCCGCCAATGTCCAGAGCAAAGCGCCCTCGCCCGCGCGCGAGGTCAAGGCGCGTGCCGAGCCAAAGCCCAGCCCCAAGGTTGACGTGCCGCCCGAGCCAAAAGCCGAGACACCGCCAGCACCCAAACCCGAGCCAAAGCGAGAGGCGGCCATCGAGCCGCCGCCCGCGCCCAGACGCGAACAGAAAATCGAAACCAGACCCGAGCCGAAACCGGCGCCGAAGCTCGAGCCGGCTGCCGCGGGCAACGAGGTCTTCGATAGCTTGGAAGAGGAGATGGCCAATTTGTTGGGCCGTCCGGCTGGCAAATCGTGACAGGCATTTCCGACCGCCGTGTCCGTCTGTTGACGGTGGCGGTCGGGGTAGTCGGGATCATCGCAGCGCTGACGACGCCGGCCGCTGCGCAGGACGTCAACATCAATTTCGGCCAAGGCAGCGGACTGACCGAGCGCGTCATCCAGATGATCGCGCTGCTGACGGTGCTGTCGTTGGCGCCGTCCATTCTGGTCATGATGACCTCGTTCACCCGTATCGTTGTCGTGCTGTCGTTGTTGCGCACCGCGCTCGGCACCGCCACCGCGCCGCCGAACGCGGTGATCGTCTCACTGGCGCTATTCCTGACCGCTTTTGTGATGGGTCCGGCGCTGCAGAAATCCTACGATGCCGGCGTGCGCCCGCTCGTGGCCAATCAGATCACCGCCGAACAGGCGTTCGATCGCGCCAGCGTGCCGCTGCGCAGCTTCATGCAGAAGAACGTCAGCGAAAAGGATCTCAAGCTTTTCGTCGACATGTCGAAAGAAGCCGCGCCCGCCAAACCTGAAGACATGTCGCTGCGCGTTCTGGTGCCGGCTTTCATGATTTCCGAGCTCAAGCGCGCCTTCGAGATCGGATTCCTTTTGTTTTTGCCGTTCCTGATTATCGATCTGGTGGTCGCCTCGGTGCTGATGTCCATGGGCATGATGATGCTGCCGCCGGTGGTCGTATCGCTGCCCTTCAAGCTGATCTTTTTCGTGCTGGTGGACGGCTGGAGCCTGGTGGCGGGCTCGCTGATCCAGAGCTACGGGTCGTAGCGGTTCACCTTCATCACCAGATGCCGAATGCGTTAGATCGCCGCTATGGGATCGACCCCGTCGGCGCCGTGTCGGCCTTGGGCTGCGCGGCGGCCGGCGCTATTGGAAGCGCGGGCTTAGCCACCGCGTTGGCGGCCGCTTCCGCCGGCACGGTCGCGGGCGGGGCGGCGGCTTGCGGCTTATCAGACTTGGGCGGTTCCGCAGGCGGCGGCGCGGCCTTGCCGGCATCCGCGGCCGCGGACTTGGCGACCGAACCCGGGTAGCGCGCGCGCATGTCGCGCAGGAAGGCATCGAGCGTGTCGATGCCGGTCACTTTCTGGGCGACGTCATGGAATTCGCGGTCGCTCGCACCGATCGGTGTGGTGACCACGTCGAAGGCGCGGCGGTCCGGGCCGTCGGCCATCTTGGCGGCATAACGCTGGCGGAAGCGGGCAAGGCCGATCGGGTCGTCGCCCAGAGAGTAACCGATGGCCGCACGCAACAGATCGCTGCGCTCCGCGTCGGTGAGCGGCTTGAAACCTTGCCAGCGATCGCCGTAGAGCAACTCGATCTGCTCGGCCGCCTTATGCCAGCGCTTGGCCGCCCACAAGATGTCGCCGCGCAACCGGATCGCCTGGTGGGAGTGCATATCGGCGATAATTTCCAGCGCCAGGTCGTGGCGCCCCAGATCGGATAGGGCGCGCGCCTCCAACAGTCGCCGCTGGTCGCGCAATTCGTTGGCGAGGTTGGCGATGCGGGTCGTCCGCAGAATCGCGAGCGCGCGATCCGCCTTGTGATTCATCAGGTAGATCGTCGCAAGATGCGTCGCCACCTGGGCGCGCGCGGCACCATGCAGGCGGTGATCGATCTGGTGTTGCAGCAATTCCGCAGCCTGATCCAGCAGATCGACCGAAACCAGCCGGTCGGCCAGCCGCCGGATCATATCGTCGCCGCGCCGGCCGATCGGCGTCAGTTGGCGGTAATCGTAGAACAGACCGAGGGCGTCGATCGCCGGCATGGAGTCGCCCCTGCTGGTCAGGAACAGACTATCGAAGGTCGCCGCCGCTTCGTCTTCGATCTGGCGGGTGAAATCGGAATTCGGAAAGGCCAGCAGCGCCGTGCGCATCACGTGAAAGGCTTCGCGGTAGCGCCCGTCTTCGGTGTAGAGGTGCGCGAGCATCTTGAGGCCTTCCACCTCGGTCTCATCACCCCGCCACACAGCGGTGAGGGTTTCGAGTTGCGTGATCGCGTCCTTGCGCGGCAGGTCGCCGTTGGCAAAACGCAGCATGATTTCGTGCAGGTGCCCTTGTGCGGCGGCGGCGGGGTCGCTCGACGCGACCGCGGCACGGTAGGCAGCGAGCGCGTCGTGCTTGCGGCCGAAGCCCTCGTCGAGCCTGCCGGTCAGCAGTGCCATCGAAGGCTCCATTTTCGCGGATACGCCAATGCTTTCGATTTCGTGGAGCGTCTTTGCCGCGGTGGAAAAATCGCGAACTTCGATTGCCGAGCGCAAAGCCGCCAGCATCGCTTTCTGCTGCAGCTCGATCGGGAGCGTATCGGTAGCGATTCCCAGGCCCTTGAAGGCTGCGTAGGCCTTGGCCCATTCGCTTTGCTGCGCGAGCGCGACCGCGCGCCAAATCGGCGCGTCGAGTTGATTGCCGATCTGCGGTTCGGACAGTTCCTTGAGCGCCTCATCGGGGCGGCGGAGCATCACATTAGAGACCGCCCGCATCACGGAACCGGTGACATCTTCGGCGCCGGGCTGCTGGCCGCTGAGCGCCACGTCGAGCACCGCCTTTGCCTCCGCCGACATATCCTTCGCCAGATAGAAACGCGCCAGATTGAGCCGCGTCGGATATTGGCTGAACGGAGCCGCCTCGGCGGCCTGTCTGATTAATTCGTCTCGGCGGGCATTGAACTTGGCATGCTTGTCGAAACCCCAGAGCTGGGTGTCGAATAACAATGGCTGGAATGTCGTGGCAGCCCGCGCCGTCGGCGGCCCGACCGCGCCCGGCGACGATAACATCAGGCCGCCCGGCCGGCTGATCGTGATTTTGTCGGGCAGCAAGCTGGCGGTGACATCGTCGGCGAGCGGCTGCACCACCACGCCGTGCGTCGACGGCAGCGCGCGCAACTCGACAAAACTTTGCGCCTTGACGAAACCGCGTGCCGGGCCGAGCGCCGTGATGACCATCAGGCGGTCGCCGACGTCCGGGTCGGTGAGCCGATGGACCCCGCGCGCGTCCTCTAACCGAATGGCAATGGTGCCCCGGTCCTTACCGGTGACGTTGCGGGAAATGGAGAGCGGACGAGTGGCGTCAATAATGCTGTCGCCGATGGTCACGATCCAGTTCGGCCCATCGGCAGCCAAACTCGCCAACTGCGGCCGTTGCAACCTGATGCGAATGATGGTCGCGCCGTCGGCATCATGCTCGATCGTGCTGCCGCGGATCGTCTGACTGGCATCGGACGCCAGCGCCGCCAGATCGATTTTCGATTGCGTATCGAACACCAGCCACAGAGCATCGGCGCGGCGGAAAACGGCGGCTGGTGTCGGCACGGCGAATGGAAATTCCAGCCGCAGGCCATCGTCGGTTTGATGCAGGCCGACGACGACGGGAACATTCGGATTAGGCGGCGGCCGCGGGTGCTCCTGCGCCATCTTCTGAGGCAGGTCCGCAGATGCGGAAGGCGCGTTTCCCGCCTGCTCCTGGTCCGATCGGGCCGGACCTTCCACGCGCCCGAGCGCCGCCGGCATCGCGATGGCAAGCGCCGCCACCAAAGGCGCGGCTGCGGCTGCCTTCCTGGTTTGCTTGGTCGGCGCGGCGGGCACAGTCTTCTTGGCTTGCTTGGCCGGCGCTTCTTTCGCGGCCGGCACGGTTTTCGGTGCTGCGATCGCAGGAGCGGCGGCGGCAACCGCCGGCTTGCCGACTTCCAATGCTGCTGCCGATTTCGGCTTCGGCTTGCCCAGGCCGATATCGACCGAAATGCTGCGATCTTCGCGGAACGTGCGGACTTCGGGGGCTCCGTTCAGCGTGAAGGTTACAACCACGGCGCCGAAATCGGTGTCGGCATCGACCGATTTCAACGTCGGCGGCAACGACACTTTGGCGTCGGCCAAATCCCATTTGATCGGCCGGTCGAAATTCAGCTTCAGCTTTCCCTTGGCTCTCTCGGGAACCACATTAACGCCGTCCGGCATTTCGAACACGTAGCGATTAAAGGTCGGTTGGGCCGCGACCTTTACGCGGATCGTCGGCGTCTTGAGCTGTTCGGCAAGCCGCTGGCGGTGCAGCAACCGATCGGCTTCGCCGGCGCGCTGTGCCAGCTCAGCGATCACTTCCTTCGGCAAGCCGGGCAACACGCCCTTCCAACTTTCCGGCAGAAGATCGACGAACAACCGATCGCCGGCCGGCGTGGTATTGATCTTCAAGCGACGCTTGAGCGCTATGCGGATGGTGGTGCCGTCAGGATCGCTCCGTGCCGCACTGATATAATCCGCCGCTGCGCCACTGACCCGGTCGACCGAAATATCGACTGGCTTGGCAAAGCTGACCTTTACAATCGGCCATGCCTCGCTGACGTCGGCTTTGACCTCGCGATCTAACTTGAAGATGAGACGCGCATAACCGTCGTCGGTGAGGACCTTCACTTCGCCTTTGACCGGTTCTTCGGCCCGCGCAACGCCGGAGAACAACGTGACCAGGCCCATCAGCATCAGCGCTTCCAGCGCCAAGAAGATCGCAGCCACCCGCCGACCCAGGCGCGGGCGCTGCGAGCGCGCTTGCGCGCGCATGTGTTTCGGGCTGATCGGCATTGCGGTCATGGAGCCGTTCCGACCGGCGGCAATGCCGGCCGCGTCAGCCTAGAGTTTGGCGTTTAACGCAGCGTTAACCGTGCGATTTAACTGCCGCTCGGCTTGCCCTCGATCTTCGGCAGTTGGTTGACGCCTTTCGGCTTCGGCCCCGGGCTGGAGCGGTTGGCAAGCTCGACGGTCAATCGCTCAGCGGCGTCCGGCGACATCTGCGCCAGGATCTCGGACATCTTGCGCGGATTCATCTGGGTGGAGACATCCACCAGGATTTTCAGATCAAGCCGGTCGAAAATGCGCGCGGCATCCTTCGATTTCATGTTCTCGTACATTGAAACGAGGCTCTTGAAACGCGCGCGTTCTGCTTTGTCACGGCTCTCGATCGTACTATTTACCCGCGACTCCAAGTTCTTGAGCTCGGTGACTTTGGCTTCGACCCGCTTTTCCGCCGCTTTGAGCAGGTTTTCGCGCATTTCTATCTCGCGGCTGCGGACATCAAGCTCCTTGCTGCGATCATGCAGCCGCTCAAGCACGGCGCGTTCGCCGGGCGAAACGAAGCGGCCGGGCTCAATCGTGATCGAAGTCCCGCCGACCTCAAGCTTGGGCACTTCGGACGGCTTCTTTTTGCTCACCTTCAGCGGCGGAACGTCGGGCTTGCTGTTGCTTTCGACCGACCCCGTGATGTCGCGGCTATTGCCGTCGCGATAGTTGAACATTTCCTGCGCCCAGGATTGGCGCGGCATGGCATCGGCGGGCGGGGACTGTTGGCCGGCGACGACGATCTTGGGATGGTCCGGCACGCTGTCGGGCGACGCAATCTGCAAAATCTCATTGCGCTGTTGCAGTCGCTCGGCCAGCGTATAGCCGCCGTCGAAAACCAAGCCGGAAACCTTGAGCGCGAACAGGCTGACCATCGCCAAGAGGGCGATCGGGATCAGCCGGAAGTCGCGCGCCCATCGGATCATGCCGCAACGTCGCCCAGTCTTGAGCGCGCCCGCTGGGCGAAAGCCTGCGCCGCGGCAGCGACCGACTTGGCGTCGGGCGCCGCGCCTGACGCCTCATTGACGCGGGCAACGCCGACGATGCGGGAAAGCCGCACCAGCAACTCCTCGCCCGCGACCAGCTGTCGCTCGATATCGGCGGAAAGGTGCTCCGTCCGCTGCAGCCTTTCGCCCAAAGACTGCTCGCCCTCGCGCATGGTCGATTTGAGCCCGGCGATGGCGCGCTCGGCGATTTCGGTGGCGGTGATGAGTTCGGAGATGGTGGCGCGCAGCGACTGCTCGTCCGCCTTGAGCAGCCGCAGTTGCTTGTTGAGACGCACGCAATAGAGGATCGTCAGCAGCAGTAGAACTGCGACCATGCTCTCGACCATATAGCCGTAGTGGTAGGTCACTGCGCCTCCGTTCGATTGTTGGTCTCATCCGCCTTCTCAAACATGGCGAATGTGGTTCTTGGCTTGCGCAAAGGCTTGCTGACGCGCACCGCGACGCGATCGCCGACTTTACCCATGCGTCCCTCGGTGAGCGTAACGTCGCCGCAACGCACGGCGACCAGCGCGTCCGCTTTGAGCTCGAGCGCAAGCATGTCGCCGACGTTCAGCTTCATGATCTGCCGCAACGGCAGCCGCGCCTCATAGAGCACGGCGTCGACCTCAACCTGCGCATCGCCGATTTCGGTGGCGAGATGACCTTCCCAGATTTCATCGCGCCCGAACTTCTCGCCCATGAACATCTGGAGCAAGACGGCGCGGATCGGCTCGATAGTCGCGTAGGGCAGCAGCAGTTCGATATTGCCGCCGCGGTCTTCCATGTCGATGCGCAGCCGCACCAAAATGGCCGCGTTGGCCGGGCGCGAGATCGCCGCAAAGCGCGGGTTGGTCTCCAAACGGTCGATGTTGAATTTGACCGGAGAAAGCGGCTTGAAGGCGAGCTCGGCGTCGGACAGCACGATCTCGACCATCCGCTTGACGAGATTTGTCTCGATAGTGGTGTAAGGCCGGCCTTCGACGCGCACCACGTTCTGTCCGCGTCGGCCCCCCAGCAGGACGTCGATGATCGAATAGATCAGACTGGAATTGACGGTGGCGAGCCCGAAGTTTTCCCACTCCTCCGCCTTGAACACGGCGAGTATCGCCGGTAGCGGGATCGAATTGAGATAGTCGCCGAAGCGCACCGAGGTGATGCGGTCGAGCGAGACTTCGACGTTGTCGGAGGTGAAGTTGCGCAACGAAGTCGTCATCAGCCGCACCAGGCGGTCGAAGACGATTTCCAGCATCGGCAGCCGCTCGTATGACACCATCGCCGAGTTGATGATGGCGCGGATGCCGGAATTGTCGTTGAGCGAGACGTCGGACAGATTGAAGCCAAGCAGGCTGTCGATTTCCTCCTGATTGAGGATACGCTCGGCGCCGCCCTTGGCCGATTGATTCAGTTGACCGTCATCGTTGGAATCCACCATCGCCGTCCATTGCGCGACGACGGCATCATCGCTTTCCGATGCGGCAGCCCCGGACGCATTGGCGTCGTTTTCCACCGCCACGCCCCATTCGGCGGCAAGCGCGTCTTGATCGACCTGATCTTTCTCTGTCATGGGTTTAGGCCGTCACTGGACGATGATTTCCTTGAACAACACGGCGGTGACATGATTGGGCGCGACGGCGGCGTTGACCCGCCTGGTCAGCGCTTCGCGCAGCCGGTAGACACCGGCGGAGCCGTCGAGATCGGTCGGCCGTAGTTCGCGCAGATAGGTCTGGAAGGCGTCAAGCACGCGCGGCATCAGCGGTTGGATATGTTCGACCAGCTTGGCGTCCGGCAGCTCGAGCACGATCTTCACTTTGAGATATTGGGTGCGGTCGTTGCCGCTGTTGGCCAAGTTGACCAGGACGTCGGGCACGTCGACGAAGACAGCAGGCTTTTCGGCGACAGGCTTAGGCTTGTGCTCGGCAGGATGCCGCAAGAAGAAAAAGTAACCGGCTCCCCCGCCGCCGCCGAGGACCACGAGCGCGGCCACGGCGATGATAATCATTTTGAGGGACAGCAGCCGTTTCAGCAGCGATGGCTTCGGTGCCGCTTCCGCGCCCTCGGTCTCTTCCTCCGGCGTTTCGTCGAGTTCCTCTTCTTCCTCTTTTTTCTTCTTTGCTTTTGCTGCCATGGAAAGCCCCGACGGTACTGTTGTGGGGCCACTATCGACGTCTCGCGTCCAACGCTGCGGTTGCGCGACCCCCCGCGCCCCTCTTGGGCGAAGGTAGGTTGGTATGGTTAACAGTTTGTTTCTGCAGCGGTCGTGGTGGGTATCTTTTGCCGGCCAGTCATTGCGCGGCGGCGGTTTTTGCCTTGCAGACCGAACCGCGCTACGGCCTATCTTGTTGAATTTTCTTACTTTACTGACTTGGCACGGCCGCTGCAAAGAACCCCGCAGCCGCCCGCTTGGGAGAGCGTCGCGGTCATGTTCGGGCGGATAGGCCTCGGGAGGGCTTAACCGCAGCGAACCGCTGAAGGGGAGATGACCGATGCAGAATATCGTTCTGGTCGGACTATCACGTCAGATGGCGCTCGCGCGCGAACTCGACGTGGTCGCCAACAATATTGCCAACATCAATACCACCGGCTTCAAGGCCGACGGCTCGATGTTCCAGGAATATCTTTCCTCGGCGGCGCGTGCCGACCAGACCGGCGGTCAGGTGAGCTTCGTGCGCGACGTCGGCACCTGGCACAACATGAGCCAGGGGACGATCGAGAAGACCGACAATCCGCTCAACATCGCCGTCGACGGCAAGGGCTTCCTGGTGGTGCAGACGCCGGCCGGCGAGCGTTACACCCGCAACGGCGCGCTGCAAATCAACCCGACCGGCCAACTCGTTACCAGCGACGGCAATCCGGTGATGGGTGACGCCGGGCCCATCGTCTTGCAGCCGACCGACAATCAAATTCAGATCGCGCGCGACGGCACGATCAGCGTGCGCGAAGGCAATGCCACGGTGAGCTCGCTGCGCGGCAAGCTTCGTCTGGTCAGCTTCGACAAGCCACAGCAGTTGCAGAAAGACGGCGGCAGCACGTTTATCGCACCTGCGGACGTACAGCCGCAGCCGGATTCGAAGTCGGGCGTGGTTCAGGGCGCGATCGAAAGATCCAACGTGCAAGGCGTCGTCGAGATGACGCGCATGATCGAGATCACCCGCGCCTATACCCAGATCGCGGCCATGCTGCAGCAGCAAGGCAACCTCGACCAGACCTCGCTCGACAAGCTCGCCGACGTCCCGGCCGCCGCCTGATGATGCAGGAGAGTTGATCCAATGCGTGCCCTTAACACCGCCGCCACCGGGATGATGGCGCAGGAACTCAACGTCCAGGTCATCTCCAATAACATCGCCAACATGCGCACCACCGGCTACAAGCGCCAGCGCGTCGAATTCGAGGACCTGCTCTACGAGCACGTCAGCCGCATCGGCACCCAAGCCTCCTCGCAAGGCACCATTCTGCCGGTCGGCATCGATCTCGGCGGCGGCGTCAAGACGGTGGGAACGCCGCGCATGATGACGCAAGGCACGTTGACGCAAACCGGCGGTACTCTCGACCTCGCGATCCGCGGCGAGGGCTTCTTCAAGATCGCCCTGCCCGACGGCAGCTACGCCTACACCCGCGACGGCTCGTTCCAGATGGACGCGCAAGGGCGCATCGTCACCGCTAAGGGCAATGTCGTGCAGCCGGCGATCACCATCCCGCAGAACGCGACCGGCCTGACCATCAACGCGCAAGGCCAGGTGTCGGTGACGCCGCAAGGCTCCACCACCCCGACCGTGCTCGGCCAGATCACGCTCACACGCTTCGTCAACCAGGCCGGTCTGCTCGCCGTTGGCGACAATATGTTCACCGAAACGCCGGCCTCCGGCCCGCCGCAGGACGGCTTGCCGGCCACCGACGGCGCCGGCGACCTGCAACAGGGCAATCTCGAGCAGGCGAACGTCGAGGCGGTGACCGAGATTTCCGATCTGATCGCCGCGCAACGCGCCTACGAGATGAATTCCAAAGTGATCTCCGCCGCCGACCAGATGCTGCAGGCAGCCTCCAACCTGATGCGCTGAGGCATAACCATGATCCGCATTGTCACCACAGTGTTGATGGCGTTCCTGGCATTCGGCGCCGCCACCTCGGCGCCGGCGGCCACGCTCGAACCGCTCCATCCTGTGTTGCGGCCCGCCGTCGTCGTCAGCAGCGGCGTGGTCAGGGTCGGCGATCTGATCGACAACGCCGGCATCATCGCCAATGTGCCGATCTTCCGCTCGCCCGATCTTGGGGCGACCGGCATGGTTTCGGCGGACGCGGTGGTCGAGGCGGTACGCGCGCATGCGCTGGTCGGCCTCGATACCGCCGGCTTGACCGAAGTTTCCGTCACCCGCGCCAGCCGCGCGATCGCGCCGACGGAAATCGAAGGTCTGCTTTCGGAGGCGCTCGCAAAACGATTCAGGCTCGGGGCGGTCCGGGATATCGTGCTCAGTTTCGACCGCGAATTGCGTACCATCCACGTCGACCCCAGCGCCAAAGGCGAACCGCGCGTCGGGAGGATCGATTTCAATGCCCTCACCGGCCGGTTTGCCGCCTCGCTCGACATTCCGATCAGCGCCACCGGCCACGGCACGATTCGTTTGACCGGCCGGGCGGCGGCAACGGTCGAGACGATTGCCGTCGTGCATGCTGTCACGCGCGGCGAAATTCTCAAAGGGTCCGATGTGATCGTGGAGCGCCGCGACCGCCGCGAGATCAGGGGCGATGTCCTGAAGGAGGCTGAGCAGGCTGTCGGCCTGGCCGCCCGTAACACGCTGGAGCCGGGCCGGCCGCTGCGCGCCAGCGACCTGATGAAGCCCAAAATCGTCCAGCGCAACGAGATGGTCACGCTGGTCTATCGCGTGCCTGGCATCACGCTGACGGTGCGCGGGCGCGCGACCGAAGGCGGCGCCGAGGGTGATCTCATTTCGGTGCTCAACGAGCAATCCAAGCGCACGGTGCAGGGCATCGTCGCCGGGCCGGGCCGCGTTGTCGTCTCCGGCACCACGGCGCGGCTGGCGGCCAATATCGCGCCCACACCGCCCGGAAGCATCGCGAGGCGCTGACCCATGACGCAATAGGACGCTGTGTTCTGACCGGTTGAAACTGCGCGCCTCACGCGCATCAGTGAAAGTAACGTCGATGAATGTGTCTCAAGTCATGCGTCGTGCGGTGTTGGCCGCGCTGGCAGCTTCGCTGCTCAGCGGCTGCGCGGCCTTCCAGCGTATCGCTAATATCGGACGGCCGCCGCCGCTCGCCGCGGTCGACAATCCGACCGCACGGCCGGGCTACAGACCGGTGCAGATGCCGATGCCGGCGCCGCAGCCGGCCTCGTACAATCCGAATTCGCTGTGGCGCAACGGCTCGCGCGCCTTCTTCAAGGACCAGCGCGCCCACCAGGTCGGCGACATTCTCACCGTGAAGGTCAATATCACCGACAAGGCGGCCATCGCCAACGAGACCCAACGCAGCCGCAGCAACACCGAGGATTCCGGCATCACCGACTTCCTCGGCAGCAAAACTATCAAAAACCCGGCCACTGCCATCCTGCCCGGCCGTATCCTGACCGCGGATTCGACCGCGTCGAGTGACGGCAAGGGCTCGGTCAACCGACAGGAGGCTTTGCAGACCAACGTCGCTGGCGTGGTCACGCAGGTGCTGCCTAACGGCAACCTGGTGATTGAGGGCCGGCAGGAAATCCGGGTCAATTTCGAGATCCGCGAGCTGATCGTGGCCGGCATCGTGCGGCCGGAGGATATCGAAAGCGACAACACCATCGACTCCAGCAAGATCGCGCAGGCGCGCATCGCCTATGGAGGGCGTGGCCAGATCACCGACGTGCAGCAACCGCGCTACGGCCAGCAATTGATGGACGTGGTGCTGCCGTTCTAGCGCATGACCCGCAAAGCATGTCCCGCACCGGATCAGGGAGGGAGACCGGTTTTCGGACGAGACCCTGCGTAACCGTTTAGTCCCCGCGTAGCTTATCGGGCTCCCGCGCCGTTTTCGTCTCGCGAGCGCAAAACGGCGTCTACGACGCGGCCTCCGGCAGCTCCCCAGCCGGGGGCCGCGGACGTTTTGGGGGGAGATACAATGGTCCAAATGCCGCGTGTCGAAGCTCACTTGCGCCACGCACATCGCATTACGACATAGCCGTCGAGACGCCGGGACTTCTGCTCTGGTTTGGAGACGCTTATTTTTCCCTTCATCGACACCGCCCCGCGCGCCGCCCATCCCGCGATTGTGCTCGCGCTCATCATCGTCAACGCGGCGGTGTTCCTGGCGATCTGGAGCCTGCCGCCCTATGCGCTCGACAACGTGTTGGCGCACTACGCGCTGATCCCGCTGCGCTACACCGCGCCCGATCTCGCGCGCTCGGTCGGCCTCAACCCGTACGACTATTGGCCGCTGATCACCAACGCCTTCCTGCACGGCGGCTGGCTGCACATCATCTTCAACATGTGGTTCCTCTGGATCTTCGGGCCGGCGATGGAGGCGCGCTTCGGCCGCTTCCTGTTCGTGCTGCTCTATCTGGGTGGCGCGTTGTCGGCCAATATGGTGCAGATCGCGACGCATCCGATGTCGCCTGCGCCGGTGCTCGGTGCGTCCGGCGCCATCGCCGCGGTGATCGCCGCCTATGCGGTGATCTATCCGACCGAACGCGTGATCACGATCGTGCCGATCCTGTTCATTCCCTTGTTCATCCCGGTGCCGGCGATCCTGTTCGCCGCCATCTGGTTCGGGCTGCAGGTGTTGCAGGGATCGAGCGAATTGGCGCGTCCGGAAATGGCGGCCGGCGTTGCATGGTGGGCGCATATCGGCGGCTTCGCCTTCGGCGCGCTGTTCGCCATCATCGCCCGCGCCCTGATGCCGGCCCCGCAGACCGCGATTTCACGTTGGAGCGAAATGTACGACCGGCGCGCCCGCGGCCGCCGCGTGCCGGACATCAAGCCGAGCGATTGGCAATAATGGTGAGTTAGGACGTGTACTTATAAATCGAGATTGGTGAGCAGCGGTTGGCCAATGTCCGCTCTGCGACGTTTTATGTCCGCCTTGCTCCCAAGAGCGGACACTCGGCGGCGCGTCACGACAGCCGCGTATCGAAATTCTACGCGAGACCTACTGGCCTTGGTTCTAATTTCTTCTCGCGATAGATCTTCTCAAAAAATCTGATGACGTACGACACAAATTGGCACTCCTTTTCACTGAACTCGACACCAAAAGCGTTACCGTTTGTTTATGGCGCAGAAAATCGACCATGAACCGCACGCGAGTTCATATTTCTCGAAATTTTTTGCTAATACCCCGCTTCGTCCCGCTACCGGGGCTCCTAGGACAGGATGTGATAAGTTTCGCTCATTAGCTATTGCGCATCGGCATCAGAGATATCGACAAAATCATCATCAAACTCAACAATCTTATCACCTCGCACTACACGATATTTTCGATCGGGATAACGAGACAGGCTGTCATTTTTGCTAGGACGCGGACATATCTTAGCCGGATTAGCCACCCTGCTGGTGTTTGCGAGCTGCCGGGCGGCGGCGTGAGCGTTCGCGAAATCGCCATCAAGCATCTATTTGAAAACTATAAGCTTGCCGACGAGATGCTGGCGGAACGCGATTATTTCTTCGATCACTTTACCGCACCGGATGCGCACTTTTTCTGATGCTTCCGCCGAGGATTTCTATTCGATCTCGACCTTTCAGGATTTAAGAACTGTACGGCGCATTTCGAACGGATGAAGAGCCGTCCGAGCGTCCAGAAAGTGCCCGCCTTCGAAAAGTCGGTGCAGGCTGAGTTTGCCAAGGCCGCTTGATGCCTTGCTAAGCTACGTCATTCGCGCACTATGTTCTTCATCTCATTCAATCGCCCCTGCGCGAAACAGTGCAGGTTATGCATGACGAGCGGCAATACCTGATCGCCATAGACGTCGCTCATGCCGCCGATGCGGGGCGTGATGATGACGTTCGGCATGTCCCATAGGGGGCTGTCGGCGGGTAGCGGTTCAGTTTCGAACACGTCGAGCCCCGCGCCGGCAAGGCGGCCTTCGCGCAAGGATTGGATGAGTGCCTGCTCATCCACCACAGGACCCCGGGCGAGATTAATGAGAATGCCTTCGGGCTTCATTGCGCAGAGAACGTCGCCATCGATCATGTGACGGGTTTTAGCGCTCAGCGGTACCAGCGCGATTAAAAAATCGGCAAGGCCTGCGGCATCCCGCAACTGGGCGCGGGGAAACAGCTTCTCGAAATTCGGTGCGCTGGTGCGCGCATCGCTCACGCCCATGACGTGCATGCCGAAGGCAACGCAGCGGGCGGCGAGTTCCTCGGCGATCGGTCCGATGCCGGCAATCACCGCCGTTTTGCCGAATATAAGTTTTTGCGGCCAGCGTTCCCAAACGCGCTTTCGCTGGTTGCGCTGCATGCGGGTGAAATCCCGCGACAGCGCAATCATGGACAGGAAAGCCAGTTCCGACATCTGCGGGCCATGAATTCCGCGGCTCGATGTGACGCGGACATCCGGCCTCAGCGCCGTAAGCGTTTCCAGCCTGTCCGTGCCGGCCGACAGCGCGCAGAGATAGCGCAGCCGCGGCATGTGGCTGATGAGTTCGTCGGTGACATCGTGTGCCATCGCCAACAGGACTTCGGCCCCGGCGCAAATTTTCAAGGCCTCATCGACATTGCGGGCGACGTCGAAATTCATCGCTGGGCATTCGCGCCGCACGGCGTTGGGGTCGAGGTGGACGCCCCGATCCAAAATAAGAATTTGCATAGATCAGCCTTGCTTGATGTCTGGCGATTTACCGTGACTGGACGTTAGCGACCACGTTGCGGCGAAGCAGTTTCTCGCGCACGACGATGCCAATCGCCAATGCGAGACCGACAAGATTGACCCAGCGCCCGATGCCAAATGCGCCGATCGGGAGCAGCAAAAACAGTCCCGCAACGAGGTAGACAATGCGGTCGACGGCGGCGAGATGCCGAACGGAATATCCCATGACGCTTGCCGCCCCAAAACCGACACCGACAACGGCCGCGACGAAATCGATCGCGATCATTATTGGTTCGCCGTGCATCAACAACGTGCTGGAGAATACGAACAAGAAAGGCACAAGGAACACCAGCCAACCGAACCGGACTGCCTCGAAGCCGGTTTTTATCGGATCGGCCCCCGCCAAGTGAGCCGCCGCGTAGGCGCCTATGGCGACCGGCGGCGTGATCATGGATAGGCAGCCGAAATAGAGAATGAACAGATGCGCGGCCATGGGGTCGACCTTCATCTGGATCAAGGCCGGCGCGACCAACGTTGCAAGGAGGATATAGACGCCGACCGTCGGCATCCCCATCCCCAAGATAATGCAGGCGATCGCGGCGATAACCAGCAATGCCAGCAGATTGCCGCCGGAGATTTGAACCAAAGCAAGCGTCAAAGAGAATCCGAGGCCGGAATAGTTCAAGGTGGCAATCACGGTGCCGGCTGCGGCGGCGATCATGAATAGATCGATGACGGTCAGCCCGGTGTCGCGCAGGACCTCGTAGAAATCGTAAGGATTAAACCGCTTACCCTTGAAGCCGAAAATAACCGAGGCCGCAATCACCGCGGCTGCCGCCGCCATCGCCGCGAGCGCCGGTTCATAATTGAGCCAGAACAGTGTGCCGATCAAGACGACAAAGGGGATCGGGAAGTGCCAACCGTCCTTCAGCACTTGCCAGGCACGCGGAATTTGATCTTCATCGACGCGGCGCAGTCCCTGCCGGGCCGCCTCAAGGTCGGCCTGCAGAAACAGTGCCAGGTAGAAAAGCAAGGCGGGGATCAGCGCTGAAAGCGCGACTTCCGAATAGGGAACTTGCAGGAACTCGGCAATCAGGAACGCCGCAATGCCCATCACCGGCGGCATGAGCTGACCGCCGGTCGACGACACCGCTTCGATGGCGGCGGCGAGCTGCGGACGAAAGCCGGCCTTTTTCATGAGCGGGATGGTGACGACACCGGTGGTCACGACATTGGCCACCACGCTGCCGGAGATCGTTCCAAACAGCGACGAGGCCATGATCGCGATCTTGCCGGGGCCGCCGCGGTAGCGGCCCATCAGCGCCAGTGAAATATCGGTAAAAAATGCCGATCCGCCGGACTTGAACAGGGTGTTACCGAAGAAGACGAAGGCCACCACCACCGTCGTGATGATCTGCATAACCTGGCCGAACAGGGCGCTGGCATCCCAGACCAGGAAATAGACCAGCCGGTCCACTTGAACATGGCGCCCGGTAAGCGCGCCCGGCAGCAGATGGCCGATCAGCGCCAGGATGAAAAACACGACGACGACCACCGTAATTGCCGTACCCGAGGTACGGCGCAACCCCTCAAGGAACAGCAGGCACAGCACGATCGCCGGAATAAGCCCGTCCCACGGCCGTTGCGATCCCATCTCCGACAAATCCGGAAAACGGAACGCGATGTAGATACCGAGGGCGAAACCTACGCCGGCGGCCAACATGTCGAACCACGGCACCGGCCCGCTACGCCGGCCGCCTTCCTGCTCGGGGTGCGCCTCCGCGCGCCGGACCGGCACCGTGAGAAAGACCAGTGGCAATGCCAGCGCCACCATCACCGCGATGTACTGCTCGACGTAGATGACAAACCCCAGCATACGAACGAGGTCGCCTGCCCACGCCAGAACGCCGCAGGTCAAGGTGACCGCCAGGGTATTCACTAGAATTTTCATGTTGGCCCTTGGACATCCACGAGCGGCCCGCCGCCGCGCTCGGTTGCGCGGCGGTGAACTCAATCAGGCGTCGTCGATCAGGACGGATCCTTCGGCGGCCACATGCCCTTTTCTTTGAAGAACTTGATGGCGCCCGGATGATACGCAAGGTTGTCGTAGGCCGTCGCCATCTTTGCGGGCACGAACCCGTTGAGAGCGCCGAACACAGCCGCCATGTCCTTCTTGTTCTCGTAGATCGCCTTGGTGACTTTGTAGATGACATCGTCCGACATTTTGGGATTGGTGAAGAATACGACGTCATAGGCCTGCGCCGTGATCTGCGAGCGGACTTCCTCGAGGCGTTTCGACGGCTTGATCACCGCCGGATAGGAGCCCGGCACGTACTTTTTCATCGCCGCGATCGCTTGCGGCGTGGTCTCGACCGAAATAGCGCGCAGGCCTCCGACGCTGGCCGCGACTTGCTTGACCTTGGCCGAGCCGAGCGCAAACCAGAAAATGTCGGTCTTGCCGGCGGCGAAATCGTCGGCGCTGGAAACGATGTTGCGGGTCGGCACCGTTTTGACATCTGCTTCCGTGAGCCCGGCGCCGGCGAGTTGGGAAAGCACCACCCGGTGCACCGACTTCTGTGCGGGAAAACCGCTGGGAACCCGTTTCCCTTTGACGTCCGCAAGCGTCTTGATATCGGAATCAAGCCGCACCAAACCGGCCGTTCTGATCGGCACCAAACGCCCGATCATCCGGATGTTTTTCTTCACACCCTTGCCGGCATAGTCGATCGTTCCCGTGACGTATTGCTGGACGTCGGAAATCGTCGCCAAACTCAGTTCGGCGCTGCCGTCATTAACCGTCTCCAGGCCGTGAGATTGTTGCGGTGATACGGTCGCCTTCAGCCCGCCTTTTTCGACCACAACCTTGGCAACCGCGGCGCCGATCGAATTGGTGAACGAGCCTGCGCGGGTCGTAACGATGGTAAGAACCTGGGCGTTGGCGGTTCCGTATGCCAAGCAACCGACAACTGACAAGGCTGCGAGCTTTATAATATTCATAGTTGCCTCCCATCTTGCGCGCCGGTTTTAGTGGCGCCCAACATGATGAGTGCTATTTATCATGATATCAAGATCACAATATCGCATTGTGGTTCATGCAGCGCGAAATAGAATTCGCCGTTGTTATTCGAATCTGTGACGATGCACCGAGATAGCCACGACTAAATGAGTTGGAGCGTATTGTTGCCCCCGAATGATCGGACACGATCAAGAAGTATTGGGGGCGCCCCAATGACTGCTCTTGGCCCTTCGCGACGCTTTTGGAGCGTCCGCACAACGGTCGCTATTAGGGTAGGAGCGGACATTCAGCCCGCCGCGCTCAACAAGCTGTATTTATGAGTACGCGCCCTAGAGTCTGATCCGTTCAGATTGAATCAGAATGCCGCCTAACATTTTGCTGGCGCATGATCTTTTCCGAAAACCGGTTCCCATCCCCGATCGGGGTCGAGGACATGCTTTTCGGGATCATGCGCTAGCATGAGGCGCTGCGTCGCGGCTCAGTCGTCGCGATAGACGCGCTCGCGCCGCTCGTGGCGCTCCTGTGCCTCGACCGAGAGCGTCGCGATCGGCCGGGCCTCCAGCCGGCGCAGCGAGATCGGCTCGCCGGTTTCCTCGCAATAGCCGTAGGTGCCGTCGTCGATGCGGGTGAGCGCCTCGTCGATCTTGGCGATCAGCTTGCGTTGGCGGTCGCGCGCTCTGAGCTCGATGGCGCGGTCGGTTTCGGACGAGGCGCGGTCGGCCAGGTCCGGATGATTCTGATTTTCTTCCTGCAGATGCAGCAGGGTCTCTTTCGCCTCTTTGAGAATATCCTCCCGCCAGGCCAACAACTTCTGCCGGAAATATTCCCGCTGCCGTTCGTTCATGAACGGCTCCTTGTCCGAAGGCCGATAGCTTTTGGTCTTGGCCAACATCCCACTCACTCCCTGTCTTCTTATGTTCTTTGGGCGAGCCATCCTCCCCCTCGCGCGGCAGGCTTATATACGGCCGCCGGGCGCCGGACAATATCCGAGTAGGGGCATGCTTTCCGGCGGAATATTATGACATTCCAGTGACTTGCCCGGGAAAGCCAGCGGGCGCCGCGTCGCCTCGATAACCTAGCGGACACCGACCTTGGCCAGCTCCACGGCCACCCGGAGGTCGATCTCGCCCAGCAAGGCGTCGAGCGAGGGATCGCCCGAGCCATCATTGAGGCCGTCGGCGATGACCTTCAGACGGGACAGCATCGAGGGATCGACGTTACCGTCGAGCAGACCGAGCCTGAGCGCTTCGAGCAGATCGAGCGCATGGCGGCCTTTGATGACCGCGCGCTTCTTGCGCTCGGTCGGGTCCTCCACGCCTTGCAGCGCGATCAGCGCATCGACGGAGGCAACCGACCGCAACGACCCGGTAGCGCCAGCGTTGCGCGGCGCTTCCGTTCCCTCGTCGATGGAAAACCCCCCACCGCCGGCCCGCCGCGCGGATGCCGGCGCCGCGGCCACTGCGGTTCCATTCGGCCCATAGACGCGCATAGCCAAGACCCCTGCCGGTTGCGGTGCCGGCCCCCGAATACCGCTAGCCTCGCCCGGTATGGTTAATGGCCGGTAAAACTGCCGGCAAAAATTACCTCCCTGGCCGAAGCTGCCCGCCTCGCCGGCCGCTCGATCACACCGGCAAAATGCGGAATGGGACGCGTTATCAGAGCCTTGGCGGCACTGCCAACCTTGGCATGGCGTTCGCATAGTGCTTGCCAGTCAGACGTCACATTGGGGAGCAGTGATGACGAAGACGTTGCGGGCCGCATGCGTTGCGGTGCTTTTGGCCTTGTGTGTCCCGGTGAACGCCGGGGCGACGTCGCGCATCAAAGACCTCGCCAATATCGAGGGCGTGCGGCAGAACCAATTGATCGGCTACGGCCTGGTGGTCGGTCTCAACGGCACCGGCGACACCCTCAACAACATCCCCTTCACCAAGCAGTCGCTCACCGCCATGCTGGAGCGGCTCGGCGTCAACATCCGCGGCCAGACGCTGCGCACCGGCAACGTCGCGGCGGTGATGGTGACCGCCAACCTGCCGCCGTTTTCCACGCAAGGCACCCGCATCGACATCACCGTCTCCGCGCTCGGCGATTCCAAGAGCCTGCAGGGCGGCGTGCTGCTGGTGACGCCGCTGCTCGGCGCCGACGGCAATGTCTATGCGGTCGGCCAGGGTTCGGTCGCCATCGGTGGATTCCAGGCCGAGGGCGAAGCCGCCAAAATCGTGCGCGGCGTGCCGACCGTCGGCCGCATCGCCAATGGCGCTCTGATCGAGCGCGAAATCGAGTTCAACCTCAACCGCGAGAGCCAGTTGCGCATGGCGCTGCGCAATCCCGATTTCACCACCGCCAAGCGTATCGCCGCAGCGATCAACGACTTCATCGGCGTGCCGACGGCGGAACCCCTGGATCCCGCCACCATCGGCATTACCGTGCCGCAGCAATATCGCGGCAACGTGGTCTCGCTGCTCACCGACGTCGAGCAGCTTCAGGTCGAGCCGGACCAGGCCGCCAAGATCGTGATCGACGAACGCTCCGGCATCATTGTCATGGGCCGCGACGTCCGCGTGTCCATGGTGGCGGTCGCGCAGGGCAATCTCACCGTCACCATCACCGAGACGCCGCAGGTCAGTCAGCCGTCGCCATTCTCGCGCGGCGGCAGGACCAAGGTGGTGCCGCGCACCAATATTGGCGTGCAGGAAGACGGCAAGAAGCTCGCGCTGGTCAAAGACGGCGTGTCTTTGCAGCAGCTTGTTGACGGCTTGAACGCGCTCGGCATCGGCCCGCGCGACCTGATCGCCATCCTGCAGGCAATCAAGGCGGCGGGCGCGATCCAAGCCGACATCGAGGTGATGTGATGAGTGCAGGCATCACCCTGCCCCCGCCCGGACTTACGGCGCTCGATCTTATGACCGCCAATCAAGCGGCGTCCGCCAAAATCGCCGGCACTGCCAACAATGCAAAGGCCAAAGCCGCGGCACAGGACTTTGAGGCGGTATTCCTGAATTCCATGTTCCAACAGATGTTCACCGGCATCGATGGCGAAGGCCCGTTCGGCGGCGGCGGCGCAGGCGGGGTATGGCGCTCGTTTCTCACCAACGAATATTCCAAGACTTTCGCCAAGGCCGGCGGCGTCGGGATCGCCGACGAAGTCTACCGCAGCCTGATCGCTCACCAGGAGGCCCGCCCATGAGCGAACCTAAAGCCCCTATCGCCGACCCGATTGCCAGTGCGAGCGAAGCCACCCGAGCGATCGCTAACCTGGAAAAAATCATGGACCGACTGACGGAAACCGTGATGGAAGAAACGGCACGGGTGCGAGCCGGACACCTACGCGCGGCCGTCGATTTGGATCAGGTAAAACTCGAGCTGACGCAACAATACACCGCCGAAAGCGGTCGCCTGAAAGCCGCCGGCGACTTCGTCGCTCAGACGTTGCCCGACGCGCTCGATCACTTGCGCAAACGCCACGACAAGTTCCGCACCTTGCTGAAGACCAATCTCACGGTGCTGGCGACGGCGCATGCGGTCTCGGAGGGCATCATCCGCGGCGTGTCGGACGAACTCGCCCGCAAGCAGGCACCGTCGACTTACGGCGCTTCCGGCCGCGCCAATCCGCCGGCCGCCAAAACGAGCCAGCCGTTGGCGCTCTGCCGCACCTCCTAGGAAATTTCCGAAAACGCTTAACCGATCGTTTCGCGCCGGGCGGCTCAGAGCCGCCGCTACGCTGTGGTCGAAATCTTCAGACCGGTCACCGTGTCGATCTTGGTGCCGTCGGCCAACGTCAATATGTTGTTCTTGGTGTCTAGATAGGCGCCGTTCGCCATCTGGATGATCGAGGCGGGATCGACGTATTTCGCGCCGGTCGTGGTGTCGTACTGCGTGCCGTCCGGCATCGTCATGATATTACTGTTGGTATCGATCGTCGTCCCGTTCGGCAAAAAGATGGTCGGATCGAGGACGTTTTTCGGCTGCACCGCTTGTTGCGTCGCCGTCAGCGCATCGATCGCTTCTTGCGCCTTTTTGTCGTTCCTTTGCTGAATCGTTTGCGCCGCAATCTGCGCAATAAGACTGCCTGAATTGCTGACGCTGTTTTGCGAAATCAATGAAAGCTGGCTGGAAATAGTCGAGCTTTGATCGAGGAATGAGCTGATGCTGCCGTCACCGCCGGCATTCGCGAGCATTCCGAGAAGGCCGCCCTGATTTTGTTGGTTCTGAATCGCGGTGAATGCGTCGGCGAGCCAATTCGAGGCGGTGCTCGCGCTGAAAAGCGACGCGTAGTAGCTCGCGGAAGATGAACCGACGACTGAAGTCATACGCGCGTACCGATTACACCCACAGCGTAGCGCAGAGAGGTAAACGAAACTTGACGATTAACGAACCATTAGCGTTAGCGGCTTGCGAACGTGACGAATTGCACAGGCCAAGACTGATTAATAAAACGACAACTCATTAACTACGTTCTTTTACGCACCATTTGTGGGCGCTGTGCCATTACATGCGGCAGATCCTCCGGATCGACACGTGGCAATGCCAGTAAGGCAAGTAGACCAGAAAGGTACGTAAGATGTCCGACATCGTTCTATCAGCAGGCGTCCGTTCAAATCTGCTGCAATTGCAGCAAACTTCGGATTTGATCGGCCAGACGCAGACCCGGCTGGCCACCGGCAAGAAAGTCAATTCGGCTCTCGACAATCCGAACAGCTTCTTCACCGCGCAAGGCCTCAGCAATCGCGCCAGCGACCTGAACGGCTTGTTGGACTCCATGTCCAACGGCATCAACACGATTCAGGCCGCCAACAACGGCATCACGGCAATCACCAAGCTGGTGCAGTCGGCGCAGTCGCTCGTCAGCCAGGCACAGCAGACCACCGATACCGCAGTGCAGGCGACCCTGTCCTCGCAGTTCACCTCCTTGCTGACCCAGATCGGCCAGCTCGCTGGCGACGCCGGCTTCAACGGCGTCAACCTGCTTGGCGGCGATACCCTGACCGTCAACCTCAACGAAACCGGCACCTCGACCACCGCTGTGACCGGCGTCGACTACACCGACGCCACCGCGTCACCGCTGAGCATCGCCAACGCGGCCAACAACTGGGCCGACAGTGCTGCCATCACGGCGGCGAGCACCGATTTGGCCGCCGCGCTCACCACGCTGCGTTCTGAGTCTCAGACGCTGAGTTCGAGCCTGTCGATCGTGCAGATTCGTCAGGACTTCACCAAGGCGACGATCAACACGTTGCAGACCGGTTCCGACAACCTCACGCTGGCCGATTCCAACCAGGAAGGTGCCAACCTGCTTGCGTTGCAGACCCGCCAGCAGCTGTCGAGCACCGCCCTGTCACTGGCTTCGCAGGCCGACCAGAACGTGCTGCGCCTGTTCCGCTAATCGCGGCAACAATACTGATGCAAACGGCGGCCTCCGGGCCGCCGTTTTTTTGCGCGCCCCATATTTATGGTTAACCAATTATTAACGGTGGCGGTATTAACCGTACGTCAACCCTAACAATCCATTATCGCCGGTGAGCGATTTGACCTTCGCGGGCAAGGAGTCTGCCATGAGCGACATTGTACTTTCCGCCGGCGTACGTTCCAACCTTCTGCAATTGCAGCAGACGTCAAACTTGATCACCAAGACGCAAACCAGGCTGGCCACCGGCAAGAAGGTCAACTCGGCTCTTGATAACGCCATCAACTTTTTCACGGCGCAGAGCCTGACCGTAAAAGCCAACGACCTGAGCAACCTGTTGGATGGGATGTCCAGCGGCGTCAACACCATTCAAGCGGCCAACAATGGCATCACGGCCATCACCAAGCTCGTGCAATCGGCGCAATCGCTCGTCAGCCAAGCCCAGCAGACATCCGACACCGTGACCTTGGCGAGCCTGTCCTCGCAGTTTAACAGCCTGCTGACCCAGATCGGCCAACTGGCCGGCGATTCCGGCTTCAACGGCGTCAATCTGCTCGCCGGCGACACCTTGACCCTCAATCTCGACGATACCGGCGGCTCAAGCGTGAGCGTGGCCGGCGTCGACTACACGAACGTCAACAGCGCACCGCTCAGCATCGGCAACGCCGCCAACAACTGGGCAACCGTGTCGGACATCACGACGGCAGGAACTGAACTCGCGAGCGCGCTGACCTCGCTGCGTTCGGAATCCCAGACCCTGAGTTCCAGCCTGGCGACCGTGCAAATCCGCCAGGACTTCACGAAGGCGATGATCAATACGTTGCAGACCGGGTCTGACGATCTCACGCTCGCCGACAGCAACGAGGAGGGCGCCAATCTGCTCGCCTTGCAGACCCGGCAGCAACTGTCGACCACCGCGTTGTCACTAGCGGCGCAGGCCGACCAGAACGTCCTGCGACTGTTCAGCTAAGTAGTCCCGACTAGTCGTCGCGTCGGCGGCCTAACATGGCGCAGGAAAACCTTCTTGCGGCGCGCCGGCTCAGACAAGCGGTCGCAAGGAGCTAGAGCGAATGGGTCTCAAGGTCGAACTCAAGCCGGGCGAGCGCTTCATCCTCGGCGAATGCATCGTCACCAACGGCGATCAGCGCACCAGGCTGCTCATCGAAGGGCAGGCGCCGATGTTGCGCGAGAAAGACATCATGACGCCGGCGCTGGCCGATACACCGGCCAAGCGGATCTATCTCGCGACCCAGCTCATGTACACCTCACGCGACCCGAGCATGCATCACGCGACCTATTTCGCATTGATGCGCGATCTGGTGCAGGCGGCGCCGAGTGCGTGGCCGCACATGGTCGAGATGAGCAACCACATCCTCGCCGGTGAAATGTACAAAGCGCTCAAGAGCGCCAAGACCCTAATTGCTTACGAGAAGGAACTCCTCGATCATGCAACACCCGACAAAGGCCTACGGGGCCGTCGCGGTTCAAACCGCAAATCCGCGTGAGCTGGAAGCCGATCTGCTGCTTTCTGCAGCCGCCCGCTTGCAAGCGATCCGCGACGGCTGGGAGGGCAAGCGCCCCGAACTCGATGCGGCGCTGCACTATAACCGCAAGCTTTGGTCGATCTTCGTGACGTCGGCGACCAACAAGGACAATCCTTTGCCCGCCGGCTTACGCCAGAACGTCGCCAACCTCGGCATATTTGTGTTCAAGCAGACGATGACGATCCTGGCCGATCCGAAGCCGGAAACTCTCGGCTTGCTGATCAACATCAATCGCGAGTTGGCCGCAGGGCTGCTCGGTCGCGCCTGACGCGACAAGCATCAATCCGACGAAAGGCCGCGGACACGCCGCGGCCTTTTCTATTGGGCTATCAGAGGTAGTTGACCAAGCTGGTCTGGAACAACATGGCCGTGACCTGCATCGAAGCCTGCATGCGGGTCTGCAATACGAGAAGTTTGGCGCCGACTTCCTCATTGGAGACGCCATTAATTTCTTGAAGAAAATTGTTCAGCGTCGTTGTGATCTGCTGCTGCCGGCTTTTCGCGTTGTTGAGCGTGGTTTGCGCATTGCCGAGATCCACTTCGATCCCGGCGACGCCGTTAGACGCATTCAGATTGGCGGTTAGTCGTTGGCTCAGCGCGGCACTCAGATCCGTCGCGTTGAGGTCGCTCGGGGTTATGGTGACGGCGGCAAGCGTCGCGACGTTCTGCACCAGGGAGCGTAGGCCGGCCTCATTGGCACGCGCGCCGTAGGAAACCACCAGCGACTGATCGACGAGCGCGGTTGCGGTCGCGCGCGCCGGATCGCTGCCGGCTTCACCGGTGTACCAAATGACCGTGTTGGCGGCACTGCCGGCGGTCATGGAGGTGGCGGTGTCAAACGGCGGCCCGGCCACGCGCTGCGGCGGATTATTGACGTCGGCGTTGAAGAAGTCGTTGGACGCGGCAACCGATGACGCCGCCGTCAGCGAAGTGGCGCCAAGCTTGCCGATGCTGGTCGTGAGGGCTGTCTGGAAATTGGCGGCGGTCGCGGCCGGCGTAGCGCCGATGGTGAACTGGTTGGCGCCAGGCGGCGAATCGGTGGTGGCGGTGAGGGTCAGGTTCTCGCTGGTGCCGTCGGGCAGATTGAAGCGCAGCGTTATGGTGTCGCCAACGTTCGGATTGCCGCCGGAAAAGTCGACGGAGAGCGAGGCGGGTGAGCCGCTCGGCCCGCTGACGGTCGCGTTGCTCAGGTTTGAGCTGACCGAAGCGAGCTTGAGCCCAAAAGGGGAGGCCGCGTCTTCGGCAAGCGACACCGAACTGGCCGTGGGAGTGCTGATGACCAGGCGGCCAAGACCGTCGGCGCCGAGGTCGGCCTGGTTGCGTTCGGAAATGAGTTGTTTGAGGCCAGCCTGGGCGCCGTTTCCGTTGAGGATGTGATCGAGCGTATCCACCGCCGGCTGGTCGGTGGCGCGGCCGGAAAACAGATAGCGATTGCCGGACTGCGTGTTTAGCAAGCTCAGCAATTGATCGAGCGAGGTTTGCGCCGTTTGCTGCGCGATGGTCACGCCGCTGCCGTCGCCGGCAGTCGAAGCCTGCGCCATCGCGGTTTTAACCGCGGCGGTCAGGTCGGTCATGCTGCTGAGCGCGGTATCCATGACGCTAATACGGGTGCCGACGATATTGATCGTGTCGGTATAGCCGCTAATGGCGGCAAGCTGCGCGTTCAGGCTGATGGTGACACCGCGATTGATGCCAAGACCGGCATAAGTGTCCGATTTCTGGCCGGTGCTGAGCTGGCGCTGCAGGTCGTCAAACTGCGCGCGCATATTGGTCAGCTGCTGGATGGCGAGCGCCGCTTGCGCTCCAACCGTGGAGACGCTCATGCTGTCCTCACATCTTCATCAGGGTGTCGAACATGGCGCTGACCGCCGACAGCACGCGGGCATTGGCGGCATAGGCATTTTGCAGCGTGACCAAGTTAGCCATCTCCTGGTCGACGTTGACGCTCGATGCATCGTTGAACCGCTGCTGCAACGAACTCAGAACGATGTCCTGACCCTGCTTGAGATTGTTGGCGTTGTCGGCCGCTTCGCCTTGCTGGGTGATGACCTGACGCAGATAAGTGGTGATCGACCCGGAGAACGGCGAGGCTGTACTGCCGATCCCAGTGGCTGGGGAGAAGGTCAGGCTGGCGGAGGTCAGCTGGTGATAGATGAAGTCCGGCCGGGTGCTGTCGCCGGCCGCGATGCCGGACGCATAGGCAACGAGCTTGCTCGGATCGTTGATCAACGCGCTGTTCACCGAGATGCGGCCGGCAAGGCCCACGCTTTGCGACCCCGTCACCGTGAATGCGCCGGTATAGTACTGGGTGCCGTCGGTGAAGAAGGGCAACTCGCTACTGCCGCCGCTCAGCGAGGTGACGGTGGCGGTGCTCGAGACGGAATTGACAACGGCGTTGCCTAAACCATCATCGAGGATTTCCAGCGTCGTGCCCGACGGGTTGGACGCCACCACGCCGGCTGAACCGAGCGCCGTGTTGATCTGCGAGACCACCGAGCTCATGCCGCCGGAAAAATCGATGCCGACGACTGTGTCGTTCGGGTCCGTTGTCGCGTTGTTGGATAGCGGCAGAGCGGACGGATCGTCGACCCGCACGAACGTGAATGTATGCGCGGTGCTTGTCGCCGTATCGGTATAGTTGACGGTGATCTTGTTGCCGGCCAGCAGGCTGCCGACGTCGATATCGAAGCCGTTTTGCGAGCCCGAGCTTGCCGCCGTGCCGTCGGTGGTCGCATCCGACAGCGCGGACGCCATGCCGGCGGCGATGGCATCGAGCTGGCTCTGCGCCTGCACCAGATCCTGGTCTCGCAACTGCAAATAGGCGGCAATGGTACCCGAGCGGATGGCGTTGCTTTGGATCAGATCGATCGAACTGCCGGTGCTCGAGGTGAGCGTAATGGTGCCGACGCCGCGTTTGGTAGGGTCTGCATTCCATTGCGATCCAGCCGTGACAGTACCTTGCGCATCGAAACTCAGTTGAGAGGCCTGGGTGCCGACCAGTTGAACACCTGAATTGGTGAAGACCGAGACTTGGTTGTGGTCGCCTTGCACCACGTTGATGTCCATCAACTGCGAAAGCTGGTCGATATAGGCGTCGCGCTGGTCTTCCAGAGTGGCGGTCGCGCTGTCGTTCTGGCTGGAGGCCGCGATCTTCTGGTTGAGCGCGGCGATCTGCTTCATCGCCTCGTTCGCTTTTAAGACGGCGTCTGAGATCCCGAGCTCAGCTTCGCTGCGCAGGCCCTGGATGCTGGCCGTCATCTGATTGAGCTGCTGGGTCAGCAGCTGCGCCGTGCTGATCACGCCGCTTTGCGCCGCCGGATCGTCCGGGCTGGTGGAGAGCGACTGCAAAGCTGTGGTGAAATTGTTGTAGCCGATCTCCAGCGAATTGGCGCCGCCAGGCTGGCCGAAGATGTCTTGGAGCTGTTGATAAATCTGCGCGCGCGTGTCGGCATAGCTGGCACCGGCATTCTCGACACGCAATTGGCGCTGCACATATTGGTCCAGTTGCCGCTGGACGCCGTTGATATTGACGCTGATGCCAGTTTCGTTGCCGGCGATGGCGACCTGGTTGGCGGTCTTGCGGACATAGCCAGGCGTGTCGGCATTGGCGACATTGGCCGCGACCAGCGCCAGGCTGGACTGGTTGACGCGCAGTCCGGAGATCGCCGCAGCGAGCGCTTGGGAAAGACTCATGGCCAGCCGCCGTTCATATCATCGCGCCAATTCGCCTCGCTACCGCAGCATGTTCAGGAGATCCTGAACCATCGTGTTGCTGGTGGTGATCACCCGGGTATTTGCCGAATAGGCCTGCTGGGTAACGATCAGCTTGGTGAACTCGTCGGCGATATCGGTATTGGAGCCTTCAAGCGAGGAGCCGACGATCGTCGCCGGCGCATTATAGGTCGCTGAGCCGGACTCCGAGGTCTGCGCGAAGGCGCCACCGTCGATCCGCTGCAACATGTTGGCGGCGCCGAAATTGGCAAGCGTAATCTGGGCAAGGTCAACCGTACGGCCATTCGAATAGGTGCCGACGATCCGTCCCTTATCGCCAACCGCGACCGATTGCAGTTGGCCGGCCGGAAAGCCGTCCTGCTGCATCAGGTTGACTTGGACATTGCCGTTCGAATCGGCGAACTGAGTAATCCCATTCGAGCCATGCACAAGGCTGATGTCGCCGACGGCGATACCGTCCACCGTCACGCCCGACAAAGTGACCGTGTTGATCGCCGGACTCAATTGGCCATTGGCGCCGAAGGTGTAGTCAGTGCCGGCATTGATCCATTCCGCCGTGCTGCCGGTGGCTGTTGAATCGGTTTGATAGAATAGATTCCACGTGTCGCTATGGCCGGCGCCGAGCGATGCTGCATCGGTCTTGGCCCAGCGCAGTTGGACATTTACCGGCGTACCGGCGGTGTCGTACGCCGTGACAGCGCCGCCGGCAATCGACTCATTGAGAAAAGCCGCATTGTCGCTGCCAACGATCGAGGTGCCGACGGTGCTGCCGGGTACATCCGTAGGATTCAACAGTTCGGAACCCGGGGTAGCGGTGCTCGCGTTCGCTGTTTGCGGATAGCTCGCGAGATTTGCCTCATAGTCAATTTCGGTGGTCGCCTGAGCGGGTAATGCGCTGTTCTTGAATTGCAGCGTCTGTGGGACGCTGCCGCTGGGATTGCCGGATGCCGGGTCGATCGGAATCCCCATCAGATAATAGCCGGCGCCGTTGACCAAATAGCCATTCTGATTGAGTTGGAAGTCGCCACGTCGGCTGTAGAGATTGTTCCCGGTAAAAGTCGGAGTGTTGCCGTTAAAGCCATCCGGCTTCTCGACCACGAAATAGCCTTGCCCATTGATCGCCATAAAGGTGGAGACCGCGGCGCTCTGGATGTCACCCTGCACCGTGTTGGTTGCACCGGAATTGGCGATAACGTTGCCGGCCAATTGCTGCGAGATTGAGCTTTCCGGAATCAAATCTTCAAAGAAGGTGTCGATGCGCTTGAATGCGGTGGTCTGCGAATTGGCGATATTGCCGGAAATGTTTTGCAACGCGAATGACTGTGCTCGCATCCCCGTCACAGCCGTGCTGAGAGCACCGAAGATACCCATAACTCATTCTCCACTGTCACACGCGCGGGATCCCTCGAGCGGGCCCACGCACAATTTCTCGATGGGAGATTCGCAATCCTCGTGCCATGATAATTACTATAGCAATTCACAATGGCTTATCGAGATTGAGGCCGCCGCAATGGCGGGCGAAGTATCGGTGCTTTCTGCCCTCAGCCGGCAAATTTTGCCGGCTTGGTCAGGCGATGATTGCGTCATGCTAACGGCACTGCCCGCGCTGCGTGACCGCGCGGCGCGGTCGAGGAAATCCTCCAGCGCCATGATGCACGCGCGGTCGCGGTAAACCTTGTGCTTGTTGTCCGCGATCCTTGCGCCGAGCGCCAGGCGATGCGCCGGATCGTTGGCGAGACGCGCCGCCATCGCAATATAGTCGTCGACACTGGCCGCGACCGTGTCGCCCATGCCCATCATTTGCAGGATTGCCGCACTGTGGCGACCGCGCATGAGCGTTCCGGCCGTCGTCACAATCGGCAGATTGTGCGGCAGGCTTTCCAGCGCTGAATTGCAGCCGGACCATTCGATGCTATCGAGGAAAATATCGCACTGCCCGGTGGCGGCGATGAATTTGCTCTGGCTCAGACGGCCCAGGAACACGCAATACTCGGATGCCTTAAGGCCTTCGGCGGCAAACGCGCGGTCGAGCCGCGCCTGGAAGAGTTCATTGACCGCCTCGCCGCCATGGTGCCGCAGGAGGACGAATTGGCTCTGCGGCGCCTGCCTCGCGATGCGCGCGAACACGTGATCGAATTGCGGCAGGTACTTGTAAAGCGATTGCCCGCACCAGAACGCCGCCGCGTCCGCGCGCAAGCCGAGTTCGGCGCGGCTCACGGTGACCGGCTCGGTCGCCACCGGCTCGTAATAGATCGACAGGTTCGGCAACCGCACCAGTTGCTCGGTGTAGTGTTCTGCAGCGTCCGGCGGTTCCATGCCGTCGCTGCTGAGAAAATAATCGAGCGTCGGCATGCCGCTGGTTTCCGGATGACCCCATGACGTGCATTGCACGGCGGCCAGCCGCTGCGCGGCAAGCTGCAGCGAAAGGTTGTCCATCAGCAGGCCGGGATAGATCAGCACGTGCGGCGCGTCGGCCAGAATCTCGCGACGCCAGCCGCCGACATCCAGCGCGCGGTGGACAAAGCGATCGCATAGGCCAGCAGCAACGTCCGTTTCGGCGTCGCGCCGCGGCCCCAGATGATAGCCGAAGACTTTGAAGCGCTTTCGATCGAGTTGGCTGATCCAGCCCTTGATCGGGATTTTCCAGTTGGAATGCAAATAGAAGAAGCTGCTGACGATCCCGACGCGCACCGGTTCGCCGGACGCCGGCGGCGGCGCCAGCGCGGCAGCGGGATATTCTTGGCCCATGATGCGGCAGGCCATTTCGCCATAAGTTTTTTGGAGATCGCGATCGTTGCGTCCTTGGTAGGCAAGCAGAAACGGCTGCTTGGCGATGATCGCCTTCGCCAGATCGCGTTGGAGCCCGCCGTTCTCGATATCGCCGGCCAGCGCGCGCAGTTTTTGCGAATAGGCCGCCCGCCGCCGTTCGATTTCATCCTGGCCGGCGTAAAGTATTGGCAGTTCGGCGACGCACAGCGCGAACCGCGTCTCGGCATGGTCCGGATTGATCGCCAGCGCGCGCTGAAATTCCGCCGCTGCCTCGTCGTTGCGGTTGAGGTCGATGAAAATCTTGCCGCGGTTATAATAGGCATCGGCATCGTTCGGATTGAGCGCCAGAGCTTGCACATAGCTTTCAAGCGCCTCGTCGAAGCGATTGAGCGTGCATAGAACCCGGCTGCGATTGTTGCGGGCGTCCGAGAAGCCAGGGTCGATCGCGAGCGCCCTCTGATAGGCGGCTTGTGCCTCGTCCAGGCGATTGAGCGCCTCCAGCACGGCGCCGCGATTGTTGTGGGCTTTGAAATAATTCGGCCGCAACCTCAGCGCCCTGTCGAAGCTGGTGAGCGCGTCGTCATACCGGCCGAGCGTGCGCAGTAAGCTGCCGAGGTTGTAATGCGCCTCTGCGTAGTCCGGCTTGACGCCCAGCGCCTTGCGGTAGGTCTCCAGCGCTTCGTCGTCGCGCCCCAGCGCCGCCAGTGCGGCGGCACGATTGTTGTGGGCTTCGGCGAATCTGGTTTTCAACTTGATCGCCTGATCGAAACTGGCGAGCGCCTCCTGGGGACGCTCCAGCGCGTTGAGAATCAGCCCATGGTTGAGCAGAACTTGCGGCGACGGCTTGCGCGTGCGCATTGCCGCCAAGACAAGCTGCAATGCCTCCGCCGGCTGGCCGGCCGCGAGCTTGACCAATGCCAGCATCTGCAAGGCATCGAAATGATCGGGCCGGACCTTGAGAATGTCGGCATAGAGCCGCCCGGCCTCCACCAGCCGGCCCTTTTCATGCAGTTGCAGCGCTTGCGCCAGCGCCTGCGGCACGTTGAAGGGTGGCGGTTGGGCTAGCGGTTGCGGCATCTCGGCAGGGGTCCCCTGCCGAGAGGTAAAAAAGCCGCGTTGAGTCGTCCAGTAGTTTTAGGACTGCCCTTGCGGCGCCGGCTCGAATTTCATCGCTACGCCGTTCATGCAGTAGCGCTTGCCGGTCGGCGGCGGTCCGTCGTCGAACACGTGACCGAGATGGCCAAGGCAGCGCGCGCAGTGCACCTCGGTCCGGGTCATGAAGAACGAGCGATCGGTCGTGGTTCCGACCGCTTTGGGCAGCGGCTGGTAGAAACTCGGCCAGCCAGTGCCGCTGTCGAACTTGGCATCGGAGGCAAACAGCGGCAGGTCGCAGCCGGCACAGGCGAAGGTGCCCTTGCGCTTCTCGTGGTTGAGCGCGCTCGAACCCGGGCGCTCGGTGCCATGGTTGCGCAACACATTGTATTGCGCGGGCGTCAGGCGCTTGCGCCAATCGGCATCGGTGAGCTTGCCCCAGTCGATGTCCTGCGTCGTTGCCGTCATTGTATCTGCCTCGCCAAATCGCGATGTGACCATCAGCGCGCCGAGCGCCACGCCCGCGGTCAACAGGATGCGTCGGTCGATCATATCAGCTATCTCCCTTGTGCGCGCCCCAGATTTTCTCCACGCGCTGATCGCGCCCGCAGTTCCAGCGGTAGAATTTATATTTCACCGGATTCTTCTTATAGAAGTCCTGGTGATATTCCTCGGCCGGGTAGAACCGGCCGGCGTTCGCAATCTGCGTATAAATCGGCACCTTGAGTTCGGCTTCCACCTTCTTTTTGGACGCCTCCGCCAGTTTGCGCTCCTCGTCGTTGTGCACGAAGATCGCGCTGCGATATTGCACGCCGGCGTCGCAGAACTGCCGGTCCTTCACGGTCGGATCGATGTGGTGCCAGAAATAGGTGAGCAACTGCTGGTAGCTCACTTTTTTCGGGTCGTAGATCACTTCCACCGACTCGGCGTGGCCGGTGCCGCCGGCCGATACTTGATGATAGGTCGGATTGGCGGCGTGGCCGCCGGTATAGCCCGAGGTGGTCGAGATCACGCCCTGCACGTGATCAAAATCGCTTTCCACACACCAGAAGCAGCCGCCGGCGAAAGTCGCCACCGCCTGCCCCGGTTTGGGCTGCGGGAGCGGCGCCATTTGCGCAACCGCGCTGCCCGCGAAGGCGACCGCAAAGATCAAGCTGAGCAGCAAGCGGGGCATGCGAACCTCCCGAAATCGTTTCCTCTCGCGCCCTGACATATACGCTTTGCGCATAATAGCCATTCAACTTGCCATCACCCGCTCATCACGGTTGTGCGAGGGCGCATGGGCTCGAAAAGCATGTCCCCGGCTTGAACGGGGATGGGTGCCGGTTTTCGAACAGGGCCGTGCGCCAGCGAAAAGCCGCCCAGCAAAACCGGCTTGCCCGCCGCGGTCGGCCTGCCTAGTGTCGCCCCGGAAAAAACGAGGAATTACATGCGTTTTGAAGGCACCAAGGCCTATGTGGCGACCGACGATCTCAAGGTCGCCGTCAATGCCGCCATCACCCTGGAGCGTCCCTTGCTGGTCAAAGGCGAGCCGGGCACCGGCAAGACCGTGCTGGCGCTGGAAATCGCCAAGGCGCTCGGCGCGCCGCTGATCGAGTGGCACGTCAAGTCGACCACCAAGGCCCTGCAAGGCCTTTACGAATACGATGCGGTCTCGCGCCTGCGCGACAGCCAGCTCGGCGACGAGCGGGTCAAAGACATCCGCAACTACATCAAGCGCGGCAAATTATGGGATGCGTTCGTCGCCGAGGAACGCCCTGTCCTGCTCATCGACGAGATCGACAAGGCCGACATCGAGTTTCCCAACGATCTGTTGCTGGAGCTCGATCGCATGGAGTTCTTCGTGTACGAAACCGGCGAGACGGTTAAGGCGCGGCGGCGCCCGATCGTCGTGATCACGTCGAACAATGAGAAGGAATTGCCCGACGCCTTTTTGCGCCGCTGTTTCTTCCACTACATCCGGTTTCCCGACACCGACACCATGACCGCGATCATCGAGGTGCATTTTCCCGGTATCAAGCATCGTTTGGTGGCGGAGGCGCTCAAGCTATTCTACGAGGTGCGTGACGTTCCGGGCATTAAGAAGAAACCCTCGACGTCGGAATTGCTCGACTGGCTGAAGCTGCTGATGGTTGATGATATCGGGCCCGAACTCTTGCGCGAGCGCGATCCCAAGAAGCTGATCCCTCCCCTGCACGGCGCGCTCCTGAAGAACGAGCAGGACGTGCACCTGTTCGAGCGGCTGGCGTTCATGGCGAGAAGGGACGGCCGCTGACGCGGCCTATGCATGGCGCGGCGCGAGGGGCGTTAGCAGCCGAAACGCCCTTAAGCTTTCGCGTGCGGCGGCGGCGACGGCGCTTTTTCGACTGCCTGTTCCGCCGTTGCGGCCGTGGCCGGGTCACGTTTCGCCGCTTCCATCCGCGCTTGTCGCGCTTTGCGCGCCTGCTTGGCCGCCTTGCGCCGGCGCGTGCGCTCATTCGAGCGGGCCAAGTGGCGCATTATCCGTTCGAGCGGCTTTGAACCCCAATAGACGGTCTGGACCGCCGCGCGACCGATGAGTCCGCCCGCCCAAACTAGCTCATAGGGCGCAAACAGACGCCAAGTCTGATCGTTCTCAACAATGCCGCGCGCGATCAATTCGCCGGCCATTGCCGACGTGTTTAGCCCGTGCCCGCCGAATCCGCTCGCCACCCACAGGCCGCGCTCGATCTCACCGATCTGCGGCATGCGGTGCACCGTGCGCCCGAGCGTGCCGCGCCACAGATACGCGATCTTGACCGAGCCGAGCGCGGGAAATTTGCGCCTGATATCGCGAACGAGCGCGCGCGCAAACCGGTGCGGTTCGGCCGGCCAAACCGTCATGCGTCCCGACCATTGCAAGCGGTCGCCGTCGACGATGCGGTAATGGTTGTCGGCGCGCTTGCCATCGCTGACCGCGCCCCGGTAGCGGATGACTTCGCTCAGCTGCGGCCCCATCGGCTCGCTCACCATGACATAGGTGTTCACCGGCATCAGCGTCGCGGCCAGCCGCGGCATCAGATCGCCGAGATGCACATTACCGGCAAGCACCACATGTCCGGCGCGCACGCGCGCATCCGGCGTGGCAATGCGCTTGCGCACGCCGGCCGAATCGATCGCCAGCGCCGGCGTCTCCTCGAAGATGCGCACGCCCGCTGCTTCCGCGGCGCTGGCCAGACCCAGCGCGTAATTAAGTGGGTGCATGTGAAACGCGCGCGGAAACTGCACGCCGTTGAAATAATGCGGGTTCGGCAACAGCGCGCGCACTTGATCGGTCGACCAGGCTTCCACCTCGGCGCCGAGCCGGCGCAGCCGCGCGACGTAGCGAGGAATGGCGTGGCCGTCGTCGATATTCGAGATCTTCAGCCAGCCCCTGATCGGGGCGACTCCCGGCATGCGATTCTCTTTGATCGTACGCCGCACGTAATCGAGACCCGCCTCCGACAATGCCCACAACTTTTTAGTGTGATCGAACCCGATGCGTTCGATCATGCTGTCGATGTCGTCGGCAAAGCCCGGCAACACAAATCCGGTGTTGCGGCCGGATGCCGCCCAGGCAACGCGGTTTGCTTCAAGCACAATGACCGACCAGCCGCGCCGCGCCACTTCGCGCGCAACGGTCAACCCGGCGAGCCCGCCGCCAACGACGCAAACGTCGACGTCGAGCTCAAAGCCGAGCCGCGGGCGTTCCAGGCTTGCAACCCGTGTCGCCTCATACCAGGTTTCGGGCGTAAATTCGGCTTCGACCATGGCGCCTTCAACTTCGGCCGCACTCTTGGCGGCGCGGTCGACATGCTAAACTGCCATGGATTCGAAATCGACGCCTCCCAATCCGCGCAATGCTCGATAACTTTGCGCCAAACCCAACAAACCAAATCCGACCATGCGCCGACTGCTGATATTCCGCCACGCCAAGGCCGAGCGTGCCGCCCCGGGCGAGAGCGATCTGCGCCGCGCCCTCAATGAGCGCGGCCGTAAAGATGCCGCCAAGATCGGCGCCTATATGGCAGGGCATGCCCTCGTGCCCGACCGGGTGCTGATTTCCACCGCGGCTCGCAGCCAGGAAACTTGGAAATACGCCGCCACCGCGTTTCAGCCGGCGCCCGGCGCCATGACCGTCGAGCGGCTCTATGACGCGACGCTGCACACCATCCTTGCCGTCGTCAAAGACACCCCCGCCAACATCCACACCTTGCTGGTCATCGGCCATAATCCCGGCCTGCATGAGCTGGCCGTGATGCTGATTGCCTCCGGCGACGTCGAAGCGCGCGAGCGGCTGCACGAGAAATTGCCGACATCGGGTCTGGCGATCGTCGATTTTGCCTTCGACGACTGGAACAGGCTGCACCCGAAGGCCGGGCGATTGGAGCGTTTTGTCAGCCCCAAATCGTTGGAAGCAGCGACCAATTAGCGCATGAATCGGAAACGTGGCGGTCGGTTTTCCGACCGATCGCAAACGATAAGACAATAAACCTTATTCAACCGGCTTGCGAAAACGTGGCACTATCCTGCCCTGCAACGGAGGGAGGGGCGCCGTCATGTACCAGAATATCTTGGTGCCGATCGATCTCGCCGACACCGAACTCGCCAAGCCGGCCATCGATACCGCGGTCGACATGGCGCGGGCGTCGGGCGGCAAGGTGCGCTTGGTCAATGTATTGCCGATGACGCCGGTAATGCTGGCGGAATACGTGCCGCCGGATTTCGACGCACAACAGCGCAAATCCGCCGAGGAAGCGCTGGGGATCATCACCCGCGAATGCGGGCTCGACGGCGCGCATGTCTCAAGCACGGTGCGCCAAGGCGGCATCTATCATGAGGTGTTGGAAGAAGTGAAGGCGATGGGGGCCGATCTCATCGTCATGAGCTCGCATCGTCCGGCGATGCGCACCTATTTCCTCGGCTCCAATGCCGGACACGTGGTGCGCTACGCCAAATGCTCGGTGCTGGTGGTGCGGAATTAGCGCCGACGGCCCGGCATCAGCTCTACCGGGGGTGCATCCGCGCGGTAAGTGCCTGGGCGATTACGACGAAAGAAATTGCCGCCCTGCCAGAGAAACAACACAAGGAAGACGCCGACAACGGCTCCGCCGCCCAGAGTTTTTGCCTGCAGAGTATGTACGATCAAGCCGGCAAGCCCGAACGCGACCGCGACAAAGACGACGAGGCCCGGCCAATAGAGCAATGGATGGCTGCCCTGCTCGAAGCGCGCCGTGCTACCTGCCCCTGCCAGACGACGATGCAACTCATCAACGAACGCCGAATAGTCGGCATCGAGCCGCACCTGCTCGACCATGCTCTTCCATGAGCTGGAGACAATTTCGAGCTTGGGTGAGCGTTCCGCCCATATCTCCGTCAGATAGCGTTGCGACTGCATGCTGACTGGCCGAAACGACATGCGCAGCCGGCGGATATCGCGCCATGCCACCCGGCCGGATCTTTGCCCCGCGGACCAGTCAATGCCGTGCTCGGTGAGCTTGAACTCCCAAGGCGCCCCCAGCAGCGAGGGCCGATAGGAATAAGACAGGGCATCCTCGCCGGCTGCAGATGCTGGATCGGTCGTCATTCGTGACACCAAGGTGAATGTGCGCCGCCGGATTTAGGAGGCAGAGTTCCGAAGGTATCTTATTTTAATCGGCCACGCGCATGAATTGAGTTCCGTGTGCGTAACGTCTTCGACAGGCTTGGGATCGCGCGCGCTTTGCAAATTCACCGATGCGTTGAAGTCATGCATCATCGCCCCCTTCACTAAACTATTTTTCATTTTTCGGAACGTCTTTCGCCCGTTCTGCGTTTTTATCTCAGGTGGTGCGCAAGCTTGCGCGCTGCACGCGTACTCGTTTCCCCTGATAACTCAAGAGAAGGCACACCGATGATGAAACATACCTTAGGCGCCGTCGGCCTGGCGCTCGTGCTCGCGACGCCGGCATTCGCGCAGCAAAGCAAGCCGATGACCCCGCCGAATATCGGCGCGAGTTCCATGTCGAACCCGACCGTCGGCGGCCAGCGCGCCGGCTTCGTGCAACATCAGAATTCCAATGAATGGCGCGGGTCCAAGCTGATCGGCGCCAGCGTGTACGGGCCGAGCGACAATTCGATCGGCGACATCAATGACGTGATCATTGGTGCCGACGGCCAGATCAAGGCCGTGGTCGTAGGCGTGGGCGGCTTCCTGGGCGTCGGCGAGAAGAATGTCGCGCTGCCGTTCGACGCGCTCACCGTCACGCGCAAAGCGGACTCAAGCTCGATCCAGAAGATCGCCGTCAGCTACACGAAGGACGAGCTCAAGAACGCGCCGAAGTTCGCCTACTACGAGGCGTCGAAATCGCAGACCACCGGTGAAGGTTCGTCCGGCATGATGAAGCCGACCACCACGCCGAAAAGCGACTCGATGAAGAAGTAAGCCACAAAGGTTCCTGCTTCATTCGACGGCGCCCGGCCCGCTACGGCCGGGCGCCCTTTTCCACGCGGACAATATGTTCGTAGGCCATCGAGGCCGCGGTTTCTCATCCGACTTGCTTGGCCAAGGCGCCGCAGCAACCTATATATCCCCTATGCGGAAACTGTTGGTCCTCGTCCCCCTGTTTGCCCTGCTGGTGTTGGCGGTCTGGTTCGCCGGCAGCGCCTGGGTGCATCTCGGGCACGGCGAAGACGCAATGCCTCTTTACGGCTATCTCGCTCTGGCCGGCGGTGTCCTGTTTTCCCTGCTGATCGGCGGCGGGCTGATGGCATTGGTGTTTTACTCGAGCCGCCACGGCTACGACGAAACCCAAGGCACGTTCGGCGACGGCGAACGACGGCCGCCTTTATAGCGCTTCCGGAAAAGCTGTTTGGCGCAAACCCCAGTATCCCAGGCGGACGGGACAGGCTATGAATGCCGCCCGCCGGCAGCGATTTGGGGAGCGTGCGATGAACAAGACCCTGGTGCAGGAACAGTTCGGCAAGACCGCGCCCGAGTATCTGACCAGCAAGCCGCATGCGCGGGGTGCAAGCCTCGATCGCCTAGTTGCCCTCACCTCACCGCAAAAATCCTGGCGCGCGCTCGATGTCGCCACCGGCGGCGGTCACGTCGCCTACACCTTCGCTCCGCATGTCGAGCGGATGTGGGCAACCGACATCACGCAAGAAATGCTCGACATGGTGAAGGCCGAGGCGAAGAAACGCGGCCTCGACAATGTGCGCACCACTTATGCCAAGGCCGAGGCGCTGCCCTTCGAGGACGGCACTTTCGATCTGGTCACCTGCCGCATCGCGCCGCACCACTTCGACTCGATCCCCGCGTTTCTCGACGACGTGCACCGCGTGCTCAAACCGACGGGCCTTCTCGCCGTCGTCGACAACGTGGTGCCGGAAGGCAGCGTCGGCGACTACGTCAATGCCTTCGAGCGCTTTCGCGATCCGAGCCATCTGCGGTCCTGGACTATGGAGGAATGGCGCGCCGCGCTTAAGGAGCACGGCTTCGCCATCGCCCATGAAGAGCAGCTCTACAAAACGATGGAATTCGGCTTCTGGGCGGGCCGCCACGACGCCAATATGCAGGCCTTCCTGAAGGCGATGCTGGCGCAAGTGACGCCCGAGGTGAAAGCCGTGCTGGAACCAAAGGGTACCGGGGCTGAGCTGACGTTTCGCCTGAGCGAAGGCCTGTTCGTCGCCAAACGGGCTTAAAAGCCGTTTGATCTAGCGCAATGCATGACGTGAGGGGGTCGTGTCCCATGCCGACACGCTCCGGCGGGGGCGACACCCGGCCAAAACCGTCGCTTGCTCATGCCTTATCACGTCAATGCAGAATTGCCCGATTCCGTGCGCGACCATCTTCCCGAACACGCGCAAGAGATTTACCGCGAGGCGTTCAATCACGCTTTTAAGGCCCATGCCGGCGAGATCGACCGGGAGCAGCGCGCGCGTATGATTGCCTGGGCGGCCGTCAAGCGCTCTTACGTCAAGGACGGCAATATGTGGGTGGCTCGCGAATGACCGCATCCCTCGCGCTCGCCGAACGCAACGTCCCGCGTTACACGTCCTACCCGACGGCGCCGCATTTCTCGGCCGCGGTCGGACCCGAGACCTATCGCGACTGGCTCGCCGCGCTGCCGCAGGACGCAACCCTTTCGCTTTATATCCACGTGCCGTTCTGCACCGACCTTTGCTTTTATTGCGGCTGCAATACCCGCGCCGTGCGCAGGCGCGAGCCGGTCGATGCCTATGCCGAGCGGCTGATCGAGGAGATTGCGCTGCTCGACGGCGTTCAAGGCCACAAGCTCACCCATCTACATTGGGGCGGCGGTACCCCGTCGATCCTGGGCCCCCATTGGCTGGAAACCATCGCCACGAAACTGGCCTCGCGCTTCGATCTGTCGGCTTTGCAGGAACACGCCATCGAACTCGACCCGCGCCGGCTGCACAAGCCGCTGGTGCGCACCTTGGCGGCGATCGGGGTCACCCGCGCGAGCCTCGGCGTCCAGGACGTATCGCCGCGCGTACAGCAAGCCATCGGTCGCATACAGCCGTTCGAATTGGCCGAGCGCGCAGCCGATTGGCTGCACGAGGCCGGCATCGTCGACGTCAATATCGATCTCATGTACGGCCTGCCGGCGCAAACCGCGCGCGATGTGGCGCGCAGCGCCGAACTCGCGGCCATGCTGGGCGCCCAGCGGCTGGCGTTGTTCGGCTACGCCCATGTGCCCTGGTTTAAGACCCATCAGCGGCTGATCGACGAGGCGAGCCTCCCCGGCCCGGCCGAGCGGATCGAACAAGCGCAGGTCGCCGCCGAGACGCTCACCAGCGTGGGCTATGAAGCAGTCGGGCTCGATCATTTCGCCTTGCCGGAAGACGAGTTGGCGATCGCCGCGCATGAACGCCGGCTGCATCGTAACTTCCAAGGCTACACCACCGACGAAGCCGATGCGCTGATCGGGCTCGGCGCCAGCGCCATCGGCAAGCTGCCGCAGGGTTTCGTGCAGAACGCGCCCGATCTGGGCGGCTACGAGCGCGCGGTGCAAGCCGGGCGTTTCGCCACGGTCAAAGGAATCGCCATTAGCGATGACGACCGGCTGCGGGCCCGAATCATCGAGCGGCTGATGTGCGATTTGGAGATCGATCTAGAAGCGTTTGGCGGATCCGGCCGTTTCGCTGCCGAAATCGACGCGCTGACCCCGCTCGCCGATGACGATCTGCTGGAAATCGATGGCAGTCACGTCGCCGTCACCGAACGCGGGCGCCCTTACGTACGCATCGCCGCCGCGGCTTTCGACGCCTACCTCGCGGCCAGCCAAAAGCGGCATTCGATCGCGGTCTGAAGCAACGGCTTATCCGAAAGCGCGACGACGCGTCCGCGCGCCACTCAACTTACCAAGCGTGTCTCTTAAAGCGCCCGGTCAGAGCCTCTAGGCCTTGGCCTGCCTGGCCCGCGCCAGCATGACCGAGTCGCGATGGCATGCAGCGACGGCTTGCGCCAATTGCGAAACTCCGGTTGGCCAAGTGGCCGGTACCGGCAGCAAGTCGCGCGCTTCGGTCACTACTGTCGGGCAACAGATAGCGTCCGCATCGTTGCCGTCGGCCGTGACCACGAATTGAGATTTATGAATCCAAACCATGGGCGCTGTTTCGGCCAATTCGCAGGGGCCGGCATTGATACAGCGCAATGGAAAAGGCCGAGATGCCTCCGCAAAACTACGTATCTCTCACCTCAGCAATCGCCGTACTCGACCCACCGCTGCAGTCCGTCGAGAACAAAGAAGGGCTGCCCTTGCGGACAGCCCTTCCATTGTCAGGCCGTGGCCCGGTCGTGCTGGCGTTGCCGCCATGCGCTACGTGAGCCCGCTGACGACTAGGTCAGCTAGGCGAGGACCTCGGCAGAGGCGAGGATCCAGTTCACGAATGCCGGCGACCGCGGCGATAGACAATGAGACACTGGATCACCTCCTTTCTGTTGTTGACGGATATTCCCAGTATAGAGGCCCGTTGCAGATTCGAAAGCCCTTTGCCGCGTAGTCGACTGCCCCACTGCGGCTCCATCCCATTCCGGGTCGCTCCACAGCGCGGTGACGCCGGCGATCAGCGTGGTAATAAAGAAGGATGACAGTACGCGAGATGACGCCATGCCGCGCTACTACTTCCATCTCACCGACGGAAAACACGCCCTGAACAATCACCAAGGCGTCGACTTGCCCGGCAATGCCGCCGCGCGCGCCAATGCCATGGCGCTCGCCGATGACCTGCGCCGCGGCGCGAAGATGCCGGGATGGAAATGGGACGGGTGGTTCGTCGCCGTCATCGACCAGCACGGCCACAAGGTCGACGAGGTGCCGATCGCCGATACGCTGACAGATGAGTAGGCGGCGACAGACTACCGCACCAACTCCCGCATCGCCCGGTCCAGCCCCTCCAACGTCAGCGGATACATCCGCCCGCCCATCAACTGGTGCACCATCTTGATCGAATGGGTGAAGTCCCATTCGCGCTCCGGCACCGGGTTGAGCCAAACGCAGGCCGTATAGGTGCGGGTCACCCGCTCGAGCCAAAGTGCGCCCGGCTCGTCGTTATAATGCTCGACCGAGCCGCCCGGCGCGGCGATCTCATAGGGCGACATCGAGGCGTCGCCCACGATCACCACCTTGTAGTCGTGCGGATAAGTGTGCAGCACGTCCCAGGTCGCCGTCGTCTCCTGGAAGCGTCGGCGGTTTTCCTTCCACAGCCGCTCATAGAGGCAATTGTGGAAGTAGAAATGCTCCATGTGCTTGAATTCGGAGCGCGCCGCGGAAAACAGTTCCTCGGTCGCCTTGATGTGCCAGTCCATCGAGCCGCCGATGTCGAAGAACAGCAGCACCTTCACCGCGTTGTGCCGCTCCGGCCGCATCAAGATGTCGAGATAGCCCTTGTGCGCGGTGCCCTTGATGGTGCCGTCGAGGTCGAGTTCTTCGGGCGCGCCTGTGCGCGCGAATTTGCGCAGGCGTCGCAGCGCAATCTTGATGTTGCGGGTGCCGAGCTCAACCTCGTCGTCGAGGTCCTTGAACTCGCGTTTGTCCCAGACCTTGACCGCGCGCTTGTGCGTGCTTTCGCCGCCGATACGAATGCCTTCGGGATTGTACCCGGCATTGCCGAACGGCGAGGTACCCCCGGTGCCGATCCATTTCGAGCCGCCCTGGTGGCGGCCTTTCTGGTCGGCCAGCCGCTTGCGCAAGGTTTCGAGCAGCTTGTCGAGGCCGCCCATGGCCTCGATCTGCTTCTTCTCTTCTTCGGTGAGATATTTCTCGGCCAGCTTCTTGAGCCATTCGGCCGGGATGTCGGCCTCAACGCCATCGCCCAGCAGCTCCAGGCCCTTGAACACATGGCCGAACACCCGGTCGAACTTGTCGAGGTTACGCTCGTCCTTCACCAGCGCGGCGCGCGACAAATAGTAGAAATCCTCGACGCGACGGCCCGCCAGATCGGCCTGCATCGCCTGCATCAGCGTCAGGTACTCCCGCAGCGTGACCGGCACGCCGGCGCTTTTGAGTTCCTGGAAGAAGGTGACGAACATAGAGTGAGATTTCGCCCCTAGCCGCTGTGGCGTCAAGCCGGTAACAACGCCGTTGCTGCCGGGGAACTCCAATGCCGCTTCGCCGCCGCTTGCTTTGGGCGCTGTGCTTGCTTGCCTGTATGGCGCTGTTGCTGGCGCCGGCGTTGTGGAACGGCTTTCCGCTGCTGCAATATGACACTGGCGGCTATCTGGCGCCCTGGTTCGAGCACCAGCTCGCGATCAACCGCGGGATAACCTACGGCCTGCTTTTGGTCGCAGGCGAGTGGCCCGATTTCTGGCCGGTGCTGGTCGCGCAGTCGGCGCTCACCATCTGGGTGCTGGCGATCACCTTGCGCGCCCACGCGTTGGGCGACCGGCCGCTACTCTTGTTCGGCATCGTCGCTGCACTGTGCGTGCTGACCACTTTGCCGTGGCTCACCGCTATCCTGCTCACCGACATATTCGCGGGGCTCGGCGTACTCGCACTCTATCTTTTGCTCCTGCGCGACGACGCGCTCGGCCAGGGCGAACGTATCGGACTCGTTCTGCTGGTGGCCTACGGCGCGGCGACCCACAGCGCGACCTTCGCCGTGCTGCTGGGCCTTACCATCTTGGCCGCGATCATCTGGCTCATCGACCGCAAACGCATTCCCTTCGCCCGGCTAAGACGGACCATTGTGGCGCTCGCGCTCGGCGCTCTCATCGTGTTTGCCGGCGACTTTTTCGTCGGCGGGCGTCTCGTATGGACGCCAGGCGGTTTTGCGCTTTCCTTCGGCCGCATGTTGCAGGACGGCATCGTCACAAAGTATCTCGACGACCATTGCCCCGACGCGAGCCTGCGCCTGTGTCCTTACAAGGACCAGTTGCCGCGCGATTCCGACGACTTCTTTTGGGGCGGCAGTGCGTTCGACAAGCTCGGCCGATTTGACGGCCTCGATTTCGGAGATGCGCCGGATCGCGCTGGGCAGCCTCGTCGACTATCCCATTTTGCAGATCAAATCGGCGCTCACCGAAACAGGCGAGCAACTGCTGCGCGTCGATACCGGCGCCGGTGTCGTCAATTGGATCTGGAACACCTACGGAAACATCAAAACGCATGTGCCTGCCGCGGTGCCCGCGATGAAGGCAGCGCGCCAGCAGCGCGGCGGCATTGACTTTACCGCCATCAGCCGGCTGCAGGTGCCGGTCGCCTATCTAGCCATGGTGCTGCTGCCGATCATCGCGCTCCTGACGCTGCGCCGGAAAGGTTTCGGCGACATCGGCGAGTTTGCCGCCGCGGTCGCACTCGCGATCCTCGCCAACGCCGCGGTGTTCGGCACCTTGGCGACCGCGCACCATCGCTACGGCGCGCGCATGGTCTGGCTCGCCACGCTCGTCGTCATGCTTGCGCTTGCTCGCCTGATCCAGCAACGCCGCCAAATGGAGGCCCGGCTTGCCGCCCTGAGCGCATCACGTCAAACTATCTGCGAGCGGCGCTCGCCGCCTTGAACCGTCTCGTTGGGGGAAAGACCGATGGCCGACGCCGCCGTATTGCAGCAACTCGCACCCACCGGAAAGCTTCGCATCGCCATTGCGGTGGCGCCCTCGCCATCGGCGCAGTTCGCTATCAAGGATGGCGACAATTATCGCGGCGTCGCGGTCATCCTCGGCAATGCGCTCGCCAAGAAGCTCGGGGTCGTGGGCGAATTGATCGTCCACAACGGCTCCGGCGAAATCCAGAACTCGGCCGCCGACAACAAATGGGACGTGGCCTTCCTGCCGGTCGACGCGGAGCGCAAGAAATTCGTCGACTTCGGCAACGCCTATCACCTGCTGCAAAGCACCTATTTGGTCGGACCGTCGGCCAAATTCGCCTCGGTCGAGGCGGCAAACGCGGCCGGCGTGCGCATCGGCGGCGTTGCCAATACCGCGACTTTCCGCACCTCCAACAGGACCGCGCCCAACGCGACCCATGTCAGCTTTGACAAGGCCGATGCAGCGGTGGCGGCGCTCAAGGACGGCCAAGTCGATGCACTGGCGTTCTCGCGCGAGTCGCTCACGGGTCTCGCGCCGAAGGTGCCTGGCTCGCGCATTCTCGATGGCGGCTTTTTGAATTCCACCACCTCGGTGGCGGTGCCAAAAGATCGGCCGGCGGCGCTCGCCTATGTCACCGCGTTCATCGAGGAGGCGAAGGCCTCCGGGCTGGTGCGCCAAGCCTTCGACGAGATGGGCCTGACGTCGTCGGTGGTCGCGCCTACCGGGATGGCATCGTAGTTCTTTTCATTCACCGCTCCCCGCAGGCGCGGAGAAGGGGGCCTTGGGCGTCCTCACATGCTCCGGCCGGACACCCAGTCCGATGATGCGCGCCGGGATGCGCCGCAGCAGCGGCAGCCAGTTCAGCAGCCTGGCAGCGAATGGTGGCGTCGGCCGCGCGCTGCTCGCCAGCACCGCGCTCAGCACATTGTTCTGTATCTGCACCTGCAGCCACTGGATCACGCGCATCGGCATGGTGCGCCGGCGCTGCACCGCTTCGAGCAGCGCATTCGTCACGCGGCCCTCCTTCAGCGGCGCCGCCAGGATATTGGCCGCCGCCACCGCGTCCTGGATCGCCAGATTAATGCCGACACCGCCGATCGGCGACATGGCATGGGCGGCATCGCCGATGCAGATGAGCCCCGGCCGGTGCCATTGCGGCAGCCGGTCGACAGCCACCGTCAGCAGCTTCACGTCGTCCCAGCTTTTGATCTCGCCGAGCCGGTCTTGCAGGAATGGCGATATGAACGCCACGCTGTCGCGAAAGGCGGGCAAGCCCTTGGCCTTGACCTCATCGATGCCGCCCTTCGGAATGAGATAGGCGCATTGCCAGTAGTCAGTGCGGTTGAGCATCACCAACATGCGGCCGGCCTCCATGTGGCCGAACGTCTCCGCCGTGTCGCTGTCGCGCCGCGAGACGCGGAACCAGAGCACGTCCATCGGCGCCCCGATATCCTGGACGTGGAAGCCAGCGCGTTCGCGCAGCGTCGAATGCCGCCCATCGCAGGCGACCGTGAGATCGGCGCGGATCTCGAGCTCGCCCTCCGGCGTCGTGGCACGCACGCCGACGATGCGCCCGTCCTCCTCGATCAGGTCGGTCGCATCCGTCTTCATGCGCAGATCGAAGGCCGGATATTTCTTGCCGTGATCGGCCAGGAAATCGAGGAAGTCCCATTGCGGCATCAGCGCGATGAATTTGCAGTGGGTCGGCAGATGGCTGAAATCGGCGAGCGCGATGGTGGCGTCGCCGACCTGGCCGCTCAGCCGCGCGACGCGCGAATGCGGCAGCTTGAGGAAGTCGTCGAGCAGCCCGAGCTCATGCATCAATTCGAGCGTTGAGGGATGGATGGTGTCGCCACGGAAGTCGCGCAGGAAGTCGGCGTGCTTTTCCAGCACGGTCACCTGGATGCCGGCGCGCGCCAGCAGAAAACCAAGCATCATGCCGGCCGGGCCGCCGCCGACCACGCAACATGTCGTCTTGATTGCGGCAGACCCCACGGCAATCCTCCGTGATTGGCAGGCGGCGATTATTTGGTTCCCGCGGCGGCAGATCGACGCTGCCGCTCAGGCCTGCTTTTCGGGCACCCGCACCACCAACCCGTCGAGTTCGTCGCTGACCTTGATCTGGCAGGACAGCCGTGAGTTCTCACGGACGTCATAGCCGAAGTCGAGCATGTCCTCTTCCATCGGCGAAGGAGGGCCGACCTTCTCGCGCCACGCCTCCTCCACATAGACGTGGCAGGTGGCGCAAGCGCAGGCGCCGCCGCATTCCGCCTCAATGCCGGGAACGCTATTGCGGATCGCCGCTTCCATGACGGTCGAGCCGACTTCAGCCTCGACCGTGCGGGTGGCACCGGTGGAATCGATATAAGTGATCTTCGGCATGGACTAAGATGAAGATGACAGGAAGGTCGTCACGCCGAAATTGGCGGGCGGTTTCCTATATAGTCATTCCCACGACCACGCCATCCTTCATTCATGCCATTTCAGGACGGCATTTTAGCGCCGAATGCCGAATTCGGATCGAAGTCGAGCAGATTTCGCTACTTCCCGGGTCGGCGCGAATGAGGGGCCGAGACAGCCCAGCGTAGGCGCTCAGTTCACCCGCAACATATCGGCAATAACGTCGCGCGCCCGTTCAATCGTGACCGCGAGGCGGTCGACGGCGGGACCGCAATCGGCCACGCCGGCGGCGGCAGCCCTTTCGACCGCTTCGGCTGCGGCGGCGACGTTGGCGGCACCGACCCCTGCGGCCGAGCCTTTCAGGGTATGCGCTAGGCAGGCGGTGGCCGATGGCTCGCTTGCCCGCATGCGTTCAACCAGCAAGCCGGCCTGCCGGGCGAACAATTGCAGCAGATCGCGCTCCAGGTCGCGGTCGCCAAAAGTCATGCGCGTCAGATGCTTCCGATCGATCGCTGACGCGTCCCACGCGAGCTTCAACTTGTCCGTTGCGGTCGCCGACTTGGCCATAAAGGTTCTCCCTGCGAGGCCGGCGCGCAACCGCACCCCTGGCTAGGCAATCATGGGAATGGTTAACGGAGTTTTAACTTGCCACTCCGGGCTTGCGGCACCTACCTACCGGCGAAACCGGCCGCCAAAGGGCAGTTCGATCGTGGGGCTAACCATATTTCTTGATTCTTGCTTACCGCCCGCGCATGGGCGCGCTTCGACCAAGTCGGTCGATGTTCGATTTGAAATCCCGCTGATTAAGGCAAGAAGATCGTCTGTCGGGCCACAAACTTGCGTTGCTGAAAACCGAAGCGGGATGCGCTGAGAGCCTTGTCCACCGCTGTTTTCGGTCGAACGCGGAACTTCGCCGGGGCCATTTGATATCAAACGATAATCGCCGAGCGCATTGCGGCGCTTTTCGATGCTTCACAGCGAAGTGAGTCACCGGGGCCCGAGCACGCCGGGGAGCAGCGGCAATTCAGCGCTTGCCAAAAGCATCCACTCAAGTCAAATTTACATTAGAATCTAGCCGGCGGCTGTCCGGTAACCATCCGACAAACATCGGGGGAGAAATTTCATGGTTAAGCTTGGACGCCTGTTTAATCGCTCGTCGAACTTCGAGACTCCGCCGAACTTCGATGAAACTCCGCCGATCGAAAACCTCGAAGTCAGTACAGAGACTGAAAACGCGACGGCTCGAATGTTGACCGACGGAAATCACGGGAATCAGTCGTTTGACGACTTTGACCACATACAATCGCTGATTGCGTCGGTCCGCAGCCAGGCGGTCGAATTCCGCGTCCAGCACTCCAAAGCCGCATCCGACTGGACGTTGGGGCTCAACGTCTTGTGCAGCCGCATTTCGACGTTGGAACCGCTGCTCAACAAGGCGCTGCAGGTGGCCAATGAGCGGCAGCGGGACGTGGACCGGCTGACGGAATCGAACGACGAAATCAAACAGAAGCTGGCGGATGCCGAACGCCAGCTCCTGCATTATCGCCCTCTGGCGATGCAGCTCGACGAGGAGCTCCGCTCTGCAAAGGGGCAGCTCGAGGAAGGCGCCCGGCACATGGGCGACCTCGAGGCCGAATACGCGAAATCGCAGGGTGCCTTCAACGACCTGTTCCAGAAGCTGGCGACGGCAGAGGCCGTCGGCCGACGGGTCGCCGAGGAGCACCTCGCCTATTCGCAGAAGCTCAACGAGAACGATCTGGTTATTCAGACGCTTATGCATGAGACGGCGCAGCTCAAATCCGACCTGACGTCGGTCACTTGCGACCTGGAGAGCGCGCAAAAAGAAGCGAGCCGCTTGTCGGCCCGGCTGGGGGCTGAAATCGACGAGCATAAGCGGACGCAGGCGGCTCTGGATTCCGTCACATCGCAGATGCTCTCGTTGAAGAAAGAGAACGCTTCTCACTCCAGAGAGACCGAGGATCGGGATCGCCGCTCCTCCGAAAGCATCGCCTCGAAGGACAAGCAAATCTACGATCTGCAGGTCAAGCTTTCGGGCGTGAATTCCAAGTGCGACTTCCTGAATCGCGAAATTCAACGTCAGCGCGACGATCTGCGGCGCCATCTGGACCACATCGGTAATCTCGAAGGGTCCAATCGGCAATTGCTCGATGCGCTCTCGCGAAATTCCGCGACCAAGGATGCACAGGGCGACGCCACACCGGAGCAAACGCCCAACAATGCGCCGCTGAAACTGCGCGCGATTTCCGAATAGCGAATCAGTTGCGGAGAGGTTCTAGCTATTGCGTGCGCCCTGGCCCGCCGGGGCGATTTGTCCTGCGTGGACCGCCCCCCTCGCCGGTGGATATCCCCGAGGCAGGGCCAAAAAGCCCAAGAGTCGTATGGTAAATGAGAAGTTAACAATGATTATAAACTCTTGGCGCGCGAGGTTTCTTTCATGTTGCCAAGCGGATAGGATGGTCAACGGGCGGCGTGGAAACGCAAACGAGCGCTCGTTTGCCGCACGCGCAGGCTCGCGATCCCGCGCGTCCGGGGCGGCTCTCGAATAGTTCTGGTTCGGGCCGCTAAATGGGGCCGGCGTTAATGACGAGGCGACGACCGTAATGGCGAACAATCCGCAAAAGGCCGGTGATGCGACCGACGAGGTCATTGCCGCCATCCAGGAGGTGATCGGGCAGAACGAGTCCGACCAGCAGCCCCAGCCAGAACAACCGGCCAGCGCCACGCCATCGACCACCCCGCCCCCGGAAGGTACGTCCGCGCCGGCGCCTAACGCCGATTTGTTCCAGGAAGGACAGCGGTCGGGTGGCTGGGCGCCGGAAGAGACCGGTCCACGGCGCGCCGCCAATGACGATCGCACGAATATCGGCGAAATCCTTCAGACGCTGAATAGCCGCCGGACGCGGTTGCCTTATATCGTGGCCACCATCGCCTCGGCCGTCTGGGTGATTGGCGGCGACGCCATCGCCTATCTCTACCAAGACCAACTGCGCGCGTTCCTCAGCACTCCAGGATTGGCTATCGGTGTGATCGCCGGCCTGGTCGCCGCCCTGGTCGTACCGGTGTGCTTTTTCTACGTGCTTGCCCATATGTTCCGCCGCACCCAGGATCTGCGCCAGATCTCGCAGTCCATGGCCGCGGTGGCGATACGGCTGGCTCAGCCCGAAAACACCGCGCGCGACCAGATCGTGTCGGTCGGCCAGGCTATTCGCCGCGAAGTCACCGCCATGGGCGACGGAATCGAGCGCGCGCTTGCCCGCGCCGCCGAACTGGAAACACTGGTCCACAACGAGATTTCCGCGCTCGAGCGCGCCTATAGCGACAACGAGCTGCGCATCCGCGAGTTGCTGACAGAACTCAATAACCAGCGCGATATCCTGGCCGGCCAGGCGGAACAGGTGCGCAATGCCATTTCTAGCGTCCATCTCGAACTCGAAACCGACATCACCTCGGTTGGCGACGTCATCGCCGAAAAGGTCAACGAGGCGGCGAGCCGGGTGACCCGCACGCTGACGGAAAAGGGCGAACACATCGCGCTTGCGCTCGGCCACGCCGGCGACTCCATGATCGACACGCTGAGCGAGCGCGGCAGCACGCTGCTTGAAAAGCTAGAAACCACCAGCGAGCGCACCACCACCGCCATCGCCTCGGCCAGCGAACGCCTCGCCGCCAGCCTCGATTACAAGACCGAAAATATCGACCGGGAATTCGCCGATCTGGCCGCCCGCGTGCACGAGATGATGAACGCGCGCATCGACCAAGTGGCGCAAGGTTTTGCGCAGAAGTCCGAAGGCGTGATCGAACTGATGGGCGCGCGCTCGCAGGAGCTCACGGAGGGCATTACCAACGCCGGGACGAGCATAAGCGAGAGCTTGGCCGGTCGCGCCGAAGAGGCGAATGCGGCGCTGCGTAACGCCGGTGACTCGCTGGCAAGCCATTTGACCCAGCACAGCGGCGACGTGATCGCCAAGATGGAGCAGACCAGCACGCGCGTCACCGAGGCGATTATCGCGCAAAACAATAAAGTGCCCGACATGTTCCGCGAAAAGCTGGAGGGGTTGTCGAAAGACATCGACGCCCGCAGCACCGCGGTCAAGGATATGCTGGCCGCGCGCCTGCAAGCCTTTGAGGATATGTTCAACCATGGCGGCACCGAGCTGACCGAAAAGATTTCGCGCGACACCACCAGCCTGGGCAATCTGATCGTCCGCCACATCACCGACTTCGACCACACCGTGAAGACTTACGGTGGCGAACTGGTCGATCGGCTGAGTCGAGCGCACCCAGGACGTTTCCGAAGCGATGCGCAACTACATCGACACCTTCGATCAACGCGTCAACGTCCGCACCAGCGAGCTCAACACCTCGGTCGACCAGCGGCTGTCGCAATTCGAGATCGAGCTCAGCGACCGCATGACCGGCGTCACCAACAACCTGATCGCAAGCGGCAACGATGTGATCGACGCGCTGGACAAGCGCATCGGCCAGGTCAGCGGCACCATTGACGCGCGCGGCACCGCCGTTGCCGACGCCATCGCCGCGAGAACGGACGAACTCGATCAGGCGCTGGGCGGGCGCATGCGCGAGGTCACCGAGACGCTCGACGGCCGCATTGGGCGCTTCGAGGAATTGCTGATCGGTCGCGCCGAAACCGTCACGACGCAAATCGAGACCCGCAGCAAGGCAGCGGCCGACGCGCTCAATGCCCGTATGGAAGAGTTGACTCAGTCGATCAAGACCAACGCCTCGGAGGCCGAACGTTCGCTCAGCGAGGCCGCTACGTTCAGCAGCGAAGCCATCCGCACCACCGCCGGCGAGGCCGAGCGTTCGCTCGGCCAACTCGCGACGTCGACCGGCGAGACGATCCGCGTCAGCGCCGGCGAGGCCGAGCGCTCGCTCGGTCAGCTCGCGACCTCGACCAGCGAAACGATCCGCGTCAGCGCCAGCGAGGCCGCACGCTCGCTCGGTCAACTGGCGACGTCGACCAGCGAGGTAATCCGCACCACCGCCGGCGACGCCGAACGCTCGCTTGGCCAGGCCGCGGCCGCCAGCAGCGATGCGATCCGCACCAGCGCCGGCGAGGCCGAGCGTTCGCTCGGCAAGGCCTCAACCTCCACCAGCGATACAATCCGCGCCAGTGCCGGCGAGGCCGAGGACAAGCTTTTGGGCGTGAGCGCGGCAATTTCCCGCGGCTTCGTCGCCCGGGTCGACGAGATCGCCGAGGCGGTCAACCAGCGGACCAATGAGATCAGCAGCGTCCTGTCGGAAGGCCGGGGCAGCGTTCTTGCCGCGATCGCCGAGAAGGGCGAGCAATTCGCCAACGAGATCACCAAGGCCACCGTCCAGGCGGTCAAATCGATCGAGGACAAGGGCCTCGCCTTCACCCGCTCGATGCTGGACAACAGCAGCGAGATCGCCCGCAACGTCAACACCGCCGGCGAAACGGCGGCAAGCTCGGTCACCCGGGTGTTGAACGACCTGCAAGCGAGCGCGCAATCCGCAATCGAGCAATCGCGATCGACCGCCACCGCCACCGTCGCCGAAATGATGGAGACGCACAACAAACTACGCTCCGACACCACTTCGCTTTTCGAGCGGCTGCGCGAAGCCAACATCATGCTCCAGGAAGTCCTCTCCGGCGCTCACGAGAACATGGACTCGCTGGAGAACACGATGATGCTGCGCGTCTCGGAATTCGTCGCCGCCATGAACGACGTCTCCAACATGACCGGCACCGCGACCAACCGGGTCGAAGACAACATCGCCGGCTTCCGCGATATCACGAGCAAGGTGGTCACCGATCTCAGTCAGCTCGCCGGCCAGTTCGACGCCCATGGCCGCGAACTCGTCAAAGCCGCCAGTCTGATCGATCACAGCAACAAGCGCGCCGAGGAAGGCGTGGGCCAGCGCCGCGCCGCGCTCGAGTCGCTGGTCGTGACGCTCGACACCAGCAGCAAAGAACTTGATCAGCGGCTGACCCGCTTCTCCAGTCTGCTCGATCAGTCGCTGGAAGCCGCCTCCACCCGCGCGCGCGAGGTCGCCCGCGAAGTGTCTGCGGCGAGCACCGAGGGCTCGCGCGCGATCAACGAGCAAGTGGAACGCGTGCGCGCCAACGCCGAGCAGGTCGCCCGTACGGTATCCGAGGCGAGCGCCAGCAGCGTGCGCGTGATCAGCGACCAGTTCGAGCGTGTGCGCGGCCAAGCCGAGGAGGAGCGCCGCCTCGCATCCGAGGCCATGCAGTCGGTCTACGAGCAGACCTCGACCGAGACACACGCTCTTTTCGAGGGAGCGACTGAGCGCTTCACCGAAGTCGTGCAAGGCATGAAGCAGATGGCCGCCGAGATGAAGCGCGAGTTGGAGACGACCCGCGACGAATTGCGCCGCGGTATCTTCGAGTTGCCGCAGGAGACGACCGAAAGCACCGCGCAGATGCGCCGCGTGATCGTCGACCAGATCGAGGCGCTGGCTGAGCTCAATCGCATCGTTGCGCGCCATGGCCGCACGCTCGAAGCTGCCGAGCCGCCGCGGCGGCCGGCGCGCGAGGAGCCCGCGTTGGCGGCAACCGGCGCACGCAACACCGAAGCCGCGACGCAGCCGCCTCCCCCGCCGCCGCAGCCGCCGCGCAATCCCGCGCCGCGCGCCGAGGCGAGCAGCTTCGCGCCGGCACCGCGGCGTCCGGAAACCCCCGCGCCACGACCGCCGCAGCAGCCTGCCGCCACTAGCGGCGGGTGGCTCACTGATCTGCTCACGCGCGCCTCGGAAGGCGAGGCCACGCGTGAGGTGCCGCGCGAGCCGCAACAGCAACGCGAACAACCTCACCTCAGCCGCAGCCGCAGCCGCGCGAACCGAACTACGCGTCCGATGAGCGGCCGGCGCGCCACACGCTTGAGTCGCTCGATTCACTGTCGGTCGACATCGCGCGCATGATCGACCATGACGCCGCCGCCGATCTTTGGGACCGCTATAAGCGCGGCGAGCGCAACGTCTTCACGCGCCGCCTCTATACGCTGCAAGGGCAGAAGGCATTCGACGAAATCCGCAAGAAGTACCGCGGCGACCGTGAGTTCAAGACGACGGTCGACCGCTATATCGACGAATTCGAGCGGCTGCTCGATGAGGTCGCGCGTGACGACCGTGGTCAGGTGATGGCACGCACCTACCTCACCTCGGAGACCGGCAAGGTCTACACCATGCTCGCGCATGCAGCCGGCCGCTTTGATTGAAGCCTGCCGCCGGTCCGTTGAACAAAATTTAGGCGTGGCGTGGAAAACCCGCCCGACTGCGGCTAAAGGCCCAAATTCAAGGGGTAATTTCAAATTGCCAGCGGTAGCTAACTGACGGATAGTAGGCTACCGCCGCGGCCCGCTCAGGGGGCGAAGCCGCGGTCGAAACTTGTCAAGGAGCTTGCACCGCATAAGATCGAATAGACGCGGCGCGGAGGTGTTATAACTGGCGTTCACAGACGCCAATAATGAAACGCAAAGGCTACTCTGGGAGGAAAAAGCCATGCTAAGACGTGTTCTTTCGGCACGTGCGCTCGCTGCACGCGGCCTTGCTGCCGGATTGTTTACGGCACTCACATTTTCGCTGATCGGACTGTCGGGCTCGACCGCATGGTCGGCGCCCAAAGATATTAAATGGGGTACTGGCCCCGCAGGTTCGTCGGGCGGCAAAGCTCTTGTCGTGCTGGCCAATATTCTCAACAAGGCGATGCCTGAATACCGCATCACGGTGCTGCCAACGCCCGGCGCAGTCGGCACTGTGAAGGGCTTCGCGATGGGCGAGTTTGACGGCTACTACGGCTCCGACGTGGCGTTGCAGGAATTCCACGCCGACGACCAGCGCTTCAAGGGCTTCAAGGCCAAGATGAAGCGCACGCCGGTGCAGTCGCTTTGGACCTACACCCTCGACTGCGGCCTGGCGATCAGGGCCAGCGACGCCGGCAAGATCAAGTCGTGGGCCGACCTCAACGGCAAGCCGGTGTTCACCGGTCCGGCGCCGTTCGACACCCGCAAGAAGGATGAGAACGCGCTGCATGCACTCGGCATCAAGCACGTCTACAAGGAGGTCGCGCTGGCGACCGCCGGCTCGCAGCTCAAGAACGGCACGTTCGACGCCATGATCATTTACGCCGCCGGCGGCAGGACTCCGCCGCCGTGGCTGTCGCAGGCCTCGCTCGCGGTCGACTGGGTTCCGCTCAACCCGACCGCCAAAGAGTTTGCCGAGCTGAAGGCGAAGGGCTTCGGCCCCAAGCAGATTCCGTTGTCGAACATCAAAAAGAAGGACACCTCCGGCCAAAAGGTCACGCTGCTACCGGTCTGGTGGGGCTTCGACGTGGGCCTCAACGTACCCGAGGCCGACCTTTACAAGATGCTCAAGGTCATCGACGCGCATGCCGACGAACTGGCCAAGCTCGATCCGAGCTTCCGGCAGATCTCGGGCGGTCATTTCGCCGAATTCGAGCATCAAGCCTTGGAGAGCACTTGGGAGCTCGTTCCGATTCACCCCGGCCTGGCCAAATTCCTGAAGGAAAAGGGCCAGTGGGACAAGAAGTGGGACGGCAATATCGCCAAGGCCCACATGTAAGGCCTCATCTGTTGACGGGACTCAATCCGAGGCGGGCGCGCCATTGCGCCCGCCTCGCTTGAATTCAGACAGACGCATGGGCTCGCCATGACCGACACCAAGCCGCAATACCGGCCGCCGCTCGCGCTGGACGTGATCTATTACACCTTGGTCGTCACGTTCAGCGTGTACCTGTTCTACTACTACTGGACCAGCGCAGGCGGACCCATGGTGCTGGCCATGACCCTGATCCCGATCATCTACGTTCTGTTCACGTTGCAAGCGCTGCGCCAGAACGAATTTTATCCAAAGCTGCCGCTGAGCGTGAACTACGTCATTGCGATCGCCTACTGCCTGTTCTCGCTGTACTGCGCCTGGTACATGAACACGAACTACATGTCGCTTGGCGAAGAGCGTAATGGCGCCTACAACACGCAGGATATCGTGGTCGGCGGCCTAATGACGCTGCTGATCATCGAATATGCGCGCAAGCGCCACGTCCCGCTGTTCGTCCTCAACATCATCCTCATTCTCTACGCGGTCTACGGCTACATGATACCCGGCATGTTTTATCACGCCGGCCTCACCTGGCACCGCGTGATCGCCGCTTCCAGCGTGGAACTGGCGACCGGCATCTTCGCGCGCCTGCCGCAACTCGCGCTCACGCTGATCGGCTCGTTCCTGCTGGTCTTAAGCCTGCTGCGCGGCTTCGGCTGCGTCGATTCACTGCTGCGCGCAACCAAGCGCGTCGCCATCCGCTCGCATCACGCCATTCCGCAATCGGCGGTGATCGGCTCGATGGCCATCGGTACGGTGAGCGGCTCGGGCTCAGCCAATTCGATCACCGTCGGCTCCGCCACCATTCCGGCCATGATCAACGCCGGCCTGCCGCCGGCGACCGCGGCCGCGATCGAAAACGCCTCATCGATGGGCGGGCAATTGATGCCGCCGGTGATGGGCATCGCCGCCTTCCTGATGGCCGAATTCCTCGGCGTCGACTATTTCGACGTGGTGGCGCGCGGCTGGGTGCCGGCGCTGATCTATTACATCGCGGTCGCCACCTCGGTTTACTTGCTGGCGATCCACTACCGCACCCGTATGGTCATCGACCGCACCGCGCAACATCTCACTTGGCGCGACGTGATCAATATCGGCTTTTTCGTCGCCACTGTCGGCGGCCTAGTGGGATTGATGGCAGCGCTGTTTTTGGCGCCGCAATTCGCGGCACTCGACATGTTCTGCGTCATCGGCGTGGCCATGCTGGTCACGCACGTGCTGTTTCTGCTGCAGCCCGGGCAGTGGTCGCTGGCCGAGTTCGTCAAGCCGCTGAAAGGCTTTCTCGATTCCTTCATCGACATGCTCACCGACCTGTCGCTGCTGTTGGCGACGCTGTCGATCATGGCCGGCACGCTGGTGATCACCGGCGTGCCCACCAAGCTCGGCTTCCTGTTGGTGGAAGCGGCCGGCGTCAATGTTGCCGCCATGGTGGGGATGGGCTTCCTGTTCGGCGTCGTGCTCGGCACCGGGCTGCCGCCGGCGCCGGTCTACATCCTGGTGGCCATCGTGATCGCGCCGCCGTTCATGCAGGCCGGCATCAACCCTTGGGTGGTGCACTTCTTCGCCTTCTTCGTGGCCGTGTTCGGCGAATTGACGCCGCCGACCTCGATCACCGCCGCGATCACATCCAAGATCGCCAATACGTCGTTCTACGTGACGCTGTGGCGATCGGTGCAGATTTGCATGGCGCTGTTCACGCTGATGGTCGGCATCTTCATCCATCCGGCAATCGTCGTTGAGCCCGGACTCGACCAGCTCGGCGCCGCCTACTTGATCCTGGTGGCGACCATCGGCTTGACCTTCAGCGTGCAGGCCACCTATTCCGACACGCGTCTGGTGGACATCGCGGTGCGCCTGGCGCTGGCGGCGGTATCGCTCTACATTTTGATCTCATTCAACGACACGCTATCGACGATCCTCTCTGCCTTGGTGCTGGCGACCATCGCCTATTGGCTGGTGCGCCGCCGCACAATCGAGGAAACCGGAATCGAAGAGGTCGTCGTCGATGAACCAGCGCTGGCGCCGGCCGGCGCCGGCAGTACCGCCGCTCTCGGCAAGATGGGCTGACGCCGGCTCCCCCGCCTTTCGTCGCGGGGGACAGGCGGACGGCCGGGGCGCTGGTTCTATTTGTCCGCGGCCGCGCTGCCGCCGAAGATCAGGCGACTCGGATTCTGGTCAATGTTCCGCACCGCCTTCTCGACCTCGGCGATCATCCGGCGAGCATCGGTACCGATCGCGTTGAGCTGTTTGGTGCCGGCACGGCGAGCTGATTGACGCCGGCGGCAATCTCGGCGGTGCGCCTGTTCAGACTCTCGGAGAGCTTGTGGATCGAGCGGGCCGCCGCGATGACCTCGCCACCCTTGCCGTCGGCGCCGCCAAATAGTCCTGCATGCCGCCGACGATCTTGTCGAGCGCTCGGAATTGCGCGCCAGCGTGCCGGAGAACTTGTCGAGGTTATCGAGCGTGCTGTGAAAGGACGCCTGGTTGTCGACAATGAAATCGTTGAGGCGGCGCAGCGTGTCGCGCGCGCCCTGGGTGACGTCCTGCGCCGCGCCGGGCGTAGCCGACAGCAGCGGCGGATTGTCATTCGAGCCGGCAAGCTGCGGCGCTGAGGCGCTGCCGCCAGTCAACGCGATCGAAGCGATGCCGGTCACGCCGGCATATTCAAGCCCGACTTGGGTGTCGGCGCGCACCGGCACGCTGTTGTCGATCGCGATGGTGGCGATCACCTGCTGCGGATGTTTGGCGTCAAGGATGAGACGCGTGACCTCGCCGACCCGGATGCCGTTGAACAGGACGTTGCCGCCGGTTCGCAAACCGGACACCGAACCGTCGAATGCGAGGCGATAATAGGCGCGCTGACTGGCACCGCCGAAGTTCTGGAACCAATAGACGAACCCGAACGCGCCGGCGAGAACCGCCAGCATGAACAACCCGATCATCACGTAACTTGCTTTGGTTTCCATGGCCTGGCTCCAGAATCAGCGTGTCTAGCCGCGAATCCGCATTTTTCGCGCGCGACCGAAATCCGGTCGTCAAGCGAGGGCGGCCCGGACGCGGGTGTCTATTGCTCGCGATCTTGTCCGAAATCCGACCTGCCCGGATCCGGTACCAATGCAGGATTTTTCGAGTATCGGCGGCCTACGCATGATCCCGAAAAGCATGTCCTCGACCCCGATCGGGGATGGGAACCGGTTTTCGGAAAAGATCATGCGCCAGCAAAATGTTAGGCGGCATTCTGATTCAATCTGAACGGATCAGACTCTAAGGCTTGGCTTCGGCGATATGGCCGGCGCGCGAACGTGTGCCGTGGAAATAAGCGTGCAGCCATGGGTGCGTGGAGGCGAGCATGGTCTCCATGGTTCCCGCGGCGATCACCTTGCCGTCAACCAGGACCGCGATGCGGTCGCAGACCGTGTGCAGGCTGTCGAGGTCGTGCGTGACCATAAAAACGGTCAGACCGAGGGTCCGCTGCAAGGTCTGAATCAGCGTGTCGAAATCGCCCGCCCCGATCGGATCGAGGCCTGACGTCGGCTCGTCCAGAAAGACGATTTCCGGATCGAGCGCCAGCGCGCGCGCCAGAGCCACGCGCTTGGTCATGCCGCCGGATAATTCGGCGGGAAACTTCGGCAGCACGCTGGCGTCAAGCCCCACCATTTCCAGCTTGGCGACCACCAGCTCATCCATCAGCCGCTGCGAAACCTTCAGGTATTCGCGGATCGGAAACTGCAGGTTTTCCCGCACGGTGAGCGAGGAAAACAGCGCGCCTTGCTGGAACAGCACGCCCCAGCGCCGTTCGATCGCCTGCCGCTCGGCGTCCGTGCAGCTTGTGAGATCCGTCCCGAGCACGCTGATCTTGCCTTGCCGGCGCGGCAGCAGGCCGATGATCGTGCGCAGCAGCACCGATTTGCCGGCGCCGGAGCCGCCGACAAAGCCGAGGATTTCGCCGCGGTAAACGTCGAGATCGATTTGGTTGAGCACGATGTGGCGGCCGAAACCGACCACCAGGTCGCGCACCGAGATCACGATTTCCTTGCCGTTGCCGCCCGCCATCGCTCACATCCCGATCGAAGCGAAGAAGATGGCGAACAGTCCGTCGAGCACGATCACCAGGAAGATCGATTCCACGACCGAGGCGGTGGTTTGCATGCCGAGCGATTCCGCGCTGCCCTTGACGTTGAGCCCTTCCACGCAGGCCACAATGCCGATCACCAGCGCCATGAACGGCGCCTTGACCATGCCGACCTTGAAATGGTCGATGGTGATCGCTTCCTTCAGCCGCTGCAGGAAGATGTCGGGGTCGATGCCGCCATAGAGCCAGCATACCAGGCCGCCGCCGTAGAGCGCCGCCATCGAGCCGAGGAAAGTCAGCACCGGCACCGCAATGACCAACGCCACGATACGCGGCAGGACCAGCACCTCGACCGGATCGAAGCCCATGGTCTGCAGCGCGTCGATTTCCTCGCGCATCTTCATGGCGCCGAGCTCGGCGGTATAGGCGCTGCCGGAGCGGCCGGCCACCATGATCGAGACGATCAGCACGCCAAGCTCGCGCAACACCAGGATGCCGACCATGTCGACCACGTAGATGTCGGCGCCGAATTTGCGGAAGTGGAAGATGCCCTGCTGCGCGATGATGCAGCCGATCAGAAACGTGATCAGCAGCATGATCGGGACGGCGCGCCAGCCGACATTGTCGAGCTGGTGCACCATCGAGGTGAAGCGGAACCGGCGCGGATTGGCCAACACGCGCGCGAAGGCGACCGCCAGCGCGCCCATCATATTGGCGATCGAGCCGCACAGGTGGCCGACGCCTGCGATGCTGTAACCGATCGAGGCCAGCGCATGGGTGACGCGGTTGCCGGTGCGGCCGCTCCCCGCCTCCTCCAGCTTGACGCTGTGCACTTCATCCATCAGCGCGCGATAGTCTTCCTTCAGGCCCAGCACCTTGGTGTCGCAGCCGCGCGCGGAGAAAGCGCGCACCAGCCGCTCCAGCAGCCAGGCGCCGAAGGTGTCGATGCGGTCGACGCGCCCCATGTCGATATCGACGTTTTTGATGGTATCGCCGCGCCGGGTCTCGGCCTCGATCATCGGCTCCAGATCGCGGGCATTTTCGGCGATCCATGCGCCGGTGGCGGAAAGCTTGAGCCGCTCGCCGTCCTTGACGCTTTCGAGCAATCGGTCGCTCACGCGTGGGGCCTCTGATGTCGCCGGGTGGGGTTGAACTGGTTGCCGTATTCGCAATCCAATGTCGACCCCTCCTCAGGCCGTATTGGGGCGGTCCGCCCCCCGAATAACGGGGCAAGGGGTGAAACGCCATACTTGACCATGGCACGGGAACCTGTCGAGGGTTTGACCATGGCTGCCCCCACTCGGATATCCCCAGAGCCCTGAATTTGCCTCTGAATCTCGCCATTTCCGTGGAGCATTGGCCGATCGCCGGCTCCTTCACCATCAGCCGCGGCGCCAAGACCGAGGCCGCCGTGGTGGTCGCCACATTGGACGATGGTACAGCGCGCGGCCGCGGCGAATGCGTGCCCTATGCGCGCTATGACGAAAGCGTCGAGGGTGTGGTCGCGGCCATCGAGGCGATACGACCGCAGTTGGCCGCCGGGCTTGACCGCGCCGCCCTCCAGCGGGCGATGCCGCCCGGCGCCGCCCGCAATGCGCTCGACTGCGCCTTCTGGGACCTTGCGGCCAAGCGCAGCGGGCAGCCGGCTTCATGCGCTCGCGGACCTGCCCGCCCCCCACCCGCTCACCACCGCCTATACGATTTCGCTCGCAACCCCCGCCGATATGGCGGCGGCGGCAAGAGCGGTATCGGGCCGCGCTTTGCTCAAGATCAAGCTCGGCGCAGCGGGCGACGGCGAGCGCATCGCCGCCGTGCGCGCGGCAGCACCCGCCGCAACGCTGATCGTCGATGCCAACGAAGGCTGGACCGAAGCGACCCTCGCCGACAATCTCAACGCCTGTGCCGCGGCCGGCGTCGTGCTGGTCGAACAACCGGTGCCGGAAGCGCAAGATGGCATGCTGCAGGGGATTGAGCGGCCGATTGCGATTTGCGCCGACGAAAGCGCCCATGACCTTGCCTCGTTGTCGGCGCTGGCCGCTAAATACGATGCGGTCAACATCAAGCTCGACAAAGCCGGCGGTCTCACCGAAGCGCTGGCCATGGTGCGCGAAGCCGAGCGGCTGGGGCTCACCGTGATGGTCGGCTCCATGGTCGCAACCTCGCTCGCCGTGGCGCCGGCCGTGCTGCTCGCCCAAGGCGCGCGCTTCGTCGATCTCGACGGACCGCTGTTGCTCGCCAAGGATCGTGCCGACGGTCTTACCTATCGCGACAGTCTGGTTTTTCCGCCATCGCCGGCGCTGTGGGGCTGATGCAGGCGTGGGAACTTTGTAGCCAATTCAATTAGTTGACGTGCATCAAGGTGACCATCCCCGGCTGTGGGCATGGATGGCGCCATGTCACAGCACAAGATCGCCGAACGCCTCCTCGCCCATGCCCGGCTTTGCCGGCAGATTGCTGCTGCGTCCTGGAGCGAAGAAATCGCGCGTGAACTCGAGCAACTTGCCCGCGATTGCAAACGCGCCGCCGATATTTCCGAATCGTTTATGCCCAGTCCGAAATTATCCCCGAAACGGACGAGCAGGACGGCGCAACTATCTGTGCCGCCTCATGAAAAGCCACCTAAATTTTTAGTAAACAAAGCTTCCCTTTCCGCGCGCGAATGGCTTAGACTTTGACTTACGCACAAGACAAGCCGGTCAACGGCGACGTTTGGGGATTCATATGCGCTTTCGGGGCCTCCTGTTGGGCGCTGCTTTGCTTGCGTCCGGCATCGTGCCGGCGTCGGCGACGATGTATATTTCCAGCGACCGTGGCGGCCAGATCGGCCGCTACCTGCAACGATTTGCCTCCGTGCGGTCGTCCGGCGAGCGCGTGGTGATTGACGGCAACTGCCTTTCGGCCTGCACCATGGTGCTCGGCTTGATCCCGCGTGATCGCATGTGCGCCACCTCGCGCGCGCGCTTCGGCTTTCATGCCGCCTGGATGCCCGACGCCAACGGCCGCCCGGTGACCAGCGCACCGGGCACCGAAGCCCTTTGGAAGGTCTATCCCGGCAAGGTGCGGCACTGGATCAAACGTCATGGCGGGCTGTCGCGCCGGATGATCTACCTGCAAGGCCGCGATCTTGCCGGCATCGTGCCGATCTGCGGCAGCCAGCACGCGCGCCGCCATACCCGTTCAACGCGGCGCGTGTCGACCCGTTCGGTGCGCTACAGCCGCGCAGCCGCCGCCAGCGATCGCCGCTAGCGCCATTGCCGCGTAGGCGCCCGCGCCGAAGGCCGCGTAGAGCAGCCCGGACAACCCCATCGCCACCGCCATGACCGCGCCGGACGCGACGGCAAGGTAACCTTGCGCGGTCGCTGCCTGCCCCGGCCGAGCCCGGCGCGCGACAAACCAGAGCGCGCCGAGATAGCTCGCGCCGAATGACAAGCGCGTGCAGCGTTTGCAGGAACGGCAACAGGAGCGCGGGCGGATCGAGCGCCATTGCCGTCCAGCGCAAAGCGGCCCCGGCGGCGCCGACCATGAGAAGCGTGGTCGGCCGGATCATCGGTGGTAGTCGGCCCGACATCGCGAACAGGACGATCTCCGCGACGACGCCGATCGTCCACAGGCCGGCGATGGTGGTGCCGTCAAGCTGCGCGGCGCGCCATTCCAGCGACGCGAAGCTGTAGAAGACGGCATGGCTGGCCTGGATCAAGCTCGCCGACGCCAGCACCGCGACGAAGGCGGGATCGCGCAGCAGCGATTTGTGCGTGGTGCTTGGCTCGGGCGGGTGCGCTGCGGCCGCGGCCAAGGGCGACAGCGTGAGCGCCGCCACTGCAATCAGCGCCGTTACCGCCACCACCAGCCAGATCAACTGGCGGGCCGGCATGATGTCGCTGGCGTAGCCCGCGACATAGGTGCCCACAATAAAGGCCGCCGAGCCCCACAGGCGCACGGGCCCATAGGCAAGCGCACGTTCGCCGAGGCCGCGCAGGGCGTAGGTGTCAGCGAGCGGCATCACGGGCGTGAAGACGAGCGCGGCAAGCGCATAGGTGAACAGAATTACCAGCACACCCTCGGCCAAGCCGACCAGTCCATAAGCGATGACGCTGGCGCAGCCGGCGATGACAATGGCGGCGCGCAGGGCGTCGCGGCGGTCGGCCATGCGCGTCGCCAGGGGAATGGCGAAGATGCGCACGACCATCGGGATCGCCAGCACCACGCCGATCATCTGCGCGTCCAGACCCTTGGCCTTCAGCCAGACCGGCAGGAACGGCAATTGGACGCCGATCATGGCGAAAATGGCCGCGTAAAGCGCCGCCACGCGAGCAGCGAAGCCGATATTGGATTGGGGACTCATGGCGGGGCCAGGGCTATCCGAATCAAGCCGCCTGATTGATAAACGCAGCCGACGGGATTGCCCATGGCAAACGAATCGGGCGCGCTGGTCCTCCGCCCCAAAGCGGACGCGCCGAGCGAAGGCGATTACCAGACGATCTGCACGGCGCTTTCGGAAAGCGCGCGCGGGCGCTGGTTTCTGAGCGAATACGCGCGCCGCAATCGCACTGCCGACACTGATGTGCTGCTGGCCGCGCTCGACCGCATCGAGGGCCGGCTCAATGCCGACGCGGCTGCGCTCGACCGTTTCCGCGACGATCTGCGCATGCTGCTGATCGCCATCCGGGTGGCGCGCCCCGACATTGACGAAACGGCGGCGTCCGGCCAGGGGCCAAAGCTCGCCGCCTTAGTCAACCTCTTGGAGCAGCGTATCGATGCATTGGTTGAGGGCAAAGCCGCGCCCCTAGAGAGCGAGGCGGCCAGGGAACGCGGCTTCTTGAGGCTCGTGCCGGCATCCGATGAACCGGAACTGCCGATCCCCTCGCCGCCATCGCCGCAGCCTGCGCCCGTCGAAAAGCCGCTCGCTGCAACGATGTCTGCTGAACCGACCGCCGATCCGCTGGCCGCGCTGATGGCGCTGAGCGAAGTCGAGCGCATCGCGCTATTTACGTGAAGTTGTCTTTCCGTGTGCTTGTCGAATTCCTGTGCCTGTCATCGTCCGCGATAGCCGACGATCCAGTAACCCCTGTCTGAAAAACTAAAACGAGCGCCGTCGCGTACTGGATGCCCCGCATTCGCGGGGCATGACGGTGGTCAGCTTTCAATCAGCTTTGCGAACAGCTCCGCATCGACATTCGCGCCCGACAACACGCCGACCACCACCTTGCCCTTGACCTCGAGCTTGCCGGCGAGCAGTGCGGCGAGCCCGATCGCACCGCCCGGCTCCACCACCAGCTTCAATTCCTCGAACGCATAGCGCACCGCGCGCGCGACCTCGGCGTCGGAGGCGGTGATGCCCTGCCCGATCAAAGCCTGCGTGATCGGAAAGGTCAGCTCGCCGGGCGTCGCGCTCATCAGCGAATCGCAAATGGTGCCGCTCATGCGCGCATTGGCTTCGCGCCGTCCGCTTTGGAACGAGCGCAGCGTGTCGTCGAAACCTTCCGGTTCGACGGTATAGAACTTGGCCGCCGGCACGCGCGCCTTGACGCCGAGCGAGATGCCGGCGGCAAGTCCGCCGCCGGAGGCGCCTACCACCACGATCTCCGGCGTGAGGTTGCGGCGGCTCAGATCCTCGACGATCTCGGCGCCGATGGTGCCCTGCCCGGCGATGATCAGCGGATCGTCGTAAGGCGGCACGATGGTCGCACCACGCTCTTTGGCGATCGCATGTGCGATGGCGGCGCGATCCTCCTTCTCGCGATCGTAGAGCACGATTTCGGCGCCGAGCGCCGCCGTGCGCGCGCGCTTGGCGCGCGGCGCATCCGACGGCATCACGATGGTGGCGCGCAGGCCGAGCAGGCGCGCTGCCGCCGCCACGCCTTGCGCATGATTGCCGGACGAATAGGCGACGACGCCAGCCGCGTGCCGCTCAGGTGGAATTTGCGAAATCTTGTTGTAGGCGCCGCGGAATTTGAACGAACCGGTACGCTGCAACGTCTCGGCCTTCAGGAAAACATGCGCGCCCAACGCCTCATCCAGCACCGGTGCGTTGATCAGCGGCGTGCGCACCGCAACGCCGGCCAGCCTTTTGGCCGCGGTCTCGATGTCGCTTGCGGTCGGCAGGGTGGACTTGTCGATGGCGCCCATGAGCCGAGGCTAACGCCGCTCTTTGCGTCTGTCATCATCTGCATAAAGTAAATACCCGATAACCCCAGGCTAAGCCGCGACCACGGTCGAGCGCGGCGCGACCATCTTTTCCCGGGCGTTCTTGACCGCGTGTGCGATGTGCTCGATGAAGATGCGCGCGCTCGCCTCCCAAGTCATGCGCAGCGCGAAGTCGCGGCACTCATCGCGCGAGCATTCCAGCGCGCTCAGACAAGCGCGCTTTAAATCCTCATCCAGTACGCCGACCGGCGCCTCGCCGATCACGTCGCGCGGCGCCGCGGCCGGAAACGCCGCTACCGGCACACCGCTTGCCAGCGCTTCCAACAGCACCAGGCCGAACGTATCGGTACGGCTTGGAAACACGAATACGTCGGCGGCGGCGTAGATTTCCGCCAGCGGCTCGCCCTGGAGCGAACCGAGAAACACGGCATCGGGATGCTGGCGCTCGAGACTCGCGTGCGCCGGCCCGTCGCCGACCACCATTTTGGTGCCCGGCAGATCGAGCTTGAGGAAGGCCTCGATGTTCTTCTCCACCGCAAGCCGGCCGACGCTCAAGAAAATCGGTCGCGGCCAGTCGGGCCCGGCGGACGCGCGCGGGCGGAACAGTTGCGCATCGACCCCGCGCGGCCACAGCTTCACGTCATGAAAGCCGCGCTTGATCAACTCGCCTTGCAGCGTCGGCGTCGCCGCCAGCACGGCCGCGCCGGGCGCGTGGAAGCGCCGGAGCCAGGCCCAAGTCACTTCGCAGGTCCAGCGCTCGGGCACCGGCAGCCGTTCGGCAAGATATTCGGGAAAGCGCGTGTGGAAGCTGGTCGTGAATGGCACCCCGCGCTTGATGCATAACCGCCGCATGCGATGGCCCAGCGGCCCCTCGGTCGCGATGTGCACGGCGTCGGGTTTGACGGCGTCGAAGCGACGGGCGATCGCGCCGGGCGGCGGCAGCGCCAGGCGGATTTCCGGATAACTCGGCAGCGGCAAGGTGCGGAATTCCCCGGGGCTCAAGAACTCGATTTCGGTGCCGAGCGCGCGCGCCTCGCGCGCCATGTGGCCAAGCGTGCGCACCACGCCGTTGACCTGCGGGTGCCAGGCGTCGGTCGCCACCAAAATTTTCATGCATTGACCCTCATGCTGAGGAGCGCCGCGAAGCCGGCGCGTCTCGAAGCATGAGGCCCCGAGTGTGCAGCCATCCTTCGAGACGCCGCGCTGACGCGCGGCTCCTCAGGATGAGGCTTGAGAGATGCCGTGCTCATGCGGCCTGCGGCTGGGCGATCGCCGCCGCTGGTTCGCTGTCGCTGCGGATCCAGGTGATGATCTCGAATTGTCCGTCGTGGCGCTCGGCGACCGCCGTGCAGCTTTCCACCCAGTCGCCGCAGTTGATGTAGCGCAGGCCGAAATCGTCGTGCATGGCGGCGGTGTGGATATGGCCGCAGATCACGCCGTCGGCCTCATGGCGCTCGGCCTCGGTCGCCAGCGCTTTCTCGAAGGCGCCGATATAGTTGACCGCGTTCTTGACCTTCAACTTCGCCCACTTCGACAGCGACCAATAGGGCGCGCCGAAGATGCGGCGGAAGGCGTTGAACACGCGATTGGCGGTGAGCGCGAAGTCGTAGGCCTTGTCGCCGAGCAGCGCCAGCCAGCGCGCCTGCGTCACCACCAGATCGAAGATGTCGCCATGCACAACCAGATAGCGGCGGCCGTCGGCGCCTTCGTGGATGGCGTTTTCCACCACCTCGATGCCGCCGAAGTGCGTGCCGTAATAGCCGCGCAAAAATTCGTCGTGGTTGCCGGGAATGTAGATCAGCCGCACACCTTTGCGCGCCTGGCGCAACAGCTTCTGCACCACGTCGTTATGCAGCTGCGGCCAATACCAGGACGACCGTAGCGCCCAGCCGTCGACAATGTCGCCGACGAGATAGATGGTTTCGGCTTCGTGGTAACGCAGGAAGTCGAGCAGTTTGTCGGCTTGGCAGCCGCGCGTTCCCAGGTGCACATCGGAGATGAAAAGCGCGCGAAACCGTCGCGTGGCGTTCTCCGTCACGGCGCGACGATCTCCAAAATGCTGATCATGTGGGATTGCATTAGCAGGCGTTCATTGCAGAATTATGACAGCGTTGTTTACCTATTTTTACATGGCAGCGAACGGCACTTGGCCCCGGCGGAAGCGGACAAGCGTGTAGACCCCGAACGGCTTGACCTTGCGCCGTTCGATCAATTCGGCGCCGCCGTGGCTCGTCGCCCAGGCTGCCAACCGCGCGAATGGGAACTCAGGGCGCAGGCCGAGCGCGTGCGCCCGATAGGCCACAAAGCGTTCCACGGCGGCGGCAAGCCCGCGCTCCGAGTAGAGATGATTGACCAGGATGATCTGCCCGCCCGGCCTCGCCACCCGCGCGCATTCCGACAATACGCGCTCGGGATTTTCCACCAGCGTGATGACAAACTGGGCGACCACGCAGTCAAACGTCGCATCGGCAAAGGCCATGTCGGCCGCGTCCATCACCCGCAGGTCTTTGACGTGCGGATAGCGACCGCTGGCGGCCCGCTCGCGCGCTTTGGCGATCATGGGACTGGAAATGTCGATGCCGGTGATTTCCGTCGTCGCATCGTAGTCGTCGAATGACAGGCCGGTGCCGACGCCGATCTCGAGAATCTGTCCGCCGACGTCGCGCGCCGCGCTGGCCGCCGCGCGCCGCCCGCTGAGGAAGACCGGCCCGCACAGCGCGTCATAGACGGGCGCCCAGCGCGCATAGGCCTTTACCATCACCTGCCGGTCGGGATCGCGCTGCATGTCCCCCTCGCGAATCAGTCGTTGCCGTTCGCTCGTGGGTAGCAATCGAGTGCGACAGGCAAGCGACAAGGGTTGACGCCTTGCGCCGGGCCCATGACACTGCCGCCCGAAACGTTATCCCGCCGAAGAGGACCCCATGGATCTTGGAATTGCCGGCCGCAAGGCCATCGTTTGCGCGTCGAGCCGCGGGCTCGGTAAGGCCTGCGCCCGCAAACTGGCCGAGGCCGGCTGCGAGGTGGTGATGAACGGCCGCAATGCCGGCACGCTGGAAGCTGCCGCCGCCGAGATTGCCAAAGCGACCGGCGCCAAGGTCACACCGGTTGCCGCCGACGTGGCAAATCCGGACGGGCAGAAGACGCTGCTCGCCGCCTGCCCGGCTCCCGACATCCTGATCAACAACAATGCCGGCCCGCCGTTTCGCGACTTTCGCGAGCTCACCCGGCAGCAGATGATCGACGGCGTCATCGCTAACATGATCGTGGCGGTCGAATTGATTCAGAAGGTGATCGACCCGATGAGCGAGCGCAAGTTCGGCCGCATCGTCAACATCACCTCCGGCTCGGTGAAGATGCCGCTCGCCGGCCTCGATTTGTCGTCCGGCGCGCGCGCCGGCCTCACCGCCTTCCTCGCCGGCGTCGCCCGCACCGTCGCCGCCAACAACGTCACCATCAACAACATTCTGCCCGGCCCCTTCGACACCGATCGCCTGCGCGGCATGATGACCAGGACCGCAGAGGTGAAAGGCATCACCGTCGAGGAAGCCGCCGCCGCGCGCGTCGCCACCATTCCCGCCAAGCGCTTCGGTCAGCCGGACGAGTTCGGCGCGGCTTGCGCTTTCCTATGCTCGGCGCAGGCCGGCTACATCACCGGACAGAATCTGCTGATCGACGGCGGCATCTTCAACGGTGCGTTCTGATTTTTCGCTTCGCCGTTACGACGCTCAGCGTCATGAGCAAGCGAGCGTGTGACACGTCGCCTTAGCCGCAAAACTCAACGCCCATGCGCGTCGCCGTGCGCCAGATCACGTGGCACGGCTGCTTGAGGTGATCGATGTCGACCACCAACACGAAATCGTCGGGAATACCCGCCTGGCTCTGTACTTCCAGGCAGGCGCCGGCGGGGGACAGGTTGCGCACGCGGCAATCGATGCTGCCGGCGCGCATGAAGCGGATGTGGCCCGCTTTCAGCGTGCGATGGCGTGGGGCCTGTGCGTCGTTCGTCCATGATCGTCCTCCGTCGCGGCCTTTCGCGCTTCGCCTCCCGCGCCTGCGCACCGCTGTGACGGCTTCACCGATAGTGCCACTATACGCGCGGCATTTTACCCGACCGTGAAACTGATCGTCGAAATAATGCGACTTGCGTTAGCATTTGGTAACCAGCGCGCCGGCGCCTTGCGCGCCGATGACCGAAAACGGCACGCAATTTATCCGTATTTTACGGCCAGCGCGGCGCCCGACGGCCTAGACTGCCCGGCGCTGCGTCCGGGACCCTGCCATGCTCGATTGGATGATCGGCAATTGCGACCTGTTCGGTCTGCCCTGCCAGCACTGGATGCTGGTATTCGGCGGCGGCTTCGCGGCCTATCTCGTCGTGCTGGTGGTCGCGCAGGCGCGCCGCGGCAACGCGCGCTAGCGCATGATCCCGAAAAGCATGTCCTCGACCCCGATCGGGGATGGCAACCGGTTTTCGGAAAAGATCATGCGCCAGAAAAATGTTAGGCGGCATTCTGATTCAATCTGAATGGATCGCACGCTAGCGCGGCACCGCCGCCTCCGGCAACAGCGCGCGCGCCGTCAGCGCCTGCCTGAAAGAGCCCATCGCCTCGTCGATCAGCACCGTGCTGTTTGCCTGTTCCAGCTTGCGCAGCAAGAACTTCAAATCGCGGTCCTTGTCGCGGATCACCCAGCGGCGCGTGAAAACCCGCGCGTCGTAGATCGAGGTGATGCGCACCGGCACGGCCACCGCCGGCAGCAGGGCGTCGAAGTGCTGGCTGTAGGGAATGGTCATCTCAGAAGCTCGACGGATGGATGTCGTAGCTGCCGCCTTTATGGCCGCCGTAGAGCTTGGCGGCGGCCTCGCAGATGCGCGTGCGGTGGCGGTCGAAGGCGTCGAGCAGCGCGCTCTCGTTATTGTCGGCCTGCGGGCTCAAGTGCTGCAAGGCCGCGGCGCTGACGAAGAACGAGGCCTCCATCGACTGGTCGTGGCCCCAGAAATGCACCGCGTTGCGCGTGGCATCGTAGTAGCGGGAAGCGTTAGGAAAGCCGATCGCCATGCGCATCACCACACCATGACGGCAAGACCGATCCCGATGAGGCCGATCGAGATCATGCCCCACATCAGGTAGTTATAGGCGGTATCCATGCCGCACCATGCGCGCATTCGCGCGCAAGCGATACCGGGCCGGCGACTTTATTTTCGCGCCGACGCGCATTGCGACGAAACGCGCGCGCCTTGTGATCGCGCCGCAATAAGCCTATATAAATCATATCGCTAGCGCGCGACGCGCGCCCGTTACAAGCGGATCGAGATCCGCGGAAAGACCTCCATGCAGCTCTTCATCTTCAAGTCCGACACCAGCCGCGGCCTGCAAGCGTTTTGCGACGACCGCGGCGGTGAGAAACTGCCGGCGCAATTCCGCCCCTGGCACGCGATCGGCGTGGTGCGCGACGACGCCGCCCCGCCGCACAATCTCAGCCGCGACGTGATCGAGGCCTCGATCGCCGACAAGGGCTTCCAGCTCTGGCGCATGAAGGACGACAAGAAGTAACGCCGCGCCATGGCCACGCGTCCCTGCCAAGCGAGCGCCGACACCAAGCGGCTCTGGCAGTTGCTGCTGCCGCAGACGCCGTTTCCGGCGTGCGGGGCGGAGGAGGATGTGGCGGCCGACGCAAAGAAGAGCGATCGTAACGACCGTCGCCCCCGCGCCGGTGTTTGGTCCCGAGGATTAGCCAGAGCCTGGAGCGGGGCGAGGTATCCTAGGCACTTGAGGCGGGTTCGATTGTAGTCGCGGACGAAGCCGAGAAGGAAGCCGTCGCGATCGGCGTGGGAAGCAAACATTCTGTGGGCGATGCCGCGCTTGGGCTGGCGGCCGATGGCCTCGACGATACGACGGTTGAAGCGTTCGACCAATCCGTTGGTCTGTGGGCGGTAGGGCTTTGTGAGCCGGTGTTCGATCTTGAGTTTGGCGCAGACCAGATCAAAGGGATGTTGGCCGGAAGGCCGGTCATGCGGTTTGCCCTTCATGTCGACGGCGAAGCGATCGGTGAACTCACTGCCGTTGTCGGTAAGGATGGTGTGAACGCGATGCGGGAAGTGGGCAAGGAATCGCTTGAGGAAAGCCGCTGCGGTGTTGCCGTCGCGTTTGGGATGGATCTCCAGGTAGACATAGCGGGTGGCACGATCGATGGCGACGAAGGCATAGCTCTTGCGTCGCTGCAGGGCGGGCAGGTGTTTGAGGTCAATGTGGATAAAGCCGACGCCCGCCTGCTCGAAGCTTCCGACTGCAGGTTTGTCGGGCTTGGGCCGCTGGCTGATACCATGGCGTTTGAGACAACGGTGGATGGCGCTGCGCGAGAGCTTGCCGTTGACGCAGCGGCGCATCACCTCAGCGATGTCGTCGAGCGGCAGTCCAAGTCGCGTGCGCAACTCGCAGACCAGCGCCTCCTCCAAGGCAGACAGGCTGATCGCCAAGCGCTTCGGTGTATGCGAACGATCGGTGACGCTGGCGCGGTCACGCCAGCGACGGATGGTGGTCTCGCTGACGCCCAGCTTAGCCGCCAACTCCGCCACCGGCCGCGTGCTGTGTTGAATGTAGGCCCTGGTCTTCGGCGTGGTCGTGGCGTTAGCGTGCAAGTTCAGGTCCATGACGCGAGGCGCTCCCTGACATAGGCTATGCCTCGGTCTACCCCGATTCCATCCAACCAATCACCTGAGACCAAACACGCCGGCGGGGGCCCAGTATCCACCGAGACTCAGTGATTACTGGATCGCCCGCTCCCCGCCTGCGCGGGGACAGGCTGCGCGGGCGATGACAGCGGAAGGTGGAGAGACACCCGGGTTGCCCCCTGCCCGGCGCCGTCGCAATATCGGCGCCGACCCGCCTTGATCCAATCGAAAAAACATCGTCCAGGGAGTGACCGATCATGAAGCTCGTCCGCTATGGCGCGCCCGGCCGCGAGAAGCCCGGCATCATCGACGCCGACGGCAAGATCCGCGACCTCTCGCGCGTGGTGCCCGACATCGACGGCGCCATGCTGGCCGCCGGCGGCCTCGCCAAGATTAAGAAGGCCAACCTCAAGCGGCTCAAAGTCGTCGCCGGCAAGCCGCGGCTCGGCCCTTGCGTCGGCAATGTGCGCAACTTCATCGCCATCGGGCTCAACTATGCCGACCACGCCGCCGAATCCGGCGTGCCGGTGCCGGACGAGCCGGTGATCTTCAACAAGCAGCCGTCCTGCATCTGCGGGCCGAACGACAACACCGTCATCCCCAAGGGCTCGACCAAGCTCGACTACGAATGCGAGCTCGGCGTCGTCATCGGCAAGCGCGCGCGCTATCTCGACAAGGCGAAGGCGATGGACGCGGTCGCCGGCTATTGCCTCGCCAACGACGTCTCCGAGCGCGCCTTCCAGATGGAGCACGGGCAGACCATCGCCAAGGGCAAAGGCTGCGAGACCTTCGGGCCGCTCGGGCCGTGGTTTGCGACCAAGGACGAGATCAAGGACCCGCAAGCGCTGGCGCTGTGGACCAAGGTGAATGGCGAGATGCGGCAGAACGGCTCGACCCGCACCATGGTGTTCGATGTGCGGCATCTGGTTTGGTACTGCTCGCAGCTATTCGTGCTGGAGCCGGGCGACGTGATCGCGACCGGCACGCCGCCGGGCGTCGCCTTCGGCATGAAGCCGGTGCAGGTGTGGCTCAAGGAAGGCGACGTGGTGACGATGGGGATTGAGGGCTTGGGGGAGCAGAAGCAGAAGGTGGTGGTGGGGAAATACTGACTGTCATTCCGGGACGCGAGCGCAAGCGAGTAGGCGCAAATTGCCGTCGCACCTAATTGGCGACGCGAGTTAGTGAGCGCTTCAAGTCCAGACCGGCCAAAATTTCCATAAAAGAAGTTCGCGCAATAAAATCCGGCTTGATGCTTTTCGCCTCTTCTTTCAGCGAAAGTTCGCGCGCCACTTCATCAGGGGTCCAATGAGAAATTCGAACGAGCTTCGCGTACAACTTTGGATCATGCTGAGCACCATAAGCCGCCCAGATAGAGCACACGCCCGAGCGCTTCGCCATAAGAATGTCGCGCGCCATACTGTCGCCAACATAGACAACTGTTTCCCGATCAGTAGCTTCGCTTCTACATATTTCCAATAGAACGCTCGGATCTGGTTTCATTTGGTGATGTGACAATTCTACGATCTTGCCGGCTGGAATTCGCTCAAGCCATTCAGCGCCCATCTGTGGGATTGGGTGAAGCGATTGGGATCGCTCGCGGCAATATACCTTCGAGAAATAATGGAATAGATCGAGCCTATTGAGGCGGTCAACGACGCCGTACAATTTGCTTTCAGTATGAGCGACAATTTTAATGCCGGACGCCCTTACTAATTCGAGTGTTTCGCGCACATTGCTATGTAGCTTTAGATTCTTCTTGCGCTCTGAATTAAAAGCATGAAAAGCAGGGTCAAGATCCTCAATCATAAACTTCGATCGAGCGCCCCCGATACAAAGTCTTAACCGTGTCCGTTTCCAATAGTGCAAAAGGCTGTTCGGAGTCTCCGTGCTTCTGATGCACTTCGCGAAAATCATCTAACAACTTTTCTCGGTCGCATCCCGTAATGCGCACCACGCTGTCAACCATCGCATAAAACGACGGCACAAAATAACCTACCCAGTCATAAAGGGTATTATCGAGATCGCAGATTAAAAGCTGCTTAGTGGCCACGGGGCTGAGCCTTCTCAGTAACGGAATGGGGTTCAGATGGTTTGAATTTACCGGCTTGCCCAAAATGGCCTGTAGCAAAAAATAAGCATACGCCGACGACGCAAAGAGCGCCAATTGAAAAATGATAAAACTTCTTTATCTTTGTTAAAGCGTTTTTTCTTTTAGTTCCGCCATATTGATATTTTCCATTCTGTTGCGGGACAACATTCGCATCTTCGTAACGACTAATACCGAATCTCATTGATCAGAACCCGTGCGCCCATTGGCGCAACCCGATGGACATGATGCGCCAGGGTTGATCGACGAGCTTGTTCCATGCCTCGCAGCAGTGATCGACGAGATCGTCATAGGATTTGAAGATGCGGTTGGAGAGCCAGTTGTCGCGCATGAACTGCCAGACGTTCTCGACCGGGTTGAGCTCGGGGCATTTCGGCGGCAAGGCGATAATGGTGATGTTGGACGGCACGACGAGGCGCGTCGACAGGTGCCAGCCAGCCTGATCGACCAAGAGGACGGCGTGGGCACCGGGCGCGACGATCTCGGCGATCTCCGCGAGGTGCAAGTTCATCGCCTCGGTATTGCAGGCCGGCAGGATCAGGGCCGCGCCCTTGCCCTGCTTTGGGCAGACGGCGCCGAAGATGTAGGTCGAGGCGGTGCGCTGATCACGGGGAGCGCTGGGGCGGGTGCCGCGCTTTGCCCATCGGCGGGTGATCTTGTTCTTCTGGCCGATACGAGCCTCATCTGCGAACCAGATCTCTATCTTGTCGCTGTCGACCGCCTTTTCGCGCGCGATTGCCTCCAGACGCGTGGGGAAGTTTTTTTAAAATCCTCGATCGCACCCGCGGCCTGCGCATGGTGGCGTGGCCGAGCCGAGAGTTTGCGATAGCCCATGGCGCGCAGTTCCCGGCTGAGCGTCTGCTTGGCGATGGTGATGCGGAACTCCTCGAATATCCATTGCGCCAGATCGATCAGCCGCCAGCGCACCACGCCGTGGACCGCCGGGATCGGGCCGCTCTCGATCATCTGGGCGATCGCCTGGCGCTGGCCATCATTGAGCTTGGAGGGTTGGCCTGGCGGCTTTCTGTCCAGCAGCCCGTCAGGGCCCCGCGCGTTGAACCGTAACACCCAGTCCCGGATGATCTGGAGACCGACGCCGCCGATCTTGGCTGCCTCGGTGCGGGTCGCGCCATCATAGATCGCGGCAAGGGTCAGAAGTCGCCGGGCCTGCGGCCCATCCTTGGTCTTCTTCGCTAAACCGCGCAGCCGAGATGCGCTGAAATCCCGCCGCAATGGTATCGGAACCGACATGGCGAACCTCCTTGGTTCGCCACGTTGAATCAGACCGCCGCTGATTTGGGAATCCCCAACGAGTCACGCCTTCAGAGATTTGGTATAAAGTGAGAAATCGCCTGGGTCATTCCTTTTTCAAGGTCAAAAATCTCTTTCATATAATTCTGTTCAAAATCCTCGCCAAACGTAACAGCGCCGCGCAGCATCTTGTGGTAGACGTTCAGGTCTAAGAGGCCGTTTCGAAAGTAGTTGAGTGATTGAAGTCCGCGTAATTCCAGGGGGTTGCGAGACCAACCCCGGAGTTGCCATGTGGACCCCAACCACTCGAAAGCAGCATAGCCGCAAGGCCATCCGATACCAAACTGATGTTACCGATGAGGAATGGTACGTGATCGAGCCTCACTTACCGATGGCGAATAGCACGGGACGACCGCGCGCCTGGCCGATGCGCGAGATCATCAACGGCATTTTCTATGTGATGCGGTCTGGCTGTCCGTGGCGTCTGCTGCCGAGCGATTTGCCGCCGTGGGGTACAATTTATCGCTGGTTTGCGGAGTTCCGTGACGAAGGCCGCTTCGAGAAGATCAATCACGCGCTGGTCATGCTCGACCGCGAACGGATTGGGCGCGACGCCAGTCCAACCGGTGCGATCATTGATAGCCAGAGCGTCAAGACGACCGAGGCTGGCGGGCCCCGCGGCTACGACGCGGGCAAGAAGATCAACGGACGTAAGCGCCATGCGCTCGTCGACACCGATGGGCGCGGCCTCGTACTCGAACCACATCCGGCGAGCATCCAGGATCGCGATGGCGGCGGACCGCTGCTGCGAGTTTCGCGCCGTATCTTCCCGTTCATCCAGCGGGTCTTCGCTGATAGCGGATATGCGGGTAAGAAGGTCGCAAAGGCCACGTTGATCGCGGTCGAGATTGTACGCAAAAATCCCGATCAGGTCGGCTTTGTCGTTCAACCCGCGGCGTTGGGTGGTCGAGCGGTTCTTCGCCTGGATTGGGCGCAACCGGAGGCTGGCAAAGGACTTCGAGGCCACCATCAACTCCGCACGCGCTTTCCTCTACGCCGCTTCCGTCATGCTCCTCGTGCGCCGGATTGCGCGGGCTTCATGACTTTCGAAACCGACTCTAAGAGCATTACGGCGTACAAGGCTACAGCGGCGGCGAACGCAATAATTACTGTCATGTTCAAGTCGAATCCACCGAATAGAGGGATCGAAATCGAAAAGTCTTCGTTCCGAGTCAGCAGCACAATGCCCAAACCAAGCGCCGCTGCAACGAAAGCCAGGCCAAACTGGCGTGATTTTACCGACATTTCGTTAAAGTGCATTTGCGTATCGACAGCCTTTGCCCAAATGGCAACGTAGATTTCTCGCTGTTCGGTAGTCGGCATCGCTGCACCCTCCAAGAGGCGTCTTTCCGACAAACTCTATTGTCACTTTTCGAGCCTAGCCACCCGTTATCAATCAAAACCAGCGGACAGTCCCATGGCACTCCTGATCCTCGTCCCCGGTGGCCGGGCTGCATAAGTTCGGCCGCCGCCTTCACCCCATTAACCTTCGGCCGGCAAGCCGCGCAGGAGCCTTACCCCGCCCCAAGCTCGTGCACCAGCGCCAGCCGGTCATACGGCACGCTGGGAACGAGCGTGCCGTTGTCCGACGGCTCAAGCTTCACCAGCCGGTAGCGCTCCATGGTGCGCAGCGTGCGCGACAGATTGCTGACGTGACGGCCGCTGAGCGCGGCCAATTCCTTCAGCGACGCCGGACGCGCGCGTCGGATCATTTCAAGCAGCAGCGTATTCTTGCTCGACAAGATTTGCGCCAGCGATTCCATCGAGGTGAACCAGACCTTCGGCTCGTCCGCACCCGGCTTATGCTGGCCGCGCGCGACCGCGAGCGTGCGCGCCTTCATCTGCGCGCGCGAGGCAATGCCGATGTGAAGGATTTTTGCTCGGCCGCTCATGGGACACCCTCCTCCTTCAACACGCGCTCCACATCCGTCCAGAAGTCCTGCATCAGCGTTTCCGCGTCGGAATAATCGTATACCTTGACCTTCGTTCGCTCGTGTCTGTGATCGCCGGTCTTGGCCTTTTTCTTCGACGGCGCGCGTCCCGTGGCAACCGGGTGCGCGTTATCGTAGGCAACGAGTCGCTCGCCGTCCGGGCTGAGCAGGCTCAAGGAGTAGTCGACGCCATGCGGCTTGGCCGGCGTCGGCGGCACTTTCTTGGCGCGGATTTCGACCCAATAGCCTTTGCCGACCTCCAGGATTTCGCCGTCCAGATCGAGCAGCCGCGGCAGCGAGGAGTCCTCGCGCCTCGCACTAGACTTATCATCTGATGATAACTTATTCAAGGCCGGCTGATTTCAACGTGGAATCAATGGATTGAGCTGTTCTCGTGGCGGTTGAAGGAGCATACCAGCGCTCGTCGGATACGGCTATTATCTACCGTCGTGCTAAAGCCCATGCGGTCATGCCCACGGGCATCCAGTAACGCCTGTCCCGATGTCGAATCGAAGCGCCGGGAGTACTGGATCCCCGCTTTCGCGGGGATGACCGGCTGAGGTTGTCGCGCTGGTGCTCGCGCCGCCATTCATCACGGAAACCTGATCCGCGGCCCCTGCCACCCGCCGTGCTGCATCAGCTCCGTTACCGCCCACACCAGCGCGTCGAGGCGGTCGGGCGAGCGGCCGGCGGCCAAGCCCTCGAAGCCGAAGTCGCACAGTTCGTCCTCGAGCGCGGCGAGCGGCGGATCGACGTGGCGCACCTTGCCTTGGGCGTAGAGCATGGCGACGGGTTCCGCGCGCAGCCATTTGCCGCGCGTCGCATGCACGGTGCGCAAGGGCAATGCGCGGTCGACTTGCGCCAGCACGCTGCGCACCATGTCGCCGCCCTGGTTGACCTCGGCGACCAGCGCGTCGGCAGCCAAGCGGCGATAGAGCGCGACCGCTTGCGCCGCCCAGCGCTCGGGCGCCACGCTTTGCACGCTGGCATCCGCCAGCACATAGATGACGCCATCCTCGGCGATGCCGGCGGCGACGATGCCGCAGCCGTCGGCGCCCTCCCGCGCGGAGGCCGGCGGATCGATGCCGACAACGATGCGTTGCAAAGGCGGCGCTGACGCCACGCGCGCTTGCTCGATCATGTCGCGCGTCCACAGCGCGTCGGCGCGCTCCTCGATGATCTCGCCGTCGATCTCCTGGCGGCCGAGCCGCGTGCCGGCGTAGCGGCCGATCACCGCGTCGAGAAAAGCGGGCGACAGGAAGCGTTTATTGGCGTGCGTGGAGGCGCGCGTCACCGCGGTGCGCGGATCGCCGACCAGGCGCTTGATCAGCTTGAGCGGGCGCGGCGTGGTGGTGACGAGCTGGCGCGGGCGTTGGCCGAGCCGCAGGCCGAACTGCAACATGTCGAAGGCGGCGTCGGGGTCGCGCCACTTGGCGAGCTCGTCGCACCAGGCGGCGTCGAATTGCGGCCCGCGCAGCTGCTCGGGATCTTCCGCCGAGAAGGCCAGGCCGATGACGCCGTTCGGCCATTCCAGCCGCCGGCGCGTGGCGATCCACAGCGGGCGCTCACGCCGCGGCGTGATACGCAAGAGGCCGGCGGGCCCTTCGATCATGACTTCGCGCACGTCGTGCTCGGTTTCGCCGACCAGCGCGATGTGGCGCGAGCGCGCCTCCGCGTAAGGCGTGCGGCCGGCCGCGAGCGCGCGCACCCATTCGGCGCCGAGCCGCGTCTTGCCGGCGCCGCGCCCGCCCAGCATCAGCCAGGTGGTCCAGTCGCCGCCGTTGTTGGCGTAAGCGCGCGGCTCCTGGTGGCGATGCGCCATGACGATGAAGTCGCGCGCAAAGCCGAGCAGCTTGGGCCAGTTCCAGTCATCCAGCATCGGCCTCGTCAGCGCGGCTTGCGACGAAAGCGTCAATTTGTCTCGCAAGTTCGTCACGAAAGGCATCGATATCGGTGGGGAAGTCGTCATCGTCGTATCCAGGTTGCGGGGCGTGGCCGGTCATGGGCGCGAGCTTGTGCAGGGTGGCGGTGAGCGTCGACAGCGTGCGCGCGGCGTGATCGGCCTGGCTTGCGCTGTGCGGATCGCGCTTGAGGCGCGCGACCGTGGCTTCGACGCTGTCGATCTGCTGCAACAGCGCGCGGTAGAGCCGGTCGGCGGCTTCGCTCGGCGGCGGCAGCGCGGCCGGCGCGGCGGGCATTTCGGCCGGCTGGGACGGCGCGGTCGGTTGTTGCGGCCGGTGCGCTTGCAAGGCTTCGACCTGCACCAACAGTTTGGCCGCTTCGGTGAGCCCGCGCGGCGGCGCCGTGTAGCGCACCCAATGCTCGCGGTTAGCCATGCGCTGGAACGTGGTCTTGTCGCAGCCGAAATCGGCGGCGATCGACGTGACCGGCTCGTCGGTGTGCTCGTAGCGCTGGCGGCCGTTGGCGAGCAGTTCCTCGGTATAGCTGTAGCGGCGGGCCGACGGCGGCTTGGCGGCAGTCGTCTTGCGGGCAGGTTTGCGGACAGGTTTGCGGGCGCGCGTGGACGCGCGTGTGCGTTTCGCCATGGCGATCTCCAGATTTGTGCTTTGGGATTGGCCGGGCGCCGCGTCCTACGGGCAGGCGCGCCGAACCTGCCGCCACGCTAGGCCACAAGCGTCACGCTGTCAAGGAATTTGTTCCTGATATCGCGCTGGCGCGCTTCGGCGGGCAGGCCGGCCGGAAAGGCCCCCTCACCCGCCCGCGCTCGGCTTCGCCTCCGCTCGGGCACCCTCTCCCACAGGGGGAGAGGGAAAAGCGTGCCTGCCCCCCGCCTCCACTTTTTTTTGCCTTTTTTATTGCCCCGGGCGCCGGAATAGGCCGGGCCCGGCCGTACCCCCTATGACGGCCCCAAACGGCCGCTAGTGGTCAACATTCAAGCCGGTCCAAACGCTTCGCAACGGAGCACGGTCATGACGACAGGGGGAATTCGCAAAGCCATCCTCGCCGGCGCCGCCGCCGCCGCCCTCATGATGCTGAGCAATGCCGCCAGCGCCTCGCTGGTGCTGGTCAGCCAGACGAGCAGCGCGCCTGCCGCCTCCACCCCGCAGAAAACCGCCGCGGTCGAGCCGAACGATCAGGCCACCGACCGGGCGCCCGCCGCCGCCCCGCAGGAGGCCGCGCCCGAGCAGGCCAAGACGCCCGACCAGGCCGAGCCCGAGCCGCAGCCCGCGCGCAAGGCGCAGCGCAAGCACCATCACGACGACGTCGGCAAGATCCTGGTGCGCCGCATCAAGCATTTCGGCCGCCGCATCGGCCTGCGCTGGTAGCGTTCAGCGCCGTCCAATCCGCCTCATCCTGAGGAGCGCTCGCAGAGCGCGTCTCGAAGAATGGGCGGGGCCCATGCTTCGAGACGCCCGCCGGCGCTGCGCTTGGGCGGGCTCCTCAGCATGAGGGCCGAGAGGGTCCGTGCCCTTTTGCCTCTTCAACCGCCCATCGCAACACGCAAAGCGCGGCCGCTTCGCTCAAGGCCCGCCGACGACGACGCCGAGATCGTGCTCCAGCACGGCTGGCGCACGATCCCGGCGAGGCGCGGTCTTGGCGAAAAGGCTAGTGATTGTGATTGTTGTTGTGATTGTTCTTGTGCCCGCTGCCGATGATGGCATGCAGGACTTGGGCGGCCGGGCTCGGGTTGTCGACGCAGGCCTGACGACGCTCGCTGAAATGAGTGCCGCGCGGGCATTCGACGCGGATGACGCGCTCGTTCTCGACGCAGGCCCGGCGGCGTTCGCTGTAATGCGTCCCGCGCGGGCAATCGACGCGGATCACGCGCTCATTCTCGACGCAGGCGCCGCGACGCTGGCTGAAATGGAAACCGCGCGGACAATCGCGCTTGATGATGACGACAGGCTCATCCGACACGCAGGAATGCCGGTGATTGCTCCAGTGCCGTCCGCGACCGCAGCCGTCGGCAACCAGGATCACGCCGTTGGCGACGGCGGCTTGCGGGGTGACCGGCGCAAGCGGCAGCGCGCTGGCGTTGAATGCGAACAGCGTGGCGAACGCGCCGGCGGCAACGGCAAGCACGATGGATTTTAGCATTGAGGGGGTTCCTCTGGGTTGATGTCGGCAATGGGCAGACGGCAGCCCGCACATCATGCGGGATGGACGCCGCAGCCGACAAGAGCAGATGCCCCCCGGTAACAGGGCCTTGTGCCGTAAACAACACGTAACTGAGCGGTATTACGCCGCATCCAAAGAAACCTCGCAAAATGCACGCGTCGCGGGTTGCTGCACTGCGGCGACAACGCGGAACCGGACGATTGACCGGCAGGCGACGAAGTCGCCCTGCGCATGGCAAGGCGCGGGCGTCGGAATACGGGTGCCGGTGGAACTTGAGAAAATTGTGGCTTGCTCCGGCCCGGCTCGATCGATCACAGTCGGCGCGCCAGCCCAGTCGGGGACATCGCGAGTATGCCGCAGCGCCAGCCTTTGACCGCCGTTCCGCGCGGCCTCATCCATGTCCCGGTCACGCCGTTCACGCCCGACAACGAAATCGATCTCGACACCTTCGCGCGCGCGATCGAATTCCTGATCGCGCACGACGCGGCCTCGCTCTGCATCAACCTGCATCTGGCGGAATCGCTCAATTTGACGCTGGCCGAGCGCAAGGCGCTCGCCAAGGCCGCGGTCGAGGTCACCGCCGGCCGCGTGCCGGTCATTATCCATGTCAGCACGCCGGGCACCGACCAGGCGATCGAGTTGGCGCGCCATGCCGAGCAGGTCGGCGCCGACTGCGTGACGGCCATCGCGCCGTATTATTGGAAGCCGTCGCAGGAACAGTTGTACGCGCATTTCGCCGCCATCATGGAGGCGACCGAGTTGCCGTTCATCGCCTACTCATCGCCCACCATCATGGACGGCATCGGCATTACGCCGGCGACGCTGGTCAAATTGATGCAGCGTTATCCGCGCTTCATCGGGCTGAAAGAGGCAAGCCACAACTGGGAGAAATATCTCGAGCTCGGGCGCGCCGCCAAAGCGCTGCGGCCTGACTTCGGCCTGTTCGTCGGCACCGAATGGATGATCCCGTGCCTGACGCTGGGCGGCATCGCCTGCATGTCGGTGTTCGGCGGCATCGCGCCGCGCTTCGTCAAGGCGCTGTGGGATGCAACGACGAGCGGCGATCTCGCCCGCGCGCTCGAGCTGCAATACAAATTCTCCGCGCTCTATCAGATCGCCAAGGTGGAATATCCGGCGCCCACCAAGGCGATGTGGGAGATCATGGGGCGTCCGGTCGGCGCGCCGCGGCTGCCCAACCGCCCGCTCACGAGCGAAGCCAAGAACGAGATCAAGGCAACGCTCCAGACGCTCGGGCTGTTCGACAGCGAACCGCATGGCTGGTGGCGGGGTGGGCAACGACGATAGTCTGAAAATTACGCCGCGTCGCTCTTGCTGTTGAGCTTCTGCTGCAGGCGCCTGACCAGACGCTGCAGCGCGGCGATCTCGGTTTCCAGCCGCAGCACGCGCAGCCCCAGTTCCTCATGCGAGGCGTGCGGGGCCGCCGCCGCCACGCTCTCCGCGGACGCCTCGGCAAACACCACGCCGATCTCGTTGTCGCGCTGCCACTTCACCTCGGCGCGCAGCTTTTGCCCGCGCATCGGGATATCGAGTTCGAAGCTGTCGACGGCGGCGAGCGCCATGTCGAATTTCAGCCGCGCGCCGGCTTCGGAGATCTCGCGCACCACGCATTCGACGGCGCACGGGTTGTCGTCGAAATAGACGAACCCGTGCAACAGGCTCTTGCGCCGTGGCTTGCCGCGTTTCTCGACCATGATGCGGGCCACTGTCGGCCACGACTGTGAAATTGCGGTTAACGGCGCCGCAGGCCCGTCATGCCGGGACGCCATACCGGGGCTAAAAGCGCTCACCCATCAAGCGTCGTCTTCCGGCCGCCCTTCAATAAACGCTTGGCTTTGAACGACCTCCTTTTCCGAGCCATCCGCGGCCAAATCAATGCAGCGGCGGCCGATGCGCACGCCGACAGAGACGCCGCGCTTGGGATAGGCCCGCAACGTCGAGTAGTACGGTTCTTGCCGCCAGGCATTGGGAAAGGCCGGGTCGACCGTCACGACAAGTCGGTTTTCCTTACTTTGCGTCAGCACCATTTTGCTGCGCGCCGGATACCAACGATCGTCGGTGCGGCCCTCCAGCCATAGACAGGCGAAGCTCTCACAGTGAGACGGTCGGCTTGAATAAATGGTGCAGCGGCCGTGACCCGGTCGGCAGTGCGTACACCATGTATCGATGGGCTTATTCAGTTCCGGGATATACAGCAGTTTGCAACACAGGGAACAGTTTCCACACTCTCGCTGCACAGGCTCATTCATTGCCGCTCCGTCGAAAGCATCCAAGGGTCGCGGTGGCTGAAGCGTCGCGCGTTCAGGCCGCAACCTTCATAGCAAACTTTTTTCGCTTCCGTCGCCACCGTAGCAGGCCCGTCACGCCAAGGCCGGAGGTAAAGAGAGCGAGGGTGGCCGCTTCAGCCCGCCGGTCACGGTCGCGCGATCCGGCAGACAAGGCGACGTCTCACTGGCCACGGTCACCGCGCAAAGCCGGCGACAGTCTCGAAATAGATCGGCTTCGCACCTGCGATCGCTTGCTTCAGCGCCGCCGAGGGGTGGCCATAGACCGTGAAGCGCGCAAAGTCGGTCATGGTCCCCAATCGCGCGGCGAAATCCCGGTTGAACGTCGCCAAGTGGGCCAAAGCCGCCTCGGAATTGGCGTAGCGCTCAAAGACCTGCCCGATCGAGCCGTCCTCGCTGACCTCCCAGTCGTATGTGAGCGTTTCCGGCTCGTTGGCTTTCGTGCGCGCGACCATCTCGGCAATCAGGTCCTTCAGGTCTTGCAGCTTTCCGTGCTTGATCGTCACCTCGTACACCCAGTGAACGATCTGTCCGCTTTGAGCCTGGTTCATGGACTGCCCCCACGTTGTCATCGGCGCCAACGTTAATGCAAGCGACGCCAGCGGGATAGAAAGGAGTTGCAGCATGACCGACCTCCGCTTTGCGCATTGCAGCTGGAAGCATCGCAGCCGACCGCAGCATACGAAAGAAGCCGGGTGTCCGTCGATGCGGCGGACATGATTTCTTCTCCGGCGGCACCCGACGGGAGGCGTGCGCCCAGACGCCGAGGAAAGTCACTCAAATCGAAGCCCCTGGAGCCGCATCCGGCGGCCCAAACGAAAGCGACGCCAGCGACCGCGCCAAAACTTTCGGGTCACTCGGAAAATCGCTACCATTCGCCTCCCGTTCAACAGGACGATCGGCCAAGACCTTCAGGGCATGAGATCAACGGCCTGGGAGAGAATGCTGTGACAATTTCCAATCTTGACGCGCTCAAAGGGTCTTTTGTGCCCCTCGTTGTTCCCTTCAGCGATGGAAAGGTGGACTACGACAGCTACGCAAAGATTTGCGAGTGGCAAATCGCGAAAGGCAGCCATGGTCTCCTGGTCAACGCCACCAGCGGTGAACCGACGACACTGACGCTGGAAGAACGCGCCAAACTCGTGGAAGTCGCCGTGCAAGCTTCGGGCGGGCGTCGCCCGGTCTGCGCCGGCACGGCATCGCAGTCGCATGCGGAAACCGTGACGCTGATCGAACGCTATCAGAAGCTTGCGGTCGGATCGATCTTTGTCGTCACGCCTTATTACTGCAAGCCGCCGCAGCGCGCGCTTGTCGACTTTTTTGCCGATATAGCGGGGCGCACGGACAGGCCGCTGTTGATCTATCACATCCCTGCGCGTGCCGCCGTCAGGCTCGCGGCCAGCACCATCGTCGCGATCAAGGACCGTGCCGAGAACTTTGTCGGTCTGAAGAACACGGACGATGATATCGGTCTGGTGACCGAAGTGCTAAACCGCATCGGCAAAGACTTCCGGATTTTCTGCGGCACCGAAAAGATGAGCCTTCCCATGCTTTCTGTGGGTGGCTGCGGCACCATGATTTCGGTGAGCAATGTCATTCCCGACAAGGTTGCGCGGCTTTGCGAACTGTATAGCGGAGGAGATGCCGAAGGCGCACGACAGCTTAATGACGAACTCTCCGAGCTGTTCGCCGCGATAGACTGGGATACCTCGCCGATTGCCACCAAATATATGCTCAAACGGATTGGCGTCATCGGTAAGAACGAACACCGCCTGCCGATGACGACATCGACGCCCGAACTTGAGCGGCGGCTCGATGCGGCGCTCGAGCGCGCAGGACTGATCTAAGGCGCGGTTGTCTTAAGTTGAAACCTTGCCGCAAATACGGCGCGCTCCCTCTCCCCGGTGGGGAGAGGGTTGGGGTGAGGTGGGCGTGACTCTTGATAGGTCATAACCCCTCACCCGCCCGCCTTCGCTAAGGCTCCGGCGGGCCACCTCTCCCCTTGGGAGAGGTGAAAAGCAAAGCGGTGGCACAAGAAAAACCTCGGGCTCGCGTCCCAGGGCTTTGATGCTGCTGGCACGACCACATGGCGGTTAGACTACGCTCGCGGCTAACAGCGGCCAACTCGGATCATTTCAGTTTGGAAAATATCATTACATATTACCAAAGCCTTCCGGCTCTCGCCCTCGCAGCTATATCGGCCCCTACTCCGTCCAGGCCGGGAAACAAGTTTCGTCTATCAATGCCAAGCCCAAGAAGAGTCCGACACAATGAAGCTTTAATACGGGAAGGTATGATTATTTTTACGAATCCCAGGACGGTTCCTGTAGCAGTTGTGATCGCATTTCCCATTTCGGCCCGTTCATCCAAAGGGACGAATGGCTTATCTGCCGGCCCGTAGGGATGGAAAGTAAATACCGACTTTTGAGCCGGAATGCGACGGTCGATTGCGGGAGGCACTAGCTCGATCGCTTTGTGGGGACCCAAACTCTTAACCTGCTCCGGCCGATAGTGGGCATCAGGCAAAATCATATACAAAGCGGCATCTTCTTCTGATTGCGAGTTCTCCACTGCGAAGAAAGTAGCGACCAGAGGATCACGGCTCCAATCCAACAACCTCGTAGGTACACCAAAGTGCTGCGCCAAAATTCTATCATTGGAATAGGATCGTTGAATTGATGGAAGATACGGCAGTCCCTCATTGAAAAACATATCAATGCTCCGCTGCTCGAAAAGATCATAGTTACCTTCAAGTGTTCCGCTAGAAATGCCGAGGCTGCTAATTCGATAAAGTGGCGGTATGAGGCCCCATCCCGCATTTTTTTGCCCCCGAAATAAATTTCGATAACTACCCGGTTGGCTTTCAATTGCGCCAAACAGAGATGACAGGCTGTGATCCTTTAGTTCAACAATTCTCATAACTGGCCCCGGTATCGCAGCACATCGACCAAGAGGGTTCGCCGTTAATCACATCGAATACTTGGACCTAAATGAAATCTTGTTCAGTCCGACTAGGCAAGAACCTCAACGCTAACAAAGAAAAACCCCGGGCTCATCGCCCGGGGCTTTGCGTTGATGGCCATAGGAGCAGACGAAGCGCCCCCTCACCCGGCCGCGCTTAAAGCGCGGCCACCCTCTCCCCGCGAGTGGGGAGAGGTAAAGAGCGCCCTACTCCGCCGCCTGCTGCGTCCGCCCGAGCGTCGCCCGCGCCAGATCGCGGAACTCGGCCTTGCTCAGCATCTTCTTGTTCTTGAGCGAATAGGCCTTGGTCGCCTGCAAGCACCTTCATGGCGTCCTGTTCCGACACCTGCATGCCGACGTCGGTCAGCCACATGTTGACCGAGTCGATGCCGGAGCCCTTGCCCATCACCACTTCCGCCGGCGGCTGGCCGACCGCCGACCAGCGGATCGGGAACAGCTCGGTGGCGTATTTCTCGCCGCAGTTCTTGAACCACGAGGCGATGATGCCGGACTCGATCTGATAAAGGCCGGAGCCGACGATCGCCTTGTTCGACGGCACCACCACGCCGGTGAGCCGCTGCACCAGGTTGGCGAGCGGGGTGAGCTTGGTGGTGTCGATGCCGACGTCGACGCCGTACATGGTCTTGAGCGCCATCACCACGTCTTCCATCGGCGCGTTGCCGGAGCGTTCGCCGACGCCGAGCACGGTGGTGTGCATCACCTCGACGCCGAGCGACAGCGCCATGATGGTGTTGGCCACGCCCATGCCGAAGTCCTGGTGGAAGTGCGCTTCCAGCCGCTTCTTGATGCGGCTCTGCACTTGCGTCACGAAGTATTTCATGGCGTGCGGCGACAAGACGCCGAAGGTGTCGACCAGCGCCAGCGCGTCCATGTGGCCGTCCTTGGCGACCTTCTCGATCAGGTCGATCGCCCATTTCAGTTCGGCGCGCGAGAAGTCGATCGGGAAGAACACCACTTCGAGCCCGTTGTCGTGGGCGTATTTGGTGGCCTCGATCGAGGTCTCGATCGCCTTCTCCATCGGCCAGCGGTAGGCCAGATCGACCATGTGCTTGGACGACGGGATTTCCATCACCACGCCGTTGACGCCGGTGTCGATGGCGCGCTTGACGTCTTCCTTCATGCAGCGCGCGAAGGAGAAAATCTGCGGGCCGAGATTGCGCTTGACGATTTCCTTGATGGCGTCGTTGTCGGACGGCGACACGATCGGCATGCCGGCTTCGATGCGGTGCACGCCGGCCTCGGCCAGACCTTCGGCGATGCGGATCTTCTCGTCCTTCGACAGGATGACGCCGGTCTGCTGCTCGCCGTCGCGCAAAGTGACGTCGTGGACCTTGATGTTCTTGGCGAACTTGAAATCCTTGGTGACTTCGGGAGCGTAGTTCCATTCGCTGACGAACCAGTCGTTCGTCTTCCAGGGTGTAGCAGCCATCCTATTGACTCCTCTCGCATGGCGGTGATCGGGGGGCGTTTCGCGCTAGCCGGGCTCATGGCAATAAGAGGTGACAAGACCACTTTCACCATTGGAAACATTGATATTTCGCAAGACCCGGCCAAAATTCCCGTGTTCGACAGGGGCTCTTATAATGGCTGCCGGGCGTTCAGACCACTGCTGTTTGGACGCGTGCGCATCCGGCGTAGAGCGGCCGAACAGCGGACCCGCCGTCGATGGCTGGTTTCAACCGTGAGCGGAAAACGGCGGAACGGGCAATCCTTTTTCGATCTCGATATCGAAGGCGGTCGTCATATAACCCATGAGGGCATAGAGGCCGCACAGCACGACAAGCTCGACCATGCCGGCATTGCCGTGGGCGTCGACGAAGCGCCGCTGCACTTCAGGTGGGATCGATCGTTTGGCGACCACCGCGTCGACAGCCTCGAGCGCCTGCCCGCGACGCGTCGGGCAAGGTGTCCGGCACTTGCCCGGCCGTCAGCACGTCGATGACGTCCTGGCTGATTCCGGCGAGCTTAGCGGGGCGTTGGTGATGCGACCATTCATAGCCATATCCCTGCCGGGCGGAACTCCGCAGGATCACCAACTCGCGCACGGCGTCGGGCAGAACGCCGTTGAACCGGAGATGTTCGCCCAGCGCGCCAACTTTCGCCGTCAGCGCCGGATTGTTGAACATGCGCACGTAGACGTCGCCGAGCTGCGGGCGGCCGTCGGCATGGGCGCGCGCGGAGGCCATGTGATCGAAGGTTTCACGGTCCGCGCCTTTTAGGGTGGCGGTGGGATCGGGCAATGCGGCCATCAGTCGTTGTCCTCCCATTCGTGCTGGCGCTCGCGCCAGGCCTTCACCGGCGTCGGATAGGTCTTGTCGATATGGAGATCCAGCAGGTAGGGACCGGCGGCCTTGAGCGCACGGCCGACAGCCGCCGCGATGTCGCCAGGTTTGTCCACGCGCCTTGGTCGCGAAGCGCGGAAAGAATAAAATCTACAACTTTCATCAAATCGTCACCTCACGAACCGGACACCATTCTTTCCGGGTCGTCCAGGTAGTGCAACATGGTTCTTGCCGCGGGCGGCCGGTGGCCTCCTTGTTGCCACCGCCAAAACTGCGCCGGATCTGCACCGCACGCCGGCCTTGCAAGAATGTCGCAAGAGGGAGAACATTCCCCCAGTTCGGAGTTCATCTGGGGGAATTCCGGTTGGAGCGATTAGGTATTCAAATCGGAGCACTCACGATGAAAAAGCACACCGGCGAACATGCAACCGCGGTCTATTCGCCCAAGGAAGGCCATTCGGTTGTCATCTATACGCATAAGTTCAAACCGGAGCACTTCCGCGAAGGCGTCCAAATAATTACAGATCAATTCGCGGACGCCCAGTCTGCAATCGGTCAAAAACGGCACAACATATTTCTAAAACGGCCATCCACCCACGAGGTGGTGAACATATCGTTTTTTGACGAGGGGGCCGGCGTTCACGATTGGCACGAATCTGAAGGCCGGCTGAAGACGGTCAAAAAGCTGCAAAGCATGTTGGAGAAGCCGATTGACGTACAGGTTTTCGAGGTCGCCGGCGTTGTCGGTATCAGCGAATAGGCTGTTAAAAGCATTTTGAACTTCACGCTGCGTCGTTACCGCCTGCTGGCTAATAACAGACGATTTTCTTCGTGTTGTGGTAGGGCCCCGATGTCCGCTGCCGGCCCTCCACTGCATTTGTTGCGACACGTCATCTCGGTCGTTATTGGAGCAATAACGGACTAAGGTCGGCAATGGAGTTGAGCTGCTCCGCAACTTTTTACCCGGGGCCGGCCTCGCTAAGAAAAGTTCTTGCGAGGGCCGTTGCAAAAATTTCCGAAATTCGTGACCATGTGACATCAACAAAAGCGGGAGGATGCAATGGCAGTGAGTATGGACGGAAGCGACCCGTCAACCTGGGACCCTGCATTGGATGCGGTCGAGGCGGCGCCCGACAACCACACCGTCCTCTATGAGGATGACGTCATCCGCGTCGTCTCGGTCAGCGTTCCTGCCGGAACGACCGAAAAACCGCATCATCATCGGTTTCCTTCGGTCTTTGTGATCGATCGCATGGTGAAGCTGCGTGACTTCAACGGCGCCACCCACGAAGAAATTCCGCTGCCGCTGCCCGATAAGATCGAGTTCCCGATCACGGTAAAGTTCTTACCGCAGCCGCTGCATTACGTTCAAAACGTCGACACGATATCGTTTCACGCGACCAGAGTGGAATTCAAGAAGGGGTTTCCGACCGGCATGTAGCGAGCGGTTCATTCCGGCAAATTAGAGCGCGCTTGTTCAATCCGAAGCAACCGCGCTCTAGAGTCTGATCCGCTCAGATTGAATCAGAATGCCGCCTAACATTTTGCCGGCGCATGATCTTTTCCGAAAACCGGTTGCCATCCTCGATCGGAGTCGAGGACATGCTTTTCGGGATCATGCGCTAGGCGAACGTGTTGACCAGTTCGCCGATGCCGGAAATCGCATATACGCACGCGGTCGCCGGCCGCGAGATAGCGCGGCGGGTCGAAGCCGATGCCGACGCCGGCCGGCGTGCCGGTCGCCAGCAGGTCGCCGGGCTCGAGCGGCACGTAAGCCGTGACCGTCTCGATGAAGGTCGGCACGTCGAAGATCATGTCCTTGAGCTTGGCGGACTGGCGCTGCTCGTCGTTGACGAAGGTCGTAAGTTCCTGCTCGGCCGGCACGCCGAATTCGTCGCTGGTGACCAGCCAGGGCCCCACGGGACAGAAACCGTCCAGGCTCTTGCCGAGGAACCACTGCTTGTGGCGCTGTTGCACTGCGCGCGCGGTCACGTCGTTGACGATGGTGTAGGCGAACACGTAGTCGAGCGCCTCCTCGCGCTTGACGTTCTTGGCGCGCTTGCCGATCACCACGCCGAGCTCGCCTTCGTAATCGACGGTGTGGGTCGGGTCCAAGGCGGCGGAAATCTTCTGTCCCGGATCGGCGAGCGAGGAGATCGACTTGGTGAAGATCACCGGATCGGCCGGCACGTCCTGCTTGTCGCCGGACTGGTCGACGCCGCTCTGGGCGAATTCGCGGGCGTGGTCGTAATAATTCTTGCCGACGCAGATCACGTTCTTCGACAGCGGGCCGACCGGCGCGGCGAGCTTGGCGCGGGCAAGCGTCGTCGGCTCGCCCAACTCCGGCGGTGTGCCGGCGCTCAGCAACCGGATGACGTGGCGCAGGTCGCGCAGCGCGCCGCCGCCGACCGAGAACGGGCGAAAGCTGTCGCCCTCGACCACGCCGAAAACCTTGCCCTGCGGGCTGTTGGTGGCTGCGATGCGCATGAGATGACCTTGCTGGAATAGCCGCAAACGGGCGGGATGGCGCACAAGGCGCTAGCAGAGGCAGAGGTGGCGTTCAAGGCACCCGGGGCTTGCGCTTGGCCGGCCGGCGCCTGGCCTTACCGAACGACAGGCGAAACCGTTTCTTGGGCATGAACGCGCTATCGACGGTCGGACGGCGATTACCGGTCAGGATGACCGGACTTTGAAAAGTCTCCAGCCGCTCCAACAAGTAACTGACTTCGATATTGGCGTAGCGGTCGTGGCTATCCTTGACCTGCGAGCGCTTGCCGAACAGCGCATCGGTCTCGTCAAAAAGCAAAATCGCGCCCGACGCTTCCACCCGGTCGAACAGCCGGCGCAGCCTCTTTTCGGTTGCGCCGACATATTTGCCGACGACCTCGCGCAGATCGATGCGGTAGAGCGCCACGCCCAGGGTGCGCGCCAGGAATTCCGCAGCCGCGGTCTTGCCCGCGCCGTTGGGACCGCTGAACAGCAAGCGCATGCGCGGAGATTTCTCGGCCGTGCGCGCGAGATCCGTCAACGCCTGTATCTGGCGCTTGGACAATGGATCGGTTTGCTGAGGCGCTTTGCTCGGCCCGGGCGCCCGGGCGCGCCGCGCCTTTGGCTTGGCGGCCGCAACGCGTGATGCGTTCATTGCGCTGAAGCGTTTCGCCTATCCGCCTTTCGGATTGACCACGACGTAGCCGTCGAGCGACATCACGTGCTCGCGCGTCTTGCCGTAGCCCGCGTTGCCGTCATGCACCAGCCAATCCCTGCCGCCGGCGTGGCTCATCAGCACCATGACGTGATGATTGCGCACCGCCGCCATGCCGGGCGCGGGCCTGGCGCGCGGGAATTTCATCCAGTTGGACGCCAGATAAAGCTCCGGACGCGCCTTGCCGAACACGTAGCGCGAGGCCTCGCAGCCGCAGTAGGCATGTGGGCAGCCGTCAGGCCTGCCGCCAACCACCATGCCCCAGTCGACGCTGGCGTAAGCCTCACGCGCGGTTACATCGGCGCGCATTTTGGCGGCTTCAGAACAGCCGTTGTCGTCACACATGATCGAGCTGTGAGCGGTGCGTTGAAGCTTGTGCGTGAGATTTGGCCCGGCCACCGTTTTGACGGCGCGCGGCTTATGATCTGTGCGGGTCGTCGCCAATTTGCTCGATGCGCAATTGGCCAACCCCAGACAAAGCACTAACAGCCCAACGAGCCGCACGACGCCGCTCAATCGGGCATACCCCCCTGGTCTACGCATCACCATCCCCGGTGCGAAAGACTAGTCCGGACGCCCTTAAAAACGCCAAGTGTAATGAACGTTAAGCACTGTGGCGGATATAAGGCGGCGGGATCGCGCGATGCCGCCGGTCGCTCGGCCCGGCCCGCCCATGGAGGCTAATTTCGGGGATAAATGGCCCGGTTTGCGGTGGCTGGGCGACCGCCCGCTACCCGGCTTGGCCTCCCGCTTGGCAGGGGCGTGAATGGCCCGAGCGCCGGTTGCGGCGCCCCGCGCTGCGCGCGCCATGGCCGGCGATCGCGCCACGGCGGCTATACGACGGTCGGTTGTTTGACCTGCACAGCAAGGCGGCAGAGCGGGCAACGACAGAAACATTTTACCCGCGTCGATGCACCCGCCGCCGCGGTTCGCGTGCAGCAGCGCCGCGAAAGACGCCAGTACGCGCTTAGCCTGATATCTGAAACATCAACGCGCGGCTCTGTTTAGATCAATTCCGTTCGAGCGAACTTGTTTAGAACAATTTTATTCGAGCCGCTTTGTTTAGAAATATTTCCGATTGGAACAATTCTGTTTGGAATCGAACACAAGATTCGCATTGTTTACTTTGCTTTGCGCGGCAAATCACCTACGTTGCGGTCATCGATAATAATAATAACTCATCGCCACACTTTATGAAATCAGCAGCTGGCACTCGGGGGCGACGGTCGACAACTTCGCCAACGCTATTTGACGCCGGCCCCATCGATCGAATGGGCTCGCCAAAGCATTTTGCCAAAGCTGAAAAGATCTTTCGCGCCGGCAAATCCGCCCGACATATCTACAAGGTCGAGTCCGGTTGCGTGCGCACTTATGTCAACGGCAACGGCGGCCGGCTGGTGAGCGGCTTCTATTTCGAGGGCGATTACTTCGGATTGGAAATGCGCGACAAGCACGCGCTCTCGGCCGAGGCGGTCATTCCCAGCACGATCCGCGTCATCGGACGAAACGCCATCGCCAAGCGCATCGCTACCGACATCGCGGTGGCGCGACACATGCTGGCCATCACCAACGCCGAATTGAAACGCGCGCAGAGCCACGGCCTGCTGTTGCGCAGCGCCGCCCATGAACGCGTCGCCAATTTTCTGTTCGAAATGAAGAAGCGCAATCGGCGCAAGGACGTCTACCTTCTGATGTCGCGCCGGGATATCGCCGATCATCTCAACCTGACGATCGAGTCGGTATCGCGCGCCTTGGCGCGGCTCAAGAAGGGATCCGTCATTTCGTTCCTGTCGCACCGGCGCGTCGAGGTGCATATACGCAAGCGCTTGGCGGCGTAGCGACGAGCGTCTCACGCGATCGGCCGATTGACGCCGCGACCTCGACCGCCTGCTAGCGCATGATCCCGAAAAGCATGTCCTCGACCCCGATCGAGGATGGGAACCGGTTTTCGGAAAAGATCATGCGCCAGCAAAATGTTAGGCGGCATTCTGATTCAATCAGAATGGATCAGAACTCTAATTATCCATGAGAATCCGCTTACGAGCCCGTGAATTCAAATACGGCCCGTGGCTTTTCTCCAATAGACGACGGGCGCTCTTGCGATTGCTGTAGGCAGCTTTGAGCGAAGGATCGAGCCTGATCGCTTCGGTATAGTCGACGATGGCGCGGTCGTACTGCCGCAGCTGCTGATAGGCGGTGCCGCGGCCGTTGTAGGCCAAGGCATAGTTGGGATTGAGCCTGATCGCCTCGCTGTAACTGGCGACGGCGCGGTTGTAGTCGCGCACGCTGTAAAAGACGGCACCGCGATTGTTATAGGCCGCCGAATTCTTGGGATTGCGCTTGAGCTGTTCGTTATAGTCGGCCATCGCGCGCTCGTACCGCTTCGCGGCAAAATAGACATTGCCGCGGTCGAGCCAGCCGCCGCCGACTTCTAAGGCGCCGCCGTTATCGGGGTCGAGTTCGAGCGCGCGATTATAGTCGGCAAGAGCGCGGTCGTAGCGCTTCATTTTGAAATACGCGAAACCGCGGCCGTGATAGGCAAACGCGCTGCGCGGATTGAGCGCGAGCGCCCGATTGAAGTCGGCGTACGCGCGGCGGTAGTCGCGCATTGACAAGTAACAATTGCCCCGATCGCTGTATCCGCCGCCGGCGATGGCGGCACCGCCCTTTTGCGGATCGAGCTCAATCGCCCTGTCGAAGTCGGCAATGCTCTGATTGTAGGCCTTCATCCTCTGATAGGTGATAGCGCGATTGCGATAGGCAGTCGCATCCGCATGGCCGAGCCGGATGGCCTGACTGTAATCGGCGGCGGCGCGCTGGTAGTCGCGCTCGGTGAAATAGATCCCAGCGCGGGATTTATAGGCGTCCGCATAGCTGGGGGCGAGCCTGATGGCCTCGCTAAAGTCGGCGATTGCGCCGTTGTAGTCCTTCTTCTTTAAAGAGACGAGACCGCGATTGCGGTAGAAAATCGCATTGCCGCGGTCGGACCGGATCGCACGGTTATAGTCGGCGATGGCCCGATCATAGTCGTTCTTGGCAAAATATGCGTTGCCGCGGCTGTTGTAGGCGAAGCTGTATTTGGGATCGAGCGCGAGCGCCCGATTGAAGTCTTCGATGGCGCGGTCGTAGTCCTTCTCTTGCAGGTATATGAGACCGCGATTGTGATAGGCGTACTTATATGTGCGGTCGAGCCCGAGCGCCTTGTTGTAGTCGGCGACGGCGAGGGCATACTCTTTCTTGCGGTAGAAGGCGCGGCCGCGGTTATTGTAGGCACTGACGTTATTGGGATCGAGCCTGATCGCGCGATTGAAGTCTTCGATGGCGCGGTCATTCTCTTTTTTGCCCAGGTAGGCATTGCCGCGGTTGTTAAAGGCGGCGGCCGAATTCTTTGGCGATTCGTCGCCTGCCTGAATGATGGCGGTGCAGCCGCCAATTTCGAGATCCAGTGGGAATTCATTGCCTTTATTGACGCACCGTTTCCAATCCTGCGACCGCTGCGCTTGCGCCGCCCCCGGCGGCATGACCGACGCCAGAATCAAGAATGCAATGATGCTCGCCCCTGCCCGCATGGCGCGCGAACTCCCCCTGCTTGATTTACCGCGAATTTAGCGCATGTCGGCGCGCTTGCGCACGCGTCAGTTTGGCGCTGCCCCACTTCACGCGCCTGTTACAAGTCGGGGCGTGTGCGCCGGCCCGGACGCACCGCGCGCCATCGACGCGCTAGGCGCGCCCTCACGCCGCGCTGCGCCATTTGGCGTCGGTGATCAGGCCACCCGGCGCCTTTTCGACACCTCCACGGATCGTGCAGACAGTGTAAGGCCTAACGCTCTCACGATGCGCATCACGGTCGCAAACTCGGGATTGCCGGATTCGCCGAGCGCCTTGTACAGGCTCTCCCGGTTCAGCCCGGCGTTCTTTGCGATCTCGCCCATGCCGCGCGCCCGCGCGACGAGGCCAAGCGCATCGCGGACAAAATCGGCATCGCCGGACTCCAGCGCCGCAGTGATATAGGCGACCTGCATTTCTTCGCTGTCGAGATAATCGGCAGCTTCAAACCGCGTGGTCTTCTCCGCGGTTACTTTCTTTTTTGCCATCACAGTCTCTCCGCGAGCTCCCGCGCGCGCCCGATATCGCTCCGCTGCGTACGCTTGTCGCCACCGCACAGCAAGATCACGATCGCCGACCCGCGATGCCCATAGTAGACGCGGTAGCCAGGGCCATAAGCGATCCGCATTTCCATGACGCCTTGGCCGACGCTCTGGCTCCGCGCGCCCCGAGCACCGCCTCGATCGACACCCGCGACCAGGGCGCGGTGCGCGCGCGGAACTCCACGTAGGAGCCGTGCACCTTGCCGGCGATCGCGCTGCCGCCGGCCATCTCGCGCAGCACGACGTGCGCCTGATGGCGCGCGGCGGCGACCAGCTCGGTCGGGAAAGCGCGCAGCTTGACGCCGTGCTGGCCGGTGAGCGCTTTGAGCGCCTCGGCATTGAGCCGCTCCATCTCGGCCAGCGCGTAATTGGCCTCCGCCGCGCAGGCATGCGCGACGATCGCCTGCAGGTCGGACGGCAGGCCGTCCCACACCTTGCGCGCGACGATGCATTCGCCGGTGCCGTTCGGCTTGTTGAAGCCGGGATAGTAGTAGAACGGCGCCACGCGATAGAAGCCGAGCGCGATGTCGGAGCCGGGCCCGACGAATTCGGCGGCGTCGAGCACGCCCGATTGTAGCGCGGTGAGGATCTCGGCCGGCGGCGTGGTCTGCGGCGTTGAGCCGAGCCGGCGATAGACCTCGCCGCCAAGCCCGACCGAGCGGATTTTCAGGCCGCGCAGATCGGCAAGGCCGTTGAGCTCATGGCGGAACCAGCCGCCCATGCAGACGCCGGTATTGCCGCCCATGAACGGCTTGACGCCGAACGGCGCGTAGAGATCGTCCCACAATTGCTGGCCGCCGCCGGCGTCGATCCAGGCGACGTGCTCGGCCGGCGTCAGCCCGAACGGCACGGTGGTGAAGAAGGCCGCCGCCGGCATCTTGCCCTGCCAGTAGAAGGCGGCGGTGTGGCCGATATCGGCGACGCCATTGCCGACCGCGTCGAGCACGCCGAAGGCCGGCACCACTTCGCCCGCCGCATGCACGGTGATGTCGATGCGGCCGTTCGATAGCCGGCGAATGCGTTCGGCGATGCGCTCGGCCGACATGCCGGGGCCCGGCAGCCGTTTCGGCCAGGAGGTGATCATGCGCCATTTCAGGGTGTCGGCGCGCGCCACGCGCGGCGCGGCGACCGCACCGGCCACCGTCAAGGTTGCGCCGGTGACGAAACGGCGGCGCGTGGTCATGACGCTCTCCATTGCTGGTAAAAGTGCTTCAGCGGCCCGGGGCCGTGCCCGACCTTGAGCTGATAGGACCCGGCAAGCGCTGCGGTGACATAGGCCTTGGCCGCATGCACGGCGGTGACCAGATCGAGCCGCTTGGCCAGGCTCGCTGCAATGGCCGAGGACAGCGTGCAGCCGGTACCGCGGGTATTCTCGGTCTCGATGCGCTTGGCCGAAAGCCGGATCATCTCCTCCGCCCCGACCAGCAGGTCGACGCTCTCCTCGCCCCTGCCATGGCCGCCCTTGATCAGCACGTATTGCGGCCCGAGCTTGAGGATTTCGCGCGCCTGCGCCTCCATTTCCTCCTCGTTGCGCGCGGGCGCGGTATCGATCAGCGCGGCCGCTTCCGGCAAATTGGGGGTAATGATGAGCACGCGCGGAATGAGCGTGCGCCGCAGCGCCTCGACCGCCTCGGAAACCAGCAGCTTTTCGCCGGTGGTCGCGACCATGACCGGGTCGAGCACGATATTTTTTGCCTGGTGGCGGCCGAGGCCGCGGGCCACCGCTTCGATGGTCGCGACCTGCGACAGCATGCCGACTTTGGTCGCGCTGACATCGAGGTCGGAATAGACCGCGTCGATCTGCTGTTCGATGAAATCGGCCGGCACATCGTGAATACCGGACACGCTTTGGGTGTTTTGCGCGGTCAGCGCGGTGATGATGGAAGCGCCATAGACGGCGAAGGCCGAGAATGTCTTCTCATCCGCCTGGATGCCAGCCACCCCGCTGGGATCCGAACCGGCAATGGTTACGGCGATCGGCGTCTTCATCGCTCAGCCCCTCGATCAATCGCCTCGCGGGCGGAAAGACAGGTATCCCACCGGGCTTCGCCCGAGGATCGACCGGTCCGGCCTGCAGGTGGGCCGCCACTCTGGCCCCGCGGCCACGGAAAGTGAAGCCGCTTAACAACAATATTCGTCATGCGCGGCCCCGCTGCGCGAGCACGCGCATGACGGTGGCGCGCAACGATTTCGCCGCCAAGCCGGGATCGCCGGCGAGCGACAGCGCGGAAATGACCGCAACGCCGTCGGCGCCGGCCGCGATCACGTCGGCGGCATTGCCTTCGTTGATGCCGGCAATGGCGCAGATCGGATAATCGGCTTGGCGGGCGCGCACGGCCTGCACGATCTCGCGCAAGCCGGCGATGCCGATCGGCGGATTGTCGGTCTCTTTCGAGGTGGTGCCGTAGACGCCGCCGATCGCCACATAGTCGAGCAGGTCGAGCGGTGCCGCCTGCGCCTGCCGCACATTCTGGATGCTCAGGCCGATGATCGCCGTGCGGCCGAGCAAAAGCCGCGCATCGGCGGGCGCCATGTCGTCCTGGCCGATATGGACGCCGTCGGCTTCCGCGGCGAGCGCGACGTCGACGCGGTCGTTCACGACCAGCGGCACGCCGGCGGGCTCGAAAACGGCGCGCAAGGCCCTTGCCTCCGCCACCAGCGCCCGGGTGTGAGATTGCTTGTCGCGCAATTGCACGATCGTGCTGCTGGCGGCAATGCGCGCCGCCAGATCGGTGAGCGTGCGGCCGCCGGCAACGGACGGGTCGACGATGGCATAAAGCGAAAGATCGACGTCCATCAGCTCACCTTCGCCTGTTGCAGCACTGTCGCGCCCTCGAGGCCGTAAAGCGCATCGATTATCGCCACCGCGAAGCTTGCCGGTCCCTTGGCCGCGCACGCCGCCAATTCGCCGGCGACGCCCAGCAAAGTCAGTCCGGCGGCGGCGGCCCGCCAGGCGTCGTTTTCGACCGCGCGGCAGGCTGCGTTCAGCGCCGAGCCGGCGCAGCCCATGGCCGTCACCTTGGCCATCAGCGGATGGCCGTTGGCGACCGCCGCAATACGGCTGCCGTCGGAAATGAGATCGGTCGCGCCCGACAGCGCGATGACGGTTTTGTGGCGGTCGGCGTAGTCGGCGACGGCGGCGCGTGAAGGTTCGGCGCCCGACAGCGCCGTGAACTCGGCCCCGTTGAGCCGCACGATCTGCGGCGCGCGCTCCACCACGGCGCGGGCGAAGGCCGCACGCGGCGGCGAGCGGTCGATGAAGGTCGGATCGAGCACCCAGGGCACTTGATCCTGCACGGCGGTCTCGATCGCGATCTCAATCGCCTCGCGCCGCTCGCGATCGAACATGCCGAGATTGATCAGCAGCGCGTCGGCGCGGGTGACGAACGGCGCGATTTCCTCCGGTGAAATCGTCATCGAGGGCACGCAACCCAGGCTGAGCAGTACATTGGCGGTGAAATTCTGCGCCACCGCATTGGTGATGCAATGCACGCGCGGGCCGCGCGCGCGCAAACGCACAAGCACGTCGGCCGTCAATTGCGCCAGCTCGCTGGGCGAACGTTTGGGAGGAACTTGCATCTCTTCTCCCTCCGCCGGCATGACCCGGATCAGGTTCGTTGGGTTGGCCGTAAACGACCTCTCAGCCCGGCCACGACGGCTGGGCACCCCACGAGATTGCTGGCCGATTACCTAGTCCTCGCCGGGCAACCGTGCAAGCCCGCCTTGCCAGGCCGGCGCGTTTTTGCTGGATTGCAGCCAAGCGGTCGGCGAACGCCGGCCGAGCGGAGGCCCGCATGACACCGTTCTTCGTGCAGATCAAATGTGAGCTCGGCAAATCCTATGAGGTGGCCAACGAGCTCGCCGAGGCCGAGATCGCCTCCGAGATTTATTCGACCGCCGGCGACTACGACCTGCTGGTGAAATTCTACGTCGACGCCGACGCCGACATCGGCCACTTCGTGAATGAAAAGGTGCAGTGCATCCCCGGCATCCGGGACACCTACACCATCATCACCTTCAAGGCGTTCACGGTATAGATCGCGAAGAACTGGCGGCGCCATGGCCGGCGGCCGCCTTGCTTTCCCGTAAGAGGTGCCGTTAAATCCGTGCGCAGCGGGCGGCGGCGCACACGAGCGAGCCCGCGTACGATCGGCAGTCAAACGCTGCGCATCAGCAAAGGGTGGCGAGCAATGGGACGGATCATCAGGATCGCGACAGGTTGCGGATTGGCATTGACGTTCGTTTTTGCGGTGTCGATCAGCCAGAGCCAGCCGGCGCAAGCCCAGGGCGGCATCATCTGCTCCTACGGACCGAAGTCGTACAAATCGTGCTGCAAAGCCTCGTATAAGAAGCATCCCAAGCTGAGCGCGCGCAAACGCTCCGACGACATCGACTCCTGCATGCATCCGAGCAAGAAAGCCAAGGCAAAGTCGAAAGAGAAGCCGAAGGCGTCGTCCACAGAGGCGCCCAAGGACTCGCAAAGAGAAGCCCAAAGACAAGAATTAGCGTCGGCAGGAGCGCTTCGCCGCGACCGGCTGCGCCGGTCGCGACGCTTGCCGCGCCATGCGAAGCGGCGGCGTTTGCGCCGATGAATGTCGGTGCCGTGCCGACGGTCATGCCCGTGACATTTCCGAATCTGTAAGTTGCGAGACGCAGAGCGCGCGGCTAGCCTTCGCGCGTTTGCGGGGGCATTGCGTTCAATTATCTCTGGGAGACGACCATGCGCATGATGCTTCGATTTATGCTGCCGGTGGAAAAGGGCAATCAGGCCTTCGACGACGGCTCGCTCGGAAAAACCCTGGAGTCGATCATGAGTAAATTCAAACCGGAGGCAGCCTACTTCGGACCTTCGGACGGCAAGCGCGGCGGCATGATGTTTTTCGATCTCGCCGAGCCGTCACAGATTGTCGAAATTGCCGAACCGCTCTTTTCAAAATTGAATGCCGAAGTGGAGATCGTCCCAGTCATGACCGGAGACGATCTGCGCAAGGGCATTGCGAAGGTAACTCAAAAATAACAACGCCGAGGAATTCAAGCGGCCGGCCGTTCGCTACTTCTTGGCCGGCCGCTCGCCTTCGACCGGCGGCAGCGACTTGATAAAAGTCGCGATCGCCATGCGGTCGGCGGGGGACAGATGCGCGAGGCTGCGCACCACCTCGACCATGGCGCCGCCGACCTTGTCGGAGTCCGGCGTCATGCCGCTATCGAGCGTTTCGGCGATGTCGGCGACCGACCAGTCTTTTAGTTTGTACTGCGTGATGTTGGGCACGCCGCCCTGCCCGTCCGGGCTCGGCCCGCCGGTAAAGCGCTGGCTCGGGATGACCGCGCCGAGCAGATTGCGCGGCGAGTGACACTCGGCGCAATGGCCGGGACCGTTGACGAGATAAGTACCGCGGTTCCATTGCGCGGATCGCGACGGGTCGGGCACGAATGGCTTATCGCCAAGATACAGAAGCTTCCAGAGCCCGAGCGCGCGCCGGATGTTGAAGGGAAAGCGCAGATCGTGATCGCGCACGCGGCCGGCGACCGGCGGCAACGTCTTCAGATAAGCGAACAGGTCGCGCAGATCGTCCCAGCGCATCAGCCGGTAGGACGGATAGGGAAACGCCGGATAGAGATGGCTGCCCGCCCGGCGCTACGCCCTTGGTCATGGCGGTGACGAATTGCGCCTCGCTCCAGGCGCCGATGCCGTCGCGTTTGTCGGAGGAGATATTCGGCACGTAGAAGGTGCCGAACGGCGAGTGCAGCGCCAACCCGCCGCCGAGCTTGGTCTCGTCCGGCTGCTTCGGCACCGCGTGACAGGCAGCGCAGCCGCCGGCGTAGAACATCTCCTTGCCGTTGGCGAGGTCGGGCGTATGCGCCGGCAAGGCGCTCGCCGGCACGTTGGCGGGTATGGTGAGAAACCAGAACGCCGCCGACCCCAGCACGGCGGCGGCGACGACGACCCCAATCAACCTCCGAATCATCGGCGCTCCCCGGAGACGGCCGTCATACAGGAAACGCCATGGCGCCGCGAACGGCCTATCCCGTCATGGCCGGGCAACCGGGTCCGGCCGCTGGCCGGCACGGCTGTAAACTTGTCCCGGCCACCCGCGCCTTGCTTTGGGCTAACCATTCAAGACGTGGATGCCCGCGACAAGCGCGGGCATGACGATTGGATGCGGGCAACGGACGCTATTTTTTTCTCGCCAGGCGATATTCCTTGTGGCAGCCGTCGCAGGCATCGTTGACGGCCGGCCAAGACGCCTTCAAGGCGTCGAGCGATATATTCGCCTTATCGCGGTTGTCCGCCACCATCTTCGCGAAATTGTCGACGTGCGCCTCGAAGTCCTTCTTGTTCTCCCAAATATTCGGCGAGGCGCGGTTGTCGCCACCGGTCTTGGCGTCGTCCGGGAACAGCGCGGCGAACTTGCTGGCGGTGTCGGCCCATTGCGCGAAGGCGGCCTCCACTGCGGCGGCATCGAACGGCGCCTGTTCGCGCGTCATCTGGTTCAAAGACTTCCAGTGACGGAAGTTCTGCTTCATCAACTGTTCGCGCTCGCTGACCGGATCCGCGAGCACGCCGGTCGCGCAAAACGTGATGGCGGCAAGTGCCGCCACGACGGTAATCATTCTCATGGATCGCCCCACTGTTTGCTTCGATTGATTTCGAAACAAACACCATGGGGACGGACCTATTCCGGCAAGATCACGACGGCGAAACGCCGCGCCCGGTCACGAATGCGTGAGCCACATGCCGCGCTCAGGTCGCCGCCGCGCGCGCCTTTTCGATCGCCGCCCAAATGCGCTGCGGCGTCGCCGGCATGTCCAGATGGCGGATGCGATAGGCGCGCCAGAGCGCGTCCAGCACCGCATGCATCACCGCCGGACAGGAGCCGATGGCGCCGGCTTCGCCCGCGCCCTTGACCCCGAGCGGGTTGGTTTTACAGGGCACGTTGCGGGTTTCGAACACGAAGTCCGGGGCATCGGCGGCGCGCGGCATGGCATAGTCCATGAAGCTCGCGCTCAAGCAGTTGTCCCGACGCCGGATCGTAGACCGTGTTCTCCATCAGCGCCTGGCCGATGCCCTGCACGGTGCCGCCATGCACCTGGCCGGCCAGCAGCAGCGGATTGAGCGTGGCGCCGAAGTCATCGACCACGACGTAATTCAGAATCGTCGACCGCGCCGGTCAAGGGATCGACCTCGACTTCGGCGACGTGGCTGCCGTTGGGAAAGGTCGGCGGCTCGACGCTGAACTCACTCGAGGCATGCAGCTTCTCCGGCGTCGCCTGCGGATGGGCGGCGAGATCGGCGAACGAGATCGCGCGGTCGGTGCCGGCGACCCGCACGGCGCCGTCGGCGATCTCCATGTCGCCCGCGGCCGCTTCAAGCGCATCGGCGGCAAGCTGCTTGAGCTGATCGGCCAGTGTCTTGCTGGCGTTGTCGACCGAGACGCCACCGACGGGAATCGAGCTTGAGCCGCCGGTGCCGGCGCCGGTGGCGATACGGTCGGTGTCGCCTTGCACCACGCGCACGCGCTCGGGCGGCAGGTCGAGCCGCTCGGCCACCAGCTGCGCATAGGAGGTGGCGTGGCCCTGCCCGCTCGACTGCGTGCCGATCAGCACGGTGACGCCGCCGTCGCGGTCAAGCTGGATGTTGGCGGTTTCCGGCCCGTTGTTGCCGCAGGCCTCGATATAGGTGGCGATGCCGATGCCGCGCAGTCTGCCGGCGCGCTTGGATTGCGCGGCGCGCTTGTTGAAACCCGCCCAATCGGCGATCTCCTGCGCGCGCGCCATGGTGCCGGCGAAGTCGCCGGAATCGTAGACCTTGCGCGGTCGCGGTCGTGTACGGCATCGCCTTCGGCTTGATGAAATTGCGCCGGCGCAGCGCATCCGGCGCCATGCCGATGTCGCGCGCGGCCGCCTCGACCAGCCGCTCGATGGCATAGGCGGCTTCCGGCCGGCCGGCGCCGCGATAGGCATCGACCGGCACCGTGTTGGTGTAGGCGGCGCGCAACTTCACCATGGCGACCGGGATGTCGTAGACGCCCGGCGCCATGCCGACGCCGAGCCACGGAATGTAAGGCGCGTAGGCCGAGAGATAGGCGCCCATGTCGGCGATGATGTCGAGCTCGAGCGCGAGGAAGCGGCCCTTGTCGTCGAGCGCCAGCCGCAAGGTCGTGATGTTGTCGCGGCCGTGGCTGTCGCTGACGAAATGCTCGGAACGCTCGCCCACCCATTTCACCGGCTTGCGCAGGCGCTCGGCGGCGACCGCGGCCAGCGCATATTCGCGATAGGGAAACAGCTTGGTGCCGAAGCCGCCGCCGACGTCATTGGTGACCACGCGCATCTTGTCGGGCGGAATGCGCAACACCTCGTTGCACATGATGTCGCGGATGATGTGGCTGCCCTGGCTGCCGAGGGTGAGCGTGTAGCGCTCGCCGTCATATTCGGCGATGACGCCGCGGGTATCCATATAATTGGTGACCAGCCGCTGATTGACGATTTTCAATTCGACGCGGCGCGCGGCTTTGGCGAAAGCCTCGGCGGTCCCCTTGGCGTCGCCGACGCCGGTTTCGAACGCGAGATTGCTGGGCCAGCCGTCCCAGACCTTGGGCGCGCCGGGCTTGAGCGCCTCCTCGGCGCCGATCACATGCGGCAGCGGCTGCCAGTCGATGGCGATGGCTTCGGCGGCGTCCTTGGCCTGGTTCAGCGTATCGGCGACGATGAAGGCCACGGCATCGCCGACATAGCGCACCAGATCGCGCGCCAGGATCAGATAAGGCGGGATTTCGATCCGTACGTCCGGCAGCACGCCCGGCGTCGGCAGCGGCCCGAGCTCGCGCACGTCCTCGCCGGTGAGGATCAGCCGCACGCCAGGCAGCGCGCGCGCTTTGTCGAGATCGAGAAAGCGAAAGCGCGCATGCGCGTGCGGCGAGCGCAGCACCACCGCGTGCAGACTGCCCGCGGGCGCAACGTCCGCCACGTAACAACCGGCCCCGCGCAGCAGCGGGTCGTCTTCCTTGCGCGTCAGCGCCTGACCGAAACCGAATTTCATGTCCGAACAATCGTCCCTACTTTTGTGCGTGCGATGACACGCCTTGCCGGCGCATCGACTTAGCACGGTCCCGCGCGACCGCGACCGGTGCTCCGGCAACGACCGCCGTAGGTTGCGAGGGTAAGTCACACGCGCACGCGTGCCGCGGCATCCGGCCCGGCGCCGTCGGAACAAACGGCAAGGCGCCCCCGCAAGGCCAACCCTCGCAGGGGCGCCTTGATCCGCGCGCGACCGGCTAGCGCTTGGACTGTTGCGCCAGCGTCTGTTTCAAATCGTCGATCTGCCGCTGCTGATACTGGATGACAGCGACGAGATCGGCGACCACGTTTTGCGTCTTGACCGTGTAGGGTTTGCCGTCGGCGAACCCCGCCAGCGCCGGATCGATCGCGGCGACGTTCTCCGCGATCAACCAGTGCTCCCGCACGTCGGGGGTCTTCTTGTAGGCGCCGATTTGCGGACGCAGCGCCATCACGTTGGCGAGCGCGACTTCATAAGAGAGAGGCCCGGCAATGTTCTTGAACCGCCGCGACGAGGCAATGCAGGCCAGATTGCCGCTGGCGTCGCTTTGGATGCCCGAGCCACAGTTTGCAAGCCCGGCAAAGCGGACGCTGCCGGTCGTGTGGAGCTGCGCTGTGGGGGTCGTTGTACCGATGCCAACGTCGCCGGAGTGAGTGCAATGGTGAGTTTGGTGTTCGCCGTTGAGGCGCTTGTATTTGGAGATCTGGCAGATACGTTCCATCGGCGTTGTTGTTGGAGAAGAGCACCCAAGTGTTCGCGCCGCCGCCGGTCGCTTGAAGTGCGAAGTCCCTGGCGAAAGCCCGTCCAGCCTCAAGCGGACGATGGCGCACTCGCTACCCCGATCCCGACATTGCCGCTGCCGCGATGTCGATGCTGCTGGTCGGCGCGCCGGGCCGGATGCGGAACGGCAGCCGGCTGCCGCCGGTCACGTCGCGGACGAAGAAGTTCGTCTCGTTGCCGGCTATATCCCAGGTTTGGGCCGGCAGCCGGCGCTGCCGTCCTGCTGCAGGCGCAGGCCCGGCGTATCGCCCTTCGCGCGTGCAACGAAAGCACCGGCGTGGACGTGCCGAAGCCGACCAGGCCGGAGGACGAGACGAAGATCGAGTTGGAGCGCGCCCCGGCGGTCACGCCGGAATACCTGGCGGCCGGCCGTGGCGTCCTCAATCGCAGAAGAAGCTCGCGCCGCCGCTTGTCGGTCGTTGGCGATCAGGCGCCAGTCGTTGTTCGGAAATCCAGCCCGACGTGCTGGTGTCGTTGAAGAAGATGCGCAGATTGTTCTCCTGCAGGACGATCGTATCGAAGCCGAAGTTCATGCCGCTCGCGCAGTCGAACCCGACGCACAGGCTGCCCTCGATGATCACGTCGTCGTTGAACACCTGGTCGGCCGCCGCCGGTCCGCCGCCGATCGCGATGGCGCCGAGAAACAGGGCCGCGATGCCGGCGCTTGGTAGCCTCTTGAATATCGTCATTTGAGATCCCCCCGTCGCCTCGCGGGTTTTCGGCTCAACCTTCGAATTGTCGGGTTTGACGATCTTGACCTCCCTTGACCTGGAAAGTTCCGCTCATCGCCACGCCCCGACGCGCTGCTGCTTGGGCTCCTTGTCACGGCCGTTATTGAGCGGCGTCCTCACGGTGGCGAGATCGGCCGTCGCTGCCGTGATCTGGTAGGTGTAAAGGCCGTCTTCGACGCGCCCACTCTCACCTAGGTCAATCGCCAGCGCGCCGGATTTGGAAAACGCGCTGGCATGGTAGCTGTCGGGTCCCGACACCGTCAGCGTGGCGTTGCCGAGCAAGTCTTTGAGCAGGAATCCGACTTTCGTCCCGCCCAATTTTTCTGCGGAGACCATATGGTGGGCCAGGCATGCGCTCGAAATCCCGATCGCCGCGCATGTCGCCAAGCAGAGTATTGTGGTTTTCATGGTTGCGCCTCTCTTTTCGGCAATTGCAGACCGTAAAGCACGCAACAACATCACAACGCCGATACATCGAACATATAATATTACTACCTACAGTACATTACCGCAAAATGACACCGACACAATGCAGGTTTTACACCCGGCGATGGCTTGCGCGCACATTGTAACCTACGGCGCCGTTATCGGTGTTTCGGCGTCCATTCGCGGGCGAGGCGCTGCGCCTCGTCGATCTGCTCGGGGGTCATCGACTTGGCGAAGGTCGCGCGCAGCCCTCGGCGCATCCGGATTGCCGCCGGCCGCGGCCAGATTGGCCCACAGATGGGCCCGCACATAATCCTGCTTGACGCCGTCGCCTTTCGCATAGCTGCAAACCGAGTTGCAGTTGCGCGAAAGGTCGCCGGCCTCCGCCGCTTTTGAAAAAGCGTCAGCGCCTTGGCGTTGTCCGCCGTTACGCCTTTGCCGCGCGCATAGAGGTCGGCGAGCCGCGCTTGCGCCGCGGCCGAAGCCGCCGTCGGCCGCGTTGCTCCAGCCATTGCCACCGCCGCCGTGTCGCCCTTTCCGCGCGGTTGGAAAATCCAAGTCGCCGCCTCGGCGGCGGTCCTTGGGCGTTCTTTCGCGGCGGCAGCAGCCGGCCGAGTCGCACCTGCGCGTCGTATCGCCCGCGCAAGCGCCGCCTTCGGTACCAACTTGATCGCTTCCGCCTTGTCCTTCGCCACGCCGCGCCCGTTTCGTAGAAGTGGGCGCGAGCGCGGTCTTGCGCGCGCGCCGCGCCGGCGGCGGCGGCCTTGCGATACCAGCTCGGCCGCTTTGGCGTCGTTCTGCGCCACGCCGCTGCCGGTGGCATACATATAGCCGAGATTACTTTCGGCCCCGGCGTCTCCGCTCTTGGCGGCTTTCTGGAACCATTTGAGCGCTTCGGCGGGATCGCGCGCGGTGCCTTTGCCTTGCAGATAAAAACCGCCGACAATGCGTTGGGCGTTGGCGAGGCCGTTTTCGGCCGCGGCGCGAAACCAGGTGAAGGCCTTGACGTCGTCCTGCGGCAATCCGCTGCCTTTGCTGTAGTTGTAAGCCAGGAAGAACTGCGCGGGCGGGAATTTCTGTTCGGCCGCCGCCGTCAACCATTTGAGCGCCTCGGCATTATCCTGCATGACGCCTTGCCCGCGCGAATAGATCACGCTGAGCTCGAATTGCGCTTCCGCCACCCCCTGCTTCGCCGAACGCTACAGCCATTTCAACGCTTCGGCCGCATCCGGCTTGACGCCGATGCCCTTCTGGTAAATTTGCCGAGATAAAGTTGCGCCACCGCCTCGCCCTGCCCGGCGGCCTTCGACAACCAGTCACGCGCGCGTGGACATCCTGCTTGACACCGCCGCCCTGCAGGTAAAGGCGCCCCAACAGCGTTTGCGCTTTCGGCTCGCCTTGCGCGGCGGCTTTCTCCAGCCATTCGGCGGCCGCCTTCATATCGGCCTTGGTGCCGCGCCCCTGCGCAAACATCACCCGACGCGATATTGCGCGAGCGCGTTGCCGGCCCCGGCCAGGCCTTTGTATTGGGCGAGCGCGGCGGGAAAGTCGCCGTGCTTGTAGGCGTCTTCCGCCTTGGCGGGGACTCCCGAAATCTGTTTTGGCGCGAGCGGCGCCGGCGGCCGGTCGAACGCCAGAACGGTGACGGCGACCGCGCCGCCGACAAGCACGATGGCTCCAACGGCAGCCAATATAATCGAGCGACGCATCGACGGCTCCGCGACCTTTACGCCGGCAGCGGGCCTGAACCTTGCAACGTCCAATCACGCGACGACGCCGTCATCTTTGCGTGTTTAGCGCACCGCCCGCCATCTTTAATTGTGCCACGGGAGCCGCCGTTTTGTAAGAGCCGTCGTCTGGCGACGATGCCGACAAGGCCCGCGCGGCGATTATTCGGCGGGATGCGTCGCCGCTGCATCCCGCCG
>CAVSGT010000007.1:0-166961 GCA_963727555.1 uncultured Alphaproteobacteria bacterium | reverse complement strand
ACCGCGTTGCACACCGCGCCGTCGCGGAATGACCGCTTGGGGTCATTAGCGACCGAGCTATCTCGCGCCAAAATCCAGCAATGCCCGCTGTTCCCCGAAAGCCGACATTCCCCTAGCTTTGCCGATCTCGTCAACACCGCGCGCACCTCGGCGTCGATCTCGCTCACGTCATGCGCGGTGAGATGCGGCAACCGCTGCGCCACGCGCGACGGCACCGCCAGCATTCCGGCGCGCACGGTGCGCAAAACGTCCGACCACTCGCGCTCAACGGCCTTGGCTTCCAACAGCGAGCCACGCTGGCGCGCTAATTTCTGCTCGGCCAACTCTGCCTGCGCATGGGCAAGCCGGGCGCGCTCAGTGCTCACCAGTGCGAGCGATGCAGCGCGCGGGCCTCGCGGTGTCACCATGCGGTGATCTTAGCACAAGCGAGCGGCGGTCGAGGTCGGCGAGGCGTTTATCGACGCCTTGCTCGGCGAGGGTGGAGAAATTTTTAGGCGGGGTGGTGGTTACCCCGCCTAATTTTTCTGCGCGCCTTGCTTTGATGTCGGCGAGCGTTAGTCCAGGGTCCCCAGAACCCCGCACCTCCGTCGTCCGATATCTTCGCCGCCCGCACCCCGCGCCCCCTCGCCGAGGGATGCGCGAAACCGGATCGCGTTGCACACCGACGATTGGCTGTCTTTCCTCTGGCGGGGTCGCAAGAACCCCGCCAGAAGATGCGCGGCCTGCTCGTTGCCCCTGCGTCCCCTTCGCCAGCGTTCCGGCCTTGCCACGCTCATCGAGGGACAATGCGGGGATTTCAATCCCCCGCATTCCGCGTCGGCCAACGCCCTCGTCGGCGAGGGTTGGTGCGGGGTTTCCAGAACCCCGCACCTCCTTTTTCGATATTGGTTGCTGCCCGTACCCCGCGTGCCCTTCGCCAGCGGTGCGCCACCAGATCGCCGATGTCGGCGAGGGTTTGTGCGGGTAGCTCGGCGACCCGCACAATCTTTGCTCCGCGCCCCGCTAAATACAAAAACCATTTCAGCGGCTGAAATATCGGGCGGCGCGGACCTGCAATACGACGGCACGAGGAAGGACCCGGGCGCGGGTGGACTAATCGCCCTGGATCGCCCGTCGCGTTATCAATTCAACGTAATGCACGCGACAAGCTGCACCGAGCTTTTGATACTGATCGCACCTGGCGATCTCGTGCCGCAGATCGGGCAGCGCGATGTCGGGACCGAAGCGCGCGATCAGGCTGGCTTTGCGGTACTGACCGGCACGCCCGCAGCGCTCACATGCAAGCCGGACTATGTCGCCGGGGTGATCGCGGGAGCTTAATGGAGCACGGTCACGAGGGCCTCCGCGCTTTCATCGGCGGCGCCCGGATACCGTGGTTGCTTTAGCCGCCGCTCCTGCCTTCGTCTGTATCTTCAACGATGCGCGTTGTCTCCTCAACAAACACGGCAGTATGCCGTTCGATAGCCAACCGCTCGCTGTCCCTCGCACGACTAGTTATTATGCAAGCCTGGACAGTAGCACGGTTCATCTCGGCGCGCGTAATGGACCAGCCCATGAATAACGCCGCCCTCAGCGTCAAATTTCGGCACGAGTTGATCGAAAAAGCGTCCATCATAGACTTCGTATTTTGCCACGTTGCCCACGCGCGACGAGATCGGCTAACTGAATGCCGCGCGATGCTCTCGAATCTACAAAAAGCGGAACTTCCGCCAGATTCCCGAAATGGCCCCAACGTCCGCCATTTACCCTGAAGTGGCGCGCGAGAGATTGGAGGCGCCCTTCGTGAGCTGTTTCATCCATCACGATAAGACCGCGTTGGCTATGATCGGGCGGGTTTTGATTGTTTAAGCGCTGAAGAAAAAGATTGAACTGGTTCGAAATTTCTTCGAACGCTATCTCCCTGGATCGCGCGGCGAAACGACTTGTTTGTCCACGGCGATGGCGAACAGCCGCACAATGGTGTTGTTTGTTGTGCGCAGGGCGGCGTGGATCATGTCTTCGCGCTTGGGGCGGTGTATCGGGCGAAATTCCTTTCGACCGTTGTACATCGCTGTGCCATGGAGTTCGATCTCGTGCGGATCGCCCATACCATATGCTTCAACCAGTCGATCGATATTGCTGATCAGGTGATAGAGGCGCCGTTCGAACACCGCGACGCCGCCGAGCACAAAATATCTCTCGTTCGGATTTCCGGCCGAGCCCGAGTTATCGCACATAAAGAACGTGCATAGGCTGCCGTCCTCTATCAAAACCCAAATTGTAATAAGATGTAGCCGAGTGGGCGAAGCGCCCAACGAACCGCGATTTCGCAGCTCTCCTGACCGCGCGAAAAATGTATCCATAGCCTGTCGTTCTATCAATAGGTGGAACGTCGTAGCATGAAAAAATAGTTAAGCTTATGAAAGCGCTATGTTTTTTGTCCTTGTCACGGAAGGTGCAGGATTATCTGGTCGATGGCTCTCTGCAATTTGCCGAACCGCGCGACATGTCAGCCGCCATTTAAGTGTTCACAGTGTACACTTAACTGCGAGATGAAGGCGAGCGGGAAGCGCCACAGCGGGCGTGCGCATACCACGGTCGTGGGGTCACATGCTGTTACTCCACGGCCAGAGCCGACACTCGCCGACACTAGCCCGTGGTGACAGGCGACGCTGTCACCGCTGCGCGCGCCCGCCCATGAGGTTCAGCCATAGCCCGCGTCCCGCGTCCCTCCCCTCCCCACAATTGGGGGACGACGCATTCTGGGGGGACGTTTTTCAGCACCGTATAGCCTGGATGCCATCTAACGCTGGCCGGGCGCTCCCCGCCGCGCCAAGAACGCGCGGCTGTTCGGGGGGGTCGTGTGTCCAGGTTTTCCCTCAGCCCACGTCCGGGCAGTCGGGCCGTCGGGACCCGCGTCATGCGGAAGGTTCCGGCGGTGCATATCCGGCGGTCACGCACCGGCGCGCTGGCTTCTCATTGCACCGGCGACATGAAGGGAATAAACCGTCGCTGGTGATAGGCGGGTCAGAGGCCAAACCGACCGCCGTCGCTTACTCCGCGCTCAGTCGGCTATGAGGCCGGGCGCGCCCTTCAAACCTTCAAACCCGCGTGGGCTCGTCACCGACGCGGGTTTGTTGCTTTTGGTGATCTGCTCATTGTTTGCGCGATAGATCGCGCGCACGGCCTCGCGGCGCGTCCTGTAGGTGCCGACGTGGCGGCGCTGGTTTCCGGTGATGGTGAAGGCTTCGACGCGCTTGCCGCGCTCGCGCAGCAGGCCGGCGAGTTGGCGGCCGTCATAGACCTGTAGTTCGACAATCGGCCGCTTGCTCATGCTGCGGCCTTCTTCGCTTCGCGTTTCCTTTGGCGCTTCCGCCGATGCACCTGCAGACGTCCAGCCGCCCTTGCCTCTTGAAACTGCTGCTGCAGGTTCTGGAGTTCCCTAACGACGTCCGACAGCTCGCGCTGGCGATTGTTGTTGAGGAACGTTGCCCAATCCGCCTTGAACTGATCGGATGGTCCCTGCCCCCCATAAGGTTTCCGAAAACGGTCCCCTTCCTCACCGAGCCATTCCGCGACGTTTTGGAAGGGCCGTTGCAGCACCCACTCGACGTGATCGGAGACATGAGCCGGTTCGCCACCGCTACGACCTGCTGCGGCGTCGAAGCTCATGAACAAAATGAATAGGTGCCACTCCAATATTTCCGCGTCGGTCCTCCCAGCGAGCGGGTTGTAACTAGGGTCGTGGAAGCACGCAACTCCTTCGGCAATGCACCGAGTCATCACTTGATCGGCTGGCAGATGTTCCAAGTCCCGTGCAAAATTGATCAACTTGCGCACGTCGGATGTGAGCATCAAAAGGGCGGCAGTTTCGTTCAGCGTCAAATCCGCAACGTCGTTGCGGATTTGATCCTCAATGTTCGCCCGGTTTTTCGCCAGCCGCATATAGAGCTGCGCTGTTCGTTCCGAGATTGCGCAGTTTTCTTTGAGCCATGGCAGCCACTGTCCATGCGGAACCTTCTCCTTCGCCTCGATGAGCAACTCGCCCGCCGTAATGCCATGGGCGACGCTGCTCTTAAGGGCCTTGTCCGTGGCCTCATGTTCGGCCCGGATGCGGGCCGCGAGATCGGCCAGCGAGTTAGATTGGGCAGTTGTTACTTGCGCGCCGGTCGGCGTCGGCGTATGTGGAAGATGCATTGACATCGCTATCTCCTTGATGCGCCCGCGTTCGTCGCCAACGGTTGCGGGCGTTCTGTTTGCGCGGATCAGGCGCGCGCGGATGACCGCGTTGGCGGTCGGCGATGATGGTGGTGGTGGTGGTGGTGGTGATCGAGGGCGAGCGGGCCCGGTCGGACAATTTCAGAAAATTCCTTTGCGTCAAAGGGCGCTTTAAGGCCGGTTGGACAAGCTAAATGCTGCTGGCGCCCCGTCGTGGACATAACAGCCGGGGTCGCCAATTTCCCATTAATTCTATGTGTTTAGACGATGGGCGGCGCGGGCGAGATTGGCCGCACGCACACTCATAATTAATAGATTTGGCCACCAATAGCAGGACGAGAAATTTCCGTCCCTACTACTGAAATAACATGACCAAGACGTCCAACCAGCCACCGCAGCCGAACAAAGCCGCGGTCAATTCTCCACCGATTGCCCCAGTTGCCGCTCCGCTTTGCTACGTGGTCGACGAGGACCCCAGCATTCGCCATTTTCTGGCGCTGGTGCTGCACGGTGCCGGCATCGATACTGTCGAGTTTGCCAACGGCGCAGCCCTACGCGAGAGCGCCGACGATCGCGCGCCTGCCCTGTTATTTCACGATGTCGCAATCGAATCGTCGGATGCCATCGGCTCGATGGTCGAGCTCGGCAAGCGCGGCTTTGCCGGCGCGGTGCAACTGATGAGCAGCCGCGGCGCCGCGGTGCTCGATCATGTCAAGAATATCGGCTTGCAGCACAAGCTCACGATGCTGCCGCCGCTGAAAAAGCCGCTTGAGGCCGAAGCGATCGTCAAGATCACCCAGGGGCTCAAGCTTGGCATGTCGTCGGCGGTGACAACGCGCATCGATCTCGATGAAGCGCTCAAAAAAAATTGGATCGAGTTCTGGTACCAGCCGAAGATCGACCTGCGCAAAAAGCAACTTGCCGGCGCCGAGGCCTATGCCCGCGCCCGTCACCCTCAGCATGGCATTGTGCCGCCCGGCGCGTTCATGACCGATGCTCATGAATTGAGCGTACTCAAATTGTCGCAGCTCGCGATCGAGCGCGCGCTCGCCGCGGGAATCGCGTTTTCTCAGCTCGGCGTCAATCTGCGCGTCGCGGTCAATATTCCGATCGAGGCCTTGGTCAAGCTGCCGATCGAAGACCTGGTGAAGGCGCAGCACGCGCAACCGGCCAAATGGCCGGGCTTGATCATTGACGTTGCCGAGCAGCAGATTGTCGCCGACCTTGCCTTGGCGGTCGATCTGGCCAAAAAGCTCGAGCCGTTCAACGTGCGGTTGGCCATCGACGACTTCGGCCGCAACTCATCGGCGCTCGCGCGGCTGGGCGAACTGCCGTTTGCCGAGCTCAAGCTTGATCGCGCGTTCGTCACCGACTGCGGCACCAACAAGATCAATGCGCCCTTGTGCAAGACCGGCATTGACCTCGCGCATAACTTCGGGCGGACCGCCGTCGCGCTGGAGATCGAAAAGGCGGCCGATGCGATGGCGCTGGTCAGCATGGGCTGCGACTTCGGCCAGGGCTTCCTGCTCGGCCAGCCAATGGCGGAAGAGCGCTTCGTCTCGCTGCTGCGCCAGCGCAAAGACGGTCAAGCCCGTCCGGCTGCGGTCAGCGCCAAACAGCCGGCCTGACAGCCTCCAGCCCAAACTGCCGCAAGATCGACGCGCTGCCTTCCAGGGCCGATGCGCTGGAAATGCATTTATTTCACCCGCTTGGTTGCAATCCGAGGCCGCATAGGAATTAATCGGACGGCGGCCCGCGGGCCCCGTTCGGGACGGAAAGTACGTGGTCGATGAAGCTGTTATTCGTGCACCCCGGTCCGCTGATGTACACGAAGGTGTTCCTGCGGCTGGAACCGCTCGGTTTGGAATTGGTGGCGGCGGCCGCGCGCCGGGCCGGTCATGCCGCCCGTCTCATCGATCTGCAGGTTGAATCGCACGCCGACTACGGCCGCCTGATCCGGGAATGGCGGCCCGACTTCGTCGCATTTTCCTGCAACTATCTCGCCAACGTCCCCGAGATTGTCGACCTCGCCAAGGCGACGAAATGCGAACTGCCGCGCTGTTTCGTCTGCGTCGGCGGCCACAGCGCTTCGTTTACGGCACACGAGATCGTGGATCATGGCGCCGGCGCCATCGATTGCGTGCTCAAGGGCGAAGGCGAAGCCGGTATCGTCACGCTGCTGGCGGCGGTCGAGCATGACCGCGATGCCGTCGCTTGCGTGCCCGGAGCGGTGACCGCGAACGGCGACGGTCCGACGCCGGCCTTCGTGCACAGTCTCGACGACGTCGCGCCGGCCCGCGATCTCTTGCGGCATCGCCGCAAATATTTTCTGCGGGCAATCTCGACCCCTGCGCTTCGATCGAATTTTCGCGCGGCTGCCCGTGGGACTGCTCGTTCTGCAGCGCCTGGACCTTCTACGGTCGCAGCTATCGGCTGGTCAGCCCGGAACGCGTCGTTGAGGACCTCAGCACCATCCGCGAACCGGGCGTCTTTATCCTAGACGATGTTGCCTTCATCCACGACCGGCACGGCTTTGCCATCGGCGAAGCGATCGCGCGTAAGGGCATCCGCAAGCAATACTATCTGGAGACACGCGGCGACGTGCTGCTGAGGAACAAAGAGGTGTTCACGTTCTGGAAACAGCTCGGCGTCGAATTCATGTTCCTCGGCATCGAGGCAATCGACGAGGAAGGTTTGCGCAAGTACCGCAAACGCATTCCGCTCGGGCGCAATTTCGAGGCCCTTGAGTTCGCCCGCTCGCTCGGCATTCGAAGTGGCGATCAATCTCATCGCCGATCCCGATTGGGACGAGGAGCGCTTCGCGACCGTGCGCGAGTGGTGCCTCGACGTCCCGGAGATCGTCAATATCAGCGTCAATACGCCCTACCCCGGCACCGAGAGTTGGCTCACCGAGCAGCGCCGGCTGCAGACCCGCGACTATCGCCTGTTCGACATCCAGCATGCGGTGCTGCCGACGCGGCTGCCGCTGGCGACGTTCTATCGCGAGCTGATCAGCACGCAGCGCGTGCTCTACCGCAAGCATTTGAATTGGCGCAGCGCGCCTAACGTTGCGCTCGGCGCCGCCCGCTGCCTGCTGCGCGGGCAGACCAATTACGTGCGCGGCATGGCGATGTACAACAAGGTTTACGACGTCGAAGCGGTGCTGGCCGATCATGCGCGTCCGGTGAGCTACGAGATGCCGCTGCCGCCGGCGCCTATCGCCGCCGGCAAGGGACCAAAGTCCTCACAGCTTTATATCCATACCCCGCGTGGCCGCGCCGGCCGCCATGTCGACAATTCAACCGAGCGCTTCGTCGAAGCCACCCGGATGGGCACCACGGTCTAGTGGGTCCAGGCGTCGCGGCGCTTGAAGGCGAAGTTGTCCGAATAAGCAATCGTGCGGCGCGTTTGCGGCGTCGCTTCGAACACCTGGTAGGCAATTTTGTGGCGCTCGCAATAGGCGATCGCGTCTTCCTTGCTGGCAAAGCGCAAGCGCACCTGCTGCTCCATATCGCCGGACGAAGTCCAACCCATCAGCGGTTCCACCTGACGCGGCTGCTCCGGCTCGAAATCGAGCACCCAGGCCTTGGTATTGCCAAGACCCGACTGCATGGCGGTTTTGGACGGCTTGTAGATGCGTGCGATCACGAGGACATCCCCCATTTGGCTCGACCGCGACCTATAATGCCAAGCTGAGGCGCTGGCAACGAGGCCACAGTGAGCCGCGCGAAACGCGGCCCTTTCAGGACCTGGTAATACGACGGGAGATCGCGGGCTCAGGCGCGACAGGTCGGCGACCGCCGGGGCTATGTGATGCGTTGGAGGCGCGCGCGTTGCGGTCCCGGCGCGACCGGGCGGTCGAGCACGTTCGTATGCACATGCACGCGAAAGCCGCCGTCTCCGACATCCTCGAACGAGAGCAGTTCCTCGCGAAAGACGTCTTCGAGCGCACGAACGGTCGCCCGCCGCGGCTCGGCTTCGCCCTGCTCCAGCTTTTGTAGTTCTTGTCTCAAGCAAAACCCCCGGCGGTTTCCCGCCGGGGGTCTTTATTCAAGCCTTGATCACGCGATCAGGGATAGAAGTTACGCTGCGCGCGGAAGATGACCTGCCACACGCCCTCGTCTCCGACCGTCGCAGGGCCTTGCTGCTTGGGCGCCGGAATGAGCGCCGGGTTGATCGTGGCTCCGGCAAACGCACTCTGGACCTGGTTGTACATCACGTCGACGCTGAGATCGAGGTTTTGTACCGGCGTCCAAACCGTGCGCGAACCAATCTGCCAGAACTGGAAGTCCGGCCCGCCAAAGCAAGCGTTCGGATTTCCGCACCCCCACGTATTCCACAAAGCGGTGGCGGTGCCGTTGTAGCTGATCGCACCATAGGTGCCATACAGCGACGTCTTCCAGTGCGGATCCCAGTGGTGATCGATACCGGCAACCACGCTCCAGCCCGTCGTCAGTTGCAGGCTCGAGCCGACCACCGGGCTGTAGATCGCGTCGGTCACCCAGCCGAGCGCAACATTGGCGCCGTTCCAAAGACCGAAGCCGCCGAGACCGCTGCCGACATAGTCGAGCGCGCCCTGCGAATAGCTGGCCTGGGCGGCGATGCTGTCGCCCTTACCCCACGGAAGGTTGATCTTGACGCCGGCGCCGGCCGCCCAGCCGACTTCGTCGTTCGGATGACCCGAGCCCTCGACTGGCGGAACATAATAGTCCGCCGCAACCTGATGGGCAGCAGCCATGATCTGCGCACTGCCCCAAGCCTGGTCGACGCGCAGATTGCCCACGATGTCCGGCCAACCGTTGGCGCCGATATACCGATTGGTTACCGTGCCAAGGAAAGACGGGTTTTGGCTGGTGAGCCAGATCGCCGTCCGACGCGTAGTCGGCTCTTCGACCGAGAAGCTCGCCGAGAAGCCGTTGCCGAACTGCGCCGTATAGGCCCACACCATCTCGCCGCCGCCGCCGGTGTCCGAACCGAGAATGTTGGTCGTGTTCGAGTACCAAGGCGTGGCATAGAAGTCGTAGAACGACTTCGCCAGACCAACGGTGAAGCCGGCGAGCTGGATGAACGCGCGCGGGGCATAGATGGCGCCGCGGCCATTATTCTGCGCCTGGAAGGCGCCGGCGATGTAAGAGCGCAGCGTGCCGTATGCGGTCTGGCTGCGGGCGTCCACCGTGATCATGCCGCGGGCCCGCCAGTTCACCAGATCCGAATTGCGGTTGTAGTAGTCGCGCACGATCGGATTGAACGAGCCGCCAGCGTAGATGTTGGTTTCCATACGCACCCAACCGCCGAGCTTGATGCAGGTATCGGTGCCCGGGATGTAATAGAATCCCACGCCATAGAGACTGCAAATCTTCACGTACAAGACCGGCTTGGCCTTAACGGGAAGATCGGCGGCCTGCGCCCCAGCGACAGCAACGAGACCCGCCGCAGAGCCAAGGAGAAGGCTTTTCACCATCTTCATCTTGAACCTCCAAACATTGTTTATCCTGAGAGGGTTCCGTATCCGCCAAGTGCGACAGGCACCGATGGAACTTCCCCTTGCTCCCCGCCTCCGGAAAACGTCTCTCACCAGATTGGCTTCTGATGCGATCCGTCGAACCGGAAAGCGCGACACATGGGGATGCCCCCCTCCGTCGCATTTGCCAGATTAACGAAAGGGTCTTTACACGCAACGAAGAAGCGCTGTTCCCACAGCCTCGCACAACGCTTTTCGACCAACTGTTGCGCAAAAAACACGCATTTCAAACGGGCCCGGGACGTCGTCTCTGCCAGCGTGTTGCGAGATAGAATTATTTCGTAAAATCAACGCATTACGACCAATCTTTGGGTCCCGCCAAACAACAATTTTAACCTGTTGTTGACGAACGCAAAATCAATCCCTGCCGCCATTGGCCGCAAAACGAGGCTTTCGGCCCTCCTCAATGACGGTTCATGCCCAATTCGCAAGCAAATCGCCCTGATTGTGCTCGGCCCCGTGCAAACCCCTGGATGGCCAATGGACTTCTTCAGGCCGCGGCAGACCTTGACCGGCATTCTATCTCTGAGGCGCCGCCAACCCCGGCGCGCACAGACCGAGGAAAGATTTCCCAACAGGGCGAAGACTCCGTCGCGTCCGATATCAACCCGCGCAAAAGCCGCACACGCCTGCGTCTTAGCGGCTTATAGGATGGCGGAGACGGAGGGATTCGAACCCTCGATACGCCTTTGGAGCGTATAACGGTTTAGCAAACCGCCGCCTTCAGCCACTCGGCCACGTCTCCAGTGATCCGGGATATGCCCGACCCCCATGGCATTGGCAAGGCAAGCCCGATTGTCGGTGGCTGTCGCGGGTCCGGATTGAGGTAGAATACTCACAATGGTGTGACGCACATCGCAAGCCGCCGCCGCGGCGAACTAAATGAATGCGGCGTGGGTTATTGCTTGTGACGTCGCGCGATCAAGCACGTCGACCATTCAATGACCGGGAGCGCCGTTATGCAGAAAACGACTTCAGCGCTTTTCCTCTTGAGTGCTATCGCCCTTATCTCTGCTTTGGCCACGCCGGCGCGGGCGGAGATCCAATATCCGTGGTGCGCAGTCTACGGGATGCGAGGCGATCTCGGCACCAATTGCGGCTTCTCGACCCTCGAGCAGTGCCGCGCCACCGTCAGCGGAATCGGCGGCGACTGCGAGCCCAATCAATTCTACAAGGGGCCGATAACCACCGGCAAATCCCAAGCGCGCAAGAAGAAGCGCCACTAGCTTGCGCGACAAGCGTCGGCATCGCGTCAGACAACGCGGCGAAAGTGTCGGCGTTGCGCCGCGCACGCCGCAACGATCTGCTTTCAAACTCGGGCATGAGAACATCGCCCATTGGAATGACAACGGGCTATCGCTACAGTGAACGCGGTAGCCCAAGTCAATCGCGCGAGCCGTTTTGCAGGCAACTCGATTCAACCTTCCGATGACCCTGCAGGATGCGGTCGGCCTTCACCGCCAGGGCCGCCTGCGCGAGGCGGAAAAGCTATACGCGCGGGTGCTTAAGGCCGAGCCGGCAAATTTCGACGCGCTGCATTTGCTCGGCTCGCTGAAGGCGCAATCCGGACAGATGGGCGAAGCATTGCGGCTGATCACGGCCGCGCTCAAGATCAATCCACGCGCCTCCGATGCGCTGGTTAATCTCGCCAATGTGCTGCATGCGCTCAAGCGCGATGCCGAGGCGCTCGACTGCCTGGACAAAGCGCTTGCCATCAATCCGCATGACCTTCAGGCGCTGGCGAAACGCGGCGCCGCCCTGCTCGCGCTCAATCGCCCACAGGAGGCGCTGGCAAGCTTCGAGCAGGTTCTGGCGCAGCAACCGCGCGATGCTTTCGCACTGCTCAATCGCGGCAGCGCGCTTGCCGCGCTCAGCCGCAACGAAGCGGCGCTCGCCGATCTCGATGCCGCCTTGGCGCTGGCGCCCGGTCACCCCGGCGTCCTGTATAATCGTGGCGTCGTCCTCTCCGAACTCGGCCGCTATCAGGAGGCCTTTGCCGACTTCGATCGCGCGCTTGCCGCAGCCCCCAACCATTTGCAGGCATGGAACAATCGCGGCCGCGCCTTGCAGGCGCTCAACCGGCACCGCGAAGCCATCGCAAGCTTCGACAAGGCGATCGCGCTGCAAAAGGATTATGCCGACGCCCATTTCAACAAGGCCCTGTCGCAGCTCACCATCGGCGAGTTGCGCCCAGGATTTGAGGAATACGAATGGCGCTGGCGGCGCACCGGCATGGCCGGCGCGGCCGGAAGCTACAGTCGCCCGCTCTGGCTCGGCGAATATCCGCTCGGCCGAAAGACCATCCTGCTGCACGCCGAGCAAGGCCTCGGCGATACCATCCAGTTCGCGCGCTATGTTGCACTCTTGGCGCGCGCCGGCGCGACGGTGGTGCTGGAAGTCCAGCCGGAGCTCAAATCATTGCTAGCGACGCTTGACGGCGTTGCTTCGGTTCATGCGCGTGGCGAGCCGCTTCCGGCCTACGACGTGCATTGCCCGCTCGGCAGCCTGCCGCTGGCCTTCAAGACCGAACCGGCCAGCGTCCCTGCCGAAATCCCCTATCTGCAGGTCGACGACGCGCGTATCGCCAAATGGCGACCGGCGATCGAGGCGCTGCCGGGCAAGCGTGTCGCGCTTACCTGGGCCGGCCACGCGCGCCATGCCAATGACCGAAATCGTTCCATCGCGCTCAACTTGTTGGAGCCGCTGCTGGCGCGCGATGGCGTTTCCTTCGTGAGCATCCAGCGTGATTTGCGTGACAACGATGCGGCGGCGCTCGCGCGCCATCCGCAGCTTACCCATGTGGGCGATGATCTTGCCGATATGGCTGACACCGCCGCACTGGCAACGTTGGTTGATCTGGTGATTACCGTTGACACATCGGTGGCGCATCTGGCCGGCGCGATGGGCCGGCCGACCCTTGTGATGCTACCCTTTGTGCCGGATTGGCGCTGGACGCTCTCCAGCGAGCGCAGCCCTTGGTATCCGCAGACGCGGCTATTCCGTCAACCAAACCCTGGCGACTGGGCAAGCGTGATCGCCGCGGTGAGCGCGGCGATAGCGATTTAGGCGGCGACGCGAATTTCCGCGACCGGCTGGGGCAACGGATGCGCCTTGAGCCAATTGCGGGCCGCGCGTTGCGCGCTGCCAATCTCGGCGTCGCTCATCTGCTCGGCGACCTCGCGGCGCCGCAACGCCGCATCCTTGCGCCCGCGCATCGCGGCGATGTTGAACCACATATGCGCCGCCACCATGTCGACCGGCACGCCGCAGCCCGCCGAATACACCATCCCGAGCTCGAAGCAGCCCTCGGCATCCGTCGGCTCCGCGATCGTCATGTTCTCAACGCCAGCCATTCTAGCCTCCCTTATTATCACCGCGCGCGAACCCGCCCCTGTTGGCCGCCGCGCGTCTGTCGCCCGACATGAACGTGCCGTCGAGCGATGCGGATAATCGGAAGAAAATTTGAATGGCAGTTTAATCGTTGCGATGAATCGAAGGTGAATGCGTTAACATTCATCAACCAGCGACTACGCAGAAACCCCGTAAAATCGCGACAAATCGAGGTTTCCGCTGTGCGGTGAGAGTTCGCTAACCGCGCCGGTTTAGGCGCAGCTAACCACGGCCCGAAGTCGTTTCACCGTTGCGATCGCAAACCGCGCGTCAGCTTGCCCGTGCGCGCTGGCCAAACAGCACCGCCTGCACTTTCGGATCCTTCATGTCGATGCCTTGGCGCAATTCGAGGCCGAGCGTCATACCGCGCTCCACGGCCGGCCGCGCCTTCATGGTGGCGAGCCAACGCTTGAAGTGCGGAAACTCCTCGATGTCTTGGCCGTGGCGTTGCCAGCCGTTGGCCCAGCCGACGATCGCCATGTCGGCGATGGAATACTTGCCGGCGATGTATTCGCGGTCGGCCAGGCGCTGGTTCATCACGCCGTAGAGCCGGTTCATCTCGTTGGTGTAGCGGTCGATCGCATAGGTCAGCGTCTCCACCGCGTAGTTCTTGAAGTGGTGCAACTGCCCCGCCATCGGGCCAATGCCGCCCATCTGCCAGAACAGCCACTGCTCGACCTCAACGCGCTGGCGCTCGTCGGCCGGATAGAACTTGCCGGTCTTGCGGCCGAGATATTGCAGGATCGCGCCCAACTCGAAGATCGAGAGCGGTCGACCGCCCGGGCCATCGGGATCGATGATCGCCGGCATGCGGTTATTGGGGGAAATTTTGAGGAAGTCCGGATTGAACTGCTCGCCCTTGGAAATGTTCACCGGGATCATGGTGTAGGGCAGCTTGCACTCCTCCAGCATGATCGAGATCTTGAATCCGTTCGGCGTCGGCCAGTAATAGAGTTCGATCGGCTTTGCCGCCTTGACGCGCCCCTTGGCGCGTTTTTTGGCGCTCGTCTTGACCGCCGCCTTTTTCGCCTTCGCCTTTGTTGTCCGCTTCGCCTTCGCGCGCGCCATGTCTCTGCTCCCGTGTCGGTCCGATCTCGGCACCGTCAGACCTAGGCCGGCACGCGCAAAACGGCAACTAAGCTTCCTCTCGTAGCGGCACCCTAACGCGTTTGTGATGGTTGCTCACCACAACCCTTGATCCTTGTTTTAGCGTGCAGGTTGCGGGGATATGCCGGACGCGGCCGGCGGCTGACAACGAACGCCTGTGTCAGGCGGTGACGCAAAGAAAACGCCGGCGAAAAAATTATTTCGAACGTCAAAGGAGCGGTGATCAATCCAACCTTTAAATGCACCGAGGGCGTCGGCGAAACCTGAAGTCTCGCCGACGCCCTCTGTCGTCAACCGGAACCGGGGCGCCGTGGAGCGATCGCATATCGCTCATCACCCCATGACGCGCACCGGCCCGTATGACGCAATCTTCGACACGTTTAGGGTCGAAGACCAGGAAGTGACGTCAGAAGGCTAGAGCCTCTTCTTCCGCTTCGCCTTCTTCGCCTTCTTCACTGCCTTCGCCTTTCTACGTTTCGCCATTGCTGCCCTCCTAGCCATGTAACATGGCGGTGTCGCATCAGCGCGTGTCGCGAATCGACCCGCACTGCACTTCGATTACTACAGCACAACGAAAAAAACAGCAACTCCACTTAACGAAACGTGTACGCGCGGACCTGCCGGCGCGTCCGCATCGAATGGTAAGCGCGTGAGCACGCGTGTTGACGATGCACGCAATGACTCGACAGCGTCGAACGCGTCGCGTTTGCGCAAATTGCAAAAACCGCGATGAAACAAGGTTTTTTTACGCGTCTTGCGCAAGCGCGCGTGCGCCGCGCGCGCGTTTCGTTCAGCAACTTGCGCAAAACTTTTTCGCGCTTCGGCGGTGCGACGAGTTGTTCACACCGGGGTAAAAAAATTTTCGATCAAATGCCGTTTTGAGAGCTCACGTGGACCGGAATCGATCAAAAACGAGCGAATCAGCGTCAAGTGATTCGCGTTCGCGGCGTCGCCTTCGGCACAAATTTCGTCGCCGCGGACGACTGACTTCGACTTCGGAATCGGTTTCTTGGGTGCGCGCCGGTATTCTTTGCAGCGATCCGAGCCGCGTACACGTTCGGCAGGTTCAAAGCCCGAGTTTTGTCTTCAGCAGCGCGTTGACCGCCTGCGGATTGGCCTTGCCCCCCGACGATTTCATCACTTGGCCGACGAACCAGCCGATCGCTTTCGGGTTGGACTTGGCATCGGCGACCTTATCCGGGTTCTTGGCGATGACGTCGTCGATTGCTTTCTCGATCGCGCCGAGATCGGTGACTTGTTTCATGCCGCGCGCATCGACGATCGCGCGCGGATCGCCGCCCTCGCTCCAGACAATCTCGAACAAGTCCTTGGCAATCTTGCCGGAAATCGTCCCGTCGGCGATCAGATCGAGGATCGCGCCGAGTTGATCAGCCGCTACCGGCGAAGCCGCAATGTCCTTGCCTTGTTTGTTGAGCCGGCCGAACAACTCATTGATCACCCAATTCGCCGCCACCTTTGCATCGCGACCCTTGGCAACCGCCTCGAAATAGTCGGCGGTATCGCGCTCCGCCACCAATACGCCGGCATCGTAAATCGAAAGCGAGAAGTCGCGCATGAAGCGCGCTTTCTTGGTCGTCCGGCAACTCCGGCAAGATCACGCTTGAGCCTCTTCGACCTCGTCCGCTTCGAGTTCCAGCGGCAGCAGGTCGGGATCGGGGAAGTAACGGTAGTCGTGCGCCTCTTCCTTGGTGCGCATGGACGCGTCTCGCCCTTGCCGGGATCGAACAGACGGGTCTCCTGTTCGATCGCGCCACCCTCTTCCAGGATATCGATCTGCCGACGGGCTTCGTGCTCGATCGCCTGGCCGATAAAGCGGATCGAGTTCATGTTCTTGATCTCACAGCGCGTACCGAGCGGCGCGCCGGGCTTGCGCACCGAGACATTGACGTCGGCGCGCAGGGAGCCCTTCTCCATGTCGCCGTCGCAGGTGCCGAGGTAGCGCAGGATCGAGCGCATCTTGGAAAGGAACGCCATGGCCTCGCCCGCCGAGCGCAAATCCGGCTTCGAGACGATCTCCATCAGCGCCACGCCTGAGCGGTTGAGATCGACATGCGACATCGTCGGATGGCGCTCGTGCAGGCTCTTGCCGGCGTCTTGCTCCAGATGCAGCCGCTCGATACCGACGGTGACCGCCTGGCCGTCTTCGAGGTCGACGACAACTTCGCCTTCACCCACGATCGGCGATTTGTATTGGCTGATCTGATAGCCCTGCGGCAGGTCGGGATAAAAATAGTTCTTCCGGTCGAACACCGATTTCAGATTGATCTGCGCCTTGAGCCCGAGCCCGGTGCGTACCGCCTGGCGCACGCATTCTGCGTTGATGACCGGCAGCATGCCTGGCATGGCGGCATCGACCAGCGAGACGTGGCTGTTGGGTTCGCCGCCGAACTCGGTGGAGGCGCCGGAGAAGAGCTTCGACTTGGAGGTGACTTGGGCGTGCACCTCCATGCCGATGACGACTTCCCAGTCGCCGGTCGAGCCGCGGATTAGCTTATTGGGCTTGTTTTGGGCGTTCATGGCGCGACTATCTATCGCGCCAGGAGGCCCCAGACTAGAGCCGTAATTCGCGTCCGAGCGCCTGCTCGACCACGTCGAACGAGTTAACGAATTCGCGAAACTCGATCAGGCGCCCATCCCTGACGCGCAGGAAATTGGCGACCCGAAAGCGCAGTGTGCGGCCGGTGGCGCGCTGGGTGAAATTCACGTCCGACATGACCGCCGCGCGGTCGCCATCGACGATCATGATCTCGCGCTTGTAGCTTTGCAGCGCATATTCCTCGGCGATGGCGCCGAGCGTCTGCAAGACCGCCGCACGGCCCTGGCGCGGGCCGGCAAAGGGAAACACCGACACCGGCGCGTAGATGACCCAGTCGATGTCGTCGTGGATGAGCGCGGCGATACGGTCGACGTCACGTCGCTCGTAAGCGTCGTAAAGCTCCACCACCGTGGCGCGGGTATCCTCGCTCACCGGTATCCTCCCGCGAGCAGTATGTCCCTAGCATCGCGGATGGCCAAGCATTCTAAATACAGACCAGGGCCGGGAAATCAGAAGCGCAACCAGTGCTTGAACCGTTTCCCCGAAATGGCCTGGATTCTGGATCACGCTGCGCGCAAATCGTCACGACATGGCGAGCACATGAGCGCGCCGGCGTGACGCGACAAGGGGCAAAGTTCACTCCGTGAAAAACGACAGTAGCGCCTTCGGGCTCATCATTGGCGGTATCGTCGCTCTGGCGGCGGCGATATTCATCTTCGGCGGCGGCGAGCTGGGCGGCAAAAAGACGGTGCGAGGCGACCGGGACCTGCCGCCGATCGCAAACCCCAATCAAAACTGAACGCGCGCCAGCAAGGCGGCGACGATCGCCGCCCATTCGGCATCGAGCGCACCTTGCGCCACCGGTTGGCGTGCTTGGCGGTACCAATAGCCGGCATTGCCGAGATCGCCTTCGACGCGGTGGAGATAGGCGTGCACCCAGGCCGCCTCGCGGCTCGCGTCGTCCATCACCAGGCGATGCGCTTTGTCCCAGTCGCCTTTCTTGGCCCACCACAGAGCTTCGAGCGATGCAGCAAGGGCGCGCGGCGGAACCGCCTGGGACAGCGTGGTGTCAAATTCCGCCGGCGTCACCACCATCTCTCGGGCGTGAATTGTCCCGCCGCCTGCTCGATCACCTCGGCGAGCGAGAACACGGTCTCCTCATCGAAGGGGCGACCGATCAGCTGTAGCCCGAGCGGCAAGCCCTGGGCGTCGAGCCCGGCCGGAACCACGATGCCTGGCAGCCCGGCCATGTTCACCGTCACGGTGAAGACGTCGTTTAGATACATCTCGACCGGATTGGCCTGCCCCTTCTCGCCCAGGCCGAAGGCGGCCGAGGGCGTTGCCGGCGTCAACATGGCGTGCACGCCGGCTTTGAAACATTCTTCGAAGTCGCGCTTGATCAGCGTGCGCACCTTCTGTGCGCGCAGGTAATAGGCGTCGTAATAGCCGGCCGAGAGAACGTAAGTGCCGATCATCACGCGCCGGCGCACTTCGGCGCCGAAGCCGGCGCTGCGCGTGCCCTCATACATGTCGACCACGTCGCGTCCGGGTACGCGCAGCCCATAGCGCACGCCGTCATAGCGCGCGAGATTGGACGATGCTTCCGCCGGGCAGACGATGTAATAGGCGGGCAACGCATATTTCGTGTGCGGCAGCGAGATGTCGACCAATTCGGCACCGGCCGCCTGCAGCCAGGCCCTGCCCCGCTCCCAGATTTTCTCGATCTCCGCCGGCATGCCGTCGAGCCGGTATTCTTTCGGAATGCCGACGCGCAGGCCTTTCACGGATTTGCCGACCGCGGCTTCGTAGTCGGGCACCGGGACGTCGGTGCAAGTGGTGTCCTTGGCGTCGGGCCCAGCCATGGAGCGCAGCAGGATTGCGGCGTCGCGCACCCTGCGCGCAAACGGGCCGGCCTGATCGAGCGAGGAGGCAAAAGCAACGATTCCCCAGCGTGAGCAGCGGCCGTAGGTCGGCTTCATGCCGACCGTGCCGGTGAAGGCGGCCGGCTGCCGGATCGAGCCGCCGGTATCGGTGCCGGCGGCGCCGAGGCAAAGCTCGGCCGCCACCGCCGATGCCGAGCCGCCTGACGACCCGCCGGGTGTGAGCGGCGTGTTACTGCCCTTGCGCCGCCATGGCGAGATCACCGGCTTGAAATACGAGGTCTCGTTCGACGAGCCCATGGCAAACTCGTCGCAATTCGTCTTGCCCAGCAGCACCGCGCCGTCGCGCCACAGATTGGCGGTGACGGTCGACTCGTAGGTCGGCACGAAATTGTCGAGGATGTGCGAGCAGGCGGTGGAGCGCACACCCGCCGTGCAGAACATGTCCTTGATCGCGAGCGGGATGCCTTCCAGCGGCCGCGCTTCGCCTTTGGCAATATTGGCGTCAGCGGTCTTCGCCATATCGGCGGCGCGCTCGGGCGTCGCCAGCACAAAGGCATTGAGCGCATGCGCTTGCTCGATTGCAGTAAGGTGCGCATCCGCAAGCTCGGCAGCGGAGAAAGATTTATTCTTCAGTCCGTCGCGCGCTTCGGCCAAAGTGAGTGACGTCAGTTCACTCACGGCTTGCGCTCATCCGCCTCTGGCGATGCCGCGGGTTTGGGCGTCTCAGGCGCCGGCGCATCGCAAGCAAAGCGCGCGGCATCGTCCGCCGGCGGCGCGCGGAAAGCCGGGCGGCGGACCATCCGGAAAATCGTCCAGCGCGAGCAACAAGCCAAGCTCACAGGCCATGCACATCGACTACTCCGTCATGGCCGGGCTCGACCTGGCCATCCACGTCCTGCTGCACGAGATCCCCGGGTCTCGCTTTGCTCGCCCGGGGATGGCGGAATGAAGCGCTTCGCACATCATTCCACCACTTTGGGAACAAGGAAGAAATGATCCTCGCTCGCCGGCGCGTTTCTGACGATATCTTCGGCGATGCCGCCGTCGGTGACAACGTCGGCCCGCTTCTTCATCTCCATCGGCGTGACCGACGTCATCGGCTCGACACCCTCGACATTCACCTCTTGCAACTGCTCGACGAAGGCCAAAATGGCGTTGAGTTCGCCCTTCAAATGGTCGATCTCCTCCTCCTTGACCGCAATGCGGGCGAGATGGGCGATGCGGCGGACGGTGTCGGCGTCGACGGACATGGGCAGCCTTGGTTGCTTGCGGGCGTATAGCAGAGGCCCGTTCGGCCCCGCAATGCGAAGCTTGTTACGCCGCCTGGCGCTCGTGATCCGGGCAGCGGTGCACTTCGATCGTTACATGCGACAGCCCCGTGAGCCCGGCAAGCCGGCCCTTATAGGCCGGCGGCGGCTGCGGGCGGTCGGACACCAGCGCGGCGATGACGCCGGTATGGCCGGGGCCGAGCCGCCACAGGTGCAGGTCGCTGAGGCGGTCGCCGTCGACCTCGAGCCGCTGGCGGATCGCACCCGCCAAGCGGCGGTCCGGCACCATATCGAGCAGCACGGCGCCGGCCGAGCGGATCAACCCGTAGGACCAGCTCAGGATCACGGCGACGCCGACCAGGGCCATCAGCGGATCCATCCACACCCAGCCGAACGCAAGCCCGCATGACAGCGCCACGATCGCCAGCACCGAGGTCAAGGCATCGGCCAGCACGTGCACATAGGCCGCGCGGAGATTGGTATCGTGATGATGGTGGTGGTGGTGGCCATGATCGCCATGGTCGTGATCGTGCGCAGCGCCATGATGGTGGTCACGATCGAACAGCAGCCAGGCGCTGGCGAGATTGACGAGCAAGCCGACCGCCGCCAGCGTGATCGCCTCGCGGAAATGGATGAGCACCGGCGCGGTCAGCCGCATCACCGCCTCGTAACCGATCAACACAGCGATCAATGCGAGGAGCAGCGCGCTGGCAAAGCCCGCCAGTTCGCCGAGTTTGCCGGTGCCGAAGGAAAACCGCGGATCGTGCGCGTGCTTGCGCGCGAAGCGGTAGGCAAATGCTGCGATCGCCAAGGCGCCGGCATGGGTCGACATATGCCAGCCGTCGGCGACCACCGCCATGGAGCCGAACAGCGTGCCGCCGACGATCTCGGCCACCATCATGACGGCGGTGAGCGCCACCACGCACCAGGTGCGAAATTCGTGCTTGTCGTGCCCGGCGCCGAGGAAGACGTGGCCGTGCTGCCAGGGCTCGACGGAATGGGTGTGCATGGCTGCGGGCTCCCTTGATGCGCGCGGCTGTCGCCGCTCCGCCAGAGATAATAGCGCAGACCATCGGTAGCCAGCACGTCGGTTTGAATTGAAAAACGCCGCGCTATCGGCGTGCGCTCACTCCGCCGGAACCGCCGCTGCGGGCGGGACCGTCGCCAGCGCCGGCCGGGCTACGCCCTCGATCAGTCGATGGTATATCCAGCGCGCAGCGGCGATGGCGAGCACGGCCACGCCGATGCCTGCGAACACATCGACAAAATAATGCCCGCCGCCGATCGGCGTCGCGGCCAGCATGAGGCCGTTGGCCATGAGGGCAATTGGCCGCATCCACCAGATCGACCAGAACGCCCACAGATAAAGCACGGCGGCGGCGGCATGAAAGCTCGGGAAGGTGATGATCCCGACCAAATGCGTGATGTCGAGTTCGCGCAGCGAGCCGTCGCGCACGCGCGGAAAATCGCGCAATTGGTCGAGATAGCCGCCCGGCGTAAAGTGGGCATATTCGCTCGGGGCGATGTTAAGCCCATGATAGGCGCCGAGCGCCGGCGCCAAAGTCGATACGATCGTGGTTGCGACCAAGGCCAACGCAAAAGCGAGCGTGAACTGTTGCAAACGGCGATAACGCTTCGTGACGCCGAGCAGCACCGGGACGCCGAAAATCGGCCAGGCGATCATGGCGTAGCCAAACGCGAGGTAAGCGATCAGCGTGGGCCGGTCGTTGACGAAAGCGAGATAAGCGCGCCAATCGAAACCCAGCATATGGTCAAGTGCGGCGAGATTGGCATCCTGCAGAGGCAGGTCAATGGCCGCGGCGATATAGGTTAACGGTGACATCAAGGCGGTGATGAGCACAAGCTGCGCCGACGTGCCGAAGACGAAGGCGCCGCGATGCCAGCTCCCGCGCGCGGCACTGAAATAGGCGATGCCCGCAAAACCGCTGGCAAAACCAAGCGGCAGCAGCGCGCTTTCCGGCTTCAGCCAAAACCCGGTCAGCACCAGCGCAAGCGCCAAAACAAGAGCCATGACGGCAAGCGGGATCCAGTTGCAGGAGAACAGTCGCCACTCAGCCGAAGCGCGAAGGTCCATAATCACGGCTCCGCGTCAGACCGATTGCGTCGTGGGTTGGGCCAGCGGCTCAGCCGTCGGCTCCGAGGCAACCGGCATCGGGCGCGTTACGCGATCGCCGATCCAGCGCGCTGCGGCAATCGCCAGGACCGCGACACCGATGCCGGCGAAGACGTCGACGAAATAATGCCCGCCCACCATCGGCGTCGCCAGCAACATGCCGATGTTGGCAATCAACGCCACCGGCCGCATCCACCACACGCTCCACAGCGCCCACAGATAGAGCACCGCGGCTGCGGCGTGGAAACTCGGAAAAGTAATGATGCCGCCGAGCTTCATGAGGTCGAGCTCGCGCAATGAGCCGTCACGCAATAACGGCAGATCGTGCATCTGAATGAGATAATTTCCCGGATTGAACTTCACCGGATCGAAAGCGATGCCGTATTCATGAAACGTGCCGATGGCCGGCAACAGCGTCGAGATGACGGTCGTCGTGATCAGCGACAATATGCAAGCCAAAGTAAATTGCTGCAGGCGGTGATAGTGGCGCGTGACGCCGAGCACGATCGGAACGCCGAACATCGGCCAGCCGATCATGGCGTAGGCAAAGATCGCGAACGGGACCAACGCAGGCCGGTCGTAGATGAAATGGAAATAGGCCGGCCAATCGAGCCCGAGCATGCGGTCGAGATAAGCGAGATTGCCGTCCTGCATCGGCAGGTCGGCGGCAGCCGCCATGTAGATAACCGGCGTCGTCAGCGCCGTGATGAGCCCGAGTTGCGCCGTCGCGCCCAACATGAATGGCAGCCGTGAATTGCGCCAATTGGCAATGGCATAAGCTGCGGCGGCCAACAGCGCGACCGCGCCGAGCGGCAGCAACATGCTTGCAAGCTTGAGCGAAAAGCCGGTGAGCGCGAGGCCCAGGGTGAGCGTCGCGGCCATCAAACCGACGGGGATCCAGTTATGCGTGAACAGCCGCCACGCAGCCGACGCCTCCCCATGCATCATGCCAAGCACCCTTTCACTCCCCCGACCTTGAAGGAATTTACGGCCAGGTTGCTTAACGAGCGCAAAATCCTGCCAGATGTCTCCGCACATACGTGGATTTTTCGGGCGATCACGGCTGGCGACCGAGCGGTGTGGTAAAAGAAGCGCTAGGCGAAACGGTAAATTCGCACGGTCGGTAAGGAAAAATTATTCATGAGCGCGGCGCCAACCCACGACCGCTATGTCTATTCGCCGATCAATACGCGCCCGGTCTACGACTGGCCGGGCGGCAAGCGGCTTGCTGTCTACGTCGGCCTCAACCTCGAATGGTTTGCGTTCGGCGAAGGGCTCGGCGCCGAATTAGCGCCGGGCGGGCCGCAGCCGGATGTGCTCAATTACAGTTGGCGCGACTACGGCAACCGGGTCGGTGTCTTTCGCCTCGCCGGCCTGTTCGCCGAGTTGAACATGCCGGTCTCGCTCATCGTGAATGCGCAAATGTACCAGCATGCACCGCAAGCGATAGCGGCGTTTCCCGGCGCCGAGATCGTCGGCCACGGCCGCACGAATTCCGAGCGGCAAGGCACGCTGAGCGAAAGCGAAGAGCAGCGGCTAATCGCCGAAACCACGGCGACGATCGAGCGCCATTCAGGCAGCCGCCCGCACGGATGGCTTGGGCCCTGGATCTCGCAGTCGCCGCTCACACCCGATCTCTTGCAGGAGCAGGGCTACAGCTACCTGCTCGACTGGTGCCATGACGATCAGCCGGTGTGGATGACAACGCGTAACGGCCGCATCCTGTCGGTGCCCTACCCGCAGGAACTCAACGACATTCCGCAGATCGTCGCACGCAAACGCGAGGGCAACGAATTCGCCGACATGATCGTCGATGCCTTCGAGGTGATGCAGGAGGAATGCGCGCGACGGCCGCTGGTGATGGGCATCGCGCTGCACGCCTACGTCGTCGGCTGGCCGCATCGCGTCAAGCATCTTGCCCGCGCATTGCGGCACATCGCGCGCAAAGCCGACGAGCGCGTTTGGTTTGCTACTGCGGGAGCCATTGCCGCGCACGCCGCGGCTCTGCCGGAAGGCACGGTGCCGTGATAGGTTCCGGTCAGACCGGGATGGAGACCGACCATGTTCACATTACCCGACATTTTCTTTCCCGGCGCCGCCGGCAATTGGCAGGAGATCGTCACCCGCTGGTGGTCGCCCAATATTTCGCTGAATTTCGCCGGCAATGCCGGGATCGAGCGCGAGGTCAACGAAGAGGTGGCGAGCTACGGCCGCCAGATCGGCTGGCTCAACGATATCGTCGAGGCGCTGGCGGCAGCTTCTCCTGACGCGGTCAAGACGGGGGCCGCGTCGGACTCGCTCACCAAGCTCAACGAAGCTCAGAAAAAGATCGCGGAGATCAAGGCGCGCCGCAAGGCCAACGCACTCGACAAGGCGCGGGCAGCCCTCGCCGCCCTTCCGCAGGACGACTACCGGCGCCTCGTCGGCTCGCTCGACCCCCAACATCCGCCGAGTGCGGCCTGAGCATGGCGGTCGGCCCGCTGCAGGAGATTGCCGCGCTGTTGCCGGCACGCGGCGCACTGCTCGGACTCGATCTCGGCACCAAGACCATCGGGGTGGCGGTGAGCGATCCGGATCGTAAGCTGGCGACCGGGGTCGAGACAGTCAGGCGCACCAAATTTTCCGCCGATGCAGCCCGTGTGCTGGCGCTCGCGGCCGAGCGCTCGGCCGCCGGCTTCGTGCTCGGCCTGCCGATCAACATGGACGGCAGCGAGGGTCCGCGCGCGCAATCGACGCGCGCCTTTGCCGGCAATCTGGCCAAACTCACCGATCTGCCGATTGCGCTGTGGGACGAAAGGCTGTCCACGGCCGCGGTCGAACGCGATCTGATCGGCGCCGATGTGAGCCGCAAGAAGCGCGCGGCGGTGATCGACCAGCACGCCGCCGCCTTTATTCTACAGGGGGCGCTCGATCGCCTAACGCACCTTTCGCGCTGAGCCTCAGATGCAGAAAGAGCGGGCTCCTGCCCGCTCTTCCGTTTGGCGCGTCACGCCGGTCGCGTTATCTAATAGCAGGCTGCGGCGTCGTCCCTGTGCCCGTACATCTCTCCACTCGTCGAGCAGCCGGTATTATTGGAGTAGTTGGCGGAGTTCGGACCGGTACCCCGGCGACCACGCGAGTAGTCGTAAGACGGCGCCGGCTCATAGGCATATGGACCCGGCTCGTAGGCATTGCCATACGGGTCCGGCGCATAATAGTGCGGGCCGTAATACGAGTTCGCAGCGGCGGCGCCCAACAGCGCACCAGCGCCAAAGCCAATCGCCGCAGCAGCGCCGTTTCCGTGCCCGTGGTGACCATACCAACGCGCCTGGCTTGGTGTCGCCGCAACCAGCGCAAGCGCGCCCGTCAGTGTCGCGGCAGCCGCATATTTCGAAAGCGTTCTCATGGCTCATCTCCATTTTCTTCGCCCTATGCTAAGGGCGTTGTCACGTCTTGCCCGGACCTCCGGGCATCACGGTTCCGCCACAGGGGAACCAAATTCAGCGGCAGGTGCCGCCGATTCTCCCCCTCAACACCAGGCGTCGCCTGACGTTCCCGTTAACTGCCTTTGCCGCGATAACGCTTGTGTGTGGACCGCTTGATCGCCGGCTCTTGCCGGGAACCTTGGTTCCGCCTATAGCAATCGCTTTAATGAACATTGCGCCGAAATCCTCGTTCGTCCTCAACCGACCGCATCTGTTGGGGATCGAAGGGCTTTCCCGCGCCGAGATTTATGGCCTGCTCGACCTGGCCGAGGAATTCGTCGAACTCAATCGTCAGGTCGAGAAAAAGCGCGCCAGCTTACGCGGACGGACCCAGATCAATTTGTTCTTCGAGGCCTCGACCCGCACGCAGGCCTCGTTCGAGCTCGCCGGCAAGCGGCTGGGCGCCGACGTGATGAATATGTCGGTCAACTCCTCGTCGATGCGTAAAGGCGAGACGCTGATCGACACCGCCATCACGCTCAACGCCATGCACCCCGACATCATCGTGGTGCGCCACCACGCCTCCGGCGCGGTCGAACTGCTGGCGCACAAGGTCGACTGCTCGGTAATCAACGCCGGCGACGGCTCGCACGAGCATCCGACCCAGGCGCTGCTCGACGCACTCACTATCCGGCGTAACAAGGGCCGGCTCGAAGGGCTGCTGGTGGTGATCTGCGGCGATATCCTGCATTCGCGGGTCGCTCGTTCCGACATCATGCTGCTCAACGCGGTGGGCGCGCGCGTGCGCGTAGTCGCCCCCACGACGTTGCTGCCACCCGGCATCGAGCGTTTTGGCGTCGAAGTCGCCCACGACATGCGCGAGGGGCTTGCCGGCGCCGATATTGTCATGATGCTGCGGCTGCAGCGCGAACGCATGAACGGCTCCTACGTGCCGTCGCTGTCGGAATATTTCCACTTTTGGGGCCTCGACGAGAAAAAGCTCACCTACGCCAAGCCCGACGCCGCTGGTGATGCACCCGGGTCCGATGAACCGCGGCGTGGAGATCGATTCAATCGTCGCCGATGGCGCCCAGTCGCTGATCCGCGAACAGGTGGAAATGGGCGTGGCGGTGCGCATGGCCGTGCTGGAAGCGCTGTCGCGGAATTTGCCGAACGCGTGACATGATGTGGCAAGATGTTGTCTGACCGCCGCCCGATCCTGCTCGCCAACGCTCGCATCGTCGATCCGGCGCGCGATCTCGATTTCCCCGGCGACCTGTTGATTGCCGAAGGCACGATCCGCGAGGCCAAGAAAGGCATCGGCGCCGGCGGCGTGCCGGAAGGCACCGAGGTCATCGATTGCCGCGGCAAGCTGGTGGCGCCTGGCCTGATCGACATGCGCGCTTTCATCGGCGAACCCGGCGCCGCCAATCGCGAAACGCTCGCGTCGGCGAGCCAGGCGGCCGCAGCCGGCGGCGTTACCACCATCATCTGCCAGCCGGACACCTCGCCGGCGATCGACGATCCGGCAACGGTCGACTTCGTGCTGCGCCGCGCGCGCGATACCGCGATCGTGCACGTGCACCCGATGGCGGCGCTGACCAAGGGGCTTGCCGGCGAGGAGATGACCGAGATCGGCCTGCTCAAGGCCGCCGGCGCGGTCGCCTTCACCGACGGCGAGAAAAGCGTCACCAATGCGCAAGTGATGCGCCGCGCGCTTACTTATGCGCGCGATTTCGACGCGCTGATCGTGCATCACACCGAGGATCCGGATTTGATCGGCGACGGCGTGATGAACGAGGGCGAATTCGCCGCGCGGCTCGGGCTTCTGGGAATTCCGAAGGCGGCCGAAGCCGTCTTGCTCGAGCGCGACATCCGTCTCGTGGCCTTGTCGGACGGGCGTTATCACGCGGCTTCGGTGACCTGCGGGGAGTTGCTCGACGTGCTGCGGCGCGCGAAAGACGCCGGCCTCAATGTGACCGCCTCGGCCTCGATCAATCACATCACGCTCAATGAGAACGATATCGGGCCTTATCGCACCTTCTTGAAGGTGACGCCGCCGCTGCGCGCCGAAGACGACCGCAAGCTTCTGGTCGCCGCGCTTGCCAGCGGCCTGATCGACGTCGTGATGTCGGATCACAATCCGCAGGACGTGGAGACCAAGCGGCTGCCGTTCGCGGAAGCCGCGCCCGGCGCCATCGGACTTGAGACCATGCTCACCGCCGGTTTGCGGCTGGTGCATTCCGGCGAGATCGATTTGATGACGCTGCTGCGCGCGGTGTCGACGCGGCCGGCGGAACTGCTCGGTTTGCCCGGCGGAACGCTGCGCTCCGGCGCGCCGGCCGACGTCATCGTGCTCGATCTTGATATGCCCTGGGTGCTCGATCCGGCCGAACTGAAATCCAAGTGCAAGAACACGCCGTTCGACGAAGCGCGGCTGACGGGCCGCGTGGTGCGCACCATCGTCACCGGCCGCACGGTGTACGAATACGTATGACCTATGCGCTCGCGCTCGCCTTTGGCTATCTGCTCGGTTCGATTCCGTTCGGCTTGCTGCTGACCCGCGCCGCCGGCGGCCCGGATGTGCGCAAGATCGGCTCCGGCAATATCGGCGCCACCAATGTGCTGCGTACCGGCCGCAAAGGTCTCGCCGCGGCGACGCTTGTCTGCGACGCGCTCAAGGGCACGGTCGCCGTGCTTCTCGTGGCGCATTTTGCCGGGCATGACGCCGCGCTCGCCGCAGGTCTCGGCGCCTTCCTTGGCCACATCTTCCCGGTGTGGCTCAAGTTCAAGGGCGGCAAGGGCGTCGCCACCTATATCGGTTTGCTCATCGGCCTTTACTGGCCGAGCGCGCTGATTTTCTGTGCCCTCTGGCTCGCGATCGCCTTCCTGACCCGGTACTCTTCGCTCGCCGCGCTCATCGCCAGCGCCGTGACGCCATTTGCGCTGTGGGCGCTGGGAACGCCGCGGACGGCGGCGCTGTTTGCCCTGCTTAGCGCCCTGTTGTGGATTATGCATCGCGCCAATATCCGCCGGCTTATCGACGGCAGCGAAGGCAAGATCGGCGCCCATGCGTAATCGCGGGTATCTTGCGCCACTTGATCGGCAATGGTGGTTGTCGCGCGCTTTCCTCTGGGCGATGCTTTCCCCTTGACCGATTCAGGGGGCAATGTGACCAGCGACAAAGTGCGGTTGAGCGAGGAGCAGCGGCTCGACTGGTTGCGGCTGATTCGTAGCGACAATATCGGGCCGCGAACCTTCCGCGAATTGGTGAATCACTTCGGCGGCGCGCGGGCGGCGCTCGACGCGCTTCCCGGGCTTGCGCGCCGCGGTGGCGCCTTGGCGCCCGCCCGCATCTGGTCGCGCGAGGAAGCCGAGCGCGAATTGAAGGCCGCGCGCGCACGCGGCATTGAGTTCATCGCCTTAGGCGAACCGGACTATCCGGCGCGTCTACAGATGATCGACGATCCGCCGCCGCTCGTCGCGGTACGCGGCAAGCGCGAGGTGGTGGCGCGCCCGCTGGTGGCGATCGTCGGTTCACGCAATGCCTCGGCAGCCGGCGTCAAATTCGCCGAGAAGCTGGCGCGCGACCTCGGCGGCGCCGGCTTTGCCATCGTGTCCGGCCTCGCGCGCGGGATCGATGCCGCCGCGCATCGCGCCACCCTGGCGACCGGCACCGTCGCTGTGCTCGCCGGCGGCCACGACCGCGTTTATCCGGCCGAGCACGAGGGCCTGCTCGAATCCATTGTCGCTGAAGGCATCGCGCTGTCGGAAATGCCGCTCGCCTGGGAGCCGCGCTCGCGCGATTTTCCCCGGCGCAACCGGTTGATCTCAGGGCTCTCGCTCGGTGTGGTGATCGTCGAGGCGGCGCGCCGCTCGGGCTCGCTGATCACCGCCCGGCTCGCCGGTGAACAGGGCCGCGAGGTTTTCGCCGTCCCCGGCTCCCCGCTCGACCCGCGCGCCGAAGGCACCAACGGTCTGCTCAAAATGGGGGCGACGCTGGTCACCGAAGCTGCCGATGTCATTTCGGTGCTGGTGCCCATCGTCGGCCGCGGACTTGACCAGCCGGCACAGGAGCCGGAGCGCGAAGTGCCCGGCCCCCTTGGCGCCGAGCCTGGCGAAGACGAACGCGACCGTATTTTCGGTCTACTGGGGCCGACGCCGGTCGCGATCGACGATCTGGTGCGGCTATCGCAAACCACGCCGGCGGTCGTGCGCGCGGTGCTATTGGAACTCGAAATCGCCGGCCGGCTGGAACGCCACGGCGGCAGTCTGGTCTCGCTGGTGTAACATGCGGCTCGAATTGAACGATCAGGAACGACGCATATGTTGCTCCGGCTGCTTGTCGCCCTAGCGATCGTCGTCGGCTGCTACTGCGGGCAAGCAGCGGCAGCGCAGGAGTTCTTCCCGGAATTCCTCGCCGAGCTGTGGCAGAACGCGCAGGCCAAGGGTATCACGCGCGCGACTTTCGACCGTGCCATGAAAGGCGTGACGCCAAATCCGCGGGTGATCGCGGTCACCAAGCGCCAGCCCGAATACGGCAAGCCGGTCGGCGCCTACGTCAACGATATCGCTTCGCGAAGCCGCATCGCTCGTGGCGAGCGCAAGGCCAAAGAATGGTCAAAGACCTTCGACGCGGTCGAGAAGAAGTTCAAGGTCGAGCGCTGGATCCTGATTGCCCTGTGGGGCATCGAGACCGACTACGGCGCCGAAAAAGATCACTGGGATGTATTCCGCTCGCTCGCGACGCTGGCTTACGTGCGTTTCCGACATCCCTATTTTCGCAACGAGCTCTTGGTCGCCATGCGCATCATGCAGGACAACCACATCGCGCGCGCCAAGATGGTCAGTTCCTGGGCCGGCGCCATGGGACAGACCCAGTTCATGCCGTCGAATTACACCGACTACGCTATCGATTTTTCCGGCGATGGCCGCGCCAATATCTGGACCAACGTGCCGGACGTGTTGGGTTCGACCGCCAACTATTTGCGCAAATGGAACTGGCAGTACGGCGTGCCCTGGGGCTTTGAGGTGAGCGTGCCGAAGAAATTCGATTACCGGCGCAGCCGCGCGAGCTTCGTCGAATGGCAACGGCTCGGCGTGCATCCCATCGATGGCAAGGTCTTCCCGAAGGACGGCGCCGGCATCCTGTTCTTTCCGAGCGGCGCCAAAGGTCCCGCTTTCGTGGTGACCAAGAACTTCGACGTGCTCAAGGAGTATAATAACTCGGACGCCTACGCGATCGCCGTCGGCCACCTCGCCGACCGCATGCATGGCGGGCCGCCGATCAAGGCCAAGTGGCCGGCCGACGACCATCCGATATCGCGCGATGCCCGTATCGCCTTGCAAAAGAAGCTGGCAGCGCTCGGCTACAAGGTGAACGACTTCGAGGGCCATATCGATTTCGACCTGCGCGACAATATTCGCACCGAACAGGTCAAACTTGGGATGTTGCCGGACGGCGATCCGACTGCGGCATTCCTAGACCGGCTTGGCGTGAAGGTGCGCTGATCAGTGTCCAGTCGGGCCATTGGTATGGCGGCTGACGCTTTCGGCTTCGAGCCGCGCCATCTCAAAGAGGTAGCCGATGGTCTCGAGGCCGTTCTGGCGCGCGATATTGGCCAGATCGGCCGACATCGTCGCCAAGTACTGGGCGACAGCGCTAATGTCTCCCGGATCGTTTCCGGATTGATCGGCCATTGTGATCCCGTGCCAGGTCCGCAATTGAACGCTTCGTTGCGCGCTGCTCCCGGCGATGGAAAATACACAGTCTTCGCGCAATAGTAATCGCTAAGCTAGCAAATACATTACGATACTCTCTTAGGTTGCATTTCTAAAGATATCCGGTCTCTTTCATGCCTGAATTCGCTGGTTTGACCGCCGCCTCGGGCCGCCCGATTTGACAGCCGAGACCGGCTTCCCCATGTTCCCGCCGACTCGGGGCGGCTGAATCCGCCCGATTCTTTCCCATCCAGGCGAATAACCCATTGGTTTTGCATGAATATCGTCGTAGTCGAGTCACCGGCCAAGGCGAAGACGATCAATAAATACCTCGGCCCCGGCTACGAGGTGCTCGCTTCTTTTGGGCATATCCGGGACCTGCCGGCCAAGAACGGCTCGGTCGACCCGGATGCCGACTTTCGCATGGTCTGGGAGGTCGATACCAAGTCGAACCAGCGGCTCAACGATATCGCCCGGGCGCTGAAAGGCGCCGACAAGCTGATTCTGGCGACCGACCCCGACCGCGAGGGTGAAGCGATCTCCTGGCATGTGCTGGAAGTGCTCAAGCAGAAGAAGGCACTGACCAAACAACACGTTGAGCGCGTCGTGTTCAACGCCATCACCAAGCAGGCGGTGACCGATGCGATGAAACACCCACGGGTGATCGATGCCGCGCTGGTCGATGCCTATCTTGCCCGCCGCGCGCTCGATTATCTGGTCGGCTTCACGCTGTCGCCGGTGCTGTGGCGCAAGCTGCCGGGCGCGCGCTCGGCTGGGCGCGTGCAGTCGGTAGCGCTGCGGCTGGTTTGCGATCGCGAACTGGAAATCGAGAAATTCGTCGCCAAGGAGTATTGGTCGATCGCCGCCATCCTGGCGACGCCGCGGCAGGAAACCTTCGAAGCGCGGCTGGTCGGCGCCGACGGCCAGAAAATCCAGCGGCTCGATATCGGCTCGGGCGCGGAAGCGGAAGCCTTCACCCGCGATCTCGAGAACGCGATCTTCAAGGTTGCTGCGGTGGAGGCCAAGCCCACCCGCCGCAATCCGCCGCCGCCCTTTACCACGTCGACCATGCAGCAGGAGGCCTCGCGCAAGCTCGGCTTCTCGCCGGCGCACACGATGCGGCTGGCGCAGCGGCTCTATGAGGGCATCGATATCGACGGTGAGACCGTCGGCCTCATCACCTATATGCGCACCGACGGCATCGACGTGGCGCCGGAGGCGATCACGGCCATCCGCTCCATGATCGGCAAGCAATATGGCGCCGGTTACGTGCCCGAGACGCCACGCGCCTATCAGCAAAAATCCAAGACCGCACAGGAAGCGCACGAAGCCGTGCGCCCGACCGATCCCAATCGATCGCCGGCCGAGGTTGCCAAGGCGGTCGACCGCGACCAGGCGCGCCTTTACGAGCTGATCTGGAACCGCGCGGTCGCGAGCCAGATGCAATCGGCCGAACTCGAACGCACCACCGTCGATATCGCAGCCAAGGTCGGCGCCCGCAATCTCGAACTGCGCGCCACCGGCCAGGTGATCAAGTTCGATGGCTTCCTCACGCTCTACCAGGAAGGGCACGACGAAGCCGACGAGGACGATGAATCCAAGCGCCTGCCGTCGATGAGCGAAGGCGAGATGCTGGAGAAGCAGGCGATCAATTCCTCGCAGCACTTCACCGAGCCGCCGCCGCGCTTTTCCGAAGCGGCCTTGGTCAAGCGCATGGAAGAGCTCGGCATCGGGCGGCCTTCGACCTATGCCTCGATCCTGCAGGTGCTACAGGACCGTGGCTATGTGCGCATCGACAAGAAGCGCCTGATGCCCGAGGACAAGGGCCGCGTCGTCGTCGGCTTCCTGGAGAGCTTCTTTCAGCGCTACGTCGAATACGATTTCACCGCCAATCTGGAAGAGCAACTCGACAAGATCGCCAACAACGAGATCGAGTGGAAGCGGGTGTTGCAGGACTTCTGGGTCGACTTCATCGGTGCGGTCAACGACATCAAGGAGCTGCGCGTCACCCATGTGCTCGACGCGCTCAACGATCTCCTGGAACCGCACATCTTCCCGCAACCGGCGGACGGAAGCGGTCGCCGCAAATGCCCGAACTGCGAAACGGGACAGCTCTCGCTCAAGCTCGGCCGCTTCGGCGCCTTCATCGGCTGCTCAAACTATCCGGATTGCAATTTCACCCGGCAAATGACGCCGGGCGCCAACGGCGGCGTCAATGGCACCAAGGTGCTGGGCGAGGATCCGGAAACCGGCCTCGAAGTCTCGCTGCGCTCGGGCCGTTTCGGTCCCTATCTTCAGCTCGGCGAGCAGTCGAAGGAGAAAGACGCCGAGAAGCCCAAACGCGCCGGCATCCCCAAGGGCCTGTCGCCCGATGACGTCGATCTCGAACGCGCGCTCGGTCTGCTGGCATTGCCGCGCGACGTCGGTCCGCATCCGGAAGACGGCGAGATGATCATCGCCGGCGTCGGCCGCTTCGGACCTTACGTCAAGCACGGCAAGACCTACGCCAATCTCGATGCCAATGAAGATGTGCTCACGGTCGGCTTGAACCGCGCGGTCACGCTGATCGCGGAGAAAAAAGCCAACCCCGGCAAAGGCCGCCGTTTCGGCGCCGATCCGGGCAAGAGCTTGGGCGAGCATCCCGACAAGGGCGGGCCGATCATGGTCAAGAAAGGCCGCTACGGTCCTTATGTGTCCCACGACGGCGTCAACGCCACGCTGCCGGCCGACATGACGCCCGAGACGGTGACGCTGGAGCAGGCGGTCGGCTTGTTGGAGGCACGCATCGCCAAGGGCGGCGGTAAAACCAAGTCCCGCAAGAAGGCGGCCCCCAAAGCGGCAGCCCCGGCCGAGGGCGCACCGAAGGCGCGTCGCGCCGCCGGCCGCAAGCAAGCCTCCGGCAAGAAGGCGCCGGCGCCTAAGAAAATAGGTGCGCCTGCTGCGAAACCGGCAAAGCGCACGACCGCTGCGGAGTAGCTGGCGAAGCCGCTAGCCGATCATTACATTTCGATACAGAGCGCCGTTTTGGCGCAGGACTGCCTATTTTGAACAAACCGAAAAAGACCCCTACCCTTCCCTCCAAGGCCGAACTGCTCGCCTTCATCCGAGAACGCCCCGGCAAGGTCGGCACCCGCGAAATCGCCCGCGCCTTCGGCCTCAAGAACGCCATGCGCGCCGAACTCAAGCGGCTGCTGCGCGGCCTCGCCGATGAAGGCGCGGTCGAAAAGCGCCACAAGAAACTCCATCACCCCGGCGTCTTGGCCTCCACTGTCTTGGCCGACGTGATCGCGCGCGATAGCGACGGCGAATTGGTCGCCAAGCCGGACGAATGGGACGAAGAGGCACACGGCGAGGCGCCGAAGATCCGCATCCTAATGCCGCGCAAGACGCGGCCGGGCGAAGCCGCCGGGCTCGGCGACCGCGTGCTGCTGCGGGTCGAGGAAACCGAGGAAGATCACGGCATCCGCCACCGCGGGCGCGTCATCAAAGTCATCGACCACCCCAAACACCGCGTGCTCGGCATCTTCCGCAAGATCGCCCATGGCGGCGGGCGGCTGGAGCCGGTCGACAAGAAGATGCTCGGCAAGGAACTGGCGATCCCCGCCGGCGCCACCGCCCAGGCCGAAGACGGCGACCTCGTCGCTGTCGAGACCAGCCGCGCGCCGCGACTTGGACTACCGACCGGTCGCGTGGTCGAACGGCTCGGCTCGCTCAAGAGCGAGCGTTCGGTCAGTCTGATCGCCATCAATGCGCATGGCATTCCCTCGGTTTTCAAGCGCGAGACGCTGAATGAAGCGGAAGCTGCAAAGCCCGCGACCCTCGCCCATCGCGAGGATTGGCGGCACGTTCCTTTCGTCACTATCGATCCGCCGGACGCCAAGGACCACGACGACGCCGTGCATGCCGAAATGGACAAGGCGGCGAACAATCGCGGCGGCTTCATCGTCAGCGTCGCCATCGCCGACGTGGCCCATTACGTGACGCCCGGCTCCGCGCTCGACCGCGAAGCGCTCGTGCGCGGCAATTCGGCCTATTTCCCCGACCGCGTGGTGCCGATGCTGCCCGAGCGCATCTCCAACGACCTGTGCTCGCTGCGCCCGCACGAAGCGCGCGCCGCGCTCGCTGTGCGCATGGTCATCGGCGCGGACGGGCGGAAGAAATCGCACACGTTCCACCGCGTCATGATCCGCTCCGCCGCGCGCCTCTCCTATCAGCAGGCGCAACTCGCCATCGGCGGTCGTACCGACGAAGACACCGATGCGCTGATCAAACCTGTGCTCGCGCCGCTTTATGCCGCTTACGAGGCGACCGTGCGTGCGCGCGCCGAGCGCGGGCCGCTCGATCTCGATTTGCCGGAACGGAAAATCCTGCTCAAGGGCGACGGCACGGTCGACCGCGTGATCATGCCGGAACGGCTGGAGGCGCACCGGCTGATTGAGGAATTCATGATCCTCGCCAATGTCGCCGCCGCGGAGACGCTGGAGCGCGCGCGTGTGCCGCTGATCTACCGCGTGCATGACGAGCCTTCGATGGAGAAGGTCCATGCACTGCGCGAATTCCTGCAAACGCTCGACATTCCGTTCGCCAAAGGCGGCGTGCTCAAGCCGGAAGCGTTCAACCGCATCCTTGTGCGTGTGAAAAGCCGCGACGCCGAGCAACTGGTCAACGAAGTCGTGTTGCGCACGCAGGCGCAGGCCGAATATGCCGCCGAGAACTACGGCCACTTCGGTCTCAATTTGCGCCGCTACGCCCATTTCACGTCGCCGATCCGTCGCTATGCCGATCTGATCGTGCATCGTGGGCTGATCCGCGCGCTCAAGCTCGGGCCCAACGGCCTGCCCGAAACCGCCGACCGCAAAGAGCTCGGCGAAATCGCCGCGCAGATTTCCGCCACCGAGCGGCGCGCGATGCTGGCCGAGCGCGAAACCAACGACCGGCTGACCGCGCATTTCCTGGCCGACCGCATCGGCGCCTCCTTCGACGGCCGCATTTCCGGTGTCACCCGCGCCGGTCTGTTCGTGAAATTGCACGACACCGGCGCCGACGGCTTCGTGCCGGCGCGCACCATCGGCGCGGAGTATTTCCGCTACGAGGAAAAGGCGCACGCCATGGTGGGCGCGCGTTCGGGCGAGACCTACCGGCTCGGCGATGCGGTGGCTGTCAAGCTCATCGAAGCCGCGCCGGTTGCTGGCGCGCTCCGCTTCGAGTTGTTATCGGAAGGGCGGCCCGGGGCCGCGCATCGGCAATCGCGGCGCGAGCAGCGGCAAGGTCAGTACCGGCCGCGCGGACAGAAACGGAAGGCACGATGACGACCGACATGGCAAAAGTCTGGGCTGATCGGATGAACACGGTGGAGCGCGACCAGTCGTTCCCCGACAGCGAGCCGCGCGACGCGGCAACGCTGATGCTGATCGACCGCTCCGGGCCGGCACCCAAAGTGTTGCTCGGCCGTCGTCATGCCGGCCACAAATTCATGCCGGGCAAATTCGTGTTTCCCGGCGGACGCATCGAGGCGCTCGATACCGCCATGCCGGCTGTGAGCGAATTGCACCCCGATACCGAAAAGAAGCTGACGCAACGCCTCAGGCAGCAAACCTCGGCGCCGCCGCGCGCATTCGCATTGGCGGCCGTGCGCGAGACCTGCGAAGAAACCGGGCTGCTGCTTGGCGTCAAGCGCGACCAAGCGCCGGAGGCGCCGGGCGAGATCTGGACAGAGTTTTCCAAGGCGCACGTGCATCCCGATCTCGGCAATATTCATTTCATCGCCCGCGCCATTACCCCGCCGCGGCGGCCGCGGCGCTTCGACACCCGCTTCTTCACCGCCGATGCCTCATCGGTCGCGCATGAGATCGAGGGCGTGGTCGGGCCCGATTCCGAGTTGGTCGAATTGAGTTGGGTGCCGATCGAAGAGGCCACCCACCTCGACCTGCCGACCATCACCGGTGTGGTGCTGGAGGAACTCGGCGCCCGGGTGGCGGCCGGCATGGGCCACGATCTGCCGGTGCCGTTTTATTTCATGGAAGACAGGCAGTTCTTTCGGGAGCTGCTGTGATAGGCGCAAAATAGCGGCTTTCTTGACTTTTTCCGCTTCGACGCTACGTTCCCGGCCAACGCCGCCGCCAAATTCCGTACCGAGGATAGACCATGGCCAAAGCCATCAGCCTGAAGATCAAGCTCATCTCGAGTGCCGACACCGGCCACTACTATGTGACCAAGAAGAACTCGCGCACCCAGACCGAGAAGATGGTCAAGAAGAAATACGATCCGATCGCGAAGAAGCACGTCGAGTACCGCGAATCCAAGATCAAGTGAGTTCGCTAGCCACCGCAACCGAAAAGGGCGCCCATTGGGCGCCCTTCGCATGTGTGACCTTTGCACGGCCGGAAGGCAAAAAGTTGGCCGGCTGAAAGCGGTGCATGAGGAGGCCACTCCCACCGCTTCCAAGCCGGCCGAACCCCACGGACCCAGGAGATGCGGCGGACCTGAGCACTCCGCAGGGCAATTCGAACTGGCTGCCCCCGTCGCGGCGAACAATGTCCGGCCGCAGACTCAACCTGCGGCCAAGGTTAGACCAAGCGGCCCTGGCTACCAAATCGCTTTCTAAGATTCTGACTTAATTGGTAAATTCCGCGCCGGCCGCACACGAACCGGTTCAGGCGGCGTCCGGCACCACGCGGTTGCGGCCGTCGCGCTTGGCGCGATAGAGCGCCTCGTCGGCGCGCTTGAGGATCGCCGCGGCATTGTCGCTTGTCGCGCCCAGCGCGGCGATGCCGATCGAGATCGTGACTTCCAGGCTGCGCGCGCCCTGTTGGATCACGAACGGCTCGCTGGCGATGCGCCGGCGCAGCCGCTCGGCCACCATGGTGGCCACCGCCATGTCGGTTTCCGGCATGACGATGACGAATTCCTCGCCGCCATAGCGGCAGGCGAGATCGATGTTGCGGATCGATTTGCGGATGCGCAGCGCGAATTCGCGCAACACGTCGTCACCGGCGTCATGGCCGTGACCGTCGTTGACCGCCTTGAAATAATCGATGTCCACCACCAGCACCGCGATCGGCTTGCCGCGCGCCGCCGCCTGCTCGACCAGGGTCGCCAGATGCGATTCCATATAGCGGCGATTGTAGAGACCGGTGAGTGCGTCGGTTATCGCCATCTCGATCGACATCTGCACGTTGTCGCGCAGGCGCTCGGTGTAGCGCTTCTTCTTGACCTGGGTGCGCACGCGCGCCAGCATCTCGTTCTTGTCGATCGGGCGGATCAGATAGTCGTTGACGCCGATTTCGAGGCCGCGCACGAGGCGCGTGTTGTTGTCGGCTTCGGCGACCGCCAGGATCGGCACGTTGCGGGTGCGATCGAGCGAACGCACCTGGCTACACAGACGCAAGCCGTCGAAATTCCGCAAGCCGAGCGAGATGATCAGCAATTCGTAGTTGCCTTCGGCGGCGTGAAACAGCGCCTCGCCCGGATTGGTTTCCACGTCGACTTTGTGCTCGGCCGACAACGTCGCCTTGATGCGCTCGTAGGATTCCTTGCGGTCGTCGACGATGAGAATGCGGCCATTGCGGCCGGTCTCGGCGATGGCGTCGCGCTCGGGAGACTGGATGCCGATTTCCCGCGACGTCACCGCCCGCAGGCGCAACTCATCGGTCATCATCTTCAGCCGCGCCAGCGAGCGCACGCGCGAGATCAGCGCCACGTCGGTCACCGGCTTGGTGAGGAAATCGTCGGCGCCGGCTTCGAGCCCGCGCACGCGGTCGGACGGCTGATCGAGCGCGGTGACCATGACCACCGGAATGTGGTGGGTGGCCGGATTGGATTTCAGCCGGCGGCAGACTTCGAAGCCGTCCATGTCCGGCATCATGACGTCGAGCAGCACGATGTCGCATTCCGCGCGCTCGGCGATCGCCAGCGCCTGCGGTCCGCTGTGCGCGGTGGTGACGTCGAAATATTCCGCCGACAGCCGCGCTTCGAGCAGCTTCACGTTGGCCGGCACATCATCGACTACAAGAACGCGGGCGGTCATTTAAACACCGTTACTAAACATTGTTACGCAGTACCGAGAAAATGACGAATGGTCTCGATGAACTTGCCGACCGAGATCGGCTTCGACAGGTAGGCTTCGCAGCCGCCCTCGCGAATGCGCTCTTCGTCGCCCTTCATCGCGAAGGCGGTGACGGCGACGACCGGAATGGATTTGAGCTCGGCATCGTCCTTGAGCCACTTGGTCACTTCGAGCCCGGAGACTTCCGGCAACTGGATGTCCATCAGGATGAGATCGGGGCGGTGCTGGCGCGCAAGGTCGAGCGCATCGATGCCGTTGCGCGTACCGACGGTGTTGTAGCCGTGCGCCTCCAAGAGGTCGTGGAAGAGCTTCATGTTGAGCTCGTTGTCCTCCACAATCAGGACGGTCTTCGCCATTTCTTCCCCGCCCCTGTTATCCCCAGATGCCCCTCCTCGCGAGGCGCATGACGAGCTAAGCGCATCGCCAGCCCACCCATCGTTGGGGCATCATGGGCTACGGTAATGCGGATATATTACGGAAAGGCAAATTTGACCGATGAAACAGCGGTCTAATATGCCGAAAGAAGCGGCGGAAGCGCTGGCGATTCAGGCGCTTACCTTCATTGCCGGCGACCACGAGCGGCTTGGCCGCTTCCTCGCCGAAACCGGTATCGGGCCGGCGGAGATTCGCGCGGCCGCGCGCGAGCCGGGCTTCCTGATCGGCGTTCTCGAATTCCTCGCCGGCGACGAGACCATGCTCGCGGGCTTTGCCGCCGAGGCGGGCTTCGATCCCACCGATGTCGGCAAGGCGCTGGCCGTGCTCGGCGGCACGCAATGGGAGCGCGAGGTGCCGTGAGCGCCTTCTGCCGAGACTGCCTCAGTCCTGCGCCGGAGGCGGCGACACGTTGCGCTACTTGCGGCTCGCCGCGGCTGGCGCGGCATGCCGAACTCGACCAGCTCACCATCGCCCATATCGATTGCGACGCTTTCTACGCCACCATCGAGAAGCGCGACGACCCTTCGCTCGTCGATAAGCCGGTCATTGTCGGCGGCGGCAAGCGCGGCGTGGTCGCCGCAGCCTGCTATGTGGCGCGCACCTACGGCATCCGCTCGGCGATGCCGATGTTCGAAGCCAAGCGCCGCTGCCCGCATGCCGTCGTGGTGCGGCCGAACATGGCGAAATATGTCGAAGTCGGCCGCGCGGTGCGCCGCGCCATGCGTGCGCTCACGCCGCTGGTCGAGCCGCTGTCGATCGACGAAGCGTTTCTCGATCTGAGCGGCACCGAGCGATTGCATGGCATGAGCGCCGCTAAGGTGCTGGCGCGCTTTGCCGGCGAGGTTGAGCGTGAGTTCGGCATCACCGTCTCGATCGGGCTGTCGGTCAATAAATTTCTCGCCAAGATCGCCTCCGACATGGACAAGCCGCGCGGTTTCGCCGTGTTGGGCCAGACCGAGGCCGCGGCATTTCTGGCACCCAAGCCGGTCGGCTTCATCTACGGCGTCGGCGCCGTGAGCGCCGCCAGGCTTGCCGCCGACGGTTTCCGCATGATCGCCGATCTGCAGCGCGCCGATGAAATAGACTTGATGCGCCGCTACGGCGAGGAAGGCGGCAGGTTGTGGCGGCTGGCGCGCGGCGTCGACGACCGCGACATCGATCCGGTGCGCGAGACCAAGAGCATCTCGGCGGAAACTACTTTCGAGCGCGACATCGGCGAAATGCGGCCGCTGGAGCAGACACTATGGGAGCTGACGGAGAAAGTGTCGGCGCGCTTGAAAGCAAATACTCTGTCGGGCTCGACGGTGACGCTCAAGCTCAAGAGCGCTGATTTCAAGATTCGCACCCGCGCCCGGTCGCTCGGCGCGCCCACCCAACTCGCCGCACGTATTTTCGCCGCCGGCCGCGACCTGCTGGTGCATGAAATCGGCCCCACCCGCTTCCGCCTGATCGGCATCGGCGTCAGCAATCTGGAAGAAACCGCCGGCGATGATCTTGCCGATCTCATCGACCGCCGGGCGGCCGAGGCCGAGCATGCCGTGGACCGCCTGCGCTTGAAATTCGGGCACGATGCGGTGGTGCGCGGGCTGGCGATCGAGGACGGCGACTAGCGTATGATCCCGAAAAGTGGGAACCGGTTTACGGAAAAGATCATGCGCCAGCAAAATGTTAGGCGGCATTCTGATTCAATCTGAACGGATCAGACTCTAGCGCGGCCCCGGGCACGGCTTCGGCGTCTTCAAGTCTAGCGAGGTCATCTTTCCGCTGATGGTGAAGTCGGCGTATTCGAGCGTCAGCTTGCGCGAGATGCCGTTCTCGTAGAGCTCGAAGGAGATGGCGTAAACCGGCGTCTGCTCGCCGGCCTGCTGCTGTTTTTCGCTCTCCTGCTCGAAATAGCTGATGGTCACCGGCCAACGGGTGAGCTTGGCAAGTTCCGAAAATTTGGCGGCGGCATCGTCAGGCGGCTTTTGCCCCGGCGCGATCGCCTTACCGATCACCGTCAGCGTATTGTAGAGCTTCTCGCCGGTTTCCGAGCCGTCATAGACCGGAAAGCTCAGAATGCCCTTGCCGGCGCGCGCGGCAACGATGATGCGCCGCATGTGCTCGGTCGGAAACACCGCGCTGCGCGGCACGGTGAAATTCTTATCCTTCGGCTTGTTCAGGCTGACCTTGACGGCGGTATTGCCGCGCTCGGCATGACCGGTAACGGTGTCGGTTCTCTTTTCGTTGAGCAGGTTTTCCGAGCTGAAGCGGAATTTCTTGGCCTCGCCGTCCTCCCAGGTGGTCGAGCGCAGATCGCTGAGTGCGTGCTTGCCACCTTCCGAATCGAGCTCCGAGACCTGGCGGAATTGCAATTCATAGCCCTCGCAGGAATTGCCGCTGAAATCGTAGAGGATGCGCCCGCGCACGGCATCGATGCCGCCACCGCCATGGCTTTTCAAAAGTTTGAGATCGTAAATTGCCCGATGCGGCGCCAGCATCACCACGTCAGACGCCGGCGCGGCCGCCGCGGAATGGCAGACCGCCGCAGCGGCAAGTCCGAGGGCGGCGCCCCACAGCGCCAGAAGGTTCAGCGAGCCGGGCTTTGTCATCGAGGCGGTTCTCCGCGCGGGCGCGCTACGCGCCGTTTCGGAACCAGAAACAAGCAAGATATGGGCAAGATAGAGGCCGCCCACCTCCCCGGCAATCGCATTGCCGTGAATGGGGCGGCCGCTTGCGTGCCAACGCCCGATCGGCGAAGAGGTTCGTTCGTCGGAACCGACGTCGCAGCGAGGAGGACTTCATGGCGGGAACGGTCGAAAAGACGCTAGCAAATCTCGGCATCGTCCTGCCGAGCCCGGCGAGCCCGGTGGCCAATTACGTGCCCTTCGTGCGCAGCGGCAACCTGCTGTTCATTTCCGGGCAACTCTGCTTCGGCCCCGACGGCAAGCTGGCCGCTACCGGGCAACTTGGCGGCGGCGTGTCGATCGAGGACGGCCAGAAGGCGGCGCGCGCCTGCGGTATCAACCTGCTGGCGCAGCTCAAAGCAGCGCTTGGCGATCTCGACAAAGTTAGCCGCGTGGTCCGGCTCGGCGGGTTCATCAATTCGGCGCCCGGCTTCACCGACGGCCCCAAGGTCATGAACGGCGCCTCCGATCTGATGGTCGAAGTTTTCGGCGACAATGGCCGCCACGCCCGCAGCACGGTCGGTGTTTCCGCGCTGCCGGCGGATGCCGCAGTCGAGGTTGAAGGCCAGTTCGAGGTCGCTTAGTTGGCTCCGCCATGCCCGGCCTCGACTGGCTCACCGCGCGACCGCTGGCCCATCGCGGGCTGCATGATGCGTCGGCGGGCGTTATCGAGAACACCGCCACCGCTGTCAGGGCGGCGGTCGCCGCCGGCTACGGCCTGGAAGTCGACCTGCAGATCAGCGCCGACGGCGAGGCCTTTGTGCACCATGACGACACGCTTGGCCGGCTGACCGAGGGCAGCGAATGGCTGGCCGATATGAGCACCGCCGAGATCAAGGCGGTGCGATTCAAGGCGAGCGGCGACCGCATCATGACGCTCGGCGAGCTATGCGATCTGGTCGCTGGACGCGCCACACTCGCTCATCGAGCTCAAGAGCCACTTCGACGGCGACCACCGGCTCTGCGAGCGCACGGCCAAGGTGCTCGCTTCCTATGCCGGCCCGGTGGCAGTGATGTCTTTCGACCCCGACCAAGTGACGGCAATCAGGCAAATCGCCCCTGGCCTCCCACGCGGCATGATCGCGCAGCGCCGCTATGATGACTGGGACGAACTGTTGCCGGCCGACCGTCGCCGGCTGGCCTGGTTCGTGCACGTCAATCGAACGCGCCCGCATTTCATCGCTTACCGGGTAGGCGATTTGCCGGCAGTGCTGCCGCTGATCGCGCGCAAGTTGTTTGGGTTGCCGCTGCTGACCTGGACGGTACGCACCGCGGAGGACCGACGAAGAGCGGCGCGCTGGGCCGACCAGATCATTTTCGAAGGTCTGCGACCTTAGAATCTGGGCAGCGACGAAGGGCGGGATGAAATTCGACCGATTTCCGGCGTAAAGTCGCGCTAGAAACGTTGCCCCCTGATGACCGAACTGCGCATCCGCATTGTCCCCGCAATCTCCGAGGTGGCGCCCGCCGCCTGGGACGCATGCGCGCGCGGCAACCCAGCGGAAAACGGCGGCCTAGCGGCCGAAGCTCATGTTAATGTGAAACATGAGCATAGCGGGGATAAGTTGTCCCCGGAGTTAGCCACGCCAAGCAACCCATTTGTTTCACACGATTTTCTATCCTCATTGGAGGCCTCTGGATCGGTTGGCGGCCGTACCGGTTGGCAACCGCGCCATCTGCTGGCGGAAGACGTGAGCGGCGCGCTGCTCGGGAGCGCGCCTTGCTATGTGAAAAGCCATTCGCGCGGCGAATATGTCTTCGACCATGGCTGGGCCGAAGCCTTCGAGCGCGCCGGCGGCGACTATTACCCCAAGCTGCAAGTGGCGGTGCCGTTCACCCCCGTCACCGGCCCTCGCCTCCTGGCGCGCCCGTCGCCACAGGCCGCGGCGGTGCGTGGCGCGCTCGCCGGCGCACTCGCCGAGATCACCACGGCGAGCGAATTGTCCTCCGCCCACGTCACATTCTTGACCGAGACGGAATGGCGGGCGCTCGGCGAACGCGGTTTCCTGCAACGCACCGACCAGCAGTTCCATTGGAACAACGCAAACTACACGAGCTTCGACGATTTCCTCGCCCACCTCGCCTCGCGCAAGCGCAAGACCATCCGCCGCGAACGCAAAGAGGCGCTGAGCCACGGCATCGAGGTGCGCTGGCTCACCGGCTCCGACCTCACCGAAGAGGCGTGGGATGCGTTTTTCGCGTTCTATATGGAAACTGGCTCGCGCAAATGGGGACGGCCCTATCTGACGCGCGAGTTCTTCTCGATCGTCGGCGAAAAAATGCGCGACCGCATCCTGCTGGTGATGGCGCGACGCGCCGGCCGTTGGATCGGCGGCGCCCTCAATTTCGTCGGGCGCGAGGCGATCTACGGCCGCAACTGGGGCGCCATCGAGCACCACCCGTTTCTGCATTTCGAGTTGTGCTATTATCAGGCCATCGACTACGCCATCGCTCACAAGTTGGCGCGCGTCGAGGCCGGAGCCCAAGGCGAGCACAAGCTGGCGCGCGGCTATTTGCCGAGCACCACCTATTCCGCTCATTTCATCGCCAATCCGGCGCTGCGGCGGGCGGTGGCGGAATATCTGGCGCGCGAGCGCGCCTACGTGGAGGCCGCCGGCGAAGAGCTTGCCGCGCTGGCGCCGTTCCGCAAAGATTTAGTCGAGCAGGAATAGCGCATGATCCCGAAAAGTGGGAACCGGTTTTCGGATAAGATCATGCGCGAACAAAAGAATGCGAAACAAATTACGCGTTGAGGGGGAAGCGCCAATGCCGAGTTACGATCCCAACAACATCTTCGCCAAGATCCTGCGCGGCGAACTGCCCTGCTACAAGGTCTACGAGGACGACAAGACCTTCGCCTTCCTCGACATCATGCCGCGCGCGCCCGGCCATACCTTGGTGCTGCCGAAAGCGCCGGCCCGCAATATCCTTGACGTTTCCGCCGACGACTTGGCGCATGTGGCGAAAGTCGCGCAAAAGATCGCCAAGGCGGCGATGACCGGCTTCGGCGCCGACGGGGTCACATTGCAGCAATTCAACGAAGGCGCCGGCGGCCAGGTGGTGTTCCACCTGCACGTTCACATCATTCCACGCAAGGCCGGCGTCGCCATGAAGCCGCCGGCGAGCGAAAAGGAAAAGCCCGACGTGCTGGCCGAAAACGCCAAGAAGCTCGCCGCCGCCATCGCCGCCGGGTGACCCGCTCTACTGCGCGAATAGGAACCCGCCCGCGAGCAGCGCCGCTTCGCCGACCAGAACGCCGACGAAGATCGAGCGCCTGATACCCAGGAATCCCAGAAACCCGCAGACCGCGGCGCCGACCCGCACGGGGAGCGGGATGGCGGCGAGCGCACCGGCCGAAAACAGGATCAGCTTGGCGATGACGCCGGCAAGGATCGCGGTCGCTATCGCGCGCGACAAGACCACCAGCTCGGATTCCTCGTTCAGTCCGCGCGCCAGCACCAGACCGAGCGCGCGCCAGATTTCGTTCGGCAGGAAACCGACCAGGATCAGCAGCAGGTAGGGCCACAGTTCGGTCAGCATGGCGTTCACGTCGCGGCCTCGCGCAGGCGGTGAATGCCATAGGCCAGCGCGCCACCGACAATGCCGGTCCACATCAAGTCGAGACTGACGTGCAGGTAGGTCAATAGCGGCCCGATCGCGAGCCCGAGCACCAGGGCCAGCCGGTCGACCATCATCTTGGCATTGCGCGCGGTCGAGATCAGAAACGACATCGGCGTGAGAAACAGCAGCGCGCCGGCAAACAGCGTCGGCAGCCCGGCGGCGAGATAGAAGCCGACAAAACCAAACGCCACCGCCGTGCTCTGGTAGCCAACCGAAAGGCCAATGCAAAACGTGATACGTGGCTCGCGCGGCATCAACGGCAACAGCCGCAGCGACTCCACCCACATGCTCACCGAGGTGAAATGCGCCGGCAGCAGCAGCGCACGCAGGCGTGTGCCCGGTCCGCGCAGCAACGGCAACAACGCCACCACCATGGGAAACAGCCGGATCGCGCTCAGCGTCACCGCGATGGCGCCCTCGATCGGCGGGGCGCCAAGACCAAGCGAAGAGATCAGGATCACCTGCCCCGGCGCGGCCCATACCAGCAGCGTCGACAGCGCGAGCCACCAGGACGAAAAGCCATAGTCATGGGCGAGCGCGCCGATGCCGATATAGGTGCCGGCCAGCACCAGGAAGAACACCGAGGTAAGTGCCGACTTCGCGCCGGCAAAAAAGGCTGCGGCGATTGATGACTGCGTATCGGGAAGTGTGGACATGGGGGCGCGGCGCAACGTCTCTCACAGGGCCAGCGCGCGCGCAACAGGGCGCGCCCGCGACCGCCGCATGCGCGCCCTGCAATTTGGTCGTGCATGGTCGCGCAAAGTGGCGCGCGACATTCGATATGAATTACGCCCAAGCAAAAAGCCGGGCGCTTGGCCCGGCCTTTGTCTTCGGCATCGGCCGTCAGGCCTTGATCAGCGGCACCTTCGGCACAGTGCCGCGCTTGTTGTCGGCCTTCGGCCGCGGCCGCGGCGAGGAGCGGCGCTTGGCCTTGGGGCGCACGTCCAGCGGCAGCTTCTCCGGCTTCGGCGTGATCGGCCCCTCGAGGAACTCGAAGCCGAGCTTGTCGCGACCGTTCTCGTCCTTGCTGACGACGACGCGGACATGCCCGCCGCCCTTCAGGTGGCCGAACAGCACCTCGTCGGCGAGCGGCTTCTTGATGTGCTCCTGGATCACCCGCGCCATCGGGCGCGCGCCCATCAATTCGTCGTAGCCGTTGGCGATCAGCCAGCGCGTGGCCTCGTCCGACAGCTCGATGGTGACGTTGCGGTCGCCGAGCTGAGCCTCGAGCTGCAGCACGAACTTCTCGACCACCTTGGCGATCACCTCCTGCGAGAGATGCGCGAAGGTGATGGTGGCATCAAGCCGGTTGCGGAATTCGGGCGCGAACAGCTTGTTGATCGCCTCCGTGTCGTCGCCCTCGCGCTTGCTGCGGGTAAAGCCGAACGCCGCCTTTGCCATATCAGAGGCGCCGGCATTGGTGGTCATGATCAGGATGACGTTGCGGAAATCGATCTGTTTGCCGTTGTGATCGGTTAGCTTGCCGTGGTCCATGATCTGCAAGAGCACGTTGAACAGATCGGGATGCGCCTTCTCGATTTCGTCGAGCAGCAGCACGCAATGCGGATGCTGGTCGACGCCGTCGGTCAGCAAGCCGCCCTGATCGAAGCCGACATAGCCGGGAGGCGCGCCGATCAGGCGCGACACCGTGTGCCGCTCCATATACTCCGACATGTCGAAGCGGATGAGTTCGACACCGAGCGAAGCGGCGAGTTGTTTGGCGACCTCGGTCTTGCCGACGCCGGTCGGGCCTGAGAACAGATAGCAGCCGATCGGCTTCTCCGGCTCGCGCAAGCCGGCGCGCGCCAGCTTGATCGAGGCCGACAACGCGTCGATCGCTTGGTCCTGGCCGTAGACCACGGTCTTCAGGGTATGCTCGAGATGCCGCAGCACCTCGGCATCGTCCTTTGACACGGTCTTGGGCGGGATGCGGGCCATGGTCGAGATCGTGGTCTCGATTTCCTTGACGCCGATAGTCTTTTTGCGCCGGCTCTCAGGCAGCAGCATCTGCGCAGCGCCCAACTCGTCGATCACGTCGATTGCCTTGTCGGGCAGCTTGCGGTCATGGATGTAGCGCGAGGACAGTTCCACCGCCGCCTTGATGGCGTCATTGGTGTATTTGAGCTTGTGGTATTCCTCGAAATAGGGCTTGAGGCCGCGCAGAATTTCGATGGCGTCGGGCACCGACGGCTCGTTGACGTCGATCTTCTGGAAGCGGCGCACCAGCGCCCGGTCCTTCTCGAAATACTGGCGGTATTCCTTGTAGGTGGTCGAGCCGATACAGCGCAGCGTGCCGGAGGCGAGCGCGGGCTTGAGCAGATTGGACGCATCCATGGCGCCGCCCGACGTGGCGCCGGCGCCGATCACGGTGTGGATTTCGTCGATAAACAAGACCGCGCCGGGATAGGCTTCCAGCTCCTTGATCACCTGCTTGAGCCGCTCCTCGAAATCGCCGCGATAGCGCGTGCCGGCAAGCAGCGTACCCATGTCGAGGGCGAACACGGTCGCGCCCTTGAGCACGTCGGGCACTTCGCCATGCACGATGCGACGCGCCAGTCCCTCGGCGATCGCGGTCTTGCCGACGCCGGCGTCGCCGACGAACAGCGGATTGTTCTTCTGCCGGCGGCACAGCACCTGAATGGTGCGGCTGATCTCGGCATCGCGTCCGATCAGCGGATCGATCTTGCCGTCCTTGGCTTTCTTGTTGAGGTTGACGCAATAGGCTTCGAGCGCGTCGCCCTTCTTCTTGGGCTCGTCGCCGCTCTTGGCGTCAGCCTCGTCTTCGACGCCGCGCACCGGCCGCGCCTCCGAAAGGCCGGGCCGCTTGGCGATACCGTGGCTGATGTAATTGACCGCGTCGTAGCGCGTCATGTCCTGCTCTTGCAGGAAATAGGCGGCATGGCTTTCGCGTTCGGCGAAGATCGCCACCAGCACGTTGGCGCCGGTGACCTCCTCGCGGCCGCTCGACTGCACGTGGATGACCGCGCGCTGGATCACGCGCTGGAAGCCGGCCGTCGGCTTGGAATCCTCGGCGCCATCGGTGATCAGATTCTCCAGCTCGGACTCAAGATAAGCGACCAGGCTGCGCCGCAGCTTGTCGAGGTCGACATTGCAGGCGCGCATCACGGCTGACGCATCCTGATCGTCGATCAGCGCCAGCAGAAGATGCTCAAGGGTCGCATATTCATGGTGCCGCTCATTGGCGAGGGCGAGCGCCCGGTGGAGCGACTGCTCGAGGCTACGCGAAAAGGTCGGCATTTAGAGTTCCACTTCCATTTGTATTGAACGCCCTCCCAGACTCACTTTTTTTCCATCACGCATTGCAGAGGATGCTGATGTTTGCGCGCAAAGTCCATCACCTGCGTCACTTTGGTCTCCGCTACCTCATAGGTGTAGATGCCGCATTCGCCGATGCCGTGGTGATGGACATGCAACATAATTCGCGTGGCGGCTTCGTGATCCTTGCCGAAGAAGCGCTCCAGCACATGCACCACGAATTCCATCGGGGTGTAGTCGTCGTTGAGGATGAGAACCCGGTAGAGGTTCGGCCGCTTAGTCTGCGGCTTGGTCTTGCTGATGACCGCGGTACCGGGGCCGCCCTGCTCACCCTTGCGCCTGCGGTCGTCATCGGCCATGCGCATCGGAGGCATGCCGGCTGCGGTTGGCTTGGTTTTGGCGGCTTTTGTCCTGTCGATCGTGGTCATGGCCGACGTCAGTGGCTTATCCAACGGTTGCGTCCGAGCGGCCACGCCGGCGCATGGCCGCCCACCATCATAAAGACCACTGTGCCAGCATTCCAAGTTGACAATTTGGCCCAAATTCAAGGTTTTACACCAATACGTGGGCAGCCGGCCTCGAGGTCCCCCGAATATCCGCTGAAATAGCCATTAACTGCGCGCTCGCCAGGGCTTGACACCATCTCCTTGAGCCGTCCCTGGCCGGGGCACGGGCGACCAAGGCTGCCCTTGCGGCCCTCATCCCGGACGATCACCCCGAATCGGTGTGGGCCGTCGCCGCGGACCGCCTCGGTCGCCACGCGGCGGAAGCATAACCGCTCCCGACGCTCCGCAGAGGTCGGCAGGCCGCCCGCGAAATCGGGCGTTTCCGTGCTCCGTGGCGACAAATTGTGCCGAATTTGAATCAAGGTCCGGCAGCGGTTCGAACGAAGTTTCAAATGGTCTTCGGCATCTTGGTACCGAATAGGTTGCTGTCGGTGCATCGAGGAGCGTGCCCCAATGCTGCTGAAGCGGTTCTTTAAAAATAAATTCGGCGGCGTCGCGCCACTGGTGGCGATGTCCATCATCCCGCTGATGGGAGCTGTCGGTGCGGCGGTCGATTACACCCGCGCCAACGGCGCGCGCACCGCATTCCAGACCGCGCTCGATGCGACCGTACTGATGGCGGCGAAGAATGCGGCAAACGAGAGCGCCGCCGATCTGCAGACCGAGGCGACCAATTATTTCAACGCGCTGTTCAGCCGAGCAGACACCGACAACATCCAGATCAACGCAACCTTCACGACGGACGGCGGCGCCAAGCTTACGCTGACCGCCACCGGCGACGTCAATACAACGTTTATGACCGTGCTCGGCTATGAGGACATCCAGATCTCGGCGGTGTCGGTTGCCGCTTGGGGCAATTCGCGGCTGCGGATCGCGCTGGTGCTCGATAACACCGGTTCGATGGCGCACGACGGCAAGATGGACGCGCTAAAGACGGCATCGCAAAATCTGCTTACGCAGCTGAAGAATTCGGTGGTGAACGACGGCGACGTCTATGTGTCGATCATTCCGTTCAGCAAGGACGTGAATGTCGACTCGTCCAATTACAGTCAGTCATGGATCGATTGGAGTTTGTGGGACGCCGCCAATGGTAGCTGCAGCAATACATACTACCACTCGAAAAGCAGTTGCACCTCGCATGGCCACACATGGACGGCGGCCAACCATAGCACTTGGAACGGCTGCGTCACCGACCGCGACCAGAACTTCGATACCACCAACGATGCGCCGACCACCGGCGGCACGCTTTATCCGGCCGAGCAATATTCATCCTGCGCGGCGTCACTCATGGGGCTGAGCTACGATTGGACGACGCTGTCGAGCAAGATCAGCGCCATGCAGCCGAACGGCAACACCAACCAGGCGATCGGTTTGCAGATGGGCTGGCAATCATTGACGGCCTCGCCCTTCACCATCCCCGAGATGGACCCGAACTACGAATACCAGCAGGTCATCATCTTGCTGACCGACGGCCTCAACACGCAGGACCGCTGGTATACGAGTCAAAGCGCGATTGACGCGCGCGAGCAACTGGTTTGCGACAACATCAAGGCGGCCGGCATCACGCTCTTTGCCGTGCAGGTCAACACCGGCGGCGATCCGACCTCGACGCTACTGCAAAACTGCGCCGGCAATTCCAGCAAGTTCTACTTGCTGACAAAAGCAAGTCAGATCGTGACCACGTTCGGTCAGATCGGCCTCGCGCTGTCCAATCTGCGGCTGGTGATGTAACGCGCCGAGATTTGCTTATTCAATCGAACGGTCGCGGCGCTTCCACTACGGGAGCACCAGCACCGCGCGTGATTGAAAGAATTCTTCCGAAATCTTTTACCGTTCTTTAGTGGCGACGCCACCGTCAGACGATTTGACGCAGCAAATCTGTATTATCTTAAACCGAATTTTACACGGCATTTACGTCGTCGGCCTAGCTCTCGCGCAAACCATGCACGGAAGCTTATCGACGATGAAGCGTTTCTTGTCTTCCAAGGTATCAAATCTGGTTCGACGCTTTGGCCGCGCGCGTCGCGGCAATGTGGCTGTCACGTTCGCGTTGGTGACCATCCCGATCATCGGGTTTGTCGGCGCTGCCGTCGACTTCAGCAATGCCAATGCGATTAGAACGGCGATGCAGAGCGCGCTCGATTCGACCGCGCTGATACTTTCGAAAGATGCCAGCACGCTATCTGCTGGCGATTTGCAGACCAAGGCGCAAAGTTATTTCGAGGCTCTGTTCGATAAGCCGGATGTCGACAACATTACCGTCACGGCGTCTTATTCGACCGATCACGGTTCGCAAGTGGTGGTCGACGGCTCGGTGTCGGTGCCCACGAATTTCATAAGCATCATTGGCTATGACAATATCCCCGTGGAAGCCTCATCGACCGCCAAATGGGGGTCCGCGCTGCTGCGCGTGTCGCTGGTGCTCGACAACACCGGCTCGATGGCCGACGACGGCAAGATGGACGCGCTGAAGACGGCCACCAAGCATCTTCTGACACAGCTTAAGACGGCGGCGTCGAGCAACGGCGACGTTTTTGTCTCGATCATTCCCTTCAGCAAGGACGTGAACGTCGGCACCGAAAACTACAATGCCGACTGGATCGACTGGAGCGACTGGGAGGACGAGAACGGAGACTGGGTCAAGACAGCGAGCTGCAATAAGAAGAGATCACGCCACGGCCGCAGTCACTGCAAGGACTCCTACAGCTGGGAAACGGCGGACCACAGCACCTGGAACGGCTGTATCACCGATCGCGACCAGGACTACGATCAGACGGTGACCGAGCCGGACCTGGCGGACGCCGATATCACCGATGCAACGCCCTCGACGCTGTTTCCGGCCGAGCAATACGGTCAATGCCCGTCGCAAATGATGGGGCTGAGCTACGACTGGACGGCGATGAACGACCTCGTCGATGCGATGTCGCCGGCGGGCAATACCAACCAGCCGATCGGCCTGGTGTGGGGCTGGCAGTCGCTGGTCGGCGGCGGACCGCTCTCGGCGCCGGCCAAGAATGCCAACGATGAATATCAGCAGATCATCATCCTGCTGTCGGACGGCTTGAACACCGAAAATCGCTGGTCGAACAGCCAATCGAACGTCGACAAGCGGATGTATGATTTCGCCACCGGCGAAGGCACCTGCGCCAATATCAAGGCGGCTGGCGTTACGATCTATACGATCCAGGTCGACACCGGCGGCGATCCGACCTCGACGCTGCTGCAAAAGTGCGCCAGCAACACGGCCGGCACTACCGACCATTTCTTCCTGCTGAAGAAGGCGGATCAGCTGGTGACCACGTTCGACGCGATCGGCACCGAGCTGACCAAGCTGCGCGTCGCCAAATAAACGGCGCAAAACGCCCCAATCCGCGGTCGCAACAACCGAGCGTTAACGACGTCCACTAAGAACTATTCGGCATTCGCGGTATCTGCGGCAGTGGTGGTTAACCACCCAAGCGATTGATTTTATACATTAATATGCCGAAGCACGCGCGCGAGCCTTACCGGTAGGCCGAGGTTTTCCGCATAGCGATATACCGGCCTTTTAACAGCGAGGATTATGACGGCAGGCGAAATCAACCGTTATCGGTGAACCGCCATGTCGTCCGTTTGGAAATCCATTTGCCGCCCCTTCGCTGCGTTTCGCAGCGCGCGCGGAGGCAATGTCGCCGTCATGTTCGCGATGGCCACCATCCCGATCATCGCCGCCGTCGGATTTGCCGTCGATTTCACGCACGCCAATGCCGTCAAGGCGGCGATGCAAGACGCGCTCGAATTCGACCGCGCTGATGCTGTCGAAGAACGCATCGTCGCTTTCGCAGGACGATCTGCAGACGCAGGCCAACGCCTACTTCAAGGCGCTGTTCAATCGCCCGGAAGCCGCCAACATCGTCATCACCGCGTCCTATACGACTGGACGGTGGCACGTCTTTGACCGTCAACGGCTCAGCCGACGTACCGACCACCTTCCTCAATGTCCTCGGATACAAGGATCTGACGGTCGACGGTTCATCCACCACACGGTGGGGTTCCTCGCGGCTGCGCGTCGCGCTGGTGCTCGACAACACCGGCTCGATGAAAAGCGACGGCAAGTTCGACGCGCTCAAGACCGCGACCAAAAATCTGCTGACCCAACTAGAGAACGCCGTCAGCACGCCTGGCGACGTCTATGTGTCGATCATCCCTTCGTGAAAGACGTGAGCGTCGACCCGACAGAATTACAACTCGTCCTGGGATAGCTGGATTCAGTGGGACGACGGCACCGATAATTCCTGGGACGGCAGCAATGGCACCCCTATAGCAGCGTCGCGCGGCTAACGTGCGCCACGCAGCAAATGTATCGACACAGTCTGGCAGTTGCTCGGTCTCAAATGTCCGAGACACAAAGCATCCTGCTGCATCTGTCGGGCACCTGCACCAATCGGAAATAGTCGAGGGAGAGCTGGCGTGCATCTTGCTGGGGTTAAGTCCTGTCCGGCGCGGACGTGGACGCCGGCAAGCCTGGACCGAGGCCGTACGTGGACGACCCAAAGACACTTGGCCATAGCACCTGGAACGGCTGCTTCACCGACCGCGGCACATCGACAGCTCCCGGCACGTCAGCCGGCTACGACCAGGATGTGACCGCGCCGACGCCGAGCATTCCGGCAACGCTGTTCCCGGCCGAGCAATATGGCTCTTGCCCGAAATCGATGATGGGCCTTAACTACGACTGGACTGCCATGAAGTCTCTGGTCGAAAGCATGTCGGCCAACGGCAACACCAATCAGCCGATCGGCTTGGTTTGGGGCTGGGAGTCGCTGGCCGGCGGCGGACCGTTCAGCGTTCCGTCGGTCGATCCTAACTACCAGTACCAACAGGTCATCATCCTGCTGATCGGACGGCATGAACACCGAGGATCGCTGGTATCAACAGCCAGACGTCGGTCGACAACCGGATGTATGACAGCTCGACTGGCAACGGCACCTGCGCCAACGCCAAGGCGGCCGGCATCACGATCTACACCATCCAGGTCAACACCGGAAGGATCCGACCTCCACGCTACTGAAGAACTGCGCCAGCAACACGTCAGGCACGAGCGATCACTTCTTCCTGCTGACGTCGGCGGATCAGATCGTGACCACCTTCGATGCCATCGGCACCAACCTGACCAAGCTGAGGATTGCGCCATACGAATAAACGAAAGCATGTGAGCGGAGCTGCAGCTCCGCTCACATGCGTTCAAGCAGCCCTGTCGCGCCTGCGCAGACATCACGCTGCCGTTACGCGGCAAATGCATGGGTTGCTTGCACCACTCGATGCAAAGCACCCTGACATTAACGATCTAAGTGTCGTCAATCGCTGCGCTTCCGACCGGATGGCGCCGCCAAAGCTTAATAAAGGCTCGCGGATTTTAGTCGATCGGCTACACGCCCATTCAGTTGTTCGGCGTAAGCAAAAGTCGAGCGTAATCCGCGCCTGAACGCCGCCATGTCGCGCATTCGAACAGCACTTATTCACCTGCGCCGCGCCGCCCTTCGCTTCAAGGCCGCCGCGCGCGGCAACGTCGCTATCACCTTCGCGCTGGTGCTGATTCCGATCCTGGCCTTCGTCGGCGCAGCGGTCGACTACAGCCGCGCCAACGCACTCAAGACCAAGATGCAAGCGGCGCTCGATGCCACCGCATTGATGGTGTCGAAGAACGCCGCGACCCTGAACGAGACGCAAATTCAGGACACCGCCGAGGCTTATTTCAAAGCGCAATTCGATCAACCGGAAGCCAACAACGTAAACTTCACGGCGACCTATTCCAATTCGGGCGGCTCGCAGCTTTTGGTGAGCGCCTCGGCCGACATGACCACTGAGTTCCTTTCGGTCATCGGCTATCATGAGCTCACCGTCAGCGGCACCGCGACCGCCAAGTGGGGCTCCTCGCGATTGCGCGTCGCGCTGGTGCTCGACACCACCGGATCGATGGCGGATGACGGCAAGATCGACGCGCTCAAGACCGCGACCAAGAATCTGCTCACGCAGCTGAAAAACGCCGTCACCAACAGCGGCGACGTCTATGTGTCGATCATCCCGTTCAGCAAGAACGTCAATCTCGACGGCGCGAACTACGGCGCCTCCTGGATCGACTGGACCGACTGGGACTCGGAACCTGCCATCCTGAAAACGTCCAAGCCGTACAATTGGGACCAGATCGGACCGGGCTCGTCGTGCCCGTTCTCCAGCTCGAGCTACGGCTTCCGCTGCACGACGAGCCCTGCCAATAACAGCTCCACAACGTCGACGATTCCATCGAGCGGTGCCTACGCCGGCTATATCTGTCCGGGTGTCGACGGCGGCAACAAAGACTCCACCAAGATCGGCATCTATTACAACGGCTGCTACAACAGCGTGCCGACGACCACGACTACAACTCACGTCGTGAGCACCGGTCGGTACGCCAGTTGCTACGGGTACAGCGACTGCTCCTGCACCGGCAGCGGCTGGAGCAAAGTCTGCCAGCGAACCATTACGACAACCGGCGCGCCCTACACGCACACCTGGATCAAAAACGACCACAGCACCTGGAACGGCTGCGTTACTGACCGCGGCACATCCTCCGGCCCGAGCCAGGACTACGACCGCCTGGTAACGGCGCCGACCACCAGCATCAAGGAAACGCTCTTCCCCGCCGAGCAGAACTCTTATTGCTCGCCGAACGTCATGGGGCTGAACGAAAACTGGACCGACATGACGAGCGCGGTCGACAGCCTTTATCCGCTCGGCGCCACCAATCAACCGATCGGCCTGGTTTGGGGTTGGCAAGCGCTGGTCGGCGGCGGCCCGCTCACCGCCCCATCCAAGGATCCGAATTACAGCTATACCGACGTCATCATCCTCTTGTCGGATGGCCTGAATACGTTGGACCGCTGGTATGGCAACGGTTCCAGCACCAATACATCGGTCGACGACCGGATGTATGATTCGGCGGGCAAAGGCACCTGCGCCAACATCAATGCCGCGGGCGTCACCCTCTACACGATCCAGGTCAACACCGGCGGCGATCCGACCTCGACCTTGTTGAAGAATTGTGCGGGCACCCCTGGCAAGTTCCCGGACAGCAGCAAATTCTTCCTGCTGACAAGTGCAGACCAGATCATCACGACCTTCGACGCCATCGGCACGAACTTGACCAAGCTGCGCATTGCGCAATAGCCGCAGCTCGGCTGTCGCTCAAACAAAAAGCCCGGCCACAGCAGCCGGGCTTTTCCAATCGCTGGCGTTTTACGAACTTCACACGACAGCCACACCACGCAACGCGTCAGCGACTGAGTTACTTCGCCTTCGCCATCAGGGCTTCAAACGGCTTGTAGGTCTCCTTGGCCAGATCGGCATAGAGCTCGCCGATCTTGGTGGCCTCGGCCACGAAGCCTTCATAGGCGGTCTTGGCATATTCGGTCTGCAGTTCGATCGCCTTCTCGAACGACTTGACGCCGAACAGCTTCTCCAGCGCCGCGGTGCCGTCCTCGAAAGCCTTCTTCGAATAATCGGCCATTTCGACCGCGATCGCCTGGGCGCTCTTCGACACCGCACCCATCGATTTCAGTGCATTTTCCATGTTCTCTTTGCCGACCTGCTGCATGTCCTCTAAATTCTTAACCATGGTGCTGATTCCCCTTCCCGGCCCGCGGAGCGGCGCCAACGTGCTGGTGCAAGAAAACCCGAGCTTGCACCCGGATTTGATCCGTATACCGCACTGCACAATAAATGTCAAGACTCGTTTTGCAGTGCGAAAAATTCAATAAAATCCGATGCATCAGATTAACAATTTGCTAACCGCGCTCCCCTACCGTCGCAATTTGCCGCGCCGCGGGGTGGCGCTACAAAATGGCCATGATGCCGGCCTAGGACCGCATGGCCAACGGGGTTGGGGAGTGCGTATGTTCTGTGGGGAAGGCCGAGTTCGTGACGCGCTCCGCTGTGGAGCGCTCGGCCTAGCGGTCTTGCTGGTCGCGACAGCGGTCAGCAGCAATGCCGACGCTCGCCGACGCCACCATCATCGCTCGCACACCGCCGAACGGTATCGTCCCGCCACCGCCTCGATCGTCGTCGACGCCAATTCCGGCGCGGTGATGGAGGCGGACCACGCGGACAGCTCGCGGCATCCGGCCTCGCTCACCAAGGTCATGACGCTTTACCTGCTGTTCGAGCGGCTGGAAGCAGGCAAGATCAAGCTTTCAACCGAACTGCCTGTGTCGGAGCATGCGGCGGCACAGGCGCCGTCCAAGCTCGACCTCAAGCATGGCCAGAGCATCGCCGTTAGAACCGCGATCCGCGCCATCGTCACCAAATCGGCAAATGACGTCGCCGTGGTCGTGGCCGAAGCGATCGGCGGCAGCGAGTTGAATTTCGCAAGAATGATGACGGCCAAGGCGCACGCGCTTGGCATGATGCACACGAACTACCACAACGCATCCGGCCTGCCCGACGATCGGCAAGTCACGACCGCGCGCGATCAGGCTATTCTTGCTCGCGCGATCCAGGATCGCTTTCCGAAATACTACCACTACTTCGCGACCCGCACCTTCGAGTACCGTGGCGAGGAGATGCGCAACCATAATCATCTGCTTGGCCGCGTCGCCGGCGTGGACGGCATCAAGACCGGCTACATCCACGACTTCGGCTTCAACATAATCGTCTCGATGCGTCGCGGTAATCGCCATATCGTAGCGGTGGTGTTCGGCGGACGCTCGGCCTCGGCGCGCGATGCGCGCGCGATCAGATTGATCGAGCACAACATCAAAGTCGCGGCCGCCAAACGGACGGCGCCGCCGGTGGTCGAGGGTTGGGAACTCGCCGCGCGCGCCAAGGAATTTGCCAAGAAAAAGATCGCCGGGGCCGTGCCGCTGCCGCCGCTCCCGCCGCCGGTGCCGGGTTCGACCGCTCCCATCCACCCCAACCCGGTGAAGACTTTCACGGTGCAGCCCGGCGCGGTGCAAACGGCATCGCTGTCGTCGCAACCTGTGCGCACCCGCAGTTTGCGGCAGGCGCCATCCAAGGAAGTCACGGTCACCACCGTCGCGACCGTCAAGCGTGACCCGCCTTTGGCGCCCGTCGCGTCCCGCGCGCCGGCAGTTGCGCCCGCCAAGGTGGCGTCCACCAAGAGCGTGCCGCTCCCCTCGCCTGCGCCGGAACCCGCCGCCAAACCGCATGCCGGCTGGATGATCCAAATTGGCGCCTTCGATAATGAGGGCGAGGCCAAGCAGCGCCTGGTCAAGGCGAAGACCGTGACGAAGGTGCTCGGCAGCGCCGATCCCTTCACCGAGCCGGTGGCCAAGGGCGACAAGACGCTTTATCGCGCCCGCTTCGCTGGGCTTGAGAAGAATCAGGCCGAAGCCGCCTGCAAACACCTCAGGCGCAAAGATATTCCGTGCATGCTGTTGAAGAATTGAGAACGAAACTTTGCGGAAAGATTTTCAGATCAGAATGGATTGCAAACATAAGTCGATAATCGGGATGTGTCGAAGTCAGGAGCCGCTGGTGACGTTGTGTCAGGAGTACATCAGCGATGGCGGCGGAGAAGAACTTCCTTGGCTTCATTGATGCGAGCCGCAAGATACGTCGACCCCCCTTGGTCGGGATGCAGTTTCTTCATGAGCGTGCGGTGCGCACGAGCGATATCGTCAGGCCCCGCCCCGGCCTGCAGGCCAAGGATCTGATAGGCCTCCTGCTCCGACATTTTGCCGCTGGAAGCAGCCGCGCGCCCCGTTGCCGCGTCACCTTGCGCGTATTCACTCCAGCGGGCATCCCGGCGGTCAAGATAAGCCACCAATAGCGCGCGGCTTTCTTCGTCGATCTCGCTTAGCATTCCGGCGAGCGTCTTGACGTCGAGCTGATCAAGCGCGGCGCCCTGGTGGCGGCCGGCGACAATGCGGCCGCGCATGGCGCCACTGTCGTGATCGAGCTCCATCTCAATGAAGGGCGAGCGCACGCGCGAGGCTTGCCCGCCGCTCTTCTGCGTGCGGGCGGAAAATCCCGCCGGCCCAAATGGCAGCCACCCCAACAGCCCAAGTCCGAAGGCGCCAAGCGGGATCGCAATCCCGATTTCTCCGCGCAATCCCAAAAACACCGCAAAGCCGATGGCAAGCAGACCGCCGCCAGCCTTGAGCACGCGCGCGCCGATTTTTGGGTCGACCTTGGAAACGATGTTGAGTGCCCACAAGGCGAGCACCAGCACCACGATGCCAAAGATCAGAGGCATCGCTACTTCAGCTGCGCCAGGAGTTTCAGCGCGCCGGCATCGCGATTGGCCGACAGATCGCTGAGCGCCTTGATGCCGCCGGCGGCATAGGCCGCGACCGCGCGCAGCAACTCGCCGAGCTCATGCGCGGCGCCGGTATCGAAGCGGCAGTAGGCGCCGTGCGACAGCCGCGCGATTTCGCGATAGCCGCTCTCGGCTACCGGGTCGCCGCCCTCCTGGAACATGAACACCGGTACGCCCGTGAGGCCAAGCTCGCCGGCGGCGCGACACAAATCGTCGATCTTTTCCTCCATGGCGTCGCCGACGAAGACCAGCGCCTGCACCCGCTGCTTGGCGCTTTCCTGTCGGGCGTGGCTCAACACTTTGCCGATCTGAGTGTGGCCGCCGCGGCAGTCGATACGCGACATCAATTGCGCAAGCCGCTCGCTGTTCGCCACCCAAACGGAAGCGCCGCATTCGCCGAGCCCGCGGAAATAAACGAGCTGGATATCGAGCCCGCCGGTAGCGGCGGCGGTGCGGAACATCTCGGCTTGCAAGGAGCAAGCGGTGTCCCAGGTCGGCTGTCGGCTCATGGTAGCATCGAGCGCGAAGATCAGCCGCCCGCGCTTGCCGGAGGCGGCCGCGGGCCCGAGCGCGCGCACCTGCTCGAGGAAGGCGGCAATCTCGGGCCGCGACGAGGTCGGCGCCGGCGCCTGGTCGGAACGGTCTTTGCTCATTGCGGCAGTCTACACCAGTTCAATCCGTGCGTGTTCACGTGGCGATTGACGCCGGCCGGCGCAATATCGGCAGCCCTGAAGAAGCGGACGGCCGGGACAAGCCCGGCCATGACACATGCGCCAATCGAAACCGTGCAATCAGCCAACCACGTCGTGGACCTGCAATGGCTGGTCCATCACCGAATACCATTCGGCGCGCGCGGCGGCACGGCGCTTGCCGTTCTCCGAAAGCGGCAGACGCAGCGCATTAAGCAGCGCGACCACTTCCTCGCGCGCCGTCAAATGCGACATGTTCGGCCGTGTGCCGAGGGTTGCTTCGTCGAGGTCGTCGAGCGCGGTCAGTCCGCGTGGGAAGAATTCGCGATAGACCACGCGCTCGGCAAATCCGTCGATGCAGCGGAAGCCCATACGCTTGCCCAATTCGGCAATGCCGTCGCCGACCAGCTTTTTGTTGCGCGAGCCGAGCGTGGACAGGCGGTTGCGCAACACGATCCAGTCGGTGAGCTGGCCGTCCACCAGCCGGCGCTGGCGGCGCGCCTCGCGCACCATTTCGGCGTAATGGCTTTCGCCGGTGATGGTGAAATTGGTCTGGTCGAGCGTGCCGAGCACGTCGAAATCGACGAAGCTGTCGTTGAGCGGCGTGATCAGCGTGTCGGCCATCGAGTGGGCGAGCCGCATCAAATAGGTGTCGGAACCAGGCGTGTCGATCACCACCACGTCATGGTTGTGTTCGATCGAGCTGATGGCAGCGGAGAAATCGGCAAATTCCTTGGCTTCATTCTCCTCAACCGCGCCGCTCTCGCCGCGATCGATGCAAAAATGCGTGGGGATTTCGAGTTTGACGCGCGCGCGCGCGGCCCAGCTACGGCGGTTCTCGACATAATGCGTGAAACTTTTCTGCCGGCCGTCGAGATCGACCGTGGCAACGCGCTGTCCGGCCTTGAGCAACGCAATCGCGATGTGCAGGGCCGTGGTGGACTTTCCGGAGCCGCCTTTTTCGTTGCCGAGCACGACCACATGTGCCGACTGGGGAGTTTCTTCGATCGGTTGGACCAACATGACGCGCCCTATGACCCGATGAATTTGACCACAGCTTCGCTGGCCTCGCTATTCGTTGACCATTAACTTGGCCGCGCCGCTTTGGTAGCTATAACTTTATCTTACATCAGTTCACCGACAAGGCCGCATTAAAAAATGCCGCAGCGTCCGAAAGTTTTGCGGACGGTTACCGCCCTGCGCCGAGACTTGGCGCACTACCGACAGGGCAGCGACCGCATCGCTTTGGTGCCGACCATGGGCGCGCTGCACCGCGGCCATCTGGTGCTGGTGCGGCTTGCCCGCCGCCGGGCGCGGCGGGTGGTGGTATCGATCTTCGTTAACCCGACCCAGTTTGCACCGCACGAGGACTTCGCCAGCTATCCGCGCCGCATTGCCGACGATCTAGCGGTGCTGCGGGCCGAAAAAGTTGACGTGGTATGGGCGCCGACCGCCGAGGTCATGTATCCGGACGGCTTTGCCACCCGCATCGAGCCCCAAGGAGCGGCCAAAGCAGGACTCGAGGACAAGTTCCGTCCGCACTTCTTCGGCGGCGTCGCCACTGTTGTTGCCAAATTGTTCACCCAAGTAGCGCCCGACATCGCTCTGTTCGGCGAGAAGGACTATCAACAGCTGCGCGTGATCGCCCAGATGGCCAAGGATCTCGACTTGGGCGTCAAGGTCGTCGGCGTGCCGACCGTGCGCGAGAAGGACGGTCTCGCGCTATCCTCGCGCAACGTCTATCTATCGACGGCCGAGCGCGCCGCGGCGCCTACGCTTTATCGCGTGCTCAAGGGGTCAGCCGCCCGCATCAAACATGGCGAAGCGGTCGCACGCGTGCTCGCTGAAAGCCGCGCCGAGATCAAACGCGCCGGTTTCACGCTCGATTACCTGGAAGCACGCCACGCGCTGACGCTGGCGCCAATCACGACCGACAAGGACGGGCCAATTCGGCTTTTGGTGGCCGCCAAACTCGGAAGGACGCGGCTGATCGACAATATCTCCGTCTAGCGCATGATCCCGAAAAGCATGTCCTCGACCCCGATCGGGGATGGGAACCGGTTTCCCGCCTTCGCGAAGCCCGCTTCGGCGGGCGAAGGAAGGTCGGAAAAGATCATGCGCCAGCAAAATGTTAGGCGGCATTCTAATTCAATCTGAACGGATCAAACTCTAGCCGCGCCACGCCGGCTCATGCCTTCTTTGCCCAGCGGCCGTTCTCGTCCGATTGCCAATAGGTCGCTTCGAAGCCTTTGGCCTTGGCCTCGGTCCAATGCGCGCGCGCAGCACCGACCGCCTCTTCGTCCTCGCCATCGAACAACAGCACGATGCGCTGATAGGCCTCGGCGTCGGCGGGCACCGGCGCGCCATCGATCAGAAAACGCACGTCCGCCGCGTTAGGATTGCCCTCATGGACGGTCAGCAGCACCGGCTGCGCCGCGCTGTCCTGCTCGCGCCAGGTACCATGCGGCAGGAAGCCATCGTCGCGGTAGGTCCACAGATGCGCGTCGAGCGCCTCGATGCGCTCCTCGGACGACCCTTGCACAATCACGCGCCAACCGCGCGCCAGCGATTTCTCCAAGAGTGCCGGCAGCACGCCTTCCAGGCGCTGACCCTGCAAATGGTAAAAGAGAACCTCGGTCATATCAGTCGCTGCACTGCCGCCGCTGGGTGAGATCTTCCACAATAACCATGTCCCGAGGCGGCCACCAAACAAGATAAGTCGCCAGCGTGGCGTGCGTGCAACAGCACGGCCAAGCTGCCGGGCGCATTTTGTGCCCTCAGGCAGCCTGAATTTCTACGAGCGCGAGCCGGTTGGGACGAAACGGGCTCAAATTCAGCTGTTTTTTGCGCCGTCGGCCGCTCGAGCCTTCGCTGCAGCGCCGTTGACTCCCTGAAGTAGAGTCCATAGCGTTTCGCCAACCGTCAATGGACGCGCTCGAATGCGTCCCGGTGCGCCGAGGGTGCCGCTATTTTTGCGTCCTGGACGCTGTATTTGGATTCAATGGACGTCGAGGGTACCCACAAATGGGGGGCGGTCGTTACGGTGGGGTTGTGCGGACTGCCTTGATCGGTCTGGTGATCGGCGCCGGAGCGCAATTGTTTGCGCCGGCGCCCGCCTCGGCCGATCAGTTCCTTTCCCCGATGCCCGTCTACAATTGGTATTTCGGTGCTGGTGCCTTCGAAGCGCACCATACTGGGTTTGTGCCGAACAAACCCGCTTACAATATGGAGAAGTATGAGCCGGGTGCCAAAGTCTATGTCGGCTACCGCTTCAACGACATCATTTCGGCGGAGCTTGGCTTTGACTACCTCGGCTCCAACACTTTCGACGAAGGCTTGCCGACACTAAGCACCGAGCGCAGCTTCGCCATCACCGGCACCGCGCTGTTCTTCACGCCGCCGATGTCGCAATGGCCGATCCCAATTCCGACCTGGGGTATCCCGGTACGCGCCTTTGCGCGCGGCGGGCTTGCCTACAAGAATATCCACCAGGTCGCGTTCGACGGCACCTTCGATGAGGGGATTTTGTCGTTCGTGGTCGGCACCGGCTTTGAATTCGAGTTCAGTCCGCGCTGGTTCGTGCGCGCGGAATATGAATTCATTTCCACCGCAGTCGGCGGTCCCCGCGAGCCGTTCACCGCGCTCAATGGTCTGTTCACGGCAAGCTTCGGCGGCACTCAGCGCGTGGTCAATGCCATGCATACCGAACTTGGTGTTAGCGCCGGCGTGCGATTTTAAGTACGCGTTGACGAAATCGCGCTACGCCTCGTAATAGTCCTTCACCAGCCGATCCAAGAGCCGTACGCCCCAGCCCGAGCCCCAGCTCTTGTTGGTGTCGGTCTGGCGCGAGTCGAAGCCGGTGCCGGCGATATCGAGGTGCGCCCACGGCGTCTTGTCGGCGACGAAGCGCTGAATGAATTGCGCCGCGGTGATGGCGCCACCCCAGCGGCTTCCGCCGGTGTTCTTCACGTCGGCGAATTTGGAATCGATCTGCTTGTCGTATTCCGGCGCGAGCGGCATGCGCCAGACCAGTTCGCCCGTCTCCTGCCCGGCTTTGGTCAATCGCTCGGCCAGCCGATCGTCGTTGGAGAACATGCCGGCATATTCATGCCCGAGCGCGACGATGATGGCGCCGGTCAGCGTCGCCAGATCCACCATGAACTTCGGCTTGAAGCGCTTGGCGGCGTACCAGACGACGTCGGCGAGCACGAGCCGGCCCTCCGCGTCGGTATTGATGATCTCGATGGTCTGCCCGGACATCGATGTGACGATGTCGCCGGGGCGCTGCGCATTGCCGTCCGGCATGTTTTCGACCAGGCCGATAACGCCGACCGCGTTGACGCGCGCCTTGCGCGCCGCCAGCGCATGCATCAGCCCGGTGACGCAGGCCGCTCCCGCCATGTCGCCTTTCATGTCCTCCATGCCGGAGGCCGGCTTGATCGAAATGCCGCCGGTATCGAAGCACACGCCCTTGCCGATGAAGGCAACCGGCGCAACGCCTTTCTTGCCGCCGTTCCAGCGCATCACCACAACGCGGCTCTCGCGCGTCGAGCCTTGGCCGACGCCGAGCAGCGCATTCATGCCGAGCTTCGCCATCGCTTCGAGGTCGAGCACCTCGACGGTAACGCCGACTTTTTTCAGTTCAGTCGCGCGCCGGGCGAATTCTTCCGGATAGAGCACATTGGCCGGCTCGTTCACCAGGTCGCGCGCCAGGACGACGCCGTCGGTGAGCGCGCCGCGCGGGGCAAGCGCCTTGTTCGTCGCGGCGACGTTACCGACCGCAATGGCGACGGTGCGGCTGACCGGCTTTTCTTCGTCGTCCTTGCGCTTGGTCTTATAGCGATCGAAGGCATAGGCGCGCAGACGCATCCCTTGCGCGAGGTCGACCGCTTGCGCCGGGCTCATGGCGCGCGTCGGCAGTTCGGCGATCACGGTCGCCTCTTGCGCCCCTTTCGGCACCTTTCCCATTGCGGTGCCGCCGAGCTTGAGGAAATCCTTCTCCTTGAGATCGGCGGTATTGCCGATGCCGATCACGATCAGGCGCGGCAGCTTCAACCCTTCCGGCATAGCCAGGTCGAGCGCCGCACCGCTCTTGCCGGTAAAGCGCTCGGCCTTGGCGGCGCGGCTGACGAGATCGCCGGTCGCGGCCAAAGCCTTGCGGGTCGCGGGCCCAAGCCTGAGCTGGTGGTCGCAGAACACAATGAGAACGCCTTTGGGCGCGGTGCTGAATGGGCTGAATCCGAGCTTCAGGCCGTCGGACATGGGGCGATCCTCTTTACCGGGGCGGGCACTTGACGAACGTGCGGGACGGAACGGCCCCCATATGGCGCACCCTTCGCCGCTCTGCAAAGCCCTCCAAGCGTTTGGCTGGGACTTTGCGGCCGCAATGGCGGAAGGTGATCGAGGCCCCGGGAACCGGATATGGCTTGCCGGAAGCATCGACCACAAATCTCTTTCCAGGCACTTGGAACCGGCGTGATTTAACGTTTTATTGTGCACGTTCAAAGGCTTTGCCTTTGCGCGGCCACTTTGTGCGGCGATCAAGGTAAGGCCGCTTGGGGCTGGGATTACGCTGGCGCTTTATGCCCGTTCGATGGGGAGCGGGTGAGAGGCGCATGTGGCGGCTACTGGGGACGGACGTCGCGGATGGGGTCGATCGGTCGTTATATTTTCCGCACAACGTTCAGCGCCTTCCTGGTGGTTCTGGTCAGCCTAACCGCGGTGATCTGGGTCACCCAGGCCCTGCATGATTTCGACCTGATGACCAGCCAGCGCCAGACCATCTTTGTGTTCGTCGGCATTACCGGCCTGATCGTCCCGCTGCTCGTGCTGGTGATCGCGCCGATCGCGCTGCTGATCGCGGTCGCTCATACCCTCAACAAGATGTCGACCGACTCCGAAATCATCGTCATGAACGCGTCCGGCATGTCGCCGTGGGTCCTGTTCCGTGCCTTCATGGCGGTTGCGATTGTAGTGTCGATCGGCGTATCCGCGATCAGCGTCTATTTCGCGCCCAAAGGTCTGCGCATGCTGCGCGACTGGTTGACCGAGGTGCGCGCCAATGTCGTGACCAGCGTACTCCAGCCCGGGCGCTTCGCCTCGATCGAGCGCGGCGTCACCATCCGCATCCGCGAACGCCACGCCAACGGTGAACTGGCCGGCATTTTTCTCGACGACCGGCGCGATCCGGCCGATCACGTCACCGTGCTGGCTGAGACCGGTGAGTTGCTCGACAACGCCAACGGCACGTTCCTGGTCCTGCAGAACGGAACGGTACAGCGTCACGAGGCCAATCAACGCGATCCGGCGATGGTCTCTTTCGATCGCTACGCCTTCGACTTGTCGCAGTTCGCCGGCGGCCCGCAAGCGGTCAAATACTCGATCCGCGAGCGCTATCTCTGGCAACTCATGTTTCCGGATCCCAAGGACCCATCTTACCGCGAGCAGCCCGGCCAATTCCGCGCGGAGATGTACGATCGGCTGATGGCGCCGTTCTATCCCCTCGCCTTTACCGTGATCGCATTCGCCTACCTTGGTGCGCCGCGCACCAACCGTCAAAGCCGCACAATGTCGCTGCTCGGCGCCATCGGCGCTGTCGCCTTGCTGCGGCTGATCGGCTTTGCCTCAACCGTGTTTGGCGCGACTATTCCGTGGTTGCTGGCCCTGCAATATCTGGCCTTGGCGGCCGCATTCGGTTTCGGACTTTACGTGGTCCACAATGGCTTGATCCTGGAGCCGCCAGCCTTCCTAAACAATTGGGTCGCGGCGCTGACCGAGCGCATCAACCGCACCCTCGCACCGTCGTGACGTCATCCATGCGGATCCTGACGGGAACATTGTCGCGCTATTTCGGGATGCGCTTCCTCGGCGCGGTGCTGATGGTGTTCGTCAGCATTTTCGCCCTGATCGCGATCGTCGACTACATCGAGATGACCCAGCGCGCCGGCGACATCCCGAATGCCTCCGCGCTGCTGGTGGCCAAGATATCGTTCTATCGCGTGCCGCAGATCACCGAGCGCATCATGCCGTTTTGCGTGCTGATCGGCGCCATGTTCTGCTATCTCAACCTTTCGCGCCGGCTGGAACTGGTGGTCGCCCGCTCGGCCGGTATGTCGGCCTGGCAATTCATCATGCCGGCGCTGGCAATCGCGTTTGTCCTCGGCATCATCGCGACCACCGTCTACAACCCGATCTCCGCCCTGCTGCAGGAGCGCTCCAAGCGCTACGAGGCCGAGGTGTTCGGCCGGCAAATGACCGGCGTGGTGAACGACACCGGCGGCAGCTTCTGGGCAAGCCAGCGCGACAGCGAGGGACAAGCCATCATCAACGCCAAGTCGAGCCGCAACCAGGGGGTCGAGCTCAGTGGCGTCATGGTCTTCACCTTCGACCCCGCCGGACATTTCAAGCAGCGGATTGAGGCACGGGCGGCCGTGCTGCACCCGGGGGTGTGGAGTTTGCTGGATGCCCGCGTCTACGGCATGGGGCAAGTCCCTGTCGATAAGCCCGTGTATCTACTGAAGACCAGTCTGACCCCGGAGCAGGTCCGCGAAAGCTTTGCCACGCCGGAAACCGTGCAATTTTGGGACCTTCCCGCGTATATCAGCATCGCCGACCATGCCGGGCTGGTGGCGGCAGGCTATAGACTGCAGTTCCAGAAGCTTCTGGCGCAGCCTTTTTTGCTCTCGGCCATGGTTTTCCTTGCTGCGGCGGTTAGTCTACGGTTTTTCCGGTTTGGCGGCGTCCAAATCATGGTTTTGAGTGGCGTGGGAGCGGGGTTTCTGCTTTACGTTTTATCGAAAGTAACCGACGATTTGAGCAAGGCTCAGCTGATGCTGCCGGTGACGGCGGCATGGTTGCCCGTGCTCGTCGGCGGGCTGACGGGGTTTATTGCGTTACTGTACCAGGAGGACGGGTGATGGCGTGGATGCCTGGCGCTCGTCCGTCAGCGCGCCCGCGACCCCGTGGGGGCGCCGTTCGCGTTATTGCCGCTTCGGCATTGCTCGCCTTCGGCTGGTTTTTTGCCAGCGTGCTGGTATCCGCACAGGAACTCACCTTCCCGCCCACGCCGCAGCCGAAGCTGTCGCAGCGCGCGCTGCAACAGCAAAATGCCGGGCAGAAGCAGATGCTCGTGCAGGCGGACGAGATCGACTACGACTATACCAATCATCGGGTCTCCGCCGTCGGCAATGTGCAAATTTATTACGGCGGCTCGCGGATCGAGGCCGACCGGGTCATTTACGACGAAAATACCAAACGCCTGCAGGCGCAAGGCAATGTCCGGCTGACCGAGGCCGACGGCACCGTCACCCGCGGCAATGTGATGAATTTGTCCGACGATTATCGCAACGGTTTCGTCGACTCGTTGCGCGTGGAGACGCCGGCGCAGACCCGCATGGCCGCCGCACACGCCGAGCGTAGCGGCGGCAACTTCACCATCTTCCACAACGGCGTCTACACCGCCTGCGAGCCGTGCAAGGACGATCCGAGAAAGCCGCCGGAATGGCAGGTCAAGGCGGTACGCATCATCCACGACCAGAAAGAGAAGATGCTGTATTTCGAGAGCGCGCGCCTCGAATTTTACGGCTATCCGCTGGTATGGCTTCCCTATTTTTCGGCGCCCGACCCCACGGTCAAACGCAAGACCGGTTTTCTGATGCCGTCGATCGGCTCGAGCACGGTTTTCGGGCAATCGATCGAGATTCCCTATTACTGGGCACTGGCACCCAACTACGACTTTACGTTTTCGCCGCTGATCACCACCAAGCAGGGCGTCCTGGTACAAGGCGAATTCCGCCAGCGATTGATGAACGGCGCCTACTCGATCCGTGCCGCCGGCATCTACCAGCAGGACAAGAACTACTTCTTGACCCACGGCGGCGTCAACGCGCCCGGCTATCGCGACTTCCGCGGCAGCGTGGAAAGCGACGGCCAGTTCAACATCAATGAAAAGTGGGTGTGGGGCTGGGACGGAGTGGTTTTGACCGATAAGACATTCCTGACTGACTACAATCCGCGTCTGTCGACCTATCACGTCAGCGATCCGCTGGCCTACACGACGGCCTCGGGAGTCTCGCAGCTCTACATCACCGGTCTCGGCAACCGAAGCTACTTCGACGCCCGCTCGATCTACTACTACGGCTTTTCGACGGCCGACACGCAGGGCCAGATTCCGATCATCCATCCGGTGGTCGATTACAATTACACGTTCGATCACCCGGTGCTCGGCGGCGAGCTCGGCTTCAGAACCAACCTGACCAGCCTCACGCGCGACCAGGCGAATTTCGACGCGATCACTCAGAAAGCCCTTAGCAACGGCACGTGCACACAGACCGCCGACACCGCGATCATCAATTCCGCCAGCTGTCTGCTGCGTGGCGTGCCCGGCATCTACAGCCGTTTCTCGGCGGAAGCACAGTGGCGGCGCACTTATACCGACTCGCTCGGGCAAGTGTTCACGCCCTTTGCCAGGGTGAGGGCCGATGCTGCCTCAATGTCGATCGATGGCGAGCCGGGCGTCTCGAACTACATCGCCACCGGAGACAGCAATCTGGTGCGCGGCATGCCGACCGTTGGCCTGGAGTATCGCTTTCCCTTCATCAACGTGCAGTCCTGGGGTACCCAGACGATCGAACCGATCGTGCAGGTCATTGCACGGCCGAATGAAGCGGAGATCGGAAAATTTCCGAACGAAGACGCCCAGACGCTCGTGTTTGACGACAGCAACCTGTTCAAGATCGACAAGTTCTCCGGCTGGGACCGCGTCGAGGGCGGCGGCCGGGCCAATTACGGAGTGCAGTACACCGCGCAGTTCAATGGTGCCGGCTTCGTCAACGCCTTATTCGGTGAGTCCTACCAGTTGTTTGGACAAAATTCGTTTGCCCAGCCCAGTCCCACCAACACGGGACTCGGTAGCGGTCTTGATACCAGGCGTTCCGACTATGTGGCGCGCGTCTCCTATCAGCCCAGCTCCACCTATACGTTCAGCACGCGCTTTCGCTTCGACAAGGACACCTTCGAAACCAAGCGTACCGAGCTCGAGGGCAGCGCCAGGTTCGATCGTTGGAATGTCACCTTGCTCTACGGCAACTATGCGCCTCAGCCGGAACTCGGTTTCACGGACCGCCGCGAGGGCGTCCTCGGCATAGGAACGCTCAAGCTCAACGCCAATTGGGTGCTGCTGGGTGGCCTCCGCTACGACCTTAAGGAAAGCAAAATTGCCGATGACCGGATCGGGCTCGGTTACATCGACGATTGCCTCATCTTGGCCGTAAATTACGTTACGGGTTACAGCTACGGCACTGGAAGTCCGGTCCTAAACCATACAGTTCTGCTGCAGCTTAGCTTGCGCACGCTCGGTGGAACCACGCTGAGCCAAAGCTTGACCCCGGGCACCGCCGGCGTGGGCTCCTTTTTAGCACCGCAGCAGTAGCGCGAGGGGCGGCCCGGATTTGGCGTTTCATTGCAACTTGGAGCGCGCTTGAGATGATGGGCGTCGCAATGACGGGACCAGAATTGACGATCTTCACCATTCGCCGCGCGCTGGTGGCAGCGACGTTTGCGGCCGCAATGCTCGTCGGACCGCTCGCGGCCGAAGCGCAGGTGGTGGCAACCGTCAACGGCATGCCGATCACCGAATACGACATCCAGCAGCGCAGCAAGCTGATCGCCACCTCGACCCATAAGAAGCCGGCAAATCAAGAGGTCCTCAATGAGCTGATCGACGACCGCCTCAAGATCACCCGCGCTAAATTCTACGGCATGGTGGTGAGCGACGAGGAGATCAATAACGCCTTCAACAACATGGCAAAGCGGCAACGCGCCACCCCCGAACAATTCAGCCAATTCCTTGCGCGCATCGGAATAGCGGCAAGCACCGTCAAGGCGCGCATCCGCGCCGAGATTACCTGGCAGCAACTCATCCGCGGAAAATTCGGACCCTCGCTGCAAATCAGTGAAGCCGACATCAACCGCGCGCTGCGGGAGCGGACCGAAGACACCAAGGATGCCGTCGGCTACATCTACACGCTTTATCCGGTCATGGTGGTGGTGCCGCGCGGCTCCAGTGCGGCAGCCATCCAAGCCAAACGCCGCGAGGCCGAGAACCTTCGCAGCCGGTTCACAAATTGCAGCCAAGGGCTGGCGCTGGCGCGCGCGCTACGCGACATCGCGGTGCGCGAGCCGATCACGCGCAGTTCGAGCGACCTCACGCCGCAGCTACGCGAACTGCTCGCCAAGCTGGAAATCGGCAAGCTGACCACGCCGGACGTGACCGCGCAGGGCCTGCAGATGTTCGCGGTTTGCAACAAAAAGCAGAGCATCCAGGAGTCGCCGCTCAAGACCGAGGTGCATTCGCAACTCTACGCCAAGAAGTTTGAAGCCGAATCCAAGCGATACCTCGAAGAAATTCGGCGGCAGGCGATGATCGAGTACAAAAAGTGAGCGCCGCCGGCGACCGACTTCTCGCCGTGACGCTGGGTGAGCCGGCCGGCATCGGCCCCGACCTTACGCTCGCCGTCTGGTGCCGGCGCAACGAGCTCAAACTGCCGCCGTTTTATCTGATCGCCGAGCCGGATTTTCTCACTGAGCGTGCGCGCCGGCTCGGGCTCGATCGTGCCGCTTGCCGTGGTCGAGCCGCACGCCGCAAGCGCTGCCTTCGCGCGCGCGCTGCCGGTCGTCCCGCTCGGGCTTACGATCACCGCTCAGCCGGGCAAGCCCGACGCCTCGAGCGCGCCGGCGGCGATCGCCTCGATCCAGCGCGCGGTCAAAGACGTGCTCGGCGGACGCGCCGCCGCCGTTGTGACCAACCCGGTCGCCAAGAACGTGCTCTACCGCTCGGGCTTCGCCGAGCCCGGCCATACCGAATTCCTGGCGCGGCTCGCCGCAGAGGCCACCGGCAAGGCGCTGCATCCGGTCATGATGCTGTGGTCGCCCGAGCTCGCGGTGGTACCGGTGACGATCCATCTGCCGCTGCGCGAAGTGCCGGGGCGCGTCACCACCGATCTCATCGTCGCGACCGGGCGCATCACCGCGCGCGATCTCACGACACGTTTCCGCATCGCGCGGCCGCGACTCGCTATCGCCGGCCTCAATCCCCATGCCGGCGAGGACGGCTTGCTCGGCGCTGAGGATGCGGCCGTGGTCGCGCCGGCGGTTGCCCGGCTCAAGGCCGACGGCATCGACGCCCGCGGACCGTTGCCGGCCGATACGTTGTTCAACGAAAAAGCGCGGGCAAGCTACGATGTGGCGCTTTGCATGTATCACGACCAGGCGCTGATCCCGATCAAGACGCTGGCCTTCGACCATGCCGTCAACGTGACCCTCGGCCTGCCCTTCGTGCGCACCTCACCCGACCATGGCACCGCCTTCGACATTGCCGGCACGGGCCGCGCCGATCCGGCGAGCCTGATCGCCGCGCTTGAGCTCGCTGCGCGTTTGACCGCCGCGGCGCCGGCGCTTGTCCCGGCAAAATAATAATGGCTCAAATCGACGAGCTGCCGCCGCTGCGCGAGGTGATCCGCCGGCATCGGCTGAGCGCGCGCAAATCGCTCGGGCAGAATTTTTTGCTCGATCTCAATCTCACGACGCGCATCGCGCGCGCTGCCGAGCCGCTCGAGAACATCACCGTGGTCGAGGTCGGCCCGGGGCCGGGGGGGCTGACGCGTGCGCTGCTTGCGCTTGGTGCGCGCCGTGTCGTCGCCATCGAGCGCGATGAGCGCGCCATCGCCGCGCTGAAAGAGATTGCGGCGCACTATCCCGGCCGGCTCGACATCGTCGCCGGCGACGCGCTGCACGTAAACCTGCACGCCGCGCTCGGGCCCGAGCGCGCCCGGGTGGTCGCCAACCTGCCCTACAATATCGCCACCGCTTTGCTGGTCGGCTGGCTGACCGTCGAGCCCTGGCCGCCTTGGTACGATTCACTGGTGCTGATGTTCCAGCGCGAAGTGGCCGAGCGCATCGTGGCCGCGCCCGGCAGCAAAGCCTATGGGCGCTTGTCGGTGCTGGCGGGCTGGCGCACGGAGGCCAAGATCCTGTTCGACGTGAAACCCTCCGCCTTTGTGCCGCCGCCCAAGGTGACCTCGTCGCTGTTGCGGCTCACGCCGCGTCCGGTGCCGCTCGCCTGCGACGCGCTAGCGCTGCAGCGCGTGACCGAGGCGGCCTTCGGGCAACGCCGCAAGATGCTGCGCCAGAGCCTCAAGACGCTCGGCACCGATGCCGCCGCGCTGCTCGCCGAGGCCGGCATTGAGCCGACCGCGCGGGCCGAGGACATTCCGGTCGCGGGCTTCGTGACGCTGGCGAATATTTTCGCTGGCAAGAGCTGACGCTGTCATGCCCCGCGAAGGCGGGGCATCCAGCAGTCAGGGCGCTTGAGATTTAGCTCGACACCTGTGATTACTGGATCATCCGCTTTCGCGGATGATGACAGCCGAGAACGCCTATGCAAATGCACCGCCAATCTTTGACCGCCTATGGCGCTCCCTTGTGCGAAACCGTGGTGGAGGCCCCACGCCCGCAAGGCACCGAAGTACTGGTGCGGATTGCGCGCTGCGGCGTCTGCCATTCCGACCTGCACATGCAGGACGGCTATTTCCTGCTCGGCGACGGCAAGCAGCTCGACGTGCGCGCCGGCCGCACTTTGCCCTTCACCCTCGGCCATGAGATCGCCGGCGTCGTCGACAGCGCCGGTCCCGATGCCGACGCCAAACCGGGCGCTGCGGTCGCGGTGTACCCGTGGATCGGCTGCGGCCAATGCCCGGCCTGCAAAGTGGGCGATGAGAACATCTGCGCCGCCCCGCGCCATCTCGGCATCATGGTCGACGGCGGCTACGCCACCCATGTGCTGGTGCCGCATCCGCGCTATCTGATCGACTACGCGCCGCTGTCGGCGTCCTATGCCGGCGCGCTGATGTGCTCGGGGCTTACCGCCTATGCCGCGCTCAAGCGGCTCGAAAGCCGCGCCGATCGCGCGCCGCTGCTGCTGGTCGGCGCCGGCGGTGTCGGGCTGATGGGCTTGGCGCTAACGCGCGCCATGTACGGCACCGCGCCCTACGTTGCCGATATCGACGCCAAGAAACGCGAGGCCGCGCTCGCCGCCGGCGCCGAAGCGGTGTTCGATCCGGCCGATCCGGCCACGCGCAAGGCGCTCATGAAGGCGAGCGGCGGTATCTACGCCGCAATCGATTTCGTCGGCTCCGACAAGTCGCTTAATTTCGCGACCGGCATGCTGGCCAAAGGCGGCAAGGTGGTGATCACCGGGCTGCTCGGCGGCGGCTATGCGACCGCGGTCGCCATGTTCCCGCTTAAAGCCATGACCATCGAGGGCACGCAGACCGGAACGCTGGCCGAAGCACGCGAACTGATCGACCTGGTGCGCGAGAAGAACATCGCACCGCCACCGATCGCGGAACGGCCGCTCGACCAGGCCTCGCAAACGCTCGACGACCTGCGCGCCGGCCGCATCGTCGGCCGCATGGTGCTGACGACTTAAGCAATCCGGGCGGTTCAGGCCAATTCTATTCTTGCCGTGAGCATATCGACGCGCCCGCGGATCATGATGTTGAACGCGACCACGATTCTGTCTTCTTCTTCGTTCGCATTTCCATTGTCGACAGCGTGCGGAAGATAGCTTGGCCAAATCACCATGCGGCCTTTTTCCACCGGGAATATGAATGTATCGGCATTCAGTTCGTTCTTTTCGAGAAGGTCAGGGGCCATCGCGTTCGCAAGATGGCGTGGCGAAAAGAACAACGTCTTTCCGCAGTCTTTTGGCGTTTTGATATAGACGACGCCGCTCAGCAAACAATTCGGGTGCATGTGCGTATTGTGCCGGCGATTGGGGCTGGTGATATTCGCCCACATGCTCGTTATGTAATGCGAATCCCTTCTTATTTGGTGAAGGTCCAGGATCAGCCTGGCTTCCTCCATGATCACGTCAACCAGATCTTTCATTTCCGGAAGCGTATGCAGGTTGTCCATGGTCATAAAAGACCGCAAGAACGTATTCGCTACGGCGCCTTGACCTGCCGCCTGCATGGCCCGCAGTTTTTTCTCGACGCGGTCACACACGGCCATATCGGGGAGCGTCCCCGCGAACAGCCCGGTCGGGAACAGCAGAAAATACTCTTTCGCCAGCAGGCCCATTTTCGTTTCCACTTCACTCTTGATGCCGGAGTGACAGCCAAACGTGTTGCCACCCGCGCCTTCCGCAAAGGCGAAAGACACTCAGCCGGAAATAGTAGGCGTGGATGTCAAAGGTTTCGTGACACGGACGCGCACCCGCGCGCCCAGCCAACGATAACAGGCTGAGATATTCTTCAGGCCGGCCAGCAAGTTATGTGCGGGCTATTCGACGGCGCGCGGGCGCGCGACCAATGCACGCAGGCCGCGCCAGAGCGGCCGGCGTGGTGCCGACGGCGTAACGCGGCGGCTAAGGTGTCGGCTCATCCAGAAAGATGAATTCGATCGGCGCCGTCGACATCGCGTTGACGCGCTTGAACACGTCCTGCATCCGCTCCGAGGCGAGAAAATCCCTGACGGTCTGGACTTCGGACGCGGCCAGTTCACCGACGACGTGAACGCGGTTGCGATCGTCGATTCCGCGCAGCATGCGCCAACGGCCGACCGGCGGCGGCGGATTTTCCTTGAAGATCTTGATCCACGTATCGAAGTCTTTGAGACGATGGATAGCGAGGGCTACCGGCATTTCGATCCTCCCTTTCTTTGATGCCCATAAGGCACCACGACGACGCCCATCGCAAAGCAGGGTAGCAAATCCGAAGGCTCTGCAAAGCGATGATTGGTAGGTATCATGCCACTGTCGGCACGAGCTTCGAGTTTTCATCGAATGCTAAGGATGGCGGAAGGGCTGCGGCAATTGTACCGGGCGTGATATCGCCGAATTATCCGATTGTTCATTCATTAATCGTTAGGATTGCAGCTATCAGCGCGCTGCCTCCGCGCCGGGCGGTTCTATGGATGCCTGCCAATGCAAGTTGGTCTAGATTCGCTTCTTCTTAATGACCGTCGATATTGAAGCGATGCTTGGGCTGCTCTTGTTATTTGCCTGGGTGCAGAACACAGGCATCTATGCGGTAGCCTGGTGGGGGTTTGCCTATTTGTTGCGGGCCTGCTCCATCGCCCTCTTCGGCATGTATGGAACAACCACCGATCTGATCACCATCGATCTTGCCAACGCGATATTGTTTATCTCGTTTGCCTCAACTTGGATGGGCGCGCGCGTATTCGGCGGGCGCTCCGTGCAACCGCTTGCGCTTATCGCCGGCGCCGCGCTTTGGCTGATCGCCAGCCGACTGCCGCACCTGTTCGACTCCCAGAATATTCGCATCCTGCTCGGGACCGGTATTATTACCGCCTATACATGGCTTGCCGCATACGAGTTCTGGCGCGATCGCGACGATCAGCTGATTTCGCGATGGCCGACCATCCTCGTATTGGCCGCCTTCGGCGCACAGGTCCTACTGCGCACCCCGCTCAGCGCATTATTGCCCTGGACGACCGACAATCACTTGTATTCCAGTGCGTGGCTCACGACGATTAGCTTCGGCTCGATATTGTTCACAATCGCGGTCGCGTTCCTTCTGCTGGCTATTGCCAAGGAGCGCAACGAGTTGCGGCAAAAGACGATTACGGCGCGTCTATCGCGGTGGCCGAGTTACTTTTCACGCGCCAAGTGACGGCGGCTCTTCTGCGCTACCGTTTGGTGCCGACGCGTTCGCGCCCTAAAGCTTCGCCTGCAGCGCGCGCACGAAATCGGACAGTCCGGGCTGGCGCTCGCGCTTCAGGCGCTCGGCGGCAAGGATCGCCTTCACGTCCGCGAAAGTGGCATCAAGCTCGCGGTTGATCACCACGTAGTCGTATTCCGCCCAATGGCTCATCTCGTCGGCGGCCTTGGCCATGCGGCGGTGAATGGTCTCGTAATCGTCCTGGGCGCGACTGCGCAGCCGCCGCTCCAATTCCGGCACCGACGGCGGCAACACGAACACGCTCACCAGGTCGCCGCGCGCCTTCTCACGCAATTGCTGGGTGCCCTGCCAGTCGATGTCGAACATCACGTCGCGGCCGGACGCGAGCGCGTCCATCACCGGTTTCGCCGGCGTACCGTAGCAATTCTCGAACACCTCGGCCCATTCCAGCAGCTCGTCTTCGCGGACGAGCGCATCGAATTGCTTGCGATTGATGAAATGGTAGTCGCGTCTATCCACCTCGCCGGGACGCTTTGCCCGTGTGGTGACCGATACCGACAGCATCACGCCGCCGTCCTGCTCCAGCAGCATGCGCGACAGCGTGGTCTTGCCGGCGCCCGAGGGCGACGACAGCACCAGCATCAGCCCGCGCCGGGCGACGTTTGTCCCCTGTTGCCGCATACGCGCCATCGCCTCACTCCAGGTTCTGCACCTGCTCGCGGAATTGCTCGACCACGCTCTTGAGTTCAAGCCCGATATTGGTGAGCTCGACGTCGTTGGCCTTGGCGGTGAGCGTATTCGATTCGCGATTGAGCTCCTGCGCCAAAAAGTCGAGCCGGCGGCCTATGGCGCCGCCGTCAGCGATCAGCTTCTGTGCCTGCGCCACATGCGAAGCCAGCCGGTCGAGCTCCTCGCGGATGTCGGCCTTGCTGGCGAGCATGATCGCTTCCTGGTGCAATCGGTCGGAATCGAAGCGTTGCGAGGCTGACAACAGCGTCGCCACCTGCTCGGCAAGCCGCGCCTTGATCGCCTCCGGCTTGCGGCCGGGCGCTTTCTCGGCGCGGTCAGCAAGCGCGGAGATTTCGGCAAGCCGCGCCGACAGCAATGCGCCAAGCGTCTTGCCCTCGGCGTGGCGCATGGCGACAAGGTCGGTAAGCGCCGCAGTGAAGCCGGCGACGATCGCGCCTTCGGCCGCGGTCTTTTCTGCTTCGCCTTCGTCGGTTTCGGTGACCTCGATGACGCCCTTGAGCGCAAGAATGCCGTCGAGGCTTGGCGGCGCCGCATCGACCTTGCCGGCAAGGCCCTTCAACGTCGCCAGCACGGCGGCCAGCACCGGCTCGTTGACTTTGACCGCCGGCGCGACACCGCGGCGGTCGACCGTGAGGTTGGCATAGACGGTGCCGCGGGCGAGCTTCGCAGCCGCCTGCGTCCGCGCCAGGACTTCGACCGCGTCCCAGCCCGGCGGCAGCCGCAGCCGCACGTCGAGACCCTTGGCGTTGACCGACTTGATTTCCCAAGCCCAGGCATAGGCGCCGGCGACGCCGTGGCCGCGCGCGAAGCCGGTCATGCTCGACAACGCCATGAAAGAGAGTCTCGCGTTGGTGAAAGGCAAAAGCGGGCGGACCTTACCGGCAGGTTCCGGCGGTCACAAGCCGCATGAATACAGAGACGCCCCTAGTGTTTGGCGTTGCCGGACTTGGCATCGGCCGGCTTGGCATCCTTGCCGTCGCCATGGTCGGCCTTGGCCGGATTTGCCGGCGCTGCGGCCGCACGCTCGAACGCACGCAGCTTCGCCACATTCCGTTGGTGCTGCTCGTAGGATTCCGAAAACACGTGGTGGCCGGTGCCGTCAGCGACGAAATACAGATACTTGGTGCGCGCCGGATTGGCCACGGCTTCCAGCGCGGCGCGGCCGGGATTGGCGATCGGTCCCGGCGGCAGCCCGTCGATCATATAGGTGTTATAGGGATTGGGCTGTTCCATCTCGCTTTTCAGCAACGGATGGCCGAGCGAGCCTTTGCCGCCGGTCAGGCCATAGATAATCGTCGGATCGGATTGCAGCTTCATGCGGCTCTTGAGCCGGTTGATGAATACGGCCGCCACGCGCGAACGCTCGTCTGCCCGGCCGGTCTCCTTCTCCACGATCGAGGCCAGCGTCACCAGTTGCGCCGGCGTCTTCAGCGGCAGGCCCGGCTCGCGGCGGTCCCACACCTCCTTCAGCACGCGCTGTTGCTCTTGTTGCATGCGGTGGATGATCTGCTCGCGCGACATGCCGCGCGTGAACTTGTAGGTCTCCGGCAGCAGCGTGCCTTCGCGCGGGATTTCAGCGATCTGCCCGGTGAGCGAAGAGTTCCTGCAGCAGGTGCGCGACAATCTGCTGGGAGGTTAAGCCTTCGGGGATGGTGACCGAGTGCTGCACCACCTTGCCCTCGGCGATGGTGTCGACCACGTCGGCGATGCTGGCATGGGCGGGGAACTCATATTCGCCGTGCTTGAGGCCGCCGCGCGCCTTGAGCGCCAGCACGCCGCCGACAAAGACCCAAGGCTGGTCGATCACCCCTTCGCGTTCCAACAGGTCGGAAATTTCGCGGGTGCCGAGACCGCGCGGAATGTTCACGACCGTGGCCTGGGCGAGCGGTCCGGGTGCTTCAAAGCGCTGTTTGCCGAGATAGAGCGCGCCGCCGGCGACGACCGCGATCAGGATCAGCAGCGTGAACACCGCATTGCCCGCGATCACCAGCGGATGGCGCACGCGCTGCGACCGGCGCACCGGCATGGGAACGCGTTGCGGCTGCAAGGCAACGCGCGGGCTGCGCGGGGTGACCTGCAGCGACGCCGGCTTTGGGGTCGACTGCCCCGTCGGCGGGCCGGCATTTGGCGATGGCATGGAGTTCACGCGTTCGTCCCCGCTACCAAAAACGTGAGTAGCTTTCGCACGTTAGCAAAAATTATGGCGAAAGAGAGGGGTAACACGAACTCCCCGCAAACGCTACTCGGCAAACCGCCGCAAGATCAGCGATGCATTGGTGCCCCCGAAGCCGAATGAATTCGACAGCACCGTATCGATATTGCGATTGCGCGCCTTGTGCGGCACCAAATCGATCGGGGTCTCGACCGAAGGGTTGTCGAGATTGATCGTCGGCGGTGCGATCCCGTCGCGGATGGCGAGCATGGAGAAGATCGCCTCCACCGCGCCGGCCGCGCCCAGCAGATGGCCGATGCAGGACTTGGTCGAGGACATGGAGATATTGCCGGCGGCATTGCCGGCCAGGCGCTGCACCGCGCCGAGCTCGATCTCGTCGCCGAGCGGGGTCGAGGTGCCGTGGGCGTTGATGTAGTCGATGTCGCCGGCCGCGATGCCGGCGCGCTTGACGGCGGCGGTCATGCAGCGGAACGCGCCGTCGCCGTCGGGCGCGGGTGCGGTGATATGATAGGCGTCGCCCGACAGGCCGTAGCCGATGACCTCGGCATAGATCTTGGCGCCGCGCGCCTTGGCGTGCTCGAGCGCCTCCAGCACCACCACGCCGGCGCCCTCGCCCAGGACGAAACCGTCGCGATCCTTGTCATAAGGCCGCGAGGCGCGGGTCGGATCGTCGTTGAATTCGGTCGACAGCGCGCGCAGCGCCGCAAAGCCGACGAGCGAAATACGGTTGACCGGCGATTCCGCGCCGCCCGCCACCATCACCTCGGCGTCGCCAAGGGCGATCATGCGCGAGGCGTCGCCGATGGCGTGCGCACCGGTCGAGCAGGCGGTGACCACCGCGTGATTGGGTCCCTTCAGGCCGAATGCGATCGACACGTAGCCGGCGGCGAGATTGATGATGCGGCCGGGAATGAAGAACGGCGACACCCGCCGCGCGCCGCGCTCGTGCAAGGTGACGGCGGTCGAGGCGATGCCTTCGACGCCGCCGATGCCGGAACCGATCAGCACGCCGGTCGAGGTCTGCTCGGCGTAGCTTTGCGGATGCCAGCCGGCGTCGTCGAGCGCCTGGCGCGCCGCGCACATGGCATAGACGATGAAATCGTCGACCTTGCGCTGCTCCTTCGGCTCCATCCATTGGTCGGCGTTGAAGGTGCCGTTGCTGCCGTCGCCGCGCGGCACCATGCAGGCGATCTTGCAAGCGACGTCGGAGACATCGAAGGTGTCGACCTTCTTGGCGCCGCTCTCGCCCTTGAGCAGGCGCGCCCACGTCGGCTCGACGCCGCAGGCGAGCGGCGAGAGCATTCCCATCCCGGTGACGACGACACGTCTCATGGTCGGGCTCCGGCCCAGACGAGGCACCCCCTACGCACCGAGATAGCGGGCATAGCTCGCACGCCTACGAATTGAGAAGCGATAGCGCGACCGCGAGCCGGCGCTCAGCTTTTTGCGTTCTTTTCGAGGAATTTGATTGCATCACCGACGGTCAGGATGGTCTCTGCGGCGTCGTCGGGAATTTCGCAGCCGAATTCCTCCTCGAAAGCCATCACGAGCTCGACAGTGTCGAGGCTGTCGGCGCCCAAGTCGTCGATGAAGCTGGCCTGTTCGGTCACCTTGTCGGGCTCTACGCCCAAATGCTCCACGACGATCTTTTTGACCCGCTCGCCAATGTCACTCATCGTTCCAACCTCGTGCTTTTAAGATTGGGCTGCGATCCAGATCGGATCACAACCGTCGCGGTTAAGGCCTCGTCGTGGTTGACGTGGTGAGAGGCATTCCGATCGCAGACTAGAGTTATCGCAAAGTCCGCCGTCGGGCCGCCCCAGCCGGGCCGAAATTCGGTTACCACACTTCAAATCGGTTGACTAGCAGACTCAGCCTAGCCGTCTTACCCCAACAATGCCAAGCACTTCCCGTCAAATCATGGCCATACCGCCGTTCACGTGCAGCGTCTGACCCGTGACGTAGCCGGCCTCATCGGACGCCAGATAGACAGCCGCCGCCGCCACGTCGGCGGGGGTTCCGAGCCGCCCCGCCGGCACGCGCGACAGGATTGTATCGCGCTGCTTGTCGTTGAGCTTGTCGATCATGGCGCTGGCGACGATGCCGGGCGCGATGCAATTGGCGGTGACGCCGCGCTTGGCGTATTCGGCCGCCACGGACTTCATCATGCCGATCATGCCGGCCTTCGAGGCCACGTAATTGCTCTGGCCCGGATTGCCGGTGACGCCGACCACCGAGGAAATGCCGATCACGCGGCCGAAGCGGCGGCGCATCATGCCTTTGACCGCGGCGCGCGCGAGCCGGAACGTCGCCGTCAGATTGACGGCGATGACCTGCTCCCAATCCTCGTCGCGCAATTGCACGAACAGATTGTCGCGCGCGATGCCGGCATTGGCCACCAGGATGTCGAGCTTTTCCATTTTCTGTTCCGCGCTCGGCACCAGCGTCTCGACCGCGGCTGCGTCGGCGAGATCGCAGGGCAACACGTGCACGCGACCGGCCAACTCGCCGGCCAGCGCGTCGAGTTGCTCGCGGCGCGTGCCCGAGACGGCGACGGTGGCGCCCTGGGCGTGCAGCGCGCGCGCGATCGCGCCGCCGATGGCGCCGCTTGCGCCGGTCACCAGCGCGCTCTTGCCCGTGAGATCGAACATCGATCGCTCTCCTCGCTGCTAGCCGCGTGCCTTGAAGGCGGCGACATCGTCCGGCGTGCCGATGGCGCTCGCGCTCGCACCTTCGGCGATGCGCTTGATCAGCCCGCTCAGCACTTTACCGGCTCCCACCTCATAGAACGCCGTCACACCCGCGCCCGCCATCATGGCGACCGACTCGCGCCAGCGCACAGTGCCGGTAACTTGCGCGACCAGCGCCTTGACGATCTCGGCCGGATCTCGGATCGGCTTGGCGAGCACATTGCAAACGACCGGCACCACCGGCGGTTTGATCGCGGTCTTGCCGAGCGCCTCGGCCATCACCGCGGCGGCCGGCTGCATCAAAGCGCAATGGAAGGGAGCGGATACCGTGAGCAACATCGCGCGCTTGGCGCCCTTCGCCTTGGCGATCTCGACCGCGCGCTCGACCGCCGCCTTGTCGCCCGACAACACCACCTGCCCCGCGCCATTGTCGTTGCCGGGCTGGCAGACCTGGCCTTGCGCGGCTTCGGCCGCAACCGCGGTGGCGGCATCGAGGTCGAGCCCGAGCAGCGCGGCCATGGCGCCGGCACCGACCGGCACCGCCTTCTGCATCGATTGGCCGCGCAGCCGCAGCAGACGCGCCGCGTCGGCGACGGCTGAAGGCGCCGGCCGCCGCCAGCGCGGAATATTCGCCAAGCGAATGGCCGGCGACGAATTGCGCATCGCGCGCCAGGTCGACGCCGGCTTCCGTCTCCAGCACCCGCATCGCGGCGAGCGACACCGCCATCAGCGCCGGCTGGGCATTCTCGGTCAGGGTGAGGGTCTCGGCCGGTCCCTCGAAGATGATGGTGCTGAGCTTGGCGCCGAGCGCCGCATCGACTTCATCGAACACCTGCCGCGCGGCCGGGAAAGCCTCGGCCAGCGCCTTGCCCATGCCGACCGCCTGACTGCCCTGGCCCGGAAAAACAAAAGCGACCGCCATTGCCCCGTTAACCTTTACTAATTTTTCGAAATCGGGCCGAAAGACACCCCCGAGACGGGCCCTGTCAAGGGACGCCCGCGCCGGTAACTAAGCAAAAACCCTCAGGCGGTAAGATACCGCCTTCGCATCTCAGGGCTGCGCTATGACTGAATTGGTGACCGACGAGGACCTTGCGCGCGCCCGCGGCGACGCGGAGTTTCGCCACAAATTGATGGCGAACAATCTCGACCGCTTGCTGGAAGCCCTCAACATCCTGCGCCGGGCCGAGACCACCAGCCCGGAAGATGTCCGTCACTTGCGCGAGGGCGTCGATTTGGCGGTCAAGCTCGCCGATCGGCTGCAAAACAACCAAGAGCCAGAGCCGCCGCAAGCTGCCTGAGCTGCGGCAGCGACGAGCTTGCGTTTTGCCCGAAACCCCGTATAAACCGCGCCTCCGTTGATCCCGGCTGGGAGCTGAACGGACGGCCGTTTTTCCCGCGCGAAAATCGGTAGGACCAGTTGGTCCGGCGTCCCGTGTTCCCGCCTTTGAGAGCATTCGAGCCTTCCCAGTAATGGCTCGAGGGGCTTGGCGCCGGGAGCGACGACCGTTTGGACAGAAAAGGGAAGGCAATTCATGCCGCTATACGAACACGTCTATCTTGCGCGCCAGGACTTGAGCGCGCAGCAGGTCGAGGAATTGACCACGCAGTTGACCGGCGTCATCGACCAGATGGGCGGCAAGGTCACCAAGAGCGAATATTGGGGCGTCAAGTCCCTCGCCTATCGCATGCAAAAAAACCGCAAGGCGCACATGACGCTGTTCAATGTCGACGCGCCGTCGGCCGCGCTCAACGAGATCGAGCGCCAGGAGCGTCTCCATGAAGACGTGCTGCGCTATCTCACCATTCGCGTCGAAGAACACGAAGAAGGCCCGTCGGCGATGATGCGCAAATCCGACCGCGACCGTGACGACCGCGATGGGCGCGGCGATCGTGGCGGCCGCTTCCGAGATCGCGATCGTCCGCCGCGGCGCGACGATGCGGTCGCCGAGGAGCCCGCAGCCACAGCAGCAGCGGTGGAGGAATAGACCATGGCTTTTTCTCCGCAAGGCGGCGCCCGCCGTCCGTTCTTCCGCCGCCGCAAGACCTGCCCGTTTTCCGGCGCCAACGCGCCCAAGATCGATTACAAGGACGTCAAGCTGCTGCAGCGCTACGTGTCGGAGCGCGGCAAGATCGTGCCGAGCCGCATCACCGCGGTGTCGGCCAAGAAGCAGCGTGAACTGGCGCAGGCGATCAAGCGTTCGCGCTTTCTCGGCCTGCTGCCTTATGTCATTCGCTGATCCGCCGCGCGGATCGGCTGCGTAATCCGCTAGCGCGCCGCGCTGGCAACAACGAGGCCTCCGGGGTCGCCCCGCGGGCCGATGGTTGGGACGGAGCGATCCGTCTCTAACCGCTCGTAGATGGAGCGGGACAGCTCGCGATGATGCAGATTGCATTCATTGGTATTGGCGCCGGTGCCGCGGCCGCTTTGCTGTTCGCGTCGCTCGCGTCCGGCTCGCTGTTGTCGATCATGCTGTTCTATTTGGCGCCGCTGCCAATCATGCTGGCGGTGCTCGGCTGGAGTCATTGGGCCGGGCTGATCGCCGCCGCGGTCGGCGCGCTCGCGCTGATGATCGCCTTTGGCGGCGTATTCTTTGTGGCCTTTCTTGCCGGCGCGGCCTTGCCGGCCTGGTGGCTCGGCTATCTCACCATGCTGGCGCGACCGCAAGGCGGCGGCAACGGCGCCGCGACGCTTGAATGGTACCCGCCGGGGCGGCTGGTGCTGTGGGCCTCGGCGCTCGCTTGCCTGGTGGTCATCATCGCGATCCCGAATTTCGGCAGCGACGAGCAAAGCTTTCGCGCCGGCCTGCACCAAGCGCTGGCGAGCCTGATGCACGTGGAAACCGGTTCGCCGGACGAAGGCGCGCTGGCGCTGCCCGGCATCAACAACGCCAAACGGCTGATCGATTTCCTGGTCGTCGCTATTCCGCCGGCGGCGGCCGTGCTCGCCACCATCACCAACGTGCTCAATCTCTGGCTCGCCGCAAGCATCGTGAAATTCTCCGGCCAGTTGAAGCGGCCATGGCCGGATCTTGCCGCCATGACCTTTCCGCGAACGGCGGCCGCGGTGCTTGTGGCCGGCGTCGCCGTCAGCTTTGTCGGCGGGCTCGTCGGCATCGTCGGCAGTCTGATCGCGGCGAGCCTGCTGATGGCCTATGGCGTGCTGGGCTTTGCGGTGCTGCACGCCGTCACCCAAGGCATGAACGCCCGCCCCTTCCTGCTCGGCAGCATCTACGCCGCGGTCGTTTTGATCGGCTGGCCGGTGATCGCGCTGTGCGCGCTCGGGCTGATCGAGGCCGGTTTCAATTTGCGGGCACGCGTCGCCGCCAGGCGCGGACCGCCGCCCAGCTAGAACGAGACATCCACCCATCACACCCGGTTAGACATAAGGAGAAACGACAATGGAAGTCATTCTGCTCGAACGCGTCGCCAAGCTCGGCCAGATGGGCGACGTGGTGCGCGTCAAAGACGGCTTCGCCCGCAATTTCCTGCTGCCGCGCGGCAAGGCGCTACGCGCCACCGACGAAAACAAGGAACGCTTCGAAGCCATGAAGGCCGAGTTGCAGGCCCGCAACCTGGCGGCCAAGGGCGACGCCGGCAAGCTTGCCTCGGCGGTCGACGGCAAGACCGTCGTCGTGCTGCGCCAGGCCTCCGAAGCCGGACAGCTCTACGGCTCGGTGTCGACCCGCGACATTGCCACCCTGCTCAATGCCGAAGGCGCCGCGATCGTGCGCTCGCAAGTGGCGCTCAACACGCCGATCAAGGCGATCGGCCAATACAAGGTGCCGCTGGCGCTGCATCCGGAGGTCGAGGTGACCGTCACCGTGATCGTCGCGCGCAGCAACGACGAGGCCGAGCGCATCAAGCGCGGCGAAGACGTCACCGTGCGGCGCGAAGAGGCCGAGGAGGAAGCGGCGGCTGCCGAGGCAGCAGCGGAAGCTCTGTTCGAGCCGGAAGCGGCTGAACGACTGGAAAGCGAACAACCGGCTGAGGCCGCGGAGGCTGAAGGCGCCGAAGCGGCGCCCGCAGGCAAAGAGTCAAAGAAGAGCGAAGAGCAAGCCGACAGCGGCGCTTAGTCCGGCTTCGCGTCCTTTGGCGCGGGCTTTTTGGACGCGGCCGGCTTTGAGCCATTCGTTGTGGGCTTGTCGGCCTTGGGCTTGCTCACGTCGGCCTGCTTGCCCTTGGCCTCGCTCGCCTTCGGCGTATGGGGCTTGGGCTCGCTGGATTTGCCGGCCTCATTGTTATTGGGCTTGCTGTCCTCGGCTTCTTTGCCCTTGGGCTCGCGGGATTTCGATTTGCCGCTCTTGGACGTGTCGCGCTTGGCTTCGCCGGACTTTTCCTTGCCGGTCTTTTCCTTACCCGTCTTGGCCGTGGATTTGGCGTCGCTCGGCTTGTGCGTGTCGCGCTTTTTCGCGTCCGGCTTGGCGTCCTTCGTCTTGTGTTTGCCCGCGCGCTTGACCGGGTGGGCGCGCTTGGCCGAAGGAAGCGTCCCACCGCCGTTTGCGCGTAGATAGCTGGCGATGGCGCGCGCCGCCTCGCGGCTGGCGGTGTAGTGCTCGCGCAGGAAGCTTTCGCTGCCGTTCTTACCGAGCCCATGCGGCGTCTTGTGACAAATGGCGCAGTCGGCGGCGTAGAGCTGAGCCGGGGTCTTGCCGGCATCGAAGTTGTCCTGCGCCCAGGCCGGCCCGGCCGCGAGCGCGGCCAGAATACCGCCCGCCACCACGAAATTGCGCACAAGCCCGAACATTCGCCCCAAACCTCATCGTCCATGCGGCGGTCGCCGCCGGGCGGCCATCCTCGCCTTGAATCCTTGATAGCGCATTACCGCAGGATTGTGGCCCTGATCAAAATTGAACAGGTTGCCCTATTCTGGCGTTGCTGGGCCGGCGGAACTTTGATTAAATACCCATGTCCGAACGCCCACTTGCCGTCGCGCGGCGCGTGAAACGCCTTACCGGCAAGCGTGTTGTAATAGGCGAGGAGGCGACCCATGGACAGGTTGCTTCGATTCCTGCTTGAGACCTTTATCCGGCGAGGGACATTCCGGGTCACCACCTCGCGCGGCACGATATTTACGTTCGGCGACGGCACCGGCACGCCGGTGTCAGTGCGTTTTGTCACCCGCGCCGCCGAATGGGGCATCCTGCTCGATCCCGAACTCAAGTTCGGCGAAGCCTATATGAACGGTACATTCGTGGTCGAGCAGGGTTCGATCGCCGACGTGCTTGCCATTTGTCTCGGCCAGAAATCCGAGGTCCCGCACTGGGCGCGGCCGCAAGGCCTGTTGCGCTACCTGAAGCGTCGGCTGAGCCAGTTCAACCCGCGCCGCCGCGCCCGCAACAACGTGGCGCATCATTACGACCTGGACGGCCGGCTCTATTCGCTGTTCCTCGACGCCGACCGGCAATATAGCTGCGGCTATTTCCAGAGCCTCGATCAATCGCTCGACGACGCCCAGCTTGCCAAGCGACGGCATCTCGCCGCCAAGCTCCTGCTCAAGCCCGACAAGCGCGTGCTCGACATCGGTTGCGGCTGGGGCGGGCTGGGCTTGTATCTTGCCGAAGCGGCCGGCACCGACGTCACCGGGGTGACGCTGTCGCGGGAGCAGCACGCCATTGCCAACGAGCGTGCGGCGGAAAAAGGCCTGACCGACCGCGCCAAGTTCCGCATACAGGACTACCGCGACGTCGCCGGTCCGTTCGACCGCATCGTATCGGTCGGCATGTTCGAGCACGTCGGCGTCAACCACTACGAGACGTTCTTCCGCAAGAGCGCGCAATTGCTCGCCGAGGACGGCGTCATGGTGCTGCATTCGATCGGCCGCTCGGAAGGGCCCGGCGCCACTAACCCCTGGATCGCCAAGTACATTTTCCCCGGCGGCTATATCCCCTCGCTGTCGGAAGTGCTGCCGCATATCGAGAAAGCGGGGCTGCTGGTCACCGATATCGAAATCCTGCGCCTGCACTACGCCGAAACGCTGAAGGCCTGGCGCGAGCGTTTCCTCGCCCATCGCGACGAAATCGAGCGCATTTACGACCAGCGTTTCGAGCGCATGTGGGAATTCTATCTGGCGTCGTCGGAAATGTCGTTCCGCGAGCAGAACATGATGGTGTTCCAGATTCAGCTCGCCAAGCGGCAGAACGTCGTGCCGATGACGCGCGGCTACATCGCGCGCGAGGAGCAGCGCCTGCTCGCCGCCGAAGGCAAGAGCCGTCCGCCGCTGCGGCTGGCCGGCGAGTAGGCTTTTCGCCGCAAAATCGCCGTTGGCCGTCAAGCCTCTTCGATGAGCAAGCGCGCCTATTTTTATCCTCAGTGATTAGTGTGGAAAGCGGCAATCGCCGCGTTTAAGCCATCGCGCGCGTCCGCCACCGGTGTAAGCCAAATGCCAAACAAAGTTTCGTCAAAATGGCGGAACAGGGAATGCCATGACGCCGGTCGAATCAGTCGCACGCAAGCAGGCGGAAGAAGCAAGTCCGCCCTTTCGCTCCGCACCGCACAATATCGAGGCGGAGCAGGCGCTGTTGGGCGCGATCCTGGTCAACAACGAGGCCTTCTACCGCGTCTCCGATTTCCTCGAACCCCGAGCATTTCTTCGAGCCGATCCATCAGAAGATCTATCAGCTGTCGCGCGACCTGGTCCGCGCCGGCAAGATCGCCACGCCGGTGACGCTGAAGACCTTCCTCGACGGCAATGTCGATATCGGCGGCATGACGGTGAGCCAGTACCTGGCGCGGCTCGCCGCCGAAGCCACCACCATCATCAATGCCGACGACTACGGCCGCACCATCTATGACCTGGCGATCCGCCGCGCGCTGATCATCGTCGGCGAGGACCTGGTCAATGTCGCCTTCGACGCGCCGGTCGACAATTCGCCCGCCGCCCAGATCGAGGACGCCGAGCGCCGGCTTTACGAACTGGCCGAAACCGGCCGCTACGACGGCGGCTTCCAGCGCTTCGCCCAGGCGCTCACCACCGCCGTCGACATGGCCGCGCACGCCTACCAGCGCGACGGCAAATTGTCGGGCATCGCCACCGGCCTCGACGACCTCGACCGCATGATGGGCGGCTTGCAGCCGTCCGACCTGATCATCCTCGCCGGCCGTCCCGGCATGGGCAAGACCTCGCTCGCCACCAATGTCGGCTACAACATCGCCAAGGCCTGGCGCGGCGAAGTCAGGGCCGACGGCCACACCATCACCAGTCAATGGCGGCATCGTCGGCTTCTTCTCGCTGGAAATGTCGGCCGAGCAGCTCGCCACCCGCATCATCTCCGAGCAGACCGGCATCCCGTCCAACCAGATCAGGCGCGGCGGCATCAGCGAGGCGGATTTCGAGCGCATCAAGGACTATTCGGTCGAGTTGCAGCATCTGCCGTTCTTCGTCGACGAGACCGGCGGCCTGTCGGTCGCGCAGCTGGCCGCCCGCGCGCGCCGGCTCAAGCGCCAGCGCGGCCTCGACCTTCTGATCATCGACTATCTGCAACTGCTGACGGGCTCGACCCGGCGCTCGTCCGAAAATCGCGTGCAGGAAATCACCGAGATCACCACCAAGCTCAAGGCGCTGGCCAAGGAACTCAACGTGCCGATCCTGGCGCTGTCGCAGTTGTCGCGGCAGGTGGAAAGCCGCGACGACAAGCGCCCGCAGCTCTCGGACTTGCGTGAATCCGGCTCGATCGAGCAGGACGCCGACGTGGTGATGTTCGTCTTCCGCGAGGAATATTACCACCAGATGCGCAAGCCGCTGGAGACCAACCGCGAGAAATTCGCGGAATGGCTGGCGGAAGGCGAGAAGGTGCACGGCAAGGCGGAAGTCATCATCGGCAAGCAGCGCCACGGGCCGACCGGCACCGTCGAACTGCAATTCGAGGGCGCGGTGACCCGCTTCTCCTCGCTCGCGCGCGAAGACCACCTGCCGGAGCGCATCTAGGACGCGGACTGATAAGCCGTCGCGATGCGCGGCGACCGGCTGGGTCGCGCTTGGGCAGCGCCTATTTGATCCGCTTCCACACGAACGTGGCGTCGCCACCGGCCGACCGGCCAGGATTGATGAACCTCAATTCGTCTCCCACTATCGTGAAGGGCCGCTTGGCGTCTTTTCCCCTCACCTGATTTGGGAAGGAACTGCGCTCGACGCGAAAATAAAGTGTCTTGTCGGCTTCGCTGACCGTGTAGGCACCGAAAAAGGATATCAGCCCGTGGGCGATGGCCTTGTCTTCCGCGGCGGTGGTCTTGAGACGATTTTTGGATGCGAGTTTCGGAAACTCTGAAATGATCTGAACGGACAAAAGCCCGTTGTCGGTGAGGACAAGCCGGCCTTTGAGATCGCCGCCTTCCAAAGCGGAAACCTTCGTTCCCGTGGGACTAAAGGAGTCCCACGAGACGAGCGCCCACACCCCGACAACTTGGTCCTTGAGTGATTTGGCCTGTGCGAAGGCGTTGCTGGCAGGCAAGGCGCCTGCCAGAAACAACATTGCGGCGACCAAATGAATGGCTATGCCACATCGATTCATATCGACCTCCCGGGGATTGCCATCATCACCCACGCTCGCTCTGCCAAGCGTCGTGACGGCATGCCTCCGTCATCATGCGCTCCTCGCCGCGAAGGACGAAAGCCCGCCCCTCACTCGAATTTGGCCGGCACCGAGAATGGCTTGCTGGCATCGACCACGAACATGATCAGGGCGGTCAAATCGGTGGTGCCGCTGTTGAAGACCTGCATCGGCAGGTTAGCGGGATGCCCATTCATGGTATGGCCAGCCTCGATATGTTCCACGCCGTGCGGCGTCCGTTGGCCGAGCTGGCCGGACACCACGTAGAAGGCTTCGGAGCCCGGATGAGAATGCATCGGCGTCTTGGCGCCCGGAGGTCCGGACCCGTAGTTGACGCGCAGCAGATACTCGGGCGCGGTGATCGGCGGCACCGGCCCGATCTCGGCGACCTTGTTGCCGCCGGGCGTCGAGCCGCCCTTGGCGCCCAGCGTGAGCACCCACACTTTGCCGGCGACTTCGGCGATCAACGACGTTGTCGTCTCATAGCTGACCGAGGCCGGGTTCCACCCGTCGGGACCAATGGCGGTCTTGGCTTCAGCCACTGTGGGGAAATTTTCGACCCACCAATACAGCGGACCGGGTGGAAGCTGCTTGATCTTCTTCTGGGCGACCGGTTTGACGACATATTTCAGTTGTGCCGCCGCAGCCGACGGCAACAGCAACAACCCGATCGAACATAGCGACAGCGCCAATACGGCGACGCGCCAGGCTTGCGGAATTCGTAGTTTCATCGTTCTCCTCCTCGGGTTGATTGTGCAGGTACACCGGCGCGAGGCCGGTCAAGTTGCTACTTCGCCAAGCCCTCGACGATGAACACGCGCGTATCGGCTCCTTTATCGCGCAGCGGGATCAGCTCCTTGTAGGCGGCGGAGTTGAAGTAGCCCACGGCCTGATCGAAACTGTCCCACATCCCCATGCCGGCGGCTTTCGGCGGCGTTCCATTGACCGCAAAAATTTTTCCGCGCTGGGCGACGACATGTCCGCCCGACGCCTTAACGCCGGCAGCGTTGCGCTCGACAAATTCCTTGAATGCCGCACGATCGTGCAACTCGATGAGCTGGGCGATGGCAAAGGCGGGCGGTTTTGCCTGCGCATGGAGCCCGCTCAGCGCAGCGCCACCAATGGCGATGCCCGCGAGCAGAGCAACAGCCAGTTTTAGATTCTGTTTCATTCGACCCTCCAAAGCCAATATCGGACCCCATGCCCGAAGCCAGCGGATGGCTGGCAGTCATACCCGTAGCGCCGCACTCCTGTCGTGAAAGCGCGCTGAAAGAAGGCTGAAACTATCGGCAAAGCCTGCTAGATTTCGGCGTTTTATGAATTTGGCTTCCGGGCCAACGGCTGGTGATGCTCACACCTGCACATATGATTCTTCGGTTCGGCCGGTTCGCGCTTGATCCGAACACGGCAAGCCTCTCTTGCGCAGGCCAGGTGGTGCCGCTGCGACCCAAATCGTTCGATGTATTGCTCTACCTGGCGCGCAACCGCGGCCGCGTCATTTCCAAAGACGAATTGATGCAGTTCATTTGGCCCAACGTCTTCGTGACCGACAATTCTTTGGTGCAATGCATCAGCGACATCCGGGTTGCGCTCGCCGACGACGCCCAAGCCATCCTGAAGACCGTTGCCCGCCGCGGTTACCTGTTCGTAGCGGCGGTCAACGAAACCGACGCGGGGCCGGCCGCGACCCCATCCGGCGCCGAGCGCCCCGGCAGTCGAGCTGTCACGGAACCGGTCCCGAGCGCTGCGACCGGAAAGACCGACCGGCGTCTTGTGCCTGCGTACGCGGCAATGTTTGGCGCCGTATTGGCGATCATGGCGGGCGCCGGGACGGCCTGGTGGTGGAGCGCCAGCACGGATGGCGATTGGAATTTCCTCAACGCGTCGTGGCTTGGCGGCAAGCTCCGAGGCCCGGGCGAACCCGGCCATCGCCGTACTCCCATTCCAGAACCAGAGCGACGAGCCGGAGCGCGATTACGTCGCGGATGGATTGACACAGGATGTCATTAACGCGCTTGGCCGCTTTTCAGCGCTAACTGTCATGTCGTGGAACGCGGTGCTTCCTTACAAGGACAAAGCCACCACGCCCAAAGACGATCGGCCGCAATCTTGGCGTCCGCTACCTGGTCGAAGGCAGCGTCCGCCAAGTCGGCGGCCGCGTGCGGCTCACAGCGCAACTCGCCGACACCAAGCGTGGGCAGGTGCTTTGGTCGGCCCGCTTCGATGAGCCCCTCGCGGACGTGTTCGCCCTGCAGGACAAAATTACCACACAAATCGTCGGCGCCTTGGCGATCCGCGTCACGGAGATCGAACAACGTCGCGTGCTCGCCAAACCGACCGAAAATCTCGAGGCCTATGATTACGTGCTGCGGGCAAGGCCGGCATTGCAGCGCCCGACGCGGGCAAACAATGTGGAGGCGCGCGCCCTGCTGCACCGCGCCGTTCAGCTCGACCCGAACTACGCCGCCGCCTACGCCGCACTCAGCGAAACGTATCACATCGCCGTATCCATGGGATGGGCGCAATCGCCGACCGCTTCTTGGATCGCGCCGAGCAGTTTGCGAACAAGGCCCTCACCCTCAATGAATTCGAAGTGCGCGCGCACATCATCCTCGCCCGCATCCATATTTTCCATCAGCGATTTAAGCAGGGAGAGGCGGAGCTGGAGCGCGCGGCTGCGATCAATCCGAACGATGCGCAGGTCCTTGCCGGTCGCGGCAATATCCTCTTGTGGCTCGGACAGACGGATGCCGCCATCGCAGCTTTGGAGCGGGCGCAGCATATCGATCCCGAACTCAACGTGATCGACCGCTTTGCACTGAGCCTGGCTTACTATTTGAAGCGCCGCTACGACGCGGCGATCGAACAGGCCGAGATCAATCTGCAGAAGACGGCGGGCGCTAACTTCAGCCGCGTCCTGTTGGCGGCAGCGTATGCGCAACAGAACCGCCGAGAGGACGCCGCGCGCGTCGTGGAAACGATCCGCCTCGTCGACCCCACCTTCGATCCACAAGCGTTTGGGACCAAATTTCTGAAATCCGCCGATCTTGAGCACCTGCGCGATGGATTTCGCAAAGCCGGCCTTTATGCGGCGCAAGAAGCCCTACCCGCGCACGGCGGATAGCGCTGGAGGACAATCTGGCGAAGCGGCGCCGGCTCACCGCAAGATTGCGCGATAAATCAGATGATCGGCTCCGATCCGATTCAATCCAATCGGAACAAAGCCCTATTGATTGCCAATCAGCGGTCGATTTTGGTTTGCCTTGGCAACGTTTTGATCAAGATCTTTCCGGAATCGGTCCGGCCCGACCGGCTCGCCGAAGATATAAAGCTTGCCGCCGCTGATCAGCCAGTATTCCGGGTTGGCCTCGTGGATCTCTCCCCGCGTGAGCGCCATCGCACAGAAGTTTGCGAACTGCGGCGCGTAGCGCACGGGATCGGCCTTGAACATTTTGAGATTCTCCTCACGCGCAAAGCGGTATCGGAGCTCATCCCACTCATATTCAAATTTCTGGCAGTCCTTCGACCGGCCGACCGTCGGTGAAATAAGCGACTGTGTCATATCCCCTGATTGCCAACGGGACATTCTCCGCGGCAATGGCAGGCAGCACCGTGGCAAGCGTGGCGCCGGCCGCCAGAAGAACGAGACCGCGAACGCCACTTCGCCGGGAGATACTGGGCATGGAAGCTTTACCTCTGGTCGGTCGTCGTGCGCCCGTCCCCGAACGTGTTACGCCGTGCAATTCTAGCGACCCACAAATCGCGCCACAATCATAGGTTTGCCCGTTTGGCGCATGGACGGGCCCGATCCGGGCCGGTATGACCAAGCCCATGGCCGAGGCCGAACCCGCACCCCCGCAAGAATTGACCGCGCCCGAGCCCGCCCTGGCGCATCCGGTCGTCAATATGGGCCCGCCGGAACCGGAAGCCGGCGGCGTGCTCACCGTCGACCTCGCCGCCATCGCCGGCAATTGGAATACGCTCAGCCGCAAATCCATGCCGACCGAGTGTGGTGCCGTGATAAAAGCCGACGGCTACGGCTGCGGCCTCGAGGCGGTCGGCATGATGCTCGCCCGCGTCGGCTGCAAGACCTTCTTCGTCGCCGATCTCAGCGAGGCGCGCCGCCTGCGCGCGGTCGTGCCCGAGCACACCATCTATGTGCTCAACGGCCTGCTGCCGAACACGTCGCCGGCCTATGCCGAGATCGCGGCGCGGCCGGTGATCGGCAGCCTGCTGGAGCTCGCCGAATGGGACGCGTTCGTCGCGTCGACCGGCTGGCGCGGCGGCGCCGCGCTGCATGTCGACACCGGCATGAACCGGCTCGGCGTCGCCGTCGACGAGGCCTCGGCACTCGCGCCGCGCATCCGCACCGAGCACCACGGCATCACTTTGTTGATGAGCCATCTCGCCTGCGCCGAAATTCCCGACCATCCGCTCAATGACAAGCAGATCAAGCTGTTTCGCGACGTGCGCCTGCTGTTCCGCGGCATCCCCTCCTCGCTCGCCAATTCGTCCGGCATCTTTCTCAACGACGCCGCCCATTGCGACCTGGTGCGCCCCGGCGTCGCGCTGTTCGGCGTCAACCCGATGCCCGGACGCCCCAACCCGATGCAGCCGGCGATCACGTTGCAGGCGCGCATCGTGCAGGTGCGCACCGTGGCGCGCGGCGAAACCATCGGCTACGACGCCACCTACACCGCCAAACGCACATCGCGCATCGCGGTCGCCGCGGTCGGCTATGCCGACGGCTACTTCCGCGCCGCCAGTTCGTCCGACAAGAAATCCGGCGCCGAAGCGATCGTTGCCGGCGAGCGCTGCCCGATAGCCGGACTCATATCGATGGATCTGACGGCAATCGACATTTCCGACCTGCCCGCCGGCGCCGGCCGCCGCGGCGATCTGGCCACGCTGATCGGCGACGACATCAGCGTCGACGACGTCGCGCGCGCCGCCGGCACCATCGGCTACGAGGTGCTCACCAGCCTCGGCAGCCGCTATCACCGCGTCTACCGGGCGGGCTGAGCCGGTTTTCCGTTGCAATAAGCCCTTTGTTAAAGAATGTTCTTGTATTGTTCTCGTTGGTCGCTTTAATCTCCAGGCCATTATTTCAGCGGCGATTCCCTCATGTCCAAGCGCAGCCTCAGCTTCATTTGCCAGAACTGCGGCGCCGCCTTCAGCCGCTGGCAGGGCAAGTGCGAGGCCTGCGGCGAGTGGAATACGCTCTCCGAGGAAGGCGCCGAACGTCCCGCCGGTCCCGGCCGCAAACCCGGCAAAGGCCGCCTATTCGCGCTCGAGCCGCTCACCGGCGAGGCGCATGAGGCCCCGCGCCTGCCCTGCGGCATTGGCGAATTCGATCGCGTCACCGGCGGCGGCTTGGTGCGCGGCTCGGTGCTGTTGATGGCCGGCGATCCCGGCATCGGCAAATCGACTGTGTTGCTGCAGGCCGCCGCCGCGATGGCGCGCAACGGCCACCGCGCCGTCTATATCTCCGGCGAGGAAGCGGTCGCGCAAGTGCGCTTACGCGCCGAGCGCCTGGGGCTTGGCGCCGCGCCGGTCGAGCTCGCGGCGGAAACGTCCGTCGAAGACATCATCGCCACGCTGTCGGACGGCAAGACGCCGCGGCTCATCGTCATCGACTCGATCCAGACCATGTGGACCGACATGGTGGAATCCGCGCCCGGCACGGTGACGCAAGTGCGCGGTTCGGCGCAGGCGCTGATCCGCTACGCCAAGCGCTCGGGCGCCGCCATCGTCTTGGTCGGTCACGTCACCAAGGACGGCCAGATCGCCGGCCCGCGCGTAGTGGAGCACATGGTCGACGCCGTGCTCTCGTTCGAGGGCGAAGGCTCGCACCAGTTCCGAATCTTACGCGCCGTGAAGAACCGCTTCGGCCCGACCGACGAGATTGGCGTGTTCGAGATGACCGGTTCGGGCTTGCGTGAGGTCGCCAACCCGTCCGAGCTGTTTTTGTCCGAGCGCGATCTCGGCCAGCCCGGCACCGCGGTGTTCGCCGGCATCGAAGGCACGCGGCCGCTGCTGGTGGAAATTCAGGCGCTGGTGGCGCCCTCCTCGCTCGGCACCCCGCGCCGCGCGGTGGTCGGCTGGGACCCGAGCCGGTTGTCGATGGTGTTGGCGGTGCTGGAGGCGCATTGCGGTATTCGGCTCGGCGGCCACGACGTTTACCTTAATGTCGCCGGCGGGCTGCGCATCCAGGAGCCGGCGGCCGATCTTGCCGCCGCCGCGGCGCTCGTCTCTTCGCTCGCCAATGCACCGCTGCCGGCCGATGCGGTCTATTTCGGCGAGATATCGCTGTCGGGCGCGGTGCGGCCGGTGGCGCAAGCACCGGCCCGGCTCAAAGAGGCCGCCAAGCTCGGCTTTGCGCGCGCCGTGGTGCCGGAATCCGCGCGCGCCGATGCCGCCGAACTGAAGGTCACCGATGTGACAAGTCTCGCCACAATGGTCGCCGATATTGCCGCCTGTGGCCGTCGCCCCAGCTTCGCCAAAAGTGGTGGACAAGACGGATGACGGCACCGCAACGCCCCGCTATACACGGGGCGCCGGGGGCACGCGCCGTCACTCCTTGACGGCCCGCGCCAGGCAGGAATGAGCATAATATTAAGCACTTAAGAGCGACATTGCCGTCCTTTTCCGGGACCCCCATGGCCGGCCTGGATTCGCGGAGCTGACGTCACGCCGATGCCGATCACCTTGCTCGACATCATCTTGCTGTTGGTCATGCTGGTCTCCGGGCTGCTCGCCATGATCCGCGGCTTCATGCGCGAAATCCTGTCGATCGCGGCCTGGGGTATCGCGGCGCTGGTGACGCTTTATTCGTTCAACCGGGTGGCGCCGATCACGCAGCAATACATCTCCAGCGACATCGTCGCCAAAGCCGTCACCATCGGCGGCATCTTCCTGATCACGCTGCTGATCGTCTCGGTCATCACCGTGCGCATCTCCGACATGATCCTCGACAGCCGGGTGGGCGCGCTCGACCGCACCCTCGGCTTCCTGTTCGGACTGGGCCGTGGGCTCATTATCGTGGTGGTCGCCTTCCTGTTCTTCGCCTGGCTGGTGCCGACCAAGGCGCAGCCAGAGTGGGTGCAAAACGCCAAGTCGAAAGTCGTACTGCAAAGCACGGGACAATGGCTGATCTCGCTGTTGCCGGAAGACCCCGAAAACACCATCTTGAAGAGGTTGCGGCCGAAGAAGCAGGAAGAGCAGGAACCCCCGGATGCCAATCCCGACCAGCATTCCGATCTGCGCGGGCCGGGCGGCTACGGCAAGGCCCAGCGCACCGCCATGCAGCAGCTGATCGAGACCCAGGCGAGCGGAACCCGTTAGCGATGCCAGACCATCACGACGCAAGCGAGGCGAGCGGCATGGATACAGTCTTCGATCCGAATGCCGACCGGCTCCGCGAGGAATGCGGCGTGTTCGGCATCTTCGGCCATCCCGACGCCGCCGCCATCACCGCGCTCGGCCTGCACGCGCTCCAGCATCGCGGCCAGGAGGCCGCCGGCATCGTCTCTTTCGACGGCAAGCGCTTCCACTCCGAGCGCCGACTCGGCCTGGTCGGCGACGCCTTCGCCAAGCGCGAGATCATCGACCGCCTGCCCGGCCTGGTGGCGGTCGGCCATGTGCGTTATTCGACCACCGGCGAAACCATCCTGCGCAACGTGCAGCCGCTGTTCGCCGAGCTCAATGCCGGCGGCTTTGCGGTCGGCCACAACGGCAACCTCACCAACGGCCTGACGCTGCGCCGCCAACTCGTGCACGACGGCGCCATGATGCAGTCGACCTCCGACACCGAGGTAATCCTGCATCTGGTCGCGCGCTCGCACCGCAACCGCTTTGTCGACCGCTTGATCGACGGCCTGCGCCAACTGGAAGGCGCCTATTCCTTCGTCGGCCTCACCAACAAGAAGCTGGTCGGCGCGCGCGACCCACTCGGTATTCGCCCGCTGGTCTACGGCACCTTTGAAGGCTGCCCGGTACTGGCCTCGGAGACCTGCGCGCTCGACATCATCGGCGCCAAATACGTGCGCGACATCGAAAACGGCGAGGTGGTGGTGTTCGACGAGGACGGCGCCCACAGCCACAAGCCGTTCCCGCCGATGCCGCCGCGCCCTTGCATCTTCGAATACATCTATTTCGCGCGGCCGGATTCGATCGTCGGCGGCCGGCCGGTCTATGACGTGCGCAAGGCGATGGGCGCGCAATTGGCGCAAGAAGCGCCGGCCGAGGCCGACGTCATCGTGCCGGTGCCGGATTCGGGCGTGCCGGCGGCGATCGGCTTCTCGCACGCCTCCGGCATCCCCTACGAGCTGGGCATCATCCGCAATCACTATGTCGGGCGCACCTTCATCGAGCCGACCCAGCAGATCCGCGCGCTCGGCGTGCGCCTCAAGCACAATGCCAACCGCGCCGTGGTCAACGGCAAGCGCATCGTGCTGGTCGATGACTTGATCGTGCGCGGCACCACCTCGTCCAAGATCGTCAAGATGATGCGTGACGCCGGCGCGCGCGAAGTGCATTTCCGCATCGCCTCGCCGCCGATCACGCATCCCGACTATTACGGCATCGACACGCCCGAGCGCGACAAGCTGCTGGCGGCGACGCACGATCTCGAAGGCATGCGCGAATTCATCGGGGCCGATACGGTCGCCTTCCTGTCGGTCGACGGCATCTACCGGGCGATGGGCTATGGGAAGGGGCGCGATCCGGTGCGCCCGCAATTCACCGATCATTGTTTCACCGGCGACTATCCGACCCCGCTCACCGATCAGGCCGGCACCGATTCAAGCCCGCGGCAATTGTCGCTGCTCGCCGAGGCGATCTAGCGGCACAATCTGAATCAAATCGGCCATGTCCCGGATCGGCACGTTTTCTAAACGCTGCGTAGAAGAAAACGTGGATGGCCGGGACAAACCCGGCCATGACGAGCTTATGGCTGACAAACCCCTCGCCAATTGCATCGCGCTGATCCCGGGCGCCGCACGCGGCATCGCTGTCGCTGCTTTGCTGGTCATCGTCGCCGGCTTCTCGTCTGACGCCGATGCGCAGCGCAGCCTGCGCGGCGCCTGGGGCGTGCCCTGGACGACATCGCCGTCGGTCACGGTGTTGGTGCAAGGCGACGACGCCCGCGTGGCGCTGGTGCGCCAAGCCGTCGCGTTCTGGAACAAGACCTTCGCCGAATTGGGAAGCCCGTTCCGGCTCGGCGCCGTCACCACCGCCAAAGGGGCCATTTCCGCCGCCGAACTTGCCGACGCCAGCACCAAAGTGCTGAGGCATAATTGGTCGGCCAAGCTTCCCATTCGAGGTCGGCCGCTGGCGCGGCAATATCGTCGTCGCGCTGTCGCAAGGCTCGTTCGTGTCGTTTGCCGCCCGCTGGCCGAAACAAAATCAGGCGCTGGTCGCGATCCGCAACACGCATGCCTTTCCGCTCACGCTGCCCAATGTCGCCCGCAACGTCATCGCCCACGAGCTCGGCCACGCCATCGGGCTCGGCACAACAGCGATCCGAGCAGACTGATGTGCGGTCGGCCGGCGCCTTGCCGGCCCAAGCTCTTTGCTTCAAAATCTGCCCGTTATTTCCCGCTCACGCCGGACGAGAAGGCCGAGCTCAAGCGCATGTACCCGGCCGATTGGAAGAGCCGCTGAACGAGGGCCGTGCCGGTTAGACCATCGGGGAGCCTTGCCGATGATTGCACACACCGGAAAGTCGATCTCAACGCGCGCCGCTTCGATGCTGCTGGCGCTCGCTATGCTCGCGGCCGCGGCGATGGCGCCGCGCGACGCCTCGGCGGGCGAGCAAGCGACGCTCGTCAAGGCGTATAACGAGTCCGGCTACCAATTGTTCGCCAAGCTCGCCGTCAAGCCGGGCAATCTGGTGATCTCGCCCTACAGTATCGCACCGCCATGCGATGCGCTTGCCGCGCCGCGAACGCAAGCCAGATGCGAAAGTTCTGCAACAGACGCTCTCCGCCACACATCGCACTTTCAGGGCCTGTTAACAGTGCATCCGATGGCCGGCTGCCTTGTAGCGGCCTCCCAATTCTGCAAATAAGCGCAAGTCCCGCATGATGTGGCCGCCTCGTATAAAAGCGTGCACAACGAGTAGTGAATGGCCGAATTGTTCACCGGTCCAAGTCGACGCGATCAATCATTGGTGAGTCAACCCAACGAAGATCGAGCGTCTTCTCACCGAGATCGATCCACACAATCTGTGTCATTCTCAACGCGATCTATTTCAAGTGTCTGATCACCTCCTTCACCAAGATACGCGCCCGCTGCGTTTCATCTTTCAGAACAACGTCACGTTCCACCATGCTGTGCGTGCCCGTTTTCGCAGTCTACACTGCCATTCACGCGATCGCCCTGCCCTACGCGATCGCTGAGCTGTTGTCCTGCTGCCAACAATGCGTGCACGCGCCATCGCATCACCTACAGCGCAGCGTGCCTTCGTCGTTGATAACTCGCCATGCGCATCCACGAGTCGTTCTGAGCTGCCAATTCATGGGTTCGCCGCCATCGTTCCGCCCTTCACTCACGCTGCGTTCACCAAGCACGCGATTTCTCCGCTTACCCACAAGCCGCCCGTTTATTCTCGCAATCCTGCACAAGCCTTTATCACCTCAACAGCCACCAAGCCGCGCCGCCACAGTGTCGTGCCGCATTTGCAGGCTCTCAATATCAGTTGCCGAGTTCAAAATCACCACCCATTCGATTATGTATCGCACAATAAAACACGCAATCCTGTTCATCCGCGTACCGATCCGCGCAACTAGCGCGCCATTACCCCCCGAGCCATATCGTCCGTCCCTCAGCGACGAGCCACGCAACCAGCGCCTCCTCGCATCACAGTCTCCACCCTTCAGACATCAGCGTCTCCAAACCCCTCGCCGACAAAATCGCGCTGGTCACCGGCGCCTCGCGCGGCATCGGCGCGGCGCTCGCCTTCGCGCTGGCCGAAGCCGGCGCGCATATCGTGGCGGTGGCGCGCACGGTCGGCGGGCTGGAAGAGCTCGACGACAAGATCAAGGGCATCGGCGGCTCGGCCACGCTGGTGCCGCTCGACGTCAAGGATTCAGACGGCATCGTGCGTTTGGCGCTCGCGCTCAACGAGCGCTACCAGCGGCTCGACGTGCTCGTCGGCAATGCCGGCGTCATCGGCCCGCTGTCGCCGATCTCCCATATCGAGCCGAAGGATTGGGAGAACACCTTCGCCGTCAACGTCAACGCCAATTGGCAGCTCCTGCGCTGCATGGACGCCTTGCTCAAGCGTTCGAGCGCTGGACGCGCGGTGTTCCTGACCTCCGGCGTCGCGCACAAGCAGCGCGCCTATTGGGCGCCCTACGCCGCCACCAAATCGGCGCTGGAAGCGCTGGTCGCCTCCTACGCCACCGAATGCGCCAACACGCCGGTGCGCGCCAATCTGGTCGCGCCGGGCCCGACCCGCACGCGCATGTATGCCACGGCCTTTCCCGGCATCGATCCGATGACGCTGCCGACGGCTGAAGAAGTCGTGAAGACGATTGTGCCGCTGTGCCTTCCCGAATGCAGCGAGAACGGCAAGATTTACGACTATCGTGCCGGCAAATTTCTCAGCTTCAATCCGCCGTCCTAAGCCAGCATTGGAGCCGCGATGGCGTTCTAGCTTGCACGCGGCGGAGGTGTCATGGCGCAACCGTTCGTCGAGCCGTGCAGCCGCGGCATCATCGAAGCCGAGCCGTGTCCGCGCGCGCTCGGTCGCGAAATCGTCGCGCGCGACGTCGCCCCATGGTGCTGGCGGCCTGCGTGATCGCCTCGTCGATGGCGTTCATCGACGGCTCGGCGCTCACCGTTGCGCTGCCGAAGCTGCGCGCCGCGTCTCGGCGCCGACCTTGCCGCTGTGCAGTGGGTGCTCAACGGTTACGTGCTGGCGCTGGCCTCGCTCACGTTGATCGGCGGCGCGCTCGCCGACGCCCACGGCAAGGCGCGCATGCTGGCGCTCGGCTGCCTGTTGTTCGGCGCGGCGTCGGCCGCTTGCGCGCTGGCGCCCGTCGCCGCCTGGCTGATCGCCGCGCGCGTCGTGCAAGGCATCGCCGCGGCGCTGGTCACGCCGGCCAGTCTAGCGCTGATCGGCGCGACCTATCCGCAAGAAGAGCGCAACCGCGCGATCGGCGTCTGGGCGGCGGCATCCGCGCTCGACCACCGCCGGCGGCCCGGTGCTCGGCGGCTGGCTGACCGAGACGTTCGGCTGGCAGGCCGTGTTCTGGATCAATCCGCCGATCGCGCTCGTCGCCGTCGGCCTTCTGCTCGGCCTAGCGCCCGACGGACCGGCTTCGAACCGCGCCGCTTCGACATCGTCGGCGCGGCGATCATCGCCGCCGCGCTCGCGGCGCTCGCCTGGGCGCTCAGCCGGATCGGCGCGCAGCGATGCGCAATCAGGCGACGCCTCGTCGGCGTCACGATCGTCGATCGCGGGCGTGCTCGGCCTCGCCGGGCTTGCCGTCTACGCCTTCTGGGAGCGCGCGACCGATCATCCGATGACGCCGCCGCGCCTCGCCCAGCAACCGCGCCTTCGTCGGGCTCAATCTCGCGACGCTTGCTGATCTATGGCGGGCTCGCGATCATGTTCTTTCTGCTGCCCTTCGACCTGGTCGACCGCCGCGGCCTGCCGCCCACCGATGCCGGGCTCGTCTTCCTGCCGTTCACGCTCGCCGTCGGCCTGCTGTCGCGCGTGTTCGGCGGCCTCGCCGACAAGATGGGCGCGCGCACCATGCTGATGGCCGGGCCGCTTGGCGCGGCGCTCGCCTATGTCGTGGATGGCGCTCGCCCAGGACGCCTCGCTTGTCGCTCGGCGTGATCGCGCCCATGGCGCTGCTCGGCGTTTCCTTCGCCTTGTTGGTCGCGCCGCTGACCGCCTCGGTGCTGTCGAGCGTGACGCAGAGCGACGAAGGCCTCGCCTCCGGCATCAACAATGCGGCAAGCCGCGTCGCCCAGCTCGCCGGCGTCGCGATCGCCGCCGGTCTTGGCTCGCTGGCGGCCGGCTATCGCATCGGCCTGTCGCAGCCGCGGCCGCCGCCTCCGCCGGCGCGCTGACGATGGCCTTCACCGTGCCGGCGGCGCCGAAAAACGCCGCCAAGATAGCGCCTATTCGTCTTTGAATTTGATCGAGGCATGCGCGCCGTCGCAGAACGGTTTGTTCTGCGAAGCGCCGCAGCGGCAGAGCGTGACGCGGTTGCGCACCTCATATTCGAAACCGTCCGATGAAACCACGGCGATGCCGCCGCGCAGCCACAGCGGTCCGCTGCAATCCTGCGCGGGATCCTCGACCAGACCGATCGCCACGGCAAGCTCCTGCTCCACCGGCTTGCGGGTTTGCTTGTCCCACGCGACCAATCGGCCGGCCGGACAGTTCTGAACCTGGCGCACGAACATCGCTTGCACCTCGGGCTCGTCGCTGCGGCTGACCTGGTGCCACACTTTGCCGTTCGGATCGCAGAAGCGGCCGAAGGCGCACAGGCTTTCGACATCGGTGAGCAGCATCGCCGGACCGTCGAAGAAGCGCGCTTCCGTCAGATAGGGCTGGCGGCTTGCAGTCTCGCTGCCGTCGAAGCCGATCTTCGAATGCGTCCCGTCGCAAAACGGCTTGTTGCCGGACTGGCCGCAGCGGCAGAGCGAATAGCGCTCGCGCGCGGCAATCGTCTTGCCCTCGATCCATTGCTCCGAGCCGCCCTCGGCATCGATCCCGATGATCTGCTGCGCGAGCGGGATATTGCCGCTGACGACGTAGGGCCCATCTTTGGAGACGACCACGCGCGCGTCATTTCTCGGCTTGGTCATAGATTGCTCATGCGCCCTGAGCCGTCGCCGCCGCCGATCCTACCGTCTTTTTGCAACGCTGCGAACGGATCGGCTCATCTTGTCAGCAAAGGGTTATGTTGCGGCGCGATGATAGCAACCGCCGCAATGTCGCAGCGCGTATAATTCAACTTGTATCCCATGGCATCCGGGCTACGCTTCACGATCACAGCAACAATGAATGCCAATCTCGGCGAGCGGCATTCCAGCGGTGGAGGACGGTTGAAAAAGAACGCGGACGCGCGTCAATCGTGCGTCGACCGAGACGGGGCGAACAACGTGTAACAGTCAGAAAAGCCGCATGAGACGTCAAAGCGGCACAAGGGGAGGAAATATTATGCGAATTTTGACGGCATCGGCTCTTTTGGCCGCGGCTTTCCTGCTGGCCGGCTGCTTCGAAGGACCGCAAGGCGCCGCCGGACCGGCGGGGCCCGCGGGTGCCAAGGGAGACAAGGGCGTTGCCGGCGCTGCTGGACCGGCGGGACCGGCTGGCGCGGTCGGCCCTGCGGGCGCGGCAGGCCCGGCAGGCCGCAGCCGGTCCGGCAGGGCCGCAGGTGCCGGTCGGCGATGCCGGGTCCGGCGCGGGCCGGCAGGTCCGGCTGGGCCGGCGCGGCCCGGCCGGCCCGATGGGACCGAAAGGACCCAAGGGCGACAAAGGCGACGCCGGAGCGAAAGGCGACCAGGGACCGGCTGGACCGCAGGGGCCGGCGGGGCCAGCGGGGCCGGCAGGACCCGCGGGACAGAGCAGCGCAGCGCTTCATGTCATTCAACGCACCGCCGCGGATTGCCGCACCTCGGGCTGCTCGATCAGCTGCCAGGGCGGCGAGGTGATCGCGTCCGCCGTCTGTTTGGCTGACGTGCCGATGGCGGCCCAGGTGCAGCCGGCGTCCGCCACCTGCGCGGCATCGCAAGGCATGACCGCGGTCTGCGTGAAGCAGTGAGCGCGGGCGCAAAGCCAGCGCTTATACGCCATGTCATTGCCAGGCTTTGACCCGGCAATCCATGAGGGCGCGCCGCGGCCGCCGCACACACGGTATGACGCGCAACGTCATAGACCCCCGGGTCAAGCCCGGGGGTGACAGAGCGAGGGCGCGGCGATCGCCTATCTCTTCCGTCGCGCCCGGCCCTTGAACGGATTGCCCTTCTCGCGCAGCGTCAGGCGGATCGGCGTGCCCGGCAGTTCGAACGTGTCGCGCAATGAATTGACCAGATAGCGTTTGTAGGCGTCGGGCAACGCGTCGGCGCGCGTGCAAAACAGAACGAAACTCGGCGGCCGGCTTTTCGCTTGCGTGATGTAATTGAGCTTGAGCCTGCGCCCCGACACCGCCGGCGGCGGATGCGCCGACAGCGCGTCCTCGAACCAGCGATTGAGCGCCGCCGTCGCCACGCGCTTGTTCCACACCGCGTAGGCATCGACGATCGCCTGCATCAACCGGTCGAGGCCTTCGCCGGTCAGCCCCGACACCGCCACCAGCGGCACGCCTTTGAGCTGCGTCAACTTCTCGTCGGCCAGCTCGCGCAGCTTGCCGATGGCGCCGGGCTTGACCTCCTGCAGATCCCATTTGTTGACCGCGATCACCAAAGCGCGCCCTTCCCGCTCCACCAGATCGGCGATGCGCTGGTCTTGCTCCTCGAAGGCGATCGCCGCGTCGAGCAGCACCACCGCGACCTCGGCAAACCGGATCGCATTCAGCGCGTCGGCGACCGACAGCTTCTCCAGCTTTTCGTCGATGCGCGAGCGGCGGCGCAGCCCGGCGGTGTCATGCAGGCGGAATTTCTGGCCGCGCCAATCCAAATCGACTGCGATGGAGTTGCGGGTGGTGCCCGCTTCCGGCGCGGTGAGCAGCCGCTCCTCGCCGATCAGGCGGTTGATCAGCGTCGACTTGCCGGCATTCGGTCGTCCGATAATGGCGACGCGGATCGGATGCGGCTCTTCGTCGGCGCTCGCTTGCGCCGCCGCGGCGGTTTGCGCCGGCAGGACGGCGCGCAACGCGTCGTAGAGATCGGACAAGCCTTCGTTGTGCTCGGCGGAAACCGGAATTGGCTCACCAAGTCCGAGCGCATAGGCCTCCAGCCGCCCGCCTTCGCCGGCGGTGCCTTCCATCTTGTTGGCGATCAGAACCGTCGGCTTGCCGGACTTGCGCGTCAGACTGGCGAAGGCGCGGTCGGCCGGCATCAGCCCGGCGCGCGCATCGATCATGAAGAAGATCGCATCGGCTTGCGCGATTGCGGTCTCGGTCTGCGCCCGCATGCGGCCGGACAGGCTCTCAGGCGCCGATTCTTCAAATCCCGCGGTATCGATCACCGTAAAATCGAGATCGCCGAGCCGGCCCTCGCCCTCGCGGCGGTCGCGCGTTACCCCCGGCGTATCGTCGACCAGCGCCAGCCGCCGGCCCACCAGCCGGTTGAACAGGGTCGATTTGCCGACATTGGGCCGGCCGACAATGGCGACGGTGAAGCGCATGGGGTCGGTTAACCCGGCAATCCATCAAGGAATTTGGCAAGCTGTATGGTCGCGCCCGCCCCCATAAAGCAAGCGCCAAGAATCGTGCGCGATGCCGGCCGCTGCAAGACGCCGCAGGCCTGTGCGGGGCTCAGGGAACCTTGGACGTGGTAAGCTTGTTGGGCCCTAGGCACTGATCACGTCGGAGGGGTCCCCCGTGCGCTCGCGCATCATCCATCTGATCAATCCCAAGACCGATTCGCTGACCACCCGCCCGCTCTATATGAAGCGCGCGCTCTATTCGCCGCTTGCGGGGCTGTTGGCGGTCGCCGCCTGCATCCCGCGCGACCGCTACGAGGTGGTGCTGACCGACGAGAACATCGAAGAAATCGATTTCGACCTGGACGCCGACCTGGTCGGCATTTCCGCGATGACAAGCTATGTCAACCGCGGCTACGAAATCGCCGACCGCTTCCGCGCCAAAGGCGTGCCGGTCGTCATGGGCGGAGTGCATCCGAGCTTCATGCCCAAGGAGGCGCTGCAGCACGCCGACGCCGTGGTGATCGGCGAGGTCGAATTGGTGATCGACAAATTGCTCGACGATCTCAAGGACGGATCGATGCGCGGCACCTACAAGTCGGAGGCGCTGCATCCGATGGTCGGGCTGTCGATGCCGCGCTATGACCTGCTGAAGAAGCACCGCTACGTCAACAAGACCTTCGTGCAGACCTCGCGCGGCTGTCACCAGGGCTGCACCTTCTGCGCCGAGCCGCTGATGAACGGGCTGAAATTCCGCTACCGGCCGGTCGACGAGGTGATCCACGAAATGGAGAATTGCGGCGCGCGCATCATCTCGATCAACGACGCCGATTTCTTCGGCACCCCCGAGCGCCCGAAGGAAGTGATGCGCGCCTTGAAAGGCCGCGGCATCCAATGGCAGGCCGGCGTCACTTCCAAGCTGGCGCAGGACGACCGCATGCTCGAGCTCGCCGCGGAAAGCGGCTGCACGCTGCTCAGCATCGGCTTTGAATTGATCTCGCGCGACACGCTCAAGAGCGTGCACAAGCACGTCAACCGGCCGGACACCTTCGCCGCGCTGGTCGAGAAGGTGCACGCCTACGGCATCATGGTGTTCGGGCTGTTCATGTTCGGCTTCGACGGCGACGACACCGCGGTGTTCGACGACACCGTCGCCTTCAACATCGACGCCAAATACGACGCCGTCGCCTATTCGACGCTGACGCCCTATCCCGGCACGCTCACCTGGTACGAGATGAAGAAGGAAAACCGCATCGTCTCGTTCGACTGGACGATGTACGACCAGGGCCACGTCGTCTATCGCCCGGCGCAGATGTCGGGCGACGATCTGCGCCTCGGCGTCAAGCGCGCCTACGAGAACTTCTACACGGCCGCATCGATCGCCGGCCGCTTCCCGCTCGCCAGCCGGCGGCACCGCGCGCAATGGCTGATCTACAATCTGTTCATGCGGCGCGGCTCGCAGACCGAGTGCATCGAGTTCGATCGCGGCGCCGACGGCGGAGCCGAACGTGGCGCCGATGCCGCCAATCCTGCCGGTCAAGCGCGAATGGCGCGCCGCCGTGCTGGCGGCGGCCGGCGGCCCGGGGCCGCATTTAAGCTGAGGCAGGCGGCGCGACCGCATAGCTGCGGCCCTGGACAGCGGCTTATTGTTCGATTGCGTTAGATTCCGGACGCGCCCGGCCAAAAGCACGTCGCTTTGCCTCGGTAGACAAATAGCGTCGGCTGTTTGCTTGGCGCGGTTTCGCCCCAATGAATGATGTCGTCCGGCACGCGTCGCCAATTTGCGCCGTCAAGCCAATACCATTCGTCTCTTGCATCGGTCCGATTCACGCGAAACTGCGTCTTCACCACATCGGCATGCTCGCAGCATTTCGTGAATGCGAAGCGGAATCTCGCCTGCGGTGTGAGCTCGGCGTTGCGGTACCAGTCCTGGACCGCTTGTGGGGCGCTGGCATATTCCGGCTTCCAGCGCGCGTCTGCCGCGCCGATAGCAAGGCTGAAGCCGAACAGAACAGAGAATTGCAATATTCGTATTGCTGTCTGTCGCATGCGGTCCCCTCGATCACGTGGCCGCGCGACGTAAGATTAAGAACTTAGATGGTTAACGAATTCTAAACCCACGCTATCGGTGCGACCTCCGCCGCGGCCTCCGCTTCAAGAAGTCCGCCTTGCGCCCACATGCCGACATTGCGTTGCAACACAGCAAACGTCGCGAAGGGCCATAGGCTGGCGTCCTTCGTAGGGGCGACCGGCGCATTCGCAACGGCGTCTTCCGGGTATTCCGGTCAGTTACGCTTTGCCTCCGCAAGCGGGTTCTCACCGGCGGTCGCACAATGTCCGCCAAGGGCCGATGGGCGCCATCGCGTCGCTTGCTGTAAAAAATGAAAGAGGCGTCGACCGGAGCCTATCTCGGCCGATTGAACGGCGCCCGTTTGCCGCCGCGGTCCGTCAGTAGCGCAGATGGGCTCGGCGCTCGTTCAACCAAGCCTGCTCGTCCGGCCTAACGAGCGCATCCAAGTCGTGCGGCGTTGCCGCGGGATCGTCGACCCACTCGCGCAGCAACGCAGACCCGTTGATGACATCGATGGCGAGCCTGTCATGTTCGTATTCGTAAGGAAAATCGCGCCACAACGGATAATCGGGATACAAATTGCGGATCGCTTTGAAAGCGAGCGCTTGGATGCGCCAAGGCTTGAACGCTCGGTGATCGTAGCCGGTGACTTCGGTATGAATCTGCACGCCGTTGCAAAGCTTGCCGACGTGTTTGTGAAACGTCGGTTCGAACCAGCAATCGCGCAGGCGGCAGCCCTGCAGCCAGTGCGGCGCCAGTGTGTGCATTTCCTTCAGCACCCGTTTGGCATCGATATCGGGCGCGCCGAACAATTCGAGCGGCCGCGTGGTGCCGCGGCCCTCCGAAAGCGTCGTGCCTTCCAGCATCACCGTGCCGGCATAGGCGCGCGCCATCCATAAGTTCGGCGCGTTGGGACTGGGATTGATCCAGGTTCGGCTACCGAGCGGCCAGCCAAATCCCGGTGCGGTTTCCGGCTGCCACCCCTGCATCTCGACGATGTTGTATTCAACGTCGAGCTTGCGCGTTCCGATAAACCACAAACCCAACTCGCCAAGCGTAAGGCCGTGGCGCATCGGCAACGGCCCGGCGCCGACGAAGCTCTCCGATCCGGACCTCAGCCGCAGGCCCTCGATGGGACGGCCGATCGGATTGGGACGATCCAGCACCCACACGGCTTTTCGGTGTTGCGCAGCCGCTTCGAGAACGTAACGCAGCGTCGTGACGAATGTATAGATGCGGCAACCCAAGTCCTGCAGATCGACGAGAATGACATCGAATGTGTCCATCATCGCATCGGTCGGCCGGCGCACGTCGCCATACAGGCTGAAGACCGGAATGCCATGCTGCGGATCGTTGTACGTGGGCGATTCGATCATGTTGTCTTGCTTGTCGCCGCGCAGACCGTGCTGCGGACCGAAAGCGGCGGTAAGCTTCATGTCGCCGCAGGTCGCGAGCGCGTCGAGCGAATGCGTCAAGTCTTGCGTGACCGAGGCCGGATGCGCGAGCAACGCCACGCGCCGGCCTTGCAGCGGGGCGCGCAAAGCGGGCTCAGTGAGAATCCGATCGAGGCCGAATTTCATGCTGTCTCATGCTGCTGGGAGTTCGTGCGCAAAGCAATCGGAATGATGAAAGTCCGCCCTGCCCGCAGGGTGCGCCAGCGCCCAATACGATAAAGAGCCGCCCGTTTCTTCGATGACCGCCGAAACACCGAGCCGCCAAATCGCATCGCTTGGCAAGCTCGGCAACCCGTCCAACGCCAGTGCGGCTGCCAATCGGTAGCTGTCAGCGCCTGAATGCACGTCGATGCCCGGAGTGCCGATCTCGCTCGCGACGGTCTGCCCCTCCCGATAACCGCTGAACCGATAGGCTGCCCATCGCGTCGAGGGGGAAAAGTTGAACTCGTAATATGCAGCCGACGGCAAGGCCCGAACAAACGCCTCAAAGCATGTGTGCCGCCAAAGCTCATCGGCGCGCGCGCGCGCCAACATGCCCGGCAGGCGCAAATTGCCGATCGTTCCGGTCACGAAATATCGCAATACTAGACTGGCGGGTTGCGCGCGCACGACGTCCACGTCGATATGGTCCACCGCACTGCAATGCGAGTCCGGATGAAGTTTTAATGCCAGCCGCATGACGACATTGTAGCGACGATGGCGCTTACACGGTGTACTAAAATGATGCTGCCCGCCAATATCGAAAATGAAAGCTTACGCCATCGTCTCTTGCATTTCACGTCTATAAAGCGGCGCTGCGCGCGTAGAATTAATGTGGGCCCTGTAACCACTGGTCCAGTGGCATGATATCCGGCCGCTCGCCCGCCGCATGGGTCCACGAGTTAACCGCCCATTCTTTTTGACTTGCCAGTTCGGCAATGACCGCAGTCGCGTGTGGCCAGCGCCCATCAATCAGCGCTCCCCGCGCCACCGGCTGCTTCACCCGATGGTACTTGAGCAAATGCAAGTCATCGAGCACGAGCAACAGGCTGGTCGTATTGCGGCTGGCGTCGATACAATCGAATTGCGAGTGAGCATCGAACATCTGCGCTAGTCCGGCCCGCGCGACATGAAATTGCGTTCCCGCTTCAGGGCCGATACGTCGATCGAACCACGCCACTGCAACGGCGATGGCGCGGCGCTCGGAGGCAGGCGAAGCCCGGCCGGCCTGGAGAATCTGCGCCATTTTCATTCGATCCGAGGCTGAGAATGCGATCTCAGTCCGATCCCTGCAACCGAATCCGTGACAGACGGTCAGACCGGACGGCGAAGGCGGCATCAATGACAACGCGCGATAGGCAGCGGCCACTGAATTAGACTCGCCCGAATAGACTGGAGGGCTGCAGACGGTTCCAGCCATCGTGACGCAGAGCAAACGCAGAATAAACAACCGCAAAACCCGGCTCCTCTGGCAGTACGCGTTCACTTATCGCACAAATTATTGCGTCGTTGCGATATGACCATTTGCCGCCGAGGGTCGGCAACGAGATCGCCATCGCGTTAGCGGGACTCCCAACCGTCTTGTCGCCCGGTGAGCGCGCTCAAAGGGGCCGGGACGCACATTGGGAGCCTTGAATTGTGCCGCTTATGCAGCGATGGGCCAAATGCCGACATTGAGGCCGATACGCGACGGCCGCCGCACAGTTCAGCCGACTGTCCGCACATCAAGGGTTTGACGCTTCCGGCGGGACGAAAGTTAGAAACACGTTTCCGTAGTATTGCGCATCCGTGATAAGGAGACGGCGTCCAACGGTGTGGAAAGCGGCGCCGGCAGCTTCGACAAACGGAACGACCGTCGCGACGTCAGGCACCCTGATATCGATGGCGATATAACAAGGCTCAGGCGCGCAGACGATATCCGGCGGCAGCGAACCATACCGCTCCGCCGCTGCGGCGCGATCGATGACAATAAAATTTCCATTTCCTGTTCTCGCGCCAAACCCATCGACGAAATCGAAGAGGGCCGTGTGACCGTAAAGCCCGGCAAGCCGCGCTCGCACGCGCGGCTGATCGGGCTTTTCCGCGAGAATTGTGACCTGGCTGATGCCATAAGACCTATTCGGATGATCGAGCCAACTTGCAACGTAAATCAGTTCGGGGCGATGCTGCTGACAAGCGAAATTCGACAGGCGTGGCAGATCGGTCGCATACAGAATTTTCAGAGTTGTCGCCGTGCGGTCTTTGCGTCCGTCCGGAAGCACGACCTCCCTGCCGAACTCAATCGCGCCCTGACAAACGACCCCGCGGCTGTTCACGATCGCGATATCGCCCTCGGCGTCCTCACTATGCAAGGCAAGCAAGGAAATCCCTTCACGCGCCGCAAGGTGGTCGCGGATCGTCCGCCCAAATCGGAAAGCTCCAATCGGTTTCTCGTCGATCAAGGTTTCGTCATAGATGCTCATGAGCTCGAGCGCGCAGCCATTGAATATTGCCAATGCAGTGCTTGTGCCCCACGGATGTTTCCCAACCGGCGCGATCTTGAAGCCCAACGCTTCGTAGCGCCTGGCAGCCTCATCGATGTCGCGCACGAGAATGAGGGGGTGGTCGATGCCAAGGAAGCGGGTCATTGGTTGATCTTGCAAGTCAGCGGTGGCGGGACCGCAATGGCGCGCCGCCGTGCTGGAGGCGGCCGGCGGGCCAGGCCCGCATCTGAGTTGACGTAAAGCGGCTGACGCGCGCCAAACTAGCCGTGCAACAACGGGCGTGCGTCAAGCGCACGCACCGGCATCGGCTCACCTCACCGCGTAAACGTGCCCGGCGCCGGCGCCGTTGTCGACGGCCAGGGCGACGTGGCGCTCTGGCTGGTGCTGGTCTGCGTGCCGGGCCACGGCTGTGTCGCCTGCTGCTTCTGGCCCGGCCACGGCGACTGCGCCTGCTGCTGGCTGGGCCACGGCGCCTGCTTCGGCTGCTTCGCGGTTTGCGCCTTCGGCGGCTCTTTCTTTTTCGCCACCTGCGGCTTCGGCTTGGGCTTCGATTTGTGTTTCGGCTTCGGCTTTTGCACCGGCGCGACCGCCGCCGTGCGTCTTGCGGCCGGCGGCGCCGGCCGCCTCGCCTGCTCCACGGCCGGCGTTATTTGCCGCGGCGCGCCCGGCGCGGCTTGCACGGGCGGCGCGCTTTGCGCGCTCGCCACCGCCGAGTTCTGGTTGGCGCCCGGCAGCGCGGTTTGCGCGCCGGTGTCAACCATGTGCTGATTGCTCTGCAATAATTCCGGCGGCACGCCTTGCGACACGCCCGGCACGCCGTTCGGAAATACCGGCTCGCGCGTGCCCGGCAGTTTTTTCTTCTGGTTGAGACCGAAGACATCGAGATTGTCCAGGTCCAAGTTCTCGCAGGCCGCGAGCATGGGACCGAGCGCCAGAAGCGCGGACAGGATCACGACGCGAGGCACGCGGCGCATGGTCGGTTAGCCCTTCTTGTCTTCGGCGGCGATCAGCGCCGCCAGCACCTGGGCGCGCTCGCGGGTGCCGGGCGGCGAAGCGGCGTCGAGGTTGATCATGTCGATGTATTTGCGCGCGGCGGTATAGTCGTGATTGCGCCAGGCCGACATCGCCAGCAATTCGCGCGCGCTGTGGCGGAAGGTGCGGTTGGACGCGGTCAGCGGCTCCAGCCGCTGCTGCATCTCGCTGAGCGGGGCGGTGTCGACCAGCAGCAAGCCGGCGCGCACGGCGGCGAGGTCCTGCATGGCCTGGCCGACCGACGCATCGGCGGCGATGGCGTCATAGGCCTTGACCGCGTCGGCGGGCTTGCTCTGCGCCAGCTCCTGGGCGGCGCGCAGCCGCGCCAGCACCTGGTAGCCGCCCGGCGCATCGGAGGCGATCTTGGCGAAGGCGGCTTCGGCTTCCTGATGTTTTCCCTGTTCGCTCAGCGTCACCGCCTGCTCGAACTGGGCGCCGGCGGCCGCCGCCTTGCGCTGCTGCCACCATTCATAGCCGCGCCAGGCGCCGATGCTGGCGACAAACAGCACCGCGACCGCGATGATCAGTCCGCTGTAGCGCTCCCACAGCTTCTTGAGCTGTTCGCGGCGGACTTCCTCGTCGACTTCGTGAAAAATGTCAGCCACGAAGGTCTCCGGAGCGGGACAAATCAGACAAAGACGGCATTTAGCTGCAAGACCCCAACATGCCCGGCGAGAACATCGGGAAGAACTAGATGTTCGGCGATGTTCGCGGCCCTCCCCTTGGGCCGTCCGGTGTGGCGGGTAACCTAGCCATGTGGCAAGCGCAAGGCAAAGCAGCGGCCGACAATCGTTAATATCTCAGAGGCTTAGGGCTTCTTGCCCTTCATGGCATAGACCTGCTCGGGGCCGGGGAAGGCGCGCGAGCGAACATCTGCCGCATAATCCGCAACCGCTTTCTCAATGGACGGCCCTATGTCCCCGTAACGCTTGACGAATTTCGGCACGCGCGGCGACAGCCCGAGCATGTCCTCCAGCACCAGAATCTGCCCGTCGCAAGCCGCACTGGCGCCGATGCCGATGGTCGGGATCGGCACCGCCGCCGTGAGCTTGCGCGCCAACGGCTCGGCAACGGCTTCGATCACCACGGAAAATGCGCCCGCTTGCGCCACCGCCAGCGTGTCCTCCTCGATGGCGCCCCAGTCCGCCTCCTCGCGCCCCTGCGCGCGGAACGAGCCCAGCACGTTGATCGCCTGCGGCGTCAGCCCCACATGGGCCATCACCGGCACGCCCCTTTCCACAAGGAAACCAATGGTTTCCGCCATGCGCCGGCCGCCTTCCAGCTTGATGGCGCCGCAGCCGGTTTCTTTCAGCACGCGTACCGCTGTACTGAAGGCTTGCTCCTTGGAGGCCTCGTAGGACCCGAACGGCAAGTCCACCACCACCAGCGCGCGCTTGGAGCCGCGCATGACCGCGTGGCCCTGCAGGATCATCATATCGAGCGTCACCGGCACGGTGGTTTCCAGCCCGTGCATGACCATGCCGAGCGAGTCGCCGACCAGGATCACGTCGCAATATTTGTCGACCAGCCGCGCCGTATGCGCGTGATACGAAGTCAAAGAGACGATCGGATCGCCGCCCTTGCGCGCAAAAATGTCCGGGGCGGTGAGCCGACGGATGTCTTTTTGAACCGACATATTTTAACTCCCAAACACGTTCACGCCGATCACATAAGGGTGGAAGTAGAAGCCGAGCAGCAGATAAACGACGACGCCAAGCGCCACGACGATGACGTCATTGGTCCAGCCGGCGGGCACGATTTGCTGCCCGAGATCGCCGCGCCGCTTGGCGGCGATGCGGGCATAGACCGCCCACCCCAGGAACGAACCGAACAGCAGTATGGAGCCGAGATCGCCATTGGAGAGCAGATGGGCGAAGGCCCAGATCTTGATGCTGGCCAGCATCGGGTGCTTGGTCCAGGTCCTGATGTGGCTCGGAATTCGGAAGGCGGCGAGCACGACAATCGAGATCAACATCAGGCCAACGGTGACGTGGCGCATCGCGGCCGGCGGCGTCCACACCTGAATCCAGTCATGAGCGCGATAGTCCGCGTAGCCCCAGACCATCAACGCGAGACCGACGAGCGAGACGACCGAGAACAGCACGCGGTAACCGCCCGTCCCCAGCCGGGCGATCAAGGCGGCGCGCTTGTCGCGCGCGGTGACGAAGATATGGCTGGCGAAAAAGACAACCAGCCCGATAACAAGGATCACAAGACCCATGGGGCCCTCCCGGCAATGGCGGCGCAGTAAAGGCGATCGGCGGGCCCTCAGGCAAGGGCGCGCCGATGGCACCACCTATGCCGCAGCGGCATTCTTGTCCTTCACGTCCTTGATGTCGGTGAACAAAAGAGCCGGCGCGCGCTCGCGCGTGTAGTCGAGAATGAATTGGTTGCGCGCCATGAAGACTTTGTCGCCGTCCAAGTCTTCGGCGACGCTCGAATAATTGGCCTGCACGAAATCGTCGAGCTTTTTGCGGTCGGGGCAGGCAATCCAGCGCGCGAGCGAAAATTCCGGGGCCTCGTAAGCGATATCGAGCCCGTACTCTTCCGATAGCCGCACCTTGAGCACGTCGAGCTGCAGGGGGCCGACCACGCCGACCAGCGCCGGCGCGCCATCGAGCGGCCGGAACACCTGAACGACGCCCTCCTCCGCCATCTGTTGCAGCGCTTCCTTCAACTTCTTGGCCTTCATCGGGTCGCCGAGCTTTACTCTTCGCAAGATTTCCGGCGCGAAGTTCGGCACGCCGAGGAAGGCAATGTCCTCGCCTTCGGTGAGCGTATCGCCGATGCGCAGCGTGCCGTGGTTGGGAATGCCGACCACGTCGCCGGCATAGGCCTCGTCGGCGAGCGCGCGGTCCTGCGCAAAGAAGAACTGCGGCGCCGACAGCGTGATCGGCTTGCCGGTGCGCGCGAGCTCGGCCTTCATGCCGCGCCGCAGCTTGCCCGAGCATAGCCGCGCAAAGGCGATGCGGTCGCGGTGGTTGGGATCCATGTTGGCCTGGATCTTGAAGATGAACGCCGTCATACCGTTTTCATGCGCGTCGACCTGCCGCTTGTTGGAAGCCTGCGCGCGCGGCGGCGGCGCGAAGGCGGCGAGCGCGTCGAGCAAGTCCTTGACGCCGAAATTCTTCAGAGCCGAGCCGAAGAACACCGGCGTCAGATGACCTTCGCGAAACGAGGCAAAGTCGAAGCGCCGGCAGGCGTCCTTGACAAGCGCCAGTTCCTCGCCGATCGCCGCGGCATCGAGCATCGGATTCTTCGCCGCCAGAGCGGCGAGATCGAGCGGCTGGCGATCGACGGTCTTGCCGTCTTGGCTCACCAGCCGCATCGCGCCCGAGGCAACGTCATAGGTACCGGCGAAGTCGCGGCCGCGGCCGATCGGCCAGGTTATCGGCGCGGTATCGAGCGCCAGCGTCTTCTCGATCTCGTCGAGCAGATCGAAGGGGTCGCGGCTCTCGCGGTCCATCTTGTTGATGAAGGTGACGATCGGGATGTCGCGCAGCCGGCAGACTTCGAACAGCTTGCGGGTGCGCGCCTCGATGCCCTTGGCGGCATCGATCACCATTACCGCCGAGTCGACCGCGGTGAGCGTGCGATAGGTGTCTTCCGAGAAGTCCTCGTGACCCGGCGTGTCGAGCAGATTGAACACGCGGCCGTCGTAATCGAAGGTCATCACCGAGGTGACCACCGAAATGCCGCGCTCGCGCTCGATCGCCATCCAGTCCGAGCGGGTGGAGCGGCGGTCGCGCTTGGCCTTGACCTGACCGGCAAGATTGATGGCGCCGCCGAACAGCAGGAGCTTCTCAGTCAGCGTGGTCTTGCCGGCGTCCGGGTGGGAGATGATGGCAAAGGTGCGCCGGCGCTCGACTTCCGCCGCGAGCGGGGTCGATAGAACCGAATCGGCGGCGGAAAGCGGCTTGTTCATGGGCTCGGATGTGGCAAGAAAAGTCCGGGGAATCAAGCGGTAACGAGGTCCGCATCGGCCGCGTTCATAGGATTCCCGGTCTCCAACGGAGAGCCGCTACGTAGTATCCCGGAGCAAAAACATCGGCCTTTTCACTGTCGGCGCAAGTAAAATGAAAGTTTTGGATTTTAACAATTCGCGCATCACCTGGCGGGTGCTGCCCGCCACTGTTGCGAGGCCAAGTAGCCAAGATGTTTCGCCTGCTCCAACGTTATGTCGTGGCCGCACTCTTGTTGGCACCGGCCATTGCCGCCGCAGAGCCAATCAAGCTCAAGCTGGCGTTCTTCAGTTCGGATCGCACGCATCTCTACCGTGCAGGCGTGAAACCGTTTGTCGATGCCGTAAACACGCAAGGCCGAGGCAAGGTCGAAATTGAGGTCCATCTCAGCGGCTCACTGGGGCAATATCCGATCAACCAATCGCAGCTTCTGCGCGACGGGATCGCCGACATCGCCTACATCGTCCAGCCCTATGAGCGCACAGCGTTCCCGGACAGCACGGTCATCGAACTGCCCGGCCTCTACAAGAACGGACGCGAGGCAACGCTGACGTTCTCTCACCTCGTCGCCAGGGGGCTCATGCGCGGCTTTGACGACTTCTTGGTCATCGGCGCTTACGCCAGCGAACCGGAAAGTCTCCATTTGCGTCCGCCCGCCACCAAGCTCGTGGACCTCAAGGGCAAGCGAATTCGCGCCAACAACGATATCGAAATCAAGATTCTAGAACGGCTCGGCGCCGAGCCGGCTTTCGTTCCGCTTATAGAAACGGCGCTCGCCATCAGCAGCGGCAAGATCGACGGCGCCGCCGCGCCACCGGTGCCGATGATCGAATTCGGAATTGGCCGCGTGGCCCCACATCACTACATGCTTGGGACGAGCAGCGTGCCGTTGTCGCTGCTCATGACAAAAAAGAGATTCAATAGCCTCCCCGCCGACGTCCAGGCCATCATCCGCAAATACAGCGGCGAATGGGACGCGGAAAATTATGCGCGGATCAACGAAACTTCGACTGCACGCGTTATGAACCAATTGGAGTCAGATTCCCGCCGCACAGTAACTTTCCCGTCGAAAGCGGATCTAAAAACGGTGGATGCTATCTACAAATCCATAGTCGACGCGTATTCGGCCGGAAGCCCTCACAATGCCGAACTCGTCAAGGCCGCCCGAGCCGAAGTTGCAAAGATTCGCGCAGTAGAGTGAGATCACCACAATTAACCGCGCGCGGTCGTTAACAGAATACATTTTCGAACACGCGGCAGGAGATCCCTTCACCGCACCTCGTCAACGGCGCGGTCGCTGCCTATTCTAGCGTTTGGTTTTGGAGCACATCACGCCGGCCCCTCACCGGAATACCGCTACGTACAAATCCGGAGGCAGACCGACGGCTTTTTCATCATCCCCGCAAGCAAACCGAAAGCTTTGCATTTTAATAATCACGCACATGGCCGCGTCTTCACCGCGGCCGACCGGGAAGTAGTCATGTTGCGTTTCGCCGTGCGTTGCATCTTCGCCGCAGCACTTCTTTTGCCAGCGGCAGCTATCGCCGATCCGGTCAAGCTGAAGTTGTCTTTCTTCACGTCCGATCGCTCGAACGTCTATCAGTGCCACATCAAGCCGTTTGTCGATGCCGTAAACGCCGATGGCGAGGGCCTGATCCACATCGATGTCTATTTCAGTGGCGCCATCAGCAAGAGCATGCCCGAACAGCCGAAGCTGGTCGCCGACGACACCGCCGATATCGCGATCGTCGTCCCGGGCTATACGCCGCAACAGTTTCCCGACAGCGCGGTCATGGAACTGCCCGGCCTTTTCCGCGACAAACGCGAATTCGAGCCGTGTCTTCACAAGACTAATCGAGGCCGGCGCCCTCAAGGGGTACAAGAAATACTTTGTACTCGGCGCCTTCGTTTCCGCCGGTGAAAGTATTCACAGCCGCAAACCGATTGCCACGCTTGCCAAATTGAAAGGGCAAACGATCCGCGTGAACAATCCGATAGCAGCAGACACTCTGAAAAAGCTCGGTGCCATTCCCGTCCTCTTGCCGATCAACCAGACCATGGACGCCCTCAATCGTCAGAAAATTGACGGCGTGACGATTCCGCCTTCGATGCTGTTCGAGTTCGGTTTCGGCCGGCTCACCAGCAACCACTACTTACTCCAACTTGGCGGCGCGCCGACCAGCTTGTTGATGAACCGCGACAAGTTGGCGAGCCTGCCCCCGCGCGCGCAGGAGATCATTCGCAAATACAGCGTTGATTGGCTGTCGCAACGCGCAGCAGTCTGCTTCGAAGCAAAGAACCGCGAGATGATCGCGCAATTGATGGAAGACCCCCGGCGCAAAATCGTCGAGCCGTCACGGGCCGATCTGGAGGCCGCTCGGCAAGTCTTTACGACCGTGGTCAACGATTGGGCCGCCGAGAGTCAGCACAACCGCGAGCTCCTGGCTTCCGTCAGAGCCGAGCTCGCAAAGCTTCGTTCATCCGATTGAGACAGGGCAATGACAGCAACCGTTTTGAAGACTACGCACTTTCCGGCTCGTTCGTTTGCCAAAGTCGTCATGCAGGGCGCCATAGTGGCGCTTGCCCTGCTATGGCCGTTCGCGGTCGCCGCCGAACCGATTGCACTCAAACTCTCGTTCTTTGGGTCCGAGAAAACCTCGACATATCAATACGGGATCAAGCCTTTCGTCGATGCCGTCAATGCCGGGGCGGAAGGACTTCTCGCGATCAAAGTCTACCCGAATGGCGCGCTCGGAAAGGCAGTGGCCGAACAGCCGGGGCTCGTTCTCGACGGCGTCGCGGACATTGCGTTGATCGTTCCCGGGCAAACGCCCTATCGATTTCCCGATAATGAGCTGCTCGAGCTGCCCGGTATTTTTCACGACACGCGGGAGGGCACGCTTGCCTTTACGCGCCTCATCGCCACCAACGCCGTACGTGGATATCAGGACTTCTTCGTGATCGGCGCCTATACGGCCGCCCCCGCCATTATCAACAGCCGAAAACCAATCGAGTTCGCTCGCGGCTCTCAATGGGCAGAAGATCCGCGCGAACAATGCGATCGAGGCGGAGACGTTAGAACGGCTGGGCGCCATACCGACTGTTATGTCGATGCCGAAACTGGCCAACGCAATCGATAGGCACGCCATTGATGGTGCCGCCCTGGGCCCAGCCGCTCTGTTCGACTTTGGCGTTCCCACGGGTGACGAAGAACCATTACCTGCTGAGTGGCGGCGGCGCTCCACTAGTCCTGGTGATGAACCGCCGTAAGTTCGAAAACTTGCCCGACGCTGCAAAGACGATCATTCGCAAGTATAGCGGCGAGCAGCGCTGCGGAACTCTGGATTGAATTCTTCGGGGCGATCGAGCAACAATCTCTTGGTAAGATCAAATCGGATGCTGACCGCAAGACGATCACGCCCTCGTCATCCGATCTTCAGCCGCCCAGGACTTTTTCACTCCATAATCGAAGCCTGGGCAGAAAAGTCCGCGCGCAACCGCCAACTCCTAAAAACGATCGAGATGGAGTTGGCAACCATTCGATCGAGGCGAGTAGCTGACAGCATGACCGCGCTAAAAAATCTCTCGACGTGGCGCATTGTCGGCGTACTGCTTTTTATCCTCAGTACGCTGGTGGGTGGGACGTGGATCACCGTCAAAACTACGACCAATCACCTGCTCTATCAGAACGCCACCAATACGGCGCAAAACTGGGCGCGATATCTCGCCGCGAATGTCAGCGACCTAGAACAAATTGCATCCGGCGAGACCCCGTCAACTGCCAGCATGGCATTTTTCGAGACGGCGGGAAAATCCGGCGAGGTCTATCGCTATGCGATCTTCAACCGCTATGGCTATTCAATCCTGATATCCGATCGCGGCAAGGTCACGCCGGTCGACTTGTCCACCTATAGCGCCGACGCCCTCAATTCCATCAAGGAAGACCGGCCGGTCGTCGACGCGCAAGAAGGCCGTACACCCGATCAGCCAGGATATTTCGCCGAAGCCGTAGTGCCGGTACTGGTCGGCGGCCGCCCGGTCGCCGCTGTCGCCGCCTATGTCGACCAAACCAGCGACTACAACACTTTTTATCGTACCTCGTTGATCGCGGCGACATCGCTTTGCTTGCTCACGGGGCTGGCCTTCGGGTTGCCCGCCATCGCGTGGTATCGCCGCACGCGCGAAAAGCAGCAGGCCGACCGCCGTATCCAGTTTCTCGCCCATCACGACGCGCTCACCGGGCTCGCCAACCGCGCGCGCCTGACTGAACGACTCGACAATGCGCTGGCCCTGCCGGCATCGGTCGGCGGCCAGATCGCCGTGCATTTCATCGATCTCGATCGCTTCAAGGAAGTCAACGACACGCTCGGCCACGACGGCGGTGACTTCCTGCTCAGCACCGTCGGTCAGCGCTTGAGCGCATTGACGCGCATCGAAGACTTGGTGGCGCGGCTTGGCGGCGACGAATTCGTCGTCGTCCAAACCGGACTAAGCGGCAAGGAGCAGGCCGAAGCTTTCGCGCGCCGCATCGTCGCGATCCTGAGCGAGCCGATCTATTTCAAGGAACAGGAAATCAAGGCCAATGTCACGATCGGGATCGCGCTTGCGCCCGCCGACGGCAAGACTTCGGAGCGTCTGCTCAAGAGCGCCGACATCGCGCTCTATAACGGCAAGGCGCAAGGGCGCAATTGCATCCGCTTCTTCACGCCGGAAATGGACGAGGCATTGCAGGCACGTCTCAATCTCGAAAAGACAATCCGGGCAGCCATCGCCAACGACGGCTTCGTGCTGCACTATCAGCCGGTATTCGAAATGGATGGGAAGCATCTGATCGGCTTCGAGGCGCTGGTACGCTTGCCCACGACGGACGGCAAGCTCATTCCGCCCGCGACTTTCATTCCTGTCGCCGAGGATATGCACGTAATCGACAAGATCGGCGCCTGGGTGCTGGACGAGGCGTGCAGGACCGCCAAGACTTGGCCGGAGCATCTCACCGTTGCAGTCAATTTGTCGCCGGCGCAATTCGAGTCAAATGAGATCAACGGGGTCGTCGCCGACGCCCTCAAGCAATCCGGTCTAAAACCGCATCGGCTTGAGCTCGAGGTCACCGAGACGCTACTGCTCGGCAACAACGAAAACACCATGGCGCAGTTGCGCGAACTCAAGGCGCTCGGCGTCTCAATCGTGATGGACGATTTCGGCACCGGCTATTCGAGCCTCAGTTATCTTTGGAAATTCCCCTTCGACAAGATCAAGATCGATCGCAGTTTCATGGAAGGTTTCTCGCGTTCGGGCCACGACGTCGAAACGGTGGTTAAAACCATCATCGCGCTCGGCCGCGAGTTGAACATGCGCGTCACGGTCGAAGGCGTCGAGACCGCCAAACAAGTCGACTTCCTCTATGACGCCGACGCCGACCAGGTGCAGGGCTTCTATTTCGGCCGCCCGGTGCCGGCCGCCGAAGTCAGCGCCGATATCCTCGACAATTTCCGCAAAAAGCTGCCGGTCGAACCGGCGCCGGTTGCCGGCAAGGTCCGCGAAATTCAATCGGCGGGCGGTTAATGTCGCGGCTTTAGAGCATTTCCGGGCGGAACAGCCGACGCAGATTGAGCGAGCGCCCGGCCACCATGAACATCCCGTCGCCCCGGTAATGGATGGTCTTGGGATATTTCGGCGCCATCGGCGGCGTGCGCCTTGACGCACTCGAAAATGAAGAAATTGTATTGCTCGCGCAGCCGGCCATCGACCAGCCTGCATTCGAGGTTGGCGTAGCATTCCGCGATCAACGGCGCCTTGACCTCCTCGGCGGCGACCGCCGTCAGCTTGAATTTCTCGGAATTTGTCGACGCTGGCGCCCGAGCAATTGCCGATCTTCACGACCGTCTGCGCCAACTCGGCGGTCGGCACGTTGATCACGCATTCCTTGCTGCGACTGATCATTTCATAGCTGTGATTGCCGCTGGAGATCAGGCAGCCGATCAGCGAAGGCACGAATTCCATCACCATGTGCCAGCCCACGGTCATGATGTTGCGCTCGCCCTGCCAGGCTGACGAGACCAGCACCACCGGCCCCGGCTCCAGGAAGCGGCGGACGTCGGAAACGGGGAAGTCGCGTTTCTTGTACGCCTTCATCCGGGCCACCGGTCCTTGCGCGATCATGCCCGGCCTTGCGCCGGGCATCCATGACATTTCGCTTGTCGCCTTAAGAACGTGGCGTGGATGGCCGGAACAAGCCCGGCCATGACGATCACTTGAGCGCCGCATCATATTGCTCCGGCTTAAAACCGACCAGCAATTTGCCGCCACCGAGTTCGAGCACCGGCCGCTTGATCATCGACGGCTGCTGCAACATCAGCGCGATGGCCTTCTTCTCGGTGAGGCCCTGCTTGTCCTTGTCGGGCAGCTTCTTGAAGGTCGTGCCGGCGCGGTTGATGAGCGTCTCCCAGCCGGTTTTCTTGGCCCAGCGCTCCAACCTCTCGCACTCGATGCCGGCGGTCTTGTAGTCGTGGAAGGCGTAATCGACGCGGTGCTTATCCAGCCAGGCGCGCGCCTTCTTCATGGTGTCGCAGTTCTTGATGCCGTAGATGGTGATCGCCATCCTTCGCTCCCGCCATCGCCAGTGCCCAGCATGGTAGCACAGCCGCATGCAAAACGGTTTGCCGCAGCCTGTGGTTGTGGGTATGCTAACCCCCTCACGCATGGAGGGAGGGGTCATGGTACAGTATTCGGGACTGCGCCATTTCAAGGACGCCAAGACGCGCGATCGCACCATCGACCGGCTGCTTGCGCTGCGTGCCGGCATCACACGCGACATCTCGCCGAGAAACAAACAGGAGTCGTTCCACCTCGCCAGTTGGAACATCCGCGACTTCGGCGGTGCACGACTCAACCCGTCGCCGCGTTCGGAGGAGTCGCTGCTTTACATCGCCGAGGTGATTTCGGCCTTCGACTTGGTGGCGGTGCAGGAGGTCAACGAGAACATGGCCGCTTTCAAGGCGGTCACCGAGCTTCTCGGCGCGCACTGGAATTACATCGTCACCGACCAGAGCGGCAACATGGAGCGGCTCGCCTTCGTCTTTGATACGCGCAAGATACGCTTTCGTCACATCGCGGGCGAAATCGTCTTGCCGAAGAATAAGGGCATAAACCCGGACCAGTTCAACCGGACACCCTTCATGGTCTCGTTTCAAGCCGGCTGGTTCAAATTCAACATCTGTACGGTGCACATCTATTATGGCAGCGCGACGAACCTGGCACCGCGCAAACGCGAAATCCACGATATCGCAGAATTCTTCACGAAACGCCAAAAGAAGGATCAGGAGACCTACATCCTCCTGGGCGACTTCAACATTCTGAATCCGAAAGACCCGACAATGGATGCGTTGTTGGGCAGCGGCTTTAAAGTGCCCAACGAGTTGCGCAGGCCGACCGCGCTGGCCAGTGGGAACTATTACGATCAGATTGCGCTATGCACGCGCGAGAAGATCGTCCAGATCGAGAAGGCCGGGTGCTTCCACTGGCAGGACTATGTCTATCGTGATGACGCTGACTATGCGACCTATAAAACGTTGATGCCGAAGACCACAAAGAAAGGCAAGCCGGCGAAGACTGATATCGCCGCCTACAAGAAATGGCGCACCTGGCAGATGTCGGATCACTTGCCGTTGTGGACCGAGATCAAGATGGACTTCACCGAGTCCTATCTGCAGAGCCTCATTACCGGGAAGGAGCCGCTGGCCGAATTCGGGCCCAAAGAGAGTCCGCCAGCCAAACCCGCGGCTGGGGCGCGGAAGAAGGCGGCGACGAAAAAGGCAGCGAAAAAGAAAGCGGCCAAGCGCAAGAAACGCAGGTGACGGGGATTACTCCCACTCAATTGTCCCCGGCGGCTTGCTCGTCACGTCGTAAACCACGCGGTTGACGCCCTTGACCTCGTTGATGATGCGGGTGGCGACACCACATAAGATCGTTAAGCGCGCCTGCTTCCGGTCTCGCAATTCTTGGTGCCGCGACCGGAGATAGCATTCGAGCCAATGGCGCCGCCCTCAGTCCGAGGGGGCAACCCAAGCCGTGACGATATTTGCGTAGTCGTTGAAAGTCATTTCGGTATCTCTCAACTCGATTTGCCGGCACAACACCGGAAGTTCTCGCTTAAATCGACGATACTGACGGTACAAATGAGCGCCACCAGGAATAGCCCGCCCTGAGCTAGCGCTGAGCCAATCCCTGGTGACGCGGATAGCATGCTTTTCCTGCCTCCGATGCGCTCTGATATCTTGGCCGCTGATATCGGAAATGAATTTTTGATAGCGGTACTGCTCACGATCCAATATCAGACAGTTCTTCCTCCGCTGTTCCGAAACACCGAAACGTCGCGCGCCCAGGAATAACCCCAGCTCAAGTGGCATATTGAATCGCGGCAGTTTGCTCGTTCTATCGAGCTCCGTTCGCGACAGATCGTGAATTCCGTAGCGGCATGCTTCGATTATTTTTTGAATTTTCTCGATGCGCACCTGTCCGCTATCGTCAATTTCCTGGGCGCAACGCGCGCGAAAGCCGCAATGAATGACCGCGAAAACAATGGAGCGGAACAGACCTAAGTACGCCGTATCGAACGGACAATTAATGAAGACGTTATGATGATATTCGCGTGAGCTACGGCTTTGTCTTGTTCCCGTCATTCAACATGTCGATGGCCCGGCGAATCTCAGCTAGCGAGGTATGGCTGGGACCCTTGGCCGGACGGACAATCTCGACCCCCCTGGATTTCCCCGTTTTGGCGTCGTGCCACACATAACGCCCCTCACGCGCTATGTTCGATGCACCATGCCTTGTCTTCTTGGTCGTCGTCTTTTTGGTTGTCATTTTATGTCTCTCTACCTATGGGCATAATGGCGTCGGACAGAGGTAATTTCAATCCCCATCACTCCCACTCAATCGTCCCCGGCGGCTTGCTGGTCACGTCGTAAACCACCCGGTTGACGCCCTTGACCTCGTTGATGATGCGCGTCGCCACCATGCCCAAAAACTTCATGTCGAACGGATAGAAGTCGGCGGTCATGCCGTCGGTGGAAGTCACCGCGCGCAAGCCCACGACGTATTCATAGGTGCGGTAGTCGCCCATGACGCCGACCGTCTTCACCGGCAGCAGCACGGCGAAGGCCTGCCAGATGTCGTCGTACTGGCCGGTGCGGCGGATTTCCTCGATGTAGATTTCGTCCGCCAGCCGCAAGATGTCGAGCTTCTCGCGCGTGATCGCGCCCGGCACGCGGATGGCCAAGCCCCGGCCCGGGAAACGGATGACGGCCGACGAAGCCATCCGGCAGGCCGAGTTCGCGGCCAAGCGCGCGCACCTCGTCCTTGAACAATTCGCGCAAAGGCTCGACCAGCTTCATATGCATGCGTTCGGGCAGGCCGCCGACATTGTGGTGCGACTTGATGGTGACCGAAGGTCCGCCGGTGAACGACACGCTTTCGATCACGTCCGGATAGAGCGTGCCTTGCGCCAGGAATTCGGCGCCGCCGATCTTCTTGGCTTCCGCCTCGAATACGTCGATGAACAATTTGCCGATGGTCTTGCGTTTGACCTCGGGGTCGTCGACGCCTTCGAGCGCCTTGAGGAAGGTGTCGGACGCATCCACATGCACCAGCGGGATGTTGTAGCTGTCGCGGAACAGCGCCACCACCTTCTGCGCCTCGGCGAGCCGCATCAGGCCGTGATCGACCAGAACGCAGGTGAGCTGGTCGCCGATCGCCTCGTGGATCAGCACGGCGGCGACCGCCGAGTCGACGCCGCCCGACAGCCCGAGGATCACCCTGCCTCGGCCGACCTGCTTGCGGATCTTCTCGATCGCCTCGTCCTTGAAGGCGCGCATGGTCCAGTCGCCGGCGCAGCCGGCGATTTTGCGCACGAAATTGCGCAGCAGCGCGGCACCGTGCGGCGTGTGCACCACTTCGAGATGGAACTGCGTGGCGTAGAACTTGCGCGCATCGTCGCCGATGATGGCGATCGGCGCGTTGGACGAGGTGCCGAGCACGCGGAAGCCGGGCGGCAGCACGGTGACGCGGTCGCCATGGCTCATCCACACCGGGTATTTCTCGCCCTGGCGCCAGACGCCGTCGAACAGGGGGCTTTCGGCGGCCACCTCCACCTCGGCGCGGCCGAATTCGCGGTGATGGCCGGCTTCGACTTTGCCGCCGAGCTGCGCCGCCATGGCCTGCTCGCCGTAACAGATGCCGAGCACCGGCACGCCGGCCTCATAGATCGCCGGCGGCGCCAGCGGCGCATCCTTGTCGAGCACGGAGGCCGGCCCGCCGGACAGGATCACCGCCTTGGGGCTCATCTCGCGGAAGGCGGCTTCCGCCCTCTGGTAGGGCACGATCTCGCAATAGACCTTCTCCTCGCGCACCCGGCGGGCGATGAGCTGGGTCACCTGGGAACCAAAATCGACGATAAGGATTTTGTCGTGCATGGACACCGGTCCGGCGAACGGTTCCGGAATCGGCTCCGTTCGAGGCGGCTTTGTGGGATCGAGCGCGCTTTGGGTCAAGGCGGCATCAGGCTCCGGTTAACTACGCCCTATTTCGACCTATTCGGATAACCCTCCATTAGCCGCGGCGTGAGAGATAAAGGGCTGCAATCGCGCCATTTCCACACGTTTGGGGATCCTTTTGGCCTACCACGCCGACCACCTAGCGCTTGCCGTCCCGAAGCGTACGGATGTCGGCCGGCGCGCCGCGCTGTTCCGCGAGAGCCCGAGCGACTGGCTCGAGCGCTGGGCGCTGGGGTTCGCCTGGGCGCTGGCGCCGGGACGCATCGGCGGATTGCCCCATGTTGCGCGTCTCTGCTTCGACGAGTTCATGGCGCCGGACTACGCTTTGCCCGATCCCGAACGTGCGCTCGCCAATCCGCCCGGCCTAGCCGGCATCGTGCATGACCTCACAATGCCGACGTTGCTCGCCGCCTACCGGCGCGGGCTCTACCCGCTCGCGCACATCGCACCGCTGAAATGGTGGTCGCCGCCGACGCGCTCGCTCTTGTTTTTCAACGAGGCGCATATTGCCCGGCGGCTGCGCCGGCAAATCCGGCAAGCGCGCTATAGCGTCACCTTCGACCGCGATTTCGAAAGCGTCATCACCGGCTGCGCCGGACGGCGCGCCGGGCAATGGCACCTCACCTGGATCACGCCGTCCATCATGCGCGCCTATGCCGAGCTGTTCGACGCCGGCTACGCGCATTCCTTCGAAGTCTGGAACGCGAATAGCGAGTTGGTGGGCGGCGGCTATGGCATCGCCGTTGGCGGGATGTTCGTTACCGAGTCGCAGTTCTCACACGAACCGAACACCTCGAAGATCGGCTTCACCGTGCTCAACTGGCACTTGGCGCATTGGGGCTACGCCTTCAACGACGGTAAGCTGATGACGCCGACCTGCCACGACATGGGCTTCGTCGACATCCCGCGCAGCGAATTCCTTGTGCGCCTGGGACAGGCCGAGCGCCGGCCCGGCAAGAGCGGACGCTGGCAGGTGGAAGCGGACTTGGCCACGGTGGCGGATTGGCAGCCGCAGGCTTAACGAGCCTGACCCGCGATCATTTGCCCGACGAATGGAATGCGGGCGACCCAACCGTGACTGCGTGAACCGCTATCCGGTGGCGCTCCGTCGACCAAAGGTGACGCATCGGGGATCAAGCCCGGCGGAACCGGGTGATCCGGAACGGGCGCGGCGGCCACGGGGCTCGCGGGCGCCGAAGCCGGCGGCGCGGCACCAGGCGAAGTTGCCGGCTCTGCACTCGCCGCCCGGATATCGAGCGGCATCGGCCGCGCTGCGGCTTCAACGGGCTTTTTGGCGACTTCGCGGTGCGCGCTCGGCCGGGTGCCCTCGGTCAGCAAGGCCTCTCGAACCGCCGCGACCCAAGCAGCGTCCGAAGCATCATGACGTTCCGGCGCAACCGCGGCAGCAATCGAACGCGGCGCGTCCTTGCGCGCGACGTCTTTCGGATGTTCCTCGGCGCGCGGCGTGACCGCGATCATCGGCGCTTTGGTCTTGTCAGCGACCAGCAACCGCTTGAATGCCGCGACGGTATCCGGATCGCTGACGCCGCAGCTTCGTTCGAACGTGCCTACGTCGCGGTGCACCAGCATACGCCGCGTTGCCGCATCGACGCTTCTGTCGAGCGTCGCCAGGATATTGGAGCGCAAGGTCTGGCAAGTCGCGTCGGCGGAGAAGTTGGCGCGATAGATCGCATAGCCGCTGGCAAGGCCGATCGGGATGCCGAGCAGCGATCCGGTCAACTGCATCACCGTCATGAACCGGGTGAAGCCGCGGATGGGGCCGCGCGCATGCGCCGTGTCCCCGGGAAAAGCCGCGGTATCGTGCATCCGGGCCTGCAACAGGGGTTCGCGCTTTGCCATCAACATTTGGGTTGCCCCGATGAAAGACTTTGTCCCCTGCAGTCACAAAATCTTCGCGGAGAATTTTGGCCGGGATTACGGCGCAATCGGGGTATTCATGAAATCCGCATATGCAGGTCGTTAGAAGCGCTTACCCGCCGCGCCGCAGCAGCGAGACGAAAAACCCGTCCGTCTGCGTCGTGCGCGGCGTCATCAGGATGCCCTCCTGCGACAGCCGCACCGCCTTGGCGAACATGAAGCTGCGCTCGCCCAGCGCGCTCGCGACCTCCGCCGGCGGCTGCACCGCGAAGTCCGGATGACGCGAGCGGAATGCACGCACCTGCGCGCCGTTCTCCTCGTCGAGCACCGAGCAGGTGACATAGGCGATGCGGCCGCCGGCTTTGAGCAGCGGCACGGCACGATCGAGGATATCGGCCTGTTCCTTGACGCGCTGGTCGAGCGCCCCGGGTCGTATGCGCCACTTGGCATCCGGATTGCGCCGCCAGGCGCCGGTGCCGGTGCAAGGCGCGTCGATCAGCACCAGATCGATGCGGCCGGCCAAATCGGCGATGGCGTCGCCGACCGACTTCGGCGTGCGCACCTGCACATTACGCGCGCCCGAGCGCTTGAGCCGTTCGTGGATCGGCGCCAGCCGCCGCTTGTCATCGTCGGTGGCGAAGACCTGACCCTTGTTCTGCATCATGGCGGCGAGCGCCAGCGTCTTGCCGCCGGCGCCGGCGCAGAGATCGACCACCTGCTCGCCGGGCTTGGCGGCGGAGAACAGAGCGGCAAGCTGCGAGCCCTCGTCCTGCACCTCGATCATCCCTTTCAGGAAAGCGGGCTCGGCATGGACCGCCGGGCTCTTGGCGTCGGCGGCAAGGCGGATGCGCAAGCCCCAAGGACTCCAGCGTGTCGTCTCCGGCTGCAGGTCGGAGAGCATGGCGGCGACCGCCTCGCGCTCGGCTTTCAACGCGTTCACCCGCAGATCGAGCGGCGCACGCGACGCGAGCGAAGCGCCTTCCGCGACGCGATCGACGCCGAAGGCGCGATCGAAGCAGGGATCGAGCCATTCCGGATAATCGCCGGCGACGCAAGGCGGCGCGCCGTCGAGGCTCGCTGTGTCGAGCCGCACGCGCTCGTCGTCGGTCAGCGGCGGCGGCGCGTAGCGCGCGCCGTCGGCAAGCTGGGCGATTGCATTTGTGTCGAGATGGCGCTCGTTTTTGAGCATACCCAGCAGGATGGCGCGGGGCGTGTCGGCGCCCATGAGATAGGCGCTCGACGCGCGCCGGCGCAGCGCGTCGTAGACCAGCCCGGCGATGGCCGCGCGGTCGCCGGAGCCGGCGAAGCGGTGCGTGAGCCCCCAGGATTTCAGCGCGTCGGCAGCCGGCCGCCGCTCCGCTTCAATGGCGGCGAAGACTTCAATTGCCGCCGCAAGTCTGGCTGCCGGCGTCATGGCAGGCCGAACAGGAGGCGAAACGTCGATTGAGCGGACATTGGTATTTCCGATGGCGATCCGTGCGGCGCTTAGCGCAGCTTGATGCTGAGCGCGGTCTCGCGTTCCTCATCGAGGAAGGCGGTAAGCCAGGTTTTCTTATCTTGCAAGGCGGCGAGATAGGCCTCGGCGCCGGCATGCGTGAGATTGGCGCTGATCAGCAGCCCGCGTGCCCGCAGCAATCGGCGCAAATCGCGCAGCAACGGCCGCGGCGGCGCAAAGCCGTCGAAAAACGCCACGTCGTAACCGGCGTCGAGGCTGCGCAGCACGGGCCCGAAGTCGCCTTCGTGCACAATGACATGGCCGACCATGCCGTGGGCCTCGACGTTTTCGCGTGCCAGCCGCACGTGCTCGGCATCGCCTTCGACCGTGTCGATCACCGCCTGCGGCACGCCATGGGCAAAGCACAGCGCGGTATAGCCGAGACCGGTGCCAAGCTCGAGCACGCGGCGCGCGTTCGCCGCCGCCGCCAGCACGCCGAGCAGCGCGCCGTTGTCGTAAGGATAGGCGCCGCAGCCGTGCTTCGCGCGATGCTTAAGCGTCGCCTCGCGCACGGCGGCGAAGGAATCGGTGGTCGGTTTTGCGGCGGGCAATCATCCCTCCGTTGCCTGGAGGGCCAATAACTACCCTCTGCTCGGATAATTCGGGCTCTCGCGCGTGATGGTGACGTCGTGCACGTGGCTTTCGCGCATACCTGCGCCGGAGATGCGCACGAATTCCGCCTTGCCGTGGAATTCAGCCAGCGTCCGCGCGCCAACATAGCCCATGGCGGCGCGCAAGCCGCCGGCGAGCTGGTGCAGCACATTGGCGACCGGGCCCTTGTAGCCGACCTGGCCCTCGACGCCTTCCGGCACCAGCTTGAGCGCGTCCTTGATGTCCTGCTGGAAGTAACGGTCGGCCGAGCCGCGCGCCATGGCGGCGACCGAACCCATGCCGCGGTAACTCTTGTAGGAGCGGCCCTGATAGAGAAACACCTCGCCCGGCGTCTCGTCGGTGCCGGCGAGCAGCGAGCCGACCATGGCGACATCGGCGCCGGCGGCGAGCGCCTTGGCGAGATCGCCGGAATACTTGATGCCGCCGTCGGCGATCACCGGCGTGCCGGTCGCCTTCGCCGCTTCGACCGAGTCCAAGATCGCGGTCAGCTGCGGCACGCCGACGCCGGCGACCACACGCGTGGTGCAAATCGAGCCCGGGCCGATGCCGACCTTGATGGTGTCGGCGCCGCAATCGATCAGCGCCTTGGCGCCTTCGCTCGTTGCGACATTACCGGCGACGACCTGTACGGCGTTGGACATTTTCTTGATGCGGGTGACCGCATCGAGCACGTAGCGCGAATGCCCGTGCGCGGTGTCGACCACCACCAGATCGACGCCGGCGTCGATCAGCGCCTCGGTGCGCGCGAAACCCTTGTCGCCGACGGTGGTGGCGGCGGCAACACGCAAACGGCCCTGCTCGTCCTTGCAGGCATTGGGATTGGCCACCGCCTTTTCGATATCCTTCACCGTGATCAGGCCGACACAGCGATATTGGCTGTCGACCACCAGGAGCTTCTCGATGCGATTGTGATGCAGCAGGCGCTTGGCCTCGTCCTGGCTCACGCCCTCGCGCACGGTGACGAGCTTGTCCTTGGTCATCAGTTCGGCCACCGGCTGGCGCGGATTGTCGGCGAAGCGCACGTCGCGGTTGGTCAGGATGCCGACCAGCTTGCCGGCCTTGCCGTTGCCGCCGCCTTCCACCACCGGTACGCCGGAGATGCGGTTTTCCTTCATCAGCTCCAGCGCCTGCTGCAGCGTGGCGCCGGGCTCGATGGTGAGCGGGTTCACCACCATGCCGGATTCGAACTTCTTGACCTGGCGCACTTGGGCGGCCTGCTGATCCGGCTCGAGATTGCGGTGGATGACGCCGATGCCGCCGGCCTGCGCCATGGCGATGGCCATTTGCGACTCGGTCACCGTGTCCATGGCCGAGGCGACGATCGGGATGTTCACAGAGATCGTGCGGGTGATGTGGGAGCGGACATCGACATCCGCCGGCAGCACCTCCGACAGGCCGGGCTTGATCAGCACGTCGTCGAAAGTGAGCGCTTCGCGCGGATTTGCGTTGCTATTGACCGCCATTGCCAATCTCCTCGCCGCGGGGATTAAAGGACGCCAGCCCGGCCCCTACGGCCGAGTTGCGCTTTGACCCCAATTGCGGAGTTGGCGCCGGTCGTTAGCATGCCAGCGCGCCAAATCCTAGAGGGCAGCTCAATCGCCGGCAGTTATGAACCGGCGGCACGGCAGCGCGCACTAAGGCGGCGGAACCGGACGGGATCACCCGCTCTTGGAGAACGCCGTGCGCACGCAAAACCGTCCTATCTTGATTCTGTCCACCGTTATCATGGCCGCCGGCCTGGTCACGCTGTCCCAACCGGCTTCCGGACGTATCTCGCCCAACGCCCAGCGCTGCGAAGCCGATGAAATCCCGGCCGCAGCGCGAATCGCAGCGTGCACCGCCGTGATCAAGCAGGGTAGCGACCGCGGCCCGTCGCTCGCCGCCCACTACGGCAACCGCGCCGTCGGCTTCATGACGCAGAAGGATTTCGACCGCGCGCAGGCGGATCTCAACGAAGCCATCAGGCTCAATCCGAACAACGCGCTTGCCTATTACAACCGCGGCAACAATTGGCGCTACAAAGGCAATCCGGACCGCGCGCTTGCCGACTACAGCCAAGCGATCGCAACCGACGCAAAATATGGCCCGGCCTATGGCAACCGCGGCCTGATCTGGGCGCAAAAGAAGGAATGGAACAAAGCCATCGCGGACTACTCTGCAGCCTTGCGGCTCGACCCGGACGACATCATCGCCTTTTATCGGCGTGGCCAGGCCTATGTGGCGAGCAGCCAGTATGAGCTTGCCATTAGCGATTTCAGCAAGGCCATTCGGCTCGACGGCAGAGCGGAACAGCTCTACTTGAGCCGCGGCGAGGCTTGGCTGGCGATCGGCAATCACGAGCGCGCCGCCGCCGACATGCGCAAGGCGCTCGCGCTCAACCCGGGCTTCACGCCGGCGGCGGAGGCACTCAAGCGCGTGGTCGGCAAGTCCTGATCACGTTTAGTTGTTATGGGCGCGGCGAGCCATGCTTGCCGCGCACGACTGCGCTCGACGGCCACAGGTTTCCTGTTTGGCGCGGATGCTGTAAGGCGCAGGCAATGCCGCCGGCCGCCGTTACTCCTTCATGAGACACGACCGCGTTGTCCCGCTGATCATCGCGGTCGCGTTGTTCATGGAACACATGGATTCGACCGTAATCGCCACCTCGTTGCCGGCGATCGCGGCCGATATCGGCACCAATCCGCTGGCGCTCAAGCTCGCGATTACCTCCTACCTGCTTTCGCTCGCAATCTTCATTCCGGCCAGCGGCTGGAGCGCCGACCGCTTCGGTGCCCGCACGGTTTTTCGCGCGGCGATCGCGGTGTTCGTGCTCGGCTCGATCGGCTGCGCGCTGTCCAGTTCGCTCGCCGATTTCGTGGTCGCGCGCATCGTGCAGGGCATGGGCGGCGCGATGATGACGCCGGTCGGGCGCATGCTGCTGATTCGTTCGATCCCCAAGCGTGAGTTGGTCGGCGCCATGGCCTGGGTGACGGTACCGGCGCTCATCGGCCCGGTGCTCGGACCGCCGGTCGGCGGTTTCATCACGACTTATGCCAGCTGGCATTGGATCTTCATCATCAACGTGCCGGTCGGGCTTGTCGGGATCGCGCTCGCCACCCGCTATATCGAGGACATCCGCGCCGAGATGCATGAGCCCTTCGACATCGTCGGCATGGTGCTGGCGGGGCTCGGCATCGCCGGGCTTGCCTTCGGCATGTCGGTGCTGGGGCTCAATTTCCTGCCCTGGACGGTGGTGGCTTCGCTGATGACAGGCGGCGCGATCTTTCTTGCGGCCTATCTCGTGCATGCGCGCCATACGGCGAACCCAGCGCTCGATCTGACGCTATTCCGGCTGCCGACCTTCCGCGCCAGCGTCACCGGCGGCTTCGTCTTCCGGCTCGGCATCGGCGCGCTGCCGTTCCTGCTCCCGCTGATGTTGCAAGTCGGCTTCGGCATGTCGCCGTTCCATTCTGGCTTGATCACGTTCACGGCGGCGATCGGCGCCATGACCATGAAGATGGCGGCGGCAACGCTGCTACGCCGCTTCGGCTTCCGCACCATTTTGATCGTCAACGCGTTGGTGAGCGCCGGCTTCCTCGCCAGCTGTGCGACGTTCACGCAAGCGACCCCGGTCGCGGTCATGGTGACTTTGCTGCTGATCGGCGGATTTTTTCGCTCGCTGCAGTTCACCAGCATCAACACCATCGCCTATGCCGACGTCGAGACCGCACGTGTAAGCCGCGCGACGACATTGGTGAGCGTTGCCCAGCAATTGGCGATCTCGGCGGGCGTTGCCTTCGGCGCTTTGGCGGTGGAGCTCACGGTCCAGTTCAGAGGCGCCGGGCCGCTACGCGCCGTCGATTTCCCGCCAGCCTTTCTGATGGTAGCGGCGATTTCAGCGCTGTCGGCGCTGATCTTCATGCAACTCTCGCCCGAGGCCGGCGCCGAAATGGCCGACCGCCTGCCCGCCCCGACAGAACCCTCGGACCAGCGCGCCGGATAGGCGCCGCTAGCCGCGGAAGCCGCTCGCCAACAGATAAAGCTCCGCCGAATCGGCGCGGCTGGCCGGCGGCTTCACATGTTTCACGCTGGCGAAGTCGCGCTTGAGGGATGCCAGCAACGCGGCTTCCGTACCGCCTTGCAGCACCTTGGCGAGGAACGCGCCGCCGGGCTTGAGCACCTCGCGCGCGAATTCAGCGGCCGCCTCGACCAGGGCCATGATCTTCAGGTGATCGGTCCGGGCATGCCCGGTGGCATTCGCCGCCATGTCGGAAAGCACCACGTCGGCGGGTCCGCCCAGCATCGCTTTCAGTTTCTCCGGCGCCGAAGGATCGAGGAAATCGAGCTGCACGAAATCGACGCCGGCGATTGCATCCATCGGCAAGAGGTCGATCGCGACCACGCGGCCTTCCGCGCCGACGCGCTTGGCCGCGACTTGGCTCCAGCCGCCGGGCGCGGCGCCGAGATCGATCACGCGCGCACCGCTTTTCAGGATCTGCGCCTTGTCGTCGATTCCCGTGAGCTTGAAGGCCGCGCGCGAACGATAGCCTTCGTGCTTGGCGCGCGCGACATATGGATCGTTGAGCTGGCGTTGCAGCCAGCGCTTGGATGACGGCTTGTGCGATTTGCCCTTGACGCGCACCTTCAATCCGCGCGGCGCGCCGCGCTTGCCGCTTGTGCTCACAAGATCGCCGCCTGGCCCGCACCCCAGGCGCCGTCATCGCGCATCATCTGCACCAGCATGCCTTCGCGTAAGCCCCGGTCGGCGACCCGCAAACGCGGGCACGGGAACGCGCGACGGATCGCTTCCAGGATGGCGCAGCCGGCCAGCACCAGATCGGCGCGCTCTGCGCCGATGCAGGGGCTCGCCACGCGATCCTGATAGCTCATGCCGAGCAGCCGTTCGACCACGGCATCGATTTCTTGCGCGTTCATCCAGCAGCCGTCGACGCGATTGCGGTCGTAGCGCCTGAGATTGAGGTGCACGCCGGCAATCGTGGTGACCGTGCCGGAGGTGCCGAGCATGTGAATGCCGCGCAAGCCGTCACCGCCGTGCTCGCGCGCGAACGGTGCGATCAGCGCCGCCACTTCGTCGACCATGGCTTCATAAGTTTCGCGGCTGACGTTCAAACCGCCATGGCGCTCGGCCAAGCTGACCACGCCATGCGGCAGCGAAACCCAACCGCGAATTTGCGGTAACGGCGGCCCGCGCCGCACCGCCTGCGAACGGTCGAGCCGCACAAGTTCGGAGGAGCCACCGCCGATGTCGAACAGCACCACGCCCTCGGCCCGCGGATCCATCAGGGACGTGCAGCCGGTGGCGGCAAGCGTCGCCTCGGTCTCGCGGTCGATGACTTCGAGGTCGAGCTCGAGCTCATCGGCGACGCGGGCACGGAATTCGCCGCCGTTCTCGGCCGCGCGGCAGGCTTCGGTCGCGATCAGCCGCGCGCGCGTGACGCCTCTGTTCTTCATCTTGTTGCGGCAAATGGCGAGCGCCACCACGGTGCGATCCATGGCGGCTTCGCTCAAGCGGCCGGAGGTCGAAACGCCTTCGCCAAGACGAATGATGCGGGAGAACGCGTCGATAACGCGAAATCCCTCGCCGGCCGGACGGGCAACCAGCAGCCGACAATTATTGGTGCCGAGATCGAGGGCGGCATAGGTTGGACCGCCGCGATCGGCATCCACGCCACCGTCGAACCGCGACCGCCGACCCCACCGGGCGCGCCCCCGCGCCGTACGATCAATAGCGGGGTCGAGGCCTGGGATATCCCCGGCCTCGCCGCTCATATCGCAAGCCTTCCTGCCGCGGTGGGAGCCCCCGGCCCCGCAAAGTGCGGCAAATGTTCCCTCAATCGACAAAAGTGTAACAGTGTCAGTGAGCCACGCAACCCTCGTCCGCTAAACGCATTCTTGTGGAACCGGTCTTGCTGCTTTATTTCCAACGTTCGGCTCCCCCTCGAACCCCCCGCCCCCGACATGGATGACAGAACTCAGGAAACGGCTCTTTCGCTGACCAAATTCGGCGTCGGCCAACCGGTGCGACGGACTGAAGATCCCACGCTGGTGCGCGGTGAAGGTCACTACACCGACGACGTCAGCCGGCCCGGCCAGGCCTACGCGGTGATGGTGCGCAGCCGTGACGCTCATGGCGTCATTCGCGGCATTGACACCGCCGCCGCCAAAGCGATGCCGGGCGTACTCGCGGTTTACACCGCGGCCGATCTAACCGGCTATGGCGGCCTCAAATGCGGCCTACCGCTGAAGAACCGGGACGGTTCGCCGATCCACTACACGCCGCGCCCGGCTCTGGCGGCCGACAAGGTGCGCTACGTCGGCGATCCGGTCGCCTGTGTGATCGCGGAAACTGTCGCGCAAGCCAAGGATGCCGCCGAAGCGGTGGCCCTCGACATCGAGCCGTTAACGCCGGTGCTCAAGCCGGCCGACGCGGTCAAACCCGGCGCGCCGCTGCTCTATGACTCGGCGCCGAACAATATCGCGCTCGATTTTCACTACGGCGATGCCGAAAAAGTTGCCGCCGCCTTCGCCGCGGCCAAGCACGTCACGCGGCTCCCGGTTTCCAATCAGCGCATGGTGGTCGCCGCCATGGAGCCGCGCGCAGCGGTCGGCGAGTTCGATGCCGCGACCGGCAAGTGGACGCTTTATTCCTCAAGCCAGGGCGTCCACGCCATGAAGACCTTGCTGATGGATATCCTCAGCGCGCCGGCCGACAAGGTTCGCGTCGTGACCGGCCAGGTCGGCGGCTCGTTCGGCATGAAGTCTTCGGTCTATCCGGAATATATCTGCATCCTGCACGGCGCCCATACCCTCGGCCGGCCGGTGAAATGGACTGACGAACGCTCGGGCAGCTTCGTCTCCGATCATCACGGCCGCGCGCAGGATATGGTGATTGAAATCGCCTTTGATGAAAACGCCCATATCCTGGCGATCCGGCTCAGTGGCTACGGCGACATGGGCGGCTACCTCGCGCAATTCGGGCCGCTGCTGCCGACCGGCAATCAGGTCAAGAACATCGCCAGCGTCTATCGCACGCCGCTGATCGAGGTCGCGACCAAGTGCGTGTTCACCAACACGACTTTGGTGTCCGCCTATCGCGGCGCCGGGCGGCCGGAGGGCAATTATTATGTCGAGCGCGCGCTCGATGTCGCCGCGCAGGAACTCGGTATCGACCGGCTCGACTTGCGCAAGCGCAACATGATCCGCAAGAGCGATCTGCCGTTCAAGGCCGCATCGGCCATGACCTACGACAGCGGCGATTTTCTCGGCGTGCTCAAACAAGCGCTGGAGATGGCCGACTATGCCAGCTTCAAGAAGCGCAAGCGCGAGAGCAAGAAGCGCGGTCTGTTGCGCGGCTTCGGTATCGGTTGCTATCTTGAGGTCACCGCCGGTGGCGGCAAGGAGCTAGGCGCCATCCATTTCGAGGGCGACGGCACGGTGACCATCGTTACCGGCACGCTCGATTTCGGCCAAGGTCACGCCACCGCTTTTGCGCAAGTGCTCAGCGACCGCCTCGGTGTCCCGTTCGATCGCATCCGCACCGTGGAAGGCGACAGCGACCGCATGGCCTACGGCAATGGCAGCGGCGGCTCGCGCTCGCTGATGTTCGCCGGCTCGGCGCTTACCGAATCCGCCAAGATCGTGATCGACCGCGGCAAGCAAATCGCCTCGCATGTGTTGGAAGCCTCGGTCAGCGACATCGAGTTCGAGGGTGGCCGCTTCGTGATTGCCGGCACCGACCGCTCGATCGGGCTACTGGAGCTCGCCGCGCGCCTGCGCAGCGGGCTCACGCTGCCCGATGGCGTGCCCGCTTCGCTCGACACCGATCACGTCGGCGACATCCCTGTCCCCTCGGCATTTCCGAACGGCTGTCACATCGCCGAAGTCGAAATCGATCCGGAAACCGGCCATGCCCAAGTGGTGAAATATTCCGCCGTCAACGATCTCGGCACCATCGTCAATCCCATGCTGGTGGAAGGCCAGATCCAGGGCGGCGTGGTGCAGGGTTTGGGCCAGGTGCTGATGGAGCAGGCGGTCTACGACAGCGATGGGCAATTGGTCACCGGCTCGTTCATGGACTACGCCATGCCGCGCGCACACGATGCGCCGATGATCGAGGTCGCCAGCCACCCGGTGCCGACCAAGAGCAATCCGCTCGGCGCCAAAGGTTGCGGTGAGGCCGGGACCTCCGGCGGGCTGCCGGCCGTCGCCAATGCGGTGATCGACGCGCTCTCCGATCTCGGCATTCGACATCTCGAAATGCCGACGACGCCGGCGCGTATCTGGCAGGCAATCCAGGATGCCAAGGCCAAGCAATCCGCTTAGCGCGGGCTGACCAGCCCAAAACCAACTTTCGCGCGTGCAGCCCTTAAAGCAGCGACGGCATAAAACAGAAAATCGCTCCGGCGCCCCGCGCCGGACCGTCGATCACCAATAAGCGTAGAACCAAGTTGCGAGTGCCGTCACCCCGACCAAGCCGATGACTAACAATACGAGCGATCCCGCCCAGTAGTTTGTTAGCTCGTGTCGACCATAATCACTCTCCGTTTCCATCGGGCATCTCCCTAGACTTATTGCCTGTGGAGACCAGCACCGCAGCTTAGAGAGCGAACAGCACGGTTCCGGCGTCCGCAGATTAACTTGTCTGTCTACGCGCTCGGGAATCGGCCGCATTGAGCCAGGTCAAATCTTCAATCTAACTGCAACCTCATGTTGCAGTGCGGCGAAAAGCCAAAATGAACGCGGGGCCGTCGCGTGCGGCCCCGCAATCATCGCCTCGATGCAGGCCCGGCTCAGGCCGGCCCCGACAACTTCACATTCTTGAGCGGCAATGAGCGGGCCCGCGTGCCGGTCGCTGCGAACACGGCGTTGGCAACCGCGGGCGCGGTCGGCGCGGTGCCGGGTTCTCCGATACCGCCCCATTTCTTCCCGCCAGAGAGCGCTAGGTAGACTTCGATCTTTGGCGCGTCGGCGAGGCGCACCATTTGGTAGCTGTCGAAATTGGATTGCTCGACGCGGCCATCTTTGATGGTGAGATCGCCGTACAGCGCGGCACTCAAACCGAAGATGATGCCACTCTGGATTTGCGCCTCGACAATCGACGGATTGACCACGTGGCCGCAATCGACTCCCGCAACCACGCGATGGACCCGCACCTCGCCTTTCCGGTCGACCGAAACTTCGGCGACCTGACCGACGATGGTGCCATAACATTCGTGAATGGCGATGCCGCGGCCGAAGCCCGCCGGCAACGGTTTGCCCCAATCGCCCTGCTCGGCGATCTTGTCGAGCACGGCGATGAAATCCGGACGATGCGACAGCAAGGCGCGGCGGAATTTGTAAGGGTCCTGTCCCGCCGCGCGCGCCAATTCATCGACGTAGCTCTCCATAAAGAATGCATTCTGCGAAGACCCGACCGATCGCCAATAGCCCACCGGGATGTGGGTGTTCTTGAGCATGCAGCCGACGCGCAGGTTGGGGATTTTGTAGTTGGTATTGGCGATGCCCTCGATCGCTTGCGCCTCGAGGCCGCTCGCCGCCGCATTGGGATTGCCGTTCGAGCGCTGGATCGAACCGACGGCAATCTTTGCATCGAACGCAACCGGCATGCCGTCGGCTCCCAGCGCCGCGCGCAGCTTGACGGCCGCTTGCGGCCGGTAGCGGTCGTGCGTCATGTCCTCTTCGCGAGTCCAGACCAGCTTGACCGGCTTGCCGACCGCTTTTGCAACCATGATCGCATGGCGCATCTCGTCATTGTTGCCGCGCCGTCCAAAACCGCCGCCGAGGAAGCAGTTATGAATTGTGATCTTCTCCGGCTTGATGCCTGAGACCGCAGCCGCCGAGCGCAACGCGCCCATCGGGATCTGAGTGCCGACCCAGATCTCCAAGGTGCCATTGCCATTGAACCGTACCGTGGCGTTGAGCGGCTCCATCTGTGCATGCGCGGCATGCGGAGCTTCATAGAGCGCTTCGACAATCTTGCCGCCGCGCTCAAAGGCAGCATCGACGTTGCCGTCGTTGCGCGCGGTCACCATCGGACCGGCGAGCGTATCGCGATAGAGCTTGGCGAATTGCGCGCTGTCGGTCTTGCCGGCTGCGCCCGTGTCCCATTCCGGCTTGAGCAAGGCGAGCGCTTCCTTGGCGCGCCAGTAGCGGTCGGCGACGACCGCCACCGCATTACTGAGCTTCACCACTTGCAGGATGCCGCGACGACCCTTGATGGGAGCCTCGTCGACGCTTCTAAGCTTTCCGCCGGCGACCGGACAGGCGGCGATCGCCGCATAAACCATACCTGGAATTTGCGCGTCGATGGCGAACTTGGCCGCGCCGTTGATCTTGAGCGGCGTGTCGAGACGCGGCAACGACTTGCCGATCAGCTTGAATTGAGCGGGGTCGCGGATCGCAGGCTCTTTGGCGAGTTTGATCTTGGCCGCCTCGGCGGCGAGCGCGCCGTATTCGAGCGAACGACCGGATCGCTCGTGCACGACCCGGCTATTCGATGCCTGGCATTCGCCGGTCGGCACCTGCCAACGCTGCGCGGCGGCGGCGATCAGACGCTCGCGTGCGCTGGCGCCGGCCTGCAGTAGCATGCGCCACGACGTACGCACGCCGCGACTGCCGGCTGTCACCATGTCGCCGTAGACGCCTGTTCTCGCGCAGATTGCGTGTCGGCGACGCATATTCGACTTTGATTTTCGACCAGTCGCATTCCAGTTCTTCGGCGACGATCATCGGCAGCGCCGTGATGGCGCCCTGTCCCATTTCGTTGTGCGGCGAGCGGAAGAGAATGCTGCCGTCGGGATCGATCACCAAGAAGGCGTTGATCTCGTTCGGCGCCGTGTCGGTTTCGCCATAGGGCTGGGCGCCGATTGTGGCGGCCTCGGCTAGACCAGGAAGCACTATGCTGATCGCGAGGCCGCCGGCGGCGGACGTCGAGGCGACGACGAATTGGCGACGCGTAATCGATGTAATGGCGTTCATGATCGTCTCCCGCTCACGTCTTCATCAGTGCCGCGGCGCGATGGATCGCGCTGCGGATGCGGACATAAGTGCCGCAGCGGCAGATATTGGTGAGATTGGCGTCGATGTCGGCGTCGGTCGGGCTGGGAAACTCTTTGAGGAAGGCGACCGTCGCCATGATTTGCCCGGATTGGCAGTAGCCGCATTGCGGCACGTCTTCGGCAAGCCAAGCCTGCTGCACCGGGTGCCTGCTGTCGGCCGACAGGCCTTCGATGGTCGTGACGCTCTTGCCGGCGACGTCGCCAACTTGGATGCCGCAGGAGCGGATGGCTTCGCCGTTCACGTGCACGGTACAGGCCCCGCATTGCGAAATGCCGCAGCCGAATTTGGTGCCGGTCAATCCGATCTCGTCGCGAATGACCCAAAGCAGCGGCGTCTCAGGCTCGACATCGAGCTGGTACGCCTTTCCGTTTACAGTGATGGAGATCATGGCGTCTTCCGGGGACGCTTCGTCGCCCAAGACGGATGGCCGGCGTCCCTAAGCGGCCGTGTCCGCCCGATGTGTCGTCACATTTACTCTAGCGCCGCGCCCGCGTGGCATGCTTCACACTTGCTTGTCTTTACGCGCTTTTTATGCCGATTTGCGAAGCCGACCGGGACCGCGAGCCCGCCTGCTGGACATGACCAACCCTCTGAAAACGCACTGGATTAGTGCGCGTCCCCGGGCGATAGTCCGCCCCCTGCCGGAATCAGCTACGTCATGAGCCAGGCGACCGAAATCCTGGGCGCGAAGTCCGCCCCCCATTTGCGCGTCGTCGGCGTGGTCAGCGCCGCGCATTTCGTCTCGCACTACTACATTCTGCTACTGGCGCCGTTGCTGCCGTTCGTGCGGGCGGACTATGGCGTGAGCTACACCGAAATTGGGCTGGCGCTCGCCGCCTTCAATACCGTGTCGGCGGCGCTGCAAACTCCGGCGGGATTCCTGGTCGATTGGCTGGGCGCGCGCGTTCTTTTGATCGCCGGGCTGCTGATCGGCGCCGGCGCATTCGCGATCGCCGGTTTGGTCCACTCCTTCTGGGTGCTGGTCGCGATGTTTGCGCTCGCCGGAGTGGGCAATGCTATCTACCACCCGGCCGATTATGCGTTGCTCTCGCATCACGTGCCGGCAAAGCGGATCGGGACGGCGTTTTCCGTCCACACATTCGCCGGCATGCTGGGCTCGGCGGTGGCGCCCGCTACGCTCTTGTTGATGCAGAGCCTGTGGGGGTGGCGCGGCGCATTCATCGGTGCGAGCGCGCTCGGGATTGCGGTAGCGGTCATGCTGACGCTGTTGCGCGAGCGGGAGCCGGTCATCGCCGCGCCCCAGCGTACGCAATCGGACGGCGGCGCGGCCGGCTGGCGGCTGCTGATGTCGGCGCCGATCGTGCTCAATCTCTTCTTTTTCGCGCTGCTGGCGATGATGAGCGGCGGCATGTACAACTATTCAATAGTCGCGCTCGGCGCGCAGTTCGGAACGCCGGTGACGACCGCCAATGTTGCTTTGTCGTGCTATCTGCTGCTGTCGGCGGTCGGCGTGCTAATCGGCGGCCTAATCGTGACGCGCACCTCCCGACACGGGCTGGTGGCAACTCTTGGGCTGCTCGGCATCGCGCTCGCAAGCCTGTTGATCGGCAATATTGATCTCGGCTCGCTGCCGTTATTCGTGGTGATGATGGCAAGCGGCTTCTGCTTCGGGGTGATCATGCCCTCGCGCGACATGATCGTGCGCGAGATCACCCCGCCCGGCTCTTTCGGCAAGGTATTCGGCTTCGTGACCACCGGTTTCAATATCGGCGGCATTTTCGCGCCACTGATTTTCGGCGCCGTCATGGACCATGGCAGTCCGCAGCTTGTCTTTCTGCTGGTGGCCGTCTGTAGTCTGATCGCAATTGTGACCGTCGCCACGCGGCCCCGAAAGGTCGCCACCTCGTCCAGGTAGTCCGGGCATCGGCAGGCTTGTCAAATAGGCCGAATTGCCCCATGTCAGGGGCCTGCGGGGCATCTACATTCGATGCGCGCAAATCCCTATTTGGGGAATAGTTCAACGGTAGAACATCGGACTCTGACTCCGAGAATCTAGGTTCGAATCCTAGTTCCCCAGCCACCGCCCCTACCCTCGTTCTCGCCGCCCAACTCAGCCCGGGACACAAACCTAGCGGATTTCAAAATCCTGCCGCGAGCGACCTGCCGTCGGCTTTTCACCATCCGACAAGAGCGGGGGCTTTACATCCCGCACTATGAAGGCGATTAACGAAGCGCCAACGGAGCAACGCGGTAATGAGCGAAAAATTCGGGCGGCTCGCCCTGCATATGTGGACTATCGACACCACGCCGCTCAAGACCGCGCTCGATGCGGCAAAGCAAGGCGGCTTCGACGCGGTGGAATTGCGCCGCACCGACTTCAAGCGCTGCTTCGACGCCGGCATGAGCAACGAGCAGGTGCTCGACTTGATCCGCGCCAGCGGCATTCCGGTCGGCGTGCTCGGTGTCGAATACGGCTGGCTGTTCGCCACCGGTGACGAGAGCAAGCGGCTGTTCGGTGTTTTTCGCGAAATCTTGCGAGAACGCCGTGGCGCTCAAATGCAAAATGTTGATGAGCGCGCCCGGCCAGATCAACGGCCCGATTTCCGAAGCGATCAAATACTTGCGCGACGCCGGCGATATCGCCGCCGAATACGGGCTCAAGCTCGCCATCGAATACAATTCACAGCACGACGTGCTCAACAGCCTGCCGGTCTTATGCGAACTGATCGAAGGCGCCGGCAAACCTAATTGCGGCTATCTGATCGACGCCTATCACTTTCAGCGTAGCGGCTACGGCGGGGCCAGCTTTAAAGACCTGCCGAACGACCAAATCTACTGCTTCCAATACAGCGATGTGTCGCCCAATCCGTCGACCGGCGTGCGACGCCCGACCGATCGAACTCGCACCCGGCCAGGGCGTGGTGAAGTGGCGCGAGGTGCTCGGGCTGCTCGCGGAAAAAGGCTACACCGGTTACCTGAGCTACGAAGCGCCCAATCCCGAGCAATGGGCGCGCTCGCCCTACGACGTCGCGCGCGAAGGCGTCGAGTTGACGCGCAAATTATTGCGGGACGCGGTCCCCAGTTACACGAGTTGAGGGTCATCATGGCAGCAGAACAAGAACTTCCGCTTTTTCTCGGCCTGAACGACAAGTCGATCACCGCTATTCCAGCGACGGTCGAAAAGCAGCGCTACATGGTGAGTGTCGCGCCCAAAGCCGCCAACCCGGGCAAGTGGGTCGAGCAGCCGCGCATGCCGATCCCGACCGGCGAACATGCGGTGGTCGAATGCAAGGGCAAGATTCATTCGGTCGCCGGCTATGCCAAACATCGCGTCGATCAGAGTTTCCACCAAGTGTTCGATCCAAAGACCGGCACCTGGGAATTGATGGCGCCCTATCCCATCGCCTGCAACCATGTCGCCGGCACCTCGGTTGGCGGCAGGATTTACACCTTCGGCGGCTTCATCGAGCAGAACCGCTGCCCGCATTCCAAGTGCTTCGTCTATGACCAAGACACCGACCAGTGGGCGCCGATCGCGGGGCTGGCGCGCCCGCGCGGCGCCATCTCCGCCATCGCGCTGGACGGCAAGATCCATCTGCTTGGCGGGCGCGACGTGCGTTCGGTCGAGTGGCACGAGATCTATGACCCGGCGACCAACAAATACACCTTCCTTGCCGGCATGCGCGGCTCGACCGGCACGCAGCCTTTCGTCGGCCAGCGCGATCATATGGGAGTCGCCGTGGTCGATGGCAAAATCCACGCCATCGCGGGCCGCATGGATTTGTACGATTTCAACACCAGCCTGAACGCCGTCTACGATCCCAAGAGCGACGGCTGGAGCTTCCGCGCGCCGCTGCCGACGGCGCGTAGCGGCCCTTCATGCGTCTATATCGGCGGCAAAATCGTCGTGTTCGGCGGCGAGGCGACCGGCAAGGTTTTTGGCACCAACGAAATCTACGACCCGAAGACCGACACCTGGGAAGCCGGCACGCCGATGGCGATTCCTCGCCACGGCTTGCATGGCGCCACCTGCGCGCTGATCGGTAATATGGTGCATGTGCCGGGCGGTGGGCCGGTGCCCGGCGGCAGCGTTCAGGGTGCCTATCACGACGCTTTTACGTTCGACTGAGCTGGGGGCGGCGAAAACCGGCGGGCTTGCCCCGCCGGACGATGTGGAGTACGCAAACCTCAACATCACCAGCCAAATCGCGAGGCCACCTCGCGACGCGGAATTCATACTAAGGGGCGGACGAATCAATCGCGCGCCGAGGTGGCGCCGATTGTCCCTCGCCTTTGGTATTGACGCACTATTTGTACGACGCCCATGGATTTACGGATTCGCAGCATAGGGCTGCTGGGAATATCAATTCTCGCCCTCGTGGTGGGCATCATTACCGGTTTTGGCGCCGTCTTTTTCCGCGCCTTGATCGCGCTCATCCACAACATCGCCTTTCTCGGCACGTTCTCGATCGCCTTCGACGCCAATAAATTCACGCCGCCCGGTCCATGGGGCGCCTGGATCATCTTGGTGCCGGTGATCGGCGGTCTCATCGTCACCTTTCTGGTCGTCAATTTCGCGCCCGAGGCGCGCGGCCACGGCGTGCCCGAGGTGCTGGACGCGATTTATTACAAAGAAGGCAAAATCCGTCCTGTCGTCGCTGCGATCAAATCACTCGCCTCGGCCGTCGCGATTGGCACCGGCGCCGCGGTGGGACGCGAAGGACCGATCATTCAGATCGGCGCGACGCTTGGTTCGTCGTTCGGCCAAATGATCCAGATGGCCCCATGGCAGCGCATCACGCTGGTAGCCGCAGGCGCCGGCGCCGGTATCGCAGCGACTTTCAACACGCCGATCGGCGGCGTGATGTTCGCTATCGAGCTGATGTTGCCGGAACTGAGCGCGCGCACCTTCCTGCCGGTCGCGCTATCGACAGGCGCGGCCACTTTCGTCGGTCGTGTTTTCCTCGGGCTGCAGCCGGCATTTGTCGTGCCGTCGGCATTTTACCTGCACAACGAGCAAGCGCCGATTGCGGCGTTGCTGTTGTTCGGCCTATTGGGCGTATTGATCGGGCTTGCCGCAACCGCCTTCATTCGCGGTTTGGTATTCGCCGAAGATATCTTCCCGAAAATCAAGAACCCCTACCTCCGCCACAGCGTCGGCATGCTGATGGTCGGCCTGTTGATGTACGCGCTGTTTTATTTCAAAGGCCACTATTTCGTCGAAGGCGTCGGCTACGCTACTATTCAAGCCATTCTTGAAGACAATCTCGTTGGATTTGGCCTGCTGATCGGCCTGTTCATCGCCAAATTGTTCGCAACTTCCGTCAGCCTCGGTTCAGGCTCTTCCGGCGGCATTTTTTCGCCTTCGTTGTTCATGGGCGCCACGCTCGGCGCCGCTTTCGGCGGTCTCATCAATGCGATCGGCCCCGTGCAGGGCGTCGATCCGGTGACCTGCGCCATTATCGGCATGGCGGCGATGGTGGGTGGCGGCACCGGCGCTGCGATGACCGCGGTCACCATGATCTTCGAGATGACGCGTGACTACGACATCATCATGCCGATTATCGTGGCGGTGGCGCTCAGTATCGGCATACGGCGCTTGCTCTCGCGCGAGAACATCTACACCGTCAAGCTGGTGACGCGCGGTCACGTGATCCCCAAAGCGCTGCACGCCAACATGTTCCTGGTGCGCCATGCCGAGGAAGTGATGGACCGCGACGTGTTGCTGCTTCCCGCCGAGACCGATTTCGCCGCTTTCCTGCGCCAAACGTCCGCCGGCGGCTTTAAGCACATCGTGGTGACGCGCGACGATCGCATCATCGGAGTTCTGCGCGTCAATACCGAGTTGAGGCTGGGGCTGGAAACCGCCTATTCCGGCGTGCGGCTTGGCGACATCGCCCAGAAGAATTTCACCGTGGCGCGCGCGCAAGACGTCGTTTTTGACGTGGTCGAGCGCATGTGGCGCCGCAGCGCGAGCATGGCCATCGTTACCAAAGGCGCCGGACGACTGCCGCGCGCCACGCACGTGGTCGGCATGATCTCCAAGGAGCATATCGCCGACTCGGTCGCCGACAGTATCCGCCCCTACGGCAGTCAAGCCGACGAACCCGCTTAAAGGCTGTGCAGCGGCCCCGCGCTGCGGCATGATGATGGCGGGCGCATCGGGCCGACCGCGGGCACGACCGCGGTGGCGCCAGGGGGAGCGGATAGCGCAATGGCGCTGATCGAAATTGACGGCGTAACCAAAACTTATGCGCTGGAAAACAATCGCGAACTGACGGCTGTCGACCGCGTCGATCTATCGATTGGCGACGGCGAGTTCGTATCCGTCATCGGCCCGAGCGGCTGCGGCAAGAGCACGCTGCTGCACATGGTCGGCGGATTCGTCCCCTGCTCGAGCGGCGAAATCCGCGTGCGCGGCGATGCAATCCGCACGCCCGGCCCCGATCGCGGCATTGTCTTCCAGCACTTCGCATTGTTTCCGTGGAAGACCGTGCTCGGCAATGTCGAGTACGGTTTGGTCGAGCGCGGCGTCGCCAAAGACGAGCGCCGGCGCGCCGCCAAAGCCTATATCGACATGGTGAAGCTGACCGGCTTCGAGAACACCTATCCGAGCAGGCTTTCCGGCGGCATGCAGCAGCGGGTCGCCATCGCCCGCATGCTTGCCTGCGAGCCCTCGATCCTGCTGATGGACGAGCCGTTCGGCGCCCTCGACGCGCAGACCCGCAAGATCATGCAGGAGGAGCTGCGCGAGCTATGGCAGCGCTTCCGCAAGACGGTCGTGTTCGTCACCCACGATGTACGTGAAGCCGTGTTCTTGTCGCAGCGCGTGGTAGTGATGTCGGCGCGGCCCGGCCGCATCAAGACCATCGTCGAAACCGGCCTCGGACCCGATGCGAGCCGAGCGGCCATCGACGAAAAAGCCGACGAGCTGTGGGACATGTTGCGCGACGAGGTGGTGCGCTCGATCGCCGCCGAAGGACGCGATCTATGAGCAGAGCGCTGCAGACGGTGACCTTCTATCTGCCGATCTTCGCCGCGTTCGCGCTATGGGAGATCGCCGGCCGCGCCGGCCTACTCGATCCCTCGATATTCCCTCCACTCGGCGCCGTGCTTACCGCCTTGGTGCGCCTGATCGAGCATGGCCATCTCATCGAGAACGCCGGCATCTCGCTGTTCCGGCAGTCGAGCGGCTTTTTTCTCGCGGCCTTCCTCGGCATCCTGTCAGGCATGTTGATGGCGGAGAACCGCCTCGCCCGCAACATCCTCGAGCCGCTGCTGCGCGCCACCTTCCCGCTGCCGAAATCGGCGCTGATCCCGTTGTTCATCCTGTGGCTCGGCATCGGTGACCAGACCAAGGTCGCCGCCGTTTTCCTCGGTTGCCTGCTGCCGATCGTGGTCACCACCTTCAACGCCGCGCGCGGCATCAACAAGCAGCTCGTCTGGTCGGCCTGGAGTTTGGGCACGCCCAAATGGGTGATCCCGTGGAAGGTAGTGTTGCCGGCTGCCTTGCCCGAGGTGATGAGCGGCTTGCGCATCGCTTTGGCACTGTCTTTCACGCTGATGGTGAGCGCCGAATTCCTGATCGGCCAGCGCGGGCTCGGTTTCCTGATCGGCACGCTCGGCGAGGATGGCGACTATGCCGGCATGTTCGCGGCCGTGTTGGCGGTAACCCTGCTTGGCTTCGCCGCAGACCGGCTATTTCTGTTCGTCAACGGTTGGGTGCTGGCATGGCGAGTGTAAACGCTCTCGGTTGGCTCAAGCGCTCGCTTGCGCGCAATGCCTCGCTCGTGGTCGTGTTGATCTTATGGGAAGTGACCACGCGCACCGGCCTGTTCAATAATTTCCTGCTGCCGCCGCTGAGCGATGTGCTGTGGCGGGCCGGTCTGGATATCGCGAATGGTGAAATCCCACGCCACGTGATCGAAACCGCCTATTGCGCCATTCTCGGTTTTGGCAGCGCCGCCGTCATCGGCATCGTGGCGGGCGCGCTGATGTCGATGTCGGCGATCGTGCGGCGCATCATGGAGCCGCTGGTCTCGGTCGCTTTTCCCATTCCGAAAATCAGCTTTCTTCCGATCTTCATCCTTTGGTTCGGGCTCGGTAATCCGTCCGAGATCATTATGATTGCCTTCACCTGCGTGGTACCGATCGCCAGTGCGACTTTTCTGGGCACCATGACCGTCGACAAATATTTCCTTTGGTCGGCGAGCAATCTCGGCACCAGCCCGCACCGCCTGTTCTGGAAAGTGGTCGTTCCGGCGGCGGCGCCAGAGATCATCAGCGGACTGCAGGTCGCATTTCCGCTCGCATTGATCATCGCGGTGGTGACCGAGATGCTGTCTGGCGCCGACGGGCTTGGCGGCTACATGATCCACGCCGTGCGCTTTGCCCAGTCGGCCAAGATGTTCGCCGGGCTCTTGGCGACCTTGATTACCGGACTTGTGCTTATGCAGAGCTTTGTCGTGCTACGCCGCCGCCTGCTGGTCTGGCACGCCGAAACGGCGCCGGGCGCCGGTGCCTAAACGGTCGCGCGCCGATTATCTTGCCCCGCGGCCAAAAAAAAACGCGCTAAAGTCAAGGCGCCGGTTCGCCGCTCGACGGCAGATTACGGCCAATGAACTGGGGAGGACGCCTTCATGGTACGAACGATCTCTAAGAGCCGAGAACTTGTTAAGTCATGTGAATCGGTTGTGATTCATTGATGGGCGCCTGATTCGCATGGGAGCGCCCGATGTGGAAGCCAGAACATCGCCTCGCCGCGGAGCGCAGCGGCCTGCGTTATCCGAGTGACCTGACCGACGCGGAGTGGGCTCTGATAGAAACGCAGATCCCACCGGCCAGACGGGGCGGTCGGCCGCGTGATGTTAATGTGCGCGAAGTGCTCAATGGCATTTTCTATGTGCTGTCGACGGGATGCCAATGGAAAGCCCTACCGAAGGACCTGCCGCCGAAGAGCACGGTGCACTACTACTTCATGCTGTGGGACTGGGATGGCACATTGGAACGCATCCATCACGCGCTCTACGTGGCGGTGCGCGAACAGGCCGGACGCGAAGCGAGCCCGACCACCGCGATCATCGATAGCCAGAGCGCCAAGGGCGCGCAAAAAGGGGGGCTCCGCTTGATCCGCAAGGCTTCGATGCGGGCAAGAAAATCACGGGTCGCAAGAGGCACATTCTCGTCGATACACTCGGCCTGCTGCTGAGTGTGGCCGTCCATTCCGCCAGCATCCAGGATCGCGACGGCGTTGCCTTGGTGCTCGATCGCCGCACGCGCCGTCTGTTTCCTTTCATCGAGCGCATCTACGCCGACGGCGGCTATCAGGGACCGAAAGCCGCACAGGCAGCGGCCAGAACGGGTACATGGAAGATCGAGATTGTCGAACGCTCTGCGCAAGCCATCGGCTTCGAAGTCTTGCCCAAGCGCTGGATCGTGGAGCGAACTTTCGCCTGGATCAGTCGTTTTCGCCGCATGGCACGCGACTTCGAACGCTATGCCACAACCGTTGTTGCCTTCATCCGCCTCACCATGAAGCTCTCTCGCGCTTGCGGCTGCATTAGTCGCGTTCGCCGCAGCAACGCCGGCATCGGCCGAGCCGCTCAAGATCAGGGTCAGCTACGACTCCATTCCGACGCATCTCGCGCCGATCATCTTTAAGATGCCGGACCAGACCAAATATTTCGGCAAGGACTACACCATCAACTTCATTCGCTTCAAAGGTTCCTCGCTGGTGCTGCAGGCGCTGGCCGCCGACCAAGTAGACGTCGGCGTGCTCGCCTTCTCGACCTTCGCCAGCGGCATCCTCAACGCCCACCAGCCGCTCATGGGCATCGCCGATGTGGCGCAAGACGGGCCGAGCTTCTCCACCACTTACGCCGTGAAGGCCGACTCGCCGATCAAGACGGTGAAGGATCTCAAAGGAAAGACTATCGGCGTCAACGCCATCGGCGGTGCGGTCGACATGGCGGCGCGCGGTGTGCTGCGCAAGAACGGCCTCACCCCCGACAAAGACGTGCGCATTATCGAGGCAAGTTTCGGCGCCATGGAGTCGATGACCAAAGCCGACAAGATACAAGTCGGCGCCTTCATCGCGCCGTTCTGGGCGAAAGCGCTGAAGGATGGCGGCGGCTTGCGTCCGCTGTTCCACCAGAAGGATGCCATGGGAACTACGCAGTTCCTATTCTTCTGCGCCAAGGATTCGTTCATCAAGGCGCATCGCGCGGTGTTGGTGAAATTCCTCGCCGACTACGTGCACGGCATCAGCGTGGTGCATGACCCGAAGAACCGCGACCGCGTGGTCAAGATCATGTCGGAGCTGACCGGCCGGCCGGCTGGCGCCTTCGCGTCATGGGCATTGCTGCCCGGAAAGGACTTCTACCACGACCCGCACGGCGTGGTGAACGTGAAGGCCTTGCAGAGCAATATCGACACGCTGGCTGAGCTGAAAATGATCCCGAAGGCTTTCGACGTGAGCAAGCACGTGGACAATTCGCTGGTGCGGGATGCCATGAAAGGCATGTAAGCATTGCGCTTGCAGCGTTGCAGCTAAAGCTTTGACCAAATCTAGGGCGCCGATGTTGCCGGCGCCCTATCGCTTTCAATGCCCACCGTCACCGAAAGTACGTACGAGCACGAATACGCAACACTACGTCCGTTGTACGGTACCTTTTTCTAACTGAAAACACGTAGGGGTCCATTTGCATTCCGATGGTGGCGGATACTTCATGCAGCACGGCTTTAACCTGCGCATGGCATTTCTAACTGTCAGTCGTTACCGGGAGTCAACTCGTGGAAATCGACGAATTTGCAGAGCGCCTCGCGCGCGTTCAGCAGCGTTTTATCGCGGCGTTGCCTGGAAAAGTTGACGATAGCTTTGCGGCATTGCCGAAACTGATCAATGACGATGCCGATTCCATCGAAACGCTGGTGGTCACGCACCGCAGGCTTCACGAAATGTGTGGCATCGCACCAAGCATCGGGCTTGAGGACGTCGGCAGCGCCGCGCGCGCTGCGGAGATCGTACTGCGCGAACCGGCAACGGCGAAACGGCCGTTGAATTCGAATGAAGTCGACGCGCTGCGCGCCACGCTCGAGGGTCTGCGAGCCGCCGCGCAAAGCAGTGACTGATCTTCATCTGGACGGCGGCAGGCACCGCCCAAGGTGGTCGCTCGCCTGCGCTTACGACGCTTTATTTCCATCGCTCGCAGCAGCAGGTTGCTCGACTCCGAAAACAGCACGGCGCTGCAAGTAGCCGCGCACCGCGTCGGCAAGTGTCATCGGATCAAACGGCTTTGGGATCACGCCGGTTGCGCCGAGCGAAAGGAAATGCTCGAGTTCACGGGTCTGGGCACGCGCGGTCATAAATACCACCGGGATGTTGGCGGTACTTTGGCTCTCGCGTAGGTGGGCCAACGTCTGCGGTCCATCCATCACCGGCATCATAACGTCCATCAGAATCATATCGGGCGACCACTCGGCCGCCGTCGCCAATGCATCGCTGCCGCTTGGGCAGTTCTTAACCGAAAGCTCGGGATCGAGCCCGAGCGACAACTCCACCAGTTCGCGAATGTCCGGCTCGTCGTCGACATGAAGAATGCGAAGCTTGCTCATGCTACCTCCTGATGCCTGCCCTGTTGATTCCCCGCCGCCCGATTTGAATCGAGATCTTCTTCGCCGTCTTCCTTGCTCTCCTGCCAAGGCGGCAGCTCGACGAAAAACAGCGTTCCGTAACCGACCGCGCTTTCGAAGCCGACCTTGCCGCCCAGCCGGTCGACGATCTGTTTGACGATGCTCAGTCCGAGCCCCGAGCCGCCCTTCTGCCGCGTATCGCTGGCGTCCGCCTGCGCAAATTTGTCGAAGATCCGGGACTTGAAATCATCCGGAATGCCCGGACCGTGATCGCGCACGGTGATGCGGACGGCCTCTTCTCGCCGCGCGATGGCGATGACCACTTCTTCTCCGCGCGGAGAGAATTTGACGGCGTTGGATAAAAGATTGGTGACGATCTGTGCCATGCGATCGGGGTCCGCGTGCACGTCGCAGGCGATCGAATTCGGCATCGAGCCGCACACTGACGCCAAATTCCTGCGCATAGGCGTGGTTAGCCTCGATCGCCTGATCGACAATTGCGCGCACGTCGACGGCTTCGATGTGGAATGCCATCTTGCCCGACTCGATCTTCTCGATGTCGAGAATGTCGTTGACGAGGCGGACCAACCGCTGCCCGTTATTATGCGCGATGGTTACCAGCCGCGCCGCCGGTTCCGGCAGGCGTCCAGCGCCTCCCGCCGTCAACAAGCCGAGCGAGGCGGTGATCGAGGTAAGCGGCGTACGTAATTCATGACTGACGGTCGAAACGAACTCGTCTTTCAGGCGCTCGGTGCGCTTACGCTCGCTGATGTCGACAACTACGCCCAGGATCAGCAGGCCGTCGCGGATATGGATTGGGTTGAGTTCGATCTCGACCGGAAACTCGCTGCCGTCCTTGCGCATACCGACAAGCTCTCGCCCCAGGCCGGTGCGCCGGCATTGCGGTTCTTTGACAAAGCCCATCCGCAACTTCGCATGCCGTTTGCGCAAGTCCGTCGGCACCAGCCTTTCGACCGACTGCCCGATCAGCTCCTCGCGGCGGTAGCCGAATAGGTTCTCGATCTCTCCATTGACCAAAACGATTTGGCCGGTGCGGTCGACGACCATCATGCCACTCGGACAGGCTTCGACCGCCAATCCGAACAGTTCTTCCGCCAACCTCTGCTCGGTCACGTCGCGCAGAATCGCCGAAGAGCCGATCAGTTCTCCATTCGGAGCATGCAGTGGCGAGGTGTCGATCTTGACATGGATCGGCTTACCATCCTTGGTCACCCGTACCGTGGCAAAATCTTCGAGGCGCTCGCCGCTTCGGAATTTCCCGCGGATCATTGCAATTTCGTCATACCGCTCCGGCGGCACCAATACCTTGGTATCTTGGCCAACTGTCTCCTCGGTGGAATAACCGAACAACCGCTCCGCCCCCGGATTCCATGCGGTGATGATACCGGCGGTGTTTGTGGTCAGAAATGCAAGATTCGACGACTGCACCGCGGCAGCGTAGAGCGTTTCCCGTTGTGCATAGCCGGCGAGCGCGGCCGACCTCGAATTGATTTCGTCAGCCAACTTCTTGAATGCCTTTACCAGCACACCGATCTCTCCGACCGCCTTGGTCGGCAGATGCATCGGCGCGTTGCGGGTAAATGCCTGCACCGCGGCCGTCGTCTGGCGTAGCGGCCGCGTCAACGACTGCGCCAACAGAGTTGCCAAAATCGCCGCAGCAATGGCCGCGCCGATGCCCGCCAATGTCGCCGCATTTCGGATCGAGCTGATCGGCGCCATGATCGTCGTAAAGGGAACGATTTCCGCGACGGCGATGCCCGCCCTTGGCCCGAACTTCAAACGGACGGCGGCGGCCGCGAATTCTGTCCCACGCGGGTCCGTTAAGGTGTCGTTCCAGACACCGTCAGTTTTCAATAGCGACGCAAATTGCGGGTGATCGTCTTGAATCCGGTGGCGCCGGCCGAATTCGAAGCCGAATTCTTTGCCTGGGCCGGAATTAAGCAGATAGTCGCCGTGCTCATTGACCACATAGACAGAGCCGCCGGCAATCGCTGAGGCGCGCAAACGCCCGAAGATCGGCCGCATATCCAGGTTGATGATCAGAATACCAAACCGCGCGCCATCGGATGTATCGATGGGGATAGCGACGCGGAGCACCGGCGTATATGGTCGTTGTATTTCCCCATGCTCACGATTGAGATCGATCGGCGACATGTAGACCGCGCCTGCCGGTAAGGCGAGCGTGTCGCGAACGTAATCGCGGGCGCCCTTCTTCTGCAATTTATCGTCTGGGACGATCCGGACCGCGTTTCCGGCCCCCGAGCGATCGACCCGAACAAGTTCTTGGCCGCCACCGTCGGCCGCAATGATGCGAAATTGCAGATATGACGGCTTTGCAGCCAATTCCGCCGCGAATTGCTTTGCCATACGCTGGCGCCAAACCGCTTCGCTCGTCCCATCGAGAAGGTCCTGGCCGCTGTTACGATGCGCGCGGACAATTCCGTCCAACGCAGCCGCGGCACGAAAGCTTTTCACGTCGGCGCGCGCCCTGTCTACGTAACTATCGATTTCGCTCCCGAGCAGACGAACGTGAGTGTCGATGCTGTCGACTGCGCGCGGGAAGACAACGATTTCGATGCCGCGAAAAGTGACGTATTCGATCGCAACGGCGGTGAGGATCACCAAGAACACCATCGCCAATGTCAATCGCGTCGACAGCTTTGACATTAGCGCGCGCAATCGCGCCAAAATCTTTAGTGCTGCGAATTTGTTGACTGGATGCATCCGAACGAACATGAAATGTCGGCGGCCTATCAAAGGTCGAATGCCGACGGGAACCCCGCTGTCGTGAAATAGTGGAATAGGTCATGACCAGTATACGAGCGGTGAAAAATGCGTCTGCGCGCTAGGTACAAACACGCAATCGGCAATGAATTCAGGTGCGAGAATACCGACGAATTGCGAGCCCCGCAAAAAAGACGGCGGCCGCCCGCAAGGACGGCCGCTTAAGCAAACGAACGCAGACGATCGAGAGAGCTATCGTGCCGGCCGCAAATCGATGCTGGCGACGCCGGCCGCCAGGTTAAGCCCGGTTTGCCCTTGAATGGAGAGTGGCTGCAGCGTGACCGTGCGATCCGATCCGCCGATCAGTGCATTGGCGCCGATGCCGGCGCCGACAGTTGCTTCGGCCGTCGCGCCGGCATAGTGCCCGGCAAGCGCACCAAATTGTCGCGTCGACGGAGCAAAGACCGCCCACACCATCACGCCGCCCGAGGTGGCGCCGATGTCGAGCCCGAACTTGGTAATCGACCCGGTATAGAGTTCGCGTGGGCCTCCGTCCGCCGAGTTGAACATGCAGCGCAAGCTCTTTCGCGACGTGATGATGAGACCGATTCCGCCGGAAACATCGCAGGTCAGCGTACCGACCTTCGCTCGGTTCGGCGGCTGGGCGAGGGCTGCTGGTTGCGGACGCAGCAATCGCCGCGATTGACGCCATCGCCGCAAGCGCGCTTAAACCCCTAAGCATGTCAGCCTCCTTTTATTCGTATGGTTGTTGGTGACGCCTGTCGATTCAGACTGTTTCACGCCGAACAAATTACGCTTTCGTTCAACGCACCGCGAGGATCTGGCTCGCGGGTATCACGATGTGGCAACGCAACCCGGCCGGATCGAAGATCAAATTCACGTCGGCATCGAGGGCGCGCGCCAGATTGCGCTCGATCACCAGGCTGCCGAAGCCGCGTTTACGTCGCATTTTAACTTTCGGGCCCTGCCGCTCGCGCCAGTGCAACTCAAGCGCATTGTCCTTGGCACCGTCAAGGCGCTCCCATGTAATGTCAACCCGGCCGTCCGGCACCGACAGCGCGCCGTATTTGGCCGCGTTGGCGGCGAGTTCGTGCAGCGCAAGCCCGAGATTTTGCGCCGCTTCCGGTTTCAACGCCACCGCCGGACCCTGAGCCGATACCTGGCCGTCACCGCGGGCGAAAAAAGCAGAGAGTTGCGAGCGGATCAGCTCGTTGAGCGAGGCCCCGTACCAGCTCTCGCGCACCAACAGATCGTGCGAGGAGGCAAGCGCCTGCAAGCGGGCGCCGAACTGAGTCAGGAACCCATCGATCGATCCGGCGTGCCGCGCCGTCTGTCGCGCCATGGCTTGGATCACCGCGAGCAGGTTCTTTGAGCGATGCGTGAGCTCACGCAGCAACAGGCGCAAATGCGCCTCGCCTTCCTTGCGCTCGGTGACGTCGACCGACGCGCAGGTCAAGCCGACGACATCGCCCGATTCGTTGCGCAGCGGTTCGACGTGGAGATCGTGCCAACGCAAGCCCGGGCCGTCGGCAATGGCAACTTCGGCATTTTTCGGTTCACCGCTCGTCAGCACTTGCGTTTTCAGGCCGACGATTGCGTCCCGGCTCTCTGCCGGCAAAATCTCATCGTCGGTATGCCCGAGAATATCGTCGATCGAGCGACCGAACATCGGATTGGAAATCGAGCTATACCGGAGGTCGCTGTCCTGGGTGTAGACGGTGACTTGCGAGCCGCGTAGCGCCGTCTCGTAGCGGGCGAAACGCGCCCGCAGCAAATTCAATTCGCGCGATTGGGCATCGACCAGGGTTTCGAGCTGCTCGCGCTCGCTTTGTAGCCTTGCCAGATCGTCTGCACCCGCCATTTCCCGCACCATGGCGATAGACCTATCCCATTCCGGCGGTTGCTAACGTCCGGCCCGGGCAGTCGCAATCGCAGTCTTGAATCGACATGGCAATGAACACGCTGAGCCGATGATCTGTCAACGAATGCGGCGACGCCTCGGCCCTTTTGCGCTCCCATGAATTGGACGGAAGCGGAACGACTTAACGCTGTAGCCGGGCAAAAGGTTGCCTAGCCTATACAGTAGCAGGCTGCGTCCCCCGCGCGGCGGCCGGGGCCCGCGGAGCTTGTCCCGCACAGCATGGAACTTCCAGCGCGCACTGACGTTTTCTCCAGAGACCTTCCAACCCATTTTCAAGTCTGTAGAGGCTTCCATGACCACGCGTTCAGCTAAATCTGCGACCGCCGCCGAAGAAATCGCCGCCATCGAGGACTTGGTAAACGATTTGGAAAAGCGGCTGCGGAAACTCTCCAATCTTTCCGGCGAAGCCCGGCGCGAAGTGTCCGAGGCGAGCGGCGACGTGAAGGATTTCGTCAGCGACGCGCTCGGCGACATCATGCAACGTGTGCGCGAAAGCGCCGCGAATATGAGCCAATCGGCGGCGCATGAAGCCTCACGCGTGGGCGGCGATGCGCTCAAGAAAGTCGCCGACGAGGTCGAGCAGCGGCCGCTCATCATGCTCGCCGTTGCCGCCGGCGTCGGCTTCCTCGCCGGCCTCGCCAACCGCCGCTAGCGCCATGCGGCTCGACCAAATCGCGGGTGTTGCCATTAGCCAGTTGCTCGGCCGGCTGGCTCGGCGCGCCCTGATGATTTTGATCTTCGCGATTTGCGCGATCGTGGCGATCTACCAGTTCTCGGTCGTCGGGATGCTGGCCTTGCAAGAACAATATGGGCCGCTGCAGGCGCACCTCATTTTCGGAGCGGGCTATAGCGCGGCCGGACTGATCGCGCTGGTGATCTGGTGGGCGATGCGCGGCAAGAGCAGCAGCAACGGTATCCCCGCATTGCATGGCCAGCGTGAGCTGCAGCTCGCCATGCTGGTAGAAGCCGTGATGCTCGGCTATTCGCTGGCCCGGAAAAGCCATCGGGCAAACTAAGGCGTGTACTTATAAAACACACCGTGTGCCGTGACCGCTTTTCGCCCAATCACGGACATTCGCAGGTGCGGTTGGAATGGCCGCTTTGGGCCACAAGCGGACATCAGCCCCTGCCAGCGATCGCATTGGTAGGCCTTCACTCGATTATCCCTGCCCTCCTCAATCCCCCGTAGAATCGGTCGAACCAATTTGGATCCTGATAGGGATAGGTGACCCGGAACCGCACAGGATCGAAGCGGGGGTTGATCTCCAACAGCTTTCGCCAGAGGGACCGAGCCTCTTCTGTGCGGCCGGTTTCGCCACAAAGCGCGGCGAGATAAGCGCGCGTCACGTCGGTATTGGGATTGAGGATCAACCGGCGTCGAAAGTTGGCTTCGGCTTCCTCGTAGCGACCGAGGGCAAACTGTGCCCGACCCATTGAATTGAGAACCAAATCGTAGCGAGGGTCGAGCAAAAGGGCCGCATTGAATTCTGCGAGCGCCTCCTCGTGCTGGCCACTGAAATCGAGCGCCTGACCAAGCGCCGAATGCCCGAGCGCGAGATTCGGATCGAGTGCGACGCACTGCCGACCAGCGTCAATGGCGGTATCAAGCTCGCAGCGCCAAAGATGCATAAGGCAAAGTGTGGCGTATCCGTCACCGCTATTGGGATTGACCTCTATGGCCTTCCTGGACAGTGCAAGACCCTGCTCTAGGGTGTCACGCTCACAGCCGTTCCAGCCATTGACAAATTCGGTACCGATGATGAGGGCCAGCGTGGCATAGGCCGGTGCCATCCCCGGATCGATAGCAATGGCGCGATTGAGCGCTTGGCGCGCGTCGAGCATCGATTGCGGATCGAACCTGAACAGAAGCGCGCGGCCACGATAGTAATAGTCTTGCGCTTCGGGATTAACTTTGGCGTGATCTTCACGGCGCGCCAGCTCGACGGGAGTCAGTTTGACGTGAAGTGCAGCAACGATTTTACGAGTTCACTTCGTCCTGCACAGCGAAGATGTCTTCGAGATTGTGGTCGTAGCGCTCCGCCCACAGGTGCCCGCCATCAGCGGCATCGATGAGTTGGGCCGTAATGCGCACGCGGTTCCCCGCACGCCGGACGCTACCTTCCAGGACCGAGCGAACGCCAAGCTCCCGGCCAATGGTTCGCACGTCGATGCTTTTCCCCTTGTAGGCGAAGCTCGAATTGCGGGCGATCACCAGAAGCCCGGCCACTTTTGACAGATCCGTGATGATGTCCTCGGTGATTCCGTCGGAGAAGTATTCCTGTTCCTGGTCGTCCGACATGTTGGTGAAGGGCAGCACGGCAATCGACGGCTTGTCCTTCTTCGTTGGGCTCTGTTCCAGATTGGACGCCACCACTGGGCCGCTCACCGTTTTGGGGTGCCATCTCCAAATCGATATCGGGCGGTCGATGTTCTTGACGTTTATCTCGCCACCGTTTTCGAATGTCACGTCAATGCGGTTGCCGACGCTTTCGTTGACGATGGAGGCCACGCAGATGCCGCCGGGTTCGGCCAGCGGTTCCAGCCGCGCAGCGACGTTGACGCCGTCGCCGTAAATGTCGTTGCCGTCAATGATGACGTCGCCAAGATTGATGCCAATACGTAGCGTTATCTTGGGACCAGCTGTCGCCTCGTTCGCGAGTGTCCGCTGAATCGCCAAGGCACAGTTGACGGCGTCGACGACACTGGTGAATTCGACCAGGGTGCCATCGCCGATCAGCTTGACGATGCGGCCATTGTATCGCGCGACCGCGGGTTCGAAGACGACCTCCCGGTGACGTTTAAGAGCGGTCAGTGTGCCAGCCTCGTCTCCGGCCATCATACGTGTGTAGCCGACGACGTCGGCAGCAAGAATTGCGGCAAGCCGTCGTGTGATACGCGTTTCGGCCATGGGCCAATCTTATCCGCTTCGAGGTTGATGACGCCAGGTGGCTGAACAAGCCCAGTCGGGCTTGTGGCATCGGTTGCCCCTGGTCGGTCGTCGAGCCGAGCGTCGATTTGATGAATGCCCGCAAAGAGTCATGAACGGACATCGTTGGATTTCCTATTTCAGGCCGACCACCGGAAAGGCACCGGTCGTCATCGTCAAAGGCAGAGCAGCCGGCCCGAAGACGTGACAATGACAGCCGCACGCACCCCGCGGCAGGGCCCTACTCATTCAGGCTGATCCCTCCAATCACGGCCGTCATCGGCAAACGCCACCCGACGCGAATTGTCGCCTTCCCAGATCGCCAATGATCGGTGCACTCATGAAAGGGGGACAGGTTGAGAAAAATTCCTCAACCTGTATTTGGTCTATTGGCCGACCTTGATGCCAGCTTCTTTGTAGTACTTCAGTGCACCCGGGTGGTACGGCACCTCGTTGGCAGGCGCCATCGCCTCTCGCTTGGCGCGGCCAAAGGCACCGAAAGATTTCTTGAGCTCGTCTTTGCTCTCGGCGATCTTTTTCGTCACCTTGTAGACGAGCTCTTCGGACACTTTAGAGTTAGTCAGCATCATCCACGGGATTTGCATGATGTTGGCGCCGTAACCCTGCAGACCGTTGATGTTCTTATTCTGCTTCAAGGAAACGATCTTGCCGGCCGGCAGAAACTTCTTGAACTCGGCCTGCCCAGCGGCCGAATTATCGAGCGAAATGTAGCACAGCCCGCCGTGCGATTTGAGCTTCACCGCCGACTGCTTACCCGCGCCTGCATTGAGGCTGACGAGCGCAACGTCGACGAGACCATCGCCGAGGGCCTTGATACCGCCGACAAAGCTCGCCACCGGGACCTGCTTGAAATCCGCATATTTCATGCCCCCGTTCGCAAGGCCGCCGCGGATATAAAACGGGATGATAGTCGACGACTTGTACTCGGATGCGATGCGCAAACCCTTGGCCTTTGCCTTCAGGTCAGCCACCGTCTTGAGGCCCAGATCGCAGGGCGCCATCAAACCGGTCGCCAGCGGGAACATCGTCCCCACCAGCCGCATATTCGGGTTCTTGCGGTCGTAGTTGCCGGTGCCGGTCATGGCAAAAGCTACTTCGACGCCGTTGGAAAATCCAAAGTCGACTTCACCGGAATTGATCAGAGGCAGGTAGCCGACAAGCGGTTGCGTGCGCGCGGTAATTTTGGCCTCGTTCAAGACCTTTGCCACGGCTTGACCGGAATTATAGGCAAGCGAGCCTTGCGCGCCCGTTGCGATGGTCACCACCTGCGCCGTTGCAGCCGATACGCCCAGCGAAAGCGCAAACGCGCCTCCGATCACAGCGGTCATAAGCCTTGCTTTCATGTCTGTTCCTCCCTTGGTTGAATTGCGCATTAAGTACCGAAAAATCATGAGGCGGTTTGCTCGTCTATGGATCGGGGTTGCCTGACCATCAGAGCGATCGCCAGCACAATAACCGCGATTGCCGCGGGGAAGTGCACCAGCTCATCGAACGACACAAACCCCAGCGGCAGGGTGAGCGCGCCACCCACGACAAATGCGGCGCGGGCAAGAAACCCCAGCTTGCGGGACCAGAAGCCGACAATGCCGGCTGTCACCGCAGTAATACCGACCGCCGATAAGCCCAGCGTCGTGACGATCTCCACGGTATTTCCATCAAACAGCAAAGCCGGGGAGTCAACGAACACAAACGGAAGAATGAAAGCAGCCCACCCCATGCGCATGGCCGCCCAGCCCGTAGCGAGCGGGTCCGCCTTCGAGATCGTCGCCGCGGCAAAAGCCGCAAGCGCGACGGGCGGCGTGATCATCGACATCATGCCGAAGTAGAGAATGAAAAGATGCGCAGCGATCGGGTGGATGCCCGCTTGAACAAGCGAGGGCGCGATCAATGCTGCAAGCAGCACATAGACGCCGGACGTCGGCATCCCCATGCCCAGAACGGTACAGACCAACGCCGAGATCAGAAGTAGAAAGATCACGTTGGAGCCGACGAAATCGACAAGAAGCAGCGTGAGCGCGAATCCCAACCCCGTTATATTGAGAATGCCGATGACAAATCCTGCTGCGGCGACGATGAGGATCAGGTCCACCATACCAACGCCTGTGTCGACGAAGACCTGTCCCAAGGTCTTCAGGGTCAGGCGGTTGCCCTTATAGCCGCGCAAGAATCAAACAAGGACAATTGCAACGGACGCCAGCAACGCCGCATCTTCCGGATCGAAATCCCACCAGAAAAGCGCGGCGATCAAAATTCCAAACGGAAATACAAAGTGCCATCCGTCGGCCAGCACCTGCTTCGTCGTCAGGCCTTCGGTGTCCGTCGGATGGATGCGGTCTCGCCCCGCGATGAGATCGACCTGAACGAACACGCCCAGGTAATAAAGGAGCGCAGGCAGCACGGCCGCAGCCGCCACGGTCTGATATGAAATATCGAGAAATTCCGCCATCAGGAACGCGGCCGCGCCCATAATCGGCGGGGTGAGCTGGCCCCCTGTCGAGGCAACGGATTCAACGGCGCCGGAATTGGTTTTCGAATACCCGCCGCGCTGCATCAAAGGGATGGTAATGACACCTGTGGTGACGACGTTGGAAACCGCGCTGCCCGAGATCGAACCGAACAGCGCGGATCCCACGATCGCGATTTTCGCGCTCCCCCCGCGCGCACGGCCGGTGGCGGCCATGGCAAGGTCGGTGAAGAACTCACCGCCGCCGGCGGCGAACAGCAAATTGCCGAAGAAGACAAACAACAGGACGATTATGGAGCCAACGGCCAGCGGCGTTGAAAAGACCGCGCTCGGATCAAATCCAACGTACTGAACGAGTCCGATCGGACTGAGCGCCTTGCCAATGAGCCGTCCCGGCACCTTGTCGGCCACCAAGGCATACAAGAGAAATACGCCGACAATTGAAAACAGCGTCCATCCGGTGCGGCGTTGGATACCCTCCATGACGGTAATTGTCACGACGGTCCCGATCATGACGATCTGCCACGGACGGTAGGCCTGTTCGGCTAAAAAGCCACGAAAAGTCCCAAGCGGCGTACATCAAAACCGAGAACACGATGAGCGCGATTGCGCCATCGATCCAGCCCAGACCTTGTTTGACGTTACCCTTCCAATCGAACCGAAGAAATACGATCGTCAGAGCCAGGCCGAGCTGCAGCGCCATGTATTGCTGTTTAAGGACCGCGAAGCCTAACCGGGTCGGGGTCTCGACATTCCACAACATGCAAGCGA
>CAVSGT010000006.1:0-366655 GCA_963727555.1 uncultured Alphaproteobacteria bacterium | reverse complement strand
GTCGCCATCGAATACATTTTTTCGATTTTGTTGGTCCCCGATCGAATGGTTCGGAGCCACACCGTCTTCCTGGCCGGGCTGCTGTTCGGCCACGAGATCGGCTGGATCGGGCAGACCCGCGACGATCATGCGGTGCCGCTCGCGCTGGCATTTCGCAACCTGTGGCCGCACACGTTGCTCGGCTGCGGCACGATCGGCGTCCTCGCCGCGACCCATCCAGCGGCAATTCCCTATGCGCTGTTCCTCGCCGCCGGCCCGGCGTTGGCGATCCCGCTCGCGGTCATCACGGCATTGCCTTCGATCGGCGGCACGATGGCGCGTATCGGGATTGGTCGCCTGCCGGAGGAAACCACGCCACCGCCCGCGCTTTCCGCCCTGGCGCTACCCGCCGTCGAGATGGCGGCGCCGGCGACGCCGCCGCGTCCGCGGCCGGCCTGACCTCGTCCATGCTCGAAAGCCTCAAGACCGCACGCGGCATCGTCCGGTCGCTGCGCATCTACTATGGCCACCGCGCCCAAGCTGCCGCCATGGACCGGCTCTACGGCGGTTTCGTCAAACGTGGCGATCTCGTCTTTGACATCGGCGCTCATGTCGGCGATCGCATCGCCGCGTTTCGACGCCTTGGTGCCCGCATTGTTGCGGCCGAACCGCAGCCGGCCTTGGTGAAGACCCTCAAGCTGCTCTATGGGCTTAAATCCGATGTCACAATCGAGGCAACCGCCATCGGCCGCCAGGCGGGAACGATCGAGTTGATGATCAACGCCGACAATCCAACGGTATCGACCGCGTCGCGGCGCTTTGTCGACGCCGCTAAAGAGGCGCCAGGCTGGGAAGCCCAGCATTGGACGACGACAGCCTCCGTGCCGATGACGACGCTCGACGCCCTGATTGCCAAGCACGGCATGCCGGCCTTCATCAAGATTGATGTCGAAGGCTTCGAGGCCGAGGCGCTGGCCGGACTTCCAGCCGGTCGGAGCGCTGTCGTTCGAGTTCACCACCATTCAGCGCGATATCGCGCTCGCCTGCGTCGAGCGCTGCCAGGCGCTTGGATTTTCACTTTTCAATGCCGCACTCGGCGAGAGCCAAGAGTTTGCCCATGCCGGCTGGATCGACGGGACGGCATTAGCACGCTGGCTCAGCGAACTACCGCACGAAGCCAATTCCGGAGACGTCTATGCCGCCCTTGCCTGACGGCGCGCCGCTATCGCGGCGTTCCGTCCTGTTGATACTCGCAATGATCGCCGCCGGTTTCGCGTTGACGCTCTACGTCTTTTATCCCGGCGTCATGACCTACGACGCCCGTTTCGTCCATGAGTACATCGCCAAGGGCGTGATGGAAGACTGGCAATCGCCGGTGATGATCCTGCTGTGGGGCTGGATCGATCCCATCGCGCCCGGCTCGGCCAGCATGTTTCTGCTGCTTGTGCTGCTCTACTGGTTGGCCATGGGCCTGCTGGCGTTCACGCTGGCGCGCCGTTCGCTGTGGCTGGCGCTGCTGCTGGTGCTGCTGGCGCTGTCGCCGCCGGCATTTATTTTCCAGGGCATCATCTGGCGCGACATTCTTTTCGCGGATGTCTGGCTATTGGCCGCCGTGCTCGCCTTCGCCGCGGCCAATCGTGACGCGATGCTGCGCCTGCCGGCGCAAGCGATCGCACTTTGCCTGCTCGCGTTCGGCGTTCTGCTTCGCCCGAACGCACTCACCGCCGCGCCGATTCTCGCCGTCGCGATTCTGTGGCCGCTGCACTTTTCCTGGAAGCGCGCAGTCCTATGCTTTGTGCCGATCGGTATCGCGCTGTTCGCCTTGATGCAGTTCGTCTACTACGGCGTGCTACATGCCACGCGGCAGCATCCGCTGCACTCGATCATGGTCTTCGACCTCGGCGGCATCAGCCACTTCGCCAAGGAAAACCAGTTCCCCGTGACCTTTTCCGCGCCCGAGACGGCGCTGCTCATCAATGGCTGCTACCAGCCGACGCTGTGGGACATCTATTGGCGGCTGGAGCCGTGCGAATTCGTCATGAAAAAACTGCAGGGCGAGAAAAAGATTTTCGGCACCCCCGCTTTGACCAGGACCTGGGCCACCGCCGTCCTCAAACATCCGGTCGCCTATCTTGAGCACCGCGCGGCGTTCATGTGGAATTTCCTCGGCCGCGCAAACCTCACGATGTGGACCGCCGACGTCTACGATCCGTCCAAGAAAGTATTTCCGGACCGACCCGCTTTCAATGCGCTGGTGGCGGTCCACGACACGCTCAAGCCGACGCCGCTGTTCCGGGTTGGCAGTTGGCTCATCCTGTGCCTTGCGGCGACGGCATTCGCTTGGCGGCGGCGCGACACCGCCGCGGGGACCTTCGCCCTTGGAACTTGCGGATCGGCCGCTGTATATGTGCTGACCTTCTTTGCCGTCGGCGTCGCGTCGGACTTCCGCTACGGTTACTGGGCGGTGCTGGCGGGCATCGCGGGCGCGCTCGCCATGGTGCGGGCGCAGCCTCGCCAAGCCTAGTTTATTCCGCGGGGATAAATTGCGCTTTTCTGAGCGCGCTGAAACGGCCGCCCAGTCGCGACAACTCCTCGAATGTGCCGCTCTCCATGATCCGGCCGGCTTCGAACACCAGGATTCGCGTCGCCTTGCGGATGGTCGCCAGCCGATGCGCAATGACGAAAGTGGTGCGGTCCTTCATCACCTCGTCGAGCGCGGCCAGCACCCGCTGCTCGGTCGCCGCATCGAGCGCGCTGGTCGCCTCGTCGAGGATCAGGATCGGCGGATCCTTCAACAGCGCGCGCGCGATCGACAGGCGCTGACGCTCGCCGCCCGACAGCGCACGGCCGCGCTCGCCGACCTTGGCGTCAAAGCCGTCCGGCGATCGTCGACGAAATCGAGCGCTTGCGCGCGCGCCGCCGCGTCGCGCATTTGCTCGATCGGTGGCGTCTGGCTTTGCCGGCCAGGAGATTGTCCGCGATCGAGCGGTTGAACAGCAGCGATTCCTGGAACACCACACCGATGTTGCGGCGCAACGCGGCGAGCTTGATGTCGCGGATGTCGATGCCGTCGATGCGTGATCGATGCCGGACTGCGGATCGAAAGCGCGATGCAGTAGCGCGAGCGCGGTCGACTTGCCGGCGCCGGTCGGCCCGACCAGCGCCACGATCTCGCCCGGCCGCGCGGTAAAGGTCAGGTCGGCGACCGCCGGATGGCCGGCCGTCATACGAGAACGTCACGTCTTCGAATTCGACGCTGCCGGCGATACCGACCGGGATCCACCGCGTCGGCGCGGTCGATGCATCGACGGAACGGTGTCGAGGACATCGAAGAACTCGCGCAATCGCGGCGCATCGAGCGCCATGCGGTTGGCGAAGCTGACCGCCTGATCGAGCCGCGTGATCACCATGCCGGCGAAGGCCATGAAGGTGACGATTTCGCCGATGGTGACGAGGCCATGCTGGATACAGCCAGGTGCCGAGCAGGATGATGCGACAGCACCGTCAGCGTGGTCGCGGCGCGCGTCAGCACCGCAACCACCGCCCACCAGGACAGCACGGGAAATTGCGCCGCGAGCAGACGCTCGCTCACGCTCTTCAGGCCGTCACCTCGTGCTCGACGCGGGTAAAGCTTTGCACCAGAGCGATATTGCCGAGCGCGTCGGAGGCGCGTTCGGCTAGGCTCGAGTGAGTGCGCCTGCACCGTGCGCTGCTTCGCTTCGGTCTTGCGCAAGACCAACGCGGTCAGAACGGAGAATAAGACGCACAAGCACGATCAGCAGAATGCGCCAGCCGCCAATTGATGAAAAGCGCCAACGGCAGCAGCACGATCAGCGACACGAACGCGGCCAGATGCTCGCGGAAGAAGCCGAGCCACAGCCACCACATGGCATCGGTGCCCTGCAGCATGATCTTCATCAGCCGGCCGGAATGGGTCTCGCCGTGAATGCGCAGCGGCAATTGCATGACGTGTTCGAAATAGTTGGTCAGCACCGCAAGTCGGCGGCGGTGCGCCAGGCGGTCGGCGTAGAGCGCGACCAGCGTGCCGCAGACGATCGTGAAGATGGCGAACCCGGCCCACAGGCTCAGCAGGACGCCGAGCCGCGACCAGGCGGGCGCGGCATCGTTTTCCTGCGCGCGCGCGAGCACATTGACGACGCGGCCGAACAGCACCGGCTCGGCGAACTGCGCCATGGCCAGCGCCACATTGGCGAGCGCCAGGAACCAGCCCAATCGGCTGTCCGACCCGAGCTTTTCAAGAACGCGAAGGTAGAGGCGAACAAAACTCATTCGGGCACAGGCGGCTGCGGCAACACGTCACTATACCCAAATGCCGCTCGCGCCGAGAGCGCGCCTGCTCGATTCGGCCTTTGCTATGGTTTCGGCGGCACCGTGCCCGGAGGCGGCGGCAGCGTCGTCACGGGAGATGCCGGCCGCACCGGCGCTTGCATGGCCTTATAGTCGGCCTCGGAGACGCTCGGCAGCTTGGTCAGGAAAGCCACCATCGCCCAGATGTCGTCATCCGTCGCACCCGCGCCGGCAAAGCCCGGCATGCCCGTCATGTTGACGCCGTTCTTGACCACCCAGAACAATTCCGCCGGTGAAAGATGGCTCACCACCTCCTTGAGGTCGGGCGGATCGGGATGCAGCCCTTCCGAGAACTTGGCCCATTTCACGCCGGGTGCGCCGTGGCAATTGGCGCAGCCATGTTCAGCAAACTTGCGGGCGCCGGCTTGCACCTTGGCTTGATCGTTAAAGCCCGCGGGCACCGATATGGTCGCGTGGCGGGCGATGGAAGCGGTACGCGTCTGCTCAAGCACCCATTTGACGACCGGGTGATCCTCCACGGTGGCGGCCACGTTATAAAAGCCGCCGAGGAAGAATACGCCTGCGCCGATTACCGCGGCAATCGCAAGCACACCGATCAGAGCCAAAATCCGCATAAGGGCCTCCGCACGTTCAAGGATGATGATTATAGGGCGTTGGGCCGGTGCGGGCCAGTCTCCCTCCGATCCATGGAAACGAGCGCTCAAGTTGAGCGCTCGCGGCCAATCGGCGCAGCGCTGTCGTCAAGCAAAACGCGGGATTGGTGGACTGTAGGTGCGATGCGGGCCGCAGCTTCGCCGCAGCACAATAATTGGTGCGGCCCGCAAATATAGCGTCGGCGCCTGTGTCTAATTCCGCCCTGGATTTGTTGGATATTCCGGCGGAATCAACTAAAGCTGCCGAAGCTAAGCTATTGCCAGCTGGGGTTCTATGAAAGCGATGCTTCTGGTGGGTGGTCTAGGCACCCGATTGTCGAAAGAGACGAATATTCGCCTCGAGCCGATAGTGGAGTTCGGAAACCGGTCTATACTGTCGGCACATCATGAAATTCTATAGTGCCCATGGCATCAACTTATTGCGCGATGGATTGGCCCAAATCCATTTTGCCGACCGCGACTTCCGCAATTCACAACATATCCGCCTCAAGATGCTCGACCGGCACATTGCCAGCGGCTGGCTGCTTGTCAAAGCTGCGCTGGGCGAGCAGCACCGCGCACGGAGCGGTGCTGTGAAGTTCCATCCGACGCAGCTGCAAGACGCCTATACGATCGAACTGGAAGCGCGCGGAGACGAGCGCGGTTTTTTTGCGCGCGTTTTCTGCGAGAAGGAATTCGGTGCGGCCGGCTTGGCCACACGGTTTGTTCAAGGCAATATTTCACTGAGCGCCAAGAAGGGCACGCTGCGCGGGATGCACTATCAGCTGGCGCCGGCAGCGGAGGCGAAGATCGTGCGTTGCCTGCGTGGCGCGCTATTCGACGTTGTCCTCGATATCCGGCCAGACTCACCCACTTTTGGCCAATGGTTTGGCACCGAACTCACTGCCGAAAACGGTTTGATGATGTACGTGCCGCGGGGGTTCGCCCATGCGATTCTGACGCTCACCGACAATACCGAAACGCTCTATTTGGTCAGCGACTTCTATTCGCCAGAACTCGAGCGCGGCATCCGTTGGAACGATCCGCGTTTCGGCGTTGTCTGGCCGTTCATGCCTAGCGAAATCTCTCCCAAGGACGCGGCTTGGCCGGATTTCGATCCGCAATTTCACGGCATCGACAAGCTGCGAGGGATCAAGTGAAAATCCTGCTGACCGGCGCCAGCTCGTTCACTGGTTTCTGGTTTGCGCGCGAACTCGCCGGCGCCGGCCATACAATCGTAGCGCCGCTGCGGGGAGTGCCCGAAGGCTATTCCGAGGTGCGTGGCATGCGCGCCAAGCGCCTTGCCGAACACGCCGAAATCATATGGTCCTGCTCCTTCGGCGATGCGCGCTTCCTCGATCTTGCCGCGAGCGGCGGTTTTGATCTTCTCTGCCATCATGCCGCACGCGTGACCGACTATCGCAGTCCGGACTTCGACGTTGCGCTCGCGCTCGCCGAGAATACCCGTCAGCTTCCGCACGTGCTGCGCAAGCTTGCCGACGGCGGCCTTAAGGGCATGGTGCTGACCGGCAGCGTGTTCGAGGCCGATGAAGGCACCGGCAGCGAGCCATGGCGGGCTTTCTCGCCTTATGGTCTGTCGAAGACCTGTACCGCCGCGGTGACGCGCTACTGGTGCGGCGAAGTCGGCATTCCGCTCGGCAAATTCATCATTCCCAATCCGTTCGGTCCCTACGAGGAAGCGCGGTTCTGCACCTATCTGGTCAATACCTGGCGGAAAGGCCAAATCCCGGAAGTGCGCGCGCCGGACTATGTGCGCGACAATATTCATGTCGACCTGCTCGCCAAGGTCTATGCGGAGTTTGCCGGCGCGACCGCCGGCGGTCCGGCATTCGCACGGGCAAACCCAAGCGGCTATGTCGAGACGCAAGGCGCCTTTGCGTTGCGTTATGCGAGAGAAGTTGCGCCGCGCCTCGGTCTCGAAGGCGGCGTCAATCTGCTTGCCCAGACGGATTTTTCCGAGCCGCTGGTACGCACCAACACGCAGCCGGCAATCGGCGCGCGCTACGGCTGGTCCGAAAGCGCGGCTTGGGATGCGATCGCGGCCTATTACCGCTGAATATGTTGAGCTTGCCGTGCTGACAGAAGTATTTGTCTCGGCTCGACACAATTCTAAAACGTGCGCAAAATGGTCTATCAATGCCTATGGACCGCTCTCACAAAATCGAAGAAACGCCTGTCACGAACGAAGACACGAGCACCGTGGCCGGATTCGGCGACGAGTGGACGCGCTTTGATCAATCCGCCCTCACCGACCGCGAACTCAACCGGATTTTTGAATCGTATTTTAAAATCTTTCCTTGGGACCAATTGCCGCCCGATGCCGAAGGCTTCGATCTCGGCTGCGGAAGCGGACGCTGGGCCAAATGCGTAGCGCCGCGCGTCGGCCGCTTGCATTGTATCGACGCCAACGCGCAGGCGCTCACGGTCGCGCGTCGCAATCTGGCCGGCCACGACAATTGCGAGTTCCACCTCGCCAGCGTCGACCGGATTCCGCTTCCTGACGACTCGATGGATTTTGGCTACGCGGTGGGTGTTCTGCACCACGCACCCGACACCGCCGCCGGCGTGCGCGCTTGCGCGCACAAGCTCAAACGCGGTGCGCCGTTCCTGCTGTACATCTATTACGCCTTTGACAACCGTCCGGTCTGGTACCGGCAGATTTGGCGGCTGAGCGAGTTTGTGCGCCGCATCATCTCGCGCGCGCCCTATCCGCTCCGCTATGTCCTGAGCCAAATCATAGCGGCGGTCATTTATCTGCCACTCGCACGGATCGCGAAGGTCCTCGAACGGCTGGGCATTGATCCGGCGCACATGCCACTTTCGATCTATCGCAATCGCAGTTTTTACACGATGCGCACCGACGCGCTCGATCGTTTCGGCACGCACCTGGAACGGCGCTTCAGCCGCGCGGAAATCGACGCCATGATGCTGGCGGCCGGGCTTGAACGCATCAGCTTCAGCGACCAGGAACCCTTCTGGTGCGCGGTCGGATATCGCAAATAGCCGGTCCGCGACCGCGCTGCGTCAATCGCAACGCGACCTGACTCAGGCTTTTTTCTCACTGTTGCACCAGTCGTAGATGCTGAGCGCCATCACCTTGATCGCGGTCAGGTAATCGTCGACCGAGACATACTCGTCATCGGCATGCATGACCGCCGTGGAGCCCGGCCCAAAGATCACCGTCGGCGTGTGACCATAGAGGTTGAGAAAGCGCGTATCGGCGGCGCCTTGCCGTCCGCTGATCTCCGGTTCCTGCCCGGTGATCTCGGTATAGTTCTTGCTCAACGTCTGCACGATCGGATGATTGCGCGGTATCTCCGAGGCCTGCGCGTCGTAGCCGACGAAACGCACCTTCGGCGGGTGATCCTTCATCCAGGGATCTTCGGCCGACGCCTGTGCGACCGCCTCAACGAGGCTCTGCTTGACGCCCTCATGGTCCTCGCCCGGCACCGTCGCCATGCTGCCCTTCAACAGGCAGGTGGCGGGAAACGAGCTTGGGAAACTGCCGGCATGGAAGGCGCCGATCATGCAAGGAAGCGCGTCGATCGGCTTGGGATAAAGCGGATGTTTGACGGTGGCGACGCGCTTGGCTTCGAGCGCCTCGACTGCCTTGGTGATCTTGTAGCCGAGTTCGATGCCGCTGACGCCTTGATAACGGCGCTGAATGCCCGCCGGCTTGCCCTGGATTTCGATCTCGAACCAGATGCGACCGATACAGGCGGGCTGCACCGCGAGTCCGCTGGTTTCCCCGGAAATGCCGGCATCGGCGTGGTAGCCGCGGATGACGGTATCGAGCGTGCCGTGGCCGCTGACTTCCTCGTCGATGACGATATCGATCAGCACGTCGCCCTTGAGCTTCAGCCCCGCCGCCTTGATGAACTCCACAGCGAGAATGTGGCTGGCGACGCCGCTCTTCATATCGCATGAGCCGCGGCCGTAGATACGCCCTTCCTTGATCTTCGCCGACCAGGGATTGTCGCTCCACCCTTCGCCGTTACCGACCGGGATCACGTCCGTGTGGCCGTTCAACAAGAGCGACTGGCCGCCGCCCGTACCCTTCATTGTTGCGACGATGTTCGGCCGGCCTTCATAGCCGCGCTCGACCGGGATATAGCCCGGATGCTTCTTAAGGGCTTCCCAGTCGGTCTCCCAAACGTCGACCTCAAGCCCAATCAATTTCAGATAGTTCGACAGGAATGCCTGGATTTTTCCTTCTTCGCCCGTGACGCTGGGAATCGCGACCATCCCCTGGAGAAACTTGATCGCCTTGTCGCGGTTGGCATCGATGGTGTCGAGTATCTTCTGACGCGCGTCGGTCATCCCTTATCCTTCCGAAACTCAATCCAGGCCGCTACCGACCGCGCTCATGACGACGCCGGCAGCAGGTGCTATGATCCTAAACTTAGTATGACATTGATGGCAATCATGAAAGCCGCCGCCGGCGGAGCTTCGTGCGCTGCGGACGCTTCCACTCGTGCTGTGCGCTAGCTCGTCAAAGCGCGCGCGCTGGCGAGAAGGTCGATGTGCAGCTTGATCGCATCGCTGCGATAAATGATGTCGGCGACGTAAATCGCTGTGCCGGTTTCGTCGATGACGACACATCGACATTCCGCGACCGGCGCGCCGAGCGCAACGCGCAGGAGATCGGCCGTAACCGGATCCGCACTGCCGATGACCATCGTCTGGTGCGCATCACGCACATCGATATCTTTCATGCTCCCGAGCACCGACAAGGCCGGATGCTTGCGAAACTCCTCCGACGCACGCCGGAAAATGTCTTCGCTCAGGTGGACACTAACAAAGCCGTAAGGCTCGTCATCCTTGAATTGAACACTGCGCATGAAAACGTATTTCGCGGCAAGCGCGCCTTCGTCTTCCTGCAAAGTCGGAAATTTTGGCGGGTTGTCGACTTTGATCCGCCTTGGAACATTGTCCTTGATCGTTTCGGTCATCGCCTCCCAACTGGTCCCGAGCTTGACCCAGTAACGGGAGACGGTCTTGTCGGCAACGAAGGTGCCGCGGCCTTGTTGCGAATGCAGCAAGCCTTCTTCGCGCAGAATATCGATGGCTTGACGAATGGTGACGCGCGCCACCTCGAACTCGCTTTCGAGTTCGACCAACGTCGAAATTTTTTGCCCCGGAAGCCATTCCTTGGTTTCAATCCGCCGACGCATGACGGACGCGACTTGGATATAAAGTGGAACCCGGCTTCGATCGTAAACTCTTGCTAGTTCGGACATGGCCCCTTCGATTGCTAGTCCCTCGCAAACGCGCCGCTACAGCGCCACGCCTTACCTATTTATGACCCTACAACCGCAAGATGTTGCTATCAATCTAAAAATAAGCACATTCGCTGCGTCAGGGAAATACCCGCCCCGCCCTCCGGCAATTGGCAATTTATTCCGCCGCCGCTTGATATTCACCAAGCGGCGGGCAGGTGCAGATCAAGTGGCGATCGCCGTAGGCATTGTCGATGCGGTTCACCGGCGACCAATATTTCTGCGCCGACGCCACGCCATCCGGCAAACAAGCCTGCCGCCGCGAATACGGATGCTGCCAGCGCTCGTCCGCGAGGTCGAGCACGGTATGCGGCGCGTTCCTGAGCGGATTGTCGTCGCGCGGAACTCGTCCCTGCTCGATGGCGCAAATCTCCTCGCGGATCGCAATCATCGCATCGCAAAAACGATCAAGTTCGGCCTTTGATTCCGATTCGGTCGGCTCGATCATCAAGGTGCCCGCCACGGGGAAGCTCATGGTCGGCGCATGGAAGCCATAATCGATGAGTCGCTTGGCGACGTCCTCAACGCTGATGCCGGCGCTGTTTTTCAGCGGACGCAAATCGACGATGCACTCATGTGCGATGCGCCCGAGGTGGCCCTTGTAGAGCAGCGGATAATGCGGCGCCAACCGCGTGGCGATATAGTTGGCATTGAGAATTGCGATTTCGCTCGCTTCCGTCAGCCCGGCGCCGCCCATCATCAGACAATAGAGCCAGGGGATAACGAGGATGGAGGGCGAGCCGTAAGGCGCGGCCGACACCGGCCCGACCGTCTGCGGGCCCTCGGGAAGCGCCGGGTGGCCCGGCAGGAACGGCACCAGATGCGCTTTGACGCCAATCGGGCCCATGCCGGGACCGCCGCCGCCATGCGGGATGCAGAATGTCTTGTGCAGATTAATGTGTCCGACATCGGCGCCGTAGTCGGCCGGCCGTGCCAGCCCGACCTGCGCATTGAGATTGGCGCCGTCGAGATAGACTTGGCCGCCGTGGCGGTGAACGATATCGCAGATCGCGCGCACCTCTTCTTCGAACACACCGTGGGTCGACGGATAGGTGAGCATGATGGCGGCCAGCCGCTCGGCGTGCCCGCTCGCCTTGGCGCGCAGGTCGTCGATATCGACATTGCCGTCGTCGCTGCAGCGCACGACGACTACATCCATGCCGGCCATATGCGCCGACGCCGGATTGGTGCCATGCGCCGACGCGGGGATCAGGCAAACCGTACGGCTACCCTGCCCGCGCGAGCGATGCCAGGCACGAATGGCGAGCAGCCCGGCATATTCGCCTTGCGCGCCTGAGTTCGGCTGAAATGAGATCGCGTCATAGCCAGTGATCTTGCGCAACATTTCCGCCAGCTCGGCAATGACACGCGCGTAGCCTTGTGCCTGCTCGGCGGGCGCGAAGGGATGCAATTCGCCGAATTCCGGCCAAGTCACCGGCATCATTTCCGCCGTCGCATTCAGCTTCATGGTGCACGAACCGAGCGGGATCATGCTGCGATCGAGCGCGAGATCGCGATCGGCGAGCTGGCGCATATAGCGCAGCATTTCTGTTTCTGAGCGATATTTGTGAAACACCGCATGCTGCAGAAAGCTGCTGGTGTGGCGCAGATCGGTGGGAATCTCGGCATTGACGCCCGCGAATTTGGCGCGGCGGCGGACGCTTGCGCCTAGCTCATCGCCGAAAGCGCGCCACACCTTCTCGACAATGTCAGGGGTCGTGGTCTCGTCGCAGCTAATGCCGATGCAGGACGCGCCGCCCGCCGATGGAATATCGCAGAGATTTATGCCGAGCTTGCGGGCCGCCTCTAAAATATCTCGCCGGCGCTTGCCCACTTCGACGGTAATTGTGTCGAAGAATAACGCGGGGCGCACGGTCCAGCCGATCTCAACGAGCCCGGCGCGCAGTATCGCCGTCATCCGGTGAACATGGCGGGCAATCGCACGAAGTCCTTCGGGGCCGTGGTAGACCGCATACATCGACGCCACCACCGCCAACAGCACCTGCGCCGTGCAGATGTTCGATGTCGCCTTCTCGCGGCGAATGTGCTGCTCGCGCGTCTGCAGCGCGAGCCGATAGGCGCGGTTACCGCGGCTGTCGATCGAAACGCCGACAATGCGTCCGGGCAGCGTGCGCTTGTGCGCGTCTTTGGTGGCGATATAGGCCGCGTGTGGGCCGCCATAGCCCATGGGCACGCCAAAGCGCTGCACGGAGCCGACCGCGATGTCGGCACCGAGCTCGCCGGGCGGCACCAGCAAGGTCAGCGCCAGTGGGTCTGCGGCGACGATCGAGATCGAATTGGCCGCTTTGAGCCTGGCGATCGGCTCACGCAGGTCGCGGATATCGCCGAAAGTGCCGGGATATTGGAAGATCGCGCCGAAAATCTCCGCGCCGTCGAGATCGCGCATCGGATCGCCAACGCGGATTTGCCAGCCCAGCGCGTCGGCACGCGTCCTCAGCACCGCGACGGTCTGTGGATGGCAATCTTGGTCGACGAAGAAGACCGTTCGCTCCGAATTGGATATGCGGTGCGCCATCGCCATGGCCTCGGCCGCGGCGGTCGCTTCATCGAGCAGCGAGGCATTGGCAATCTCCAATCCCGTGAGATCCGCCACCATGGTCTGGAAATTGAGCAGCGCTTCCAACCGTCCCTGGCTGATCTCCGCCTGATAAGGCGTGTAGGCGGTGTACCAGGCCGGATTCTCCAGGATGTTGCGCTGGATGACCGGCGGCAGGACCGTGCCGTAGTAACCCTGCCCGATCAGCGACGTCGTTTGCACATTCTGAGCAGCGACCGTGCGCGCCGTCGCCAGCGCTTGCAATTCCGTCAGCGCCGGGCCGACATCGAGCGGATCGCGCTGCCGTATGTCGGCTGGCAGCGTCTGCGCGAGCAGGTCCGCGATGCTGGCGGCGCCGATTGTCTGCAGCATTGTCGTGACGTCGGCGGGCGACGGGCCGATGTGGCGGCGGGCGAAGGGAGAGTTGGCATTGGATGTCATGGCGATTGTCCGGAACGTATTGGGAGCAGGATCAGGCCGGTCGCGCGCTTTCAACCAGAGCCTGGTAGGCCGGCTCGTCCATTAGTTTGTCCAGTTGCGTCTTGTCCGCAATCTTCATTTTGAACAGCCAGCCGCTGCCGGCCGGATCGGAATTGACCAAAGTCGGGATCTTCGGTCACGCGCTGATTGACCTCGGTCACTTCGCCGCCGATCGGGGCGTAGACATCGGAGGCGGCTTTGACCAACTCGACCACGGCAGCGGCGGCGCCGGATTGCAAAACCGCGCCGAGCTTCGGCAGCTCGACGAAAACGAGATCGCCCAGTTGCTCTTGCGCAAATTGAGTGATGCCGACCGTGGCGGAATCATTCTCGATCAGGAGCCATTCATGGTCGGGCGTGTATTTCAGCATAGGCAGTCTCCCGGTGTTCGCGTCAGCGCTTGTAGGCCGGCGTGATGAAAGGCAGCTTGGAAATGCGGACCGGGACGCGTTCGCCCCGGAGTTCGGCATAGATCGGCGCGGCCGTTGTGGCGGCAGAGACCGTGACATAGCCCATCGCCACCGGCGCGTTGACGCTCGGACCGAAACCGCCCGAGGTGACGACGCCGATGGCATCGGCCGCCTGCCGATCGAGGAACAGCCGCGCACCGTGCCGGATCGGGGCGCGCCCTTCCGGACGCAAACCGATGCGCCGGCGCGGCGCGCCCGATGCAAGCTGCTCGAGAACGATATCGGCACCGGGAAATCCGCCGGCGCGGCTGCCGCCTTTGCGGCGATTCGACTGGATACTCCATTCCAACGCCGCCTCGACCGGCGTCGTCGTCTCGTCCAGATCGGTCCCGTAGAGGCAGAGCCCCGCTTCCAGCCTGAGGCTGTCGCGGGCGCCGAGCCCGACCATGGCGACGCGCGCATCGGCAAGGAGCTTGTGCGCCAGACTTTCGGCCAGCGCGGCCGGCACACTGATCTCAAAACCGTCCTCGCCGGTATAGCCGGAGCGCGAGATTGCGCAGTCCGCATCGAGGCACCTCACGGCACGAACGTCCATGAAGCGCATAGCAGTCACATCGGGGATGAGCGGTGCGATGACAGCCTCCGCCGCAGGTCCTTGCAAAGCCAGCAGAGCGCGATCGTCGAGTCGTTCGATATCGCAGCGTCCCGCCAACGCTTGCCGCAGGTGGGCTTCGTCGGCATCCTTGCACGCGGCATTGGCGACGATGGCGAGACGGTCGCCAAGGTTCGCGATCATCAGATCGTCACGGATGCCGCCGCGCTCATTTGTCAGCAACGCGTAGCGTTGCCGTCCGGCGTCAAGCCCAACGATGTCCATCGGCACGACTGTTTCCAGAGCGGCACCCGCATCTTTGACGTTTCCGCTGGTCGCACGCACGATCAACTGTCCCATATGCGAGACGTCGAACAATCCCGCGGCCGAGCGAACATGCAGATGCTCTTTCAGAATGCCGAGCGGATATTGCACCGGCATGTCGTAGCCGGCGAACGGCACCATGCGCGCATTCTGCTCAAGGTGGAGCCGATGCAGCGGGGTACGCTTGAGCGCTGCCGGCGCCTGGGCGGCTGTCATGGCCGCACCTCGCGATCACGCCGAAGCGTGCGGCGAAGCGCCGATACAGAAAAGCTCGCCCAACGTAAAAATTTGAGCATGTGAGGCACCTCGTACCGGTCGGTGACCGAGAAACTGGTGCCCCCTCTGTCCTGATGCCTGAGAGTGTTATCCCGTCGGCGGGCGCAACTGCGCCACTCTCCAGAGTGTTACGACCCGTGCGATTCTTCTGCCTGAGAGTTTCCGGGGCGGTTGCTCCTTCGGCGTCGGATTAAAACCGATCTCTCCCGCACGGGAGTTGAATGTCGGACGCACTCCTTTGCTAAGATCAGGAACATGGTAACACTAGCACCAAAGCGGACTCCTGTCATGACGAAATTCACGCTCGCCAGAGTGCTTCAGGAGGGCAGTTCCGTAGGCCAATCCGAATGACGGTTGAGACGAAACTTGCATCGGCTATCGGACGGCGGCGTTCTATCCGCCGCTATGGTCCTGCGCCCATTGACGAAGCGATCGTGGAGAGGTTGTTGGCGGCTGCAACCAAGGCGCCCTCCGCCCACAACCGGCAGCCATGGCGCTTTGCCGTGCTCATCGATAGCGAGAGCAAGCACAGACTGGCAACCGCCATGGGGAACCGCCTGCGGCAGGACCGCACGGCCGACGGCGACGATCCGGCGGCCATCGAAGTCGATGTGGCGCGGTCCTACGCGCGGCTGACCGAAGCCCCGCTGGTCATCGTCGCCTCGATCGATACCAGTGACATGGATCGCTATCCGGACAAGCGCCGCGGCGATGCCGAACATCTGATGGCCGTGCAAAGCACCGCCATGGCGATGCAGAACTTGTTGCTGGGCGCGCAGAGCGAAGGGTTCGGCGCCTGCATCATGTGCGCGCCGCTATTCTGCCCGGACGCGGTGGTCGAGGCGCTGGCCTTGCCGGCCGGCTGGCAGCCGCAAATGCTCGCGACCATCGGCAGCCCGGCCAATGCCGGCAAAGAGCGCCCGCGTCTGTCCTTGCGCGACGTCGTGCTTTGGAAGCGGCACGACGATCGCTGATCGTCATCGCCCCCGCCACATCGCGCGCGTCAGCTATTCTTCAGCCGCGGGATGATCTCGCGGGCAATGATCTCGATTTGCTCCATCTCATAGCGATAGGGCACAAAAATGAGCTTTTGTACGCCGACGGCGAGGTGCGCTTTCAATTGCTCGACGCATTCGTCGACCGTGCCGAGGATGGCGCTATCCTTGGTCGACTCGCTCCAGGCCGCGTAATCCCACTCCTTGCCGAGCCACTCCATCATGCCGGGCTCGACCTCGGCGCGCGACTTGCCGATACGAATCGGCAGCTGCGAAGCGTTGAGGAGTTGATCGGGGTCCTTGCCGCCTTCCTTGGCGAAATCGCGGATTTTGGCCCATGATTTCGTAAAACTTTCCGGCCGATAGAAATAAGTGAGCCAGCCGTCACCGCTGACCGCGGCACGCTTGAGCACGCGATCGACGTAGCCGCCGATCAAAATCGGCGGACGCGGCTTCTGGAACGGCTTCGGATACATGACCCCGGCCGGGATCTTGTGGAACATGAATTCGCCCTTGACCATGTCCTCGGTCCAGAACCGGGTCACGATGTCGAGGTTTTCGTCCATGATCTTGCCGCGCTTCTCGAACGGGATGCCGACGGCGTCGAACTCACGCTTGTACCAGCCCGACGCCATGCCCAAGATCAGGCGGCCGTTCGACAACAGGTCCATGCTCGACAGTTCCTTGGCCAGCAGGACCGGATTGCGCAACGGCAGCACCAGGATGCCGGTGCCGAGCTTGATCTTGCTGGTGCGCGCCGCGATCGCGGTCAACAGTGTCAGCGCCTCGATGATCGGGAAATTGGGTTCAACGCCAAGCAAGACGTGATCCCACACCCAGATCGAATCGAACCCGAGCTGCTCCATCTTGACGCCGTAATCGACCAGCGCGCGCGCATCCGGCATGTCCGGATAGGCCGTGAAGTTGCGCGCCGAGATTCCAAACGTACGGCTCAAGGAAGTCATATCTGTTTTCTCCACTGATGAAGGTAAGCGTCTTCAGGCGATATAAAGCCGTTCCGGATCGAGCATGCGAAGCACGGACAGTTCGTGGCCGGTCGGCGGCTCGGTCACACCGGTGTCGTGACCGAATTCGAGTTCGAATCCCGTGTTGTCCCGAACCTGCTCGCGGGTGACGCCCGGATTGAGCGCCAGCGGCTTGAGCCGCCGCGTCGTCTCATCAAATCCGAAGACGGCGAGATCGGTCACGACCCGGTACATTCCGCCGGTCGGCAGGCCGCTGTCGTGGCGAGTCTGCTGCCCCTTCAGCCAGCCGGGGCTGGTGATGAAGTCGACATTTTCAACAAAGCGCCGCTTCTCGTGCTTCATTGCGACGATCATGTTGGTGAGGCTGGATATGTCGTTGCCGCCGCCGGTCCCCGGCAGGCGCGTCTTCGGCTTGGCCGGATCGCCGATGAACGAGCTGTTGAGATTGCCGAACTGATCGATTTGCGCGCCACCCATGAAGCCGACGTCGACATAGCCGCGCTGCAGCAGCAGCAAGACTTCGGCGCTGCCGAGCACCATGTTGGCCCTGACCGTGCAGCGCTGGTCGTTGGTCGATGGCGGCAATTTGCCCGGCTCGATGAACGCGCCGATCACCCCGCCCTCGAACAATATCGTCAGGCCCGGACAATGCAAACGTTGCGCGAGCGTTGCGGCGAGCAGCGGAATGCCAACGCCGGCGAAAACGACCTGCCCGTCCATGAGCTGGCGCGCGCTCAGAATGGCGAGCAGTTCGCTCGCGGTATATGCCGACTTAAGCGTCATAGATCGAATTTCCCGCCCGCGCGGCCTCTAGCACTTCGGCCATCCCGATCAGATTGAGGAAGTCGGTCCAAGAGCCCGGGCCATAGACAAAGCGATCAAGATATTCCTGCATGCCCTTGACCGGGTCCTTGTTGGCCAGCCCGACGTAGTACTCCATGTGGCGCGTCATCGGCTCATAGACGCCGTAGCACTCATGCGGCGCGCAGCCGAACGGCAGCTCGACGACGGCATCGACCGCGAAAAAGGGAATCTTGGTCTGGTCCGGCGCACGCCGGATCTGATCGTTCGAGACGATCCGCTCGGTGGTCAAGATGACCCGGTTGGCGGCCATCGCCAGATCGATGTCCATGAATTGCAGCCCGTCGATCTGCGCATTGCCGTAAGGATCGCAGCGCTGCACGTGGATGAGCGCGACATCCGGATTGAGCGCCGGCACCAGCAGCAGCTTCTCGCCGGTGAACGGGCAGTCCATCTCCTTGGCTTCCGGCCGCTGGCGCAGCACATCGGAACCCAGCATCGAGCGGATCGGCAGGAACGGCACGCCCATCGCGCCGGCGCGAAAGCGCATGCCCATGGCCATGTGGCTCCATTCGTCAAAGCGGGCTTTACCGGTTTCGACGTAATGGCGCATCACCTTGGAGACGCCCCACAGGATTCCCTGGCTGAACCAACTGGTGACGATGTGCTCGCTTGCCCCCGAGCCAAAGAGCAGGTCGCCGTCGCTTGAAACGATGCAGCGCGAGCACACAAGGCCTTTTCGTTTGGCGCGGATCAGCGCCCAGATCAGACCCATCGGCGTGCGCGACATGGTGCTGCCGCCGATGCCGACCGAGTCGCCGTCCTTGACGAAGGACACCGCTTCTTCGAGCGAGACGACCTTCTCGCGCAGGCTGCGGTCGCGCTGGGCGAGGTCGCTTCTCAGCTTGGTGTAGCTGTAGCTCATGTTGCGTTCTCGCCGGCAACTTCGGAGTTGAAGTCGTCGATCAGCCGATCCCAGACCGGAATTGAATCGACCAGCGCCTGCCAAAACTCCTGCTGTTTGCGACGGTCGAAATCGTCAATTGCAACGCCTTGCTGTTCCACCCAGGTGTAGTAGCCGAGATTGAAGATGCGCTTGCGATCGAGGTGACGCAGCTCCAGCACATGATCGTCGGCGATGCCATCGAGATGGCGGGCGAAAATCTCAGCCGCATTGATTTCGTCGAAGCCGTCCGGGTATTTGCGCGACATGAAGCTTTCGGCTTCGCTCGCGTACATTGCGGCGCTGTCGGTCGCCACCGTCATGACGACGTCATTCGGGCCGTAGTCGAGATGTTTGGCAAGCTTGATGGCGGCGACAATGTTCGCCAGGCCGGAGATGCCGACCGCCGCGAACTGCCGCAGCAAAGCCGGGTCGAGCTTGCGCCGCTCGGTCATGTAGGCGAGACCGCGTTCGGAGCGGAACAACAAATTCAAGGCATCGCTTGCCTGATCCGACACCGCAACCACAGCGTCCGCGTTCATGACGTTTTGGATCAGCGGAATGTGCTTGTCCCCGATGCCCTGAATGTTGTGCTCGCCGTAACCGTTGCAATACATCGTCGGGCACTCGGCGGCTTCGACGGCGACCACCTTGGTTCCGTGGCGCTTCTTGAGATAGTCGCCGGCGGCAATCGTACCCGCCGAACCCGTCGCGGAGACGAAGGCCGCAAGACGCGCGTCTTTGTGGCTGGATTTGAGCGCGTCGAACACGCGATCGAAGGCATGTCCCGTGCAGTGATGGTGGATTAGGTAATTGGCAAATTCGGAAAATTGATTGAGAATGACGTTCCGATTGTCGTGCGAAAGTTCGGCGCACTTGTCGTAGATTTCCTTGACGTTGCTTTCGGTGCCGGGCGTGCGAATGATATCCGTCGGATCGCTGACCCATTGATTGAGCCAATCGAAGCGCTCGCGGCTCATGCCGGTCGGCAGCACGGCAACGCCGCGGCAACCCAAGATGCGCGAAATCGCGACGCCGCCACGACAATAGTTCCCGGTCGACGGCCACACCGCGCGATCGACGGACGGATCAAAACGGCCGGTCACCAGGCGCGGCACGAGGCACGCATAGGCCGCGAGAACTTTGTGGGCGCCGATCATCGGAAAGCGGCAGCCGAGCATGACCACGATCGGCGCGCTAACGCCGGTGAGCGCGGGCGGCAACACCAAATAGCCGGGCACATCGACCAGCGACTTGCGGTCGGAGGCATTGAACCAGTGCACGCGCCAGAGATTGGCGCCGTCCGGCGCGTCGGGATCGACCTGCCTGAGAGCGGGCAATCGCTTACCGTCGATTTTCTCAGGGTCCGCGAGCTCGCTCCAGGTGGGGAGCCGCACACCCACACGCCGCACGCGGTCAATGGCGGCGCGCCGCCGCGTGGGATCGACAATCTCCGGCTCGATGAAAAGGCTCATAGGACGGGGTCTAACTGATGCATCGCGGGTGGACGTGGACACAGATCAATCGCCGGCATGGCCAATTTAAATGATACTATCATTAGAACAATAGCAATTCATCTGGCAACGCGCAGGTCAGCCGACAACCGCCTCCGCGCGTTTGGGGGAACCCAGGGAGGCCCGATATCGCTCCTCCGAAACAGCCTCGTAGGTCGTTCTGCGCTGCCGCGGGATTCTGCCGACGGAGCGGATAATCTGCTCCATCTCAGCCGGCGTCATCTCCTGGCCGTGCACGGCGCCGGCCGAGCGCGTGATCGTCTCGTCCATCAGCGTGCCGCCGAGATCGTTGGCGCCGGCGCGCAAGCACACTTTGACGCCCTCGGGCCCCATCTTGACCCATGACGTCTGCACATTGGCGATCACAGGATGCAGCGCGAGCCTCGCCACCGCGTGCATCAACACCGCTTCGCGGAATGTCGGGCCGCGCCGCGCGCGCCCTTTGAGATAGATCGGTGCTTCCATGTGCACGAACGGCAACGGCACGAATTCGGTGAAACCGCCGGTCTCGTTCTGCAGCTCGCGCAAGCGCAGCAAGTGCCGCGCCCAATGAACATACCCATCCACGTGACCGTACATGATGGTCGCGGTTGTCTTGAAGCCAGCGCCGTGGGCTGCGTGCATCACTTGCAGCCAACGCGCTGTGTCAATTTTGTCCGGACAGAGGACCGCGCGCACTTCGTCGTCCAGCACCTCGGCCGCCGTGCCCGGCAAGGTGCCGAGTCCGGCCTGCTTGAGGCGCGCGAGGAAATCCTCGACCGGCAGGTCAAGCGTCGCAGCGCCCTGATGCACTTCAAGCGGCGAGAAGGCGTGCACATGGATGCCCGGCGCGGCAGCGCGCACGGCGCGGCAGATATCGATATAAGTCTCACCGGTGAAATCGGGGTGGATGCCACCCTGCATGCAGACCTCGGTGGCACCGCGCGCCCAGGCCTCCTTGGCGCGCTTGGCGACTTCCTCCAGCGAGAGATTGTAAGGGCGCCCGCGCAAGTTCTCGCTCATCTTGCCTTTGGAGAAGGCGCAGAACTGGCACTTGAACGAACAGATGTTGGTGTAATTGATGTTGCGGGTGACGACATAGCTTACTGTGTCGCCGCTGGCCTCTTGCCGTAGTGCATCCGCTACTGTGCAAACCGTAGTGAAATCGTCATCGCGCGCCTGGAACAGACGCACGATCTCGTTTTCAGTGAGCGTGCGGCCGGCGCTTGCCTTATCAAAAATCGGGGATAGATCGATGCCCGCAACGGCAGGCGCGGCGATGCGTGCCGCTTCTTTCGGCAGCGGCACATCGGCGCCCGGAAACCAGTCGTCGCTGCGCGGCCAGCCGTCGGCATCGATGCGCTGCAGCAGCGCGGTGCGCAACGCTGGATCGACCCAGGCCTGACTGGCGCGCGCATAGGCCGGGTAGATGGCAAGGCGCTCGGTAAGTTGCTTTCCGGCAGCTTGGGTCGCGCGCGCAAGGACACGCAGATGCGGCCAGGGCGCTTCTGGGTTGACGTGATCGGGCGTGACCGGCGACACGCCGCCCCAGTCATTGATGCCGGCTTCGACGATTCTGCTTAACGCGCCGGCGCTCAAATTCGGCGGCGCCTGGATGTTCATGGACGCCGGGAAAATCAGGCGCGCCATCGCGATGGTCCAAATATGCTCCTCGACCGAGGGCGGCACCACATCGGCCATCCGCGTGCCGAGCTTGGGCCGGAAATTCTGAATGATGATTTCCTGAAGGTGCCCGTGTTCCGCGTGCAGATCGCGCAGCGCCAGTAAGGATTCGATCCGTTCGCGCCGCGTTTCGCCGATACCGATCAGAATTCCGGTCGTGAACGGCACCTGCTGCTCGCCGGCCATACGGATGGTTGCCAGGCGCTTCGCCGGTTCCTTGTCGGGAGAGCCGAAATGCGGCCCTCCCCGCTCCGTCAATCGCTGCGAGACGCTTTCCAGCATCATGCCTTGCGAGATCGAGACCTTGCGCAGCGCGGCGAGATCGGCCGCCTCGAGCAGACCCGGATTGACATGCGGCAGCAGGCCGGTCTCCTCGAACACGAGGCGAGCCATTTCCGCCAGATAGGACAAGGTCGTCTCATGCCCCAGGCGATCGAGCGCCGCGCGCGCGGCGCGGTAGCGCAATTCCGGCTTGTCGCCGAGCGTGAACAAAGCCTCGGCGCATCCGGCTGCCTTTCCAGCACGCGCGATCTGCAAGACCTCGTCGCGCATTAGATACGCCGCCGCGCCCGCGCGCGGCGGATGCGCGAAGGTGCAGTAGTGGCAAACGTCCTGGCAGAGCTGGGTGAGCGGAATGAAGACTTTGCGGGAATAAGAAATGGCCTTGCCGTGCGCGCTGTCCCGCCGACGCGCCGCCGCACGCAGTAGCGCCGATAGATCGTCGATATCGCAAAGACGAAGAGCATCGCCCGGCGTCAAGACGCGCTCGTCGGAAAAATCTTTGAGGAGAGCAGCAAACTCAGCCGACATGCCGCACTCCTGCTGTCGTCAACGCCACGTTGGCGTTGACGCCCGGGCACCGTTCCAGCCGCTTCCGAATCTCGAGCGTCGACAGGAATGCATGCGTGCGCGTTTGCGAATCGAGGTTGAGGAAGGCTTCCAGGTCCTCTGGCCGATCGATATCGAGCGCGAGGTCGCTGCAGCCCAATTGCTGGATAGCAAGACTTGCCTGCAACGCCGCCCCACGATGCCGATCGAAACTCTGCGGCCCGAAGCATAGCGGCATGGCAGCGGCCGGCCGGCAGGCCAGCAAATTCGTTCCGCCGTCCTCGGTTGCCGCCGCGATCGCCAGCGTCCGCCCTGCCGATATGGCGCGAACCGCCGCCGCAATCGTCTGCGGTGACACTTGCGGAATATCCGACGGCATGACGATGATGCCGTCCTGTTCCCGCACGTGCTGCGCGACCCGCGTTATGGCGGCATTGATGCCGGCCTCCTCCGAATCGCCAATGACCTTTGCGCCGCACCGACGCGCAATAACGACTGCGCTTTCGTCGGACGTGACCACCAACGTTCCCGCAAGAACGCCATTGCATTGCATCACGCTGTCGAGAACATCCTCGAACATCAACCGCGCCAGCGTGGCGCGCTCCGCGGTGTCAAGCGCCGGCGCCAACCTGGTCTTGGCGGCAGAGAACCGTTTGACGGGAACGACCGCCCATGTATTCAACTCACTCATCGGCGCGCGACCCTCGCCATCTTGGCTGCCGAGCGCTGCACCAGTTCATCGGCGAACGCAAGGACGTCTGCGGCCAGCCGCTCACGATCGGCAAGGTCATTCATCATTGTCTGTGTTGCCAGCACCGGCAAATCGAGGTTGTCTTGGTCGCCTTGATCGGACACGTCGATGACCAGTCCGTCAATCAGCCCATGGTAGTGACCCGCGATCGCCTGCGTTGTCACGGCGATGCCCAGCTCGCTCATAATCTTGGCGGTCGGCCCTTTGACGGCCTTTCCGGCAATGAGGGGCGACACCGCAATGACCGGGGCCGGATTGACGGCGGCTGCCGAAGCAATGCCGGGAACCGCCAGAATCGGATCGATGCTCAGATAGGGATTTGACGGGCAAATGATGATGCAGCGCAAGTTTGGGTCGGCCATGAGCTCGGCGATTCCTGGTGCAGCAGATGCCTCATGCGCGCCGGCAAAGCGAATGCGGCGCACGGTAGGTTCGCAGCGCCGCCGCACAAAATATTCCTGAAATGGCAAATCGCCCTCGTCCGTCTCGACCACCGTTTGAACAAGCATATCGGTTATCGGCAGAATCTGCGCGCTGATGCCAAATTGATGGGCAGCGTCAGCGGCAAACTCGGAAAGGCCTTTCCCGGCGCGCAGCCGGTCCGTACGCAGGACATGCATCGCCAAGTCCTGGTCGCCGAGTTGAAACCAGGTCTCGCCGCCGAACCGAGCAACCGACGCCATAAACTGCCACGTCTCGTGCGCTCGACCCCATCCCCGTTTGGGATCGGCAAGGCCGGCAAGCGTATAAAGAACGGTATCGAGATCGGGGCAGATCTTCAGACCAAGGTGCTCGAAATCGTCGCCGCTGTTGACCACCACCGTCAATTGCCCCGGCTGCAACACGCGATAGAGGCCGAGCGCGAGCTTGGCACCGCCGATGCCACCGCAGAGCGCAACAACATGACCGTTGGGCGAACCGGAACTCATCGAAACAGATCCGTCTCTTTCGGACGTAAAATCTTGGACGCGGGTGACGCCGGCTCGTCCCATTGCAAACCGCGCAGATGGATCGCCGGTTGCCCTTCGTCGCCCTGCCCCATCACCAGCGACGCCGCCGATGCGATCTCATCGGCTATGCCGATTTCGGTAATGCGCATTTCGCGGCCGTACAAATCCGGTGCTCCGATCATGTCGCGAACAACGGGGATACCCGCCGCGCCGATGGCGACGCCAACCACGCCGTTGCGCCAGGGACGGCTGAAGCTATCGCTAATGATGATCGCGAGATCGGCGCCGAATTGATGATCCAAGCGCGCTTTCAAAGCGGCCGCAGAAGCGTCGGGATCCCGCGGCAGCAACAAGACCTGCTCGCTATCTTCGCCGGCGACATTCGACTGATCGACGCCCGCATTGGCCATGATGAAGCCGAGCCGATGCACGACGATCAGTACATCGCGCCGTTTGCGGATGATCTCGTCGGATTCGGACAGGATGACCTCCACCAACCGCGCGTCTTTATTGACCTCTTCGGCGATCGCGCGCGAGCGCTCCGATGGAACAAGCGACTTGAGATCGACCAAACGGCCTTCCGCTTTCGAGACGATCTTCTGCGCAACAACAAGGACATCCTTGTCCGCCGGCACGATTCCGTTGCTTTCGAGTGCAGCGGCGAGCAGAGCCGCAAGATCGTCACCCGGCTTGACATGCGGAAGCCCCGCCAAAGCGGTTAGCGTGAGCTTGCTGCTCTTCATCGGCAATCACTGCGCCTCGGACGACGGCAACCCGGTGATTCGAATGCTGGCACCCGCCACCTTATAGCGGCGATTAATCGCGATCAGCACCGAAGTGAGAGCTTCCGCAGCCACGCAATTGGCGAGAACGCCGCCATCGACGCCGCGCGTTGCCACAACGTCGGCGAGCGCGATCACCTGCTCGCGCACGGCCGCTTCGTCCGCAAAAACGAGCACATCGCAATCGGCCTTGGCGCCGGCATGCAGCTTCTTGGCACCGACATTGTGAAATGCCGCGGCAACGCGCACAGCGGGCCCGAGCGTCTTCTGCGCCACGATCGCCGGCGAACCGGCAGGCGGTAGCTGCACCACGGAAACTTTCGGCGGCACCAGAGGAACAACGGCATCGACGAGGATCTTGCCGTCCATCACCGGCTTGATCTCGTCGACGATCGCATCGTGGTTCGAATAGGGAACGCAGAGCAGAACGATATCGGCAGATTGCGCGGCGGCTCTGTTGTCGTTGCCGCCGACCGTTTTGCCGAGCTGCGCCGCAAGTTCGCGCGCCGCTTGTTCAGCTCTTTCCTTCGAACGTGAGCCAATCACGACCGGAAAATCGGCGGCGCCCAACAAGCGCGCCAATCCGGAGCCCAAATCGCCGGTGCCTCCAAGAATTGCGAGGGTTGATTTGTTTCCCATGATCTTTTCGATATGGCGTCAAGGACTTATCGTTAAGGTACTATAATTAGGAACACAATACCATTGGGCGTCTCCGGCCCGCGGCCACGTCAAACCTGATCTGCCGCACGAACACTGCCCGCTTTAATGCCGTGGTCTGACTATTCGTTAGGCGCTGCCGACGCGTTCCTGTCCAGGGGCGTGAACTTGCCTCCACCGTTTCTCGCCAGGCAGGCCGGCCATCGCACCGAAATTGCACCCACGACCGGTGAGGGCCAAGCGCAAATATTGGCCATGCCGGTTCGGCCGCGCCTGACCCGCCGCGTGACGACTGACGGTGGCAATGCGACCGCGCTTGGCCAAAGGCTTGCATAGTTCAAAGGCCAACCCGGGCCAGCCGCAGCATTTCTTGCAGAATTGCCATGCGAAGGGCTTGTATCCGACCGGCAATAGCGGCCAAAATGGCGAAAGGGACTATTGTGCGTCAAACAGGATAAGTGGAGAAAAGCGGGAGCTCCCCGCCAAAACCACTGTCATTGCCGGAAACCAGGCGGCCGATGGCGCGCGGCCGCGAATGGGGGAATTAAGGCGTCACGCATCATCCGCGGGAGAAGGACCATGTATCAATCGCCTAAATTGTACTCCGTAATCCGTAGTCGACTGACCTACCTCAATCGGCGTGCCGTGTTGCTGCCAATCTCGGCGCTCGCCGTATTGGCCCTGGCCGGCACCGACTTGGTCGCGAACACCACCATGGCACACGCCGATGGGCTGAAAAACATCAAGGCGCGCGGCCACATGATCATAGCGACCGAAGATGATTTCCGCCCCTTCGAATTCGTCAAGGATGGTGTGTCCACCGGCTATGACAATGAGCTATTCAACGAAGTGAAGAAGCAATTGCCGTTCAAGGTCCAGCAAGTGATTATTCCTTGGGCCGGCATCTTGCCAGGCGTCACAACCGGCAAATACGACATGGCCATGACTGGTGTGTTGGTAACAGCCGTGCGCAAACCGGTTTTTGACTTCGCCAGCCCGGTCGCTCAATCTACGTCGTTCTACGTCACCAAGGCGGGGGCAAGCATCAAGTCGGCATCCGACCTAAACGGCAAAGCCGTCGGAGCCGAGGCAGGTTCCGCGATGCTGGCCGACCTGCGCGCCTTCGATAAGGAACTCAAGGCAAAAGGCGGCAAGGGCATCAAGAAGTTCGTTGAATACCAGTCCAACCAGGATGCCTATCAGGACCTGGCGCTCGGTCGCACCGACGCAGTCGTCAACACCGAAATCAACCTGCGGGCGCTGATGAAGGAACGCCCCGGTGTATTCGCACTCGGCCAGGCGGTTGGCAAACCCGTCTTCATCGCCTGGGCCCTGAAAAAGGGAAATACCGACACAGCGAAGTTGATCGACGACGCATTGCTGGCGACCCGCAAGAGCGGCAAGATGTACGAGCTTCAGAAGAAGTGGTTCGGCGTGACATTTGAGCACATGCCGGCGGATGTGAACTAATCTTGTTCGGCGGGACCGGCGTTTCGTGACAGCCTATGACTACCTGAGCATTGTCCGTGGTGCTTTGGCCACAGTTTCCATGTCACTGGTCAGCATCGTTATCGGATTGCCTCTTGGGCTGTGCATAGCACTCATCCGCTGGTCCCGCCTGCCGGTCTTGGAGCAGGCGGCAACGATCTATGTCAGCATCTTGCGCACGTGTCCGTCGGTGACATTGGCGTTGCTGATCTACTTCGCCTTGCCCGAGGTCGGAATATCGTTGAGCCCGGTGCAGGCCGGTATCATAACGCTGACGCTGAGTACGAGCTCATTCGACGCCGAGATCTGGCGCAGCGCGCTGCTGAACTTTCCACGCGATCAATATGATGCGTCCCTGTCGTTCGGCATGCGCCGCGGCACCCGCTTTCGTCGCGTGGTGCTGCCGCAGATCATCCACAGCAGCCTGCCGGCGCTGGTCAACGAGATGACGCTGCTGGTCAAGGCGAGCCCCGCTGTGGCTGTTTTGGGCATCGTCGAGATTACCCGCGCAGCAATTCGGGTCGGCGCCCGGACCTATGACCCGCTGCCTCCCTTCATCTTCGCTCTCGTGCTCTACAGCCTGATTGTCTTCGTTTTCGTGAAGACGCAGCGCGTCATCGAGCGCAGAGCTGCGCTGGCGGGAGCCCAAAGATGAACGCGTTTACCGTGGTCTGGCAGCACCGGGACATGATCGCGGTCGGCTTCGAAAACACGCTGATCATTACGATCATCTCGGCCGCCGGCGCCCTGGTTTTGGGCGCCATGCTGACGATTCCCTTGATGTCGCGTTTACGTCCGGTCCGCATGCTGGCGACGGTCTACGTCGATGCTATGCGATGCGTCCCGTTCCTCCTGTTTGTGTACTTGATCTACTACGGCCTGCCGACGCTGGGCTTGCGCTTTGACAACTGGTCGTCGGGCATCGCAGCCCTTATCCTTTACAACACCGCCTATATGGGGGAATTGTTGCGGGCGTCCTGGAGCAACCTGCCGAAAGAGATGATCGAGGCCGGGCACGCCTTCGGCTTCTCCGGGTGGCGCCTGTTCCGCCGCATCATTCTGCCGCCGGTATTGTTTTCGGCGCTGCCGTTGATCGGCAATCAGCTGATCCAGATCGTCAAAGACAGCGCCTTCCTCACCATCATCGCGGTGGCCGAGTTGACCCACCAAGCAACGTCCTTACAGTCTTTTTATTTCGTGCCGTTCGCGTCCTTCTTGGCGGCAGTCGCTTTGTACTGGGTGACCTGCGTGACCATCGAAGGCGCGGTCGGCTTTACCAATCGCCTGGCCGAGGAGCGTCGCTGATGCGCGCCGTCGCCGATACTAGCTCCGCCACGCCGTCCAGCGACGCGAACGCGCAGCCGGTCGTGGTCGAGATCAGCGGTCTGTCAAAGAGCTTCGGCGCGCATACGGTGCTGCACGACATCAACCTGAAAGTCCACAAAGGCGAAACGGTTTGCCTGCTGGGGCCGTCCGGCGCGGGCAAATCGACGCTGCTGCGCTGCATCAACTGGCTCGAGCAGCCCGACGGCGGCGCCGTCTATCTTTCCGGTCAACGGATCGGTGTGCGCCCGCACAGCAATCTGCGCATGACCGATCGCGATCTCGCCGCCATTCGCACGCGGATCGGTATGGTGTTTCAGCATTTTGCGTTGTGGCCGCACATGACCGTGCTGCAGAACGTGATGGAAGCGCCGGTCCACGTGCTCAAACGCAACAAGGCCGAGGTCCGCCAGGAGGCCGAAGCGCTGCTGCAGCGGGTCGGGCTGGCCGACAAGATCGACAGTTTCCCGGCGAAGCTTTCCGGCGGCCAGAAACAACGCGTCGGTATCGCGCGCTGCCTCGCCATGAAACCGGACGTCATTTTGTTCGACGAGCCGACCAGCTCGCTCGATCCTGAACTCGTCGGCGAGGTGCTGGCGGTCATGCAGAACCTGGCGCGTGACGGCATGACAATGGTCGTTGTCACCCACGAGATGAATTTTGCGCGCGATGTCGCAAGCCGCGTGGTGTTCATGGATAACGGCCAGATCGTAGAGACCGGCCGCCCCGAGCAATTCTTCGCCGCGCCGGAAACCGAGCGCGCCCGTCAGTTCCTGATGCGCTACGCCTCGCAAGGCCGGGCCTGAGCGCGGGCTCGGCCGAGGGCCGATCATAGTCAAGAGGAGACCGGGTTATGAGCACCGCCACCGCCACGGAAAACCTTTCGGGCGTTATCAGCCGCGAGATCGTGCCGCCGCGCGGCCGCTGGTCGCGGCGCCTGGAGACCGGCCAGCGCCTGCGCATCGTCGACCTTGAGGGTCAGCAGGCGGTCGATTTTTTGTGCTACTCGGCGGAGCTGCCGCTCGATCGCATCAATCTGCCCAACACGGTCAAGCTCAACCGCTCGCTCTATATTAGCAAGGGCTGCAAAATCTATTCCGATCACGCCAAGGTCTTGTTCACGGTGGTCGAAGATTCCTGCGGTTTTCACGACACGCTGGCCGGTTGCTGCAGCAACGAGATCGATCTGGTGCGCTATAACGTGAAGAAGACCCAGAGCTGCCGGGCGAATTTCATCGCCGAACTGGCGACCTGGTCGATGGGCGCCTCTGAAATCGTATCCAACATCAACTTCTTCATGCGCGTGCCGTTCGAAGCCGACGGCCAAGTCGCAATCGCCGACGGCATTTCGAAAGCGGGCGACTATGTCGAACTGCGGGCGGAAATGCCCGCGCTCGCCATGCTGTCAAACTGTCCGCAGGAGCACAATCCAGCGGCCGGCGGCAAGCCAACGCCGATCGAGGTGATCGTCAGGAGCTGACGGTTACTTTCCGATCAGTCTGGCAAAAAAGCTTCGTATCCGCTGCCACAAGGCGGCGCGCGTCACCGAGCCGACGTCCAGCGTCGCTCCCCCGCCATCGGACACCGAGCGGCCGGACAATGACGCCTCGAGGTTGCTCGCGAACACCGCCGTCAGGTGGTGAGCCACGTCCTTCACCAGGCCCGACCGACTGAATTGCGCCAAGGCGCCAGTCAGCAGGAACTTGACGGAAATGTCGACCTGCGAATCGGCTTCATCTTGCGACTGCACGCGATAACCGACGATGGCGCGCGCGTTCGACCCGCTTTTGGCATCGCGCCCGGCAGCGCGCACGCTTCCGCTGAAGCTCGCATCGTCGCGCGCCACCTCGAGCACGCCGGCAAATGCGCTCACGATCGGCCCAAGTTTGACGCTGACCTCGCCTTCGGCGCGGTTCTGCAGCGGCGGCTTGGTCAGGCGCGCGCCCGGCATGCAGCGCGCCACCCGATCGAGATCCTCGAAAAATGTCCAGACCCGCTCGCGCGCAAAAGGCACGCGGAACGACTCAGTGAGTTCGACGCCATCGGTTTCGACCGCGCGCCATTGCTCGGCGCTGAGCGCCTCCGGGACTGCTGCCGCCGCCGTGCTTGCTGCCGCGCGGCGAACCGCCCGCTCGCCCTGACGCGTTGTCGGCATGCGCGCGCCGACCGGCCCCAACCCGCTGCGCGCGATGGCGCTGGCGCCTTGGCGTTTCTGCAGCACTTCCTTGACCGCGGCGACAATGCCGACATAGCCGGTGCAGCGGCAGAGATTGCCCGACAATTCAAGCCGGATGCGTGCTTCGTCGGCATCCGGCAGCCGCATGACGATGTCGCGAGCAGAGATCAACATGCCGGGCGTGCAATAGCCGCATTGCAAGGCGTGATTCTTCGAGAAGGCCACGCGCAGATCGGCCATCACCGGGTCTTCGCGTAAGCCCTCGATGGTCGTGACTTCGGCGCCCTCGCAGGCCACAGCATAGGTGATGCACGAGCGCGCCGGCGCCCCGTCGATCAGCACCGTGCAGGCGCCGCATACGCCGTGCTCGCAGCCGATATGCGTGCCGGTGAGATAGAGTTGCCCACGGAGAAGGTCGGCGAGCTGCGTGCGCGGCTCCGCGTCCGCGCTCACGGTCGCACCATTGACCTGGATGTCGAACTTTCTCATGCGCCACCCGCTTGGCGGGCTGCGCGCTTGAGAGCGACCAGCGCGAGTTTCCGGTTGTAATCGTCCTGCACGCCCTTGGCGTCGAGCAGCTCGAGCACCGCGCTTTCATCAACGCGGTCGGCTGCCCCGCCATCGAACGAGCCGCCGAATAGCCGTGCCGCGTCGGCGACCACGATCGGTGCCGTCTCGATCCCGCCGAGCACCGCGCGGAAGCGATTGGTCTCGGGGTCGTGCAAGACCGCGCCGATGGCGTGGGCAAATTCGCCGGCCTTCTGATTGAACTTGCAGAAGCCCCATTTCGCGCGCGCGGAGAGCTTCGGCACCCGGACGGCGCGGATTATCTCATCGGGCTGCAGCACGGTGACGAACGAGGACACCATCAGATCTTCCGCGGCGATGGCGCGTGCGCCGCCGTGCGCTTGCGTCAACACCTGCGCGCCGAGCAGCGGAAAAACCGAGATCCAGTCGGCGGCGGGGTCGGCATGCGCCAGGCTACCGCCGATGGTGCCGCGGTTGCGCACGGCGCGATAGGCGATGCGACGCGCGACAAAGCCGAGCAAACCGCGCGTCATATCGGGAATGCGGCCGTCCTCGATATCGGCATGGGTCACACAGGCGCCGATGTCGACATGGTCACGCTCGTCCGAGATAGCGCGCAATTCCGCGATGGCGGTGATGTCGACCAGCAACTCCGGCTGCGCCAGCCGCAGATTGAGCATCGGCCCGAGCGACTGACTGCCAGCCACAGCCTTGGACATGACGCCGGGCTCGGCCAGCAATTGCACGGCCTCGTCGAGGCGGCCGGGACGCTCGTAGTCGAATGCCGCCGGTTTCATCGCGCAGCGCCCGCCGGGTTAGAAGCCGCCGACAAGGCGTGCAGAATGCGGCGCGGCGTGATCGGGATTTGGCAAATCTCGACGCCAAATTGCTTGAGCGCATCGTTGATGGCGTTGGAGATCGCACCGCCGGGACCGATGGCGCCGCCCTCGCCTACGCCCTTGATGCCAAATTCGGTGTAGGGCGACGGCGTCTCCATATGAAGGACGCGGATGTTGGGTACCTCGGCGGTGCCCGGCAACAGATAATCGGCAAGCGTCGAGGCCAAGGGCTGGCCTTGGCTGTCGAACGGCATCTCCTCAAATAGTGCGCTGCCGATGCCTTGCGCGGCGCCGCCCATGATCTGTCCGTCCACGATCATGGGATTGACCAGCGTGCCGGCGTCTTCCACCACGACATAGTCGAGAATCTCAACGCCGCCGGTTTCCGGATCGACCGCAACGACCGCTGCGTGCGCGGCACCTGTATGAATGCCGGTCAGGCAAGTCGGCGCAAAGCCGCCGGTGACCTCGAGACCGTGGGTGTCGGTATCGCCCGGCAGCTCGTTGGGCGCGAGATAATAGGCGCGGGCGATGTCCTGCAAAGACACATTGCCGCTCGGGCCGAATACGCCGTTGTCGCGCACGGTGACGGAGTGGACGTCGGTCTGCAGCAAGGCCGCGCCCATGCGCGCCACGCGCCCGGCCAGTTCCTTGCACGCGCGCGAGGTGGCGCCGCCGGCCCAGATCATGCCGCGCGAACCCCAGGCGCCGCTCGAATAGGGCGACAGTTCGGTGTCGCCGAGCTTGACCTGAACATGCTCGATGTCGATGCCAAGGCATTCGCTGCCGATCTGCGCCAGCGTGGTTTCCAACCCCTGCCCGATGCTCTGGATGCCGGCGCGCAGTTCGAGCCGGCCGTCGGGTGTGATACGCGCGAAGGTCTGCTCGTAAAGCACGCGGCGCTTGCCGTCGGCAGTCATGCCGTGTCCGGTCTGCTCGGAGAACATCGATATGCCGAGCCCGATCTGCCGGCCGTCCGGTTCGCCGCGCTTTTGCCGCTCGCGCACACCTTTGACGTCGATGGCATCGACCGCCATGCGCAGCAACTGCGGATAGTCACCGCTGTCGAAATGTTTGTCGGTGATGTTGTCGTAGGGCATCTGGTCCGCGCGCACGAGATTGACCGCACGCACCTCATGCGGCTCCTTGCCGATCTCGCGCGCGATGGCGTCGACCATCAGCTCCATGGCATAGCAGCAGCCCGGCCGCGCGACGCCGCGATAGGGCAATTGCGGCGCCTTGTTGGTGGCAACCGCCACGGTGGTGCAGCGATAAACCGGAATGTCGTAGGGGCCCGGCAGAATTGCGCTCACCTGCGAGGGCTCGATCGCCGCGGTGAACGGATAGGCCGAATAGGCGCCGGTATCGACCGCGGCCTTGGCCTCGAAGGCCAGGATTTTGCCGGTGCGATCGGCATAAGCCGTCATGTTGTAGTAGTGCTCGCGGCAATTGGCGTTGGCGATCAGCATTTCACGCCGGTCTTCCAGCCAGCGCACCGGATAATCGAGCCGCATGGCGAGCCACGACAGGCAGATTTCCTCGCCGGCCAGGATTGCCTTGTAGCCGAAGCCGCCGCCGACGTCGGGCGAGATGACGCGGATTTGCGATTCCGGAATTTGCAGCACCTGCGCCAAACCGCTGCGCACCACGTGCGGGAACTGGGTGGCGCCATGCAAGATGAGCTGCTGCAGCCGGGCGTCCCATTGCGCGACGAAGCCGCGGCATTCGATCGGCGACATCACCTGACGCGAGGTGCGCAGCTCACGCGTGACTTTCACCGGCGCCGTTTTGGCGACCGACTCGACATCACCGTCGTAGCCGACATTGACATAGATGTTGCCTTTGACGGTGTCGTGCACCAGCGGGCTGCCCGGCTCTTGCGCCTGCAGCATGTCGACCACGGCCGGCAGTTCTTCGTAATCCAGCGTCACCTGGGCGGCGATGTCTTCGGCTTCCGCCCGCGTGTCGGCAACGCACATAGCGATCAACTCGCCGACTTGACGGATCTTGTCGGTCGCCAGCACCGGCTGCTCGGATATTTGGAAGCCCGGCAGTGGCGACACCGCCTTGATCGGCAACACGCCTGCGAGATCGCGCGCGGTAAAAACCGAGCCGCGCAAATGGTCGGGAACGTGGACGGCCTTCAGGCGGGCATGGGCAACCGGGCTTCGCACGAACGCGACATCACGCATCCGGGGAAAGCGCAGGTCGCCGATATATTGGCCGCGGCCGTAAAGGAAACGCTCGTCTTCTTTTCGCTTCGCGCTGGCGCCGACACCGGATTTTGCCACGGCTCACGTCCCAATTAATCGAAAGGCTGGGGGTGTAGTGGAATTATCTTATCGTCCTAATAATAGTACAACACGCACTCCACGGTCGCAAACTTCCCTCTCGCTCACTTCATATACGCCGGCAACCACTGCACGATCCCAGGGAACGCGATCATCAAGCCCATAACGATGATATTCAGCGTGATGAACGGCAGCGCCGCGCGGTAGACTTCGCCCATGGTGGTGTCGGACGGGGCGACGCCTTTCATCACGAACAGCGACAGACCGAAGGGCGGAGTAATCGTCGCCATCTCGAGATTAAGCATCATGATGGCGCCGAACCAGATCGGGTCCCAGCGCATGGCCGCCACGATCGGCATGAAGATCGGGATGGTCACCAGCACGATCGAGGTCTGCTCGATGAACATGCCGAGCACCATGACGACAAGCTGCATCAGCACCAGGATGACGATCGGATGGACGTCCAGTCCGGTGGCGAGCGCGGTGATGCCGGAAGTCACGCCGGAGAAGCTCAAGAGCTGGCTGAAGGCGGCGGAGCCGGTCAGCACCAGCAGCACCATGATCGACAGCGACGTCGCCGACCCGACCGCCTTCTTGACGATCGGCCAGGTCAGCTTGCCGTAGCACGCGGCCACTATGAAGCTCAGCAACGTCCCCACGGCCGCGGCTTCGGTCGGCGTTGCAATGCCGGCAAAGATGGTGCCGACAACGATCGCGACCATCGACAACGGCGGCACGACGTAGAGCAGCGTGTCGCGCAGTCGCGGGACGAGCGGCTGCCGCTCAACAATATAGGGCGGCGCGAGCGAGGGCTGCAGCAAGCAGCGCACCACGATATAGCAGGCATAGACGGCGGCGAGCAGAAGGCCAGGAATGATGATGCCGATCAACAGCTTGCCGACCGAAAACTTGCCGAGGCTCGCCAGAATGACGGCGAGCGCGCTCGGCGGAATCAGGATGGCAAGGCTGCCGCTGGCGAGAATCGAGCCGAGCGCCAGCGAGCGGTCATAGCCGCGCCGCTCCATGTCCGGCACCAGCGTGGAGCCAAGCATCGCCACGCTGCCCATGGCGACGCCGGTCAGCGTCGCAAACAGCGCACCGGCGGCGACGGCGAGAATGGCGAGCCGCCCGGCGATTCGCCCGAGCCATTGGTCGAGCACGTCGATCATGCGGTAGGCGATGCCGGAATGAAACATCACCGTTCCCATCAGGATGAACATCGGGATCGGCACCAGCACGAAGGACGAAACCGAACTGTCGATACTGAGGATCAATTGGCTGAGGCCGATCGAACCGCCCCAGAATACGTAAACGCCGACCAGATTGACGACGGTGAAGGCGATGGCGATCGGCATGCCGATCAGCAGCAGCACCGCCAGCCCACCAAAGAACGCGACAAGGTGATAGACAAGGTCCATCGACTTAGACTTCGCTGTCGCGTGGCGGCCTGGCGCTATGGCCATCGAGCGCGCGGCGCAAAAACTGGAAGCTCAGAAGCAGAAAGCCGATGGGAATGACGATCAAATTCACCGCGCGCGGCATCTCGATTTCGGCGGGAATGCGGATTCCCCGTTCGATCGAGTTGATGACTTCCAGCGTGCCGAATACCGCGACGACCAGACAAACCACCGCGCCGATCAGCGAACTCGCGACGAAAAGTATGCGCCTGCCGCGCTCGCCGACGCGGCCAAGCAAGATATCGACGATGACATGCTCGTCGCGCCGCAGTACCCAGGCCGCCCCCAGCAGTCCAATGTAGAGCAGCAGCGTGCCGCTGATCTGATCAACCCCGATCAGACTTGTGTGCAGGCCGTAGCGGAAGAAGACCTTCACGGTCGTCGCCAGCATGGTGGCGATGAGGAGCGCGGCGGCTATCACCGCGCCGGCATCGACGATGCGGTCGAAAATACCGATCGCCCGCGCGGCGAATGTGCGCGGCGGGTCTTGTTGCGCGCCGCTATTGGTCACGCTGCCACTTCGTTATACGGCCTTGGGCGGGATGTCCGGATCGGAGCAAACCCGATCCGGACCCGTCGCGTCAACGTCATTTCGCCTTGAACAGACGCTCTGCCGTCGCGTATTCGTCCGCCGACATCACGCTCTTGAAGTGCGCCCAAAGCGCCTTGTGGGAAGTTTCTTCCCAGCGCTTGGCTTCCGCAGGCGAGAACGTGATCACTTTCATGCCCGCCTTCTTCATCTTGGCGAGCTCCACGTTTTGGTACGCCGAAACCCAGCCGCGTGACCATTGCTGGGTGTCGGCTGCGGCCTTGTTCATGATCGCCTTGGCATCGTCCGGCAGGCTCTTCCACTTGGCGAGATTGATGATGATCGCCGTGCCGTCGCGGTAGAGCGGATGATTCACCAGATATTTCGAGACTTCCTGCCAGCCAAAATTGGTGAAGCCGTCGAAGTAGGGCCAGGTGAAGCCGTCGACCGTGCCACGCTCGAGCGCGAGATAGATGTCGCCGGGCGGCAGCGTCACCGGTTCGGCACCCATGCTGGCGACGAAGAAGCGAGTGAGCGGCGGAACGCGAACTTTCAGACCTTTGAGGTCTTCGATCTTGCTGATCTGCTTCTGCGTATAGAGGAAGTGATTGCCGGTATTAGGCTCGCCGGTCATGTGTCCGAGGTAATGGACGCCATGCGCCTCATAAAGCTTGTTCATGAAGGCGAACTGCTCGCTGCCCGGCCCATTGTCGGGAATCTCAAAGGGCGACAGCTCGGTCACATAGCCGCCCTTGACGATGCCGGCCCAATAGTTCGGCGCTCCATACCAGATGTCGAACACGCCCTTCACCAGCGCTTCGGGCTGGTCGAAGGTCTTGATCACATCGGAGGCGCCTTTGAACGTGATCTGGATCTTGCCGCCAGAGAGCTTGTTGACGGTATCCTTGAATTTGATTCCGATGTCCGCGGCCGCGGACACACCGGGCTTCCAGGCACCGACCATGACCAATTTGATCGGCGCGGATTGCGCCTTGGCCGTGGACATTGCCGCGCCATCCACCGCCAACATACCGAGCGCCGCAACGGCTTGAGCCAGCACGGCAACTGCACTGCCAAGAATTTTCATGCCAATCTCCATCACCTCTACTACACGAGCTAACGATCCGGATCAGTTTGGATCGGGACCACGCGCTCTGGCGCTGCTATGCGGGCAATTGGGCAGGTTTTTCTTTCCACTTGCCCCAGAGCAGCTCACCATCCATCCCGGTCTTATGTTACCATAAATAGGAACACAAAATGGGCAAGGTCGAATGCGGGGCGAAATGCCAAAAAAGTGGACATGGCCCCGCCCGGCTTTCGCCGGGAGAGATGACCGGACGCTGGCCGCCAACCGGTTGACCGACGATTGAAAGCTTTTGCAAGGAGACGCGCTCGCCAATGACAGTGAAAACACCTCCGAAAGCCCCGCATCGGCCCTCGGAACTGCTCGATACGCTCAAGCGCCTTGGCTTCGGCATGGCAGTCGCGGTGCCAGACGGCTGGCTCGGCGAAACGCTCGTGCGCATCGCACAGGAGCCGAGCATGCAACTGGTGCGCGCTACCCACGAAGAAGAAGCGCTGGCGATTGCATGCGGTGCACGCCTTGGGGGTGTGCGCACGGCGTTGCTCGTGCAAAATGCAGGGATGCTCAGCATGGGCTCCGGCATGGTCTGCCTCGCCCAGCGCTATCAGTTCCCGCTGTTGATGCTGATCTCCTATCGCGGCACACCGGAGGATCCAATTTTCTATCACATCCCCAAAGCGCGAGCGACGGAACCGGTTCTGCAGGGGCTTGGGCTCGCTTACAAGCGAACCGACCACGCGTTGCCGATCGGTCCACAAGTCGAGGCGGCGGCAACGTACGCCGAGGAAGGCTCGACCCCGTTCGCGCTGCTGCTGTCGCGGGAGGACATCCAATGGTGACGCGTGCACGTCCGAGCCGGGCCGATTACTACAAGGTGCTCGCCGCTACGCTGCCTGAGCGGGCCCTCGTCGTTACGGCGCTTGGCAACGCGTCCTATCTGTGGGCCGCCATGCATGACGCGCCTGAAAACTTCTACATCGAGGATGCGATGGGCCTTGCGCTGCCGGTGGCGGTCGGGCTCGCACTGGCGCAACCGTCGCGCCGCGTCGTCGCGGTCGAGGGCGACGGCGGACTGCAGATGCATTTGGGCGCCTTGGTCACGCTCGGCGGCGCGGCGCCGGCCAATCTCACGGTGCTGCTGATCCAAAATGGCGTCCATGCCGCTTCCGGCGGCCAAGAGTTGGCCAATGCAGACCTCGATCTCGCCCAGTTGGCCCGCGCCGCCGGCGTCGGCAGCGCCGAAAACGTGACGACGCCGGAAGGTTTCGCGCCGGCTCTGCGCTCGGCATTCGGCAAAGACGGTCCGCACGTTCTCGTCCTTTCGACCGAGCCCGACATGGCGGTGGTGCGTCCGCCGATTGCGCTCGATCCGGTGCAGATCAAGCACCGCTTCATGGCGGGGATTGGCGCGCCGCGTTATGTCCCGGCATTATTCGGCGGCGGACGGCTCGCGCGCGAATAGGCGGCATTCCGATGAGATGGCCGTCACGACGATAATAACGCGCTCGGTGAATAGTTGCTATCTTAGGCGACGCTCGAACGACGGTTGGAGAGCGGCGCAACCCCTGTCATGGTGCACCCCAACGTGTCGCTGAACCGACCGGGGGAATTGACGATGACCACGACTGTCGAAGTGCTGGCGGCCGCGTTCAAGGATGCCGGCACCCCTTTTATCGTCGGTCATCCGGGCGGCGAGTCGGTCGAACTGATGGAAGCGGCGCGCCAGCGCCAGATGCGCTTTCTTCTCATGAAACAGGAAGTCGCCGGCGCCATGCTGGCCTCGACCTGGGGCGATCTCACCGGCAGCCCGGGGATTTGCCTGTCGACGCGCGGGCCCGGCGCCACCAACATGGTCAACGGCGTGGCGCACGCCTTCCTCGACCGCTCGCCGCTCATTGCGATCACCGACGCCTATTCCCGCCCGACGTATGAAACCGGTCTACGCCAGCGCCTCAACCAGCATGCGATCTACGAGCCGATCGTGAAGTGGAGCACGACGATCGACGCCAAGACCGTCCGCCAGCAGGTCCGCCGCGCCATCCGCACCGCAACCGGCGCGCCGCCCGGCCCGGTGCATTTCGAGTTCCCGCAAAGCGAAACCACGCGCGAAGCCGGCGACTACGCCGCCGAGCCGCCGTTGGTGCCGCGTTGGATCATGCCGGGGCCGGATCGCGCCGATCTCAAACCGGCGCTCGACATGCTCGCCAAGTCGAAGCGGCCGATCCTGATCGCGGGCCTAGGCGTCTACTGGTGCGGCGCCTCGGCCGAATTCGTCCAGTTTGCCGAACGCCTCGGCGCCCCGGTGCTTACCACCACCAAATGCAAGGGCATGATCCCGGAAGATCACCCGTTGCGCGCCGGCTGCATCATCGGCGGCCTGATCGAACGCAAACTGGTCATGGAAGCCGACCTGATCGTGACGGTCGGGCTCGACGCGGTGGAACTGCAGCCGAAACCATGGCCCTACACATTGCCGGTTTTGGCGCTGTCTTCGATCCCGAGCGTCGACGCGCTGGTGCCGGCCGATCCGGAAATCATCGGCGACCTGAAGCCGTTGCTGGCGGGGCTCGCGCGCTGGGCGCCCGAGGGAAGCAACTGGGGCGAAAAGGCCGCAAAATCGTTCCGGCAAGAAGTTCGCGACGCGCTCAATACCCCCAGCACCGGCCTGTCGCCACAACGTACCATGGAGATCGCGCGCGCGGTAATGCCGCGTAACACCATCGCGACCTGCGATGCCGGCGCCAGCCGTTTGCTGATCGTGCAGAAGTGGGAATCCTACGGACCGCGTGAATTCCTCACCTCGAACGGTCTCGCTTCCATGGGCTACGCCGTGCCCGGCGCGCTCGCCGCGCGCATGGCGCATCCCGACCGGCCGGTCATCGCGTTCACCGGCGACGGTGGCTTCCTGATGACCGTTGCGGAATTGCAAACCGCCCAGCGCGAGAACCTGCCGATCATCGTGCTGGTGTTCGACGACAAGGAAATCGGGCTTATCCGCGTCAAGCAGGAGATCAAGGGCATTCCGCTGCATGGCGTGGCGCTCGGCGGCGTCGATTGGGAGAAACTGGCGCAGTCCTTCGGCGCCGACGGCGTTGTGGTGGACAGCGAACAAGGCTTGAGCAGCGCGCTCAGCGCGGCGGTGCAATCCAAACGCACCACCGTCATCGGTGTGCGGATCGACGCCTCCGGCTACGTCGCCCAGTTCAACGCGCTGCGCGAACTTTAGCAATTCGTAATTCGGCTGCACCATTGATTGTTCGCATCGCGGACAGCTATCAGCGCGTAACGCGTCAAAACTGTCCGCATCGCAGACACGTTGCGTGTGTTTGCTGTGTCTCGATATAGTGACGGCGCCATGTGCGTGACGCGCGCGTGGTTCGCGAATACTGACGCGCAAGGAATGGGCAATGGCAAAGCCACTCGCCGGCATCAAGGTTATCGAGCTCGCCAATTTCATCGCCGGTCCGCTGTGCGGCACGCTGCTCGCCGATATGGGCGCCGACGTCATCAAGGTCGAGCCGCCGAAAGGCGACATGGCGCGCGCCACGCCGCCGATCCGCAACGGCGAAAGCGTCAGCTTCGTCGCGCTCAATCGCAACAAACGTAGCCTCATGCTCGACCTCAAGCGGCCCGAGGCGATCGAAGTTCTGCTGAAGCTGGCGCGGCAATCGGACGCGCTGATCGAAGCCTACCGGCCGGGCGCGCTGGAAAAGCTCGGACTAGGCGCCAAAGCGGTGAAGGCGGTCAATCCGCGCATAATCTACACGTCGGTGTCCGGCTTCGGACAAACCGGGCCATATCGCCGCCGCGCCGGCGTCAACCTGATCATCGAAGCGTTCTCCGGCGCGCTGTCGGTGACCGGCGAGCCGGGCAAGATGCCGATGCGGCCGGGCGTGCAAACGGCCGACGTGTTCGGCGCGTTGTTTGCCGCCTATGCCACGTTATCGGGGCTCGTCGGCGCCGAGCGGACCGGCGAGGGTTTCACCGCGGATGTTTCGCTGGTCGAGGCGTCGATCGCCGCGGCGGCCTGGGAAGCCGCCGACTATCTCGAGACCGGCAAGGTGCCGCAGCCGCTCGGCAACCGGCATCGGCTTAATGCGGCCTATCAGTTGTTCGCGTGCAAGGACGGGCGCTATGTCGCCATCGGTACGTCCAATGATCAGCATTTCGCCAGCCTGATGAAACTGCTCGGACTGGAGGAGCACGTTGCCGATCCGCGTTTCGCCTCCTATGCCAGCCGCAAACGGCATGAAGACGCCCTCTTGGCGCTGGTCGAGCCGGCGGTTTGCGCGCGTGAATCGCGCGAGATCGAAGCCGCACTGGTAGCGGCTGGCCTGCCCTGCGCCTGCGTGAACAACTACCAGGAAGTGTTCGACGATCCGCACATGATCGCGCGCGGCATCGTCAAGGATGTCGCACATCCCCGCCTCGGTGCGATGCGCGCGACGCGCAATCCGATCCTGCTCGACCATGACGGCCCGTCGATGGATCGCTATGCGCCGATGCTGGGTGAGCATTCGGAAGAGGTGCTGCGCGAGATCGGCTACTCGGCGCAAAAGATCGACGAATTCTTCAGCGCCGGCGTGACCGGCAGCGTGGGTCGCAAGACGCCGGTGCAGGCCGCCGAGTAAGCGGCGTCAGGACGCGGCCTTCGCCCTGCCGAGCGGCGCGGTGCCGTCTTCGAACAATTCAATCGCCGTTCCCGGCCCGGATTCGTCACGCAGACCGACGGTGATGCGCGGGCCGTTTGGCGTGCGCACATTGGCGAGCCGGTGCGGCTGCCAATCGGTTTGCCCCAGCACGTGACGGATGACCGTGATCTCCTCGACCACGCCCTCGGTCACGCGGTCCTCCGCGAAATCGTGGCCGTGGCAGCGCGGACACAACAGCCGCTCGGGAAAATAGCCGGTGCCGCACGATCTGCACCGCCAGATGCCGACGCCGTCGCTCATGCCATGCGCTCCAAAATGGCCGCCGCGGCGGTGCCGCCGTAACGGTATAATGTCATGCCATAGCCGGTGGTGACGGCGCAGCGCGCGTCCTTCACTTGCCGCTCGCCGGCGCGATGCTGAAGTTGCAGCACCGCTTCCGAGATGCCGTTGAGGCCGCCGGCGGGACCGCCCGGCTGGCCCGCCGACATCATGCCGCCCCAAGTGTTGATGGGCTTGCGCTTCTCGCCGATCTCGCGGCGGGCAAAGCCGGCGAGATCGTGATCCGGGATCATGCCGAGATCGTTGAGCTGCGCCAGCACCATGGCCGGGTAGTCGTCATAGATGCTGGCGACGTCGATATCCTCGGGACGCTTTCCTGCCGCTTGCCACAGCTCGTCGGCGAATGTGCTGATGCCGGTTTGCAAGCCGTCGCCTTCCTGGTTGTCGTAGTTGAAGCTGTGCCTGATGGCGCGCACCGCGACCGGCGCGCGCCCACGCGGGCAACGGTCGGGATGGGCGATGACGATCGCCTGCGCACCGGCAACCACCGGCACGCAGTCGTAGCGCGTGAGCGGATCGGCCACCATCGGCGCGGCCAGATATTCCTCCATCGTCAGCGGCGTGCGGTAGACCGCGAACGGATTCTTCGCCGCCCAGGCCCGCTGCGCGATCGCCATCTGGCCGTAGTCCGGCTTGCCGATGCCGTATTTGTTCATCTGCCGCGTGGTCACCAGCGAATAGACGCCGTTGGGGCCGCCATGGCCGAGCGGCGCCAGATGCTCGCGCGTCGCGATGTTGTAGTTCGCCGCAATCTTGGCGTAGCCGCCGAGCCCGGTCGCATCGCCCGCCACCACCAGGATCGGCGAGGCGGCGCCGGTCTCGACCCCGCGCAACGCATGCCCGAGCATGTTCATCGACGAGGAGCCGCCATTGGTGTCCTGCAACAGCCAGCGCAGCGACAGGCCCAGCCGCCAGGCGAGGTCGATGGCGGTGTCGGGCGCCAGCGAAAATGACGTCACCGCCATGCCCTGGATGTCGGCGGCATCGACCTCGGCATCCTTGAGCGCGGCGACCACGGCATCGCGGATGAAGGTGTGGGTGGTTTGTCCGGATTGCGGACGCCGCACATAGGCCGACTGGCCGACGCCGATGATGGCCGCGTTCGCACTCATTGCAGTTCCGAATGGCTGGAATTCGTCGTCGTGACATTGAGGCCGCCAGCGTTTCGATGTTAGCATTTTCGTTCCTTGCCGACCAGCCAGACAGGACGAATGATTCGCGCAGCCATCATGGGATTGGGGCGTTGGGGACGCGCGCTCGTCACCTCCGTAAACGACAAGAGCGACGACATTCGATTCGTCGTCGGTCACACCCGCACGCGCGCCAAGGCGGAGGAGTTCTGCGCCGGCAAAGGCGTGCGTCTGGTCGACGATTACGACGCGATCCTCGCCGATCCCGATATCGACGCCGTCGTGCTCGCCACGCCGCATAGCCAGCACGTCGAGCAGATCAAGCGCGCTGCGGCGGCCGGCAAGCAAATTTTCGTCGAGAAGCCGATGACGCTTGATCTCGCCAGCGCGCAGGCCGCGGTTGCAGCGGCGCAGAAGGCGGGCGTGATACTGGCGGTCGGGTACTGCCGGCGGTTTCATCCGTGCATCGGCGAAGTACGACAGCGGCTGCATGACGGGCGGCTCGGCAACGTCGTCGCCATAGTGGCGCAGCACACCACCAGCGGCGGGGCTTTCCACGCCGCCACCAACTGGCGTACCGACCCCAAGGAGGCGCCCGCCGGCGCAATGACCGCAGTGGGGCTGCATTCGCTCGATCTCATGATCGAGTTCGGCGGACGCGTGCGTGACGTGCAATGTATCACGGCGCGCAATGGCAACGGCCCGTCCGACGACACCACGACGCTGCTGGCACGCTTCGAAAGCGGGATTACCGGCACCATCTTCTGCTCGATCGCACCGGCACCAGCTTCAGCTTCAGCACCTATGGCACGCGCGGTATGGCGGAGGTGCACGGCACCGCGTTGCAGATGATGCGCTTCGTGCCGGTGTCGCAAAACGCGCCCGTCGGACCGGTCATGGCGCCGCCCGACGAGACCGTCGAGCACCCCGGCTTCGACATGCTCAATGCCGAGCTCAACGCGTTCGCCCGCTGCATCCGCGACAAGACACCTTTTCCGGTCGGCCTCGACGACGCGCTGCATGGCATGGCCGTGTTCGATGCGGCGGTGCAATCGGCCGAGAGCGGCGGCATCGTCGGGTCGCCGCCTCGTAGCATCGCCGCTGTCACGCCGGCACGCCCGACAATAGCTCTTCGGCATGGCCGCCGAGGATGCCGTTCTTGTCGGATTCGGGAATTGACTGCACCCGCACCTAGGATGTTTGAAACGATGGACATGAACGCCGTCCTAAATGGCTTCTATGAATGAACTCAAATCGTTTGCTGTTACTTGGCCGATAGCCGATCGACCTCGCGCATCTCGGCGGCGTCGAGCGCCCAGCCGAGCGCCTTGACGTTCTGCTCGATCTGCTCCGGCCGGCTGGCGCCGGCGATCACGCAGCCGACCAGCGGTCTCGACAGCAGCCAACCGAAAGCGAGCTCGATTAGCGAGCGGCCGCGCTGTGCGCAAAAGGCGCGCAGCCGCTCGACGATGTGGAATTCTCGTCGTTGAGGAAACGATCGGTATAGCGCTTATGAACGAAGCGCGTGCCTTCGGGGATCGGCGCGCCGAGCGCGTATTTCCCGGTCAGCATGCCGCCGGCGAGCGGAAAATATGGGATGAGGGAGAGCTTGTCCGCTTCCATCGCCGGAATGAGATCGGCCTCGATGCCGCGCGTCAGCAGATTGTAGTGATCCTGACAGACGGCAAACCGATGCAGGCCCGCCGCGCGCGCGGCCTCTTGCGACTCGACCATTTGCGCGGCGGTCATATTCGAGCAGGCGATGGCGCGCACCTTGCCCTGCGCGATGAGCTTGTCGAGCGCGCCGCAGCGTCTCTTCGATCGGCGTCGTAGGGTCGGGCCGGTGCAGATAGTAAAGATCGATCCAATCGGTCTTGAGACGCTTGAGGCTCGCCTCGATCGCAGTCGCGACATAGGCGGCCGAGCCGCCTTTGAGCCAGCCTTCGTCATCCATTGCGAGGCCGAACTTCGTGCAGAGCACGATGTCCTTGCGTCGCGGTCCGAGCAGCTCGCCCAGGATCGTTTCCGATCCGCCGCGCCCGCCGTAGATGTCGGCGGTGTCGATCAAAGTGATGCCGGCATCGAGCGCCGCGTGCACGACGCCGCGGGCGGCGGCGAGATCCATGCGCTCGCCCGAAATTGTTGCAGCCCAGCCCGAGGCCCGACACGCGCAGACCGGTCCGCCAAGCTCACGTTCAAGCATGGACGCTGCCCGCGGACTTGCCCAAGACGCTGCGCGCGTAGCCGCCCAGGATGAGATCGCGCGCCTCCGGTCCGATCGACAACGCACGCACCCGTGCAACGCAGTCCAGGTTGCCCATGTCAAATGGGTAATCGCTGCCGAGCAGCACGCGATCGGCCCCCACGGCCTCGACGAGAAATTCAAGCCGCAACGTCGAATGCACGATGGTGTCGTAGTAGAGCCGCCCGAGCGATTCACTGAGCGGCCGCTGCAGCTTGGCCCGCGCCTCCGGGCGCACCTCCAAGCCGTGCTGGAAACGCCCGGCCTGATAAGGAACGAATCCGCCTCCGTGGACAGGCAGATTTTCAAGGCGGGATGCCGCTCCAGCACGCCGCCGAACACAAGCGAGGCGGCGGCGATCGTGGTCTCAAACGGCAACCCCACCAGGTTCCTTTAGATAATAGGAGCCGAGGCGCTCGGCGGCAGCGACGGCATGGGGATGCAGGAAAATGAAGGCGCCGAGTTCCGCGGCGGCCGCCCAGAACGGCTCGAGCGCGGGATCGTCGAGGTTGCGGCCGTTCACGTTCGACCCGATCATCGCGCCGCGCAAGCCGAGCTTGCCCATGGCGCGCTTGAGCTCATCGGCCGCCGCCTCCGGCGATTGCAGCGGCACGGTGCCGAGACCGATAAAGCGCTCGGGATGCTGGCGGACCACCGCGGCGATCTGCTCGTTCTGCAGCGCCGAACAGGCCTGCGCCAGCGCCGGTTCGATCCCGTAGAAGAAGGTAAACACGGTCGGCGACAGCACCTGCACGTCGACGTCATTGGCGTCCATGTCGCGCAGCCGCAAGTCGACGTCCCAGATTTCGCGCGGCAGCGGATGCTGCACGACCCTGCCGTCGATCTCGAGCGTCGCCAAACCGCCGTCGGCATTCTTGAGCACGGGCGCGACCTTGGGCGATTCCTTGGCAAGCAACCGCATCGCCTCTTCGGTCAGGATGTGCGTGTGTGAATCGACGGTGGGACGCCAGTCATTGGATTTCCGTGTCAGTGAGGATTGCTGCTGTTGTGTTCGTCACACATCTCCGCGGCGATTTTCTCGGCCAGCATGATGGTCGGGATGTTGGTGTTGCCGCGCGGGATCGCCGGCATGATCGAGGCGTCGACCACGCGCAGCCCGCCGATGCCATGCACGCGGCCGGCATTGTCGACGACGGCGCCCGGGTCATCGGCGCCGCCCATCCGGCACGTGCCGCAGACGTGGAAGGTGCCGGCGACATTGGCGCGCACGTAATCGGCAAGCGCCGCGCGGTCGTGCCAGCTCGGCGAGATCGACGCGCTGATCGGTCAGTGCGGCCGAAGACGATGCCGGCCAGCCCCGGAATCGCGTCAAGGATGCCCTGCGATCACCGCCGCCTTGATCGCATTGGCGCGATTGAGCTGGTTGAGCTGGCGGATCCGATCGGTGAAGCGGACCGCGAACACGGTCGTGCACAGCCCCCGCACCGGCTCGCTGGAGACCAGGGCGATGATCCGGCGGAAGCCATCCATCAGCCGCAGAAGATCGATTTCCTCGCCGACGAAATTGAATTCGATGAGCGGCTGCTGCGCCGGATCCGCCGAGGTCAAGCGCTGACCCGCCCGCGCGAAACCGGCTTGAAGATGGTCGCGTTGAAGTTGGCTATCTGCCGGCCGAGCGCGCTCCAGGACGATTTGCTGTGAGCGGCGATGTACATGTCGTTCGGCCGGGCGTCCGGCAGCCGGAGGAGTAGCGCAGGCAGGTCATCGGATGCGGCCGCAGCGCTTCCGGCTGGCGCGCGCCGCGGCGCAGATGCGCGCCGATAAACAGCAGCGGTGGTTCTGCAAATTGCGGCCACGCCCGGAAGGTCGGCGACGACGTCGATGCCGAGCGCGCGCAAGTCCGCCGCAGCACCGATACCGGCGCGCAGCAGCATGGCCGGCGAATGTATGGCGCCGGCGCAAAGCACGACTTCACCGCCTTGAATGTGCGGCTTTCGCCGTCGACCGAGACCGTGACGCCGGTGACGCGCCGGCCTCGAATATAAATCCGGAGACGGTCGCCTTGGTCAGGATGGTGAGGTTTTTTCGCGCGCGCACCGCCGCATCGAGATAGGCCATGGCCGTCGAGGCGCGGCGCGTCGGCGTGTTGCTCATCGGCAGCGAGCCGTGGCCTCGCGGAAGTCGCCGTTCATGTCGGCGATGTGCGGCATTTGGCTTTCACGCGCGTATTGCTCGATGGCGCGCGATAACGGCGGCCATTGCTCGCGCGGGGTCCGGCGGATCGGCAGCGGGCCGTCGCTGCCGTGCAGTTCGCCCTGGAAATCGAGGTCGGTTTCGAGCTTGCGGAAAAAAGGCAGCACGTCTTGCCAGCTCCAGCCGGCCGCGCCCAGCCTCTCCCATTCGTCGTAATCTTCCGGCAGGCCGCGCAGCGCGACCATGCCCATCACGGACGAGCCGCCGCCCATCAGGCGCGCCTGGTCGAAGGTGACCAGTGGCGAGGTTTCGCGCGTGCGCCAATCGGCTTTCAGCCCCGGCCACATGTAGGCCCTGTTGTAGTAGGACGAGGCGAAGTTATCGACCACGTCGGCCGGTTCTGCGCCCGGGCGAAGAATCTCGCCCGGCCTCGATCAGCAATACCGAGCGCGTCGATTGCGCCGACAATCGATTGGCGAGCACGCAACCGGCGGAACCGGCACCGACGATGATCGTGTCGTAGCCGGTCACCAGCGCACGCCGCCTTTCCGGATCATACGAACAACCTCGTCCTCACCATACGTTCTTCTCAACTCGCCGCGGCCTGTCCCGGTTGTCCGCGGATCGATTTCTTGAGTTCAGGCCAGACCGAGGATCTGCCGTGCCTCCTTCGGTGTCGCAACGTCGCGACCGTGTCCCTGGGCGATCTTCATCATCCGCTCGACCAGGACCGCATTGTTCTTGGCGAGCTCGCCCGGCGCAATGTACGGATTGTCTTCGTAGCCGACACGCACGTGACCGCCGAGCGAGACCGCGAGCGACAGCAAATCCCATTGCTTGTGCGGGTTCATGACGCTCACGTTCCAAATGCAATTCTTCGGCAAGTGGTCGACCATGTAGATGAGCGCCTTCTCGGTCGGCGGCGTCCAGGTGCCGCCCGGCCAGCCGAGGAACAGCGTCGTGTAGGCTTTCTCTTTGAGATAGCCGCCGTGCTTGCGCACGAATTCGAGATTCCAAAGGCACCGGTGGTGAAGCACTCGACCTCGAGCTTCACCTTGTGCTCGTCGGCGGCCTTGGCATAGGCGAGCAATTCCTCGACCGGATGGATCGCCATCATGCGCTTGGGTGGAAACTGCGGATCGGGATTGAAATATTCGTCGTGCGCGTTGAAGGCGACCGCCATCATTTCCGGGCCAAGCGTCATCAGCTTGACCTTCTCCTCCAGACGCGCGCTGGCGACGCCGAACTGCATGACCGGCTCGCATTTGGAAAGGATCGCTTCCTGTAGCCGCTTCCAGCCGTCGTGATCGATGCGCGACACCTGCTTGCCGTCGGCCTGCATCGATTTTCAAGCGTGCGGATGCCGTGGATGTGGGCGATGGCGGCGCCGGCCTTGATGCCGTCGAGATATTGCTGCGCAACGCCCTCGATATCCTCCTGCGGAGGACAATGATCATTGATCGGATAGGACGTTCTCGAATCGCAAGCGACAGTAATGATCAACTTTTCCATGGGTACCCGGCTTTCGGCTTTCGCAGCGCTCAGAAATTCACTGCAAGTGGTGGGAGATAACTTCCGCCGTGTGGCGTACGAGTTCTTGGTGCTCGATCAGCGGATCGAGCGCGCGTCCGCTCAGACCGATGGCTCCGATCGGCCGATTGTTGCCGTCGAAAATGGTCGCTGCGAGGCAATAGGAGCCCGCAATATGCTCGGCGCGATCCACGGCGTAGCCGCGCGCGCGTGTCTCCGCGAGCTCCTTCATGAACTCGGCGGTGCCGGTGATGGTGTCCGGCGTATGGGCCACAAGCGGCTTGCGGCTCAACAGAGCATGAACTTCCGTTTCCGACTGGTAAGCCAGAATAGCCTTGCCGAGAGACGAGCAATGCGCCGGAGCGTGTTTGCCAAAGCGCGAATAGATGGTGGGAAGCGCAGGCTTTTCGACGCCGGCGACGTACATCACGCGATCGCGATAGAGGATGCCAAGGTTGGCGCGCTCACCGGTCTGCTCGGCGAGACTGTGCACATAGGGAAGCGCCTCGAGCCGCATCCGATTGCGGTCGAGAAGGCTTGAGGCCAACGGCAAGACGGAAAGACCGATCGACAGCCGGCCGTCGACTACGTCCTGCATGAGATAGCCGGACGCGACCAGCGTCTGTACGAAGCGATAGGCGGTCGGCCGTGCAATGCCGGCGTTGATGGCGACGTCCGCAATCGTCAGCGGACGATCCGCGCTGGCAACCGCGTTCAAGACCGCGAGCGCCTTTCGCAAGCTTTTGACGGCCGAGCGGTCGATATCCTCGGCCGCAACGGAATCATTAAATCGAACAGGGCTCAAACGGCTCATTTTGCGATGTCCGTATTGTGGACAGACTGTCTGAATAAGCTCAAACATTTTTGAACTACGGTCAAGTTGGTCGGATCGTTTTTGGCATCGGCTATCCGAGACAAAAAACGCGTGACAGCGGACATAAATGAAATGATGCGGGCGTTCAGTTCGCGAAAGCGCTGCCGACGTCGGCCTTGACGCGCCCGGCCAACGCCGCTGGCGACCGAGCGAGCGAATAGATGTTCCGATCCAACGAGCGATCCGGCCACTCAACATGTACTGGCGCCCAATACTTTCGGCGTGACTGCAACGACAGACGTCGAGCGATATCCGTTCGCGCATGTGCTTTTTGGATTCGGTTCTTTGCCCTTGTGTTGCCAATCGCTCGATTCACCGTGTCGTCAAATATTTGCATGGCAGCTAGCGAGGCACACGGCATGAGCGCGAACGAGTATTGCGGCCGTCCCATACATTATTCATGCATTGAAAATGTAAGCCGCGGTTTTCACATTGTGGACATCGCGCGCATCGCATTGGCGCACATTCGCGCGACAATGCGAGGACCGCGCGGCGGATACTAGGCGGCCAGCCTCTCCTCCCCTATAAGACAGCGGCAAATCCGCTGTTCCTATTTCCGTCCTGTTGCAGAGTGAGAGACCGTCCCATGGATCGTTTTGCGCGAGGCCCTTTTCACGTCGGCTATGAGCAACGTGTCGATCTCGACGCCTTGCGCCGCAAGCGTATTGCCAAGGCCGACGAGCAACGCCGCAAGGCCGGCCTGGATGCTTTGCTCGTTTGGAAAGATGAGAACTGCCGCTACCTGACGGACCTGCGACCACAGTTGATCGCCGGCAAGACGACGGCACTGAACGGCGCGTTGCTGGTGGAAGGCAAAGCTCCCATCCTGTTCTGTTCGGGCGGCGAACGCGACCGCGTCGATCGCACCATGCCGTGGGTCAAGGAAGCGCATACGATCCCCATAATCGAGGAGCAGGCGCTGGTCGAAGGCCTGGTCAAGGACATCCTCGGCCCCGTGCTGCGTCAGTACGGCCTCACCGATGCAAAGCTCGGCCTCGATGAGTTCAATATGGTGTTCTACAAGGCACTGACGTCGCACTTCCCAAAGCTGAAAGTGGAAGACGGCGACACGCCCATGCAGCAGGCGCGCATGATCAAGCTCGACGAGGAAATCATCCTCCTCGAAGAGGCGACCGCGATCGCCGACGCCGTCTGCGCCACCGCAACGGCGAGCGTTGCCGATGGCGTGCGCGAGTGCGAAGTGGCGGGCGAAGCAATGCGCACGTTGTTCCGCTTGGGCGGCGAATACGCGCATGTGATGACCCCCTTTGTCGCTTCCGGCGAACACATGGCGCCGCCGCATCGGATTTGCAGCGACAAGCTCATTCGCCACGGCGATGTTGTGTTCATCGACATCGGCGCCGCATGGGGCGGCTATTTCGGCGACATGGCGCGCACCGTCATCTGCGGAAAGGCATCGAAAGAGCAGAAGACGGTCTATACGGCCGTGTATGAAGGGCTGAAGGCCGGCATCGCGGAAATGCGCCCGGGCCACACCAACAAAGACGCCGCCAATGCCTTGATCAAGGCCGCCGACAAATACGGCTTGGGTGGCCGCTTCCTCTCGTTGTTCATCGGGCACGGCGTCGGGATTGGCGCAACGAGCCGCCCTACATCGGCGAGACCCTGCCCGGTGCGCCGACCTACGAATTCAAACCGGGCATGGTGTTTGCGGTCGAGCCGCTGATTTGGGTCGAGAATGTCCGCGGCGGCGGCGGCGTCCGCCTAGAGGAAATGGTTCTGGTGACGGAAGACGGCCCGCACGTGATGTCGCGCGCGCCGTTCGATGAAGGTCTCATGCTGTGAGCCGTTTCGCGATCCCTCGACAACTTAGGCTCGCGCTGCGCGGCTAAAAGCCCTGCGGGCTTCCGCCGAGCTTTTCCGCAACCCAGTCGGCCATGTAGTCGACGACCATTGTGTTGTTGTCGGCGAGCGGTTTACGGGCCGCTCGCCATTTTCTTTGGCGCACGGCTAAGCGGACACGCTCTTCTGCGCCGGCGTCGGCTTGTAGAAATACTGAATGGCGACTCCCACCGCCATCAAGCCGAGCCCCCACAGGAAGGTCTTCGGCGTATCGAAGAAGAGGAGGAATCCACCGACCAAATACAGCGGCCGTTCGTAGATTGTCAGTTTGCGGCGCAGGAATCCTTCAAATCCGATGGCGCAACAGTAAAAGCCTAGGAAGCTCGTCCCCCAGGTCGTTGTGATGTGCATCCACGACGCGCCTTTGTTCATCAGGATCGGCGTGTAGGCCATGAGGACGGGCACGATATAGAGCGCCCACGCCAAGCGAACAGCGGTGAAGCCCGTTCTCATCGGATCGGCGCCGGCGAGCGCGGCGGCGATGAAGGCCGCGAGAGCAAAGGGCGGCGTCAGCGGTGCGGTGATGGTGAACCAGAGCACCATGAAGTGGGCATTCAAGAGCGGAACACCCAACTTGATCAAGGCCGGGACGGCGAGGATGGACAGCAGGATATAGGCCGCCGAGGACGTCATCCCCATGCCCATGACGTAGGCTGCCGCCGCGCAGAGAAGGATCGCCATCGGCAGCTCTGTTCCCGACCAACCGAACTCGTCCGCCAAGACGTGCGAGTAGCCGAGCACGATGGAGGGGAACTTCAAATCCAGTCCGGGAAGCGCAATCGACGCCAGCATCACGCCCACGACGCCGGCGGTCACGCCGATGACAAGCGAGTTCATGGCGCCTCTCTCGAGGATCACCAAGATCTTCGGCGACGATGCGATGAACAGCGCGACCAGTCCGAATATCAAGGACGTGCTCCAACCAGCGCTCAAGACCATCAGCGCCGCAAAGACAACGGCTCCCAGCCCGAGCATCCAATTTTCCCGCAGCATGCTCTGGCGTGGCGCACTCAACGCTTCGTCAATGATGCTCCGATAAGCGTCGTCGATCTCCTCGGTGGGGCGGCTGTCTCTGACCATCTCACCTTTCGTTTCCTCCGCTCGTAACCGCGCCCGGTCAACATAGCTGCTCCATCCGCGCAGGCCCAACGCGTCGGCGATGAGCGGCGGCAGCCCCACGATGCGCGTATCCTCGCGGAAAAAGCCGAGAAAGATCGCCAGAATCATGGCCCAGAGCGAGGCGTCGAAGGGAGAGCGGCCGATGATAAGCCGCACGACAAGCAGCAGAACCGGCAGGAGAAGATATCCTTCCTGCTTCATGACGGTCAGAAACTTAGGCAATTCCGCGCGCGGTATCCCTTCCAGTCCTCGTAGACCGGACCGGAAATGCACCGACATATATAATTGGAAATAGTACATCAGCGCGGGCATGAACGCGATCAAGCAGATGTAGGAGTAGTCAATCTGCGTGAAGGCCGCCATGAGAAAGGCCACCGCACCCATCACCGGTGGCATGAGGATTCCGCCCGTCGCAGCGACTGCTTCGACCGCGGCGGCAAAGTGCGGCATGAAGCCCGCCCGCTTCATCATGGGGATGGTGAAGGTGCCGGTGATGACGATGTTGGGCGCGCCGCTACCGATGATCATGCCGACGAGGCCGCTCGAAACCACCGCAGCCTTGGCGGGACCGCCGCGCAGATGACCGACGGCGGCAAACGCGATTTTCACAAAGACGTCGCCCACCTTCGTCATCTCGAGGACGGCGCCGAAGAGGATGAAGAGGAAAACGTAACTGGCGTAAACGTTGGCCACGGCGCCATAGACGCCCTCGGTGCCGAAGACGAAGGACATCAATTCGTTGAATGTGAAGCCCGCGTGAGACAGCCGGCCTGGAATGAGGTTTCCGAACAGGCAATAGAGCGCAAAAATAATGGCCAGCGAGGGCAGGACCCATCCCAGAAGACGTCGACACATCTCGACGGAAACGACGATCGCCAGGAAGCCCATGACTACGTCGTGCCATTCGATGATACCGGCCCTCTGGCCGCGGTCCGCAAAATTCACGAAGTAATTGATCAGCATGATGAGGGAGGCGACGAACAGAAGGATGTCGACCGCCGACGGCCGATGACGCGGTGCGCCTTGGCGCGCCGGGAAGCAGAGGAATGTCAGCGTGCCGGTGAAGAAGATGTAGAGCGACAGGTAATATTGGAACGAATAGTACTTTATAGCGGGGAACTTGAGCGTGCCCCAAAGCCAGGGAAACGCTTCCTTCGCCGCGTCGGGCATGATGTGACGCAGAAGCGAATACAGTGGTTCGGCAAAGCCCAACAGCAGATCAACCTGCGCGCCGTTTGCCGCGCCATACAGGAAATAGCCGCTGAAGACGATGGTTGAGAGCCAAACGGATATTCGCGGAAAAAGACAGATGCCGGTCGTGTAAATGAAACAAACGGAAGAAATCCAGATTCCCAGGCGAGGCAGATGAACGTCATGCCAACTCCACGAGACATCGTCCGGCAGAAACAGATTGAGAGTCTTTCCGCCGACGAAGAGTTGGTAAAGAACAAAAAGGACGGTCAAAACCGCCCAGATCGGAATGCCCTCTTTTTGAAATCCAGGGGCGAATATCCGGCGCGGTGCGGGATCCGGAGAGACGATGAGTTTCAGCCAACGGAACAGCAGCGCACCCAAATTTCCTAGAGGGTGATCGGCGCGTTTTGTTTCTGTCATGGTGATCACGGTTTGAGTTTACGGGACTGTCCGTTGTCGGAGAGACTGCGGCCGATGTCGGCGGTGCACGTGCGCCGATTAAGTGTAGGCGGCAATCTTTTAATGCCGCAAGCGCCGATTTTGAGTTGCATTGCGTTGGACCGGTTCTGTTTTCAGCAACGCCGTCTGCTTTTGTCGCGGAGCGAAGCGGCTGTTCTCTTCAAGGTGGTCTGTCCACATTGCGGAAAGACGCGGCTTTTCTCTTTGGCAGAGTCGTCTGTCCACATTGCGGAATGTTGCGGCGTACAATCGCATCAAAAGTTTTTGTCGGCAGCAAACACAATTAGACCATTCTGGAATGATCATGTTAGGTTCATTTTGTTTCCGCCGACAAAGGATGGGTGCCCCATCCAACTCCTTGGGAGGGATAGAGCTATGAAGAAGTTTGACGACTCGCAATCTGCGCCTTTGCAATCGTTGACGCGCAGGAGTCTGCTGCAAGTTGGCGCCGGTGCAGCGACCGCGGGCTTTCTTACCGGAAGCGGTTTGGAAGCTTATGCGGCAGACATGACTCAGATCACCGTCACCGGAGCCGCCAAAGGCTCGAATGCCGGTCGCGCTCTGGCGGCCGTGGCCGAAGTGGTCAACCAGCACAGTAAGTCGGTGCGAGCGACGAACCGCGAATCCGGCGGCTTCGTCGACGGTACCCGGCTCGTGGCGGCTAACCGAGTTCAGGTCGCGATGTCGAGCGGCCCTTATGTGGACTTCTGGCAGCGCAAGCTTCCGCCGTTCGTGCGCGATACGGCTGCGCGCGATACCTTGCGCGGCATCGGTCCGTCGGGTGACGCCATCCTTCAAATCGTCGTGCTGAAGGACAGCCCGATCAAGACGTTCATGGATCTCAAGGGCAAGCGCATCAGCTTTGGTCCTCCGGGGAGCAACTCGAACTGGACGATCGATTTTGCGCTGAAGGCGGCCGGCATCCGGGACACGGTTCGCAAGGACTCGCTGAACTGGAGCGACGGCGCGACCAACGTGGTGGATCACAAGCTCGACGCCTTCGGAATTCCGAACCCGATCGGTTCGCCTGCCATTCTGCAAGCCTCCTACAGCGCGCCGATCCGGATCCTTTCGATCCCGGACAATGTGATCCAGAAGTTCGTCGACCTGAGCCCGGGCTACTTCAAAGAGGAGATCAACCCCGGCAAGGTGTACAAGGGTATGGAGGACACCCCTTTCACGAGCGTGGTCTATATGTCCATGCTGGTGTCGAACAAAAACGTTCCGGACGACATCGTCTATGAAGTCACGCGCTGGACCTATGATCCGAAGAACTACGACTTCATGACCAACATCGCCGTCGGGTGGAAGAGCGGGCTGGCGCAGGCCAAGAACCCGAAATTCATCAGGCTGATGAAGCAGACCGGCATGAAGATGCACCCGGGCGCGGAGCGGTACTGGAAGGAGCGCGGCTTCAAAGTCTGAGCCAGCGTTTCTTCGATAGAATGTCCCCGGGCGAGGGCTTCCCTCCCCGGGGCATTTTTTTGTCCTGCGGTATGTTGAGAAGCTTGGCATCGGGAATCTTCCAATCCGGTTTAGCCGAATCGGAAGATCTCTCGTCAAAAGTTTCTCATTACTTGCTTGCCGGGATAATGGGCAACAGCAGGTGCGCGGGTTGCTTCGGCCCGACGTGCAGCGTCACGTTGCCGCCGAATGTCGAAAGCGGTCGGTCCTCGATTTGATCGTGACGGAATGGCCCGACGCCGAAATAGATTCGCCCCGTGACCGGCATCGAGGGCTGCTCGAAGCCGGGATAGACGTAGTCTCTTCCGCGCACGCTGAGGCCGATGCGGTACCCTTTCGGCAGCACGATGCAGGTCGGCCAGATCTCCACGTCGAGTTCGTAGACCTTGCCCGGTTCAAGCGGCTGCACCTCGTCATGTGTGTGGTAGGGCCGGTAAGGCAGCGTGCGCTTTGCATCGAGCTTTCTGTGGGACGCGCGCAGCCAGCCAAGGCCAATCGGCGTATGTACGTCGTTCGAGCCTTGAAACGTAATCTCGCGCATGTCCGGGGTGAACACGCGAAGCACGAGGAAGATGTCCGCGTCCGCGGTATCGGACGATATGAAGAGCTTGGCGGCGACCGGACCGGTGATCTCGGTTTCGGCTTCGACCGGCGGCGTAAGAAAAGTCACCCCTTCGCCGAGCGCCTCATAGGTCGTGCTGCCGGCAGCGGACGGCGCCTCGGACGCCAATTTGGAATCCGCCAGATCGAGATAGAATTTCGTCCACTGCGTGCGCGCGGGCGGCCATTCGTTCTCGGCGCGCAGAACGAATTTCTCGCCCGGATGTCGGATGTTGAGCGACACGCGCGGCTGCTTGTCCCAGCCGTTGTCTTCGCCTTTGAGGAAGTGGCCGAAGAATCGTTTCTGCAGGTTGACGCCGTAGTCGGTATAGAAGTGCGTGAAGTGATCGAGGCCATGCATCTCCAGCCACTTCTGCTCCGATCCGGCCTGTAGAAATCCCTCGATATTGCCGCGCGGATGCAAGCCCACGCCGCCCCAATTGCCGGCCGAAAGGAGGGGCACCTTGATTTTTGAGACATCGGGCATGCGCTCGCGCCAGTAATCATCGACCAGCGTATGCTCGACGTAGTTCCTTCCCAAGTCGGCATGATTGGCCGCCAACACCTCGTTCGGCAGCGTCTCAGGCCCTGAACACCACTCGCCATTGATCCGGCTGCGGAAGTCGCGTTTGCCGCGGCCATGTTGGCGAAGCAGCACCGTGTCTCGGTACCAGGTGTCGGCCATGATGCTCAGAATGCCGCCATGGCGGCCGAAATCCCGGTAATGATCGGCCGCACCTTCCCAAAGGCAGATGGCGGCCAAGTGCGGCGGCTGCAGCGGAGCCACCTGCCACTGGTTCATCGCGTAGTAGGAAATCCCGTTCAGTCCGATCTTGCCGCTGCACCACGGCTGCTGAGCCGCCCATTCGATGCAGTCATAGAAATCCTTGGTCTCGCGTGGCGAATAGACGTCCATGTATCCCGGGGACCGGCCTGCTCCGCGCGAGTCCACGCGCACGCAAGCGTAACCGTCAGGAACCCACTTCTCCGGGTCGACGGCTTCCCAGTTCTGATATTTGTTCGACGTACCCTGCACCGTCTCGGGATGCTTGTCGGTCATCACCTTCCATTGCGCCGGATAGCCGTCTTGCAGGTGCAGCCACTTGTTGTAGGGGCCGTAGTGCATGATGACCGGGTACTTGCCGTCGTCGGCCGGCCGATAGACGTCGCAGCGAAGCACCAGACCATCGTCCATTGTGATCGGCACGTCCCAGTCGACCCGCATTCCGTCGCGCAACTCGCTCTTGAAGTTTTCCATGTGTTTCTCGTCCCTTTGTGTTTATGGCCCGGCCGATTTTTGAAGCCGCCCGGCATGAGCGGCGAGATGCGTTTTACCGGTGCCGCCGGCCGTTGGTTCAGGCGTTGAGTTGCGGTTCGTTGCGGAAATTGTAGATCCGCATCCAGTCGGCTAGAGCGGTGCGCTGCGGCCGCTGGTAGAGCAGCCGTTGGCTGGCGCCCAAGCCGATGCTGTGGCTGAGCTCGGCCATCGCTTCCGTTGTCTTGAGCAAAACGGCGTTGCAATCGAGCACCAGCGCGCCGTCGACGTCCTTAAGATTTTCGCGGCGGATGATCGCATTGACCGTAGCGCACGCGGCCAGGATCACCTCGGCGCCTTGATTGGCCAACCGGCGCGCTTCGCCGATGAAGCGTTCCCGCATCTGTTCGGGACTTTTGAACGCGTCCTGCACCTCGTTGAAGTCGATTCCGAGATCGCCGAACGGAATATGGCGCGAACCCAGGCCGTACTCGAATGCCTTGCGGTCGTAGTACTGAGCCTGTTTGGCGTGGAACGCGACGCCGGAAAACTTATCGCCATACATGCAGGCCATCAGCATCGATGTCTCGCCGAGACCAAAGACCGGAATCGACACCAATTCGCGCGCTTCCTGCATTGCCGGATCGAGGAAGCACCCGATCGCGATGGCGTCGTAGCCTTTCGCATCGGCCTGGATCATCTTGTTGAGCACGCCGCCTGGGGCGAAGCTGTTCATCGCGACGATCGAATTGTAGTGCAGGTCCATGGAGCCGTCGTCGACGCCGTTGATGTGAATCTCCGTGTCCGGGCGCTTGATGCCGTCGAGATGCGCGGCCAGCGTGGTTCTATAATCATGCAGGCGATGTATTGCGGTGCTGCTCTGCCACCATATTTTCATGATGTTGCTCCTCGCCCTGCGCCGTTGCCTGGAGGCTTCCAGGCCGGACCGGGTTACATTGATATAAACTAACTAGTTAGTCCACAGGATAGCTTGCTCGCATGCGCCCTCCGAAGGCGAAAGCGCGCGCCGTCGCAACTTGGGACAGGCGCTCTGTCCGCAAAGCGGACACGCGCTCCGGCCACAGATCGTCCGTTAGAGCGTATAGGGCCGGTCGTCGGGACGGCGCCGCACGTAGCGGACGATCATATCGACGATATGATTTTCCCGCTGCCGCAGCCGCCGCGGCTTCATGACATCGATATGAAATAATGCATTGAGCGTATGCTGGTGGGCGACGTAATAGGCTGAAAGGCTGGAAATGGAGATGTAGAGGTCGACCGGGTCGATGCCACGCCGGAAAATGCCCTGCCGCACGCCCCTTTGTAGCAGATCGTTCAAGGCGCCGACGAGATGCTGGTACATTTCGCCGATCAGCTTCGATCGCTTGACGTGTTTGCCGCCGTGAAAATTTTCGCTGGCCAGCAGTTTTCCATATTCGGGATGCTCGACCCAGATCGACATCAAGAGATGCACGAGCCGCCGCACGCCCGTTTCGGGATCCATCTGTTGCGCCAGGAATTCGCGCTGACGCTCGCGGATAGTCTGGTAAGTGGCCTCGAGCGCGGCGGTGAACAGGCGGTCCTTGTTGCCGATATGGTGATAGATCAGGGTCTTGTTGATGCCTGAACGCCGCGCGACCTCATCTACGCGCGCGCCATCCAATCCCTTGAGCGAGAATTCGGCGATCGCCGCCTTAATGATCTTCTCGCGGGAGAGAGCCGCGGTGCGGCGCACCCGCTTGCCGCGCGATGTCCTGTTTGCCTGTGGCACTTGACTTTCTCCATTCACTTTCGACGCTTGCCGTTTCCGGTGCGATCGGGCCATCGTCGCGTCTTGCTGCGCGGTGTCGCGATAAAGCAACGGAACCAGAAAACCAATGGATGTTCGCCGCCTATGTTGCAACATACTAACTAGTTAGTCTAAAACGTCCAAGCGGGCACCGCCGCTCGCGACCGGCCTGGCCAATGCGGAGTTCACGTCCATGAAGCCTGTACGCACCGCGCTCTTTGCTCCCGGGATCAAAGAGCGGGTGATGACCAAGGCGCTGGAGAGCAGCGCCGACGCGGTCATTCTCGACCTGGAGGACTCGGTGCCGCTGGCCTCCAAGGCCGAAGCCCGCGCGCTGGTGGCCAAAGCCATCGACGGCGCCGCGGCCGCCCCATCCCACCCGGCAATCTATGTGCGGGTGAACGCCGCGACCTCCGGCCTGCTGATGGATGACCTTGACGCCGTGGTGCGGACTGGGCTCGACGCGGTTCTGCTGTCGAAGGCGGAGAATGTCGAGGACGTGCAGAACACCGCTGCCGCCATCGACCGCCACGAAACGCAGCGCGGGATGAAGCCGGGAACCGCCGAGATTATCCTGCAGATCGAGAACGCACTCGGCGTCTATAATTGCTTCAACCTGATCAAAGCCGCGCCGCGCGTGGCGGCGACCTGCTTCGGCAGCGCGCGCGACGGCGACCTGCAGACCGACCTCGGCTGCGCCTGGTCGATCGAAGGCACGGAACTGCTCTACGCGCGCTCCAAGGTGCTGCTCGATACCCGCGCCGCCGGGAGCACCATCTATCCGCTCGACGGCGTGTTCGCCGACCTCAACGATGAGGCCGGGCTGCTGGCGGATTCCCGCCTGTCGGCTCGTCTTGGCTATATCGGCCGCACCGTCATTCATCCCAAGCAGATCGCACCGGTCAAAGCCGCTTACGCCGTGCCGGAGGCCGAGGTCGCCTACTACAAGAAGATCTCGGCCGAGTTCGCCGCCGCCGAAAAGGCCGGCGTTGCCGCCATCGCGGTCGACGGAAAGCTGGTCGACTACGCCATGGCGCAACGCGCCCGGCGGGTGCTCGAACTCGCCAATCTCGATGGACCGCGGTGACCCATGGATTTTTCGTTCTCGCCCGATCAGGAAGCGTTGCGCGCGCACGTACGAGAACTGCTCGACGATGTCTGCCCGCCGGAATACGCCGAGCAATGCGACAACGAAGCGCGCCCGCCGCGCGAAGCCTACCAGGCACTCGCCAAGCAAGGCTGGTTCGGCCTTCCGATTCCCGCCGAGTACGGCGGCACCGGCGGCTCGGCCATCGATCTCGCCATCCTTCTGGAAGAGTGCGGCGGGCACTTCGAAGAGCTGGCGATTTGGCTGTTCCGCACCCTAACCTACGGCGGCTACGCCGTATTGCGGGACGGAACGCCGGAACAGAAACGGGAACTGCTGCCGAAAGTGGTGCGCGGCGAATTATCGTTCTGCTTCGGTCTCACCGAGCCGGCGTCCGGCTCCGATGCCGCCGCGCTGACCACCCGCGCCAAAGCGCTCGACGGCGGCTTTGTGATCGACGGCCAGAAAGTTTTCACCTCGGGCATGGACATCAGCGATTATTGCCTGCTGGTGGCGCGCACTTCGAGCGGCGAGAAGAAGCAGCAGGGCATCACCACTTTTCTTGTCGATACCAAGCTGCCAGGCATCGAGGTGCGCAAGATCAAGACGCTGGGCCAGCGCGCCATCGGCACGACGCAGGTGTTCTATAGCGGCGTGAAAGTGCCAGCCTCGGCGGTGCTCGGCGAAGTCGACCGCGGCTGGGAAGCGGTCGATTCCTACCTGTGGTACGAGCGGCTTTGCCTGTCCGCTGCGCGCACCGGGGCGGCAACCGCCGCGTTCGACTACGCGCTCGATTACGCCAAGAACCGCAAGCAATTCGGCCGGCCGATCGGCCAATTCCAGGCCATCTCGCACAAGCTCGCCGACATGAAGGTCATGCTCGATGTCTCTCGCACGCTGGTCTACCGCTTCGCGTGGCTGCTGTCGCAAGGCCAGGCCACGCGCAGCGACGCGGCGGTGCTGAAGCTCTACACCGGCGAAACCTACAAGGCGGTATCCGATCTCGGGCTGCAGATTCTCGGCGGCTACGGCTACTGCATGGAATATCCGATGCAGCGTTTCTTTCGCGACTCGCGGCTCGCCACCATCGGGGCAGGAACGTCGGAGATTCAGCGCAACATCATCGCGCGGAGCCTCGGACTTTAACTCAACGAGCCGCCGCCTCGGCGCGGATTTTCGGGAAAGCACGGCATGTCGCATCCGCTCGAAGGCGTCAGAATCCTGGAGCTCGGCCAGATTATCGCCGGCACCTACGGCTGCCAGGTGCTGTCGGACCTCGGCGCTGAGGTAATCAAGATCGAGACGCCCGACGGCGATCTCGGCCGCATCCCGTCGGTCGCGCCGTATCGGGGCTTGAGCGGCCTGTTTCTCACTTTCAACCGCAACAAGCAGAGCGTCGTCATCAGTCTCAAGAACGCGGCCGGGCGCGAGTTGTTCTACGATCTGGTGAAGACCTCCGATGTGGTACTCGACAATTTCCGCCCGGGCGTGCTCGAACGCTTGCAGATCGATTACCCGACGCTGAGCGAAATCAATCCGCGCATCATCCAGTGCTCGGTCACCGGCTTCGGCGGCGAAGGCGAATATGCCGACTATCCGGCCCTCGACCTCAACATCCAGGCGATCAGCGGCCATATGGCGATCACCGGCGAGCCCGGGCGTCCGCCGGTGCGCGTCGGTATTCCGCTCGCCGATATCAGCGGCGGCATTTACTCAGCCAAGGGAATCTTGGCTGCACTTTACGACCGCGAGCGCACCGGAAAAGGGCGTTACATCGAGGTTTCGATGTTCGACACAATGCTGCACCTAATGACCTACATCGGCACGATGTGGCTGACCGCCGGCGTGGTGCCGCAGCCACCCGGCTCGGCGCACGACTATTCCGTTCCGTGGCAGGCATTCGCGACTTCGGACGGCTACATCGTTGTCGCCACCCGCCAGGAGGTCTTCTGGCGCAAGCTGTGCACCATCCTCGACCATCCCGATCTTGCCACCGACCCGCGCTTTGACGGCAATGCCAACCGGGTGAAGAACCGCGCCGTTCTGGTTCCGCTGCTGGAAGAGATCTTCCGCACCCGCACCTCCGCCGACTGGCTGCAGCGGCTACGCACCGCCGACGTGCCGGCGGCGCCGGTCAACAATGTCGATGCCGCCTTTGCCGAGCCGCCGGTCGCCGAGCGCGAGATGATCGTCGAATACGATCATCCGCAGGTCGGCAAAGTGCGAGTGCCGGGTAACCCAATCAAGATGTCGGGCATGGGCGAGACGATCTCGCGCCCAGCGCCGATGCTGGACGAACACACCGATACAATTCTGCAGACACTGCTGAAGCTTTCAGCCGACGAGATCGCCGCCTTGCGCAAGGATGGCGCGATCGGCGAAGCCCAAACCAAATGACGATGCAATAAAGGACAGCGTGTGATGCGAGGGCTCTACTGGGAAGAGTGGGAGATTGGTGCGGAATTCGACAGTCCGGCGCGCACGATCACCGAGGCCGACATCGTGATGTTCGCCGGTCTATCGGGCGACTACAATCCGCTGCATATCGACGAAGAGTACTGCAAGACGACGCAATTCGGCGGCCGTATCGCGCACGGGCCGCTGGTTTACGCTATTGTCGCCGGCCTTATATTCCAGCTTCACCTTTACGACGACACGCTGATCGCCTTTCTCGGCTTCGACAGCCTGAAGTTCACCAAGCCGGTGAAGCCCGGCGACACCATTCATGCCCGCATCAAGGTGCTGGAGAAGCGCGAAACGTCGAACCCCGATCGCGGGGTAATGAAGCGCGAGCTCAAAGTCATCAATCAACGCGGCGAAGTGGTGCAGGAGGCGCTGCAGGCCTTCCTGCTCAAGCGCAAACCGGCCGCGTAGGACGGCGACCGACAAAGCAGTGCTAAATCAGTGAAAATGATGGCGCGCCCGAAGAGATTCGAACTCCTGACCCCCAGATTCGTAGCGCGTCCCGGGCTGAACAGAAATCTGTTACCAATCAGCAGCTTGGCTTTCAAGCCCTTGATCTATCGCGCTGACTTTGCCGCATCCGCCGGCACTCGACCGCACTCGACTGCAACCGCCGCGCGACGAGGCCGGGAGGGCGTGCGACATATCCGCGACCAATTCTTCGAACGAAGGCATTGCCTTCCGGTCGAGCTATCTGAGTTGACGACGCGTCGCTGAGGGCACAATCAAATTGGGTTGAAACCTTATTCCATCACTGCGTAGAAACGGGGCAAACGACGCAATCCGGAGGCCGGAACTGAGTTTATCAATTTCCGCCTCCGGCGCTCTTGCCCCGATCGTTCAGGCTTAAGCGGCCTTTCTCGGTGCGCTGCCCGTCGAGGGCGCAGCGCCCGTCTTGATATCGATTGTCTTGGTGGTCTTTATAGGAAACCCAACGACGCGGCCGAGACGATCGGAACGAGAGCTGCGGCGGGCGATATCACGACCATGAGCAAGGGCATGGCCGCGCCGACTGAGAACGTGGCGGCGGAAGCCAGCGCAGCCTGGACGGGACGGGCGGTGGTGATTTCCGAAATCCCCAGCTCGTCGCGTGCGTGTGCGGTCAGGGCATCTTTCGCCATCAACTGCTGGGCAACCTGCCGGGCCAGGGTCTGCTCGACACCGCGCTCGATATAGATTGAGGCGAGCTCGTCAAGCTCAAATGCGGGGTTCTCGCTCAACTCTTTACGTTCGCGCGCGAGGTCAGCCTGTTCGGTATCGGATTGCGAGCTGACGGAAACATACTCGCCGGCAGCCATCGACATGGCTCCAGCCACCAATCCCGCGACACCCGCGATCAAGACTTCGCTCTGTGTGGCCGCCGCGGCGGCGACGCCGACGATTAGGCTGGCCGTTGAGATGATACCGTCGTTGGCACCGAGAACAGCCGCGCGCAGCCAGCCGATGCGGCTGACGAAGTGATTCTCCGGATGCACGCGAAGGCGACTCATCCGAAAGTCCCATTTGCCGGATCAGAGTTGCCCAAGCAGCATAAGAATGACAACGATGATCAGGATGGTGCCTATGACGCCGACGCCGCCGTGACCGAAACCGTAGCCGTACCCACCGAAGCGGCCACTGAAGCCACCAAGCAGGAAGATAATGAGGACGATGACAAGAATGAGTCCCAATGACATGGCCTTGCTTCCCTTTGCCGTGGCCAATCTAAACCTAGACTTCTTCGCACGTTGCTGTCAGGCGCCTGATCAACTTTCCGAAATGCCGACTTTGCCGAAGATTATCTCGATGTCAGCAGTATTCTTCCGCGTCTAGCGGATACAGATAAGCATGATAACGAACTTGGAAACCGTGTGTTGACCTAGATCAACGCGGCAGATCGATCTGAGTGCTCCTCCTTTTCCAAATACAATTGCGTGCATTTCTGCCGTCCCGCTGATGCGTTGGATGCAATTTGACGGCCGCAACACTATATATCGCTAATGAGAGCGAACGATCGGCTTCGATGGCAGTTATTCCTTGGCCAGTTCTTCGTTTCGCCGCCCCGATCCGTTAGCTCCAATTAAACCTTCTGCTCCGGTAACCGTAGCCAAAGGCGCCTCCTGTGGAACATCGTGCGAGGTTTTCGACCCTTAGCGCCAATTACGACGACTTTTTGTATGCGCCGGTCTGCGAGGACGCAAACGGGATGCGGATCAGCGTCCTTTCTGCGCTGGCGCGGATGAATGTCGATCCGTGGGAAGAGGCGGACCGTTTGGCGGCCATGCCGAAGGCGATCGCGGAGAAGACGCTGCTGTCGGCACTCGATCGGGTCTCGGGACGAAGCTGGAAGTCGCCCGAAGCAGTGGCCATTGCGGCGCGGCTGGTTCGGCTGCTGCCACAGCCAGGCCAAGCTGCGGCCACTGCGGCGCCGGCAACCGCAAATGCCGCGACAGGAGCTGCAAAGGGCCGCGCGCCACTGACAAGCTACTGGTGGATTTGGTTGGGCTTTTGGATGGCGATGTCATTTATGGTGCCGCACCATCAGGCGAATACGACGAACACGGGTGTCGCCACGTCGACGGCCGGCGCAACAATCCCATTGAAGAACAGCCGTTCGATTCCCGATTCGGTCGGGCAATCCCGCTAGACACGGATTAAATTCGCATTTTCCAACAAGTCATCCGCCAAGCCCAAATCGGCCACTCGGCATAAAGATGAATGTGCGCCTGAGCGGGCCGATGAATTGACCGCATAGACACCACATTAATAAGAGTCCATGTGAGCTTTTTTGCTCAGTAACTGACTGAGCGGAAGTTCAACGTGCATAGTTGGTTGGGGGCCTGGGCTGCGTCTGGAGCCACGACCATGAATCCCATCACCGTATTTCTTACCATCATCTGCATCGCTGTTGGCGCGGCATTAGGCGCGATAGGGCACCTTTATTTTGGCATTGTCTTTATGATCGCCGCGGTCGTTGTTGCCTCCGCACTGAAAATGGCGAACACTTGGCAAAAGTTCGTCATCCTGCGTGCCGGAAAGTTGCGCGGCGTCAAAGGGCCGGGACTCTTCCTTATCATTCCGGTTATCGACAATGTCGTGGCCGTCATTGATGAGCGGATACAGACGACAGCCTTCAGCGCCGAGGCGGCGCTGACGAAAGATACCGTTCCGGTGAATGTGGACGCTATTATCTTCTGGTTCGTTCATGACGCGCAAAAAGCGGCCTTGAACATCACGAACTATCGCGAAGCGATCGATCGCGTGTCGCAGACGTCGCTCCGCGAGATGATCGGGTCGTCGATGCTGTCGGCGGGGTGCGCCCTATTCGCTTACTTTTCTTGCATCGCCACCGGAGTATAGCTCCGCTCTGCCGCGTCAAACACGGCGACTTGAATCACCGGGAAATTCAGCTTGAGCTTTTCGCCTGCCGTCACGGCTTCTTTTGATGTCTGGTAGCGCGTTTTCAGCTTCCCATCGACTGACAACACGTAACCGTCGGTCGGCACCGCATTGGCGCGTAGATTTTCTGGTTTCCTATTTTCCTGCTTCATGTTCATTCCTTTTTTGTGTGCTCCGAACCTCATGATGCGCAATCCGCGCCGTCAGAAGTCGGCGACGTTGAGATCGTAGGAGCCCCTGCGGCCGCGCGCGTACACCTTGGTGGCGATCGCGTAAATGCGATCCCGGTTGATGTCGAACGCTCGCAGTAGATCGGCCGCATCGGGTCGCGCGTTCGGCTGGATCTGCTCGAGGGCTTCCCCCGTCACGTAGAAAGAACTCTCCATCGAGCGGTCGTATCCCCAGAAGCGAACCGCCCGCCGCGTCGCATCATAGCTACGGCTGCGGTTGGGAAAATTAATGGTCATGTTCGTTTGCTTTCGATTCTGCGACAACCATGGAAACCACATCACGGCGCCTTGACTGCGGCAGCGCCGGTCTTGCCTGCCGCAGCATCGCGGTCCCTCGCCGCCGCGAGGCTGAGTGGATCGACCGTCAGCATCTCGACCGAGCCCACACAGGACTGCGCCGGCACCAGCATCGTCGTCGCGACACGGCGATAGACGGGGAACGACAATCCCTCGATCAGCTCTTCGTCGGTCACGACTTCATAACTGCCGGCGGGCAGCAGCCGGCCGATACCTTCGAGCGAGAAGGAGCTCTTGAATATTACGGTTTCGCGGTGCGTTCGCGTGAGCATCTGGTTCTTTCTTTGTTGCAAGATCAGGCCGGCGGCAGCTCGCCCGTGTTGGACGGTTTCGATTTGAACGTCGCGTGAGTGATGGATACGGCCGTGCCGCCCGAACCGCTGGCGATGTCCACGACAGCTTCAAGTTGTCTGGTCAATGCTTTGACAAGACTGGTGCCGAGCCCGGGCTTGGTGTCGCTGGCGCTGACGTCCGGCTTGCCGGCCCCGTTATCTGAAACCGTCAGCTTCCAGTCAGGTCCCGCAACTCTGTAGGAGACGACGATCGCTGCATCCGCCTTCGGGTACGGAAATGCATGCTTCAAAGCGTTCATCACCAGTTCGGTGACGATCAGCCCGATGCTCACGGCGTCGCGCGAGGTCGCCGTGCCGGCATCGGCGTCGACCTTGAGCGAGATCGGCCGGCTGTCGCCGATCATCGATTGCGCCAATGTTTCGCACAATTTGGCAAGGTAATTGGCAAGCTCGATCGGCTTGCCGCCGCCGACGACATGCAAATGCTGCTGCACGGCGGCAATCGACAAAACCCGCTGATGCGCGTCTTCCAACTGCAGCCGCGTCTCTTTCGACTGGACGGCGCGCGCCTTGATGAGGAGGATGCTGGCGATGATCTGCAGGCTGTTGGCGACGCGGTGCTGCATCTCCTCCAACAACATGTCCTTTTCCCGCAGCAATTCCTGCACCTGCTGCTCGATCGCGCGCCGGCCAGTGATGTCCTCGAATGCCAGCAGCACGGTGGTGTGGGTCCCCTTCTCATAGAAGACCTTGCGCGCGTTGAGCAGCATGACGCGATGGCCGATGGCGGGAAACTCGCGGTCGACCTCATATCCTTCAACTGTCGCCTGATCGTTCGTGATCGTCTCTAAAAGATCGCGAAGCTCCGGGATGTCCCACTGCCCGCCGTCGATCTCATAAAGCAGATGACCGCGCACATCGTCACGGACGAGCCGAAAGGTCTTGTAGAAGGAACGGCTCGCGGCGATAACACGCAGATCGTGGTCGAGCACCACAAGCGGGTCGCGGACGGTGTCGACGATGGCATGCGCGAGTGCAATTCCGTCTTCGATATCAACGAATGGCGCGTCCTTCGACAGCGTCGAAGTTAACATGTAAACCTTTCGCCCCGCTTTCGAGCGGTGGCAAGGCAGCGCTAATTTTCATTAAGTTGGCTCAAAATTGGCGCGAACGCCGAGACGCACCGGTTGAGCGTCGAATTGTTTATACCGTGCGCCTTTATTCGTGAAGAGTCGAGGACATTGCGATCACGATTTAGGGACAGACGAGCAAACGCTGCCGTTTGGTCGCCGACGAAAGTCCGAAAAAGCGGTCAGCGCGGCGATCAGCGCTCATGCCGGGCGAGCGCAGCGCCGAAAACTTGATTCCAGCCGCAGCACGCCAGCGTTCGAAAGATACCGCTATTCGTATGGAACCAAACCCGGCCGAGAGCATTGGCATAGGTCAAGCTCCCGCAGATGGGAGCTTCCCCCGACAACCTGGAGCGACCATGCAAAACAAATTTTTGCAAACGAAGTTTTTTGTACCGGTAATGCTTCTTGCGACTTTGACGCTGCCGATGGCGGCGAAAGCACAAGGCACTCTGCGCGGCGCCCAGGAGGGCGCGCGACAGGGTGAACACGCCGCTGGCCCGCTCGGCGCGGTGGTCGGCGCAACCGTCGGCGCGGTTGCCGGCACGGTCGGCGGGATCCTCGGCGTCGAGGATCGCCCGCGTTTCCGCGAATACGTCGTTCGCGAGCGGCACCCGTCCTATCGCTACGACAACGACTTCCGCGTCGGCGCCGTGTTGCCGGAAAGCGGCGTCACCTATTACGACGTGCCGGCCGAATATCACGTGCGGGGCTACCGCTACACCTATGTGAACGATCATGCCGTGCTGGTCGATCCGCGCACGCACCGCATCGTTCAGATCATCGACTAACAGCGCACATTGAAGGGACAAAACATGTTGAAAGCCATTTCACTGACCGCAATAGCTGCCTTGGCATTGGCGGTTACGGTTACCTCGCAGCCCGCGTTCGCGCGTAACGACGGCGCGCTCGCGGCGGGGGTCATCGGCGGCCTGGCGGTCGGCGCGATCATCGGCTCGCAAGTCCACCAAGACCGCCATTACCGTGACCACGATCGCGGTTATCGCCGCCACTACAGCAACTGCCGCATGCAGCGGCAAGAAGTCGTCGATCGCTACGGAAACGAACATTTTCGGCACGTTCGCGTCTGCGATTGACGTTCTCATTTACGTAAATCTTGAATGAGCCCTCGGGCTCTGAATTTCCAAACCCGCCGGCGACGGCGGGCTTTTCCTACTTGGCAGCCGCCAAGTGACTCGCACCACTGAGCGAAGGAGAAGCCTTTTTGCCCGCGATCGCCTTTGTTACTTGGCCATCCGCCAAGCGAGCAGTACCGCAGCGGCCCCGACCGCCGCTGAAATGACCGACATCAGCAATCCGCCGCTGAGTGCAAGCAACAAATCGATATGAAGCCCGACGAACGCGCCGGCTATCCCCACTAGTGCACTGGTGACGATGCCCCGCTTCGATCCAGAAAATTGGCGGGCGAGCCACGACGGTCCAGCAAGCCGATCGAAGAGTGTGCCGGCGACCACGCCGATTGCGATAACCAGAAGAAACGTTACGACCGGATCTGTGGCGCGCATAGTGAGGCGACCTTCGAGTGGCGGCAAGGCACTGTGAATTTTCACTATGTTGGCGCGAACGCCAAGACGCTAAAGCCAAGAGTCTTAGTTAAGAGTCTTAATTATGAGAGATGCGCCATTTTCTGCGGAGAGTGGAGCGCGCTGAAGTCACGATACAGGCATGGAAGACACCATGCTTCGCACGCGACGAGGCCGCCAACGGGCGACCTCGCGCTGGGTGCGTCCAGATCAGATCTGTCGACCCTTCATCACGGTGTCGACGTCGCGCTGCGCCTGCGCCTTGTCCATGCTGTACTTGGCGACGACCTGAGTAACGAGATCGTCCTTGTTCTTGAGCGCGCCGAGCTCCTGCTCGGAAAACTTGCTCCACTTGGCGCCAATATCCTTCAGAAGGATCTGCTTGGCTTCAGCGGAATTGCCGGTGCTCGCCGGTGCGGTATTTGGGTTCGCGGTATTCATAGGCGTTATCTCCAAAATATCGGTAAAACATCATTTGAATGTTCATCATTCAAACATCGTCCGTACATGGGGATGAATAGCGATAACCACAGGGGTCGGCCATCGATTGTTGGAAATAAAGATCGGCCGCACTGAGGCCGCGTTGGCAAATCACCCAATGTCCCAACGATTCCCCAGAGTCACGTGATAGTCGTCGCAATTCGACCTGATTGTCACTATATACGGTCGCAACATCCAAAAAGCAGACATAGCGACACCGCCGGGCGGGAGACCGCTCGCCTTGTGTCACGGAGGGAGCTTCTCATGTTCACGGCAGAGCAATTTCGCGCAAAAGCGGCGGAAAGCGCCGAATCACTCAAGAATACCGATGTCCCGAGCGAAATCCGCGAACTTCAGCGATCAATGCATAGTCTCAATTCGCTGGCGCAAAACGAGGATTGGCTGGCGAACAATTTCGACAAAATGATTCGTTCGCACGACATACTTCCGCAGGAGGAGGTCATTGGAAATCGGCTCGACCGCAAGGCTGTTGCTGAGGTCGAGGAGCATATTCTGCGCTGCCTCGGGGCGGCCGTCATCATGCAGTGGAACACGATCCCGACCAAGCTGCAACGCGAGCTTTTCGATACCGCAGGCTCGCTGGGAGATGTACTGCAAACGGCCACGCTGAGGGGACAGATTGCCCGCTTCCTCCACGATCACAAGAACGAAGAAAACCTCGCCGGCGGCGTTTCCAAGCCTAACTCCACGAAAGGAAGGCCTCTTGGCTCATAAGTTCAATATCGGTCAAATCGTCGAGCTTGAGCCGAGGGTGCTTCGACCATCGGCCACGGGTCCCTATGAAATTCGTCATCTCGTTCCTGCCTCGGACCGAGATCCCGGCGACCCGTGCTACCGCATCAACAGCGTCGCCGAAAAGCACGAGCGGGCCGCGACTGAAAGCGAGCTCAGGCTTTCGGTCAGCGTTTTCGCCTGATTCCACCGAGGGCATCCAAAAAAGCTCTCTCGGCTAATGAAGCAGGGTTATGACGATTGAACATGCGCACGCGCATCCCTTACCAAAGCCTTGGGGCGTTGTAGATCTGCGACCCTGGAGTAACGCAGGCGACAACGCCAATACAATCGGCGAGATCTGGTACGAACGTACCAGTTCGACGGCCACCCCTCCTTCGCTTCTGCTGAAGCTGCTGCTCACGAGCCAGCCCCTTTCCATCCAAGTCCATCCGGATGATGCGTACGCCCAGTCAATCGGGCTGTTGAACGGTAAAACCGAAGCTTGGTACGTCCTGAGTGCCGCGCCCGAGGCCAAGGTCGCCTTAGGCCTGAAGCGGCGTGTTAGCCCGGAGCAATTGCGTCACGCCATCGACGACGGCTCGATCTCGGATCTCGTTGTGTGGCAGGCGGCGCATCCGGGCGACACGACTTTAGTCGCCGCTGGAACGATCCACGCGATCGGTGCAGGCCTTGTGATCGCGGAAATTCAGCAACGCAGCGACGCGACCTTTCGCATTTTCGATTATGGCCGCGGACGTGAACTTCATATCGACAACGCACTTGCGGTGGCGATTGCCGGTCCCGCCAATTTTCGCGTCACACCCAAACGGCTAACCGACACGCGAACGGTCCTGGTCTCGAATTCTCACTTCACGTTTGAATGGATCGATTTGGCGCCAAACTCCTCGTGGAGCCTGGAAGCAGAACACGAGACCTGGCTTCTGGTTGTCAGAGGCGGCGCTCACGCCGGCTCGTTCGATGTGACGACAGGCGACGCCATTTTCGCGCAGTCCGATAGCGTCAAGCGGAGCACGAATCATCGAAATTTACGACACATACGCGACCAGTTTGCTGCCCCGATCGGCTCGCATGGACGCGCACGCGTGACTTATTGATTTCAAAAGAAAAATGGCGCGCCCGAAGAGATTCGAACTCCTGACCCCCAGATTCGTAGTCTGGTGCTCTATCCAGCTGAGCTACGGGCGCTAATACCGCGGCCGGCAAACCGGGCGCGGAGCCGGGGCATAGCTAACGTTTCGGCCCCCTATTGGCAAGACGGCGAGATTTCACGCCCGCGCTCGCTCGCCGCGGCGGGCATCCAGCTCGACCGCGCGGTCGGGGATGGTGATGCGGAAGGTGGCGCCGATGGTTCCGTCCACCAGCCGCATGTCGCCGCCATGGGCGCGTACAAGCTCGTCGGCAATCGCCAGACCCAGGCCGGAGCCGCCGGTGCGGGTCGAGCCCTGGAACGCCTCGAACAGATGCGCGCGCGCCTTTTCGGGCACGCCCGGCCCGGTGTCGGAGACTTCGAGCACCACGACACTGCCTTCGCGCCGGCCGGTGATGCGGATCTGGTCGCGCGCCGGATCGCGCGCGCCGCGCATCTCCAAGGCCTGCACCGCGTTGCGCGCGACATTGACCAGCACGCGGAACAATTGATCGTGGTCGGCTTCGACGGTGAGCCCGCGCTCGACCGCGACGATCCAGCGGATCGGCACGTCGAGCCCGAGACCAAGCGTCTCGTGCACCTCCTCGATCAGCGGCTCGACCTTCAGCGTCTCACGCTTGGGCTCGGGCTCGTGCGCGGCGCCGTACGATACTGTCGCTTGGCAGAAGGCGATGGCTCGCTCGAGCGCGCGCATCAACTTGGGCGCGAAGCGCTGCACCTTGGGATCGGGCAGATGCGACAATTGATCGGAAAATAGTTGCGCCGAGGCCAGCAAATTGCGCAGATCGTGATTGATCTTCGATACCGCCAGCCCGAGCGCCGCCAAGCGGCCCTTCTGGTGCAGCATGGAACTGAGATCGCGCTGCATCGCCGCCAGCTCGCGCTCGGTGGTGCCGACCTCGTCGCGGCGACCCGAGTTGGCGATAACGCGGGCCGGATTTTCCGGGTCGGCGCGAAACGCGATCATGTTCTCGGTGATGCGCCGCATCGGCCGCACCAGCAGATAATGCAGCGCGAAGAACACCAGCATCGCGGTGATGCCGGAGATCAACAAGGACAGCAGCAGGATGTTGACGGAGAATTTCCACATCGCCTTTTGCAGCGGCATTTCATCGAGCACGATCTCGAGAAATTCGCCGCCCATCGGCGCCGGTCCCACCACCCGCACGACGTCATTGGGCTTGCAATTGAACAGTGTGTCGAAAGCGTCGTAGATCGCCCGCCACCACGGCACCGAGCGCATATCGATATCCTGGTGGATCGACGTCGGCACCTCGGAGGCGGCCAGCAGACGGCGCTCGTTACCCATCTTCATCGCCACCGCGCGCGCGCCGATGCTTTTCAGGATTTGCTTGGCCAGGCTTTCCGGCACCATGCCGCGCGGCGCGGCGTCGAGCACCAGCGCCGCGGTGTGGGCGGCGGCAAGCCGATCGTTGAGCCAATTGAGGCGGAAATTGGCGACCGACGGAACGTAGATAAGGATTTCCGCCACCATCACGAACACGACGGTGAGCACCAGCAGCTTGCCGGAAAGCCCAACACGCAGATCGCGCGCCTGACCTGTCGCGGCCGGCTCGCCCGGAGTTTTGGTCGTGTCGGATTCCAAAGCCATTGCGTCTCAACCGAAGATTCGCAACCAGGCGATGATGCGCCGCACCCAAGGACGCGTCAAACTTGGCGTAAAAAAGTCGATGGCCGCGCGCTTGCCGATCTCGGACAGCGTTGGATAGGGCAAAACAATGCCGGTCATGGCGCGTATGTTTAATTTCTGTGCAATGGCAAGGGTCCAAGGTGTGATCAATTCGCCAGCTTGGGCGCCGACGATGCTGGCACCCAGTATTTGGCCGTTCTTGCGCGTGATGACCTTGATGTGACCTTTGATCTCGCGCTCGGCCTGGGCGCGATCGTTGTCGTGATAGGGCCAGCGCAACACGCGGATGTTGATGCGGCGCTTGCGCGCCTCGTCTTCCGTCAATCCGGTCTGTGCCAGCTCGGGCTCGGTATAGGTGACCCACGGGATCGCGTCATTGTTGACTGCGGTGCGCAAGCGAAACAGTGCGTTCCGGATCACCAGACCGGCGTGATAATTGGCGGCGTGCGTGAACTGCAATTGCCCGATCACGTCGCCGATGGCGTAGACGCGCTTGTTGCGGGTCTTCAGCCGCTTGTTCACTTTTATGCCCGCCCGGTCGAAGCGGATGCGGGCGGCCTCGAGATTGAGCCCCTCGACCGTCGGCCTGCGACCGGTGGCAACCAGAATGTGGCTGCCCTCCACTTTCTCTTCAGTCTCTTCGCCCTCGGCGCCTTGCAGGACCGCCGTCACCTTGCCTTGCGCGCGTTCAATACGAATGACGCGGACGCCGCTGCGGATCGCCACGCCGTCGTGTTCGAGCAGCGCGAGCAGGATGCCGACGCATTCCGGATCGTCCTTGGCGAGCGGGGCTGCCGCTTCCAGCACGGTCACTTGGCTGCCGAGCCGGCGGAAGGCTTGCGCCATCTCCAATCCGATCGGACCGGCGCCGACGATGAGCAGATGGCGCGGGCGCTCGGTCAGATCGAATATCGTCTCGTTGGTGAAATATGGACCCTGGTCGAGGCCGGGGATCGGCGGAACTGCCGGTGTCGATCCGGTCGCGATCACGAAGCGCCGCGCACTGATCTCGTAGCGCTCGCCGACCACGATCGTGCGGCGATTCTTGAACTTCGCTTCGCCCGCGATCACCTGAACGCCGAGTCCCGTAAACCGCTCCGCCGAATCGTTCGGCGCAATGGCGGCGATCACGCGGTGCACGTGCTCATGCACCTTGGCAAAATCGACGTCGACCCTCGGCGTGGTAATGCCAAAGGGACCGCTGCCGCGCATCAGCGCGGCCCGCTTGGCGGTGGCCAGCAATGCCTTTGACGGCACGCAACCGGTATTGAGGCAGTCGCCGCCCATCTTGCCGCGCTCGATCAGCACCGTCGGCACGCCAAACGCCGCCGCCGCGGCGGCCACCGAAAGACCGCCTGAGCCGCCGCCGATCACGCAAATGTCGGGTTTCAGTGTCTCAGCCATGCCCCCTCAAATCGTCCGCTCGAAATCCCGGTCAATAATTGCCGCCGTAAACTAGCGCAAAACTTATTCGATTGCGCGCGAGCGCCGGCGCAGCCGCCGCACCGCCGCCGGCAGGAGCGCCAGCAGGCCGAGCGCCAGCAGCGCGCCCAGCAGCTCCGGCGTGAGCACGTCCTTCGCATCGAAGGCGAGACGGCAGTCGGTGCGGCCAGCGGCTAGGCAATCGCGATGCGCGGTCTCCTGGGCGGCGATCACGCTGTCGAGCCCGGTGCCGGCGAAGGCAAAGACGACCGCGCCTGGAATAATGCCGAGTGCGGTGGCGGCAACGAAGGGTATGAGCCGGACGCCGGCGAAAGCCGGCACTAGATTAACCAAGAAGAACGGAAACGCCGGCACCAAACGCAGGAACAACAGATAGCTGAAGGCGTCTTCGCGGAAGCCCTGCGCGAGCTTGGTCGCGCGCGGGCCGGCGCGCCGCAGCAACGGCTCGCCCAGCGCCGTGCGCGCCGCCAGGAAGATGAGGGTCGCACCGATGGTGGCGCCGATCACCGCGGCCGAGGCGCCGACCGCCAGCCCGAACAGAAAGCCGCCGGTGACCGTGAGGAACGTAGCCCCGGGAACCGAAAAGGCGACCACCACGACATAAAGTCCGATATAGGCCAGCACCGCGACCATCCGATGCGCGGTCACAAACTCATTGATGGCGGCGCGATGACGGATCAATGACTCCAGCGAGATTTCGCCGTGCCCGGCCGCGTAATAGGCGACCGCCCCAATGATCACGACCGCGGCCAGCAGCATCAGCCGGCGCGGCAGACCGGGCATCTTTTCGGCTGGCGGGGCGGTATCGGACATGGCGCGCTTATACACGAGCCGCGGCGCGGGCGGGCTGGCATCACCGGGTTTTGAGACTTATGTGACCGTTCGGACGTGCCGCAAAGCCCGGCAGCGGGGTCGCATTGACGGGCTAAAGGGGCTCCCTTATAAGCCGCGCAAATCGCGTGCCGATCCGACGAATTGCGGGTTTTCATGGCGGTCGCGGGGTCGGAACCGGCTTCGTCGCCACGGTGCGACCAGCGGAGATAAGCGAAGTGAAGCGGACCTATCAACCGAGCAAGCTGGTGCGCAAGCGGCGCCACGGTTTTCGCGCGCGCATGTCGACCAAGGGCGGTCGCAAGGTGGTTGCGGCGCGGCGCTCGCGCGGACGCAAGCGGCTCAGCGCCTGACGGCGGCGGCAGCGCCGCGTGCATTGCTTCCATGGAACGAATGAAGCAACGGGCGGATTTCTTGGCTGCAGCGACAGGAGCCAAGGCGCCGGTTGCAGCTTTCGTTTTACAGGCGCGCAAGCGAAGCGATGACGGACCGGTGCGTGTCGGCTTTACGGTGACGAAGAAAGTCGGCAATGCCGTTGAGCGTAACCGAGTGCGGCGCCGCCTGCGGGGAGTGGTGCGGCTGTCGAATGCGAGCCGAATGCGGACCGGACACGATTATGTGCTGATCGGTAGGCGCGCGGCGCTCAAGCTGCCGTTTACCCGCATGATGCAAGACTTCGAGGGGGCGCTAGGGCGCGTGCATGACGGGCGACTGACGGCAAAGCGGAATCGCGATGGATAGCAAAAATACCATTCTCGCCATTGTTCTGTCGGCTGTCGTGCTTATTGCGTGGCAATATTTTGTCGGCATGCCGCAGCTGCAGAAGGAGCGGCAGCAACAGCAGCAGGCGCAACAGCAGGCGGCGGCGAGGAAGGCCGGCCAGCCGACGCCACCGACCGCCTCGCCAACCGCACCCGCTCCGCCGAGCGCACCCGGTACGCAGAACCAGCCGGCAGCATCTGGCGGGCCCGCAGTCCCGGGCCAACCGGCAGCATCTGGCGGGCCCGCAATCCCGGGCCAGCCGGCGGCACCCGGTGGGCCCGCAACCTCGGCCCAGCCCGCTGCACCCGGTGGGCCGGCAACCCCCGCCCAGCCGGCGAGCGCGCCGCCGGTGCCCGGCGAAACCGGCCACTTGACGCCGGCGCAAGCCGCCTCGCGCGCGGCCGCGCTCAAGCTATCGCCGCGCGTGCGGATCGAGACGCCGAGCCTGCAAGGCTCGATCGACCTCAAGGGCGGCCGCATCGACGATCTGGCGCTGTCGAAATACCACGAGACCGTCGATCCCAAGTCGCCGCCGATCGTGCTGCTGTCGCCGTCCGGCAGTCCGGACCCGTTCTATGCCGAGTTCGGCTGGTCCGGCACCGCCGGCCATAAACTCAAATTGCCGACCGCCGACACGGTGTGGAAGCAGTCGGGCGCAGGCGCGCTCAGCGCCGGCCACCCGGTGACGCTGACTTATGACAACGGCGAGGGTCTCGCGTTCCGCCGCACCCTCGCGGTCGACGACAAGTATCTGTTCACGATCAAGGACGAGGTGGTGAACAAGAGCGCCAGTCCGGTGACGCTCTACCCTTACGCGCTGATCTCGCGCCACGGCACGCCGCCGACGCTCGGCTACTACATCCTGCACGAAGGCCTGATCGGCGTGCTCGGCGACGACGGGCTGCAGGAGATCACCTACAAGAAGATCGAAGACAAGAAGGTGATCAATTTCGACGTCACCAATGGCTGGCTCGGCATCACCGACAAATACTGGGCGGCGGCGCTGCTGCCGGACAGCACCGCGCACCTCAAGGCGCGCTTCTCGACCGGCAAGCTCGGCGAGCAGCCGACCTACCAGACCGATTACCTGCTCGATGCGCGCACCATCGCGCCGGGCGCCAGCACGACGGCCGACGCGCGCCTGTTCGCCGGCGCCAAGGAAGTGCACGTCGTCAACGATTACGAGAAGCAGCTCAATATCAACCGCTTCGACCTGCTGATCGACTGGGGCTGGTTCTATTTCATCACCAAGCCGCTGTTCACGGTGATCGACTGGTTCTACCGCCTGGTCGGCAATTTCGGCCTGGCGATCATGATCGTCACCGTGCTGATCAAGGTCGCCTTCTTCCCGCTCGCCAACAAATCCTACGCCTCGATGGCGAAGATGAAGGCGGTGCAGCCGCAGATGACCGCGCTGCGCGAGCGCTATCCCGACGACAAGGCCAAGCAGCAGCAAGAGCTGATGGCGCTGTACAAGAAGGAGAAGATCAATCCGCTGGCCGGTTGCTTGCCGGTGGTCATCCAAATTCCGGTGTTCTTCTCGCTGTACAAGGTGCTGTTCGTCACCATCGAGATGCGGCACGCGCCGTTTTTCGGCTGGATCAAGCGACCTGTCGGCGCCCGACCCGACCAACGTGTTCACGCTGTTCGGCCTGCTTCCGTTCGACCCGACGATCGTGCCGGTGGTCGGCCATTTCCTGCATCTCGGCATGTGGCCGCTGATCATGGGCGTGACCATGTGGGCGCAGATGAAGCTCAACCCGGCGCCGCCCGACCCGACGCAGGCCATGATCTTCAACTGGATGCCGATCATCTTCACCTTCATGCTGGCGAGCTTCCCGGCCGGGCTGGTGATCTATTGGGCCTGGAACAACTCGCTGTCGGTGGCGCAGCAGAGCGTGATCATGCGCAAGCACGGGGCGAAGATCGAGTTGTTCGATAATATTCAAGGCGCTGTTTGGGAAGAAGAAGACGCAAGCGTAAGGCCCGTCGCACACGCTCTCCGCGTCATGGCCGGGCTTATCCCGGCCGTCGCCTGGTGCTATATTCTGGGCGCCGTGAAGCGCAGCCGCTCGCCATAGGTGGCGCTGCCGCGACGATGGAGTGACAAATGTTGGCACACGCCCGTATAGCGATCAATCCCAAGGTGATGCTTGGAAAGCCGGTCATTCGGGGCACCCGAATTACTGTGGAGTTGATCCTGCGCAAACTCAGCGAGGGCGCCACGCACGACGACCTGCTCGAGGCTTATCCGCATCTCACCAAGGACGATATCCAGGCGGCGATCTCGTACGCAGCCGACGCGATTGCCCATGAGGAAACCGTGCTGGTCGAGCCGCACGGCTAGATGCGCTTTCTCGCCGATGAGAGCTGCGACTTCCGAGTGGTTCGCGCGTTGCGCGACGCCGGCCACGATGTTGCCGCCGTGATCGATGTCGCTGCCGGCGCAGAGGATTTTTCCGTCCTCGACATCGCCGCACGTGAGCAGCGAATTTTCGTGACCGAGGACCGCGATTTCGGACAGCTTGTCTACGCGGCCGCGACACCTGCGTGCGGTGTCATCCTGCTGCGCTTTCCTTCGTCCGCCCGCGCCGGTTTGCCGGCCGCGGTCTTAAACCTCGTGGCAAACCACGGCGAAAAACTCCGCGAGCGCTTCGTCGTGGTCCAGCCGGGACGGGTTCGTTTCGGGGCAAGTCCGGAATTGTAAGGGGACGGAGGCGCGACGGCACCCACCGGTGCCGGGCGTGACCATGTCGGCGCAGATGAAGCTCAACCCGGCGCCGCCCGACCCGACCCAGGCGATGATCTTCAACTGGATGCCGATCATCTTCACCTTCATGCTGGCGAGCTTCCCGGCGGGCCTCGTGATCTACTGGGCGTGGAACAACTCGCTGTCGGTGGCGCAGCAGAGCGTGATCATGCGCAAGCACGGGGCGAAGATCGAGTTGATCGATAATATCAGGGCGTTGTTTGGGAAGAAGAAGACGCAAGCGTAAGGCGAAGATTTACTTCTTCTGACCGGTGTTTCGAGAAGCCTTGCTCTTTCTGGACAAATTTTTGAGTGGTTTGGCTGCCTTCCCAGCACGCCGCGAACGACTCCTGTCCGATTTAGCTCTTTTGTGCCGCGCGCGCTTCGCCTGTACCCCAGGCGGGATCGATCCCGAGACATCGACAATAAGAACGGCGATGCGTTCCTTGCGATCGGCGGGCAACAATTCCCGTAACATTCGCTCCATCGCTTCGGGCGAAGTTGGACGAGCCTGGCCACCTGGCGGAGCCGGTATGTCGGTTGGCCGCCTTTCGCCAAACCAAAACACGACGTAGACGCCGAAGCCGTTGGCGTCAGGGTCGTGCACATAAAAGCGCTCGAGCTGTTCTTCGGTCGCCGTCCAGACATCCGAATGAAAATCGCGCTTAAGCTCGCATAGAATCTTGCGGGCCGGCATGGCGACCGAAATATCAGCGCGCTTGTCATGCGCCATGTGGCCCTCGGGCTCCACGGTCACCGACAGCGGCAACAGTCCAATGCGCAAGATATCAACGAGACGGTCGCGACAGGCTTCTTCCGGTAAAGGCGTTACAGGGCGCCCGTACGAATCCAGATTCCAGAAAACTTTGAAACCATCCGTGTTGCCATGTGCCAGCATGGCGCGCGCATCCTCCAGATGCCCAATCAGTAAGGCGTGAAGGTCAGCGACCGTCGCGGGCGGTCCTTTTGAAAGAGCGTCTACTGTGCGCGGCCAATCAGGCCGATCGTAATCAGCTTCGCGACGGCGGGCTTGCTGTTGGGCCCTAGCGTTAAGCAGAAACGGCCGGTAGCTGATGAGCGCCCGGTTCGCATCAAGCCGTGCTAACGCCTGCGCCGCAGCTTCGGACGGATTGGCGCTTATCAGATTGATCAGGGCGTTGAAGTAATCCGAGGCATCCCAGGCGTTGGTATCCCCGTTCCAGCCGCTACTGGGAGGGGCTGAATATGGATACGAGGTTCCGACCAGTTGCGCCATGAATTCGAGCTGACGGAGTGTGAGCGAAACCGCTTTTCTGCCATTCCCATGACGCCCACTACCGAAGTCGCGGAGATCGAAGATCACGCCCGGCCGGGCACGTGCCGCAGCCGCAACTTCACTTTCAAACTGCGACGGCGCGACGATGTAGGCTGCTGCAAGCCACTGGTCATATTGAGGCATGTCGACGGCAACCTTATTTGCGATGACCGTCGCAGCAAGGTCGAGAAACCGGCGATGTCCTTCCGGCTTCGTCACCACGGCACTCAACATCTCGTTCAGGCGGTAGAGGTTTGCGTTTGGAAAATCGCGGAGAAACTCCAACACTGTCGCCTCGCGGAAGGGCACGAACGCGGGTTCGGTCAGAAGTTCATGCAAACCATCGATGTGTTGGTCGCCCTTGCTGAAACGAACACGAGCGATAGCCTTATATGCCCCATGCACCAACGATGGCCGCTGCTCCAGCGCAGCCTTCTTCCACGCTGCGACACGCCAGCTCTGCACGTCATCGCGGGTTTCGAGTATAGGTTCTATCAACTCAAACGCCATAGCCGCCGCCAACGAGTCATCGGAAAAAGCGGCGAGGTTGCAGTCGGCGGCGAAGCACTCGTCCATCGCCACCAGTACAGCGCGCCACCAGTTGTAGATCTTCCGCTCTGCCGTTATGCCAACCACCGTCTGCAGCCCGGGCAGGTCGCGACGCGTGAGCACTGCCTTAAACCCCTCAATCGCGGCAGGCACGTTGCTATCTCCGATAATGAAGGCGAGCCGCTCGCGAGGCGTACCCTTGCGATCAAGATCGGAGAATCGGCCATAATAAACCTGAGCGAGAAAGCTCAGCCAGCCCAGATTCTGGCCCGTACGGATGGCGGCGACTTCCGACTCAAATTCGGCGCGGTGCTTCGCACGGCTCTTTTCCGCTTCGGCTTCATTGTCATGCCGTCCGCGTTTGCGTTCGAGGTAACGCTCCGGAAGGTTAGCACAGACACACTTGTTGCGGATGAGTCGCAATCCCGCATCCCTCTCGCCAAGCGCGTAGAGTTTTTCGAAAACATCCGGGCCGAGCCGTGAGTTGGTGCGCCAAGTGATCGGAAATGCGGCTTCGTAAAAAAAGGCCCGTTTGGCGCTGCCCTCGGGCGCCTTCACCAAATGATCGAGGAGCAGCCCAAGCATCTGGTCCGCCCCAAGAAGGTGCAGCGTCGCTTCCTGGATATGATCAAAATCAAGCCAGATGTCTTTGCTGGGGTTGCATGTCTCAAAGAATTGGTCGGCCAGGGCGCCCAGGCGGTCCGGTTTCGCCGCAATCACCGCGCGGAATTCGTTACGGTTGCCACTGTAGCTATCGCGAAACGCGTGCCGTACCGATAACCATCGCAGCGCCTGGACAGGCTCGATTGTCGCTAACTCGTTCCAGGCGCGCATGAGAATGCGCTCATAAAAACTGGCGATTTCCCAGGCGTTGCGGCGAGCAGTTTCATTCGTGCGCTTACGACGCTCGATGCCATCGAGAATGGCCTCGATGTCGCGCAACGGAACTGCATCCGCCATAAACCACAGCACTCCGCCCGGCAGTTCATCCGGGCTGGACCAGAGGTCACCGATCAGCGCAGTTACATCCGATGCGCCAAACGGTTCACCGTACAGATCCCGGAGGATATCGACGCGAAGCCGTAATTCGTCAGCGCGCTTCCCCAGCTGACAGTATAAGCCGGCTAGCGTTTTTTTCCCTTTCGTGCCCAGCCTTACCAGCGCGTGAACGGCAAAACGGCGCTCCGCGTAGGTCGAGTCCCCCCGCAGCACGACAGCGGCAAGATCATCCTTCAATGCGGGTTGCGGCGCGCCAAGCGCCAGCGCTTCGACGACGATCGACCGGATACCAAAACCCGCGTCGTGCGAGCGCATCACGCTGCGGAATTCCGCGACCATGTCCGCGCGTGACAACGCGCCCACCGCCGGCTCTTCCCATGCGCCACGCCGAAACCATGGATCGGTCTGCGACAGACGGCCTAGAGCTCTGAGCAGATGCGCGCAGTTTGAAGGCGACAGCGAAGCAGCGTCGCCGTAAGTCAGAACGCCGTAGGGGTCGGCGTCGATGAGGCGAGGCGCGTGTTCAGGTAGATGCACTGCAAGCCAGGCGTGCAGGCCACGCAGTTCCGGAGCCGGATGACCATCGACTCCAAGCAGCGCTTGCACACGTAGAAGCGGAAGCCCGCCGCGAATTGCGTCAGTAAGCCATGCCGCGCCAAGATATTCTGCCGTCACCCGGTGAGCGTAGTCCACGCTGTCCGGCGTCGACGCTGCTTCAAACACACGTCGCGTTAAAGCGGCTCGAACACGATCCCGATCAAAAAAGCCGAGGCTACGGTAGCCGGGGACGGTGGCCGTTCCGGATTGTTCCGTCAGCCCAATCCCCTCTATGTCGCTGATGAGCCTCGCGGCAAAGAGCGCGCCAGCGACTGGGCGCAATTCCTTGGCGGAATACGCACCAGACTCTTTTAGAGCATGGTTGGGATCGGCTTCTTCGAGTAAAAGGCCGGTAGCGAGCTTATAAAGCGCCGCCCGCGTCCCAGGCCATTGGCCACTGCGTACGACGCGCAACAGCATCAGGAGGTTTTGCGGATTCTGCAGGAAGTCACCAAGCCCGCGTTCCGTCGTTTGTTTGACGAATGCGTTCGCCTCATCCGCGGTGAGGCCCTGCGCCGTTAGCACCGCGCGGCATTCGTCCTCATTGAGCGAGGCCAGTCCGAGCACCGCAGGTTTGCCGCCGATCTGGTCGAAGAACGGCTGCAGCGAGGCCAGATCGCTTTCGCCAAGCCAGTCGGCTGCCCGGCAGGACAACCTCACCTTGGACGGCGCTGCCTCGAACAGCTTGCCGACCAGCGCGTCGACCGTATCCCGGTCGCCGCGACCCGCGCGCTTCTCATCGAGCCCGTCGATAAAAAGAATCTCGCCCTTGGCCAAAACCGGCGTGGCCAAGAACGCACGCACAGTCACATAGCGACCGCCCTCAGTGCCTGCAAAGGTTCGAAACAAGTGAGACTTGCCAGCGCCGGGGTCCCCCAGCAGCACGATGTTCGCACGCGACGCGTACTCCGAGAAATACCTCGGGCGGGTCTCCTCGGTTCGCCTGGATGGCGAAAGATCACGAACAATGCGATCCATGGATAATGCCAATCATCGGAACCCAATCCGACACTGATTGTTTTAGCGGTTCCGGACAAGGCCAGCCCATGCTGGATATAGGTTAATATTCCTTGACAGCGTGACGCTGATCCGCTAGCAAGGGTGCATTCTCCCGACAATTGAATCCGACGCCGCTGCCCTAGGTCCCGCTCTCGCGGGGACGAGCGGAGAAAGATGGAATGCCGTTTCACGTATATGTCGGTGGCCTCGACCGCCTTGCGAGAGCAAAATTGGGCGTATCGATAAGGGCTTAGAAAGCTCCGAAAGCTTATTGGTTTGAATGATTTAATGGATTTTCAGGGACTGAATTGCTATATTATTTTCCAAGGAGCGAGCGATGTCCCAGCGCCAGACGCCGACAGAGCGCATCATCCGCGACATGGCGCGGCAGCATCAAGTCCATTACACGGCGACGCCGACGGACGCCCTTGCGCACGATATCACCCGGCTTGCGGGGGACGATGTCGTTTTCGACGACGTCGAACAGATGCTGCTGGCGTTGCAGCGGGCCGGTCACTTGAGCCGCCGAGAGCTCGTGCGTCTGCAAGCCAACTACTTGCGCGAAGCCAGGCCGTGACGTTCGATCCGTTCGGTGATTTCGAATCCGAAGGCTATCTGCGGAATTACGCCAAGGAAAAAGACCTCGACATCATCCGCCGGCTTGAGCATTCGGCCTTTACGACTGGATTGGATGAAGCCTTTCGCACGCTGGCAACCGCGAATCACCTGGCGTACGACGACGTTCTCAATACGCACCGCATTTTATTCGATGCCGTCTATCGCTGGGCCGGCCAAGACCGGACGCAGACGGCGCCCGATATCGCCGTCAGCAAAGGCGGCGTTCTTTTCGCGCACCCCAATGACATCCGTGGCGCGATCGACTTCGCGCTCAAGAACGGGCAAGACACGTCGTTCATGGCGGCGAAGCCCGGCGAGGTCATGGGATATCTAGCCTACGGTCACCCTTTCCTCGACGGCAATGGCCGCACCATCGTGGTCGTTCATTCCGTGTTGGCGCAGCGCGCGGGATTCAGCATCGACTGGTCCAAGACCGACAAAACCGACTATCTGGCGGCCCTGACAAAAGAACTGGACGCGCCGGGCAAGGGCATTCTCGACGACTATCTGAAGCCGTTCATGGGCGAAGCGATCGCCTATGAGAAGCTCGCGGGTTCGGTCCTACGAGCCCCGGGGCTCGATGGAAAATCGCCCGACCAGAATGTCGTGCTGGGAAAGACGAGCGAACCGGCGGTGCAGGCGCAGTATGAGCAGCAAAAGCTCAAACGCCAGGCGCAATAGCATCGGCCAAAGGATCAGAATAAATTCCTTGACAGCGTGACGCTGCCCGGCTAGCAAGGGCGCATTCCCAACAATCAGGCGCGCGGCAAGGCGATGACGCGCCTTGCGCCGCACATTCACGTCCGCGTCGCAAGCAAGACGTGGATGGCCGGGACGAGCCCGGCCATGACGGCGTTGAACGGCCAAGCAGCCGCCTGCCCCCGACACGCAAGGACCTTCACAATGACCGAACTGACCCCCGAAGCCTGGACGCAAATCCGTCACGACTACGAGCACAGCGACCGTCCGGTCGAGGACATCTGCGCCGAGCACGGCATCTCCTCCGGCACGCTGCGCGACCGCATGCGGCGCTGGAACTGGACGCGGCGGCGCGAGCCGATCCCGCGCCAGGGGCCGCCGGCCGTGGCGGCGCGGCACAGCGAAGCCTTCTCCCCTCCCCCCGTTCGTACCCGGATCGACGCTTCGCGCCGTCCGGGCACAGGCTCCGCGAATGGTGGGGAGGGGTCGGGGGTGGGGGGACTTTGCGCGGCTGGGACTGCCGAGCTGCCACCCCCCACCCCGCTTCGTCTTGCTGACGCAAGCCGAAGCGACCCTCCCCACCGCTTCGCGGGGGGAGGGATGGAAGACGCCGCGCCACCGCCCGCATCCGGCGCGGACGCGCAAGCCGACGCCGCCGCGATCGTGCCACGCCTGCAAAGCGCGGCGGCCCGCGTGCTGCCCGCCATCGAGGCGACCATCGCGCGGCTGGCGGCGGAGCCGCTGCGGCCGCGCGAGATGGAGCAGACCGCTCGCGCGCTCGGCACCTTGACGCGCACGTTGCGCGAGCTCAACGCGCTGCTGGCCCAGCATCCGCTGGGCGGCGGCGGCGATTTTGACGATATGCCCGAGGACATCGATGCGTTCCGCGACGAGCTGGCGCGCAAGATCGACGCCTTCGTTGCCTCGCGCACCGGCGAAGACCAAGAAGACGCGGCGGCGGAAGACGATGCTTGAGGCTCCTGGACACAGCGGGAGCGATCTGTTGCGATAGCGAACTCTCTGAGCAGAGGAGCCTCCGCGATGACGATCATCGATTCCCAGGTGCACGCTTATGAAGCGAACACGCCGAAGCGACCCTGGGACACGGTGCCGAACTGGCCCGATCACGTGACCGGCGATGAGATGGTGGCGGCGATGGACAGAGTCGGCGTCGACGGCGCGATCTTCATCTCGGCCTTTTCGCTCTACCAGTACGACGCCAGTTATGCGGTGGAAGTGCAACGCGCCCATCCCGGCCGGATGGCGATCGTCAAGCCGGTCGATCAGGACGATCCGGCGGTGGCCGACGTCGTCGCCGAGTGGAAGCGCACGCCCGGCGCGGTCGGCATCCGCATCATCCTGACCAAGGATCTCGGCCGCAACAGCGACCCGAACCACCCGGGCCTCGACCGCATCGCGCGCGCCGCCGTCACGCACGATCTTCCGGTCAACATCTTGTGCTGGGGTAACCTCGACGCCGGCATGGCGGTGATCGACCACAACCCCGATACGCGCTTCATCATCGACCATCTCGGCATCCTGCAGCCGCGCACGCCGCCGGCGCCGCCGCAGGCTTGGGCCCCTTGGGCCGACCTGCCGAAGGTGCTGGACCTTGCCAAGCGCCAGAACGCGGTGATCAAGGTGAGCGGCGCCTGCACGCTGTCGAAAGAACCGTATCCGTTCGCGGACATCTGGGATCCGCTCGCCCGCGTGTTCGATGCCTGGGGTCTCGAGCGCTGCCTGTGGGGCACGGACTGGACGCGCGCCTTTGCCGTCGTCAACTACGAGCAGGCGGTCGAGCCCTTCCGCAAGACCGACCGGCTGAGCGAGGCCGAGCGGGCGATGCTGATGGGCGGCGCCTGCGCCAAAACCTATCGTTGGTCGCCGAAGCAAGCTTAGCCGCAAAGACCGCGCGGGTTCTCTACGGGACCAGCAGGATCTTGCCGAAGTGCTGATTGGCGCGCATGAACTCCTGCGCAGCCTTCGCCTGCGCAAGCGGAAAAACCTTCTCGACCGGAAGGCTTAGTTTTTTGGCATTAACCGCCTCGGCGAGGTCCGCCCACATCGCGCGGGTTTCCGCGCGCAATTCGTCGACCGAGCGCGTGCGATGCGTCACGCCGATGTAAGCGATGCGGCGGCCGGCATGGAGATCGAAGTCGAATTCGGCTTTGCCGCCGCCCAGTCGGCCGACGTTGACAATGCGGCCCAGAATGGCGGTCGCCTTCATGGTGCCGTTGAAGATACTGCCCGACACCTGATCGACGACCACGTTGACGCCCTGGCCGTTGGTTGCGCCCAGCACCAGGTCCGGCCAGTTCGCATCTTTGGTATCGACGGCAAGATCGGCGCCGAAATCCTTCAGCCGCGCGCGGCGATCGGCGTTGGTCGAGGTTCCGATCACAAGCTTCGCGCCCAGGAGCTTGGCAATCTGCAAAGCCATCAGACCGACCCCGGAGCTTGCCCCCTGGATGAGAACGCTCTCGCCGGCTTGCAAGCGGCCATTGGTCACCAGGGCGTCATGCATGGTGCCGAGGGCCACCGGCAATGTCGCCGCGTGTTCGAAGCTCATGTCGTCAGGAATAGGTACGACCCGTCCCCAATCGCACAGCGCATACTCGGCGTATCCGCCCGCGCCTGCGCACATGACGCGATCGCCGGCTTTGAATCCGCCCTTGGTTTCAGCGCCGACGTCGACGACTTCGCCCGCCCAGTCGAGGCCGATCGTGGAGCCGGTGGCTCCGTGGCCGCCTCGACCTCGCGCTGCGGCGAGATCGGCCCGGTTCAGGCCGGCCGCCTTGACCTTCACCAGCAGTTCGAACGGTTTGGGCTTCGGTTGCGCAATGTCCCGAATCTCGAGCCCGTTTTCCGTTGCCACAGCTGCCTTCATCGCCACGCCTCCTGTCCCTGGATGCGCGGCAATCTATAGGCGTTGAGCATCAGGTCAAACGAAGCTTGCGGGGGCAAAGCGGACATCGCTCGGCTTGGCTGCAATGTCCGCAAATGACGCGCAGCCGACGTAACAGCTATTGTAGTGGCCGACTGTGCGGCCCAGCAGACTATCGATCGGGCACTTGAGGGCCGACCCAGGTCCCAGGCGGCAGGACCGGCAATTCGGCTGCCAATCCATCGAGCATGCCCTGCACGAGGCTGTCGCTCAGCGCACCTGACTTTTTTTTCGGTCCGACGAGCCCATCCGCCAACAGTAGAGTGAGTCCATGCACGAGGGACCAGCACGCCAGAATCGCGCCGGCGATCTTCCGTTCGTTGCGGGAGGTATCCGGAATGACGCGTCCAAGACCGCCGGCAATGATCACGCCCGCGAGCAGCGCCTTGGTCTTCTCGGCTTCGGCCAGTTCGATAGCGGGGCGGCTACGATCCGGACCGCCCAGATAGCCTCCGAACATCAAATTGTAGAGCGCCGGATTTTCAACACCATGGTCAATGTAAGCGCGCAACATCGCGAACAACTGCTGGCGGGAATTGCTGAGCCCTGCCGTTTTATGGGCCATGCGCTTCGTCAGCATCTCGAACCCAGCCGCCGAAACGGCAGCCAATAGTTCACGCTTGTCGGCAAAGTGCTTGTAAGGGGCGTTGTGGCTGACGCCGGCGCGCCGGGCGAGTTCACGCAGGGAAAACTCAAGGCTCTGGGTTTCACGCAGGATTTCCAGCGCGGCTTTGACGATTGCACGGCGCAGATCGCCGTGGTGGTAGGGACGTTCGTGGGACTTGGTTTTGGCCATGGACGAAAATCACCTTTGTTGCCACGCGGTTACCCCATAAAGTTGCCGCTGTCAACATAACGCATGGCAGCCATTCCACTTTGCTGGCCAGTCAATGTTGACGCCGCCAACTTTTAGGCCTAGAAGTTGCCACTGTCAACATACGAAGCGACCGGATGGGAGTATCTGTCATGGCTAGCCAGGCATTGTCCTCAGTGACCGTTATCGCGTTTCCGCAATTGGTCGCGCGCAATTGGTGGCTATTTCTTCTGCGCGGGCTCGCGGGCATTACCTTCGGAGTACTGTCGCTGATATGGCCCGGCATCAGCCTTGTGACGCTTATTTTGCTTTTCGGGGCCTATGCCCTGGTCGACGGCGTCTTCGCGCTGGCGGCGGCCATCGTCGGCAGGGGCAACGCCGAGCTCAGATGGTGGCTCGTGCTTGTGGGCCTGCTTGGCATCGGCATCGGTGTAACGACATTCCTATGGCCCGGCCTTACCGCGCTGACGCTGCTTTATTTCATCGCCGGCTGGATCGTCGCGACAGGTCTGTTGCAGGTCATCGGCGCTATTGAGCTTCGCAAGGCCATCGAAAACGAATGGTGGCTGATCCTCGACGGCGCATTGTCGGTGCTGTTCGGCATTCTTCTTTTTATCATGCCTGGGGCCGGCGCGCTGGCTTTGATTTGGCTGATCGCTGTCTTCGCGATCGCCTTCGGAATCTTGATGGTCGGGTTCGCTTTCAAGATCAGAAACTTCAAAAAGGCCTGAACCTGAGATCGTGAAATGCCAGTGAATACGTTTGAACAAATGGAGGTGACCATGTCACAGGAAAGCAGCATGCACGTTTACCTGAATTGGACGAAGGAGCGCATTGATGAGATGGATGCCACACTGGCATCCCTCGAAGCCAAGGCGACGCAAGTGAAAGCGGACTCGAAAGTGAAAGCCGACCAACTGATCGCCGATCTGAAGAAACGGCGTGACGAGTTCAAAGCAAACGCCACGGCGCAGGCGCAAGCAGGCGAAGCCGCTTTGCACGATGCCAAAGCGCAATTGCAATCGCAGTGGATGGAATTCGAAACGCAGGTAAAAGCTTATTTCGACACAGTCGGCAAGCAGATCGAGCAACAACAGGCCACATTCCGTGATGTTGCCGCCGCTCAAGCGAAGGCTTGGCGCGAGGCGGCCGATAAGCTTCAGGCCGAGGCAGCCAAGGTCACGGCCGCGAAGCGCGCCGACATCGATGCCGCCGTCAAGCAAATGAAGGCGGATGCAACGGAAGCCGAAGCACGGCTTCAGAAGCTGAAGCAGGCGGGCGGTGAGACCTGGGCGGTGCTGAGCGGGGCCTTGGCGGAATCGCGCAAGACCTTTGACCAGGCGAGCCAGAAGGCTTGGGAAACTTTCAAGCGCGCTTCGGCAGCCTGAACGCAAAACTGAAAAGCGCTAGATCAATTCTAGAGGCCGCCTCAGCTGGCGGCCTCTTTCATTTCAATCAAGCCTGTGACGACCAAAATCCGCCTTCGGCGACAGAGCGGACAATAATCTATATCGCTGAGCGCCAATCTTTATGTATGGCTACACGGTCCGGCGTTCGACGTCGCAGCCGCCGGGCCAAAAGGTGCGAAGCGCCGTCTTCGTGCCAATTGCCCGGCGATTCTGTTTATGATGGCCAGCATGGATGACTTTACCCGCAGCGAAATCGAAGCCGGCCGGCGCTGGTTCGCCGGCGATTGGCGCTTTGTCGCCGCCGCCGGCTCGGAAGATTCGCTGCCACCCATGCGCGGCACCGAGATCGCGCTCGCCGGCCGTTCCAATGTCGGCAAGTCCAGCCTGATCAATGCGCTCACCGGCCGCAAAAGCTTGGCGCGCATTTCACGCACCCCCGGGCGCACGCAGGAGCTGATCTTCTTTACCGGCGGCGCGGGCCTCAACCTCGTCGACATGCCGGGCTATGGCTATGCCGCCGCCGCCAAATCCAAGATCGCGGCCTGGACTGCGATGATCCACGCCTATTTGCGCGGGCGTGCCAATCTCGCGCGCGTCTATGTGCTGGTGGATGCCCGCCACGGCCTCAAAGCGACCGACGATCCGACATTCGACGCACTCGGCCAGTCAGCGGTGAGCTATCAGGTCGTGCTCACCAAATGCGACGCGATCAAGCCGGCGGAGCTTGCCGGCCGCATCGCCGAGGTTGAAGCGGCGCTTGCCAAACGCGCGGCCGCCTTTCCTGGCGTGCTGGTGACGTCGGCGCACGACGGCACGGGCATTTCCGAGCTGCGTGCGGCCATCGCGCGGCTGTTGTCGGAGCGGAAGGCGGGGTGATCGCTGCGCTTATCATCCTCCGTTCGTCCTCGCGAAAGCGGGGACCCAGGGCACAAAAACTCAGTCCAACGATCTTTGCTCTGGATTCCCGCTTGCGCGGGAATGAACGGAGAATGGTTCAGCGCTCGTGGACCAGACTCTATCCTTCTAGCAGCGCCTTCTCGATGCGGCGGTCCGGTACCAGCCACATGACGGCCACCAACACATAGATCGCGATCGACATCCACGGCGCGACAAAAGCCAGCCCGATCGCCGCAAGATAGAGCACCGGCGAGATCTTACCCTTGATATCGCTGCCGAGCGCGTGCGCCAGCACGGAATGCCGGCCCTGTTTATGCAGGATCGCCAGTTGCAGCAGGTAATAGGCTATTGCCGGCATCAGCAGGCTGACGCCGTAGGCCGCGGTTGGAACAGGCGCCAGTGGGTTTTCGCCGAGCCAGGCGGTGGCCACCGGTACGAGTGAGAGCCAGAACAGCAGATTGGAATTGGCCCATAGAATGCGCCCGTCGACGCGTGTGACCGTGTGCAACAGGTGATGATGGTTGTTCCAGTAGATCGCAAGATAGATGAAGCTCAACACATAGCTCACGAAATTGGGCGCCTGGCCGTAAAGCGCCGGCCAATCGGCGCCGTGCGGCACTTTCAATTCCAGCACCATGATCGTGATGACGATCGCGATGACGCCGTCGCTGAAGGCCGCCAGCCGGTCTTTTCCCATGTCCATGCCTCACATCGGTTCTTTCAAGGGGATCGATTCTACCACAGCCGCGATCGCTTCCGGCTTCTGTGCCGGCCCGAGCTGCGCTACGCTTTCGGCATGGACCCGATCCTCATTGCACTCGCCGGCCTCATGGGAGCCGCCGGGGTCATGCTGACGGCGGCCGGCGCGCACGGCAAACCGGGCGTCGGCCTCGACAGCGCCGGCTATCTCCTGCTGATCCATGCCGTCGCGGTCATTGCCGGCGCGGCCGCCATCCGCTCCGGCCTGATGCTGCGCCCGCTCGGCCTGATCGTGCTGTGTGGATTCGTATTGGGGGCGAGCCTGCTTTCTGCCGACGTCGCGGCGCGCGCCTACTTGGGCGGGCGGCTGTTTCCCTTCGCGGCGCCGGCCGGCGGGATCGTCATGATCGTGAGTTGGCTCGCTTTGGTCGTGGCGGCGCTTGCCGCTTTACGCAGTGCGAACTTGTGAGTTGTGGCTTGAGTTGTTTCTATCAGCAGTTAAACTGTTCTATGTCACTCGTTGACAGAATTGATTGGCGCCGATGCCGAGATCGATTGCCCAATATCGTGTTTTTATTGGATCGCCCGGCGGGCTGGAAGACGAACGTAGGGCTTTCCAACGTGTCCTAACTAGTTATTGCATGAGTGATGCCGAACCGCGTGGGGTATTGTTTCATCCCGTGGGCTGGGAGGACGCATTAGCCGGTCCTGGCCGGCCCCAGGAACTTATCAACGCCGATCTACGCGACTGCGATTACGCTATTTTCGTTTTGCACGACCGCTGGGGCACACCTACCGGCGTGTTTTCATCGGGAACCGAGGAGGAATGGTCGATCGCAGAGCAATTGTATGCGACAACAAAGTTACGTCGCATCGTGCTGTTCTTCAAGAAAGTTGACGAGGGCAAACTCAGGGATCCTGGCAATCAACTCAAGCAGGTCATTGCATTTCGAAAGAGAATTGAAGGGGAAAGAAAGCACTTCTTTAAGCCGTTCGAAAAGACCGAAGATTTTTGTGAGGAGTTACGTCGCCAATTGGCGATGTGGCTGCGTGACCATGAGGCGCAGAACAAAGGTCCTGCATCTGCAGAACTCTTGACTGAGGCTTCGTCTTCCGCGGGCGTTGCCGGTGAGTCCGAAGCGAAATGGTCACCGGATTTCGATTTCTGGATCGCAGAAATCGCAAGGATCGACGAATCCGCTGAAGGCGATGAGCACGACAATTCAGGAATTCTCTTTTGCGCCGAACGTGCCTTAGCGGCATGCTCCACGGATACTCAGTGGGCCCGCGCGATGAATTCTATTGGAATTGCAAAATTTTATCTTAAGGACATCACTTCGTCTTTCGAATGCTTTTCGGCAATTGCCGATCGGTTTGCAAGTAGCTCGTTGCCTGATCAGCGCTATTGGAACGCCACGGCGCTGGTCAACAAAGGAATCAGTCTCGGCGCGCTTGGGCGCGGCGAAGACGAGATTGCCGTCTACGACGATGTGATCGCACGCTTCGGAACGGCCACGGAGTTGCCGCTGCGCGAACAGGTGGCCAAGGCGCTGGTCAACAAAGGGGTCAGGCTCGGCGCGCTCGGACGCGGCGAAGACGAGATTGCCGTCTATGACGACCTGATCGCGCGCTTCGGCACGGCGACGGAGCTGCCGCTGCGCGAACTGGTGGCCAAGGCGCTGTTCAACAAAGGGCTCAGGCTCGGCGCGCTCGGACGCGGCGAAGACGAGTTTGACGTCTATGACGACCTGATCGCGCGGTTCGGCACGGCGACAGAGCTGCCGCTGCGCGAATTGGTGGCTAACGCGCTGGTAAACAAAGGGGTCAGGCTCGGCGCGCTCGGACGCGGCGAAGACGAGATTGCCGTCTATGACGACGTGATCGCGCGCTTCGGCACGGCGACAGAGCTGCCGCTGCGCGAACAGGTGGCCAAGGCGCTGTTCAACAAAGGGGTCAGGCTCGGCGCGCTCGGGCGCGGCGAAGACGCGATTGCCGCCTATGACGATGTGATTGCGCGCTTCGGCACGGCGACGGAGCTGCCGCTGCGCGAACAGGTGGCTAATGCACTGGTCAACAAAGGGGTCAGGCTCGGCGCGCTCGGACGCGGCGAAGACGAGATTGCCGTCTATGACGACCTGATCGCGCGCTTCGGCACGGCGACGGAGCTGCCGCTGCGCGAACTGGTGGCCAAGGCGCTGGTCAACAAAGGGCTCAGGCTCGGCGCGCTCGGGCGCAACGAGAATGCGATTGCCGTCTGTGATGATGTGATCGCGCGCTTCGGCACGGCGACGGAGCTGCTGCTGCGCGAAGTGGCGGCAAACGCGCTGGTCAACAAAGGGGTCAGGCTCGGCGCGCTCGGACGCGGCGAAGACGAGATTGCCGTCTATGACGATGTGATCGCACGCTTCGGAACGGCTACGGGGTTGCCGCTGCGCGAAGTGGTAGCCCGCGCGCTGTTCAACAAGGGGGTCGCGCTCGGGCGCAGCGAGGACGCGATTGCCGTCTATGACGATGTGGTCGCACGCTTCGGAACGGCCACGGAGTTGCCGCTGCGCGAACAGGTGGCCGACGCGCTGGTCAACAAGGGGGCCACGCTCGGTACGCTCGGGCGCAGCGAAGACGAGATTGCCGTCTATGACGATGTGATCGCACGCTTCGGCGCGGCGGCGGAACCGGAATTAAAAGAGATCGCGGACCGCGCGAAGGCAAAACGAAAATCAGCCAAGGATACGCCGAATTCAAAGCCTTAAAAGAAACGACAGAAAAAGCAGCACTAAGCATTGTCGAACGCACATCTGATCGGCTAGAACCGCGACGGTTTTAAGGCCGCGGCGATGAGCAAAGCCCCCAAGATCGACCCGCAAACGCAGGCGCGTATCCTGTCGGAAGCGCTGCCGCATATGCAGCGCTACGACGAGGAAACCGTCGTGGTCAAATACGGCGGCCACGCCATGGGCGAGGAGCAGATGGCGCGCGACTTCGCCCGCGACATCGTGTTGCTCGAGCAGACCGCGATCAACCCGGTGGTGGTGCACGGCGGCGGCCCGCAGATCGCGGCTATGCTCAAGAAGCTCGGCATCAAGTCGGAATTCGCCGCCGGCCTGCGCATTACCGACGAAAAGACCATCGAGATCGTCGAGATGGTGCTGGCCGGCTCGATCAACAAGCAGATCGTCGGTTACGTCAATGCCGCCGGCGGCAAGGCGATCGGCCTATGCGGCAAGGACGGCAATATGGTGCAGGCGCACAAAGTCAATCGCACCGTGGTCGATCCCGATTCCAACATCGAAAAAGTGGTCGACCTCGGCTTTGTCGGCGAGCCGGAGAAAGTCGATACTCACCGTGCTCAATCATGTGCTCGGACGCGACATGATTCCGGTGCTGGCGCCGCTGGCGACCTCGGCCGAGCGGCGGCACCTTCAACGTCAATGCCGACACTTTTGCCGGCGCCATTGCCGGCGCGCTGAAGGCCAAGCGCCTGCTGCTGCTCACCGACGTGGAGGGCGTACTCGACAAGTCGAAGACGCTGATCACAGATCTTTCGGTGGCCGATGCCCGCAAGCTGATCGCCGACGGCACCATTTCCGGCGGCATGATCCCCAAGGTCGAAACCTGCATCTACGCGCTCGACCAGGGCGTCGAGGGCGTCGTGATCATGGACGGCAAGGTGCCGCACGCCGTGCTGCTCGAACTGCTCACCGACCACGGCGTCGGCACGCTGATGCATCGCTGAGCGCGGGGCGGCGGCTATCCCGCGCATGGCGCCGCGGCTATCGAATCGATCGCCTCGACCGGCGGCCGGCTGATGCCGCCGGTGATGGGCGCCGCCGCCTTTCTGATGGCGGAGTTTCTGCAAGTCCCCTATCGCGACATGGCGATCGCCGCCGCGAAGCGCCTTCGATTCCGACCTGCCGCGCTCTAGCATGGCGCATGATTCGCGCAGCCCGCAGCATGGCATTGCTTGCCGGCCTCGTGATCCTGCTTGCCGGCGCGCCGGCGCAGGCCGAACTCACGCTGTGCAATCGCACCAGCTATCTGATGGACACCGCGATCGGTCTGGAAAAAGGCGCCACGGTGGCGACGCGCGGCTGGTTCCGCCTCGCGCCCGGCCAATGCCAGCAGGTGCTGGACGGGCCGCTCGATGCCGACTTGGTCTATGTGCATGGGCGCACGCCGCCCCTGTACGGCAATGCGCCGCTGCCGCAAAGCGGCCGGGCCGAGCTTTGCATCCGCGCCGACAACTTTACGATTGCGGATGCGCGCGGCTGTCCGGCCAGCCAGCAGGCGCGCTTCAGCGCGGCCAAGCCATCCGATTCAGCCAATGGACCCGTGATCAACCTCGCCGAGCGGGCCGATTACGACGGCGCGCAGGCGCGCTTTGCCGGCATCCAGCGGCTGTTGGCGATCGCCGGCTACGACACCTATCCGATCGACGGCGTGCAGGGCGAAAAAAGCCGCATCGCGATCAATCGGTTCATCAAGGATCGCCATTTGCCGGCCGATGCGGCAACAAGTTCCGAGTTCTTCGACACGCTGTTGGCGGCCGCGCGCAATCCGCAGGGCCTCGGCTTTTCCTGGTGCAACGATACCAAATACGCGGTCATGGCTTCGCTCGGCATCGTCGAGATGGGCGCCATCGTCACCCGCGGCTGGTACCGCGTCGCGCCCGGCCATTGCCTGCGCCCGGACGTGCGCGGCGATCCGCATCGCCTTTACAGCTATGGCGAGGCGGTGGAGCCCGACGGGCGCGTCCTCAAGCATGACGGCAACCCGCTTTCCTGGGGCGGCAAAGTTCGGCTATGTACCCGCGACGGCAAGTTCGAGCTGGCCGATCACAAGGACTGCGCGGCGCGCGGTCTCAATTCCGTCGGTTTTGCCGCCATCGATGTCGGCGCCAAGCCGTCGACCACCGTGCACTTCAAGGAACCGTGACCGTTGCAATCAGCGTCCCGTCTAAAGCCGCGCGGCTTCGCGCATGTCGAGACCTGGGTGTTCGATCTCGACAACACGCTTTATCCCTTTCATCTCAATCTCTGGCAGCAGGTGGATGAGCGTATCCGCGGCTATGTCGCGGAATTCCTCAAAGTGTCGAAAGACGAGGCGTTCCGCGTGCAGAAGGATTATTACAAGCGTTACGGCACCACCATGCGCGGCTTGATGGCCGAGCACGGATTGAACCCGGACGACTATCTCGACTACGTGCACCAGATCGACCATTCGCCGCTCGAACCCAATCCGGCGCTCGGCGCCGCGCTGGAAAAGCTGCCGGGGCGCAAGCTCATCCTCACCAACGGCACGCGCAGGCACGCCGACGCGGTGATCAAACGGCTCGAGATACACGGTCATTTCGAGGACGTGTTCGATATCGTCGCGGCCGAGCTCGAACCAAAGCCGTCACCGAAGACCTATGAGCGCTTCCTCAAGCTGCACGACGTCGATCCCCATCGCGCCGCCATGTTCGAGGATCTCGCGCGCAATCTGGAAGCGCCGCATGCACTCGGCATGACCACCGTGCTGGTGGTGCCGGAGGGCACCCGCGAGGTTTTTCGCGAGGACTGGGAGCTGGAAGGCCGCAACGATCCACACGTCGACCACGTCACCGACAGTCTGACCGCGTTCCTCCGCGGCATCACCGACAGGCAACCGTCCTGAATTCAAGCGCGCGGCACGGGTCGCATCTAAGCGGCCTTGCCTGTCAGGCTCGCCGGCGCGTCCTTGATGTGCAAATCGCGCTGGGGAAACGGGATCGACAGCCCGGCCGCTTCCAGCGCCGCCTTGCCGCTCTCCGTCAGCGCGCGCCGCAACGTCCAGTAGTCGGCGTTGGCCGCCCATACGCGCAGGCGCAGCACCACGGCGCTGTCGCCGAGTTCGTCGACGAAAGTCTGCGGCGCAGGGTCCGACGCCACGCGATCGTCGCTGCCGGCGAGCTCGCGCAACACCGCCTGCCCCTTGGCGAGGTCGTCCTCGTAGCTGACGCCGAAAGCGAGATCGACCAGCCGTGTCGACAGCCGCGAGTAATTGATAATGCGCTTGTTCCACAGTTCGGAGTTCGGCACGAACTGATAGATGCCGTCCCAGGAATGCAGCTCGCTGGCGAACAGCCCAACCGACTTGACCGTGCCGGCGACCGCGCCGTTGTCGATATAGTCGCCGACGCGGAACGGCCGCAGCCACAGCAACATCATGCCGGCGGCGATATTGGACAACGTGCCCTGCATGGCGAGACCGATGGCCAGGCCGGCGGCGCCAAGCGCGGCGAGAATGCTGGTGGTCTGGATGCCGAGTTGGCCGAGCACCGCCACCAGCACGATGATCAAGATGCTGTAGCGCACGAGCGATGCGATGACGCCGCACAGCATCGCGTCGATGTGGTTTTGCCGCGAGAGCAAGCTGCCAATGGCGCGCTCGGCGCGGCTGGCGACCCACCACCCGACAATCAGCAGCAGCAACGCGCCGATGAAGCGCGGCACGGCCGCCGCCGCCCAAGCCGCCAGCCCTGTCAGGAAAGTCCCGATCTCTCCGCTCAAATGTGCTGCTGTTGCGTCCATCAGTGGCTCCTTTGAATGCGATTTGCCGGCGCGCCCATAGGGTCATAGCGCATCGGTGCCGATGCCGAACTGCGACCCGCTGTCCGATGGGGAAACCCCGCCTTGGAGCGGCAACAGCTTGACACCGCAGCGGGTTCCCCCGACAAACCGCTCCCGAACCTGCCGGAAAACGCCAATGCCCAGCAACAAATCCGCCAGCCCGTCTGCCAAGAACCTTGAGAAGACCATCGACGACGCCTTCGAAGGCCGTGACAAGATCGGTCCCAAGACCAAGGGCGCCGTGCGCAAGGCGGTGCAAACCGCGCTTGAATTGCTCGACAGCGGCCAGGCCCGCGTCGCCGAGCGGCAGGCCGACGGCCAATGGCATGTCAATCAATGGCTGAAAAAGGCCGTGCTGCTGTCGTTCCGCCTCAACGACATGAGCGTGATCCCGGGCGGTCCGGGCAAGGCGGTGTGGTGGGACAAAGTCGATTCCAAATTCAAGGGCTGGACGCCGGCGCGCTTCCGTAAAAGCGGCTTCCGCGCGGTGCCCGGCTGCGTGGTGCGCCGCTCGGCCTATATCGCGCCCGGCGTGGTGCTGATGCCGTCCTTCGTCAATCTCGGCGCCTATGTCGATTCCGGCACCATGGTCGACACCTGGGCGACGGTCGGCTCTTGCGCGCAGATCGGCAAGAACTGCCACATCTCCGGCGGCGCCGGCATCGGCGGCGTGCTGGAGCCGCTGCAGGCCGGCCCGGTGATCATCGAGGACAATTGCTTCATCGGCGCCCGCTCGGAAGTGGCGGAAGGCGTTGTGGTGCGCGAAGGCTCGGTGCTGTCGATGGGCGTCTATCTCGGCGCTTCGACCCGCATCGTCGATCGCGCCAGCGGGCAAGTGACGCAAGGCGAAGTGCCGCCCTATTCGGTGGTCGTGCCCGGCAGCTTGCCGGGCACAAGCGGCGGACCGGGTCTATATTGCGCCGTCATCGTCAAGCGCGTGGACGAACGCACGCGATCCAAGACTTCCATCAACGAGTTGCTGAGGGATTGACCCGGCTGCCGATCCGGTCGATTCTCACGACATGAGCCGCGATATCAATATTCAGGCGCGATGGGACGGCGAGGCCAGCGTTTGGACTCGCCATTCCACTACGCGCAGACGTTCCAGGCCTTGTGGTCGAATCCGATACCTGGCCTGGTATGATCGAGGAAGTTCGGCTTGTGTTACCGGAGCTCATGGAACTGAAAGGCCATGGCAACGAAGATCTCTCGCTTATCTTCAAGGCTGAAGAGCATCTTGATCTTGCGGGAGCCTGATGGCCGATTTCTACCGGGAACTCGTTTCGATCCTCAGCGCGAACGGATTTGAACTTCTCAGGACCGGCAAAGGCAGCCACGAAATCTGGTTTAATCCTATCACCAATCAGCATGTGACGGTGCCGCGTTCTACCAAGTCGCGACACACAGCCAACGACGTGCTCAAGCAAGCCGGCCTGCCAAAGAAGTTTTGATGTCCGCCGACCCCGTCACCATCGCCCGCGATCTCTTGCGCTGCCGCTCGGTCACGCCGGCCGAAGGCGGTGCGCTGCAATTTCTCGAAGCGACATTGAAAGCCGCCGGTTTCACCGTGCATCGCACGACCTTCAGCGAGCCGGGCACGGACGACGTCGAAAATCTCTATGCCCGCATCGGCAGCGGAACGCCGAACCTCATGTTCGCCGGCCATACCGACGTGGTGCCGCCCGGCGACGAGCAAGCCTGGCAGCAGCCGCCGTTTTCCGGCGCGGTCGACGATGGCGAGCTTTACGGGCGCGGCGCCGTCGACATGAAAGGCGGCATCGCCTGCGCGGTCGCCGCGGTGCTCGATCATCTCAGTCACCACGGCGGCAGACCGAAGGGCTCGATCTCGTTCCTGATCAGCGGCGACGAGGAAGGCATCGCGGTCAACGGTACGCCGAAGCTGCTGAAGTGGGCGGCCGATCACGGCGAGAAATTCGATCACTGCATTCTGGGCGAGCCGAGTAACGTCGAGGAGCTTGGCGACACCATCAAGATCGGCCGGCGCGGCTCGCTCAACGGCCACCTGATCGTGACCGGCCGCCAAGGCCACGTCGCCTATCCGGAGCGCGCCGAAAATCCGATCCGCGGTCTGGTCACGATCATCGCCGCCCTGCAGGCCGAGCCGCTCGATGCCGGCAGCGCGCATTTTCCGCCGTCGCACCTGGAATTCACCTCGGTCGACGTTGGCAACAAGACGGTCAACCTCATTCCCGGCGAGGCACGTGCGCGCTTCAACATCCGCTTCAATGACAGGCACACGCTCGAACTCGCTGAAAACACTGATCGAGCAGCGTGCCGCCAAGGCCGCCGGCGGCAGCGAATTCGCATTCCGGTGGGAATCGTCAAACGCCGGCGTGTTCGTCACCGAGTCGGGTCCATTCACCGAGCTGGTGTCCGACGCGGTCGCCACAGTCACCGGCCGCAAGCCGAAATTATCGACGACCGGCGGCACCTCGGATGCGCGTTTCATCACGCATTATTGCCCGGTGGTGGAATTCGGGTTAGTCGGCCAGACCATGCATCAAGTGAACGAGCGGGTACCGATCGCCGACCTGCGCGCGCTCACCACGATCTATCGGACCATTCTCGATCGCTACTTCGGCTGACGCGGCGAACAGAGCGTCGACTACGAACCGGCCTAGAGTCCGATCCATTGAGTTTGAATCTGCAATACCCGTTCGTCCCCGCGAAAGCGGGGACCCAGGGCCAAAGAGCCGGATTCCCGCTTTCGCGGGAATGAACGGAGAATGGTTCAACCTTGGTGGATCAAACTCTAGAATCCAATACCGATCATTGACGGACGAGCACCACCGCCGGACTTCGCTTGTTGGCGGGCGCGCGGCTTTTGTCGCCGGCTCTGTTTCGACCTCGACGATTTGGACCGCTTCGTCTCTTTTCTCGTCGCCTTGCGATGATGCTCCGGCTCCGGCCGGTCGACAACCACGGTCGGGCAGACGCGCAGCTTTTCCTTGCCGAGTTCCTTGACGAAGCCCTCCGTCACCGCGATATCGGCCACCGGCTGTTCTTTCCGCGTCTTGTATTTCTTGATCGCGATCTTGGTCTTGGGCCCTAGGATGCCATCCTGAACGCCGGAGAAGCAGCCGAGACGCGCCAGTTCCTTCTGCGCCGATTCCACCAGCTCAGGCGTATTTTCCGGCGGCGGCGGCGTTTCTTTTTTGGCTTCTTCTTTGAGAATCCCCTCGGTCACCTTGTCGAGCACGGCCACGACCTGCGGGCGCAGGCGCTCGCACGTCAAGTCTTGCGACAGGTTTTCCAAGTCAGCGCGCACGGCGGCGTTACTACCGGCATCCTTCAGATCGTCCAGGCGCGCCTGCTCACGGGCGCACATGAGCTGCGCTTTTTTCTTCTGTGTTTCGGCAAGCGCCTTGGACCGGCGATCGATCTCGGACTGCAGCGCGGCGATGTGGGCCGCCTGTTGCTTCTTTTGCTTTTTGGATTCGGCGGCTTCATTCGCCCGCCGCTCGTTTTCGGCCTTGAGCGCGGCGATACGGGCCGCCTCTTTCCTGCTCTCTTCCTCCTCAGCCCGTTCCTTCGCCGCGATACGCTCGGCCCGCTTGGCGAGCCGCTCGCGCGCTACACGGAGGGCGGCTTCGCGCTCGGCACGCGCCTTTGCCGCGCGCTCTTTCGCAGCTTGGTCGAGAATGTCGAGACGGTGCTGCGCGTTCACCGCCAAAGGCGAATTCGGGTAGCGCTCGATGAATTTTTCCAGCGCGTTCCTGTCGCTGGAGCCCTTGATCCTGTTCCAGGCTCTTTTTTCGTTACTTGTCGGTTTGGCTGGGCCTTCCGTCGGAGGCGGTTCGAGTTTTGCCATGACCGTCGGCGGCGGATTGGCCGCCTTCAGCTTCGCAATCTGCGCCTTGGCCAGATCTGCGTAAAATCCCTCCGGATAGGTGGCGAGAAACACTTCCCAGGCCTTCTGGGTGCCGATCTTCGCGACCAGCGCATAGTCGTTCTTGACCTTGCTGACGTCCGGCGCCTTCGGTTTTTTCGGCGCCGGGACGAGCGGGATATTGCCGCCGCCGAGCGAGCCATAAACGAACGGCTCCTGCCGACTTCCGGTGATCTTCAACACCTCATCGCGCACACGACCGAACGCCAGGCGGACATCAAGACCGGGAGCGGTCAAATTGTCCAACAGCGCGGTCGTGAAGGGGCTGTGCTTGGTTTCGCCGTCTTCCGCCGTCGAGCCGGCCTTCGCGGCATAGGCGATCAGTGTGTTGGTGCCGGTGGGCTCGACTTGGCCAAGACCGCCGCTGATCGAGCGAAGAGCGGTGCGGCGGCGAAACCGCTTCATGGTGGTGACGAACGGATTGTCCCGGCATGCATCGAGAATGACGAGCCGCAGCCGCTGGGCGGCATCGACCGATTCGACCACGCGATTGAGCGTGATCGCTTCGTCCTGGGCGTCGCGGTCGCTGGCGAGCTTGGCGTTGACCGGTACGAGATAGTTGGTTCCGTTCACCTCGATACCGTGTCCGGCGTAGAAGACGACGGCGATATCGGAGTCCAGGGTCGCATCTTCGAATTTGCGGATCGCGCGCTTGAAATCCAGATTGCCGACGTTGTCCGCCTCGATCACGACGTCAAAGCCGGCGTCCCGGAACAGCTTGGCCATCGAGGCCGCATCCCTTTCGGGATTGGGCAGCCGCGGAGCATGTTTATAGTTGGAATTGCCAACGACGAGGGCGACGCGCTTTTCGGCCGCCGCACTATTGGGCGCCAAAGCAAAAAGCAGGGCCGCGGCAATGCCGGCAGCGAGTAGTTGCAGTCTCCTGGTCACCCCGAACCTCGCCGCATCAACAAAGATTTCCGGTGCGGGCCTGCCCTCATTCGCGCTTCCTCGGAGTTGGAAGGCAAAAACGGCCGCAGGCATCAAACGCGGCCCCTTCCCGCAGGGACGAGCCTTGCGGCTGGCCGGGCCCCGCGTTCGGCCACGTCACGCAGATTAAGACATGACTCACGCGTGTCTAGATTTTGCGCCGCGACGAGGAGTTGCGGCTGGAAATAGTAGGCGGCTGAATACGGGGACTTCGCCGGGCTCGGCCATATATTTGTTGAAAAATCGCCGAACGGCCGGCATCGCTGCACACCGCATGGATGAGCGCGCGCCGATCGGCGACCTTCGCGTGCCGACCGCGAGCGGACGACCAATCCTCAGCTTGGTTGGCAAATGGTCGGTGTACGCGCCCGCGCGTCGCGCGCGCACCGGCGTCAAGTCGATGTTGGTGTCGTCGGCTTTACGGCAGCTCCGACAGCATCTTCTGGAATTCGTCCATGGTCCAGGCGCGCGACGTGCGGGTGCGCGCATTGCCCTGCATGCCGAGCGCCAGAGCGAATTTGGCCATGGCGTCGCCGTCCGGCGCTTCGATCATAACCAGCAGATCGGATTCGCCGCTGGTCAAATAGACCTGCTTGATGTCGACGCCCACTTTCTTGGCGATGTCGCGCGCCGCTTGCGCACGCTTGGGCGCTTCCTTGATTCCGCGAATGCCTTGATCGGTGAAGTTGATCGATAGAATGAACAACATGACGTTCTCCCCCTGCTGGAGGCGGTTGTCGCCCGCGCGCGATCATCCGGCAATGCGCGCGGACGGGCAAGGTGGGGTTGGCGCCGATTTTAGCTTGTCGCTTTTCTTCAGTAATCCACGCGCATCAAATAGAGCCCGTCGGGCGGCGCCACCGGCCCGCAGGCGGCGCGGTCGCGCGCCTTGAGCGCGCTTTCGAGGTCTTTCGCGCTCCATTTGCCTTCGCCGACCATGACCAGCGAGCCCACCATGGAGCGTACTTGATGGTGCAGGAACGAGCGCGCCGACGCCGTCACCGTCACCTCGCCGCCGGCGCGTTCGACGTCGAGCGATTGAAGCGTCTTCACCGGCGACTTGGCTTGGCATTCGGCGGCGCGGAAAGTGGTGAAGTCGTGCTTGCCGACGAGACGCTGGGCGGCTTCTTGCATTGCGGCGGCGTCGAGCGGCCGCGGCACCCGCCAGGCATGACCGGCGTCGAGCGTGAGATCGGCGCGACGGTTGATGATGCGGTAGAGGTAGTGACGCTTGACCGCGGAGGTGCGCGCGTTGAAATCCGCAGCCACCGGTTCGGCGGCAAGGATCGCCAAAGGATGCGGCCTCAGATGGGCATTGAGCCCGTCGCGGATCGTATCGGTATCCCAGTCCTTGGCCAGATCGACGTGCGCGACCTGGCCGCGCGCGTGCACGCCGGCATCGGTGCGGCCGGCTCCCTGGACCGCGACTTTCTCGCCCGTAAGCGCTTCGACCGCTGCCGTCAGCGCGCCCTGCGCGGTCATGAGGTCCGCCTGGATCTGCCAGCCCGCGAACGGCGCGCCGTCATATTCGATGGTTAACCGGTAGCGGGGCACGTTTGATCCACCTCAAAAATCCGGCAATAGGCCCCACTATACATGGGGATGGAAACCGGAGGTTTGCCCATGAAGCGCGAATTCAAGCGCCGAATCGTCGACCTACTCGACGAGCACCGGATCATGACCGTGGCCACCAACCGGCCGGACGGCTGGCCGCAGGCAACGGTCGTCGGCTATGCCAATGACGGGCTGATCATCTACAGCTTCGTCGCCCGCGACAGCCAGAAATTCGCCAATATCATGCGCGATCCGCGCGTTTCGTTGGCCATCGCCAGGGATTATCCGCAGCCGCTGCAAATCAAGGGCCTGTCGATTGCCGCGCAGGCGGTCGTAATCGAGGACAAAGGCGAGATCGATCACGCCAACGAAATCCTGCTGCGGCGCTACCCGGAGTACAAGGTGATGCCGCGACCCGACCCGGCCGCCGTGCCGATGCTGCGCGTCACGCCGGAGGTCGTCTCGATTCTCGATTATTCCAAGGGCTTTGGCCACACCGACCTGGTGCGCGTCAACGACAACGACCTCGCCGAATTCATCGAAGCGCGCAGGCATCACTGGGCAGGATTCCACGCCGCCTAGCGCATGATCCCGAAAAGTGGGAACCGGTTTTCGGAAAAGATCATGCGCCAGCAAAATGTTAGGCGGCATTCTGATTCAATCTGAACGGATCAGACTCTAAGTCGCGCACGTCCCCCGCTTGACCGGCGTGCCGCGCAAAAACTCCTCCGCGCTCATCGGTCGCCTGCCTTCGCGCTGCACCTGCACGAGCCGCACCGCACCGTCGCCACACGCGATGGTCAGCTTGTCGTCGAGCACCGTGCCGGGCGCTCCACTACCCTCGCCTTTGGTCGAGCGTAGCGCCTTGATGCGCACGCCATCAATTTCGAACCAGGCGCCGGGAAACGGCGACAGCCCGCGGATGTGGTTATGCACCTCCTGCCAGGGCTTGGCCCAATCGATGCGCGTTTCCGCCTTGGAAATCTTCGCGGCATAAGTGACGCCGTGCTCCGGCTGCGGCGTGAGCGTGAGCGAGCCGCGCTCAAGGCCGCCAGCGCGCGCGGCATTAGATCGGCGCCGAGCCGCGCCAGCACGTCGTGCAAATCGCCGGCGGTCATGTCCGCACCGATCGGCGTCCGCTCGGCCATGGCCATGGCGCCGGTGTCGAGCCCCTCGTCCATCTTCATGATGGTGACGCCGGACTCGGCATCGCCCGCCATGATGGCGCGGTTGATGGGCGCGGCGCCGCGCCAGCGTGGCAGCAGCGAGGCATGCACGTTGAAGCAGCCGAGACGCGGGGCCTCGAGGATGGCTTTCGGCAAGATCAGGCCGTACGCCACGACCACCGCGACATCGGCATTGTGCGCGCGGAACGCCGCTTGCGCCTCGGCATCTTTCAGCGTCTTCGGCGTCAGCACCGGCAGCCCGAGCCGCCGCGCCTCGCGCTCGACCGGGCTTGGCTGCAAATCCATGCCGCGGCCGGCGGGCCTAGGCGCGCGGGTATAGACCGCGGCGATCTCGTAGCCGCGCGCCGCGAGCTCGACCAGCGTCGGCACCGCGAAATCGGGCGTGCCCATGAAGATGAGGCGAAGCGGCATCAAAGCACCGTCACAAGTCGCGGCGCGCGGGCGCCAAAATCAGCCGATATGATGCGAAGGCTCTTTGTCCTCGGAGAGCGGCTTGACCGGCTCGCCGCGCTTTTGCGCCTTCTTGAATTTCTTCATCACCATGTCGCGCTTGAGCTTGGAGATATGGTCGATGAACAAGATGCCGTTGATGTGGTCGATCTCGTGCTGCAGGCAGGTGGCAAGCAGGCCGGTCGCCTCGATCTCCTGCGGCTTGCCGTCGCGGTCGAGATACTTCACCCGCACCGCCTTCGGCCGCTCGACTTCCTCGTAATATTCCGGGATCGACAGGCAGCCTTCCTCGTAGGTCGCCTTCTCGTCCGAGGCCCAGACCACTTCCGGGTTGATGAAGACCTGCGGCTGCGCTCGGCTCGTCCTTCTTGGCGAGGTCCATGGTGATGACGCGCTTGGGCACGCCGATCTGGATGGCGGCAAGCCCGATGCCGGGGGCGTCGTACATGGTCTCGAACATGTCGTCGATCAGCGCCTGCACCGGCTTGTCGACGGCCTTCACCGGCTCGGATTTCAGCCGCAGCCGCGTGTCCGGAATGATGAGAATCTCGCGCTTCGCCATGGCGGCGATGTAAGGGGTCGCGGATAACGTGGTCAATGGAACTCGCGGCATCCCCTTGAGGCCGCTGCCGGATGGCCCTACCGTTCGCTCTTCGTTCGCGCGCGGCACGCGAATCGGGGTAGAAGCGCCGAATGCCCGACCTGCAAAACCTCGCCAATATCCTCATGGCGCATGCTCCGGCGCTGGCGCTCGCCGGCGGCGCGATCATTGTGCTCGGCGTCATCGCCATCATCGCGCTGCTGCTGCGAAAGCCGCCGCACGACCACGCCGCCGACCAGCGCATGGCCGATCTGAATGCCCGCGTTCAGACCATGGGCGAGCTGCTCGCCCGGGCGCAGTCGCAATTGCAGCAGACGGTGCACGAGCGGCTCGACGCGGTGACGCAGAACCTCGACCAGTCGATGCAAGAGCTCGACCAAGCACACCAGCGAGCATCTGCAGCAACTGCACGCGCGGCTCGCGGTGATCGACAGCGCGCAGAAGAACATCACGGAGCTGGCGACGCAGGTCTCATCCTTGCAGGGCATCTTGTCCAACAAGCAGTCGCGCGGCGCCTTCGGCCAGGGGCAGCTGGAGGCGATCATCACCGACGTGCTGCCGAAGGGCGCCTACGAATTCCAATACACGCTGTCGAACCGCACGCGGCCGGACTGCGCGATCTTCATGCCGGACTCGGGGCCGCTTATCATCGACGCCAAGTTCCCGCTCGAAGCGATGACGGCCTGGCGCGACGCGCAAACCGACGAAGAGCGCAAGCTGGCGATCGCCCGGGTCAAGCAGGACATCGCCAAACACATCTCGGATATCGCGGAGAAATATCTGATCCCGGGCGAGACCCAGGACGTTGCGCTGATGTTCATTCCGTCCGAATCGCTCTACGCCGACTTGTATGAGCGATTCGACGACTTGGTGCAGCGGGCGCGCCGCGCGCGCGTGATGATCGTGTCGCCGAATATGGCGTTTCTGGCGATTCAGCTCGTCCGGCAAATTCGCAAAGACGCCGAAATGCAGGAGGCCGCCGACAAGATCCGCAGCGAAGTCGGCCACATGATGAAGGACGTGGGCTTGCTCGGCGAACGAGTGCGCAAGCTGCAAGGCCACTTCGGCCAGACGACCAAGGACATCGACGATATTCTCATTTCGGCCGGCAAGATCGAGAAGCGCGCCGCCAAGATCGAGGACCTCGAATTCGACAGCGAGCCGCCGAGCGCCGAGGTGATCCCGGCGCCGATCCGCAAGCTCGAGGCGGGCGAGTGAGCCACTTTCGTCATTGCGGGACGCGAGTGAAGCCGAGCGCGACCCGAAGATCAAGAGCAGCATCGAAAGCTCTGCCCGTCTTGCTCTGGATCCCGGGCTCACGGCGCTGCGCGCGCGCCCCGGAATGACCGGCGATTCCATGACCGCCCCCCGACGCCGCGCCAGCGCCGCCCCTCGTTCCTCGAAGCCGCCGCGGTGTATCTGAAGCCGCGCGTGCTGATCGTGTTGTTCCTCGGCTTTTCCTCCGGCCTGCCGCTGGCGCTGTCCGGCACGACGCTGCTGGTGTGGATGCGCGAATCCGGCGTCGACCTCGGCACCATCGGCCTGTTCGCACTGGTCGGCACGCCCTACACCGTGAAGTTCCTATGGGCGCCGCTCACCGACGCGCTCGACGTGCCGATGCTGTCGCGCTGGCTCGGCCGCCGGCGCGGCTGGCTGGTGTTCACGCAATTGCTGCTGATGGCGGCGATCGTGTTTCTCGGCTCCTGCAATCCGGCCGCCGCGCCCGGCCTGGTCGCGTTCGGCGCGCTGCTGGTCGCGACGGCGTCCGCCACGCAGGACATCGTGGTCGATGCCTTCCGCGTCGAGAGCCTGCCGGAGAACGAGCAGGCCGCCGGCATGGCCTCCTACGTCGCCGCCTATCGCATCGGCATGCTGGTCTCGACCGCCGGCGCGCTGTTTATGGTCAGCGGCTTCCAGGCTTCCGGCTTCGACCGGCAAAGCGCCTGGCACTGGGGCTATTGGGCGATGGCGGCGCTGGTGATCATCGGCACCGTCACCGCGCTCGTCGCCACCGAGCCGGAGCGCTCGGTCGCGGCGGAAGCGACGCATGCCGGACAGAAGCCGTTCGCGCGCGTGGCCGAGGCCGCCATCGGCGCGTTCAAGGATTTCCTGCGGCTACGAGATCGCCTTCGGATGCTCGCCTTCGTGGTGCTGTTCAAGTTCACCGACGCGCTGTCCGGCGCGATGACCGCACCCTTCGTCATCGATCTCGGCTTTACGCGCAACGAATACGCGGCGATCGTCAAAGGCGTCGGACTGGCAGCGCTGCTGCTCGGCGGCTTTGCCGGCGGCTACATTGCGCGCGCGCTGCCGCTCGCCACCAGCCTGTGGATCGGCGCGCATCCTGCAGTCGCCGGCGAACCTGGCGTTCTGTTGGCTGGCGGTGGTCGGCACCAATCCGACCGCGCTGGCGGTCGCGATCACAGCGGAGAACTTCACCAGCGCCATCGGCACGGTGATGTTCGTCGCTTACCTGTCGGCGCTGTGCAAGAACCCGCTGCACACGGCCACGCAATATGCGCTGCTTACCGCGCTGGCCGCGGTCGGACGCACTTATCTCTCGTCGGGCGCGGGCTACATCGCGGAGAACGACCGGCTGGGTCTGGTTTTTCGTGATCTGCGCGCTCGCCGGGTTGCCGAGCCTCCCTGTTGCTGGCCTGGCTGCAGCGCAAAGGGCATTTCAAGCAACTGAAACAAGCCGGCGGTGGTCGCGCTAGCGTTTTTCCGGCTCGGCAAAGTGCCATTGGAACACGACCGCGTCACCGACGTGCCAGGCTGTCTGCGAGCACATGTAGTCGTCGCCGACGCACGACGACGTGCTTGCCGAGCAAATGCTTGAGGCGTGCGAGCCTCGGCTTTCTCTTCCATGACGATCGAGATGGAAGGTCGCGCGGCGGCTTGTCCGTGATCGCAGAACTCGTCCGCGCCGGCCAATCTTCTTGGGGCGATCGACGACAGGAGCTGGGTCTTTAGACGTTCATCACAGAGACCTGACCGTTGGCCGATCGCTGGATCCTTCAGGAAGCGCAACTTACCGCTGATTCGCATCGCCGGGCTTCAGCGTGTCCTCGGCCTGCGCCGCACCGGCCCACGCCGACAAGACGAGAGCGACGATAGCGAGCGCCGGCGGAATTCAGGCCAAGTCTTTCAAAACAACGTCCGCTGCTTGATCGCCGCCGACAGCGTGCCCTCGTCGAGATAATCGAGTTCGCCGCCGACCGGCACGCCGTGCGCCAGCCGCGTCACCTTCACGCCGGCCTCGTGCAAGAGCTCGGTGATGTAATGCGCCGTGGTCTGGCCGTCGACCGTGGCGTTGAGCGCCAGGATCACCTCTTTCACCTCGGGCGCGTGCGCGCGCGAAACCAACGCGTCGATGGTCGAGGTCCTGCGGGCCGACGCCGTCGAGCGGCGACAGCGTGCCGCCGAGCACGTGATAGCGGCCGTTGACCGCATGCGCGCGCTCCAGCGCCCACAGATCGGCGACGTCGGCGACCACCACGATGATGGACGGATCGCGCCGCGCGTCGGTGCAGACGGTGCACGGGTTCTGCGTGTCGATATTGCCGCAGATGCTGCAGATCTCGATCTTCTCCATCGCCGTCTGCAAGGCGGCGGCGAGCGGCGCCATCAGCGCTTCGCGCTTCTTGATGAGATGCAGCGCGGCGCGCCGCGCCGAGCGCGGGCCCAAGCCGGGCAGCCGCGCCAGCAACTGGATCAGGCGCTCGATTTCGGGTCCGGCGACGGCGGTGGGCATTTAAGGTGCAGAAATTTAAGCCCGGCGGCAGCGGCAGGCCGCCGGTGACGGCCTTCATCTTTTCCTGCATCACGCTCTCGGCCTTGCGCCGCGCATCGGCATGGGCGGCGACCAGCAGGTCCTCGACAATTTCCTTTTCCGACGGCTTCAGCAGCGAGTCGTCGATCTTGAGGCCCTTGAGATCGCCCTTGGCGCGAGAGCTTCACCGTCACCATGCCGCCGCCGGCGGTGCCCTCGACCTCGATGGTGTCGAGCTCCGCCTGCAGCTCCTGCATCTTGGTCTGCAGTTGCGCGGCCTGCTTCATCAGGCCCATGAAATCCGCCATGCTTACTCTTCCTCTTCCACTATCGGGACGGCTGCGATCAGACTGCGCCTCTCGCTTCCTGGCCTCCGGCCTCTGCGTGACGCCGACGATCGTGGCGCCGGGAAAGCGTTTCAAGCACCGCCTGCACCAGCGGATCGCTCTCGACGCTACGCTTCGAACTCGGCCTCACGCGTCCTCGGCCTGCGCGCGCACCGTCGGCGTCGCCCTGCTCTTTCGAAACCACCACCATCCAGCGCTTGCCGGTCCAGGCGCCGAGCTTGCGCTGCAGGTCGTGCACCAGCGTCTTGGGCGCGCGCGCCTCGAGCGCGATCTCGAGCTGGCCGTCCTCGCAACGCACCAAGCGCACGTCGCGTTCCAGCGCCATCTTCATGGTGATGTCGCGCTTGTCCTGCGCCAGCGCGATCAAGTCCGCGAATGAGCCGATGGACAAGCGTCGCGGCGGGCGTACCGGTCTCGGCCATCGGCTCGTCGGCCGGCCGCGGCGACAACGCGGCGGACGAGCGCGGGCTTCCGCGCGGCGCTTCGTAGCGCGGCGCGAAATTCTGCGCCGCTGCGCTGCGCCGCGCCGCCATTGCCTTGCGGGCGCGCCGAGGCAGCAGCCTTCCTCGCCGAGCGAGCGGACGACTTCGTCCGGCGTCGGCAGGTCGGCGGCATAGGCGATGCGCACCAGCACCATTTCGGCGGCGGCGAGCGGGCGGCCGGACGCCTGCACCTCGGTCATGCCCTTGAGCAGCATCTGCCAGGCGCGCGACAGCACGCGCATCGAGAGCTGCGCGGCGAAATCGCGGCCGCGCATGCGCTCGGCCTCCGACAACGAAATGTCGTCGGCCACCGCCGGCACGATTTTCACGCGGGTGACGAAATGGGTGAACTCGGCGAGATCGGATCAGCACCACCGCCGGATCGGCGCCGATATCGTATTGCTCGCGCAATTCGGTCAGCGCGGCGGCGATGTCGCCCTTCATCAACGCTTCGAACAGGTCGACGATACGCACGCGGTCGGCAAGCCCGAGCATCTGCCGCACGTCTTCGCGCGCGCACTGCGCCCAGCGGCATGCGCGATCGCCTGATCGAGCAGCGACAGCGAATCGCGCACCGAGCCTTCCGCCGCGCGCGCGATCAGCGCCAACGCCGCCGGCTCGACTTCGATTTGTTCCTTGCCGGCGATGCCTTCCAGATGCTTGACCAGCACCGCGGCATCGACGCGGCGCAGATCGAACCGCTGGCAGCGCGACAGCACCGTCACCGGCACCTTGCGGATTTCGGTGGTGGCGAAGATGAACTTGGCGTGCGGCGGCGGCTCTTCCAGCGTCTTGAGCAGCGCGTTGAACGCCGCGCCCGACAGCATGTGCACTTCGTCGAGGATGTAGACCTTGTAGCGCGCCGACACCGGCGCGTAGCGGATGGCATCGTTGATCTGCCGCACATCGTCGACGCTGTTGTGCGAGGCCGCGTCCATCTCCATCACGTCGATGTGCCGGCTCTCGATGATCGCCTGGCAGTGCACGCCCAGCGCCGGCATATGGATGGTCGGCGCAGTCACCGAGCCGTCCGGCAATTGGTAATTGAGCGCACGCGCGAGGATGCGCGCGGTCGTGGTCTTGCCGACGCCGCGCACGCCGGTGAGGATCCAGGCCTGCGGAATGCGGCCGGTCTCGAACGCGTTCGAGATGGTGCGCACCATGGCGTCCTGGCCGATCAGGTCGTCGAAGCTCGCCGGGCGGTATTTGCGCGCCAGCACGCGATAGCCGGTCCCTCCGCCGGAGCGGCAACGTCTGGGGTTTGTTCGGCGGATTTCGCGGGCTTGCTCATCGTGCCATCCGATCGGCACCCGCAAAATCACGGGCGATTGCGGTTGGATCGAGGAAATGGTGGGAGGCTGACGAGCGACCCGAACCGCGCTCGTTAGGGCTGCTTCCTTCCGGATCTGACCCGGTTGGCGAGTGGCTCGTCCACCGCCAACCTCCCGGGCTCCTATATCGGGCGTATCGAACGGAAAGCAAGCTGGCGCCCGCACCGCCGTCACGCGCGGGCTTGACCCGTGCATCCATGAGGCGCTTCTGCCTGTGGACAGCCCCCATGGATGGCCGGGTCGAAGCTCGGCCATGACGCCGATATGGAATCGGCCTGGACCCTCCACCCGCAACTCGCTGCCGATACCGTCGCTGTCGGCGACTTGCCGCTGTCGCGGGTGCTGCTGATGAACGATGCCAATTATCCATGGCTGATCCTGGTGCCGCGCAGCCGGCGCTCGTCGAAATCATCGACTTGGAGGAAGACGAGCAAGTCCAGTTGCTCGGCGAGATCGCCGACACCGCCCGCGCGCTCAAAGCCATCACCGCCTGTGCCAAGCTCAATATCGCCGCGCTCGGCAACATGGTCGCGCAACTGCATGTGCACGTGATCGCTCGCAATCCGGGCGACGCCGCCTGGCCGAAGCCGGTGTGGGGAACTGCTCCACCGGCCAGCTATGAGCGCGCCGCGCGTGAGCGCCTCATTGACGACATTAGGCGCGGTCTCCGAGATCGCACCGTCTCGCTGATTGCGCGCATTGCGCAAATCGAACGGCCATGCCAGTTTCCGCGCCGATGTCGTCCCGCTCCGATCTTGGCGCCATACCGCGCCTTGGATATACCGACAGCCGCATCGAACGCGCCGCTGAGCTGCGCACCGACGCGGCGGCGCTGGCGCGGCTCGCCGCCGATCCCAAGGCCGGCGCCTATGTGATCGCGATCGATATGATCGTGATGAAGAAGGGCGCCAGCCTCGACGAGCCTATGTTCGCGATGGATGAAGCACGCGCGCTCGGCACCACGACCGAAGCGATCTTCCTCGGCCACATCGACGGCGCTCCGCGCTTCGGCATCGGCTTGGAACCGGCGGTGGCGGAGACGCTGAAGGCGCGCGAGGATTTCCACGTCACCGACCTGCGCTCGATCGCGGTGCGCGGGCTGGTTCAGCCTGAGCATCTTGCCGCCGATCGCGGAAGCCAAGGCGGTCTTGCACTGGCACGCGCGCCACCGCTTCTGCCCGAATTGCGGCGCGCCGACACAACCGGTCTGCGGCGGCTGGCGGCGCGACTGCGGCGTCTGCAAGACGCAGCATTTCCCGCGCACCGACCCCGTGGTGATCATGCTGGTCATCGACGGCGAGAACTGCCTGCTCGGCCGCAGCCCGCGTTTCATGCCGACCATGTGGTCGTGCCTTGCCGGCTTCGTCGAGCCGGGCGAATCGATCGAGGATGCGGTGCATCGGGAAACCCGCGAAGAAGCGGGTATTGCGTGCGGCCGTGTCACCTATTTCCGCTCGCAGCCGTGGCCGTTTCCGACCTCGCTGATGATCGGTTGTCACGCCGAGGCGACAACGCGCGAGATCGTTATCGATCGTACGGAACTCGAAGACGCCCGCTGGTTTAGCAGGGACGAGGTCATGGCGATGCTGATGCGCAAGCACCCGGACGGCTTGACCACGCCGCCGCCGATGGCGATCGCGTATCATATCATCCGCGCCTGGCTGGAGGACGAGATCCGCTTTGACTGAACACGCAGCGCAAACCCACGCCCCACGAATCCTGTGCGCCGGCGGCGCCGTGCAGGACATCATCATGCGGGTGGACCAGTTTCCGACCCCCGACAACAAGGTGATGGCGTCGGAATTCCTCATCACCAGTGGCGGCCAATCCGGCAACGCGGCCATCGCCGTTGCCCGGCTCGGCGCGGCCGTGAGCTTCGTCGGACCGCTTGGCGGTCCGAACGACGAATTCGCCAACCGCATTCTCGCAAGTCTCACGCGCGAGAACATCGATTGCTCCGGCGCGATGCGCATACCGGATGCGATCTCATCGGTTTCGTTGATCCTGGTCGATGCCGAAGGTGAAAAGATCATCGCGACGCGACGCGACCAGGGGCTGGGCGCGGTGACGCTCGAGAACCCGGCACAGACGGTTGCCGCAGCCGACGCGGTATTGCTCGACAACCGCTACCCGAATTTCGCCACGCCGATCGGAAACGCGGCCAAAGCGCGCGGCATTCCCCGCGTGCTCGATCTCGACAAAGGTTCGGCGCCGGACGATCCCCTGCTGATGGCGTGCAGCCACGTGATCGCATCGGCGGAGGGTCTGCGCGGCACCACCGGATTGGACGATCTGCGTGCCGCGCTCTTGAAGATGGGCGAGTTCTTCGATGGCTTTCTTGCCTATACCGACGGCGCCGATGGCGTCTATTGGCTCGACGGCGGCGAGGTTCGTCACATGGACGCATTTAAGGTCGACGCCATCGACACACTTGGCGCCGGCGACGTGTTTCACGGCGCTTTCACGTTCCGGCTGGTCGAAACCGGCGATATTGTCGAATCGCTGCGTTTTGCCGCCGCCGCGGCCGCGATCAAATGCACACGCTTCGGCGGATTGATGGGCGCGGCGACGCGGGCGGAAGTCGATGCCTTCCTGACGCAGCACCCCGCCTGACGCAGCTATTTCTTGGAAGGACAGGGCGCGCCGCAGGGCGCACAGGCCCCGGCGAAATCCTCCGGCGACACCGCGCGTCCGCTCGACGGGCTGGTGAGATGTTGGCCGACGATCAGCACAACGCCGAGCACGACAACAATCATGTAAACGGTACGCATGACGGTCATTCTCTCGACAGGCCGAACAGCGGGCGCAGCCTGATGCCGATCAGGCACCCAGGTAGCGCCGCGGCGAACCAGACCCAGCCGTGCAGCGAGCCGGAGGCGACGCCACCGACAAAGGCGCCGATATTGCAGCCGAAGCCGAGGCGCGCGCCCCAGCCCATCAGCAAACCGCCGAGCGCCGCCGCTGCCAGCGATTTGACCGGCGGCCAGACCGCGCTCGCGAACGGCTTGGTGGCGGCGGCGGCCGCCATCGCGCCCAACAACATGCCGAAGTCGGTCAGGCTCGATGTGTCGGAAAGCACCGAGCCGGCAAGCGCGTGCTTGGGCCCCGGCCATTGCCAGAACGCCGCATGGGAAAAATCGAAGCCGAGGCTACTTGCCGCCTTGGCGCCCCATACCGTGAAGCCGAAGGTCACGCTCCATGGATGGCCGCCGGCCAGAAACACCGCGATCGCCAAGGCGCCGATCGCGATGCCGCCGACCACATAGCTGCGCGACGGCATGAAATTGGCGCCGCGCTTTCTGGCGACCGCGACGATGACTGCCGCCGCCAACGCCAGGCTTGCGAGCGTCGCGGCCAGCCCGCCCCAGGGGCCGAGATAATCCGACGCCAGGATCGGATCGATGCCGCCGAGTTCAAGGAACGCCGGCAACGACAGGCTGCCGGCGACACAGCCAATGATGAAGAACAACAACGCAATCAGCATGCGCCCCGAGCCGCCGCCGGCGGTGTAGAGCGTGCCGGAGCCGCAGCCATTGGCAAGCTGCATGCCGATGCCGAAGGTAAAAGCGCCGATGACAAGCGACGGCCCCAGCGGCGCAATGGCGCCGCCGAACTTCGGCGATAACGCGGCCACGGGCATGATCGCCAGCGCGGCAATCGCAATGACGATCAGCCCACCGAGCAAGCCGCCGGCTTCGCCGCGCGTGAGAAAGCGCCGCCACGATGCCGTATAGCTGAACTCGGCCTTCAGGAAAGCGACACCAAGCCCAAAGCCGCCGAGGATCAGTCCCGCCGAGGCAAGCTGGCCGTCGAGCAACACCAGCGCGATCAGGATCGCGGTGGCGGCCAGCGCGAGAGCGAGGAACAGGCGGTCAGTGCGCAATGCGGCGCCGGCTTGCGGCGCCGCCATGGTTGCCGTGGACATGGGAATTGCCTCTATGCGCGGCTCAAGAGCCGAGCCCGAGCACCTTTTTCAGGTCGTCCCACTTGGTGCGCGCGGATTCGAGCGGCCGTTGCGGATCGGCGGCCCACTGCACCATCGAGCCGTCATAGACCTTGACGTCGCTGCCGGCCGAGCAGTTCGTGCAGCACGAACCAGTCGGTGGCAGACCAATGCCCGGTATTGCAGTAGGTCACCAGCGGGCCGGCGGGCAAACGCGCAGCGACCGCGGCAAGTTCCGCCTTTGGCTTTAGCCGGTTGGTTTTCGAATCGTAGAACTCGGCGCTGTCGAGCAAGATGGCGCCGGGGATGTGTCCATAGGCGGCGACCTTCGGCGCCTTTTCCTTGCCGCTGAACAGCGCCGGCGTGCGGGCGTCGAGAAGCGTGGCCCCGCCGGTTTTCTCGATCTTCTCGATGTCGGCGAGCGTCGCCAGCGGCGTCTTGTCGCCGTCGACAAACAGCGTCTTCTGCGTCGGCGGATGATTGCCGCTTTCGGTCGGCAGACCCGCCGCTTTCCATGCGGCAATACCGCCGTCGAGAATCGAAACGTTCGGAACGCCCGCCACCTTCAGCGTCCAATAGACGCGCGCGGCCGAACCGAAGTCGGTGATATGCACGCCGGCCGGCACCACCACGACATGGCTGTTCTCGTCGATGCCGAGATCGCCGATCAGGTTCTGGATCTCCAACAGCGTCGGCAGCATGAACGGCACGTTGTGCACGGTGACGCGCCAGCCGCCTTGGTCATAGTCGCTGTGCACGCTGCCGGGGATGTGGGCGGCGAGATAGGCCTTGGTGCCGCCGCCGTCGATCGCGGAGCGCACGTCGAGCACGACAAGGTTGGGCTCGGCGCGATGCGCATTGAGCCATTGCACCGACACCAGTGGCGCGGCCTGCGCGGCAGCGGCGCTCACCGCAAGCGCGGCGCCAAACAGCGCCGCAATGCCCAGGCTGCGGAGCGAACGCGCGATGCAGGCTTGGAAGGATATTCTCATGGCAGTCCCCTGAGAGGCACGTTAGGCCGCGAGGTGCGGCAAAAGATTATTGTTGAAATAGAATATTTTTCTATATAAAGACAGATGCAGCGCACAAATAAGAAAATTATTCTAATTCTGTGCGCCGGAGGCAGTGCATTGCTTCCAAAATCTTGAGGACTCAGAGAATGGACGCCATCGATCGCAAGATCCTCGCCGTGGTCCAGCAGGACGCCTCGCTGTCCGTCGCCGAAATCGGCCAACGGGTCGGCCTGTCGTCGACGCCCTGCTGGAAGCGGCTGCAGCGGCTGGAGGCCGACGGCGTGATCACCCGCCGCGTGGCGCTGATCGACCCGGAAAAAATCGGGCTCGGCATCACCGTATTCGTGTCGATCGAGACCGGCGACCATTCGCAGGAATGGCTCGACAGCTTCGCCGAAGTGGTCGGCGCCATGCCGGAGGTGATGGAATTCTACCGGATGGCCGGCGACGTCGATTACATGCTGCGCGTGGTGGTGGCCGACATCCAGGGCTATGACGGCTTCTACAAGAAGCTGATCGCGACCGTGCCGCTGAAGAACGTCACCTCGCGTTTCGCCATGGAGCGGATCAAATCGACGACGGCGTTGCCGATCCTCGAGGGCCGGCCGGCCGCATAACCGTCAGCTGCACTTATGGTCCGTGCCGTCGTTATAGGTGGGCGCCGAGATGCGCGGCGCCATATACATTTCATCCGTCAAATTCAGCGTACCGGTGATGGTGTAGCCGACGATCGGCTTGTAGGCGTAGGAAACTTGGCTGAACAGCAATTGCGTGTTGGCCACCAGCAGCGCCGCCGGAACGTTGGCGGTTGAGAGCGGCGTGCCGTTTCGCGTCTGGGTCCACTTCACCGTCGCGTTCTTGCTGGCGTCGATGCCGATGCACGACAGCGTCATCTTCAGATTGTCTTTCGAATAGGGGTAAATGATCGCGCTCGAGGCATCGAGAATATTGGTCATGTCGCTCGAGCTGATGCTGGTTACCTGCGCCGCCAGGTTGGCAAGCGCGGCGGCGGTCAAGCTGACTTTGCGATCGGCGCTCACGCCGTCGGAAATCTCGGCGCATCCCAGATAAAGCCCGATCATCACCGGCGCCAAAAGCGCAAATTCCACCGCCGAGACACCGCGCCGGTCGCGGGCGATGCGGCGAAGAATTCCCGGCACGTGCTGGGTCATCGCTTTCATGGCATGGCTCATTGGTAAGGCTCGTTGCGGAATACCGCGGTCGCCACCAGCAGACGGTTGTTGCCGCTGAGATTGGACAAATTGTTGCTGAGCAGCGACACGTAGATCGGCCATTGGTAATAGAGCGTGACGACGACGATGTCGCCTGGGCCGCCGGGCACATAGCCCATCTTGTCCGTTTCGAGCTTGCCGTCACTATCGACCGGCGCCGAGTTATCGACCGCGCCGAAGCTGGTGTAAGTCTTGACGTTGACGTAGACGCCGCCATTGCAGTCGAACAAACCGTAGATGCGCGCGCAGACCGCGTCTTTGAACTGCTGCTGGCTGTATCCGGCCGTCTGCGCCTGACCGGTCATGATCAAACGCCCGGCATCGGCAGTCGCCGCTTCCAGCGTCTGGCCGGCGAAAAATACCAGTGCCGTTTCCAAGATCGCAAAAGTCAGAGCCAGAAACGGCAGCGCGACGAAGGCAAATTCGACCGCCGCAGCGCCGTCCTGCTGTCGAACGAATTGGCGCGCGACGCGGCTCGGCAAGAGCCGAATCAGAGGCGCCGTAAATCTGTTTCGCATGGTCTTGAGCATAGCGGCGTCTTCGATTGCTGACGGTGCTTAAGCACCGTGGCAATGCATATCAAATCCAGGTTGTTGAATTGTTGCGCAGATTGCGGAGAACAAAGGGGATTGCGTTAACCGCGCCCTAACCACGCTTGGCCGGCGCCCGCCGCGACGCTCGTTCGCTCAGTGTCCCGCGTTGGCCTGGGCCTGGTTGTTCCGGACCCCGGTTTGCGCCAGCGTCGCGTTGAAGAACGGCGGCGCATCGCCCAACGTGATGCGCGGCTCGCATTTCGGATTGCAGCTGTAGGTCTCGCGATTGATGCCCTTATAGACCACCACCAGATTGTCGCCGGTGATGCCCAGCACGTGCACGGTCCCATCGACCACCACCTTGCCGGAGCGATCGAGCGCCAGCAAGTTGGTGGCGCCAAAGCCTTTGCCGGTGAGCACAAGAACGCCGCCGCTCTGCAACGTGGCATCGGCGATCAGCGGGTTTCCGATCACGATGGTCGCCACCTTCTCAGGCAGCTTGATCACCTTGGCCTGGTCGACATGGATATTGATGACCTCGGCACGGGCGAGGCCGGCGCCGATCGTGGTAGCGCAAAGCGTGGCGGTCAGAAGACTCAAAAGACGCCGCCAGCGACGCTCGAGCACGCTTACCATCCAAATCTCCAAGCACTTACGCAAATCACACCGGTTGCTTTGCGGCCGATGGACTGCTTTGTCGATTTGACTGCAAAATGGTGAATGAAGTGCAAATGGCGCGAGCTTTACCGCTCGTCGGACAAGATCACTGGCGGAACGGATAGACCATCTGAGCGCCGAAAGTATGCGGGAAATTGGCATCATCGATGCCATAGGCATCCGGCAGCTCGTTCTCAGGCATATAGAAGGTCCCGAACAGCAGGTCCCAGATTGGAAGCGTTCCGGCAAAATTGCGGTTGCCGCCGCGATTCAATGCGGTGTGGTGCCAGCGATGAAACACCGGTCCGGCGATGACGTATTTGAACGGACCAAGAGTCCAGTTCAGGTTGGCATGCACAAAGGCGGACGAGGCGATCGTGAACGGGCCGACCCACAGCATGACGTTTGGCGAAATGCCGGCGAGCAGCAGAACCACGTCGATCGCAACGCTGCCGAGGAACAGATTGACCGGGTGAAAGCGCGCCGCCGAGATCCAATCCAGGTCCTCGGACGAGTGGTGGACGGCGTGGTATTTCCACAGATGCGTCCCATGAAACGCGCGATGATTCCAATACATCAGGAAATCCGACACCACCACGAAGGTGATGGCCTGGAACCAGAGCGGAAGCTCCGATAGCGGCCCGTGGCCGTTCTCGTAGAATTTGATGAGCGCGTCGGTGCCGTGGATGCCGAAAACCAGCGCGGCGCCCATGACCAGAAGGCCGATGCGCACGAACCGGGCGCCGAGCGGAATGAAGAACCAATAGCAGAGGTCGGTCACGATCTCGCGCTTGCGCCACCACGGGTCGCCCGGATTACAGGCCGACCAATGGGTGAGAACGGCAAAAACGATGCCAAGGGCGATGGTGACCGGAACGACCTTGAGCAAGGTTTCGCCGGCGACGTCGAGGACGGACAGCAGTTCGATTAACATTTTCTTAAGCCTGAGCTTGCGCCCGACTGGGCGGCCTCGCGGCTCGTCTGGTATCGGCCCATCGCAGTTAAGATGGCGTGAAAGCGCGCGGTTGAGGGCCCTGCCCGGCCAGCCTCCGGCCGTAAAGACGACAATTCGACCCGACGCGCCGCCGGCGTTCAGTATTGGCGTCGGATGTCCAAAGCAACAACGCCCTCGTCGATCCATGAAGTATCGAGCACCAAACCTGTATTTTCTTGGTATTCTAAAGCATAGCTCAAATACTATCATTGTATTGTTCGGGTAAATATATTTTTAACCATACTATTCTGCCATCTACTACTTGTTAACTACGATATATATACGCACAAATACCAAATGTTTCTGCGGTGATATTAACCGGCGTGCAAGACCTCGCTGCTAGTGTCCCCGCATGATCTAGGCCAGCCGGAGCAGTAATTCCGGTACCCGGATCAGCTCAGACAGCCACGTGTGGATCATGGAGCTACCAATGAAGAACCTCTTCGTGCGTTTTGCGAAGGACGACTCGGGCGCCACCGCCATCGAGTACGGCCTCATCGCCGCTGGCATTTCGGTCGCGATTATCGCGGTCGTGAACGGCCTCGGCACCAAGCTGAATGCCACCTTCTCGAGCATCTCGAGCCAGCTCAAATAATTGAGCGCTTTGGCATCACAAGAAAGGCTCCGGCCATCGGCCGGAGCCTTTTTCTTTTGCACCGTGCTGTCCGGCGAGTTGTTTGCAATGTTGCAGGGAAGTTTAAAAGTTGACGGTTTCATATTACCCCGCGTTGGAACTTCTCCCCTACCAAAGCACCGTTCGCAGTAACGCCACGCCTAGAGGGAGAACCGCAATGGCGAAGATTCGAGGTTTCTTGCGTGATGAAAGCGGTGCAACGGCCATCGAATACGGCCTGATCGCCGCCGGTATTTCGGTCGCGATTATCGCGGTCGTGAACAGCCTCGGCACCAAGCTGAATGCCACCTTCTCGAGCATTTCCAGCCAGCTCAAATAACCTCCATTCCGCAAGACGGCTTAGACGGCTCCGGCCACGGCCGGGGCCGTTTCTATTGCCGCTCGAGGTATCGGGCACCCGTAATTCGCCGCGCTAACCGATCCGCAAGCATAGCCGACGTAGTTTAGCGGCGCTGCTGCGGCAGGCCGCAAACGCGCCGACGCGCCAAAGGGACGGGACATGGTCACGGATGCGATCAGACTGCTGCTGTTCCCCGCCCTGATGGCGTTTGCCGCCTGCAGCGACCTTTTGACCATGACCATCTCCAACCGCATTTCGCTGGCGCTGGCCGGCGGATTCCTGTTGCTGGCGCTGGCGACCGGCATGAGCTTGGGAGCGGTCGGCATGCACCTTGCGGCTGCCGCCGTGGTGCTGACGGTCGCCTTTATCTGCTTTGCCCAGGGCTGGATCGGCGGCGGCGACGCCAAGCTGGCGGCCGCCACCGCGCTGTGGTTCGGCTTCGATTATCTGCTCAATTATCTCATCTATGCGTCATTGTTCGGCGGCGCGCTCACGTTGCTGCTCATTCAATTCCGGCTGTTGCCGTTGCCGGCCGCGCTAGCCCGGCAAAATTGGATCCTGCGTCTACATGAGAAGGGCGCCGGCGTGCCCTACGGTATCGCGCTCGCCGCCGCCGCGCTTGCGGTTTACCCGAGCACCGGCTGGATGGCCTCGCTCGGCGTCTGACCCGGATGGTATTGGCGGCGCAGAGGTAATTTTCGCGCAACCCAATATTAACTCGATTTGGATACCGGTCCTTAACCATACCTTGACCTTTAGCTGATGAAATCCGGTGCAGGCAGCCGCACCGGCGGCCATGTGGTTTAGGCGACCGAGCCGATCGTCATGTCACGGTGAGAGTGAGCGTATGAAAACCGCGCGTCTTGTTGTTCTGATCGTTGCTGTCGGCGCCGGCGGCGTCGCCGCCATGCTGGCCAGCCGATCGCAGAAACCTGTCGAGGTCAAACAGGCGCCCAAGGTGGCCACTGTGGATGTCCTCGTTGCCAAATCCGACATTCCCATGGGTCAGAAGCTGAAGCCCGACGAGTTGAAATGGCAGGCTTGGCCGGCCGGCGCGGGCAGTGGAAACTTCATCCGCAGAAACGACCGGCCCAACGCCGCCGAGCAATTGGCCGGTTCAATCGTGCGCGTCCCATTCGTCGCCGGCGAGCCGATTCGCGACGCCAAGGTCGTCAACGCCAAGGGCTCCGGCTACATGGCGGCGATCCTGCCACAGGGCATGCGGGCCGTTTCGACGCAGATTTCGGCGGAAACCGGCGCCGGCGGCTTCATCCTGCCGAACGACCATGTCGACGTGGTTCTGACGCGCCGCGACCGCGACGCGGAAAAAGCGACCGGCACCGAAGTTCACACCAGCCAGACCATCTTGAGCAATGTCCGCGTGCTGGCGATCGACCAGAACATCCAGGAAAAGAACGGCCAGAAGGTCGTGGTCGGCAAGACCGCGACGCTCGAACTCTCGCCGCACCAGGTGGAGACCCTGGCGCTGTCGCAGCAGCTCGGCTCGTTGTCACTGGCGCTGCGCAGCATGACCGATGCCAAAAACGACGCTCCAAAAACCATGGACAGCCCAAGCTCGCGCCGCAACGGCGTGAACATGGTTCGTTTTGGCATCAGCACGATGGCGACAACGAAATGATCGCTTAAGAGGGATCGGGGACATGCCGATAACGACTTTGATCCGCGCCGCTTCGCTTGCGGCACTCGTCGCAACCACCGGCCTCACGCCGGCGCTTGCGGCCGATGCGCGGGCACCGCTGCTCAAGGTGGCGGCAAGCGAGGGCACCTCGCGGTTCATTCCGCTTGGCATCGGCAAATCGGCCGCCATCGACCTGCCGCGCGACATCAAAGACGTGCTGGTCGCCAATCCCAAGGTTGCCAACGCGGTGATCCGTTCTTCGCGCCGCGTCTACATCATCGGCGTCGAAGTCGGCCAGACCAACATGTTCTTCTTCGACGCCCAAGGCCGCCAAATCGCCGGCTTCGATATCGCGGTCAAGCGCGATCTGAACGGCGTGCGCGCGGCGTTTAGGCAGAGCATGCCGGATGCCGACATCCACATCGAAGGCATCGGCAAAGACGGCGTCATGCTGAGCGGCACGGCCGCCAGCCCGGTCGAATCGCAACAGGCTTACGATATTGCCTCGCGGCTGGTCGGCGACGGCGCCAAGGTGGTCAACGGTATCGCCATACGCGGCCGCGACCAAGTCATGCTCAAAGTAACCGTCGCCGAAGTACAGCGCGACCTCGTCAAGCAGCTCGGCATCAATATCAATGCCTCCGTCGGCTACGGGACCGCCGTTTTCCAGACCAACAATGCCTTCGGCGCCTCTGGTCAAGCGCCGCCCAATTCGCTCACCGCCGGCATGCCGCTGAGCGTCGGCGGCAACACCATTACCGCGACGCTACAAGCGATGGACCAAGCCGGGGTCGTGCGCACGCTCGCCGAGCCCACCTTGGACGCGATCTCCGGCGAAACGGCGAATTTCCTGGTCGGCGGCGAATTTCCTTTCGTCAAAGGAACGAGCGGCCCGCCGGATTACACACCGACGGTCGATTTCAAGAAATTCGGCGTCAGCCTGGTGTTCACGCCTGTGGTGCTGACGGAAGGCCGCATCAGCCTCAAAGTGATGACGGAAGTCTCCGAACTGTCCACCGAAGGCGCCTTGTCGATCTCGGGGCTGTCGGTTCCGTCGCTCAAAACTCGCCGCGCCGAGACCACACTGGAAATTCCGTCGGGCGGATCGCTGGCACTCGCCGGCATGATCAAGCAACAGACCAAACAGTCCATCAGCGGCCTGCCGGGCCTGATGCAGGTGCCGATCCTCGGCACTCTGTTTAAGAGCCGCGATTACGTCAACAACCAAACCGAGCTGATGATCATCGTCACGCCCTACATCGTGCATGCGGTGGCGCAGAAGCGACTGTCGCGTCCCGACGACGGCTTTGCCGATCCGAACGATCCGTCGGCCGTCCTGCTCGGACGCCTGAATCGAATCTACGGCCGCGTCGGAAAGTTCGATCCGTCGCCGCACGAATATCACGGCAAGTATGGATTCTTCCTCGATTGAGCGAGCGCGGAGACGACCGATGACAGTGCATAACGCGGTGATCGCCAAACGCCGAAGCGCCCTGGCGCTGCGTCTGGTGGCCGCCCTCACTCTCGCCACCTCGCTCGCCGGGTGTTATCCGCACGGCGTCATGGATACGGTCGAAACGTATCCCCGCGACTACCGCGTCCGCCATCCGATCGCGCTGCACGAAGGCACGCACACGGTTCAAGTCTTCGTCGGCCGCAATCGCGGCGGACTGACGCCGAATCAACGCGCCGACGTGCTGTCATTTGCGCAAGTATGGCGGCGTAACGCGACCAGCGGGGTTTCGATCGATGTGCCGGGCCGCGGCCCAAGCGCTCGCGCCGCCCGCGACACGCTGCGCGAAATCGAGTCGATCTTTGCCGCCGCGGGCATCCCGCGGCGGGCGGTTTACGTGCACCGCTACCGACCGGTGGGCAATGAGCTCGCCGCCATCCGGCTCGACTATTCCAAAGTTGTCGCCGACGTCGGCCCTTGCGGCGTCTGGCCCGACGATCTCGGCCCGACCTCGGACATCCGTTACGTCGAGAACCGGCCTTATTGGAATTTTGGCTGCGCCACCCAGCGCAACCTCGCGGCCATGGTCGACAATCCGGCCGACCTCGTGCAGCCGCGCGGTGAAACGCCGGCTTACGCTGCCCGCCGCTCTGTCGCGATCGACAAGTATCGCAAGGGTGAAGATCCGTCCGGCAAGTATTCCGGCTACGACGCCAACAAAATCAGCGAAGTTGGAAAATGATCACGCACGCACAGCAAACCGCCATTGCCGAACACGAGCCGATGCCGACGGTATCGGCTGAGGTCGCCGACGAGCACATCGCGCCGGCGCCGCGGGTTTCGATCCAGGCCTTTTGCGAGACGGTCGAGACCGCCGCCGCGGTGCAGGCCGCCGGCGAAGACCGCCGCATGGCCAAGACCCACGTCAAGATTCAGATGGGCGGGATCAAGGCGGCGGTCGAAGCCTACCGTGGTTCGCCGACGCCCAATATCATCATCATCGAATCCGACGACCGCGCCGACGGAATCATCGAGGGTCTCGACCGCCTGGCCGAGGTCTGCGACGCCGGCACGCGGGTCCTGGTGGTCGGCCGGGTCAACGACGTCACGCTCTACCGCGAGCTGACGCGGCGCGGTGTCAGCGACTACCTGATCGCACCGGTCGGCACGATCGACATCGTACGCTCGGTCTGCGGCATGTTCGCCACCCCGCACGCCAAGCCGGTCGGCCGCATCATTGCCGTGATCGGCGCCAAAGGCGGCGTCGGCGCCTCGACCGTCGCGCACAATATCGGCTGGGCGATCGCGCGCGACCTCGCGCTCGATTCGGTTGTGACCGATCTCGACCTTGCTTTCGGCACCGCCGGTCTCGACTACAATCAGGACCCGCCGCAGGGCATCGCCGATGCGGTGTTTTCGCCCGACCGCATCGATACCAATTTCGTCGATCGGCTGCTGTCGAAATGCACCGACCATCTGAGCCTGCTGGCCGCTCCGGCGACCCTCGACCGGGTCTACGATTTCGGCTCGGAAGCCTTCGACGCCATCCTCGATACGTTGCGCAGCACGATCCCCTGCGTCGTGCTCGACATGCCGCACCAATGGGCGGGCTGGACCAAGCATCTGCTGGTGAGCGCCGACGACATCCTGATCGTCGCCGGGCCCGACCTCGCCAACCTGCGCAACGCCAAGAATCTGGTGGATCTGCTGCGCGCCGCGCGGCCGAACGACCACCGCCCGTTCTACTGCCTCAACCAGGTCGGCGTGCCCAAGCGGCCGGAGATTACGCCGGCGGATTTTGCCAAGGCGCTGGAAGATCAGCCGATCGCGGTGATCCCGTTCGAGCCGCAGATCTTCGGCACCGCCGCCAATAACGGGCAGATGATCGCCGAAGTTTCCGCCGGGCATAAGACGGCGGAAATGTTCCGGCAGCTCGCCCAAGTGCTAACCGGGCGCTCAGAAGTGAAGCGCTCGCGCGGCAGCTTGCTCAGCCCGCTGCTGTCCAAGCTGAAAATGCGGCAAGGCTCGTAAAGTTCGGAGACTGTACTCGTGTTCGGTAAGCGTAGCTCCACGACAGCCGAAGCTCCCGCCCCGGCGGCCGCCCCCCAATCGGCGCCTGCGCCGGCTGCTGCACCGGCTGTCCAGCCGGCGCCGGCGGCCAACCCGGACGCGTCTGCGCCGATGGAGAGCGGCCGAGCGCCGTTTCCTTCCGACGGTCTCGGCGCGCCGCTGGTTTCCGCGCCATCTCCTGCGCGCGCGTCCTCGCCGCACACCACGATCCCCTCCTCGGTCGATTCGCGGCATTCGGACAATTATTACACGGTCAAAGGCACCGTCTTCGGCGCACTGATCGAGGCGATCGATCTGGCGCAGCTTGCGCGAACTCGATGCCGATTCCGCGCGCGAGGAAATCCGCGACATCGTCAACGAGATCATCTCGATCAAGAACATCGTGATGTCGATCTCGGAGCAGGAAGAGCTGCTCGACGATATCTGCAACGACGTGCTCGGCTTCGGGCCGCTCGAGCCGCTGCTTTCGCGCGACGACATCGCCGACATCATGGTCAACGGCTCCGGCACGGTTTACATCGAAGTCAAGGGCAAGATTCAGAAGACCGGTATCCGCTTTCGCGACAACCAGCAGCTGCTCAATATCTGCCAGCGCATCGTCAGCCAGATCGGCCGCCGCGTCGACGAATCCTCGCCGATCTGCGACGCGCGCTTGCCGGACGGCTCGCGCGTCAACGCCATCGTGCCGCCGCTCGCGATCGACGGGCCCGCGCTCACCATCCGCAAATTCAAGAAGGACAAGCTGACCCTCGACCAGTTGGTCAAATTCGGCACCATCACGCCGCAGGGCGCGGAAATCCTGCGCATCATCGGCCACAGCCGCGTCAACACCATCGTGTCGGGCGGCACCGGTTCCGGTAAGACCACGCTGCTCAACTGCCTCACCCAGTTCATCGCGGACGATGAGCGCATCATCACCTGCGAAGACGCCGCCGAATTGCAGTTGCAGCAGCCGCACGTGGTGCGCCTGGAAACGCGGCCGCCGAACCTGGAAGGCGAAGGCCAAGTGACCATGCGCGACCTGGTGCGCAACTGCCTGCGTATGCGGCCGGAACGCATCATCGTCGGCGAAGTGCGCGGACCCGAAGCCTTCGACCTGTTGCAGGCGATGAACACCGGCCACGACGGTTCGATGGGCACGCTGCACGCCAACAATCCGCGTGAAGGGCTCTCCCGCCTCGAATCGATGATCACCATGGGCGGATTCGCGCTGCCCTCGCGCACCATCCGCGAGATGATCGTGGCCTCGGTCGACGTGGTGATTCAAGCGGCGCGCCTGCGCGACGGCTCGCGCAAGATCACCCACATCACCGAAGTGATGGGGATGGAAGGCGACGTCATCATCACGCAAGACCTATTCGTCTACGACATGATGGGCGAGGACGCGAACGGCAATATCCTCGGCCGCCATCGCTCGACCGGTATCGGCCACCCGCGGTTCTGGGATCGCGCCCGCTACTACGGCGAGGAACAGCGCCTGGCCGCCGCACTCGATGCCGCGGAAGCCGCCACCGAAGCCATGCGGGCGTAATCGGGAGAAGACGATGCAAACGATCGCCGTGTTCTTCCTGGCATCGCTCGCGGTGGGCGGCCTGTTCTGGGTATTTATCTATCCGATCATGTCCGGCGAGCGGAAAGCCGAAGAACGTATGGCCAATTTGGCCAAGCCGGAGCCGACCGTCCGCGCCGCGCGCTCAAATCAGAGATCCCGCCGCGACCAGGTGGAGCAGACGCTCAAGGAGATCGAGGACCGTCACAAGAAGAATCGCCGGATGCCGCTTTTGATGCGAATCCAGCAAGCCGGGCTGAGCTTTTCGAAGCAGCAGTTCTTCATGATTTGCGCCGCGGTCGGCGTGCTATTCTTTTTAGTGGGATTGTTCTCCGGAGCCGGTCTCATCGTCGCCGCGGGATTGGGCTTCGCCGGTGCACTCGGCCTACCATTCTGGATGCTGTCATATCTCAAGAAGCGCCGCGAAGCGAAATTTCTCGATGCATTCCCCGATGCGGTAGACGTGATCGTGCGTGGCATCAAGGCCGGCCTGCCACTGCTCGATTGCCTGAAGATGGTTGCGGTGGACGCGGTCGAGCCAGTGAAATCCGAATTCCGTAACCTGGTCGAGACTCAGGCGATCGGCATGCCGCTGGGCGAGGCCTGCGGCAAACTCTACGAACACATGCGGGTTCCCGAGGCGAATTTCTTCGGCATCGTGATCGCCATCCAGCAAAAGGCTGGCGGCAACCTTTCCGAGGCGCTCGGCAACCTGTCACGCGTGCTACGCGACCGCAAAAAGATGAAAGCCAAGATCCAGGCGATGTCGCAGGAAGCGAAAGCTTCGGCCGGCATCATCGGCGCGCTGCCGATAGCGGTGATGATTATGGTCTATATCAGCAGCCCCGACTATATCTCGCTGCTGTGGAAGGAGCCGGCAGGCCGCCTGATGCTGGCGGCGTCCGTCGTCTGGATGTCGGCCGGCATCTTCGTGATGAAGAAAATGATCAATTTCGACTTCTGAGTGACGAACCAATGCTCGATCTGTTGATGGATTCAATCAACGTCCACACGCTGACGATGGTGTTCGCCGCCATCGCGGCGACGGCGACGGTTTTCACGCTCGCCATGCCGCTGGTATTCTCCGATACGCTCGGCAGGCGGATGCGTGCGGTTTCGGTCGAGCGCGAAAAGATTCGACAGCGCGAACGCGAGCGGCTGGCGCAATCGCAGCAGAAGGTCAGTCTCCGCCAATCGCCCAAACAGTCGATCCAGGCCATCGTCAACCAATTCAACTTGAGCAAATGGGTCGGTCAGGAACAAGCCCGCTCCAAACTGGTGCAGGCCGGCTATCGCGGGCAGGCCCCTTACGTCACCTATCTGTTTTTCCGCATGGTGACGCCGGCCGTGACGCTGTTGTTTGCGGCGTTCTATGTATTCGTGCTGGTCAAGCTCAATCAGCCGACCATCGTCAAAATCGGTATCTGCATCGGCGCCGCCTATGTCGGCATGCAGCTGCCGCTGCTGTTCCTCAAGAATCGAATTGCGCGCCGGCAGCTTTCGATCAAACGTGCTTTTCCCGACACGCTCGATCTGTTGCTGATCTGCGTCGAATCCGGCATGTCGATCGAAGCGGCCTTCCGCAAGGTCAGCGAGGAAGTCGGCACGCAATCGGTCGGGCTGGCCGAGGAACTCACGCTCACGACCGCCGAACTGTCCTATCTGCCGGACCGCCGTCAGGCCTACGAAAATTTGGCCAAGCGCACCGATCTCGAAGGCGTGAAATCGGTCTGCATGGCGTTGCAGCAGGCGGAGCGCTATGGCACGCCGCTTGCGACCAGCTTGCGCGTGATGGCGCAGGAAAACCGCGACATGCGCATGTCGGAAGCCGAAAAGAAGGCCGCCGGCCTGCCGCCGAAACTGACCGTGCCGATGATTGTATTCTTTCTGCCGGTGCTGTTCGTCGTCATTCTCGGCCCGGCGGCGATCAAGGTCATCCACATCATGCATTGATGCGCGGCGCGCTTCGGCGCCGGCCGCTTCGATGACCGGGTAAAATTTCGATCAGGAGCTAGTAGCGGGTGCCGGAACGTGTATGCGGCCGCGCTTCTTGGTCTGCGCCTGCTGCGCCAGCACTTGCCGCAGATAGGCGACATTGGCGGCCGCCTCTTTCGGCGGCAGGTCCGCGCTCGCGATTCGCTCGGCTTCGGCGAAACGGCCCCGCAGCCCGACGACCAGCGCGAGATTTTGCCGCACTTTCGGACCGGCATGCGGCTGCGCCGCCGCCAGCCGCAGCGTCTTCTCGGCCCGGCGCAGGTCTTTGGACAGGGCGTAAGACAGACCGAGATTGGACAAGACCGAGGGTTCATTCGGCACGATTTTGAGCGCCGACGAATAGTGCTGCTGCGCCTCCGCGTGGCGGCTCAGCTGGTCGAGCACTGCGCCTTGCGCGTTGAGGACGCGCCAATCCGGGTTGTCCGGCGTATGCGCGCGCTCGAGCACCGCGAGCGCCTGGGTATAGTCGCCGGCGTCGGCAAGGGCGCGGCCATATTCGCCGAGCAGCGGCTTGTCATGCGGATTGCGGAATGAGGCCTGCTGCAGCACCGCCACCGCCTGGGCGCGCTGGCCGGTGGCGCGCAGCGCCTGCGCGTAATACATCGCCGCCTTGGAATCGGCATTGTCGGCGCGGTAGCGCGGGCCCCATTCGGCAAGCTGGGCACGCCATTCGGCGTCGCTGCGTGGGGTGGACTTGCTGCCGATCGAGCCGGTGGTCTCGGGGCTGAGCGAGGCGCATCCGGCCGCCGAGAGCGCCAGCACGGCCGTGAGAGCGACCGAAGCGAGAAGACGAGCGGTTGGCAGACGGCTATAAAAACGCATGGGCATCCCGCGGCTGGACATTTGTCCGAGCAATAAAACGTTAACCCTAACGAGTGGTTAACTTGTAAACTTCGCCCCGGTCTGGCCGTAAGATGACACCCATGAACCTCGGACTTTCCCCGGACGAGACCGCGCTTCAGGATCGCGCCCGCGCCTTTGCGGAGGCGGTGGTGCGCCCGCGCGCCGCCCAAATCGACCGCGACGAGCAGTACCCCTGGGATATCGTCGAGGCGCTGACCAAAGCCGGCTTCGTCGGCCTGACCATCCCGAAAGCGCTCGGCGGCCAGGGCCGCTCCTTCCTGGACGCCGTTCTGGTGATCGAGGAAATGGCCAAGGCCTGCACGGTCACCGCGCGCATCGTGGTCGAGACCAATATGGGCGCCATCTCGACCGTGATGGCCTATGGCAGCGAGGCGCAGAAGACGCTGGCCGCCCGCCTGGTGCTCGACGGCGACAAGCCGGCGATCTGCATCACCGAGCCGGACGCCGGCAGCGATGCGCTTGCCATGACCACCCGCGCCGACAAGCGCGGCGACACGTATGTCATCAACGGCCGCAAGCACTGGATCACCGGCGCCGGCGTGTCGCGCCTGCATCTGATCTTCGCGCGCGTTTATGACGAGCGCGGCGAGAATCTCGGCATCGGCGGCTTTCTCGCGGTGCGCGATGAGGCCAAAGGGCTGCGCCTGGTGCGGCGCGAGCAGACCATGGGTCTGCGCGGCATGCCGGAAGGCGAGCTTGCCTTCGAGGATCTGGAAGTACCGGCGAACATGGCGGTGCTGCCGCCGTCCGGCTTCCGCCGCGGTTTCGCCGATCTGATGAACGCCTATAACAGCCAGCGGGTCGGCGCCGGCACCGTGGCCATGGGCATCGCCGCCGGCGCGCTCGGTCACGCGCTGGAATGGCTCAAGACGCGCGAGCAATTCGGCCGCCCGATCGGCGAGTTCCAGGGACTGCAATGGATGCTGGCCGACATGCAGACGCAGCTCACCGCCGCGCGCCTCATGCTCTATACGGCGGCGCGCTCGCGCGGCGCCGGAGGCAGCGCCTTCCCCGATCCCATGCTCGCGGCGCAGGCTAAAATCTTCGCCGCCGAGGCCGCCATCCGAATCGTCAACGACGCGCTGCAATTGTTCGGCGCGCGCGGCTATTCGCGCGACCTGCCGCTTGAGCGCATGGCGCGCGACGTGCGCATGTTCACCATCGGCGGCGGCACCGCGCAGGTGCTGCGCACGCTGGTCGCCTCCAAAATGCTCGGCTGGAAGCTGCCGCAGACGCGCGACGGCTACCGCCCGAAGCCAACCATGCGTGACGCCGCGGAGTAACCATGCATCCGATTTTTTCCAAGGCCGGCGAGGCTTTGTCGGTCCCAATCCTGTTCGTCAATGCCGCTACCTTCAACAAGACGATCGATATTATCGACGACCGCGAGCGCACGTTCGTGCGCGCCTCCGGCTTTGAGCCGAAACCGGGACGTCACCTCATTGTGCCGGCGGGGGACGGCGAGCTCGCCGGCGTATTGTTCGGCATCGAGCAACCTGAAGAGGCGGTGAAGGACCCGTTCCGTCCCGGGCAACTCGTCAACCTGCTGCCGCCGGGCGTCTACCGCTTTGCCAACATGCCGCATGACGCCGGACTCGCTGCCTTGGCTTTTGCGCTCGGCGCCTACCAATTCGACCGCTACCGCAAAAGCGAGGCGTGTCAGGTCCGGCTGGTGCTGCCCGATGGCGTCGACGGCGACGATCTCACCCGCATCGCGGAGGGCGTGACGCTCTGCCGCGACCTCATCAACACGCCATCCAACGACATGGGACCGGCCGAACTGGAGGAGGCCGCGCGCACGCTCGGCGGACAGCATGGCGCGACCGTGAAGGTTACCGCCGGCAGCGCACTGGCCCGGGAATTCCCGCTTGTGCATGCGGTCGGCGCCGGCTCGGTGCGCGCGCCGCGCCTGATCGATCTCACCTGGGGCAAGGACACCGACCCGAAGATCACTCTGGTCGGCAAGGGCGTCTGCTTCGACACCGGCGGGCTCGACATCAAGCCCTCAAGCGGCATGCTCAACATGAAGAAAGACATGGCCGGCGCCGCGACGGCGCTCGGTCTTGCGCACATGATCATGTCGCGCTGGCTGAAAGTGAGACTACGCGTCATCATCCCGGCGGTGGAGAATTCGATTTCGGGCACCAGCTTCCGCCCGCGCGATATCTACCGGTCGCGCAAGGGCATCAGCGTCGAGATCGGCAATACCGACGCCGAGGGCCGGCTGGTCCTCGCCGACGCTTTGGCGCTGGCCGACGAAGACAACCCGGCGCTGGTGGTCGATTTCGCCACGCTGACCGGGGCGGCGCGTGTGGCGCTGGGGCCAGAGTTACCCGCGTACTTTACCGACGATGAAATGCTCGCCGGCGAATTCGAAAGCGTGGCCATGGCGGAGAACGATCCGGTCTGGCGGCTGCCGCTGTGGAAGCCTTACGAACAGATGCTCGACTCCAAAGTGGCCGACACCAACAATGTCAGCACCGGCCCGCACGGCGGCGCCATCACCGCGGCGCTGTTTTTGCGCAAGTTCATCGCGGTGAGGTCTTGGTTGCACCTCGACATCTTCGCCTGGACACCGTCGGCCAAGCCCGGCCGTCCGGAAGGCGGCGAATGCCAGACCGCCCGCACGCTCTACGCGATGCTGAGCGCGCGCTACTGCTAAGATGGTCGCGCTCGATCCCCGCATCCATCCGTTCCGCCCCGAGCTGGCGGCAAAGCATCTGCAAGGCGAGGTCGAGGCCGTGCGTTTCGTCGAAGGCGCGCGCTATCAAGTCATCGAGCCGGTCGCCGGCTTGCGCCAAGCACCGTCGCACGACGCGCGGCTGGTCACCGAAGCGCTGCTGGGCGAGCGCATCACGGTCTATGAGACGACCGAGGAAGGCTGGGCCTGGGGCCAGATCGAGAGCGACGGCTATGTCGGCTGGCTTTCGGCCAACGCGCTGGCTGGAGACGGGCCGGCGCCGACCCACAAGGTGATCGCGCTGCGGACGCTTGGATTTCCCGCGCCGGACATCAAATTGGCGCCGCTGATGGCGCTTCCGATGGGCACAACAGTCGCGATCGCGCGACAGGACGAGCGCTTCGCGGTGACCGCCACGGGATTGCATCTGCCGTCGGTCCATCTCGCCCCGCTGAAAGCGCGACAGCCGGATTTCGTCACGGTGGCTGAGAAATTCCTCGGCACGCCTTATCTGTGGGGCGGCAAGACCTCGCTCGGCATCGACTGCTCGGGCCTGGTGCAGGTGGCGCTGCAGGCGGCAGGCATCGCCTGCCCGCGCGACAGCGATATGCAGGAACTTGCGCTCGGCAAATTATCGTCACTCGCGAGCTTGCGGCGCGGCGATCTGGTGTTCTGGAAGGGCCACGTCGCCATCGCCCGCGATGCCGAGACCTTGCTGCACGCCAACGCCCATCACATGGCGGTGGCGGTCGAGCCGGCGGAAGACGCGATCGCGCGCATCAAGGCAAGCGGCAGCGACGTGACCAGCGTGAAGCGGCTCTAGAGTCTGATCCGTTCAGATTGAATCAGAATGCCGCCTAACATTTTGCTGGCGCATGATCTTTTCCGAAAACCGGTTCCCATCCCCGATCGGGTCGAGGACATGCTTTTCGGATCATGCGCTAGCGGTTTGCCCCATCGCAAATCACCTTGCCGCAGCGCTCGACCGACTTGACGATCTCCGCCAGCGCCTTGGGTCCGGGATAGCCGACAAAGGCGACGCCCTTGATGACGAAACCCGGCGTTGCCTCGATCTTGAGTGCTTCGCCGACATGCAGGTGCGCGATCATGACCTCGGCAAGCGAATCCTCGTTGGCGATCTTCTCCACCTTCTTGAGGTCGAGGCCGATGGCTTTCGCCGCCGCAAAGGCACGATTGCCGTCGATCACGCCGCGTTCGGCGTAAACCTTGCGATGAAACTCGTAGAATTTCTGCGGCGTCGCCAACCGCGCCACCGCAAGCTCGACGCGACCCGCCTGGATCGACGGGATGCCCAGCACCGGAAACGGCACCAGCACCAGCCGCAATTGCGGATCGGCGCGCACAAGCTCGGCGATATCGGCCGAGGCTTTGCGGCAATAGGGGCAATTGAGATCGTAAAATTCGGCAAGCGTCACCTGGCCGCGCGGATTGCCGACGACGACCACACCCGGCAACTTCTCGATCCGGCGCTCGGTGTCCGCCGACACCGGATGATTGGCGATGATGCTGCCGTCGTCGGCCTTGATCGGATAAAAGCCCTCGTCGCCGTGGGCTGCGAGCGGGGCGATGACGATGAGTACGGCGATCAGGCGACTGATGAAGGGCATGGTTGTTCTTGTTGGCTGGACGGGCCGGCGCGGGGAAATTCGGTCTTGCCCGATAGGCCGATCACATAGCGAATCACGACTACGTGACGTCAGCGGTCCGATCCGCTTGCGCGCAGTAGCGTAACGATGCGGCCGCGATTGAGCGCCAGCCATTGCAGCGCGATCACCAGCGGCCCGCTGCACATCACGCCGCGGTTCAAAGCCTTAAGCGCCGCGTCGACCGGCACCCGCAGCACGCTGATATATTCGCCGTCCGTCGGCTGCGTGCGCTCTGGCACGCCCGCGGCATCGACCGCCGCGAGAAAAAACGTCACGACTTCATCGGTCATGCCCGGCGTCGGCAGATAGCTGAACAATTCGACTAGCGCCAAGGGCGCCACGCCGATCTCCTCGCTGCATTCACGTTGCGCGGCAAGCGCTGCCGTCTCTCCGGGCTCGATGCGCCCCGCAACGATTTCGAGCAGCTCGCCTTTATCATTGGCAAGATGCGCCGCCAGCCGGAACTGACGGATCATCACGATCTCGTCGCGTTCGACATCGATCGGCAGCACCGCCGCGACCTTACCGGCGCGCACAACGTCGCGCGTTTGCTCGCCGCGTGGCAGCGTCACCCGGAAGCGCAGATAGTCGAAGAAACTCTTGGCCAGACGCTCCGGCGGCGACAGCGTGACATCGGCGGGGCGATCGGCAAGCTCGGAGCGCTCGCGCATATGCGTCACTGCGACACCACGCCCTCGGGCGCGGTCTCCAGATTAAAGGCGGCGGCAAAAAGCGCGCGCGTGTAGTCGCTTTTCGGCGCCTTGAACAATTCCGCCGCCGCGCCCGATTCCACGATCTTGCCGTGGCGCAAAACCACCAGCCGGCTCGCCAACGCCGCCACCACGCGCAGGTCGTGCGAAATGAACATGTACGTCAAATCGCGCCGTTTCTGCAGGTCGCGCAGGAGATCGACCATTTGCGCCTGGATCAGCATGTCGAGCGCGCTCGTCGGCTCGTCCAGCATGATGAAGGTCGGCTCCAGCACCAGCGCGCGGGCAAGCGCGATACGCTGACGCTGGCCGCCGGAGAATTCGTGCGGATAGCGGTGACGCGTATCGGTGTCGAGTCCAACATCGGTGAGCGCGGCCATCACGCGCCGCTCGCATTCGGCCGAATTCAGATGCGGATGATGCACCCAGAGGCCTTCCTCGATGATGTCGGAGACCGACATGCGTGGGCTGAGCGAGCCATAAGGATCCTGGAACACGATCTGCATGTCGCGGCGGAACGGCCGCATCTGCTTGAACTTGAGGCCCTGGATGGAGTGCCCCATGAACACCACCGGACCATCGGAGGAGATCAGCCGCAGGATGGCGAGGCCGAGCGTGGTCTTGCCCGAGCCCGACTCGCCGACCACGCCGAGCGTTTCGCCTTTGCGCACTTCGACGCTGATGCCGTCGACCGCCTTGATGTGGCCGACCACCTTGCGCATCAGGCCACGCTTGATCGGGAACCAGACTTTCAGGTCCTTGGTCTCGACAACGATGGGGGCCTGCGGCCGCGGCGGCGCCGGATCTGGCTTCGGCTCGGCGGCCAGCAATTCACGCGTATAGGGATGCTCCGGCGCGGTGAACACACGCTCGACCGGACCGTGCTCGACTATCTTGCCGGCGTTCATCACGCAGACCCGGTCGGCGAGCTTGCGCACGATGCCGAGGTCATGGGTGATGAACAACATCGACATGCCGAGCCGCTTCTGCGTGGCTTTCAAGAGCTGCAGGATCTGCGCCTGCACGGTGACATCGAGCGCGGTGGTCGGCTCGTCGGCGATTAGCAGATCGGGCTCGTTCGCCAATGCCATGGCGATCATCACGCGCTGACGTTGGCCGCCGGAGAGCTGGTGCGGATAGCTGGCGAGGCGGCCGGCCGGATCTTGAATGCCGACCTGGCCGAGCAGGTCGACGATGCGGCGGCGCGCGGCCTCCCCGGTAATGCCTTGGTGTAGCAAAAGAATCTCGGTGATCTGCTTCTCGATCGTGTGCAGCGGGTTAAGCGAGGTCATCGGCTCCTGGAAGACGATGGTGATGTCGTTGCCGCGGACCTTGCGTATTTCGCTCTCCGGCAAGCTCAGCAATTCCTGGCCGCGAAAACGGATCGAGCCGGACGGGTGATGCGCCGTCGGATAGGGCAACAGCTTCATCACCGACAGCGCGGTGACCGACTTGCCGGAACCGCTCTCGCCGACCAGCGCAACCGTCTCGCTCTTGCCGATGTCGAACGACACGCGGTCGACGGCCAGCACCTCGCGCGCGCCGACGCCGAAGGCGACCGAAAGATCGCGGACGGAAAGCAGCTTGTCGGCGGGGGCGTTCACGATCCTTGCCCTCGCATCATCTCGAGCGCATGCGGCCCGAGTTGCACAACAGAAACTCCGGGCGCGATGGGCAGCCTTCGATCATCGCTGACGATGAAGCGACACCCGCAAAGCCGCGCGGTCGCGACGTGAATCGCGTCCGGCAACCTGAGCGATCGGGTCATACTTCTAAGCATCGCGGCCTCGATCAACACTTTTCGCTCCACGGCGGCGACCGAAAAATCGGCGTCGGATAACAAAATCTCGCGGTAATGGCCGGCGAGCTCATCGTCGCCCTCCTGAAACGGACCGACCAAGACTTCGGCAAGAGTAAGCTCGCTGGTGAACGCCTGAAATTCCTTGTCCTCGATAGCTTGCAAAATCCACCACGCATGATCGGAGCGCGCGCCGCGTGTTTCGTAGGCGGCGATAAAAACATTCGCGTCGAGATAAATGCGCGCGTCGCTCACCGGAGCGACCACTCTTCGCGCAAAGCGCGGATGTGATCCTCGATCTCGTCCCCGGATTTGAAGTTGTTCCGGCGAACGTGCTTGTGCCGCGAGAAATGGCCAGTGCCGCTTTGCTCAGCTGGGCGCTGCTGCTCCGCTTTTGCGCTCGGCATCGGAGCGGTGTAGGGCGCCTCCCCTTCGGAGAAGCCAAGGGGCTTCGCGCCGCCGGCGTGGATATCGACGAGCAAATCCGCAGTGACTTCCGGGTGCCCGCGCCGGCGCGCCGCGCGAATGAGCGGACGCCAATAGGCAACCGGAATTGACCCGCGCTGCTTCCATGAAGAAACCGTGGGATAGGAAATGCCGATATCGCGCGCGACTTCGGCGTCAGAGCCCCACAAAGAGAATATTTCAGCAACAGATTGCATTGCATAAGTATACATATTGCCGGTTTCTGCTCAAGATCATATGCAAAATGCATGTTTCACCTGAAAGTCTTGCGCGGATCGAAGGCGTCGCGCACCGCCTCGCCGATGAAGATCAGCAACGACAGCATGATTGCCAGTGAGAAAAACCCGGTGAGGCCGAGCCACGGCGCCTGCACATTGGATTTGCCTTGGCTCAACAATTCGCCGAGCGACGGCGAGCCGGGCGGCAGACCGAAGCCGAGGAAGTCGAGCGCGGTCAGCGTCATCACCGAAGACGACAGGATGAACGGCAGGAAGGTCATGGTCGCCACCATCGCGTTCGGCAGCAGATGGCGGAAGATGATGACCCGGTTCGATACGCCGAGCGCGCGCGCGGCCTGGATGTATTCGAAATTGCGCCCGCGCAGAAACTCCGCGCGCACCAGCCCCACCAGCGACACCCACGAGAACAGCAGCAGAATGCCGAGCAGCACGAAAAAGCCCGGTACCAGCACCGAGGAGATGATCAGCAGCAGATAAAGCGAGGGGATCGAGGTCCAGATTTCGATGAAGCGCTGGAACAACAGATCAGTCCAGCCGCCGAAATAGCCCTGCACCGCGCCGGCCGCCACGCCGATGACCGAAGACACCAGCGTCAGCGTCAGCCCGAACAGCACCGAGATGCGGAAGCCGTAGATCAGGCGCGCCAACACGTCGCGGCCGCCGTCGTCGGTGCCGAGCCAGTTGTATTCGGCGTTGCCGCATTTGGCGAAACCGTGGGTGGCGGCAAATTCGCAATCCTTCTGCGTCAGCATCCAGGTCGGCTTCGACGGAAACGGCGACGGCGGACGGCTCACTTGGGTGTTGTAGGAGAAACGGATCGGCGGCCAGATCACGGTAGCGCCTTCCTTCTTGATCAGGCCCATCAAGTATTCGTCACGATAATCGGCGGCGGTGCCGAACAGATTGGGGTCAGGCGTCTTGGCGAAGGCGGTGTCCGCATAGGTCACCACCGCCGGGAAAAACAGCTTGCCGTTGACGTCGATGAAGATCGGCTTGTCGTTGGCGATGAACTCGGCAAATAGCGTGATGATAAACAGCGCCAGGAAAATCCACAGCGACCAGTAGCCGCGCCGGTTGGCCTTGAAGTTCTGCCAGCGCCGCCTGTTGAGCGGCGACAGCGTGAAGCGGCTGGAGATGACCGGCTGCAGGCTGCCGACCGGCGTGTCGACCGCCGCTTCCGAATAATCCTGACGGACCGGAGCGTCCATCTCAGACCTCACGCGTCTCGAAATCGATGCGCGGATCGATCCAGGTGTAGGTCAGATCCGAGATCAGGTTCACCACCAGGCCGAGCAACGAGAAGATATAGAGCGTCGCGAACACCACCGGATAATCGCGGTTGAGCACGCTCTCGAAGCCGAGCAGGCCGAGCCCGTCGAGCGAGAAGATGGTCTCGATCAGCAGCGAACCGGTGAAGAAGGCGTGCACGAAGGCGCCGGGAAAGCCGGCGATCACGATCAGCATGGCGTTGCGGAAGACGTGGCCGTAAAGCACCTGGTTGCGGGCGCAGCCCTTGGCGCGGGCGGTGAGCACATATTGCTTGCGGATTTCGTCGAGAAACGAGTTCTTGGTGAGCAGCGTCATGGTGGCGAAGGCCGACAGCGCCATCGAGATGATCGGCAGTGTCAGATGCCAGAAATAATCGCCGATCTTGGCGTACCACGGCAGTTGCCAGAAGTTCTCCGAGATCAGACCGCGCAACGGGAACCAGTTGAAGAACGAGCCGCCGGCGAACAGCACGATCAGCAGGATGGCGAACAGGAAGCCGGGAATGGCGTAGCCGATGATGATGACGCCAGAGGTCCACACGTCGAAATGCGAGCCGTCGTCGACGGCTTTCTTGATGCCGAGCGGGATCGAGATCAGGTAGGTGAGCAGCGTCATCCAGATGCCGAGCGAAATCGACACCGGCAGCTTTTCTTTGACCAACTGCAACACGCCGATGTCGCGGAAATAGCTCTTGCCGAAATCGAAGCGCGCGTAGTTCCAGATCATCAGCAAGAAACGCTCATAGGCCGGCTTGTCGAAGCCGAACTGCTTCTCCAGGCTCTTGATAAAGGCGGGGTCGAGCCCCTGCGCGCCGCGGTATTTGGAGTTGATCGCGTCGATCTGCGAGCCGCCCTGCGCCATGCCGCGGTTGCCGAAATCGCCGCCGGGCGAGCCGGAGATGCGCGAGGTGGCGCCGGTGTCGGCGCCGGTCAATTTGGCGATCACCTGCTCGACCGGGCCGCCGGGCGCGAATTGCACCACGACAAAGGCCACCAGCATGATGCCGAAAATGGTCGGCACCATCAGCAAGAGGCGGCGGACGATATAAGCGGTCATGGCAACCTGTTAGCGCGTTCTGGCCGGCTGGTCACGTTAAGCCGCTATCCGGCCTTGCCGATTCGCGCGGCCCTTTCGCGGTCATACCACCAAGTTTCCGGAATACCGCGGTTATAGCGCGGTCTTGTCGCAGGCCAGCTAAATACGTCCCAAAAAGCGATCCGATGCGCCGGCAAGTACCAGTGCGGAATCCAATAGCGGCCGGCGCGGATGACGCGGTCGAGCGCGCGGCAGGCGGTGGTGAGTTCCGCGCGGGTCTTGGCGGCAATGATGACGTCAACCAGCGTGTCGATCGCGGGATCGGCGATACCGGCAAGGTTCTGCGAGCCCTTGGTCGCCGCCGCCTGCGACGAGAAATAGGTGCGCAACGAATCGCCCGGCGTCGACGAGAAACTGAAGCGCTCGACCGTGATATCGAAATCGAAATCGTCGAGCCGCCGGCGATATTGGGCTGGATCGACAATGCGCAGGCTGGCGGTAAATCCGATGATTTGCAGGTTCTTGATGTAAGCCAGGTGGTGCGGTTTGAAGGTCGGCTCGTCGATCAGGAACTCGATGGCGATCGGTTCGCCGTTCGGCATCGTGCGCTTCCTGTTCACAAGCTTGTATCCTGCCGCTTCGAGGAGCCGGACGCTGCGGCGCAACCAGCGCCGGTCTTGGCCTGAACCGTCGGTCACCGGCGGCACATAGGGCTCGCCGAAGATCTCGTCCGGTTCTTGGCCGCGAAACGGCTCAAGCAGCTTGAGTTCGGCGGCGTCCGGCACGCCCTTCGCCTTCATCGGCGAATTTTCGAACACCGACTGCGTGCGGAGGTAAGCGCCATACATCAGGTTCTTGTTGGTCCACTCAAAATCGAAGGCGTCGATCAGCGCCTCGCGCAGCCGCCGGTCCTTGAATTTCGCGCGCCGCGTATTGATGAACCAGCCTTGCGCGCCGGATGGCGTTTCGTCGGGCAGCATAGCGCGCTTGACGCGGCCTTGCTTGAGAGCCGGAAAATCGTAGCGCGTCGCCCAGGTGCGTGAGGTGAACTCCTCGCGGAAAAGGTAGTTCCCCGCGGTGAAGCCCTCGAACGCGACCTCGCGGTCGCGGTAATATTCAAAGCGTACGCGGTCAAAATTGTTCTGGCCTTTCATCGCCGGCAGGTCGGCGCCCCACCAATCTTGCACGCGCTCGAATTCGATGAAATGGCCGACGCCGAACTTGCCGACCTTGTAGCCGCCGCTGCCGAGCGGAATCTCGAGCGTCGACCGATCGAACGGCTGTTTCGCGTAATAGGCGCGCGAAAAGATCGGCAGCCCGGCGACAAACAGCGGCACGTCGCGCGCGCGTTTCGGCGCAAAGCTCACCATGACGGTGCGATCGTCGGCGGCTTCGACGCCTTTCACGTCGCGCATGAGCGAGGTGATGATCGGATGGCCCTTGGTCTTCAGCGTCGTCAGCGACCAAGCAACATCATGCGCCGTTAACGGCGTGCCGTCGTGGAATTTAGCTTCAGGCCTGAGCAGAAAGCGATAGACCAAGCCATCGTCGGAGATGCGCACGGCGCGCGCGGCGAGCCCATACATCGCGTCGGGCTCATCGCCGGAGCGCGCCATCAGATGTCGCAAAAGTGAGCTCCATCCCGACTGCGCCATTGCCTTTGAGGATAAAGGCATTGAGCGAATCGAAAGTGAGAAATGACCCGTTGAAGCCGCGGCTGGTCGTCCATTCCGAATACACGCCGCCCTTGGGCGCATCCGGATTGACGTATTTGAAATGCTTGAAATCGGGCGGATAGGCGAGATCGCCGAAGGCGGACATGCCGTGGCGTTCGCTCTCCTGCGCCGCGGCTGGAACCACCAGCCGGCCGCCGGAACCGGCGGTCACCGCACCCGCGATCAGTCCCAGTGCGCGGCGGCGGCTCAAACGCATTGTCAGCGCGACCGCCGCGGCACCTTGGCCGCCTTTTCCGCGTCCCACCACCAGATGGTCGGAAACGCCGAGGCGCCGTATTTCGGCATCGTGTCCGGATGATTGAAGCGATCCCAGCGCGCCGTGCGCTCAAAGGGATAATTCCATTGCGGCACCACGTAGAAATTCCACAGCAACACGCGGTCGAGCGCGCGTGTGGCGGCGACCAGTTCGTCGCGATCCTTGGCGAAGATCACGCGATCGATCAGCGCATCGACCGCCGGGTTCTTGATGCCGATCAGATTGCGCGAGCCGGGAATATCGGCGGCCCGCGAGCCCCAATAGCCACGCTGCTCGTTGCCCGGCGACAGCGACTCGGCCCAGGAGGCAATGATGACGTCGAAATCCCATTGCCGCAGCCGGTTCTCGTATTGCGCGCTGTCCACGGTGCGCACCGACACCGTGATACCCAGCCGCTCGAGCGATGGCTTGTAGAACAGCATCACACGCTCGAATGACGGATCCTCGACCAAGAGCTCAACGGTCAGGCGTTCGTTGGTCTTGCTGTTCACGAGCTTGGTATTCTGCACGGTGTAACCGGCCTCGCGCAGGAGGCGCAGGCCCTCGCGCAAATTATTGCGCACGGCCTGAGGGTTGCCACCCGTTGGATTCGTGTAGGGCTTGCTGAATAGTTCCGGCGGCACCTTGTCCTTGACGGTCTGTAAGATTTCCAGCTCCTTGCCCTGCGGAATTCCCGAGCAAGCGAGTTCTGTGCCGTCGAAGTAGCTGGAAACACGCTTGTACTGACCAAAGAACAATTGTTTGTTCATTTCGTCGAAGTTGAAGGCGAAGTTGAAAGCGCGGCGCAGGCGCGGATCCATGAACTTCTCGCGCCGGATGTTGAAAGCGAAGGACTGCATCACGCCGCGGCTGCGGATCGGGAATTTCTCCAGCACCACTTTTTTGTCGCGCACCGCCGGGAAGTCGTAAGCCGTCGCCCAGTTTTTGGCGCTGTTCTCGCTGCGCCAGTCGACCTGATCGCCCTTGAACGCCTCCAACGCAACGGTGGAGTCGCGGTAATATTCGTAGCGCATCTCCTGGAAATTATTGCTGCCGACATTGACGTTGAGGGCTTTGCCCCAGTAGTTCGGGTCCTTCTCGTAGACGATGGTGCGCCCCGGCGCGAACTCCTTGATCCGATAAGGGCCCGAGCCGAGCGGTGGTTCGAGCGTGGTCTGCTTGACGTCGCGCTTCTTGCCGTTCTTGTCGGTGCCTTCCCACCAATGCTTCGGCAGAATCGGCAACTGGCCGACGATCTGCGGCAGTTCGCGGTTACCGGGGCCGTCGAAGGTGAAGGTGATCTCGCGCTCGCCGGTTTTCTCCGCCTTCTTCACATGCCGGTAATAGGCCGCGTATTGCGGCGCGTTCTTGGTGAAGGTCGCGAAGGAATAGACCACGTCCTCCGGTATCACCGGCTTGTCATCATGCCAGCGCGCATTGGCGCGCAGCCGGTAGGTGACCGAAGTGCGGTCTTCCGGATAGCTGACCGCTTCCGCCAGCAGCCCGTAATCGGTCGACACCTCGTCGAACGCCGGCGTCGTGAGGCTTTCAATGATCAGCTCAAGCCCGCTGGCGAGCGTGCCTTTGATGCCGGCGACCACCTGGTTGAAATTGTCGAAGGTCCCGAACGCGATTCGCCGCACCGTGCCGCCCTGCGGGGCCGCCGGATTGACGTAGTTGAAATGCTTGAAGCCGGCCGGATATTGCGGCTCGCCGAACAGCGAAAGCCCGTGCTTCCAGACGCGCTCTTCTGCGGCCGCGGCGCGCGCAAGCGAGCCGGCGGCGAACGTGCCCAAAGCGGGCGCGACGAACGCTGCAGCACTGCTGCGCAAGACGGAACGGCGGGTCAGCTTCATGAGACGATGCTCCGGCGCCCATTCGGCGCGTTGTCATGCCATCGTTGGGCGCGTCGTGACGCCATTACCGGCGCGATTATGTCGGTTTTTCGGTCCCCGGCCAGCGCTGGGCCGTCGTGTCGCGGTCATTGCGGTCAATTTTCCGTGGCTAAACGCCGCTATCGCCTGCCAATAACGAAACGGCCGGGCGAGGGCCCGGCCGCGACGCAACATTAACGATCACTCACTTCGCCGGCGCCGGAGCAGGCTTCGCTGCGGGCGCCGCACCCGCTTTGGGCGCTTCGGCCGGCTTGCCCGCTTCTTCCGGCTTGGCGGAGGCCGATGCGGCCGGAGCCGGCGCTTTGGCCTCTTCCTTCGGCAGCGGCACCGGGTTGTCTGAGAGCGTATGCAGGTAATCGATCACATCGGCGCGCTGTTGGGCGTTCTTGATGCCGGCGAAAGTCATCGCCGTGCCGGGAATGTATGCGCGCGGGGCCTCGAGGAATTTGTTGAGCTCCTCAAAGGTCCACTTGCCGCCCTTCGTCTTCATGGCGGAGGAGAAGTTGAAGCTGCCGCGGTCCTTGCCGCGTTCATCGTCGACGATGTTCCAGAGATTGGGGCCGACCCGGTTGGGGCCGCCCTTTTCGAAGGTGTGGCAGGCCTGGCATTGGCGGGCGGTGGACTTGCCTTTGTCGATCGAAGCCTTGGCGAGCAGCGTCGCCAGTGGCACCTCGGGCGCCTTAGCCGCGGGCTTTTCGCCTTCGGTCTTTACCGCGATAGCGTAGCCGGGCTTGGCCGGCTTCTCGGGCGCGAAAATCGCACCGGCGGCGATATTGAGCGCGAGCGTGATCAGGCAGGTGCCGAGGATAGCGCCAAGGATCTTGTTGAGCTCGAAGGAATTCATCGAAAAAGGGCTCCCGAGAGGGGCACTAGCCTGTTTGCCGGCGGAGTGCCGCCAAGGCCCTGGCGGCGGCGGACAGATACCGGTTTGCCTCAAGTCTGGCAACCCGTATAAGCCGGTCGGCGCTTACGCATTTCATAATGCCCTGCTGGGCTAAGCCGCCAAAATCGATGCCCGACACCATCACCCTGATCCCGGCCCGCATGGCCTCGAACCGCCTGCCCGGCAAGCCTTTGGCCGATATCCATGGACTGCCGATGATCGTGCACGTGCTGCGCCGAGCCGAGGCCGCCGGTATCGGCGAGGCCGTGGTGGCGACCGACTCGGAAGCCGTGGCAACGGCGGTGGAAAAAGCCGGCGGCCGCGCCGTCATGACCCGCAGCGATCATGTCTCCGGCTCCGACCGCATCTATGAAGCGCTGCAGGCGCTCGACCCCGAACACCGCATCGACATCGTGGTCAATGTGCAAGGCGATCTGCCGACCATCGAGCCGGCTGCGATCCGCGCCGCGCTTGCGCCGCTTGCCGATCCCCAAGTCGACATCGCCACCCTCGCCGCGGTCATTACCGATCCGGCGGAGCTGCGCAATCCGAACGTGGTCAAGGCGATCGGTTCCGCCGTTTCGCCCAACCGCTTGCGCGCCACCACGTTCACGCGCGCCGATGCCAGTGGGCCGGGCCCGCACTATCACCACATCGGCCTCTACGCCTTTCGGCGCGACGCGCTCGAACGCTTCGTCAAACTGCCGCCGTCGGCCAACGAGCAACGCGAGAAGCTCGAGCAATTGCGCGCGCTCGACGCCGGCATGCGCATCGATATCGCCCTGGTCGACAGCGTGCCGCTCGGCGTCGACACGCCGCAGGAACTGGCCAAAGCGCGCCAGATGCTGGGTTGATCCTCACCGTTGACTCATAGCGCGGGGTCTGCGACCCACTCGCCAGGAAAAGGGCAGGCACATGCCGAAGAAAAAGATCATCTTCCAGGGCGAGCCGGGCGCAAATTCGCATCTCGCCTGCCGCGAAGGCTATCCCGAGCACGAGCCGGTGCCCTGCCCGACTTTCGAGGATTGCTTCTCCGCGCTGACCAACGGCGACGTCGACCTCGGCATGATCCCGATCGAGAACTCGGTCGCCGGCCGCGTCGCCGACATCCACCATCTGATGCCGACCGCGCGGCTGCACATCATCGCCGAATGGTTTCTGCCGATCCACAATCAATTGATGGCGCCGAAGGGTGCCAGCCTGAAAACCATCAAGACGGTCGAAAGCCACGTGATGGCGCTCGGGCAATGCCGCAAGATCATGCGCGAATTGAAACTGAAACCGATCGTCGCCGCCGACACCGCCGGCTCGGCGCGCGAAGTGGCCGAGAGCAAGGACGTCACGCGCGCGGCCATCGCCTCGCGGCTGGCGGCGGAAATCTACGGCCTCGAAATATTGCGTGAGAACGTCGAGGACGAGATCAATTCGACCACCCGCTTCATCGTGCTGTCGCGCGAGAAGAAATGGGCGGAGCCAGGCAACGGCAAGGTCGTCACCACCTTCGTGTTCCGAGTGCGCAACGTGCCGGCCGCGCTTTACAAGGCGCTCGGCGGCTTCGCCACCAACGGCGTCAACATGACCAAGCTGGAAAGCTACATGGTCGGCGGCAATTTCTTCGCCACGCAATTCTATGCCGACGTCGAGGGCCACCCGGACGACCGCGCGCTGGTGTTCGCGCTGGAGGAACTTGCCTTCTTCTCCAAGGAGCTGACCGTGCTCGGCGTTTATCCCGCGCATCCGTTCCGCGACACGTTCAAGGAAGAGAAGGACTAGGCATTTCGCCGCCGCTGCTTTTATTCTAAGGCCCAACGGGGGCCTGCCGCGAATGCCGACGATCGCCAAGATCACGCTGCTTTTTGTCGTTTTCGTCGACCTCATCGGTCAGGGCTTGGTTTTTCCCATCATCAACGCCCTGATCATGGAGCCGACCGGCGACTTCCTGCCGAAGAGCGCATCGGACGCCGTCCGCCACGTCGATTATGGGCTGGTGATCGGCAGCTTCTTCCTGGCCTGGTTCTTGGGCGTGGTCTACATCGCCAAGCTCTCGGACTCGATCGGACGCAAGAACACGCTGCTGGTCTGCCTGGCCGGCGCGCTGGTCGGCTACGCGTTGACCATCGCCTCCTTCTATCTGAACAGCTTGTGGCTGTTGATCCTCGGCCGCGTGGTCACCGGTTTCACCGCCGGCAATCAGCCGGTCGCGCAAGCCGCCATGATCGACGCCAGCGACGACGACGCCGACCGCGACCGCAACATGGGATATCTGATGATCGGCGTGAGCGCCGGCCTGGTTGCCGGGCCTATCATTGCGGGGCTGCTCACCGACAAGGCCTTGCTCGGCGGCGTCGCCAGCCTCGACATGCCGTTTTATGGCGCGTTGGTGCTGGTCGTGATCGCCATCGGCATGGTGCTTGCGTTCTTCAAGGACATCCGAACGGAACGCGAGCCTTTCGCCTTTCATCCGGCCGAGATCTTCGAGAGCCTATGGCGCGTCACCCAACGGCCGCTGGTTCTGAAGCTCATGCCGGCCTTCGCCTGTTTCATGGTGGCCAACGTCACGTTCTACATCTTCGTGGACAATTACCTGACCAGCGCCTTCGGCTACGGCACCATCGGCGGCAGTGTCGCCTTTCTGGTGATTGGCATCGCGGTCGCCTTTTCCGGCCGGTTCCTGGTGGGGCCGGCCCAGCAGCGCTTCGACAAGCAATGGATCGTCGGCGGGAGCTTGGTCGTCATGGTAGTCAGCTCGATCGCCTATATCGCCTCGCCGATCGCCGTCCTGTGCTACGTCCCCGTCTTCACCTTCTATCTTCTTTTCGGCGTCTCCTATCCGACCTTACTGGGCATCTTTTCGAGCAGCGTCGGCAAGGACGACCAGGGATGGGTGATGGGTGTCACGGTCGCCGTGTTCACGCTGGCTGGCGGCGTCATGTCGCTGATCGGCGGCGGGTTGATGGACATCGATATCCGCATGCCGTTCTATGTCGTGATCGCGGCGGCGCTGCTCGGGCTCGTCTTTATGGGCTTGGGCTGGAACAAGCCGGACATTCGGCGGCTGACGCGCAAGCCGTCGCTCAAAGCGGCCTAGCAGGCCGTTGAAGAAGTCTTCCATGGGCGCGCACTGAAGTCTGCTTCATCGCCGCCGTGGAAACAGATTTGACCGATTATAGAGCCGTCGGGCTGAAGCTCGACCCATCCATCGCCGCCAGCGTCGTCCATTTCGTCGTTGCCACTCCAGTCGAACTCGATGGCATCTGAATCACCGGCTCCGTGGATGGCGCCAGTGACGCAACCGAAGGCAAACTCGCCGCCGCCCTTACCGTCGAGGAGGATGTAGGCAGGCTCGACTATGTCGGGATAGTCGGACGTATAGTCCGGCATCTTGACGATGCGCCATTTGCCTTTCACGTGGCGACTCCCAAGAGCTTAGGCAGTCGGATCAGGTTATAGGCTGCGAGCGCCAGGGTAAAAACGGCGTCCACCCGGTCACGGCCCCGCAGCTTCACCTTGGCCAGACCGGCGGAGCTCTTGATCCAGCCGAACACCTCTTCAACGCGTTTGCGGCAGCGCTGGCTGATGTCATAGCCGGCGTGGCGGGTGGTGCGTCCATCGACTGCCGTCTTGCGCCGCTTGCCGGTCTTGCTGAGGTGTCCGTCGATCGCGATATGCGGAGTGACCGATCGATCTCTCAGGTCCTCCACAAACTGCGCGACATCGTAAGCCTTGTCCGCACCGAGCGTGATCCGCCGTCTCCGTTGGCGCCGGCGACCATCAATCAGCTCCAGCGCTGTTGCCCGCTCGGCCGTGCCCGTCGCCTGGCTGACGCCACCGCAGACCGCGAGGCCATGCCGATTCTCCATCAGGGCATGTCCCATGTAGCAGAGCTTGGCCGGCTGGCCGTCGCCCTTCTTGTAGAGCCGTGCGTCCGGGTCGGTCGTGCTCTGGTGCGTCTCGTTGGAACGCTTCTCCTTGTGGAAGTTGCGCTCCGCGTTACGGCCCGGACTCTGGCTGTCGTCGTCGCCACCATCTTTCCTGCGAAAGCTCTTGATCGACGCCCACGCCTCGATCAGCGTGCCGTCCACCGAGAAGTGATCACTCGACAACAGCCGCTTCACTTGTCGCTGGGCCAGAACCGCCGCCAGGAACTTGGCCGCGATCTCTCCCTCCAGCAGCCGGTCGCGGTTCTTTGAGAAGGTCGAATGGTCCCATACCGGATCATCAACGCCGAGACCGACAAACCAGCGGAACAGCAGGTCGAACTCCAACCGCTCCATGAGCTGGCGCTCGGAGCGAATCCCGTAAAACGCTTGCAGCAGCATCGCCCGAAGCAGCTTCTCCGGCGCAATCGATGGCCGCCCGAAGTCCGTGTAAAGTGCCGTGAATGCTCTCGACAGGTCGCTCAAGGCCCCGTTCGCAACCTCTCGGATTGTCCGCAGCGGATGATCGCCGCGAACGCGCATCTCCAAGTTCACGTAACTGAATAGCGATCCAGACTGCTCGTCCGACCCGCGCATCTCAGTCTCCCGATTCAATCAATCGAGAGAATCATGTCCAATTCCATCCCGCTAGAGACTTCTTCAACAGCCTGCTAGAGTTTGATCAACCAAGGTTGAACCATTCTCCGTTCATTCCCGCGAGAGCGGGAATCCAACTCTTTGGCCCTGGGTCCCCGCTTTCGCGGGGACGAACGGGTATTACAGATTCAAACTCAATGGATCGGACTCTAGCACGCCGCACTATTTCTTGGCCGGTTTTTCTTTCTTCAATTCCGCCAGCTCGCGTTGAAGCTTCGCCAACGCGCTTTTGAGCGCGGCGATTTCGGCTTTTTGTGCGGCGGCCGCGCGGCTCATGGCGTCGAGCCTGGCGCGCGTCTCACGGTTCTGCTTGTCCAGCGCCTGCTGCAAAAATTCCACATTGCTTTGCAGGCAGCCGGTGCGCCGATCCATCGCCTTTTCGGCGGTGCAACGCTCGAGCCCGCGGATGTCCTGGGCGGCCGCAGCGGCGGCAAGCGCAACTATAGCCGACAGGGTGACGATCAAACGCCTCATGGCAACCAGTCTATATGAGTCGCGGATACGAAAATTCCTGCGCTTGCCTTCACCTGCCCCGCCATGCTCCCTTCCTTGACCTTCGCCCTGGGGGAGCCGCCGCATGAGCCAAACGAAAGCCGCCCTCGTCACCGGCGCCGCACGCGGCATCGGGCTCGCCACCGCCAAGCGCTTCCTGGCCGACGGCTGGCGCGTGGCGCTGCTCGACATCGACGGCGAGAACCTGCAACGGACCTATGGTGCGCTGGCGGCGCCGGACACGACGCTGGCGATCGAATGCGACGTCGCCGATCCGGCCGGCGTCAAACGCGCGCTGGATACCGTCGCCGAGCGCTTCGGCCGGCTCGACGCGCTGGTCAACAACGCCGGCATCGCCATCTTCAAGCCGATCCTTGAGGTCTCCTACGAGGACTGGTCGCGCGTGCTGGCGGTCAACCTCACCGGGCCGTTTCTATGCACGCAAGCCGCAGCGCCCTTGATGCGCGATTCGGGCGGCGGCGCGGTCGTCAACATCACCTCGATCTCCGGCTTGCGCGCCTCCACGCTGCGTACCGCCTACGGCACCAGCAAGGCCGGGCTCGCGCAATTGACCCAGCAGCAGGCGATCGAGCTTGCTTCGCTCGGCATCCGCGTCAACGCCGTGGCGCCCGGACCGGTCGACACGGCGATGGCGAAGGCCGTGCACACACCCGACATCCGCGCCGCCTATCACGACGCGATCCCGCTCGACCGCTACGGGCTGGAGGAGGAACTGGCCGAGGCGATCTTCTTCCTGTGCAGCGAGCGCGCGAGCTACATCACCGGCCAGACGCTGGCGGTCGACGGCGGCTTCGAGGCGACCGGCATCGGCCTGCCCTCGTTGCGCGAAATGGGGAAGAATGGCTAGTTCGGATTGGTCGCAAACGCTATTCACCTCTCTTATAGGTGAAGGTTGACCGGCGGCACGACCGTGCCAATCAAAAAACGGAGGAAGCAAAAATGCGCATCGTCGACCTGAGCCGCGAACTCTATCACCGCACGCCATCCTATCCGGGCCAACCTCCCATCATCCACGGCGTGTGGAAAACGCACGAAGAGGCCTTCGTCGATTCCGGCAACGTACACGGCAATAGCGTCATGTACTTCTCCATGCCCGACCACGGCGGCACGCATATCGATGCGCCGCGCCACTTCGGCAAGGACGCCACCCCGATCAACGAATACCCGCTTGAAAACTGCATCGTGCAGGGCATCTGCATCGACCTGCGCCACATCGCGCCCAAGGCCGAGATCAGCCCGGCCGATCTGGAGGCGGCGGTCAAGAAAGCCGGCGTGCCGATCCCGCAGAAAGGCACGGTGCTGCTCTGCACCGGCCATTACGCGCGCACGTTCCCGGGCAAGGCCTATTCGACCGACAATCCGGGCGTGAACGTCGCGGCGACCGAATGGCTGGCGCAGCAGGGCATCGTGCATTTCGGCATCGATTCGATGCGACCGGGACCGGAAGGCGACGTGAATTCACTGGTGCACAAGGCTTGTCTCGAACTCGGCATCACGCACATCGAGAGCCTGTGTAACCTGGAAAGCCTGCTCGGCCAGGGCGAGTTTCAGTTCATCGGCCTACCGTTGAAATGGCGCGGCGGCACCGGCTCGCCGATCCGCGCAGTGGCGGTGTTCGAGAAGTAGAGTTCGATCTGATGGGATGGGATCAGACCCGTCATTGCGAGGAGCCCTGAAAGGGCGACGAAGCAATCCAGCATCGCGCACCCAAACTCTGGATTGCTTCGCTGCGCTCGCAACGACGCATCAATGAGATCGCCGCGGCGGCGCGATTCAAGCGACACCGACAGGCCCGCGACTATTTTTCGGCAAGCGTTTTCAGGCTGGCGAGACCCGTCTCCATGTCGCCGCCGACCATCTTGTCCATACTGAGGAACAGACACATCACCTTGGAGATGAAAGGCATCGGACCGTGTAGCGCCCAAGTCACCGTGGTGGCTTGATCCTTCGGCTCCAACGTGAACTCGACAATGTTGTGGGCGGAGAACGGTCTGACCATATTGAGGTTCATGATCACCCGTGATGGCGGCGAAAGGCTGGCGATCCCGAGATTTCCGGCTCCGACGTTATTGTCGCCATCCCAGGAATAGACCGCCCCTTGGCCGCTCACAGCGCCGCTATACGAGCGCTTCATGTCCGGGTCCTTCTTCTCGTATGGCGACCATTCGGCAAACCGGTGCAGATCGCTCACCAGCGGATAGACCTTCTCCGGCGGCGCCGCTATGCGCGCCGTGCGCTGCACCCGGAACGTATTGGGTTGGAACAAGGCCGCGTAGGCGCACACGCCGGCGATGCCGACGGCCAGAACGAGCACGACGATTCCAAGGATTTTCAGCATCGGATTTGCCTTCAACAATCGCAGGACATTCAAGTTCGCGGCATGGATCGTCGTTTCAGAAATCGACCAGCACCTTGAACCCGCCGTAGATCATGCGCTTGGCGTCGAACGGCCAAGGCTTGGCCTGCATCAACTTGGCGAGCCGCTTGTCCTTCATCACCTTGGCCATGACGCGGTCGCGCTGCGCGCGCGACTTGTAGACGATGTAGGAGAACATCACCGTCTCATTGGGTTTGAGCTTCACGCTGCGCGGAAAAGACGTTCGCTTCCCCACTTTGACGTCGTCGGCAACGGACTCGCGGAATTGCAGTGCGCCGTGCTCGCGCCAGATCTTGCCGGCCTTCTTCGCCATGCTGCGATAGGCTTTGAGGTGTCTTCTTCGGCACGGGGACAACAAATCCATCGACGTAAGCCATGAAATTTCTCCCTTCGCTGAATCCTTTTGATTCGGGCGGTGCTTATGTCCGCGCAACAAGCTCCGCCAGCTTGTCCAGGCTCTGGCTCCAGCCGGCTTCCATGCCGGCCAGCATCTGCGGCGCGATCGGGACGAGGCCCTTGGCGTAGGTGTGCAGTGTGAGCTTGGTCTTGCCGCTCTCTTCTTCCAGGATGACCGTGGTTTCGCCTTCCAGCAAATGATTGCCGTCGTTGTCGACGGCGATGTTGCTGAACACCAGGCGCTGCGGCGGCACGATTTCGCGGAACACGCCTTTCATCGGAAAGTCGTTGCCATCGCAGCCGTGCATGACGATGCGGAAGGCGCCGCCGACGCGCAGGTCCAGCTCGCAGTCCGCCGTAAAGCCGCGCGGACCGAACCATTGCGCCATCTGTTTCGGATCGGTCCAGGCGCGCCAAACCAGCGCGCGCGGCGCATCGAGGACGCGCGTCAGCGTGACGGTTGCCTCGCCGTAGGGCGTGCGCGCGTTCATGCCGCCTCGCCCGCATAGGCGCGTTCGAGCGCGGCGACATCGAGCTTCTTCATTTTCATGAAGGCGTTCATCACGCGCGCGGATTTCGCGGCATCCGGATCGGTCATCATTGTCGGGATCGCTGCCGGCACCACCTGCCACGACAAGCCGAACTTGTCCTTCAGCCAGCCGCAGGGGCCCTCTTGGCCGCCGTCGGTCAGCTTGCTCCAGTAATAATCGACCTCATCTTGCGTTTCGCAGATCACCTGGAACGACACCGCCTCGGTGAAACTGAAATTCGGCCCGCCGTTCAGCGCGGTGAATGGCTGTCCGTCCAGTTCGAACGGCACCACCATCACCGAACCGGGCGGCTTCTTGTGAACTTCCTGACCCGCTTCCGGGAACCGGCTTATTTTGCCGATCTTGGAATTCTTGAAGATCGAGCAATAAAAATGCGCCGCTTCCTCGGCTTGGGTGTCGAACCACAGGCAGGGCGTGAGCTTGTGCTTGGCGATCGGCATGATCTTTCCTTTCAAACTAAACTCAACTGATGCGCGGCGCGCTCACTGAACCGTCTTCAGATGGGCCTCGAGTTGCTCCATGGTGCCGGTCCAGCCGTTGGTCATGCTGACGCGCGACTGGTCGCTGGCGAAGGTCGCCTGCTCTTCCGGCGTCGCTTCATACGGCGACCAGCGCACGGTGAACTTGGTCTTGCCGCCCGGCATGTCTTCGAAGGTGAAGGTCGAGAGCATTTGCAGCGGCCAGCCCGGCGCCATCGGATGGCGGGTGATGCCACCGGCTTCGTCGGAAAACGAGTTGATGAACACGATCCGATCCCGCGGCGCGATCTCGCGGTAGGCCATCTTGCCCCACATGATGTCTCCGCTAGGCGGCTGCATGGCGTAGTGAAAGGAGCCGCCGACGCGAAAATCGACGTTGGCCTTGGCGATCTTGACGCCTTTCGGCCCCCACCACTGTTTCAGGTGCTCGACCTCGGTGAAGCAGCGCCAAACCAGCTCACGCGGTGCGTCGAATACGCGCGAGATGACGAAGTCCTTGAACGCCTGGTCAGCCATATCGTTCCTCCACCTCTTATTGTCGCGAAACGCTTCGCTTTATTTTGCCTTGACCACCATCCAATGGACGCCGAAGCGATCGCGCAACATGCCGAAGCTGCTGGCAAAGAAAGTCGGACCCAAGGGCATGGCGACTTCGCCGCCGTCGGACAGCGCGCCGAACAAGCTCTTGGCTTCATCGTCGCTCTTGGCGTCGAGCGACAGCGCAAAGCCGTCGAATTTCGGCTGCCCGCTGTTGCGGCCGTCGGAGCCCATGATGGCGGTGTCGCCGATCTTGAAGGAGCAGTGCATCACCTTGTCGACGTTTTCGGGCGTGCACATCGGATTCTTCTCCGGGCTGTCCTTGAAGCGCATCATCATCTCGACCTTGGCGCCGAGCGTCTTCTTGTAGAAGTCGAGGGCCTCCTCGCAGCGGCCGTCGAAGAACAAATAGGGCTGGACTTGCATGGCTTTTTCTCCACATGGCTTACTTGACAAATAGGTTGATATCAACATAATTGGCGCATGTCAAACGGTGAACTGTTGCCGTTCGAGATGACCCCGGTGGTGCGCGATTGTTGCCTGTGCCTGCACGCGCAGCGGGCCGCGCGCGCGCTGGCGCGGCGCTTTGATGAGGCGCTGCGCCCGCTCGATCTCACCAACGGGCAGTTTTCGCTGCTGATGTCGCTCAACCGGCCGGAACCGCCGACGCTGGGCAGCGTCGCCAACCTGCTCGCCATGGACCGCACCACGCTGACCGCCGCGCTCAAGGTGCTGACGCGGCGCAAGCTGGTGAAGGTCGCGGTCGACAGGCAAGACAAGCGCAGCCGGCGTCTCGCCATCACGCCGGCCGGACGCACGCTGCTCGCCAAGGCCTTCCCGATCTGGAAGCGCGAACACGCCGCGGCCGAGAAGGACGTTGCGGGCGCCAGCGCCGATGCCTTGCGCGCGGCGCTGCGGGCGCTGTCGTGATCCGGCGTTAGATTCCCGCTTACGCGGGAATGAGCGGAGGACACGTTGGCTCGCGTGCAACATGACTAGCGCGCCATCGCCGCCAGGTAATCGGCGAGCCGCGCCATGGTCTGCACCAGACCCTTATCGGCACCGTATTCCTTGATCACGCGCGCACGCTCTTCGGCCGACGGGAAGCGTGCCGTGCCAGGTGAGGCGCGTCTTGCCGTTGCCGATTTCCTCGAAAGTCAAAGTCTGGCTGAACTGCACCGGCTCGACGTCGTCACCACCGCCATGGTGGTAGACCAAGCGCTCGGGCGGCACGATCTCGTCATAGGTGACGCGGTTCTGGTAATCGCGGCCGTCCGGCCCGTGCATAACGAAGCGCCAGACGCCGCCGGGCCGGAAATCGAATGCGTGCGTCGTCGTGGTGAATCCGTTCGGACCCCACCATTGCGCCAGATGCTGCGGATCGGTGAAGGCGGAAAACACCAAGGCGCGCGGCGCATCGAAAACGCGCGACCCGATGATCGAGCGCGGATCGGTTTCAAGATCGAGATCATTTTTTCCGGACACGTTTACGCTCCTGCTTCGGCTTGGCTTGCAGCGTTTTCAGATAATCATCGAGGCGGTCGAGCCGCTGTTCCCAGAGCCGGCGGTACTCCTCCAGCCAGTCATCGACCGGCTTGAGCGCCTGCGGCTCGAGCCGGCAGGGACGCCATTGCGCCTCGCGCCCGCGCGCGATCAGGCCGGCGTGCTCCAGCACCTTTAGGTGCTTGGTGACGGCGGGCCCGCTCATCTTGAACGGCTTGGCGAGCTCGCTGACCGTAGTTTCGCCGAGCGCCAGCCGCGCCAGGATGGCGCGCCGGGTCGGGTCGGCGAGAGCCGAGAAGGTGGCGCTGAGGCGATCGGTCGGCATTTGTATCTTACCGTTTAGTTAATTAACTGACGGTTAAATACAGGAGACGCGAACGGCTGTCAAGCGCCCTCTCACCGTCGCCCAGCCGGCGATCCTCGCACGCGGTGACAGCCCAGGGCCAAACCACAGTCCGTTAAGTGGGCCCTGGATCCCCGCCTGCGGGGGACGGGAATGAGCGGAGAATGATGGCTGGCGCCCTACCCGTGCGCTTGCCGGTAGCGCGCGACAAACAGCGGCGACAGCTTGGCGAGCCGGTCGAGGTCGATGCGGCCTGAGCGCATGATGTAGCTCATGGCGAAGTCGAGCGGCGGCAACTGCATGTGCTCGGCGAAATGCTCGTACCAGGCCGCGCTCATGGTGGCGCCGGTAACGAGCTTCTCCACGATCGGCCGGCGCGCCGCCTCGAAAGCCGGCAATGCGGCGGCGACGTCGTCGCCGTGCTCGGCCAAAGCGCGCGCGAGCGCGATGGCGTCCTCCATCGCGAGCCGCGTGCCGGAGCCGATGGAGAAATGCGCGGTGTGCAGCGCATCGCCGATCAGCACATGGTTGCCGTGATGCCAGCGTTCATTGCGCACCACCGGAAAGCGCCGCCAGACCGAATTGTTGGAAATCAGCGGATGGCCGTCGAGCGTGGACGCGAACACCTTCTCGCACAGCGCGCGTGCTTCCGCATCCATCATCTTTTCGAAGCCGGCGCGTGCGAAACTCGCCTCATCGACCTCGACGACGAAAGTGCCGCGGCCGGGCGCATGGCGGTAATGATGCGCGTTGAAATCGCCGATCGGCGTGTGGCGGAAGGTCTGCGTCAGCGTGGCGAAGTTCTGGCTGGTGCCGAACCAGGCGAAGCGATTGGCGAGATGGATGACGCTGGCGCCGAACTCATCGGCCAAAGTGTTGCGCACCAGCGAATTGACACCGTCGGCGCCGACGATCAGATCGGCGTCGGCGAATTCGTCGAGGGCGCTGACGGTGCGGCCGAACTGCGGCTCGATGCCGACCGAACGCACGCGCTCCTGCAGCAATTGCAGGAGCTTCAGGCGTCCGATGGCGGCAAAGCCGATGCCGTCGATGGTGACGCGCTCGTTGCGGCGCACCAGCGTCATGTCGTCCCAGGATTCCATCTGCGGCGTGATCGCCGCGAACGTGTCGGGGTCGTCCTCGTGCAGGAATTCGAGCGCGCGGTCGGAGAACACCACGCCGAAGCCGAAGGTGGCGTTGGGCGGGTTCTGCTCGACGATGGTTACCTCAGCGTCGGCACGCCGGCGCTTCAGCAGATATCCGAGATAGAGCCCGGCCGGCCCGGCACCGATGATGACAATGCGCATGCGGTCACTCTACACGCTGTCATGCCCCGCGAAAGCGGGGCATCCAATATTCGCTGGCACGTCAGGTGGTACGCAAGGCTTGCGTATACTGGATCGCCCGCTTGCGCGGGCGATGACAGCCGTGGATGATGCCGCCCATGCTGCACACCACCCTCGCCCTCACGCTCCACATCCTCGGCGCCGTGGTCTGGGTCGGAGGCATGTTCGCGGCCTATATGTGCCTGCGTCCGGCCGCCGGCGCGCTGGAGCCGCCGCAGCGGCTGGCGCTGTGGCGGCGGTTCTTCGCCAAATTTTTCCCGTGGGTGTGGGTCTCGATCCTGCTGCTGCTCGCCAGCGGCTATTGGATGCTGCTCACCACCTTCGGCGGCTTCGCCGGCGCGCCGTCCTACATCAACCTGATGCAGGCGATCGGCTGGGTGATGATCGCGCTTTACCTGTGGCTGTTCCACGGGCCGTGGCTGAAGTTCAAGCGCGCGGTCGACGCGCAGGACTGGCCGGCGGCGGGCGCGCAGATCGAGCGCATCCGCCAGATCATCATGATCAACTTGCCGCTCGGCCTGATCGTGGTCGTCATCGGCGGCACCGGGCGGTTCTGGGGGTTTTAGCTCTTAATCCGCCTCATCCAGAGGAGGCTGCGAAGCAGCCATCTCGAAGGATGGGGCGGCCCCATGCTTCGAGACGCGTCGCTGCGCGACGCTCCTCAGCATGAGGCCGATTTAGATCGTCTGATTGTACGCGCCCACTTCCGGATGCGTGCGCAGCACGCCGTCGACCGCGGCGAACATGTCGCGCATGCGGCTCTCCGACACCGGGCTTTCCACCACCACCACCAGCTCCGGCTTGTTGGATGAGGCGCGCACCAGGCCCCAGGTGCCGTCCTCGACGGTGACGCGCACGCCGTTGACCGTCACCAGGCTGCGGATCGGCTCACCGGCGACCTTCTCGCCTTTCGTCTTGGCGTCCTCGAAATGCTTCACCACCGCGTCGACCACGGCGTATTTCTTCTCGTCGTCGCAATGCGGCGACATGGTGGGCGAGCCCCAGGTCTTGGGCAGGTCTTTTCGCAAATCGGCCATGCTCTTTCCCGGATTGCGGTCGAGCATGTCGCAGACCGCGAGCCCGAAGATCATGCCGTCGTCATAGCCGCGGCCGAACGGCTTGTTGAAGAAGAAGTGGCCGGACTTCTCGAAGCCGGCGATGGCGCCGAGCTCGTTGACGCGGCGCTTGATGTAGGAATGGCCGGTCTTCCAGTAATCGGCCTTGACGCCGTTGGCCTTCAGCACCGGATCGGTGAGGAACAGGCCGGTCGATTTCACATCGACCACGAAGGTCGCGCCCTTGTGTGACTCCGACATCCAGCGCGCCAGCATGACGCCAACCTTGTCGGCGAAAATCTCCTCGCCCTCGTTGTCGACCACGCCGCAGCGGTCGCCGTCGCCGTCGAAGCCCAAGCCCACATCGGCCTTGTGCTCCAGCACAGCGTCGCGCATGGCGTGCAGCATCTTGAGGTCTTCGGTATTGGGATTGTAGCGCGGGAAGGTGTGATCGAGATTGCAGTCGAGCGGCACCACCTCGCAGCCGACGGCTGCCAGGACGCGCGGCGCGAAGGCGCCGGCGGTGCCGTTGCCGCAGGCCGCCACCACCTTGAGCTTGCGTTTGATCTTGGGACGGTTGGTCACATCGGCGATATAGCGGTCGGGAAAATTCTCCACGAAGACGTATGAGCCGCCGCCGGTAAGATTGAACTTGGCGCCGAGCACGATCTCCTTCAGCCGCGCCATCTCGTCGGGGCCGAAGGTAAGCGGTCGGTTGGCGCCCATCTTCACGCCGGTCCAGCCATTGTCGTTGTGCGAGGCGGTGACCATGGCGACGCAAGGAACGTCGAGCGCGAACTGCGCGAAATAGGCCATCGGCGTGATCGCCAGGCCGATATCGTGCACCTTGCAGCCGGCCGCCATCAGGCCGGCGGTGAGCGCCATCTTCACCGAAGCCGAATAGCTGCGAAAGTCATGACCGGTGACGATCTCGGGCTTCACCCCCATTTCGCGGATCAGCGTGCCGAGGCCCATGCCGAGCGCCTGCACGCCCATCAGGTTGATTTCTTTCTCCAGCAGCCAGCGCGCGTCGTATTCGCGGAAGCCGGTCGGCTTCACCAGCGGCGAGGATTCATAGGCATAGGTATTGGGCGTGAGCGAAGGCTTCGGCGTCGGAAACATCTGGTCCTCAAAGCGAGTGGCGTTTGGTGGGACTGCATACTCCAACGCCGAAAGGGCGCAAGCGGTCCCTCGTCATTCCGAGGCGGCGCCCGGAATAACCGAAGAGCTTGCGGAATGGCGGCTGTTATTGCTCCAGCACCATGCGGCCGTTGGCGTATTCGTAGCGCTTGAGCTTCGACAGGAAGGTGACGCCGAGCAGGTTCACCTCCAGTGCCTCGTCGGGCAGCACCAGCGCGGGCACATCGTACACGGTGATCTCGCCGAGCTCGACGCGGTCGAGCTTGGCGCGCGCCGCCTTGATCTTGCCGTTGGCGGTGGTGACGACGGCCGTGTAGTCGCTCGGCATCGGATGAATGCCGATCATGCCGGCGTCGGATCGGCGCAAGGCCACCAGCGAAGCGCCGGTGTCGACGATGAAGTCGATGCGGCGGCCGTCGATGCGCGCCTCGGTGCGGAAGTGGCCCTGGCGGTCGGCGGCGAGCGTCAGGCTGCGGCCGGAGGTGTCGACCTGCGGCGGCGGCGCCACCGCTTCAGCCACCGAGGCTAGCTTCGGCGCGTGGTGCGTCACTTCGTAGTCGGCGAAGCGGGCGGCATAGGCGCCCCCGACCAGCACGACCGCGGCGAAGATGAGGATGGAACGCATGGCAAACCTGCATTTTGCCGGCACTCATCGCACGGGCGCGCCAAGGCCGCCTTAACGCGCGCTATCCGCTTCGGCGGATGGTGAGTGGCCGGTTAGGCAGATCGCTACAATTCTAACGACTACGCGGCTTGGCGCGCCGCGTCGCCGGCGCCGACAGCGGATCGTCCGGCCAGGGATGCTTGGGATAGCGGCCGCGCATCTCGGTCTTCACTTGCGAATAGCTGCCGCGCCAGAAACCGGGCAGATCGCGCGTGACCTGCACCGGCCGGTGCGCTGGCGAGAGCAGTTCGATGGTGAGCGGCACGCGGCCGCCGGCGATCGCCGGATGTCGCACCAGCCCGAACAGTTCCTGCACCCGGATCGACACCGTCGGCCCCTGCTCGGCGTCGTAATCGATCGGTATCTGTGAGCCGGTCGGGGCGGTGAAATGCGTCGGCGCCTCGGCGTCGAGGCGCTTGCGCAGGTTCCACGGGATCAGCGCATCGAGCGCGCTGCTGAGATCGTCGGCGCCGATCTGCGCCAGCGCGGTCTTGCCGGCCAGAAACGGCGCCAGCCACTCGGCCGCGCTGCGCGCCAGCGCCTTGTCCGACAAATCCGGCCACTCCTCGCCCCCACCCAAGTCGGCTACAGCCGACTTGGGCATCGTAATTTTCCGATCTCGGGTGAACCCGAGGTCGGTGCGGCGCAAGAACATCACGCGATCGCGCAACTGCCGTTGCGCCTTGCTCCACGGCAGCTTGCCGATGCCAAGCGCGGCGATACCTTCGGCCAGCATCCGCGCGCTGTCGGCATCGGGCGTGACCGGCTTGATCTGCTCGGCCAGCACCAGCGCGCCGAGGCGGCGGCTGCGGCGCGCACGCAGCGCGGCGGAGGTGGCGTCGAAGGTGACAGTGTCGCGATCTTCGATTTTGTCGCCGAAGCGCGTCTCGATGTCGGCAAGTGCAATCGGCGCCGCCAGCACGATGCGGCCGGATGCCGCCGCGCCGCTCAGTTCGGCCACCGCCAGGAATGGCTCGCGCGCCAGCGGTGACGCAGGATCGACGGCGCCGCCGCGGCCATTGGCCAGCAGGAAGCCGCCGGTGCCGCCGCCGCGGCTCTTGGCGACGCGGTCGGGATAGGCAAGCGCGAGTAATGAGCCAGGCGAAAGATCGCCGCCATGCTTTTTCCCGCCGACCGTTTCGCTCCAGCGCCTCGCCATCTGGCGCGCCTCCATCGCGCGGCGCGAGCGGTCGCGGTGGAATTGATCGAGGCGATGGCGCAGATCGGCATCGTCGCCGCCGAGGCCACGCTCGGTGAGCACGGCGGCGATTTCGGCGGCGAGTTGACCGGAGCCTTCCGCCGCCGCATCGACCACCATGCGCGCCAGCCGCGGTGGCAGCGGCAGCGCGCGCAAGCGGCGGCCCTCGTCGGTGATGCGGCCATCCGCGTCGATGGCACCGAGATCGCGCAATAGGGACCGCGCCTCGTTCAGCGCGGCCGCCGGCGGGGAATCGAGGAAAGCGAGCTTGCTGGGATCGCTCGTGCCCCATTGCGCCAAATCGAGCACGAAGGACGACAAGTCCGCCGACAACATTTCCGGCCGCGTGTAAGGCTCAAGCGAGCCGGTCTGCGGCTCGTCCCACAGCCGATAGCAGACGCCGGGCTCGGTGCGGCCGGCGCGGCCGCGGCGCTGATCGGCCGCGGCACGCGAAACGCGCACGGTCTCAAGCCGCGTCAAGCCGACATCCGGTTCGTAGCGCGGCACGCGCGAAAGGCCGCTGTCGATCACCACGCGCACGCCTTGAATTGTGAGCGAGGTCTCGGCAATCGAGGTCGCCAGCACGATCTTGCGACGGCCGGCCGGTGCCGGGGAAATGGCGCGGTCCTGCTCGCGCGCATCGAGCGCGCCAAAGAGCGCGACGATGTCGACGTTTCTGTCCTCGATGCGCTCCTTGAGCAGCGTTTCGGTGCGGCGGATCTCGCCGGCGCCCGGCAGGAACACCAACAGCGAGCCTTGCTCGGCGCGCAAGGCGCGCGCACAAGCGTCGGCGATTTGCCGCTCGATAGGTGCGCGCACCTCGCGGCCGAGATAGCGCGTCTCTACCGGAAAGCTTTGCCCTCGGCTTTCGATTACCGGCGCGGCCCCAAGCAAAGCGGCGACACGCGCACCGTCGAGCGTCGCCGACATCACCAGCAGTTTTAAATCCTCGCGCAAGCCTTGCTGCACATCTCTGGCGAGAGCGAGGCCAAGATCGGCATCCAAGGACCGCTCATGAAATTCGTCGAGCAGCACGGCGGCAACGCCGTCGAGCGACGGATCGTCCAGCACCAGCCGCGTGAACACGCCTTCGGTGATCACCTCGATGCGCGTGCGCCTGGAAATCTTGGAGCCAAAGCGCACGCGCAAACCCACCGTGTCGCCGACCTGCTCGCCGAGCGTTGCGGCCATGCGCGCAGCGGCGGCACGGGCGGCGAGCCGTCGCGGCTCCAGCACGAGGATTTTCTTGTTCGCCGCCCACGGCTCGTCGAGCAGCACCAGCGGCACGCGCGTGGTCTTGCCGGCGCCGGGCGGCGCCACCAGCACGGCGGCGTTGTGCGACGCGAGCGCTGCGGTCAATTCCGGCAGCGCGGCGTCGATGGGGAGTGGTGTATCGAAGATGCGCATGAGTCTCGGCTGTCATCATCCGCCCCCGCCTGCGTGTTTGGTCTCAGGTGATTGGTTGGATGGAATCGGGGTAGACCGAGGCATAGCCTATGTCAGGGAGCGCCTCGCGTCATGGACCTGAACTTGCACGCTAACGCCACGACCACGCCGAAGACCAGGGCCTACATTCAACACAGCACGCGGCCGGTGGCGGAGTTGGCGGCTAAGCTGGGCGTCAGCGAGACCACCATCCGTCGCTGGCGTGACCGCGCCAGCGTCACCGATCGTTCGCATACACCGAAGCGCTTGGCGATCAGCCTGTCTGCCTTGGAGGAGGCGCTGGTCTGCGAGTTGCGCACGCGACTTGGACTGCCGCTCGACGACATCGCTGAGGTGATGCGCCGCTGCGTCAACGGCAAGCTCTCGCGCAGCGCCATCCACCGTTGTCTCAAACGCCATGGTATCAGCCAGCGGCCCAAGCCCGACAAACCTGCAGTCGGAAGCTTCGAGCAGGCGGGCGTCGGCTTTATCCACATTGACCTCAAACACCTGCCCGCCCTGCAGCGACGCAAGAGCTATGCCTTCGTCGCCATCGATCGTGCCACCCGCTATGTCTACCTGGAGATCCATCCCAAACGCGACGGCAACACCGCAGCGGCTTTCCTCAAGCGATTCCTTGCCCACTTCCCGCATCGCGTTCACACCATCCTTACCGACAACGGCAGTGAGTTCACCGATCGCTTCGCCGTCGACATGAAGGGCAAACCGCATGACCGGCCTTCCGGCCAACATCCCTTTGATCTGGTCTGCGCCAAACTCAAGATCGAACACCGGCTCACAAAGCCCTACCGCCCACAGACCAACGGATTGGTCGAACGCTTCAACCGTCGTATCGTCGAGGCCATCGGCCGCCAGCCCAAGCGCGGCATCGCCCACAGAATGTTTGCTTCCCACGCCGATCGCGACGGCTTCCTTCTCGGCTTCGTCCGCGACTACAATCGAACCCGCCTCAAGTGCCTAGGATACCTCGCCCCGCTCCAGGCTCTGGCTAATCCTCCGGGACCAAACACCTTCGCGGGGCATGACAACGTCTGAAGTGGATCATTTCCGCGCCCGTCCGACACTCTCATACGTAAACCCGTACCGCGTCACCTCGGCCGCCCGGTAGACATTGCGCAGGTCGACCAGCACCGGCTGCGCCATCGCCGGCTTCAAGCCGTTCGAAATCGAGCGCGCGGAATTCTTCCCATTCGGTGACGATCACCAGCGCGGAAGCGCCCTCGGCGCAGGCATAGGCGCTGTCGCAGAAGGTGACATGGGCGACCACCGCCCTTGGCCTGCTCCATGCCGATCGGATCGTAGGCGCGCACCTTGGCGCCCATGTCCTGCAGCGCGGTGATCAGCGGGATCGACGGCGCTTCGCGCATGTCGTCGGTGTTGGGCTTGAAGGTGAGGCCGAGCACGGCAATCGGTCTTGCCGCGCAGCTCGCCGCCGAGCGCGGGCGCGACCTTGCGCGCCATCGCGCGCTTGCGCTGGTCGTTGACGGCCATCACCGCCTCGATGATGCGCAGCGGCGCGCCGTTGTCCTGCCCGGTCTTGAGCAGCGCGACGGTGTCCTTCGGGAAGCAGGAGCCGCCGAAGCCCGGGCCGGCATGCAGGAACTTCGATCCGATGCGGTTGTCGAGGCCGATGCCGCGCGCGACCTCCTGCACGTCGGCGCCGACTTTCTCGGCCAGATCGGCGATCTCGTTGATGAAGGTGATCTTGGTGGCGAGGAAAGCGTTGGCCGCGTATTTGATGAGCTCGGCGGTGCGCCGGTCGGTGAACAGGATCGGCGCGCGGTTGAGATAGAGCGGGCGGTAAAGCTCGGTCATCACCTCGCGCGCGCGCGCGTCCTCGCTGCCGACCACGATGCGGTCGGGATGCTTGAAGTCTCGGATGGCGGCGCCCTCGCGCAGAAATTCCGGGTTCGACACCACGGCGCAATCGGCATCGGGCCGTGTCTCGCGGATGATGCGCTCGACTTCGTCGCCGGTGCCGACCGGCACGGTCGACTTGGTGATCACCACGGTGAAGCCGTCGAGCGCGGCGGCGATCTCGCGCGCGGCGTCGTAGACGAAAGAAAGATCGGCGTGGCCGTCGCCGCGCCGCGACGGCGTGCCGACCGCGATGAACACCGCATCGGCCGCTTTGACCGCGCGGCCAAGCGCCTCGGTGAATTTCAGCCGCCCGGCTTTCACATTGGCGGCGACCAGATCGTCGAGGCCCGGCTCGTAGATCGGCATCTCGCCGCGCGTCGAGCGCGGCGATTTTGCCGGCGTCCTTGTCGACGCATGTCACCTCGTGGCCGAAATCGGCGAAACAGGCCCCGGAAACGAGCCCGACATAGCCGGTGCCGATCATGGCAACGCGCATTCAATGTCTTTCCGAAATGATTTAACCGCTTCCGGCCGTTGCCGGCGGCGTTTCCATAGCAGAGGCGCATCCCCAGTGGCGAGGGCTACGCAGCGCCGTTGCATTGGCCTGTGGATCGATCCACGCTCGCGGCGACACGATTGATAAAGCCCGCGCCGACGGCCCACATTGCCGCCATGCCAGCAACCGCCAAATCCAAGAGCAAGGCCAAGCCTGCGGCAAAGCCGCGGCCAAAGCCGCCGCCAAGCCTGCGAGCAAAAGCGCAGCCGCCTCGGCGAACCCGCCGCACGGCCGCTCAAAAAGGGCGACCACCTGTTCCTGGTGGACGGCTCCTCCTACATTTTCCGCGCCTATCACGCGCTGCCGCCGCTCACGCGCAAGTCGGACGGCTTGCAGGTCAACGCCGTGCTCGGCTTCTGCAACATGTTGTGGAAGCTGCTTGGCCGAGATGAAGCCGGACGAAAAGCCGACGCATCTGGCGGTGGTGTTCGACAAGTCGGAAAAGACCTTCCGCAGCGATTTCTATCCCGACTACAAGGCGCACCGGCCGGACGCGCCGGCCGATCTCATTCCGCAGTTCCCGCTGATCCGCGAGGCGGTGCACGCCTTCGAAATCCCTTGCCTGGAACAAGCGGGCTTCGAGGCCGACGACCTGATCGCCACTTACGCGCGGCTCGCCTGCGAAGCCAAGGCGACGACGACGATCGTGTCGTCCGACAAGGACCTGATGCAGCTCGTCGGCAATGGCGTCATCATGTACGACACCATGAAGGACCGCCGCATCGGCGCGCGATGAGGTGATCGAGAAATTCGGCGTCGGCCGCCGGAGAAGGTGATCGAAGTGCAAGCGCTGATCGGCGATTCCACCGACAACGTGCCGGGCGTGCCCGGCATCGGCGTCAAAACCGGCGGCGCAATTGATCGGCGAATATGGCGATCTCGAAACGCTGCTCAAGCGCGCGCAGCGAAATCAAGCAGGACAAGCGCCGGCAGACCCTGATCGACAATGCCGAGATCGCGCGCCTCTCCAAACGATTGGTCACGCTCGACCAGAACGTGCCGCTCGACGTCGCGGTCGACGAACTCGCGGTGCACGAGCCCGACTACAAGCACCTGATCGCTTTCCTCAAGGCGATGGAATTCTCGACCATCACCCGGCGCATCGCCGAGAAGAGTGGCATCGACGCCTCGGAAGTCGAGGCCGATGCGAAGCTGGTGTCGTCATCCTCGCCCCAATCTCAGCTTGCATGGCAGGGCTGGCGCCGGCCAGCCATGAAGCAGCGCCGGCTGCGCCGGGCGACCGTACGGACCCCCGGCCGCAAGCCCGGCGGCGACGGTCACCCTTCGGGGAGAGGTGAAAGAAGGCGCCCTCACCCCCATCTCGCTCGCCGCCGCGCGGGCGGAGAAGGCGCGCGCCGCCAAGATCGACCGCAGCAAATACGAATGCGTGCGCACGCTCGAACGGCTGAAAGAATGGATCGCGCGCGCACACGAGACGGGCGTGGTGGCGGTCGACACCGAGACCACCAGCCTCGATGCCATGCAGGCGGGCCTGTGCGGCTTCTCGCTGGCGGTGGCGCCCAACGAAGCCTGCTACGTGCCGCTCGGCCACCGCGACGGCGGCGGCGAAGGCGGCTCCGACCTGTTCGCGCCGGAGGCCAAGCTGTGCGACGGCCAGATTCGCGGAAGGCGAAGCGCTCGCCTGCTCAAGCCGCTGCTGGAAGACCAGGCGCGTGCTCAAGGTCGCGCAGAACATGAAATACGACTGGCTGGTGTTCGCGCCAGCGCGGCATCGAGATCGCCGGCTACGACGACACCATGCTGATCTCCTACGTGCTCGACGCCGGCAAAGGCGGCCACGGCATGGACGATCTCGCCAAGCGCTGGCTCAACCACGACACCATCCATTTCGAGGACGTCGCCGGCTCCGGCAAGAACGCGGGTCAGCTTCGACTGCGTCGCCATCGAGAAGGCGACCGAATACGCCGCCGAGGACGCCGACGTGACGCTGCGGCTGTGGGACGCGCTGAAGCCGCGGCTGGCGGCCGAGCGCGTCACAAGCGTCTACGAGACGCTGGAGCGGGCGATGCCGACGGTGCTGGCGCGCATGGAGCGGCGCGGCATCACCATCGACCGCCAGGTGCTGTCGCGGCTGTCCGGCGATTTCGCGCAGGAGCAGGCCCGGCTGGAGGACGAGATCAAGACAGCTTGCCGGCGAGCCGCTCAATCCCGGCTCGCCCAAGCAGCTCGGCGACATACTATTCGGCAAGATGAGTTTGCCGGGCGGCACCAAGACCAAGACCGGGCAATGGTCGACCGGCGCGCGCGCGCTGGAAGACTTGGCCGAACAGGGCCACGAACTGCCGCGCAAGATCCTCGACTGGCGGCAGGTGTCGAAGCTGCGCTCCACCTACACCGAAGCGCTGCCGACGTACGTCAATCCGGTGACGCACCGCGTGCATACGAGCTACTCGCTCGCTTCGACCAGCACCGGGCGGCTGTCGTCGTCGGAGCCGAATTTGCAGAACATTCCGGTGCGCACCGAGGACGGCCGCAAGATCAGAAAAGCCTTTGTCGCCTCGCCCGGCATGAAGCTGGTGTCGGCCGACTACTCGCAGATCGAATTGCGCCTGCTGTCGGAAGTCGCCAAAGTGCCGGCGCTGACCAAGGCGTTCCAGGACGGCGTCGACATCCACGCCATGACGGCGTCGGAAATGTTCGGCGTGCCGGTCAAAGACATGCCGAGCGAGGTGCGCCGCCGCGCCAAGGCGATCAATTTCGGCATCATCTACGGCATCTCGGCGTTCGGGCTGGCGGCGCAGCTCGGCATCGATAAGAGACGAGGCCGGCGCCTACATCCGCAAATACTTCGAACGCTTCCCCGGCATCCGCGACTACATGGACGAGACGCGCGAGTTCTGCCGCCAGCACGGCTATGTGGAAACGCTTTTCGGGCGCAAGTGCCATTACCCGGAAATCAAGAACTCCAACCCGTCGATCCGCGCCTTCAACGAGCGCGCCGCCATCAATGCGCGGCTGCAAGGCTCGGCCGCCGACATCATCCGCCGCGCCATGATCCGCATCGAGCCGGAGCTGGAGAAGGCCAAGCTGCGGGCGCAGATGCTGCTGCAGGTGCACGACGAATTGATCTTCGAGGTGCCGGTCGAGGAAGTCGAGGCGACGATTCCTGTGGTGAAGAGCGTGATGCAGGACGCCCCGCACCCGGCGGTGGCGCTGCACGTGCCGCTCTCGGTCGACGCCCGCGCCGCCGACAATTGGGACGAGGCGCACTGAGGCGCGGCGCCTCACATATCCTTCAAGAACTTCTGAAATTCCGGATTGGCCACCAACGCATCGCCGCCGGCGCGCACGATTTCGTCGATCGTCGCGGGCGGCAGCGTGAAAGAGGTCGGCACCTTGTTCAGCGCCTTGGCGCGCGCCGCACCCAATTGCTCGAAGGAAACCCGGCCGATGATGAATTTCAGGTCGCGGCAGCTCCAGCGGCCGCCAGTGCCGCGGAGGCGCGCCACGTCCGCAGGCTTTAGGCCGCAGCGCCAGCAAATCAACGCCTCGCGCCAATTGCGCATGGTCGCCTCGAAGGCGGCGTAGCTCGACCGGGTATTGGCATCGACAATGGTATCGATCACCGCGCCGATGAGTTCCTTGCCGGTCGGGCCTTCCAGCGTCTGCGTCCAAGCGCCCTGTGGGCCGCGTCCGGCATCCACGACCAGGAAAAGCATTCGCCGCAGCTTGACGGCTTCTTCCGGCAGCAACGGGCCGTAGGGCGTGCCGGCCGCCGCGCGCGCGATGGTGATGCCGCTCAGGCCGTAATTGTCGACTAGGCCGCCGTCGAGCAGCTTGACGTATTTCACCTGGCCGGTGCGCGCGCGCGCGAGCGCCATGGCGTAGGTGTGCAGCAGCGGCGACGCGCCCGGACTATTCGCCGCCTTCTCGATGCCCTCCGGCAGCGGCGTTCGGCAAGAGTTCGGAAACGATTCGATGATGACCGGCGCGAACGCTCCGGGCACTGCCGCCGAGGCGGCGACCGCGCCGGCAACCGGGTATTGGCTGAGGTCGCTGCACATGGCCGCAAAGGTCGCCGGGACGAACAGGAACGGGGTGCGGCTGTAAATATCGGTGGCGTTGATCAGCACGATGGGGCGGCGCGCAATCAATCGTCCAAAGATCGCGTCGTGGTAAAGGTGGGCGTTGAGCCAGTCGCGCAATCGATTGTCAGTATTGACGCCGCCGCCGAGCGCGCGGCCGACATTGATGAGGGTGATGTTGGTGTCGAGCGCCGCCATCAGGTCTTGCTCGAGGAATTCCTGGCGGAAGTCGCCCAACGCGGCCGGGCCCTTCAGCCCGAAATAAGCGGCGATGATGGAGCCTCCCGATACGCCGGAGACGATATTGACGCGACCGAGCAGATTGCCGCCCGGCTCCTGGCGTTGCGCCGGCGTGCGCCGCAATTGCTCCAGCACGCCGTAAGCGAATGCCGCGGCCCGCGTGCCGCCGCCGGAAAAGGCAAGCCCGACCACGCTGCTGTCATTGCCGACCCGGCGCGGTTGTTCGCGTTCGGCCGCCGCGGCGGCCTGAACAAGGGTGCCGGCGAAGGGATTGGCGGAAGGGACGTTGAGCGGCAGATTGTGGACGGTCGCGCAAGCCGCAAGCGCAAAGGCGGCACCGATGACCAGCAAGATGCGGCACAGCTGCATTTGTACCCCTGCGCAGAACTGGACTTCCCGCGGATTTGAAACTATTGCCGTTGTCATTCCGGCCCTTCCGCTCATCGCGCAGTCTATGTGCTCAGCGTGAGGCCGTCACCCCAGACCGGCAGATGCTTGGGGCGGACGATTGATTGTCGCTTAAGTTTCAGTGAGGAAATCGATGAACAGACGATGGGCCTATGCCCTGTTCGCGGCGGTTTCCGCTCTGGCGCCGCAGGTCGCCCACGCAGCGCCGGCGCTCGACGGCGCGCAAATGGGCTGGCCCTGGGCGCTGCCGTTTGCCGGCATTCTGTTGAGCATCGCCAGCGGCCCGCTGCTGTTCCCGAAATTCTGGCACGCGCATTACGGCAAGATCGCCGCGCTCTGGGCTGTTATCGCGCTGATCGCCATCGGTGCGCGCTTCGGCGCCTCCGCCGCGCTCGCCGGTTTCGTACATGCGCTGTTCGCCGAATACATGAGCTTCATCATCCTGCTGTTCGCGCTCTACACCGTCGCCGGCGGACTGTTGATCACCGGCAATCTTGGCGGCAGGCCGACGAGCAATGCGCTGGTGCTCGCTTTCGGCACCGCCATCGCCAGCATTGTCGGCACCACCGGCGCCGCCATGATCCTGGTGCGCCCGCTGATCCGCGCCAACGCCGCGCGCGCGCACAATGTGCATGTTGTGGTGTTCTTCATCCTCCTGGTCGCCAATATCGGCGGCGCTCTGTCGCCGCTCGGCGATCCGCCGCTGTTCGTCGGCTTCCTGCGCGGCGTCGATTTCTTCTGGCCGGCCCAACATCTCTGGGCGGAGACGCTGGTCGCCGGCGCGCTGGTGCTGGGCATTTTCATCTTGCTCGATCTGCGGCTGGCGCGGCACGAGCCGCCAACGCCGGTGAGCGGCGCCGCCATCCGGCTGCATGGCCTTGCCAATCTGCCGCTGATTGCCGCCATCATCGGCGCCATTCTGCTGTCGGCGGCCTGGAAACCCGGAATCGAGTTCACGATCTACGGCACGCACGTTGCCTTGCAGAATCTGGTGCGCGACGGCGCGCTCGTCGTCATCGCGTTGCTGTCGTTGTGGCTGACGCCCGACGAGCATCGCGCCGCCAACGATTTTACCTGGGAGCCGATTGCCGAAGTGGCCAAGTTGTTCGCCGGCATCTTCGTCTGCATCATTCCGGTGCTGGCGATGCTGGAGGCCGGGCGCGAGGGTTCGTTCGGCTGGCTGCTCGATGCGGTGACGCGGCCGAGCGGCGAGCATCACGAAGTCGCCTTCTTCTGGCTCACCGGTATTCTGTCCGCTTTCCTCGACAATGCGCCGACTTATCTGGTGTTCTTCCAGCTCGCCGGCGGCGACGCCACCGAGTTGATGAGCCAACTCGGCCCCACGCTCGCCGCCATTTCCATGGGCGCGGTCTACATGGGCGCGCTGACGTACATCGGCAACGCGCCCAATTTCATGGTGGCGGCCATCGCCAACGAGCGCGGCGTCAAGATGCCGAGCTTCTTCGGCTACATGCTGTGGTCGATCGCCGTGATGATGCCGGTGCTTGGCGTCATCACCTTCTTTTTCGTCGGCGCGCCTTGACCTTGGCCTTTTGCTTGGGCCGGCCGCGTGCCGCGGCGGGCTTGGCCGCCGCTTTCGGCGGCAGCACCGCGACCGCCTCGATTTCGAACAGCGCGCCCGGCCGCGCCAGCGCCGAGATCGCCACCGCGGTCGAAGCCGGCGGCGCCTTAGTATTGAGGAAGGCGTCGCGCACCTCGCGGAAAATGCCGATATGCGCAATGTCGACGAAATAGCTGTTGATCTTCACCACGTCGTCGAAAGTCGCGCCGACGCCGGCGAGCGCAAAACCCAAGTTCTCGAATGCCTTGGCACATTGCGCGCGGAAGTCGCCCGGCCCCCCGACCAGCTTGTTGTCGAGATCGAGCCCGAGCTGGCCGGCAATATAGGCGGTGCGGCCAGGACCGGAAGTCTCCACGACGTAGGTGTAACCCGGCGGCTTGGCCATGGTCCTCGGATTGATGAAGCGGTTCGCCACGTTCCCTCTCCCTGATTGTTAGCCCTTGCTCCAGGGCGGTGCGAATTTACGCCGCGGATGCAAACGTTGACAGGGCCTGCCGGTTGCTTAAGCGTGCGCCCTCATTTGGGGGCAGGCCGGGTATGACCGCGCACGCGGTATCTCACGTCTATTTCGGACTTAACGCGATGTGGGTGTCAACCTGCATCCTGGCGATCACCTATGCCGTCATCATGACGGAGAAGGTCAATCGCGCGATCGTGGCGTTGATCGGCGCCAGCGTCATGATCGTGGTCGGCGTGCTGGAGCAGGAAGAAGCGATCAAGGGCGTCGACTGGAACACGCTCGGCCTACTCACCGGCATGATGATCCTGGTGTCGATCTCGCGCCGCTCCGGCATGTTCGGCTATGTCGCGATCTGGTCGGCGCGGGCGGCCAAGGCGCATCCGGCCGGCATCATGCTGTTGTTGCAGCTCGCCACCGCCGTACTGTCGGCTCTACTCGACAATGTCACGACCGTGCTGCTGATCGTGCCGGTGACGCTCGCCATCACCAATACGCTCAAGGTTCCGGCCTACCCTTATTTGTTCGCCGAGATCATGGCCTCCAATATCGGCGGCACCGCCACGTTGATCGGCGATCCACCCAACATCATCATCGGCTCGCAGGTCGGCCTCGATTTCAATCAGTTTATCTATCACCTGGCGCCGATCATCCTGGTCATTCTGGCGGTGCAGACCGTCATGATCCATTTCCTGTGGGGCCGCGCACTCAAGGCGACGCCGGAGGCGGAAGCCGCCGTCATGGCGATGAATCCGGCCGATTCGATCGAGGACTCACGCCTACTCAAGCAGTCTCTGGCGGTGTTGACCGCGGTGATGGTGATTTTCGTGCTGGCGCGACCGCTGCATCTCGAGCCTGCCACCATCGCGCTGTTGGGCGCGGGCTTTCTGATGCTGCTCGACAACTGGGCGCATCATTCTGAGAAGGCCTCGCACAATATCCACTCCACCTTCGGCGACGTGGAATGGATCACCATCTTCTTCTTCCTCGGCCTGTTTATCGTGGTGCACGGCGTCGAAGTCGGCGGGCTGCTGCACCTGCTCGCCAACGAGTTGGTGAAAGCAACCGGCGGCAACCTGGCGGCGACGGGCTACGCGGTGCTGTGGGCCTCGGCGTTTCTGTCGGCCATCGTCGACAATATCCCGTTCGTCGCCACCATGATTCCGCTGATCAAGAGCATGGCGCCGTCGCTCGGCGGGCCCGAGCAGATCATGCCGCTGTGGTGGTGCCTGTCGCTCGGCGCCTGCCTGGGCGGCAACGGCACGCTGGTCGGCGCCTCCGCCAATCTGACGGTCGCCGGCATTTCCGAGCGTAACGGCGTGCCGTTCCGTTTCTTGACCTACACGCTTTACGCCGCGCCGATGACGGTGGTCTCCATCGCCATCGCCAATGTTTATGTGTGGTGGCGGTATTTTTGATTGTCGTGCCCCGGATGCTGCGCAGCATGAAGCGAAGCGAACGCTGCGCTGCGCCCGGGACACGAGACCGAGCCATCTTGACTTGATCCGGCCGTTGCCTGAGCTTCCCACCCGCTAGCGCATGACCCTGAAAAGTGGATACCGGTTTTCGGATAAGGTCATGCGCCACGCATAAAAGGGGCGCGTGGGGTGCAGAAAGCCGGCCAAGGCTGAGCGCCCAGGTAACTTGGGGGAAGCTCGGCCATGACCGCGCACGCGGCATCGCACGTCTATTTCGGCCTCAATCCGATGTGGGTGTCCACCTGCATCCTGGCCATCACCTACGCCACCATCATGTCAGAGAAGGTCAACCGCGCGATCGTCGCGCTGGTCGGCGCCGGCGTGATGATCCTTATCGGCGTGCTCGACCAGGAAGAGGCGATCCACGGCGTCGACTTCAACACCATCGGCCTGCTCACCGGCATGATGATCCTGGTGTCGATCTCGCGCCGGTCCGGCATGTTCCAGTTTCTGGCAATCTGGTCGGCGAAAGCGGCCAAGGCGCATCCTGCCGGCATCTTGTTCATCCTGCAGATCACCACCGCGGTGCTGTCGGCGTTCCTCGACAATGTCACCACCGTGCTGCTGATCGTTCCGGTGACGCTGGCGATCTGCGGCACGCTGAAAGTGCCGGCCTACCCCTATCTGTTCGCGGAGATCCTCGCCTCCAATATCGGTGGCACCGCCACCTTGATCGGCGATCCGCCCAACATCTTGATCGGCTCGCAGGTCGGCCTCGCCTTCAACGACTTCGTCTACAACCTCCTGCCGGTGATCCTGATCGTCATGGTGGTGCAGGCGCTGATCATCCACATTTTGTGGGGCAAGGATCTGAGGGCATCGCACGACGCCGAGGCGCGTGTGATGGCGATGAATCCGACCGAGAGCATCGAGGACTGGCGGCTGCTCAAGCAGGCGCTCGCCATTCTCACGCTGGTGATGATCACCTTCGTGCTGGCGCGGCCGCTGCACCTAGAGCCGGCCACCATCGCGCTCTCCGGCGCCGCCGTACTGATGCTGCTCGATAACTGGACGCATCACGCCGAAAAGGCCGCGCACAATATCCATCAGACCTTCGGCGACGTGGAGTGGATCACCATCTTCTTCTTCATCGGCCTATTCGTGGTGGTGCACGGCGTCGACGTCGGCGGCTTGCTTGCGCTGCTCGCCAGCAAGCTGGTGGCGGCGACCGGCGGCGACATGGCGACGGCCGGCTATGCGATCCTGTGGTCCTCGGCGTTCCTGTCGGCGATCGTCGACAACATCCCGTTCGTCGCCACCATGATTCCGCTGATCAAGAGCATGGCGCCGTCATTCGGCGGCGAGGCCCATATCCTGCCGCTATGGTGGTGCCTGTCGCTCGGCGCCTGCCTCGGCGGCAACGGCACGCTGATCGGCGCCTCGGCCAATCTGACCGTGGCCGGCATCGCCGACCGCAACGGGGTGCCGTTCCGTTTCGTCACCTACACGCTTTATGCGGCACCGATGATGATGGTGTCGGTGGCGATCAGCCAAGTCTATGTCTGGTGGCGGTATTTCTAGGCAAAAGATTGCCACTCCCGCACTGAACCAAATGCCCCCTCACTACGACCAACAGGCCGGCGCAACCTTCCGGCTGCCGATGCGTTACCTCAACGCACTCAGAGGAACGGCAATGAGCGCCAGGGATCGGCGGGTATCGGCATGGCGAGCGGGAACACCAGATTTGCGCTGCGCGCGATGGCCGCGATTGTCGCAGGCTTCGCGCTGGCGCTTGCCCTGACGGCTCCCGCTTCCGCCGGCATTTTCGACCAACTGTTTGGCGGGCTGATGCGCCCGGCGCAAACGCCGTCCCCACTTCCGACCAATGCGCAACCTTACGCCGAGCCGTCCGCGCCCGAGCGCGCCATGACGCGCATTGCGCCGATGCGGCGCGCCGAGGCCGCGCCCTATTCGGCGCAATGCGTGCGCACCTGTGACGGTTATCACTTTCCGGTGCACGCCTACGGCAAGATCAGCGCGGCCGATATGTGCCATGCGTTCTGCCCCGGCAGTCAAACCAAGCTTTATTCCGGCGGCGGCATTGCCCACGCGGTGGCGGCCGACGGCAGCCGCTATTCCAATCTCGATACCGCCTTCCTCTATCGCAAGCGTGTGGTCGCCGGTTGCACCTGTAACGGCCATAGCCCGTTCGGCCTGGCGCATATCGACGTCGACACCGATCCGACCTTGCGGCCGGGCGACGTGGTGGCGACCAAGCACGGCTTTGTCGCCGTCGCCGGCAAGAACGGCAACGTCGCCGACTTCACGCCGGTGCAATCCGACCGCCGCCTGTCCAAGAGCTATCGCGATAAGCTGTCGGAGCTGAAGAATCACGCCGCCGCAATTGCGCGGGCCTGCGTCCGACGAGACGCCGGCAACGTTGCCGCTCGCCGCCACTGCGCGCCATGACGAGCGCCGCGCTCAGCTCGACAGATAGCCGGCAACCTCTTCCGCCAGCGACAGCGAGCTCGTCAGTCCCGGCGATTCAATCCCGAACATCTGCACCAGCCCGGGCAAACCATGCTGCGGCGGGGCATCGACCATGAAGTCCGCCGCCGGTTCGCCCGGGCCGGTAAGCTTGGGACGGATGCCGGAATAGTCGGGCGACAGCGTTGCGTCCGGCAGCCCGGGCCAATAAGTGCGGATGCGTTCGTAAAATATGTCGGCGCGCTTGGGATCGACCTCGTAATGCTCGTGCTCGATCCATTCCACGTCCGGCCCGAAGCGCATGCGGCCGGCAAGATCGAGCGTGACATGCACGCCGAGGCCGGCGACCACCGGGATCGGATAGATCAGCCGCTTGAATACCGGCCGTCCCGCATAGGTGAAATAGTTGCCCTTGGCCAAGACCAGCCGCGGCACGCGGCTCCCCGGATAATCTTCGATCGCGCGCGCCACGCTTTGCGCGCTCAAGCCGGCACAATTGACGACGGCATCAAAGTCGAACTCGCCGCCATCCTTACCGCCGAAGCGCACCGCCCACCGCCCGCTTTTGCGCGCGGCGCCGATCACCGGCGTATTGAAGGCGATGGCGCCGCCGGCGTCTTCCAGATCGCCGCGCAGCGCCAACATGAAAGCGTGGCCGTCGATGATGCCGGTTTCCGGCGAATGGAGCGCGCCGATGCACGACAATTCCGGTTCGAGCGCGCAGGCTGCATTGCCGCCGATCAGCTCCAAACCTTCCACGTCATTGTTGCGGCCCTGGGTCGCCAGCGATTGGAGCTTCGTCAAGCTCGGCTGCATTGGTCGCCACGATCAGCTTGCCGATTTTTCGATGCGGCACGCCGTGCGACGCGCAGAATTCATAGAGCATGCGCCGGCCGCGCACGCAGTGCCGCGCCCGCACCGAGCCGGTCGGGTAATACATGCCGCCGTGGATCACCTCGCTGTTGCGCGAAGATATGCCGGTTCCGATTCCCGATTGCGCCTCCGCAATCACCACCTCGTGGCCTTTGCGCGCCGCGGCGCGGGCAACCGCAAGCCCGACCGCACCGGCTCCGATCACCAGGACTTGCATGCGACTTACTGTCTCGATTGCGGCTTGCGGCGGGTGAATTGATCAGGCGGCTGCGAAGCTGCGATGAAAACGCGATTTACGCAAGAATCGGTTGCAACCTTGCGGCATAATCGTCCTTGACCGGGGGCTGCCCTTGGGCAGATTCGGCGCTTGATTCATCGCAAACAGGCGGACCTGACGATGGGAAAATTGGCACTGAAATTCGCCGCGGTCATGCTCGGCTGCATGCTGGCGGGGCCGGCCTTCGCCGCCCGTTGCCACAATACCGGCAGCTACGAGCGCTGGCTGGAGGCGTTCAAGAAGGAAGCCATCGAAAAAGGTATCTCGCCGCGGGTCGTTGCCGAGGCCTCTCCCGCGCTGATCTTCGATCCGGCCATCATCCGCCGCGACCACGGCCAGGGCGTGTTTCAGCAAACCTTCATGAAGTTCGCCGACCGCATGGTGGGCGGCGGCCGCATCCCCAACGGCCGCAAGAAAATCAAACAGCACGCCAAACTGTTCGCCGAGGTGGAGAAGAAATACGGCGTGCCGGCGCCGGTGCTGACCGCCTTCTGGGGGCTGGAGAGCGACTACGGCGCCAATTTCGGCCACTACAAAATCTTGAGCGCGCTCGCCACCCTCGCCTATGACTGCCGGCGGCCGGATTTCTTCCGCGAGCAATTGTTCGCCGCCTTGCGCATCATCCAGCGCGGCGACCTGCGCGCGAGCGACATGATCGGCGACTGGGCCGGCGAGTTCGGCGGCTTGCAGTTCACCGCCGGCGATTACTACAAGAGCGCGGTCGACTTCGACGGCAACGGCCGCCGCGACCTGATCCGCAGCATTCCCGACACGATGGCCTCCGGCGCCAATTTCCTGGTCCGCCTCGGCTGGCATCGCGGCGAACCGTGGCTGCAGGAAGTGCGCGTGCCTGCCAATCTGCCGTGGCAGGAAGCCGACTTGAACATCCAGCACCCGCGCTCACAGTGGGTGGCCTGGGGCGTGCGCGCCGCGCACGGCAAGCTGCCGGCCGACAACATGGCAGCCTCGATGATCCTGCCGATGGGACGGCACGGACCGGCGTTCCTCGCCTATCGCAACTTCCAGGCCTTCCTCGGCTGGAATTCGGCCTATGTCTATTCCACCACCGTCGCCTATTTCGCGACGCGGCTGGCCGGCGCGCCGGCGTTCGATCACGCGGGCGCCAAGACCGTGGAGGCGCTGACCACGCCGCAGGTGATGGAATTGCAGCGGCTGTTGAATGCGCGCGGCTACAAGGCCGGCGACGTCGACGGCAAGGTCGGCGCCGGCACCCGCGCCGCGGTGAGATTGGCGCAGATCAAGACCGGGCTGCCGGCGGATTCCTATCCGACCGTTGAGCTGATCGAGCGCCTGCGCGTGCGCTAGTAGCGGCAACGCATCCCAGACTGTTTCTCCCCAAATCTAGGATTTTTAATTACAATCGCAGAGTCCACTAAAGATTGAGTCCGTTTCTGAGCCAACTAATGTTCGGAATTTTCAGTAGGACCAAGCGCGCCAATGAAGTCGCCACAAGCATGGGGCAACTAATTCACATGCTTTCTTACGGTTTGGAATCCATGGGGCCAGAAGCGCCGGAAAGGTTGCTGCGGAAGCTCGCCTCTCGTTCTCGCGAAGAAAAAACGCACTTGACACGAACGGTATTCGCACTCGTGCCAATGACCACAACTGAAGAAATGGTCGTCAATCTAATTATTAACTCTGATGCCAATCAAACGTTGATGATCGAAGGCAACGAAAAATACGCCGGGTTCTCCCTTTCCTGTAAGTTGCCACCTCAAGCGGTGTTGATTTATCTTCAGCCAACTTTCCAATTTGGCATAACCAAGGACGCGCGGGCATTGCATTCGGCTTGTCGGACCATGCCGAACGCGATTGACGCTAGTCACTTTTAGGCGCGCGTGCCGCCTGATCAAGCCGGCAACTCGCTGTCGAGGTGCTTCATCGCCGCCGAGCCGTAGCGTTCACCGACGGCGACACCCTTCGGCGCGGTCCGTTCGATTTCGGCCAGTTCGTCGTCGCTCAGCTTGAGAGCGAGGCCGGCCAGCGCCTCGGCCAGTTGATCGCGCCGGCGCGCGCCGATCAGCGGCACGATGTCGTCGCCACGCGAGGCGAGCCAGGCAAAGGCGAGTTGCGCCACGCTCATCCCGCGCGCCTTGGCGATTTTGGCCAGCGCCTCGATCAGCGCGCGGTTGCGCGGAAAATTCTGCGCGGAAAAACGCGGCATGCGCGAACGGATTTCACCCGCTCCGCCGCCGTTGTGAAGCGTCGCATCGCTGAGCAGCCCGCGCGATAAGACGCCGTAGGCGACCAGCGGAATCTTCAGTTCGCGCAGCGCCGGCAGAATGGCGCTTTCGACGCCGCGGGACAGCAGCGAATATTCGATCTGCAGCGCGTCGATGGAATGCAGCGCGGCGGCGCGGCGCAAGGTCTTGGCGTTGACTTCCGATTGTCCGATATGGCGCACATAGCCGGCTTTCACCAAATCGGCGATGGCGCCGAGGGTGTCTTCCAACGGCACCATGTGATCGTAGCGCGCGGGTTGATAAAGATCGACGTAGTCGGTCTGCAGCCGCCGCAAGCTGTACGACAAAAAATTCTTCACCGCGGCCGGGCGCAGGTCGTAGCCGGTATAGGCGCTGTCGGGCGCGCGCATGGCGCCGAATTTCACCGATATGAAGGCGTGCCGGCGTTTTCCGCCTTTGAGCGCCTCGCCCAGCAGCATCTCGTTGTGGCCCATGCCGTAGAAGTCGCCGGTATCGAGCAAGGTGACGCCGGCGTCGAGCGCGGCATGGATGGTGGCGATGCTTTCGGCGTCGTCGGCCGGGCCGTAACCGCCCGACATGCCCATGCAGCCGAGCCCGGCCGCGGAAATCTCGTCGCCGTTTTGGCCGATCTTCACTTTACGCATTGTGACAGCCTGTCTCGCGCACCCCGGCGAAAATTATCAGAGAATGGTTTTCCATCTCAACCGCGCCTGAAATGAAAATGGCGGCCAGTACGGCCGCCATCCATTCTTCGCCCATTCCAGGCGGGAAATCTACTCCGCCGCGATGCGCACTTCCGGCGCGGCCGCCTTGATGTCGGCGGTGACGTGGCTTTCGTACTTGGCGAAGTTCTTCTGGAACATGCCGACCAGTTCGCGCGCGGTCTTGTCGAACTCGGCCTTGTCCTTCCAGGTCTTGAACGGGTTCAACAGGTGCGGCTCGACGCCGGAAACCGAGGTCGGCACCGAGAAGCCGAAATAGGGATCGGTGCGGAAATCGGCGTCCTTGAGCGAGCCGTCGAGCGCAGCGGTGAGCAGCGTGCGCGTCGCCTTGATCGGCATGCGGCGGCCGACGCCGTATTTGCCGCCGGTCCAGCCGGAATTGACCAGCCAGCAATCGACCTTGTGCTTGTTGATGTAGTCGCGCAGCAGATCGGCATAGACCGACGGATGACGCGGCAGGAATGGTGCGCCGAAACAAGTGGAGAAGTCCGGCTGCACGCCAACCAGGCCCTTCTCGGTGCCGGCGACCTTGGCGGTGTAGCCGGAGAGGAAGTGGTACATCGCCTGCGTGGCCGAGAGCTTGGCGATCGGCGGCATTACCCCGAAGGCGTCGGCGGTGAGGAAGATGATGTTCTTCGGATGGCCGGCGCGGCCGCTGCGCGAGGCGTTCGGAATAAAGTCGAGCGGGTAGGCTGAGCGCGTGTTCTCGGTCTTGGAGCCGTCGTCGTAATCGGGAATGCGCGTCTCCGGATCGAACACCACGTTCTCCAGGACGGCGCCAAAACGGTTGGTAGCGTCCCAGATCATCGGCTCGGCTTCTTGGCTGAGCTTGATGCACTTGGCGTAGCAGCCGCCTTCGAAGTTGAAGATGCCGTCGGGACCCCAGCCGTGCTCGTCGTCGCCGAGCAGCGTACGGCTCGGATCGGCCGACAGCGTGGTCTTGCCGGTGCCGGAGAGACCGAAGAACAGCGCGGAATTGCCGTCCGGTCCGACATTGGCCGAGCAGTGCATCGGCATGACGTTCTTCGCCGGCAGATAGAAGTTGAGCGTGGTGAACACCGACTTTTTCATCTCGCCGGCGTAGGACGAGCCGCAGATCAACACGATCTTGCGAGTGAAGTCGATCGCCACCATGGTGTCGGAGCCGTCGCGGCCGCCGTGACGCTTGGCGTCGGGGCGGAACGAGGGCAGATCGACGATGGTCATCTCCGGTACGAAGCCGGCGAGCTCCTTGAGCTCGGGACGGATCAGCAGCTGGCGGATGAACAGCGAGTGCCAGGCATATTCGGTGAAGACGCGGACCTTGATGCGATAGGTGTGATCGGCGCCGCCATAGAGGTCCTGCGCGAATAGCTTCTTGCCTTTGACGTGAGCCTGGAAGTCGGCGAGCAGATTGTCGAAGTTCTCCTTCGACATCTTGCGGTTTCCATCCCACCAGACCGAATTTTCGGTGAGTTCATCGACGACGGTGTGCTTGTCCTTGGGCGAGCGGCCGGTGTGATGGCCGGTCTCCGCGCAGAGCGCGCCGCCGACCACCAGCGAGGCCTCGCCGGCGGCGATCGCATGCTCATAGAGCGTCGGTTCGGAGTGATTCCAGTGGATCGCGGCGAGCTCTTTGAAGCCGAATTTATCGGCGCCATAAGCGCCGTTCCGCACACCCGTTTCTTGCACGCGAAGTCCTCCCAAACGGGCGGGCCGCTTCTCGCCTCACCCCTCAAAGACCCTCGGGGGCCATTTCACTATAAACCTTAGTATAGCCCCTCGTTCGAAGGCGCGCGACCATAGTCAGGAACTGTTTGATTGCCAAGATGAAATGCCATGCAGCCTAGGAATGCGGCGTTGCACTGCGTCAAAATGGTAAGCGGCGGCGATGGGTGATGTTTGAGCAATCAGTCGAGCGGGGAATTCAACCGCCCGGGCCTTTATCGACCAGCCAATGCTGGATGAAATCGGCGCACGCGCCGTTGTTCTTGTCCATCATCGGCATATGCGAATTCCCCGCGATGCCGATGTCGGGCAAGTTAACCACGTCCACCGAGCCACCGGCTGCACACATGGCCGCGGCAAGGCTCGCGCAGAAAAGTGCCGGCATAAATGCAAGCTTGGCAGGTTGCGCGAAGCTGGAATATTATTTGTGGCGAGCGCAGCGGACAGGCGGGACGTGCTTTGGCCAGAAAGACAAGAAAGAAAAAATTTGACGCCAACTTGTTTCTGGCCACCGTGGATGGTGGCCGAACCCTGGCGAACTACCAGAAGGACAAGGTCGTCTTCGCACAAGGCGATCCCGCGGGCGAGGTCTTTTACATCCAGAGCGGCAAGGTCAAGCTTGTCGTCGCATCCCAGCAAGGAAAGCAGGCGGTCGTCGCAATCCTTGGGGCTGGTGAGTTCTTTGGGGAGGGATGCTTGATCGGGCAGCCGTTGCGCTTGGCAACGGCCAGAACCGTGACCGACAGCGACGTCATGCAGGTGAAAAAAGCCGAGATGATTCGCGTCCTACATCGCGAGCCGGTTTTTGCCGAGATGTTCATGGCCCATCTCTTGACCCGCAACAGCCGCGTCGAAGAGGATTTGGTCGATCAGTTGTTCAACTCAAGCGAAAAGCGTTTGGCGCGGACACTTCTCATCTTGGCGAACTTCGGCAAGGAGGGCGTGTCGCAGCCGATCCCGGCAAAGATCAGCCAAGACACGCTCGCAGACATCATCGGCACGACCCGGCCACGTGTCAGCTTCTTCATGAACAAATTCAGGAAATTGGGTTTCATCGATTACAACGGCGCCCTCAAGGTCAACAACTCATTGCTGAGTGTCGTTCTGCGCGACTAGACCGCAGGAGAAATGCGGGCGCGATTCTGTAGTTTTCAATTTGGACACCCTGCATCCACCGCCGCTTGCACAGATCGCCGCCAAGCAAGCCTAGTCCATCGTAAAGTCTATTTCGCCCGCGCCTCATCGGCGAGCTGCTTGAGCATCGCGCGCAGCGGCCCCGGCCCGGTGACTCGTTGCGGAAAGAACAGCCGCAGCGCGGTTTGGTTCTGCTGCAGTTCAATGCCGTCGGGATCGATGCCGACGCAAGCCCAATTGCCATCGGCCGCTCCAAGCAGCTTGCTGGCGTAGAGCCGGCAGGCCTCGGCATGGTCGGCATTCATGTGCGCGATGGCGTCCTCTTCCGCTTCGATCAGCGCGCCGGCGTCCGACACATCGGTCAGCACGTCGGCGGCGGCGAGGTCGGCGGCGCGCGCAAAGCCGCCGTTGAGATGCGCCGACACCACGCCCATGCGCCAGAAGCCGAAATCGCCGAAGCCGGCATAGAGTTCGGACTTGGGATGACGCGCCAGGAAGCGCCGGCGGATGCGCGCATCGTCGGCGCCCTCGCGCTCGACCGGCGCGAAGGTGCCGAGCACCGTGAGCCGCGGATGCGCCAGCGCATCGCCCTTGCCGGTCTCGGCCAGCAGCAGCGAGGCGCGGCCGTCGACCTCCAGATTGGCGGTGTGGGTGGCGAGCCGCGACACCAGGATCAGCGGCGAGCCGTCGACGTCGGTCGCGACATTGACCAGCGAGGCGAACGGGTAGCCGCTGTTGCGGTCGAGCGTCGCCAGCGTGCCGGCGCGGGTCGCGCGCAGCAGCGACTTGGCCACCTCGAGCGGCTTGAAGTCGGCTGGAGGCGAGGCGTCCTCCGGCGTGCGGCCGGGCATGGCGCCGGGCAGCGGCGGTTTGGCATTGGCTTTGTCGGGCGGCATGGTTGGCTTTCCGCGTTAACGCTGTTCGGCAACGATCTTCCGCCAAATGACCTTGAAATCGCAACCGAATCACATAGTTGTTGCAAAGAGGTCACATTTCAGCCCCTGTTTATGGGCTCAAACGACGCGGGACCGTCACGGAAGAGGGGCTCATGCCGACAATCGCTCTCGTCGACGACGACCGCAATATCCTGACTTCGGTTTCGATCGCCCTCGAATCCGAGGGCTATCGCATCATGACCTACACCGACGGCGCCTCCGCGCTCGACGGTTTCAAGACCTCGCCGCCCGATCTCGCCATCCTCGACATCAAGATGCCGCGCATGGACGGCATGGAGACGCTGCGCCGGCTGCGGCAGAAGACCGACATTCCGGTGATCTTCCTGACCTCCAAGGACGAGGAGATCGACGAATTGTTCGGCCTCAAGATGGGGGCCGACGACTTCATCCGCAAACCGTTTTCGCAGCGGCTGCTGGTCGAGCGCGTCAAGGCCGTGCTGCGCCGTGCCAGCCCCAAGGACGGTACGCCGCCTAAGGAAACCGACGCCAAGGCGCTGGAGCGCGGTCAGCTGCGCATGGATCCGGAGCGCCACACCTGCACCTGGAAGGGCGAGGCGGTGACGCTCACCGTCACCGAATTCCTCATCCTGCAGGCGCTCGCCACCCGTCCCGGCGTGGTCAAAAGCCGCAACGCGCTGATGGACGCTGCCTATGACGACCAGGTTTACGTCGACGACCGCACCATCGACAGCCACATCAAGCGGCTGCGCAAGAAGTTCAAGGTGGTCGACGACGACTTCGAGATGATCGAGACGCTCTACGGCGTCGGCTACCGCTTCAAGGAATCGTGACGCAGCTCTTATATTGCGGCCAAAGGCGGACTGACACAGCGTCCCGGCTTGCGGTAAAATCAGGGGGGCAGACCCCGCATGATCCCGAAAAGCCTGTCCCCGGCTTGAACGGGGATAAGGTACCGGTTTTCGGATAAGATCATGCGCCCATAAAACGGCCCACGATCAACCCGGCTGGTTTACGTGCTCGATCGAACCGTGGAAATCATCGCGCCGACTGCCGAGGCCGAACAGCCCGGCGAGGAGACGCCGCGCGTTGCGCCGAGCCGTTTCGCCGCCATCCGCGGGCGTATCCGCGCGGTCTGGCAGTTCCTCGTCTCGCAAAGCATTTCCAGCCTCACCCGGCGCATCGTCCTCCTCAATCTCGCCGGGCTGGTCGCGCTGGTCACCGGCGTGCTCTATCTGTCTCAGTTCCGTGCCGGGCTGATCGACGCCCGCGTGCAAAGCCTGCTGGTGCAGAGTGAGATCATCGCCGGCGCCATCGCCGCCTCCGCCACCGTCGAAAGCGACGCCGTCACCATCGATCCCGAGCGGCTGCTCGAATTGCAGGCCGGGCAAAGCTATGGCCCGCCCGAAGAGGCGCAGTCGAACATCGAGTTTCCCATCAATCCGGAGCGCGTCGCGCCGGTGCTGCGGCGCCTCGTTTCGCCGACCAAGACGCGCGCGCGCATCTATGACCGCGACGGCGTACTCATTCTCGACAGCCGCAATCTGTACGGCCGCGGCGACGTTCTGCGCTTCGACCTACCGCCGCCGAACGCGGAGAAGCCCGGGCTGATGGAGCGCACCTTCATCGCAATCCGCCGCTGGCTCGGCCGCGGCGACCTGCCGCTCTACAAGGAGCTCGGCCCCGAAAACGGCAAGGGCTACCCGGAAGTCGAACAAGCGCTCGAAGGGCTGCATGCCAGCAGGGTGCGGGTCAACGACCGCGGCGAAGTGATCGTCTCGGTCGCCGTGCCGGTGCAGCGCTTCCGCGCCGTGCGTGGCGCGCTGATGCTGTCGACGCAAGGCGCCGACATCGACCAGATGGTGGAGGCCGAGCGGCTTGCCATCGTCAAGGTGTTCCTGGTTGCCGCCGGCGTGATGGTGGTGCTGTCGATCCTGCTTGCCGGCACCATCGCAGGTCCCGTGCGAAGGCTCGCCGACGGCGCCGAGCGGGTGCGCCGGCGCATCCGCACGCGCGTGGAAATCCCCGACTTCACCCGCCGCCGCGACGAAATCGGGCATTTGTCCGGCACGTTGCGCGAGATGACCAACGCGCTCTACACCCGCATCGAAGCGATCGAAAGCTTTGCGGCCGACGTGGCGCACGAATTGCGCAATCCGCTCACCTCGCTGCGCTCGGCGGTGGAGACGCTGCCACTGGCGAAAACCGAGGACAGCCGGCGCCGCCTGCTCGACGTGATCGAGCACGACGTCAAGCGGCTCGACCGGCTGATCTCCGACATTTCCGACGCCAGCCGGCTCGATGCCGAATTGCAGCGTCAGGAAGTCGGCACTGTCGACATCGCCAATCAGCTTGAATCGCTGGTGACCGCCGCCAACGAAGTGTGGCCGGATGCGGCGACGGTCTCGCTTACCTTCGAAGGCGGCCCGCCGGCGAGCTTCCAGATTCCCGGCCACGACTCACGGCTCGGCCAGGTGGTGAGCAACCTGATCGACAATGGGCGCTCGTTCTCACCGCCGAACGGCAAAGTGCGCGTGACCTGCCGGCGGCTGAAGGGCGAGGTCGAGATCATCGTCGACGACGACGGCCCGGGTGTTCGTCCCGACGCGCTGGAGAAAATCTTCGAGCGCTTCTACACCGACCGGCCCAATCAGAGCTTCGGACAGAACTCCGGGCTGGGACTGTCGATCTCCAAGCAGATCGTGGAAGCGCATGGCGGTCGGCTATGGGCGGAAAACCGCACCGGCGTCACCGTCGCCGGCGAAGAGCCGAAGGTGCTCGGCGCGCGCTTTGTGGTGCGCCTGCCGGCGACGTGATTTCCCTGCCGAAAAATAGTCCGCTCGTCCCCGCGAAAGCGGGGACCCAAACTGAGCTGCAGCGCTGGATTCCCGCTTGCGCGGGAATGAGCGGAGTTGTGCGGTCGCGGATTTCAAGATGAATGAGACCATCCACGCCTCCGCGGTCCTCGTCGGCGCCAAGGCCGCGCTGATCCGCGGCCCGGCCGGCAGCGGCAAGTCGCAACTGAGCTTCGATCTCATCGAAGCTGCGGCGCAAGGCGCCCTGCCCTTCGCGCGCCTCGTCGGCGACGACCGCGTCTATGTGGAAGCTTGCTCTGGCCGCTTGCTGGTGCGGCCGGCGGCCACGCTCGCCGGGCTGATCGAAATCCGCGGCGTCGGAATCCGGCGACTGCCGTTCGAGCCGGTCGCCGCCGTCGGCCTGGTGGTCGATCTGGCAGCGGCGGACGCCGAACGTCACCCCGCTCCGGCGGCCCAGCGGACCACGGTCGAAGGGGTCGATCTGCCGCGACTTGCGGTCGCAGCCGACCTGGCGCCGCTGCCGCTGGTGCTGGGCTTCCTGAAGACGCTTGCCGCGCCCATTTGACCTCGGCCGGCCGCTGCGCTATCTGCGCCGCCCGCCGTAGGTTGAAGAAAATTAACCATAACGGGCCTAGGATCGCCGGCGCCGAAAACGGACCCTTCGAGGCCTCCATTGGCCCCTACTTTTCGCAGTGCAACAAAGCGCTTATATAGCGGGGAAGCCCCTTGCAATGGGGCTTCGAATGGGACTGAATGTGCGCCCTTTCGTGCGGCGCAGCGTAGCGCCCGCGAGGAGTTCGGGATGATCGGCCTCGTACTTGTGACCCATGGGCGACTCGCCGTCGAGTTTCGCTCGGCGCTGGAACACGTGGTGGGGCCGCAGCGCCAGATCGAGGCGGTAACCATCGGTCCCGACGACGACGTCGACCAGTGCCGCAAGCATATCCTCGATGCCGTCAAGCGCGTGGACTCGGGCGACGGCGTCGCCATCCTCACCGACATGTTCGGCGGCACGCCTTCCAACCTCGCCATTTCGGTGATGAGCCAGCCCAAGGTCGAGGTGCTGGCCGGTATCAATTTGCCGATGCTGATCAAGCTCGCCAAAGTGCGCGAGACCTGCCCGCTCGAACAGGCGGTCGCCGCCGCGCAGGAAGCGGGCCGCAAGTACTGCACCATCGCCAGCCGCGTGCTCAACGGTAAATGAGCGATCCCGCGGCAGCGGACGGCAATCCCAACCAGGACCCATCGGCGCCGGTGGCGCGTGAGGTCGAGATCGTCAACAAGAAGGGCCTGCACGCGCGCGCTTCGGCCAAATTCGTGCAGTGCGCCGAACAGTTCGATGCCGAGGTCACCGTGATCCGCGGCAGCGAGAGCGTCGGCGGCACATCGATCATGGGACTGATGATGCTGGCGGCGGGACCCGGCATCAGCATCACCATCAAAGCCACCGGCCAGGAAGCAGCCGAGGCGGTCGATGCGCTGTGCGCGCTGGTGGCGAGTCGGTTCGGGGAAGAGGATTAACTTTTCCAGCTTGGTCATGCGCGGGCTTGACCCGCGCATCCACGATGAGCGCCAACAAAGAAAGCCTTACGGTAGGCCTTTTCTGGCCGAACCGCTTCATGGATTGCCGGGACAAGTGTATGGCCCGGCAATGACAAGTCTATCTACATAAAGAAATCTTTATATATGCGTTGCGGGCCTGGCGGCGGCCTGTTATAGGCACGGCCGAGCCATCCATTTTGTCAGTTGCATAGGATCGTCATGACCGCTTCCGCCAAGCCGAAGGCCAAAGCCGCCGACTACGTCGTCAAGGACATCTCGCTCGCGCCCTGGGGCCGTAACGAGATCAGCCTCGCCGAAACCGAAATGCCCGGCCTGATGGCCACGCGCGAGGAATACGGGGCCCATCAGCCGTTGCGCGGCGCCCGCGTCGCCGGCTCGCTGCACATGACCATCCAGACCGCGGTGCTGATCGAGACGCTGACCGCGCTCGGCGCCGACGTGCGCTGGGCCTCCTGCAACATCTATTCGACCCAGGACCATGCCGCCGCCGCGATCGCGGCCGCCGGCGTGCCGGTGTTCGCGGTCAAAGGCGAGAGCCTGGTCGACTATTGGGACTACTCACACCGCATCTTCGAATGGGGCGATGGCGGCACACCCAACATGATCCTCGACGACGGCGGCGACGCGACGCTGCTGCTGCATCTCGGCATGCAGGCGGAGACCAATCCGGCGGTGCTCAACCATCCCGGCAACGAAGAAGAGGAAGTGCTGTTCGCCGCCATCAAGAAGCGGCTGAAGGAACAGCCGGGCTGGTACTCGAAGACGGCCAAGGCGATCAAAGGCGTCACCGAGGAGACCACCACCGGCGTGCACCGGCTCTATCAGATGGCCAAGGAAGGCCGCCTGATGTTCCCGGCCATCAACGTCAACGACTCGGTGACCAAGTCGAAGTTCGACAATCTCTACGGCTGCCGCGAGTCATTGGTCGACGGCATCCGCCGCGGCACCGACGTGATGATGTCGGGCAAGGTGGCGATGGTCGCCGGCTTCGGCGATGTCGGCAAGGGTTCGGCCGCTTCGCTGCGGCAAGCCGGCTGCCGCGTGTTGGTTTCGGAAGTCGATCCGATCTGCGCGTTGCAGGCGGCGATGGAAGGCTATGAGGTCACCACCATGGAAGACGCGTCGCCGCGCGCCGACATCTTCGTCACCTGCACCGGCAATGTCGACGTGATCACACTCGAGCACATGCGTAAGATGAAGGACCGCGCCGTGGTCTGCAACATCGGCCACTTCGACAGCGAGATTCAGGTACAAGCGCTGAAGAACCTGAAGTGGAACAACATCAAGCCGCAGGTCGACGAGATCGCCTTCCCCGACGGCCACCGCATCATCCTGCTGTCGGAAGGCCGCCTGGTGAACTTGGGCAACGCCATGGGCCATCCGAGCTTCGTGATGTCGTCGTCGTTCACCAACCAGACGCTGGCGCAGATCGAGATCTGGACCAATCCCGGCAAATACGAGAACAAGGTCTACACCCTGCCCAAGCATCTCGACGAGAAGGTCGCGCGCCTGCATCTCGACAAGATCGGGGTGAAGCTGTCCAAGCTCTCCGACAAGCAGGCCACTTACATCGGCGTGCCGCAGGAAGGCCCGTTCAAGGCGGATCATTATCGGTATTGATTGTCCTGCGCAGCTCTCTGCAACTTCATGGCCGGGCCCTGCCCGGCCATATTTTTCGCACCGGGCAACGGCGCGCCGGAGCAATGCCCCTTTAAAAAAAGCGGATCGATATCGGTGTTGCATGCCCCGCACACCTACCGTGCGGGGATCACTCCACTTTCACTGAAAACGGCTTCGAGCTTGCTCCCTTGGGCTCCGGGTTCTGGACAACGATTTGCAGGTTGCCCGTCGCCTTCACGTCGTCCGGCACCAAGGTGAGTTTGATCTGCGTGGCACTCAAGCGTTCAAAATTGCGCGGGCTACCGTTGACGGTAGCCTTGCAGTTGGGTTTGAAGCCGCTCCCGGTGATCGTCAGCACTTTGGTCTGATCGTTGACCGCAAGCTTCGCTGGCTCCACGGCTGAGATGGTCGGGCCTGCATGATCCAACGGATCAGCACGATCAACCGGCTGCGTCGTGTGAAAAAGAGTATCGAACAACTCCCGCAGCTTGTCGGTCGCCTGCTTTGAAAACATGCCGGCCATCGCGGCAACCGCCGCAAAGCCATACGGGTTGAGACCATTATTCACGCCGGCCCCAGCCGCGCTGCTCGGCAGCGAGAAGAGCCCACCGCGCAGGACCAGATAGAGCATCAGCGCCAGCGCTATGCCGATCGGCGTGCGCAACAACAGCCACCAAACCCAGCTCGATGCCAGCCGGCGGTTGCCGACATAATCGACAAAGGAGGTCAACGTGTGAATCAGGCTGCCGAGCGCACCGGCCGCGGCGACCATGATGAAAAGCCGGCCGTCGGGCGAAAACGTGGTGAGGTGGCGGCCAAGCCAATTGGCCGGCTCATAACCGCCGCCCTTGCTCGCCGGCACCGGCCAAGTGGCGACGAGCGTGTAAAAGATGAAAAGCGCGGCAAGAAAAAACAGAAAACCAAGGATACAAATTATACGAAACGGCACCGGATCCGGCACCGGGTCATCTCCCAAGACTCCTGGCCCGTCTTTATTGTCTGCGTTGGCCATAGTTTCCCCCTATCCATTCAGAACCTCGCTCGCGGCCGTGTGCCGAGCTGCCATTTGACAATCCAACCATAAGTTGGATCGGGTGACGCCGCAACTCTTGCCGTGAGGCAAAGGCCGCGCGGCTGCATCTCGACAAGATCGGGGTGAAGCTGAGCGAACTCTCCGACAAGCAGGCCATTGACATCGGCGTGCCGCAGGAAGGCCCCTACAAGGCCGACCACTACCGCTCCTAAGCGTTGCCGCCCAAAGGCGCAAAATTGAACGGCCCGCGTCACGCCGGCCGTTTCGTTTTGGGCCAAGGAAGGTGTGGCTACCCGGCTCAGGCATGCAACGCGCTTCGCCTTATCGCTTCACGCGCATATGGGTTCAGATTCCGCGCCGCGCGCGCTAGCCTAGCGGCATGAAACACCGCCGGACACCGCTCGACTGGCTCGGCGATCTGATCGCGCGCCAAATCACCAAGCCAACCAGCGGTTATGAGCCCTACGCCGCTGCGCGGCCCGAACTGACCGCCATGACCCTGCGGCCCTGCGACGTTCTGCTGATCGAAGGCAGCGCGACAAAAATTTCCTCGACGATCCGCTTTCTGACCCAGTCAACCTGGTCGCATGCCGCACTCTATGTCGGCCTCTCCGCCAAGCTCGGCGAGAGCGACGGCGAGCCGCTGGTGCTGGTTGAGGTCGAACTCGGACAGGGCGTCATCGCCTCGCCGATGTCCAAATACGCAAGCTACAATACGCGCATCTGCCGGCCGGTCGGACTGACACCGGAAGACCGCGCCGCGGTGGTCCGCTTCGCGGTCGAGCGCATCGGCCATGCCTACGATCTGAAGAACATCGTCGATCTCATGCGCTATTTTCTGCCGCAGCCGCCGGTGCCGGCGCGCTGGCGCCGGCGCATGCTCGCACTCGGATCGGGAGAACCGACGCGCGCGATCTGCTCGACCTTAATCGCGGAAGCATTCCAATCGGTGCGCTATCCAATTCTGCCGCGGGTGGAGCGCGTCGATGACGAAAGCCGCCGCGAAATCCTGCATATCCGCCATCATTCGTTGTTCACGCCGCGCGATTTCGACGTTTCGCCGTTCTTCGCCATCGTCAAGCCAACCATCGAAAGCGGCTTCGACTACAAGCACCTCGCTTGGGCGGATCAGGCGCAGCAGACGACGTCCGGCGAGAGCCGTCAGCGCCGGGGCTAACCGGGCCAAAGTATTGAACGTGTCGGCGACCGGCGTCACGCCGGCCGTTTCGTTTGGGAAAGCGGTGAAGAAGGTTCACCGAGCCGCCGCCCGCACCGGCTGGCGCGGCGGCACGATCACGATCGCATAGCGCTGCGGGCGACCGGCAAAGCCGAGAAAGTCGCGCATGATCGTCTTCTCGATGCCGCGGCTCGGCCCGATCCGCGCCGCGCGTGCGACAGCGTCGCGCCGGCAGCCGGCATCCTCGGCGAAACAGACCCACACCAAACCGTGTTGCGCGAGCTCGGCCCGGCTCGGCTGTGGCAAATCGGGCAGCGCGCGCGGCCGATCCGCCGCATAGGCGGCGACACCAAAGGCGAGGTCGGCAGGCCCGCCGACAAAGCGTAACGGTTGCGGCGTTATCGCGTGCCAGGCGCCCTCGATCTGCGTGGCCAGCAGGCGCGCCTGCGCGGAGGCCGGCAGCGGACCCTGGCGCTGCGCCACAATGGCAATGCCCGGCGCCGCGATCAGCATGACCAGCGGCAAAACGAGGGTGGCGGCCAAAATGCGATCGATATTGATGCGTGCAATCTTCAACTCCGGCGGCGACAGCAGCAGCAGCGGCAGCAGCGCCCAGCACGACATCGACCACAGCGAGGTAATCGTAATGCCGCTGGCCAGCGCGGCGACGGCCGGCAATAAAAGCGGCGCCCAGAACGCGGCCGCCACCAGCCGGCGATTGCCATCCGCCGGCCAGACCATGTCGGCAAGGGTGGCCGCGCGCGGCCGCGCCAGGGCCAAGACGACGATCACCGGGACCGCGACGTAGCCGAACGATCCGGCGAGATAACCGACAACGCTGACGGCGGCGCCGGCAAAGGAGTTATCGCCGTGCGCCGCCGCGGCATAGCGGAACGGCTCGAAGTCGTTGCGGAACAGCCAGACGATATGGGGTGCGAGCAAGAGCGCGCCGGAGATCGCCGTGATCCAGGGCGCCGCCGAGCGGAAATAGGCGGCGCGGCGTTTGTCGATCAGCGCGGCGACCATCAGGCCGGCGACCAGGAACACCGACCAGTATTTGCCCAGCATGGCACCGGCCGCGGCGATGCCGGCAAGCAATGCATAAAGCGCGCTGCGTTGCCTATACGAGCGCAGGAACCAGAACGCGGTCACCGCCCACAGCGGCAGCAATATCGTATTCGCGTTGAACTTGAGCGCGTGGAAATTGAAGAATGGGATGAAAGTTAAGAGCGCAACGCCGGCGATGCGTTTTTCGACGTCGAGATAGTCGGCCGAACCGCGCCAGACGATCCACAACGTCAGCCCCGGCATCAGCATCGCGAGCAGATAATAGGACCACTCGGCCACTGGAAAGATGTGGAACCAGAGCCAGACGACAGCCGCCGTCAACGGCGGGTGCTTGTAGCCCCAGGCCAGATCGCGCGACCAGGCGAGGATCTCGACCATGTCGGTGTGCAGGCCCTGGCTGCTCTTGGCGATGGTGCCGTAGAGCGTCCACAGCAGCGTGTAGACGATGAGCGCCAGCAGGACGTTGCGCTCGCGCCGCGCCGGATCGACGAGCGCAGTCGCGCAGGCGGCCAATGGCTGCAAGGTCCGGGGGCGTGCAATACTGCTATGCATGGCGAATCGGCAATCGTTCTCTCCGCTCGTCCCCGCGGAAGCGGGGACCCAGCTAAGCCAAGCCACTAGACACAGCAAGTTTAGACTGGATTGCCGCTTTCGCGGGAATGAACGGAGTATGGGGCGCAAGGCCGTTCCGGTTCGCTTGTAGGAGCCGAATCCGGGTGTTATCTGCCGCGCCATGACGTCGGTCCCGATCCAGAATATCCGCAATTTCTCCATCGTCGCGCATATCGACCACGGCAAGTCGACGCTCGCCGACCGGCTGATCCAGCTCACCGGCGGGCTGGCCGACCGCGAGATGAAGGAGCAGGTGCTCGATTCCATGGAGATCGAGCGCGAGCGCGGCATCACCATCAAGGCGCAGACCGTGCGCCTGAACTACCGGGCGCGCGACGGCAAGGACTACGTCCTCAACCTGATCGACACCCCCGGCCACGTCGACTTCGCCTACGAGGTCAACCGCTCGCTCGCCGCCTGCGAGGGCTCGCTTTTGGTGGTCGACGCCAGCCAGGGCGTCGAGGCGCAGACGCTCGCCAACGTCTACCAGGCGATCGACAACAATCACGAGATCGTGCCGGTGCTCAACAAAGTGGACCTGCCGGCGGCCGAGCCCGCCAAGGTGCGCCAGCAGATCGAGGACGTGATCGGCATCGATGCCAGTAACGCCATCGAGATCTCCGCCAAGACCGGCTTGAACGTGCCGGAGGTGCTGGAGGCGATCGTCACCAGGCTGCCGCCGCCGAAAGGCGACCGCGACGCGACGCTCAAGGCGCTGCTGGTCGATAGTTGGTACGACCTCTATCTCGGCGTGGTGGTGCTGGTGCGCGTGGTCGACGGCGTGCTCAAGAAAGGCCAGCGCATCCGCATGATCGGCATCGACGCATCCTACGAGGTCGACCGCGTCGGCGTGTTCACGCCCAAGCTCACGCCGCTCGACGAGCTCGGCCCCGGCGAGATCGGCATGCTCACCGCCTCGATCAAGGAAGTCGCCGATACGCGCGTCGGCGACACCATCACCGACGAGCGCAATCCGGTGGACGAGCCGCTGCCCGGTTTCCGCCCCGCCATCCCGGTGGTGTTCTGCGGTCTGTTCCCGGTCGATGCCGCCGATTTCGAAGACCTGCGCGCGGCCATGGGGCGGCTGCGCCTCAACGACGCCAGCTTCACCTATGAGATGGAGACGAGCGCCGCGCTCGGCTTCGGCTTCCGCTGCGGCTTTCTCGGGCTGTTGCACCTGGAGATCATCCAGGAGCGGCTGTCGCGCGAGTTCAACCTCGACCTGATCGCGACCGCGCCGTCGGTCATCTACAAGATCAAGCTGCGCGACGGCGGCACGCTCGAGATCCACAATCCGGTCGACATGCCGGAGCCGACGCAGATCGCCGAGATGGAGGAGCCGTGGATCGAGGCGACGATTCTGACGCCCGACGAATATCTCGGCGCCGTGCTCAAGCTCTGCCAGGACCGGCGCGGCGCGCAGAAAGAGCTCACTTATGTCGGCAGCCGCGCCATGGTGAAATACGATCTGCCGCTCAACGAGGTGGTGTTCGATTTCTACGACCGGCTCAAATCGGTGTCGCGCGGCTATGCCTCGTTCGACTATCACCTCACCGACTACAAGCCGGCCGACCTCGTCAAATTGCAGATGCTGGTCAACGGCGATCCGGTCGACGCGCTCGCCATGCTGGTGCATCGCACGCGCGCGGAGAGCACGCGGCCGCGCCATGGCGGAGAAGCTGAAGGAGCTGATCCCGCCGCACATGTTCCAGGTGCCGATCCAGGCGGCGATCGGCGGCAAGATCATCGCGCGCGAAACCGTGCGCGCCTTCCGCAAGGACGTCACCGCCAAATGCTACGGCGGCGACGCCACCCGTAAGCGGAAATTGTTGGAGAAGCAGAAGGAAGGCAAAAAGAAGATGCGGCAATTCGGCAAGGTCGACATCCCGCAGGAGGCGTTTATTGCCGCGCTGAAGGTGGATGTGTGAGGGGCAACCCGTAGCGCCGACCAGCCCACCGCGGCGGCAACCGAAAAGGTGAGCGAATGACGCTCCGCAATACGATCACAGCGGTTGCCAAACTCGCAGAGCGGGGAGCCATTCAACGGTATGCGATCACCGGTGCTGTCGCCGCTCTGAATTACATTCAGCCAACGCTTACGGAAGACTTGGACGTTCTTGTAGCGGTGGCACATTTCGAGAAGCATCAATCAGGGCTGCTTTTGCTCACCCCTATCGAAAGCGCCCTCGCGGATATGGGATACACCGAGCGCAGTGATCTGGGTTACATAATCGATGGTTGGCCCGTTCAATTCATACCGGTCGCTTCCGAGCTTGATGAAGAAGCCTTGGAAAATGCGATCGACCTTGAGATCAACGTGATCGGCGACCCGCCGTTGAAAGCCCGATGTCTTACGGCGGAGTATATCGTTGCGATCGCGATCAAAATAGGACGGCTGAAGGACTTGGCACGGGTTCAAGCGTTCCTGGATCAGGAAGCAATCGATTTGACCGCACTGCGCGATATCCTAAAAAGGCATGGCCTGATGACCGATTGGCTGGCTTTTTGCGCGAAGGCCGGGATTGCGAATCCACTCCCGACGACTTAGTTTTTGCAGATGAAGCGACGTCCCTCTCAATATCCGGACATCTCAGACATCCTTGCGCGAAAAGCTCTTGGGCGAAGGAAGCGTGGCGAGCTTAGCTTCGCACAGAAGCTGAACATTCTGGATGCACTCAAGGCGCGTGTTGCGCCGATTGTTCAGGCTCGTACGAGCCGTATCAAGCGGAAAGCTTGCCTCGAACCGACAGAACGATGAGCGGCCACGGTGGCGACGCCACGCGCAAGCGCAAGCTGCTGGAGAAGCAGAAGGAAGGCAAAAAAAGATGCGGCAATTCGGCAAGGTCGACATTCCGCGAGGTGAGCGTTTATCGCGGCGCTGAAGGTGGATGTATAGCTGCGCCAGCCGGTTGACGCATGGCCCCCGTGTCGCCCGACCTCATGTTTTGGATTGCGCTCGCCACGAAGATGGCGGTCACGGTTGTGTTCGTGAGCGCAGCGACTATCGTCGCCGAACGACTAGGCGCCATGATCGGGGCGCTCGTGGCAACGCTGCCGGTCTCGGCCGGACCTGTTTATGTGTTCCTCGCGCTCGACCATGACTCGGCTTTCATTTCTTCGAGCGCGGTTGCAAGTCTCGCGCTGAACTCAGCGACCGCGATCTATATCACAGCCTATGTTTTGATCGCGCAGCGCCGTTCGCTCTGGACCTCCGTGTCCGTCGCATTTGCGATTTGGCTCGGGGTTGCTCTAATCCTTAGTCTCATCCATTGGACCGCCGCGTCGGCCTTCATTCTCAACCTCGTTGTTTTCGCCGTTTGCTTTTTCGTCGTCCGGCCGTTTTGCCTTGTGCGCATGCCACTAACGACGCGGCCTTGGTACGACTTCATTGTGCGGGCAGGCTTGGTGGCTTTGCTGGTCGGCGCGATTGTGACTTTAAGTTTTCGCATTGGCCCGACGGGAAGCGGCGTGCTTGCCGTATTCCCGGTCATCTACGCCAGCATCATGGTCATTTTGCATCAGCGGGTCGGCGGACCCGCCACAGCGGCTGTGCTAGCGAACGCTGTTCCCGGCCTCGCGGGCTTTGGCGCAGCATTGCTGGCTTTGCATCTTGCGGCCGTACCGCTCGGCTCCGCGGTCGCCCTCGTCATCGGCCTCAGCGTCTCGGTCGCTTGGAATGCCTCTATTTACGCTTTAAGGCGCCGCCAAGGGCTCGCCTGAATATTTCTCCGAAATCGATTTGAACCGACTCGCCGTGCATGTTCCAGGCGGCGATCGGCGGCAAGATCATCGCGCGCGAGACCGTGCGCGCCTTCCACAAGGACGTCACCGCCAATTGCACCGGCGGCGACGCCACGCGCAAACGCAAGCTGCTGGAGAAGCGAGATGAGAAGGCAAAAAGAAGATGCGGCAATTCGGCAAGGTCGACATTCCGCGAGGTGAGCGTTTATCGCGGCGCTGAAGGTGGATGTGTGAGGCGCGATCAGGCGGCTGCCCGCCCCGGCGCCAAATCCCGATAACGCTTGCGCGTTACCGGATCGTCGATCGATCCGCGGTGGTGCAAATGCCGCCAGCCCAACCCATCCTTGTCAGTCCTCCCGTTTCGCGGCAAGCTACTCGGAATAAGCCGCCAAAAAACCGGCCAATTGGGAGGAATACCATGCGTGCACGCATCACGGCGCTCGCGACACTTTTGCTGGCCGCGCTGACAACCACGGCCTTCGCCGAAAAGCTGAAAATCGCCGTTCCGCAAAAGGGATTCTGGGACAGCGAATTCGTCGAATTCGCCCAGAAGAAAGGCTGGTTCAAGAAGGAAGGCCTCGAAATCGAAGTCTTCTGGACTCTACGGCGGATCGGAGACGCTGCAGGCGGCGATCTCCGGCTCAGCCGACATCGCCATGTCGAACGGCACGCTGGGCGTCGTCGGCGCCTACTTCAAGGGCGCGCCGGTGCGCATCATCGGCGCCGAGATGACCGGCGTGCATGAGGTCTACTGGTACGTGAAGGCGGACAGCCCGATCAAGACGGTCAAGGACCTCGCCGGCAAGACCGTGGCCTTCTCGCGGCCCGGCTCCTCGACCAACCTGATGCTGCTCAATCTGCTGGCCGAGAACAACGTCAAGGCCAAGCCGACTTCGACCGGCGGCCCTCCGGCCACGCACACCCAGGTCATGTCCGGCCAGATCGACGCCGGCTGGTCGGTGGCGCCGTTCGGCCTCAAGGAAGTCAGCGAGGGTAAGACGCGCATCGTGGTGAAGGCCGGCGACATCAAGGGCATGCAGGGCCAGACCATCCGCGTCGATGTCGCCAACGCCAATGCGCTGAAGACCAAGCGCGAGGCGATCACCAAGTTCATGAAGGTGGTCTCGCACGCGATCGACTGGGCCTATTCCGGCGACCCGGAGGTCTACAAGATGTACGGCGAGATCGCCAAGATTTCGCCGGCGGTCGCCAAGCAGACGGTCGAGGACTTCTACCCGAAGTCGGCACTGCAGCTCACCAAGATCGAGGGCCTGCAGAAGACGCTCGACGAGGCGCTGAAGTATAAGCGCATCACCGAGAAGAAGACGGTGAAGGACGCCGAAGGCATGATCGACATCGTCTACAAGCCGGGCTCGTAGACGGTTTCAGTCCACGCGTTCCCCGCCGCCCGCGCGCGGTGGCGAACCGGCTTTTATCGGACGGGTGGCGTGGGAGAACCGCGCCGCGCCCGTCCGCCTCGTTGCACGGAGAAGCGAAGTGGACGCGACGGCCGCCACGGCTTCGGCAGACAAATAGCGGCGACGCGACAACCGTCTACGGCGGACGCCATTCTGGTCGTCGATAACCTGGTCAAACGATTCCAGACGCCGGAAGGCGTCACTCACCGCGGTCGACCGCATGTCGCTCACCGTGGCGCCGGGCGAGTTCGTCAGCGTGATCGGGCCGTCGGGCTGCGGCAAGTCCACGTTGTTCAACGCGATCGGCGGCTTGCTCGAAGCGGACGAAGGCACCGTCACGGTCGACGGCGAGATCGTCAACGGCCCGCACCCGTCGATCGGCATGATCTTCCAGGACGAGTTGACCTTCCCCTGGCGCACCGTGATCGACAACGTGGCGTTCCCGCTGGAGATCGCCAAGGTGCCGAAATCGGAGCGCCTGGACCGGGCGCGGCGTTTCGTGAAGCTGGTGGGGCTCGACGGTTTCGAGAAGCATTACCCGTCCGAGCTTTCCGGGGGCATGCGCCAGCGCGTGTCGATGGCCCGCACGCTCGCCGCCCAGCCTGAAATCATGCTGATGGACGAGCCGTTCGCCTCCCTCGACGAGCAGACGCGGCTGTTGCTCGGCGACAAGGTGCTGCAGATCCAGCAGGAGCTGAAACAAACCACGCTGTTGATCACCCACAACATCACCGAGGCGGTGCAGTTGTCCGACCGCATCCTGGTGATGACCTATCGGCCGGGCACGCTGAAGCGGATCGTAGAGATCAAGCTGCCGCGGCCGCGCAGCTCCGCGATCGTCTCCAGCGACGCGTTCGGCCACTACGTGGCGCGCATCTGGAGCGACCTGCGCGAGGAAGCGACCAAGGGCATGCGCGACGACGAGGCGCACATGCTGCGGGGCGATCACCCATGAGGAGCGCGCCCGCCATCACCCGATCGGCGGCGTTCCCGGCCGTCCTTGGTCTCGGAACCCTGGTCGGCTTTCTTGTCATGCTGCAAGGGGTGATTTTCGCCGGCCTGCTCAACCGCTTCGTCGTGCCGCTGCCGACCGACGTGCTCGCCGCCCTGCCACGTATCGTCCTCGAAGAAGGCGCGCTCCCGCGCTTCCTGTTTACGGGAGGCGAGGCTTTGGCGGCGGGCGTCATGGTCGCCATCGTCGGCATCGCGCTCGGCACCCTGCTCTACCGGTTCGACCTGCTGCGGCAGGCGACGGAAACTTGGGTCGCCGCGGTGGCCTCGGCGCCGACCGTCCTGCTCTATCCGCTGTTCTTGGTGATCTTCGGCCGCAACAGCGCGACCATCATTGCGATGGGGTTCGTGGCCGGCCTGCCGCCGGTCATCCTGAAGACATTGGAAGGGCTTTCCGCCACGCGCGTCGTGCTCATCAACGTCGGGCGCAGCTTCAACCTGACCTCGTCCCAGCAGTTCTGGAAAATCCTGTTTCCGGCGGCGCTGCCGACCGTCTTCGTGGGCCTGCGCATCGGCCTGATCTTCACCATGCTCAACATCGTCGGTGTTGAGTTCCTGGTGAATTTCGGTGGGCTCGGGCAACTCATCAACGAAATGGCCGACCGCTACGACGTGCCGGGAACCTATGCCGCCATTCTGTTCGTCGTCCTCATCAGCGTGCTGGTGTTCGTTGTGATCGAGAGGCTGGAGCGATGGCTAAGGCCGTAGCCGTCAACGCCCGCGCGGATGCCCCGGCCAAGCCCTTGCTGCGGCCGGTGACGCTGCTGCGCATCGCGCTGATCATCGGCTTACTGGCGCTATGGCAGGCAATCGCGGAATCGGGGCTGCTGTACCGCGACGTAGTGCCGTCGCTGCTGGCCATCGGCGGCGCACTCGTCGACACGCTGGCGAACCCGGCGTTCTATTTCCATCTCTACACGACCACTTACGAAATCGCGTTTGCCATGCTGTTCGGGGGCGTCAGCGGCCTCATCGTCGGGCTGCTGCTCGGCGGCAGCCCGCTGCTGTCGAAGGCCTACGAAGTCTATCTCTATTATCTCGGACCCTGCCCCAAGATCATCTTCTTCCCGCTGATGATCCTGTGGTTCGGCATCGGCCCTGGATCGAAGACAGCCATGGGCGCCATTTCGTGCTTCTTTCCGATCGCGCTCAATGCCGCCGGCGGTATGCGCGAAATCGATACCGTCCTCATCCGTGTGGGGCGGAGCTTCCGCGCCAACACCTGGCAGATGGTGACCAAGATCTATCTGCCCGCCATGCGCTACCCGGTCGTCAACGGGGTTCGCCTCGGGCTCGGGGTCGCGCTCATCGGCACGCTCTTGGCCGAGACCAAGCTGTCGAACCGCGGCATGGGCTTCCTGGTGATCCAGGCCTACGATTTCTTCAGGATGCCGGAAATGTACGCACTGCTCATCATTCTGTTCGTGATCGCCATTGGCGCCAATGCGCTGATCGGACGGCTGGGCGGCATCGCCAACGTCAAGCGCGGGTGAAAGAGCGCGAGGAGCGTCCCGCTAATCCTTGTCACCCGGCTCAAGGTCGCTGTCGCCCATCGCGACGAAAATCAGCACCCCTAGGATCACCATCACGAAGCGGAAGGCATTCGACACACCGTTCCAATCCTTCGACTGCCACATGCCGAACCATTCGCCGCCGGCGGTCATAAAACCGACCTGCCACAGCAGAAAGCCGAGTACGAGACCGGCGACCGCGAATGTCTTGGCGCGGTGGAAGGTCCGGCATCGGCGCGCAGGCGGCGCAGCAGCGCAATGGCGCCGACCCAGCACAGCAGCGCCGTGGCCGCTTCCGCGGCGATGATAATCCCATAGGCGACGTGATGCAGTGCCGATGAGGTGACCGCGCGATAGCCGATCTGCGAACTCGGAAATATCGTATCCATCGACAGCACGTGCTGGACGAAGGCGTAGTTGGTTCCGTAGTCGGTTAGGTTGCCGAAGGCGACCAGGGTAGCGAACAAGGCGACGGCCGCGACCAGGGCAATCTTGGCGGCGCGGATGGCAATCATGTGAGGCTCCCGGCTGCGGCGCGGCACGCATCTGTCCGACTAGCATCGACACTAACGGCGCGTTCGACAAGAGGATTGCAAGGGCTCACGCCTTGTGTCCGCCGCGACACAGGCGCGAACATCTCACAAAAAACTTATCCCCGCTCTCTGAACCGCCCTTATATTGATCCCGCCTTGTTCGGCCGCGCGCGTCATCTCGAGTGGCGTGCGATCAAGAGCAAGGCGCGGTGCGCCGACAATGCGCATCGCAGTCAAGCTTGCGCGAGCGCGCGCCAGCTTGACGGATGGAGCGCCCGGGGAGGCGCAGCCCGCTTCGCCAAGCGGGCGCGCGCCTGCGCCAAGGCGCGCGGCGGGTTTCGCCAAGCCCGCCAAAGGGGGCCTCGCCAGCCCTCTGGCGCCTCTCCCGGCGCTCCATTCCCCTATTGGGGAAACGGAAAAAGGGAAACCGGCGTACCCCGCGCCGCCAAGAATAGGGGCGATAGTATTTGCCCGCTACTGACCGTGATGGGAATACGGTATCCTCGACCACGTATGAAAGAATGGGGGCGGAGCAATGACGGACTATACCATCGTTCGCATACGCGCGAAGGCAGATCGCGAAGCCGAATTTCTCGCGTTGACCCGCAAACCGGGCCATGAAGTCAAAACGGGGCTGCGCAAAGGCGTCCTGGTCAAGACCGGCGATCGCACCTATTGCTTTATCGGCGAATGGGATAATTTCGATGCCATCGTCAACGCGCGCCCGGACATGATCGAGGACCTGAAGGGTCTGCGGCCGCTGCTTGAAGATCTCGGCGACGGTCTTGGCGTCACCGATGCGATGTCAGGCAATATGGTTGCCGAACATTTGCCGTAGGATTGGGACCATGGCCGAACCGAAATTCGACTTCGCCGCTTTCAAACGTGCTTTTGAAAAACAGAACGTTGAGACGTGGCTGGGCTTTTACGCCGACGATGCTGAATGGGTCGAATACCGCCACAATGCGCCACCTCGCGCCCCGAACCGCATGGTCGGCCGGCAGCAAATTGGCGACTTCCTCCGGCGGGTTAAAGCAAGCAAACTCAAGTTATCAATCGACGACGACGTTATCGGCGAAGGGCGCGCCGCATTTTGCGTGACGGTCGTGTTGGAGAGCGGCAAGCGCGTAATCGAGAACGTGATCGTTCATTTAAAAGACGGCAAGATCACGCGGCAGACCGACGTCGAAGCTTGGGACTGATCGATAGGCCACAACAGCAAGGAACCCGGCGGGAACCCAAGCTCTCGTCGGCGCGTCAAACTCCTTGTGCGGGAACGCATAAGGAGGCCATCCATGCCACGCGGCAGCAAGGCAAGTTACACAAACAAGCAGAAGCGCAAGGCGCGCCACATCGAGCGCGGCTACGAGCGGCGCGGCGTCTCGACCCGCGAAGCCGAGCGGCGCGCCTGGGCGACCGTCAACGCGGAATCGGGCGGCGGCAAGAAAAGCGGCTCCGGCCGCGGCAAGAAGCGCAGCCACGCCTCATCGCGCAAGGGCGGACGGCTCGGCGGACGCGCCTCGGCGCAACGCTCGGCGGCGGCGCGCTCACGCTCGGCGCGCAAGGCGGCGCGCACCCGAAAAGCGCGCGGGCATTAGGCTGACGCGCTATCGATTTTGCCAATGCTTGCGCGCGAGCGCAGCGTTGGCGGCGGCATCGGCCGGCGACTGATAGTTCGGTTGATAGGTCGGCGACGGGTAGAAGCCGCGCGGTTGGTAGAAATTATTCTGGTAGGTCGGCTGTGGGGCGCGTGCGCGCGCGCTGCCTTCGGTCGTGCGCGGGGTACTTGTCGCGATTTGCGATCACGCGGCCGGCCGGCCGCTCGCCGGTCACCACGATGCGCGTGTCACCCCGGTTCTTCTTCACCAGCGAGAACAGCACGGCGGCGTGCTCGGGGTGCAGCCGGATGCAGCCGTGCGAAGCCGGCGCGCCGAGATGCGAGATCTCGTAGGAACCGTGGATGGCATAGCCCTCGTGGAAGAAGATCGAATAGGGCATCGGCGACCAGTCGTATTTGCGCGAGAACCATTTGCGCTCGAGCCGCTGCGGGCGATAGGTGCCGTTGGGGGTCAGATAACCGCGCCGCGCGGTCGACACCGGCCACTCATAGCGCTCGGTGCCGTCGACCGTGACCGACAGGCGCTGCGCCGACTTGTCGACGGTGATGACGATCGACGCTTCGGCGCGCGCAAGCCCGTAGGCCAAGAACGCGATAGCGGCAATGGCAGTGACGATGCGCGGCATTGCTGATGTCCTTTTCGATTCGCCGGCAAGCTCGCACGATTTCATTACATTACAACAAATTTGCAAAGGCGTGGTTACCAGCGCTCGAATCCGTGTTCTTGCGTAATCCCGTTCAGCCATTCTTCACGCTGTCGCTGCATCTCGGCCGCCTCGCCATGCAATCGCGACGGCGGCTCTTGTGCTTCGCTGGTGGGCGTTATTTTTGTCGCTGTTTCGGGCGGCGGGCCTTTTGCCTCGACCTGCGGTGTCGGTTTCGGCTTTTCCGCCTCCGTTGACGGCGGTTTTGGCGGCGCCTCTTCTTTGCGCGGCGATTCCGGTTCGCGCCGGACGAGGTCGTGCTGCGGCTCGGCTGCGCGGCGCGCTTCCTCATTGCGACGTTTAGGCGCGGCCCGGCGCACGTCATGATGGCGGTGCGGCTTGTTGACGCGCGGGCGCGAAGCCCTATGCGGCGGCGGCGCGTAGCGCAGGACCCGCTCGCGCATGGCGTCGTCGAGGAGCGTATTGACCAGTCCGCGCCCGGGCACCACCGACGTGGCGCGCCCGCGCTCCGGCGCATAGGGGGTGACATAGCGTTCGCGGCCGCGGTCGCTCCACTGCTGCCAGCGGCCGTGCTGGCGCCACGCCTGCGCCGGCTGTGGCAGGCAAACCAATGCGACCAAGGCGATGACGCCGATCCAACGCATGGAACCCACTCGCCATAATCCACGCAGCGCTTGAGCATGGCGTGCCGGCGGCCCGGTTGTAAAGCTTTGGCTAATCATAAAAGCCCTTGGTCTCGCTTGTGTTTTCGCCTCCTCGGGGCCGGCTCGCCCGGCTCGGGGCCCACATGGTTTCAATCGTCGCCGATATTTTGATCTGACAGGTCGAGCCGGAATCGCTACACCACTATCACCATGATCGAAAGAATCGTGCTCGTCTCCGCTTTGTCGCTGTCGCTGTCGCTGGTCGCCGGCGCTTTTGCCGCGCGCGTGCACGCGCGCAGCCCGGTGCCGCTGCCGGAAAGCCGCCCGGTGCCGGTGCCGGAGAATTGGCCGCTCATCGTCGACGGCAAGCGAGTCCTGAACGAGAAGACCGACCCGGCAAAGAAGCTGTTCGCGGCCAAGAAGCTGCCGAGCGTCGGCAAGTCGATGGCGATTGGCTACTACCCGCGCGGCTGTCTCGCCGGCGGTGTCGAGTTGCCGCTCGACGGGCCGACCTGGCAGGTGATGCGCGTCAAGCGCAACCGCAACTGGGGCCATCCGGAGTTGGTGAAATTCCTCGAGCGGTTTGCCCCGCTCGCCGCCAAGGCAACCGGTTGGCCCGGTATTCTGGTCGGCGACATGGCGCAACCGCGCGGCGGCCCGCTGCCCTACGGCCATACCAGCCATCAGGTCGGGCTCGACGTCGACATCTGGCTGACGCCGATGCCCGATCACCGATTGAGCGACCAGCAGCGCAACGACATGCCGCCCCTCTTCCTGGTCGCGCCCGATCGCAAGCACGTCAATCCGAAAACCTGGACGCCGGCTTATCCCGCTTTCGTCCGCACCGCGGCCGAGCAGCCCGAGGTCGAGCGCATTTTCATCAATGCGGCGATCAAGAAGGAATTGTGCAGGCTCGAAGGCAAGCATCATTACGCCTGGATGTCCAAGGTGCGGCCCTGGTACGGGCACGACGACCATATTCATGTGCGGCTGAAGTGTCCCTCGGGCTCGCCGCAATGCCGTCATCAGGATCCGGTGCCGGCCGGCGACGGCTGCGGCGCCAAGCAACTCGCCTTTTGGTTCTCGGACCGCGTGCTGCATCCAAAGATCGAGCCGCACAAAAAAGGGCCGCCGCGCAAACAGGTCATGCTCAAGGACCTGCCCAAGGCCTGTAAGGCCGTGCTCAATGCGCGGGCCAACACCAGCGCCAAGGTTGAAGCTGAGATCACCGGCTCGAAGTAGCGACGTCGCGGCTGATCGTCAGGCGACCGGCAGCACGTTGGTATATTTCACCTGCTCCAGCGCGAAGCTCGACTCGATCGAGGCGATGCCTTCGATGCGCGTCAGCTTCTGCTTGAGGAAGCGCTCATAGGCGGCGAGATCGGGAACCACGACGCGCAGCCAGTAATCGCGCGGGCCGGTCATCAGATAGCATTCGAGCACTTCCGGCCAGCGCGCGATCGCCTTGGCGAAGCGGTCGAGCAATTCCTCGCGCTGCTTTTCCAATTTGACCGAGACGAAGACGCTGACCGGCAAGCCGACCGCCTGCTGGTCGAGCACCGCGACATAGCGCGAGATGACGCCGGCTTTTTCCAACAGGCGCACCCGACGCAGGCAGGGTGAGGCCGACAGTCCGACCTTGCCGGCGAGTTCGGCGAGGCTCATGCGGCCGTCGTCCTGCAGCAGACACAGGATTTTCCGGTCCACCGCGTCGAGCACTGCTGTTGGCATAATCTACCTCGTTCTGGTGTCTTTCTGATATAATCCGCTAAAGACGCCGATATTTATAATGTGATTTGGCAAGCATCGCCACGCTCGAATACCCATAATCAAGCCCGCAAAGCGAAGCGCGGGCCGGAACGCCGATGCAGCAGCGCGACACGGACGATATTCTCGACATCCTCGCCGCGCTCGAGCGCAAGGTGCTCTGGCTGGCGAGCTGGATGATCCACAACGCCAACCATCTGCGCGAGAACGATGACGGGCTGAAGGTCGGCGGCCACCAGGCCTCGAGCGCCTCGCTCTCCACCATCATGACCGCTCTCTATTTCGCGGTGCTGCGGCCGCAGGATCGCGTGGCGGTGAAGCCGCATGCTTCGCCGATTTTCCACGCCATCCAATATCTGCTCGGCAAGCAGACGCGCGAGCGGATGGAGGCATTCCGCGGCTACAAGGGCGCGCAGAGCTACCCCTCGCGCACCAAGGATTCCGACGACGTCGATTTCTCGACCGGCTCGGTCGGCTTGGGCGTCGCGCAGACGCTGTTCTCCTCGCTGACGCAAGATTATGTGCGCGCGCACGGCTGGGGACTGCAGCGCCCCGAAGGCCGCATGGTGGCGCTGGTCGGCGACGCCGAGCTCGACGAGGGCAATATCTTCGAGGCGATCTTGGAGGGCTGGAAGCAAGGCCTGCGCAATTGCTGGTGGATCGTCGACTACAATCGCCAGAGCCTCGACGCCGTGGTGCGCGAAGGGCTGTGGCAGCGCTTCGAAACTTTGTTCCGCGATTTCGGCTGGGACGTCGTCATCCTCAAATACGGCGCGCTGCTGGAAGCCGCCTTCAAGGAGCCGGGCGGCGACAAGTTGCGCGCCTGGATCGACACCTGTCCGAACCAGCTCTATTCGGCGCTGGTGTTCGGCGGTGGCGCGGCCTGGCGTAAACGGCTTAACGAGGATTTCGCCGGCGACAACGCCGTGCGCGATCTGATCGGCAAACGCAGCGACGACGAACTGGCGTTGTTGATGACCAATCTCGCCGGCCATGATCTGCCGTCATTGCTGGAGGCCTTCCGTGCGGCCGATCATGAGCGGCCAACCTGCTTCATCTGCTACACCATCAAGGGCTATGCCCTGCCCTTCGCCGGCCACAAGGACAATCACGCCGGCCTGATGACGCCGCCGCAGATGGAAACCTTCCGCCAAGCGAACAGCGTGCGCACCGGGCACGAGTGGGACAAGTTCGAAGGGCTGACGCTACCCGCCGATCGCTTGCAGTCGTTTCTCGATCAGGTGCCGTTCGCCGCGGCCGGCGAACGACGGTTGAAGGCGCCGGCACTCGAGGTTCCGGCCGAACTGCCGGCAAGCTTCCAAGCCGTGACCTCGACGCAGACCGGCTTCGGCGCCATCCTCAACGAGCTGGGTCGCGCCGACAGCGAGTTCGCGCGCCGCATCGTCACGACGTCGCCCGACGTCACCGTCTCGACCAATCTCGGGCCGTGGGTCAACCGGCGCGGCCTGTTCGCGCGCGAGGCGATGGCCGACACCTTCAAGAGCGAGCGCATCCCCTCGACGTTCAATTGGGAGTTTTCGCCCAAGGGCCAGCACATCGAGCTCGGCATCGCCGAGATGAACCTGTTCATCCTGCTGTCGGCGCTCGGCCTCTCGCACACCATCAACGGCGAGCGGCTGCTGCCGATCGGAACGCTGTACGATCCGTTCATCGCGCGCGGGCTCGATGCGCTCAACTACGCTTGCTACCAGGACGCCCGCTTCATCCTGGCGGCGACACCGTCCGGCATCACGCTGGCCGGCGAAGGCGGCGCGCATCAGTCGATCGCCGAGCCGCTGATCGGCATGGCGCAGGACGGGCTTGCCGCCTTCGAGCCGGCTTACGTCGACGAGCTTGCCGCCATTCTTGGCTGGGCCTTCGCCTATATCCAAAAGGATGGCGACGCGGCGCAAGATTTTTCGTTTGTCGCGCGGTCGGACGCAAAACCGGTACCCACTTTTGCTGACCGCGCTCCTGAGCGCGACTGGCTGCGCGACGAGACCGGCGGCTCGGTTTATCTCAGGCTATCGACGCGGCCGATCGCGCAGATCGAGCGCCCGATGACAGGCGAACTGCGCCAGCAAATCGTCGACGGCGCCTATTGGCAGCGCAAGCCGGGGCCGAACGCGCAAGTGATCGTGGCGTATACCGGCGCCATCGCGCCGGAAGCGATCGAAGCGGTCGGCCTGATGGCGGAGGACCGGCGCGACGTCGGCTTGCTCGCGGTCACCTCGGCCGACCGGCTCAATGCCGGCTGGACGGCCGCGCAACGCGCGCGCGAACGCGGCCTGGTGCATGCGCGCTCGCATATCGAACGGCTGCTTGCCGACGTGCCGGCCCATTGCGGCATCGTCAGCGTGCTCGACGGGCATCCGGCAACGCTTGCATGGCTCGGCGCGGTCGCCGGCCATCGCACGCGCCCACTCGGCGTCGAGCATTTCGGCCAGACCGGATCGTTGGCCGAGCTCTATCGGCACTACGGCATCGACGCCAACGCGATTGTCGCCGCGGCGCAAGCGATCGCACCCGGCCGGCCGATCCGGCATTTGAAGGCGCTGCCCTGACAAAACCGACGGACGGTTTTTTCTAGAACCCGATCAGCCGCGCCTGAATGGCGCCGATGATCACGCTGATGACAATGCCGAGCACCAGCGCGGCGATGGCATAGACCAGCGTCTTCTCCTGCGGCGACTTCATCAATACCGGCAGCCCGACATAGAATAAATAGAGCGAGTAGAGTCCGAGGATGGCGAGGAAGCTCAGCGGCGGAATCACCGCGAAGATGCCACACAGCCACGACGGCGTAGCGGAATAGGCCACCAGCTTGAGCGCGTTGCCCATGCCCTTGCTGCCGCCGAAGCTCGGCGCAAGGGCATCGACGATCAGCGCCAGCACATAGACGCCGACAAAGGCCAGCACATAGCCGGCGATCGCCGACACCAGCGCGGCGCCAATGCCGACCCGGAAAGTGCCGACGCCCGTCACCGAAACGCCGACCAGCGCGCCGCCGATGAAGCCGCACACCGCCGGGATGGCGGCAAGGATGGCTACGTAATTCTTGAACAAGCCCTGCACATCGTCCGGTTCGCGGGCAATGACCGGCCATTCGGAATTGGGACTGAGAATGATCGCCTTGACGCGCTCGACGAGGTCCATGCTCCCCTCCATCGCGGCCATGCGCCCAAATGAGCCGTTGCCGCGTGTGGAATCCGTGCGACGCCGTCGGCTCGTAGCCCGGCGTCAACCTGCCTTGCACGGATATGTCTCACGCTGCCTGAGTCGGATCAACGGCCCTGATCCTCGCGGATCATCGCGGCACCTTTCTCGGCGATCATCATGGTCGGCGAGTTGGTGTTGCCGGAGGTAATCGACGGCATCACCGAGGCGTCGACGACGCGCAAGCCGTCGATGCCGATCACGCGCAGCCGCGCATCGACCACCGCGCGCGCATCGTCGTCGCGGCCCATGCGGGCGGTGCCGACGGGATGGAAAATCGTGGTGCCGATATCGCCGGCGGCCTGCTCCAGCGCGGCCTCGTCATCGTCGCGCGCCGAGGCGCCGGGCAGGAATTCGACCGGCGCATATTTCCGCAGCGCCGGCTGCGCCACGATCCTGCGGGTGACGCGGATCGAGTCGGCGGCGACGCGGCGGTCTTCCGGCGTCGACAGATAATTCGGCGCAATCGCCGGCGGCTGCGCGGGATCGGCCGATTTGAGGGTGAGCGCGCCGCGGCTGGTCGGCCGGATATTGGCGACGCTGGCGGTAAACGCCGGGAATGGGTGCAACGGCTCGCCGAACTTGTCGAGCGAGAGCGGCTGCACGTGATACTGGATATTGGCGCGATCCATCGTCGGGTCGGAGCGCGTGAAGGCGCCGAGCTGCGAGGGCGCCATGGTCATCGGCCCGCGCCGGCGGAAAACATAGTCGATACCCATGCCGAGGCGGCCGACCATCGAGGCATATTGCATGTTCAACGTCTTCACGCCCGAGACTTTGTAGATCATGCGCAGTTGCAGATGATCGTGCAGGTTGGCGCCGACGCCGGGCTTATCGAGCAGCACCGGGATACCGAATTGCGATAGCTGCGCCGCCGGACCGATGCCCGACAACAACATGAGGTGCGGCGAGCCGATGGAGCCGGCGGCGAGGATCACTTCGCCGCGGCAGCGCGCGCTGCGCGATGCGCCGTCCTGCCGCCAGCGCACGCCGTTTGTGCGCTTGCCGTCGAAGTCGAGGCCCTCGACCAGACAGCCGGTTTCGAGCCGAAGATTCTGCCGATGCAAGACCGGCTTGAGGAAACCGCGCGCCGCCGACCAGCGCCGCCCGAATTTTTGATTGACGTGGAAATAGCAAATGCCTTCGTTGTCGCCGGTGTTGAAATCATTGACCGCCGGAATGCCGTATTGGATCGCCGCCTCACGGAAGGCGTCGAGGATTTCCCACGACAGCCGCGGATATTCGACCCGCCATTCGCCGCCGCTACCATGCTCCTCGCTGCGCAAAAAATGATCGAGGTGCTTGCGGAAATAGGGTCGTACGTCGTCCCACGACCAGCCGGGCAGACCGAGCTGACGCCATTGGTCGTAGTCGGTGGCCTGACCGCGCATGTAGATCATGCCGTTGATGGCGGAGGAACCGCCGACCACCTTGCCGCGCGGATAGTTGAGGCTGCGGCCGTTGAGGCCCGGTTCCGGTTCTGTCTTCAGCATCCAGTCGGCGCGCGGATTGCCGATGGCGAACAAATAGCCGACAGGAATGTGGAACCAGATCCAGTTGTCGCGGCCGCCGGCTTCCAACAGCAGCACGCGTTTCGAGGCATCGGCCGAGAGCCGGTTGGCCAGCACGCAGCCGGCCGAGCCCGCGCCCACCACGATGTAGTCGAACTCGCCTTCCACCGGCGTTAGCTGTGACATGCATCATTTGATATCTGATGCAGCGCAAAATCGCGAATCCGGCGATGCCGCAGACAATACGAAGATGATACAGTCGCGCAGTCCAGACATGCGCCCGTCGCTTTGATCTCAGTCAATACGCGCCGGGCCGAATTGTGGACAGTGCGCGCAATTCACTGATCGATTTTTGCTGGGGAACATCTGATGAAAAAGCGTAGCCGGGCGCGTGCCCGTTCGACTGCCCGTTCGACCGCCGCCAAACCGATGCGTGGTATCGCGTTGTTACGCGATCCGATGCTCAATCACGGAACCGGCTTCACCGAAAAGCAACGCGACGCCCTCGGCTTGCGTGGGCTGTTGCCCGCGACCCAGCTTTCGATCCAGGCGCAGGCAGACCGCGTCATGACCAATCTGCGCCGTTTGCCCAACGACCTCGAAAGATACGTGGCGCTCAACGCGCTGCACGACCGCAACGAGACGCTGTTTTTCCGGCTCGTCGTCGACAATATCGATGAGATTCAGCCGCTGATCTACACGCCGACCGTGGGGCTCGCCTGTCAACGGTTCGGCTATATTTTCCAACGGCCGCGCGGGCTCTTCATCAGCGCCAAAGATCGAGGCCGCATCCCGGAAATTTTGGCCAACTGGCCCTATCCGGCCAAGCTGATCGTCGTCACCGACGGCGAGCGCATTCTGGGGCTCGGCGACCTCGGCGCCAACGGCATGGGCATCCCGGTCGGTAAGCTGTCGCTTTATTCCGCCTGCTCCGGCGTGCATCCAAATCAGTGTCTGCCGGTGATGCTGGACGTCGGCACCAACAACGAAGAGCTCCTGAAGGATCCGTATTATGTCGGGCTGCGCCGCAAGCGCTTGACCGGCGCCGCTTACGACAATCTGGTCGACGAGTTCATCACCGCCGCACGCAAGGCGTTTCCCGGCGTGCTGATCCAGTTCGAGGATTTCGCCAACCACTCGGCGTTCCGGCTGTTGCGCAAATATCGCGACCGCTATTGCGTGTTCAACGACGACATCCAGGGCACGGCGGCGGTGGCGCTTGCCGGTCTATTCTCCGCGCTGCGCGTGAGCGGCGGCACGCTTTCCGAGCAAACGATTCTGTTCCTCGGCGCCGGCGAAGCGGCAACCGGCATTGCCGACCTGGTGGTTTCCGCAATGATGGCGGAGGGCCTGACCGAGGCCGAAGCGCGCCGCCGCAACTGGCTGGTCGATTCGCGCGGCCTGGTCGTGAAGAATCGCGATGGCCTGACCGAGCACAAGCTGCCCTACGCGCACGAGCACGCGCAGATCGGCGACTTCCTGAGCGCGATCAATGCGCTCAGGCCGACGGCCCTCATCGGCGTCGCCGCGGTCGGCGGCACCTTCACGCCGGATGTGCTGCGCACCATGGCCGAGATCAACGAGCAGCCGATTGTATTCGCACTCTCCAATCCGACCTCGAAAGCGGAATGCTCGGCCGAGGAAGCCTATCACCACACCGGCGGGCGCGCGCTGTTTGCCTGCGGCAGCCCCTACGATCCGGTGACGCTCAACGGCAAGACCTTTGTGCCGCGCCAGGGCAACAACTCCTACATTTTCCCCGGCGTCGGCCTCGGGGCGATTGCCAGCGGCGCCAAACTGGTCACCGACGAGATGTTCATGGCGTCGGCGCGCACGCTCGCCGGTCTGGTGACCGATGCCGATCTCAAACAGGGCAGCCTTTATCCGGCGCTGCCGCGCATCCGCGAAGTATCCGCGCATATCGGGGCGGCGGTCGCCAAGGTCGCTTACAAAAACGGCTTGGCGAAAGGGCGAGCACCGAAGAACATTCTGGCGCAGGTCAAATCGCAGGTGTACGAGCCGCGCTATTGACGGTGCGTCGGTTCGATCGGCGGCCTTGCCAGATCGAGCAATTTCGCCGATGATACATCCGAGACCCGCGGCGCCCCGCGCGTGCGCCGCGATGACGGAACGGCGGTTCCGGCGCGGTCGATCCCGAAATCGATGTAACGCCAGCCCGGCGCCCATGCAGCGCCCGCGGAGAACCGCCATGTTCGCAAGGCTTCTTGCCGCTCTCAGCCTGTTGCTTGTCCTCGCCAGCGCGCCGCAGCCGGCCGCCGCGCAGGATTCGCTCACCGTGTTTGCCGCCGCCTCGATGCGCAATGCGCTCGATGACGTCAATGCCGCCTTCAGCAAGACGACCGGCGTGAAGGTGACCGCCAGCTATGCCGCAAGCTCGGCGCTCGCCAAGCAGATCGCGCAAGGCGCGCCAGCCGACGTCTATGTCTCGGCCAACATCAAGTGGATGGATTTTCTCGATCAGAAGAAGCTGATCGCGCCCGACACCCGCGTCAATCTGCTCGGCAACCAGCTCGTGCTGATCGCGCCCAAGGCCTCCAAACTCGATCGTGTGACGATTGCGAAGGGCTTCGACATCGCCAAGCTCGCCGGTGATGGCCGCATCGCGGTCGCCGATACCAAGGCGGTGCCGGCCGGCCTCTACGCCAAGGCGGCGCTGACCTCGCTCGGCGTCTGGGCGGCGGCCGAGCCGAAATTGGCGCAGGCCGAGAACGTGCGCGCAACGCTTGCCTATGTGGCGCGCGGCGAGACGCCGCTCGGCATCGTCTACGCGACCGACGCCAAGATCGAGCCGAAGGTGAATATTGTCGGCGTGTTCCCGGCCGGCTCGCATCCCGCGATAACTTACCCAGTTGCTGCCGTCGCGGGCAGCAAGAATGCCCACGTCAAACGCTATCTGAAGTTCCTGCAGACCCAGGCCGCCAAAGACATCTTCGAGAAATACGGCTTCAGCTTCCTGGTGCCGCCGCAGGCGTCCTAGACGTGCTCGAACTGACGCCGCAGGACTGGACCGCCGTTGCGTTGTCGCTGCGCATCGCGGTGGTGGCGACGGCGGTGGCGCTGCCATTCGGCATCGCCATTGCCTATCTGCTGGCGCGCAAGGAGTTCTGGGGCAAGTCGCTGCTCGACGCGATTGTCTATCTGCCGTTGGTGCTGCCGCCGGTGGTCACCGGTTATCTGCTGCTCATCACGCTCGGACGGCGCGCGCCGGTCGGCGCCTTTCTCGCCGATCATTTCGGCATCGTGTTCGCATTCCGCTGGACCGGCGCGGTGATCTCCTGCGGGGTGATGTCGTTTCCGCTGATGGTGCGGGCGATCCGGCTGTCGATCGAAGCGATCGACCGGCGGCTGGAAGACGCCGCGGCGACGCTCGGCGCCCGCCCGGCCTGGGTGTTCCTGACGGTGACCCTGCCGCTGACGCTGCCGGGAATCATCGCCGGCATGATGCTGGCGTTTGCGCGCGCGCTCGGCGAATTCGGCGCCACCATCACCTTCGTTTCCAACATTCCGGGCGAGACGCAGACGATCTCGGCGGCGATCTACACGTTGACGCAGATTCCCGATGGCGACCGCGCCGCGCTCGCGCTGGTCGTCGTCGCCGTCGCCATTTCGCTGGCCGCGCTGGTGGCGTCGGAATGGTTCGCCCGCCGCGCCACCGCGCGGCTACACGGTGGCTGAAATGCTGACGGTCAACATCGAAAAACGCTTGGGCGATTTCGCTGTGACGGCGCAGTTCGAAAGCGAAAGCGGCGCGACCGGGCTGTTCGGCCCTTCCGGCGCCGGCAAGACCACGATCGTCAACATGATCGCCGGCCTGTTGCGGCCCGACCGCGGCCGCATCGTGCTCGACGGCGAGGTGTTGTTCGACCAGGCCGCGCGCATCGCGGTGCCGGCCTGGCGCCGCCGCATCGGCTACGTGTTCCAGGAAGGCCGGCTGTTCCCGCATCTGTCGGTCCGGCACAATCTTGACTATGGCCGCTGGATAGGCGGCCATGCCGCCGATCCGGCCGCGTTCGCACATGTGGTGGAATTGCTTGACATCGGCCCCCTGCTCGACCGCCGGCCGGGCAAGCTGTCGGGCGGCGAGCGCCAGCGCGTCGCCGTCGGCCGCGCGCTGCTGATGCGGCCGCGCCTGTTGCTGCTGGACGAGCCGCTGGCCTCGCTCGATGCCGGGCGCAAGGCGGAAATCCTGCCCTATCTGCAGCGCCTGCGCGACGAGGCGAAGGTGCCGATGGTCTACGTCAGCCACGACGCGACGAGGTGAAACGCATCGCCGGCCGCGTAGTGCGGCTCGATGGCGGCCAAGTGGTGGCGGCGGGCGGGGTGGAGTTGCTCTCTCAACCTGTCATGCCCCGCGAAAGCGGGGCATCCAGTAGCCCCTGAGCATCCGAATAGTCGCGACGCCGTGAGTACTGGATCACCTGCTTTCGCGGGTGATGACAGTGCTAATATGCCGCCATGTTCCCGCCCCAGCGCATCGTCTGCCTGACCGAGGAAACCGTGGAGACGCTCTATCTCCTCGGCGAGGAGGCGCGCATTGTCGGCGTCTCCGGCTATGCGGTGCGCCCGGCGCGCGTGCGTAAGGAGAAGCCGCGGGTTTCCGCCTTCATCTCCGCCGACGTGCCGAAGATCCTGGCGCTCAAGCCCGACCTGGTGCTCGCCTTCTCCGATCTGCAAGCCGACATCGTGGCCGAATTGATTCGCGCCAATGTCGCCGTGCACGCCTTCAACCAGCGCGACGTCGCCGGCATCTTCGACATGATCCGCACGCTCGGCGCGCTGGTCGGCGCGGCGGAGAAAGCGGAAGCGCTGGCTGCTTCGCTCGCCGTCCGCGTCGATGCCGTGCATGAGCGCAACCTGCGGCTGCCGCGCCGCCCACGCGTTTATTTCGAGGAATGGGACGAGCCGATGATCTCCGGCCTCGGCTGGGTGTCGGAGCTGATCGAGGCGGCCGGCGGCACCGAGGTGTTCCCGCAGCTCGCCGCACGCAAGAACGCCAAGGATCGCATCGTCTCGGCCGACGACGTGATTGCCGCCCAACCGGACATCGTCATCGGCTCCTGGTGCGGCAAGAAATTCGTGCCCGCCAAGGTGGCGGCGCGGCCGGGCTTTGCAAAAGTTCCGGCGGTCGCCACCGGCTGGCTGCGCGAGGTCAAATCGGCGCTGATCCTGCAACCGGGACCGGCCGCGCTCACCGACGGGCTCGACGCCTTGGCCGCCATTATCGCGGAATGGGCCGAAAGCGTAGCTCCGGCCACCCACAGCGAACGTTCGGAACGGGCGTGATTTCGGCCGCCTCCCGTGTTAAACACGCTGACCGCAAAGCAAGGACCTCAATTCGATGCAGCCGAACAAAGCCCGCGCCGACCTGTGGATGGACTTGGGTCTGGTCGCCTTCCTGATCGCCCTTGACGTGGCCTCGCGCCTGCTGCCGCACGCGCCCGGCGTCTGGCCGGTGGCGGCAAGCGCGTTGTTCGCGGGCCGGATTTTGCGGGTGCCGGCTTTGGCGCTCGTCGTGCCGGTTGCCGCGGTGATGCTCAGCGATGTTGCCCTGGCCGGCGACGATTGGCGGGTCACCTTGGTGGTCTGCGCCGCGGTCACGGTGCCGGCACTGGCCGGCATGTTGTCGCGCCGCTGGCGCGGGGCGCTGCCCGTCATCGCGGCCATGCTGTCCTGCTCGCTGATCTTCTTCGTCACCACGAATTTCGCCGTGTGGGCCTTCAACGACCTTTATCCGCATACGCTGCAAGGTCTGACGCAATGCTACATCGCCGCGCTCCCGTTCCTCGACAGGACCGTGATGGGCGATCTGTTGTGGTGCGCGGCGCTTTTCGGCAGCGCCTGGCTGGTGCAGCAACTGCCGGCGCTGGTGCGGCGGGCGAATTAACCCAGCCGTTTCCGCAATTTTGCCCAAAGCGTCTTGAGCTGGCCGGCCAGATCGGCCGCTTCTTCGGGCTCGGCCAACCGCAAGCCAACCGTGGCTACTCGCCCATCCTCAACCTTGTGCGCGAGCAGCGCGATCGGGCCGAGCTGAACGATATCCCCAGTCTTGGCCGGACGGCGGAGCTGTTCGGTGAAGTAATCGGCGAGTGACACTTCGCTGTGGTCGGCGGCGATCTGCAGCCCGTAGATTTCGGCGAGCGCGCCAAGGCTGGCGTCGCCCTGCACGAAGAAGTCGCCGAGCAGGCGCGGATCGGGCGCCGCCGGCGGCGGCATTTCGACAAAGAAGCGGTCGAGCGCCTGCGCCTTTTCCGGCGGCGCCAGCAGGTAAACGTAGTCGCCCTCGCGTACCGGATCGGCTTCGGCGGGCGTCAAGATTTCCTCGTTGCGCACCACCATGGTCGGGCGCGCCCAGTTCGGGATGAGCCCACGGCGCAGGAACGGGCTGTTGGCCGGCACCGGATAGCCGACGATTTCCCGCGCCAACTGACCGGGCAAGTCGAGCTCGACACGCAGCGGCTGCGGATCGTTACGCGCGAAGGAAATGTCGAGCTTGCGGGCGGCGAAGGCCACGCTCCAGCCCTGGATCAGCAGCGACGACAACACGACCACAAAGGCGACGTCGAAATAGAGATAGGCCGCCCGCAATTCGACCAGCAGCGGAATCGAGGCCAGGAAAATCGCCACCGCGCCGCGCAGGCCCACCCAGGAAATGAACAGCTTTTCGCGCCATTGAAAATTGAACGGCGCCAAGCAGAGAAAGACGGCGGCCGGCCGCGCGATAAACATCAGCACCAGCGCCACCACGATCGCCGTAAACAGGCTTTCGGTCAGCCGTTGCGGCCAGACCAGCAGACCGAGCAGCACGAACATCGCGATCTGTGCCAGCCAGGTCGCCGCGTCGAGAAACACGACGACCGAGTTGTGCGCGCGGGTCTGCCGGTTGCCCATGACCAGGCCGGCAAGATAGACCGCGAGGAAGCCCGACGCGTGCACGCTGTTGGTAAAGGCGAACACGACCAGCGCGCTGACCGCCGCGAACGGCGCATGCAGGCCTTGCGGCAGGTCGATCTTGTTGAGCACACCCACGATGATGCGTCCGCCCAGATACCCGATGACGCAGCCAAGCGCAGCGTCGCGCACCAGCGACAGCAAGGCCTGCGTCCAACTGTCGTTGCCATAGCTGAGGATGTCCACCAGCAGCAGCGTCAGAAACACCGCGAACGGATCGTTGGTGCCGGATTCCACTTCCAGAGTCGCGCGCACGCGCGGCCGAAGGCGCAGGCCGCGGGCGTTGATGAGAAAGAATACAGCCGCGGCATCGGTCGAGGCCACCACCGTGCCGACCAGCAGCGCCTCGGTCCATCCACCGCCGAGCATGAACCTCGCGACCGGCGCGACCAGCACGGCAGTGATCAGCACGCCCGCCGTCGCCAGAGTCACCGCCGGCGCCAGCACACTTCGGAAAGCGGCAAAGCGGGTGCGCAAGCCGCCGTCGAACAGGATCAGCGCCAGCGCGATCGAACCGACGGTGTAGGCGGTGTGTACGCTACTGAATTTCAGGCCGCCCGGGCCGCCGGCGCCGGCCAGCACGCCGACCAGCAGGAACACCAGCAGCAGGGGCGCGCCAAAACGCAGCGCAATCAGGCTCGAGAGGATGCCGGCCAGCACCAGCAGGCTGCCGAGCAGGATAGCGATGCTGATCGCATCGAGCGACGCCATTTTTCTCTCGTCGTTCCGTCGTTCTCGCGGCCCGAAAGGCGCACCGGGACCGCGAATCCAGGGTTCCAAAAGTAAGTGACTGATTTGCTCGCAAAGATCGAGCCACGCCGCGGCCAATTTTTCAACTGCGAGCAGATTTCCGGTTCGCGGCGAGCGGCGATGGAGGAACGGACGGGCTCAGAACACCAGACCGGGCAGCCGGATGGCGATCTGAGGGAACCAGACCGGCAGCAGCACGCCTTCCAGCACGATTACCCAGAGGCCGTGACGCCGTCGCCACCTTGGCGGGTTTGACGATGAGGCCGCGGGGCCGCCGTCGCGCTCAGCCTAGCTCCCTGGGTTCATCGCCTCCCAGGCGTTGGTCGTGTTTTCGCCGGACAGGTAGTCGTGATGATAACTCAGGCATGACCGGAGGTCGGCCATCACGCCGGTGCGCAATGTCTCGCGGCAGTCTTCGACCGCGTGCTGCAGGAATTTCTGCGTTTCGTCGGTGACACCCTTGCCCACGGTCCGCTGCCACAGCGAACCCACTTTTTCGATTCCGAAATTGCTGTTTTCGGGCAAGCGGTTGACCATTCGGTTGAGGATGCGCGTGGCATTCACGCGGGCGCTGTCGCGCTCGAACGCCCTTTCGGCCAGGGTACGCAGCGGACCGGTATAGCGCGCTATTTCGCCGGCGCTCTGCGGTTCCGGGTCGCCTGCGATGGCGACGGGAACGACCGACGCCATAGGGCTGATGGAAAGCGTCGCCATGCCATTGCCCAAGCGGCGCACCGCCGCTTCCGGCAGACTGACCCTGACCGCGCTAAACTGTCGAAGCGAAATGAAACCGAGCGCCGCCGCAACCGGCAGCCGGCGAACCACACCGTTCGATCCCGTAACCGTCAAGGTGATTTGGGTGCCCTTGGCGGGCCGGTAGACCGTTCCCGTGGACGGCGTCGGGCGGTGTTGCTGCAGACAGACGGACGAAAGTTCCGCCGTGCAGATCCCGTTCGCGCAGGTCATCGGTACCGGCTCGTTGGATGCGATCAGGCCCAGAATTTGCGGCGCGCCTTGTGCCGGCGACAGGGCGATGACGGTCAGCGGGAACGCGGCGAAAAAGGCGAGGATTTTAAAGCGCATGGGTCTATCCTTCGTTTCAATAGCGGCGAAACTGCAACGGCGTAAGCGACCACATGGATGAAAGTATTTTAGAAGCAATGGGTGTTCGACGGAAGCGTAAATTCAACCCCCGAACAGCTTGCTGGGCAGATAAGTGGCGATTTGCGGGAAATTGACGATGATGACCATGCCGATCAGCATAATGACCCAATAAGGCGTCGAGCTCTTGAAGATCGTCATCACATTTATGTCTGGCTCGACCTCGTGGATCGCCGCTTTGACCGTATAAACGAGCAAGCCGAAGGGCGGCGTATATAGACCGGCCTCGATGGCGATGATGCCGATGATGGCGAAGGCGATCGGGTCATAGCCGAGTTTGACGGCGATGGGGGCAAAGATGGCGGCGGTCAGCAACATGATCGAGATCGAATCGATGATCATGCCCAGCAGGAACCACACAAGCACCATGACGGCGATGATCATCCAGGGCGCCATGCCGGAGCCCGTAAACAGGCTCTCGATGGCGTTGGCCATGCCGGTCATAGCAAGGGTGCGCGAATAAAGGGCCGCGGTGACAAGCAACAACAGGATGGGTGCGGAAGTCTTCCCCACCGACAGAATGGAATCGACAATATCGCGCAGCCGCATGCCCTTGATAATGCCCAGCGCCAAGCCGATCAGCGCTCCGGCGCCGGCGCCTTCGGTGGGCGTAAAGATGCCGAACCAGATGCCGCCCAGGACAGCCACGATGACAACGGTAATTCCCGCAAGGCTGATCAGGAATTGGATTGTCGAGACGTCCGAATAGTCATCCGCCGCCTCGCCGCCGTTGGCGGCCGTGTCCCCGCTTCCTGTACCGCCGCCGACAGTTTCCGGTCGCCACAGTGAGTAGCCGAAGACGTAAAGAATGAACAAGGCCGCCAGCAGCAGGCCGGGCAAGACGCCGGCGGCAAAAAGCTGGCCGATGGATTGTTCCGTCAGAATGCCCCATACGATCATCAGCACCGACGGCGGGATGAGCATACCGAGACAGCTCGAACCCGCGATTGCGCCCAGCGCGAATCCTTTGTGGTAGCCGTGGCGTTTCATTTCCGGATAGGCGATGCGCGAAAAGGCGGCGGCGGAGGCGATGCTGACGCCGGTGACAAAGGAAAAAAGCGCGTTCCCGACCACGGTAGCAATAGCCAGACGGCCGGGTATTCCGGGTAGCAGCCGGTTAATGCCGCGGTAGACGTCGGTAACGACGCCCGACTTGCCGATGAATTCACCCATCAGCATGAATAGCGGGATCACTGCGAAGACATAAGCGCGAATAGCTTCGTAAGCGGTATCCGCCAGCATCGCCTGCACGGTGTGGAAAGCATTGGCGTCGGCGCCGGTGACCAGAAAGATGCCAAGCGCGCTGGTTATGCCAAGCGCAACGGCAATATGAACGCCGATCACGACCAGGCCGATGAGGCTGACGACCAGCAAAACCGCGGTGTTGACTTCGAACACTGGATTAGACCTGCGTTTTATCGAACGCGGTCAACGGATTGTCCGGATCCGATTCGGAATCAAGCATCTGGGGCTTGAAGACATCCAGATAGGCCATAACCAAGTAGTTGATCACGGCCAGGCCGCTGCCGACGAGCACCGTCCAACGCGCCGGCCACGATGGTACACGCAAGGCGCCTTCGCCTTCGTATTCGCCCTCGACAAACGACTTGATGCTTTCTTCCCAGCCGCCGGTGATGATCATCAGAAAAAAGGCGACGCCGAGGAGATAGCCGATCGCCAGCAACACCCGCTGCACTTTGTCCGGCAGGAGGACAACCAGGAATTCCGCCCTGAGCATGGAGCGCGAGCGAATGGCGTAGCCCGCTTGCAAGAACACGATGATGACAATGGACGCGGCAACCATTTCGGCAGTGCCGTAAATGGGCCTGCTGAAAACGGTCCGCCCGACGATGTTGGCCATGACGAGGAACGCCAGCCCGAAGGCCCACGCCGCGGCGGCAACCATCAGAAATTTGGACAATCGATCACTCAACGTGATGAGTGACATCGCTTTTGCCTCTCTGACCGTCGTCTGGAAATAGAAACGGCGTTACCGGCTGAAAATCACAAACTGGATTCTCAGCCGGTAAATTTTAAGCGTCGTTTCGGCCTGCTACTTCACGACGTAGCGCACCGGCCACTTGTAGCCGTGCTTTTCGGCCGCATCCAAGGTCGCGTTGAGAATGGCCTTGGCCGGGTAGCCTTTCGCCTCGAGCTCGTCGGCGATTTTCTGCGGCCAATTCGCGAGCTTCTGCGCCCACTCAAGGCGAACGTCGGCGGGCAAGTCGTTCACCGTGATGTGCTTGCGCAGCCAATCCATGTCCTTCTTGTAGCCTTTTTTGTTGAAGACGCCGGTCTGGATCTCATAGCGGTGCGCGACTTCCAAGACGATCGGCCGCACTTCCGGCGGCAGACTCTTCCAGAAGCGGTTGTTGACCGTCAGGCCGTGCCAAGTGATCGAGCCGAAGCCGATGGTGGTGTAGTACTTGCCGACTTCATAAAGCTTGAACACCGGTCCCCAGGCGCTGGGGAACATGATGCCGCCTTCGGCGACGCCGGTCTTGATCTTCTGGTACCAGCCCGGCAAGCCGTCGGTGACGGGAATGATGCCGATATTGGCTTGCTTCATCCAATTCAGGTTGAGCCCGGCGCCGAGAATCTTGTGGCCCTTGAGGTCGGACACCTTTTTCCAGTTGAAGTTGGTGCCGATGTTGTAGCCGCCGTCGCCGATATGCGCGATCAGGGTCTGGTTGTACTTTTGGAACACGTCTTCAAGGATCGGGAACTTCTTGTAGACGTCGACGGCGATGGCGACGCTCATCTCCGGATCCATGGTGCCGAAGGGCAGCATGATCTGGAAGGCGTTCATGGGCAGCTTGGAGGCTTCGAAGCAGAAGCAGAAACCGCCGATATCGAGGACGCCGTTCTGAACGCCTTCGAAGGTATCGAACACCTTCACGATCGAACCCGAGTACCCTTCGATGAATTTGACCGTATGTTTGGTCTTGGATTCGATCGCCTTCTTGAGTTCGGGCTCAAAGAAACTCTTCATCAGGCCCGCATAAACGACGGTCGGCGGATGGCCCGAGCCGATCCTGATGACGATCTCCTTGGCGCCAGCCTGGCCGACGCTGCCAAACATGAGAGCGACTGCAAGTCCAAGGACGGTCATCCCGGAGACGGCAGCTGCTGCTATGCCTGATTTCCTTTTTTGCATTCTTTCCTCCCTTTTTAGGCTTTCACTCCCGCTCTTACACTATGCCTGAGCAGCGGCGCTTCGACGCGCTTCTTCAGTTCAGGCTCGAAGAAGTTTTTCACGAGGCTGGCATCGATGACGCGCGGCGGAAGACCCGCCGCTATACGCAATGCGCCGTCCATGCACCTTGATTGAGTCCCCCTTCCCACTGCGATGTCCTTGATGGACATTTCGAATGGCGAAATCTCACACTTCAGCCATGTAAAGTCTCTCACACTTCCGCCGAAGTGCCTAGGCCAGCGAGCAGTGCAGAGAAATCCTAGAAATTGACCTTATCGCCGCCCTTGAGCGAGAGGATTTCACGCGCTTCGTCGGGCGAGGCGATATCCAGCCCCATGCCTTCAAGAATCCCGCGCACCTTGGTGACTTGCTGCGCGTTTGACTCGGCAAGCTTGCCGGCGCCGATCCAGAGCGAATCCTCCATGCCGACGCGCACATTGCCGCCCATCGAGGCCGCCATGGCGGCGACCCGCATCTGATTGCCGCCGGCGCCAAGTACCGACCAACAATAATTGTCGCCGAGCAGCCGGTCGGCGGTGCGCTTCATCATGATGACGTCTTCCGGATGCGTGCCGATGCCGCCGAGGATGCCGAACACCGACTGCACGAACAGCGGCGGCTTGACCACGCCGCGATCGAGGAAGTGGCGCAAGGTGTAGAGATGGCCGATATCGTAGCACTCGATCTCGAACCGGGTGTTGTTCTCCGCGCAGGTGGTGAGAATGTATTCGATGTCGGCGAAGGTGTTTTTGAACATGCCCTTGCGCGAGCCTTCCAGATACGGCTCTTCCCAGTCGTATTTGAACTTGCCCTTGTAGCGCGGGATCATCGGGTAGAGCCCGAAATTCATCGTGCCCATGTTGAGCGAAGCGACCTCCGGCTTGAAGGTCGCCGCCGGCCGCACGCGCTCCTCGATGGCCATGGTCGGCGCGCCGCCGGTGGTGATGTTCACCACCACGTTGGAGCGCTGCTTGATCACTTTGAGGAACGGGGCGAAGGCCTCGGGCGTCTGGTCGGGCCGGCCGTCTTGCGGATTGCGCGCATGCAAGTGGACGACCGCGGCGCCTGCTTCAGCCGCGCCAATGGCGTTATCGGCGATCTGCTGGGGCGTGATCGGCAGATGCGGCGACATCGAGGGCGTGTGGATCGAGCCGGTTACGGCACAGGTGATGATGACTTTGCGCGGCTTCGCCATGAGCTTTCCATCCCGGTAAAGTGAGGTTTGTTCAATCACGATTGGACTTGGGTGGCGATCCTAGATTATCTCACGGGTCCAAGTCACCTGCGCAGATATCTTCATTTGCGCATGATCCATTCCGAAAAGCGGTCCTAGGTTTCGGGATCGTGCGCTGGAGCCACGCCTTGGACGTCAAAGCGCAACCTGCGGCAGCACGCTCCTCCGGCATCCTGATCGGCGTGTTGTGCGGCACCGGCTCGGCGCTCGGCTGGGCCGCCGGCTTCGTCGCCGCCAAGCACGGCATCAATGTCGGCTTCTCGCCGGCCGATCTCGCCTTTCATCGCTTCTTCTGGTCGGGGCTGCTGCTGATGCCGCTGGTGCTGCGCGACGGCATCAAGGACCTCGGCGGCCTCGGCTGGAGCCGCGGCCTGCTGATGAGCGTGCTGGCCGGTCCGCCGCAAGCCATGATCGCCTATTCAGGCTTCATTCTGGTGCCGCTCGGTCACGGCACCACCATCCAGCCCGCCTGCGCCGCGTTGTTCGGGCTGATCCTCGCTACGGCGATGCTGCACGAAAAGGCGACCGTCACGCGCGTGATCGGCGGCGTCACCATCATCGCCGGGCTGACGGTGTTCGGCTTCGAATCGCTCACCACCATCGGCCGCGAAGGCGTCGGCGGCGACCTGCTGTTCGCCACCGCGGGTTTCTTCTGGGCAATGTTCGGCACCTTGCTGCGCTATTACCGCATGTCGGGTACGCGCGCGATCGCAGTCGTCGGTGCGCTGTCGGTGGTGCTCTATGCGCCGCTCTATGTGATTTTCGTCGGTTTTGAAAACATGTTGCGCGTGAGCCTGACCGAGAATCTGGTGCAGGTCGTGGTGCAGGGTCTGCTCGCCGGCGTGCTGCCGATCTATCTGTTCGCGCGCGCGGTGATCCTGATCGGAGCCGGACGCGCGGCGACCTTTCCGGCGCTGGTGCCCGGCTTGTCGCTCATCATCGGCTTCCTGGCGCTCGGTGTGATCCCCAGCATTCCGCAGCTCGTCGGGCTGGTGATCGTGGTGATCGGGTTCCGGTTCACGATGCGGTGAATTCACGAACTGTCATTCCCCGCGAAAGCGGGGCATCCAGCAATCACAGAATCCGCGATCCCCAAGATAGACTGCGGCGTACTGGATCGCCCGCTTGCGCGGGCGATGACGCTCAGGCCTCCGGCCCGGCATATTTGCCGGCGGTGTCCGGGAACATGCTCTTGACGATCTTGAACTTCGAAATGTCCACGGTCGCGTCCATGTGCAGGAACACCACCGCGTCGCGCAGCACCTTTTCGATGCCGAAGTCGAGCATGACGCCGTTGCCGCCGTGTATTTCGACGGCGTGCTGGGCGACTTTCATGATCTCTTCGGACGCGAACATCTTGGCCATGTTGACCAGCGTCTCCGCTTCCGGCGCATTGTCGTCGACCGCTTGCGCGGCGCGTTCGGTGAGCGCGCGCACCGCCTCGATCTTGGTCGCCATCTCGGCGAGCCGCAGCGCCACCGCCTGATGCTTGATCAGAATGCGGCCGCCCTGCACGTAGTTCTGCGCGTAATCGGCCGCCGCCTCGAAGGCGCGCACGCCGACGCCGAGGTTCTTCGCCGCCTGGATGATCTTGCCGGGACGGAAATAGACGCCGGCGGAACCCATCGCGCTGTCGTGCACCAGCATGTGATCGTCGGGCACGAACATGTCCTCGAACACCATCTCGCCGTTGTTCATGAAGCGGCAGCCAAGCGTCTCGTTGCAGCGCGCCACCGAAAATCCCTTGGTGTCGCGCGGCACCAGGAACGACGACGTGCCCTGCAACATGCCGACCTTGGTGTTGGTGTTGGCGTAGACGACGTAGAGGCTGGCGTCGTAGCCGTTGGAGATGAACTGCTTGCGGCCATTGATCACCCAGCCGCCATTGGCCTTGACCGCCTTGGTCTGCATCGCCGCTTCCGGCACGTTGTAGGGCAGCCAGCGGTCGGAAGCGCCGCGCGGCTCGGTCAGGCAGTGCGCCATCAGGAATTGCGGGTTGTTCACCAGCTCCGGGAACCATTTCTCCTGCAGGTGGCGCGGCGCGAATTGCCGCAGCAGCACCGAGACTTTCCAGTTCTGCACCAGCTTGTCGGCGAGCCCGGAATCGCCGCGCGCGATTTCCTCCGAGATGACGGCGAAGGTCTTCACCTCGGTGCCTTTTTCCAGTTCGACGCCGCCGAACTCTTCCGGCACGCCCAAAGTGCGGATGCCTATCTTCTCGGCCTCTTCCAGAATGCGCGGCGGCAACCGTTCGTCCGGCACCATCGACCATTCGCGCTGCCAATTTTCACGGATGAAGGGCAGCACCACTTCATCGACGAAATCGCGGCAGGATTGCCGCATCATTCGTAGTTCCTCGGACAAACCCCGGTCGTACATGTGCAAAACCTCTCCCTACCGGCCGCGGCGGATGCCGGGCACCGGCCCGATTTGATATTGGTCCGTTTTCCGCGCTAATTCCAAGGGGGGCGCGAGCGGGAACGCGGAATGGACAATATCGAGCAATTGACCGGGACCGTCAGCAACGCGCTGCACAACTTTGGCCAAGAGATCACCTCGCTCTGGCTGTTCATCCAAATCGGCCTGATTCTGCTCGCCGCCGCCGTCGGGTTTCTGACCGCGGCGCTGATCCGCCGGCGCGTTCATCTCACGTCGGTGACCATGGGCTGGCCGCCACTGCTGCGCCAGTTCACCCGCCACGTGCTGGCCAATCTCGGCACCCTCGTCTTCGTGGTGGTCGTTGCGCTGATGCATGCGGCGATGGAATCGCTGACCTGGCCGAGCCGTTCTTATTTGCTCGGTGTTGCCGCCAGCCTTGCCACCGCCTGGGTGGTGATTGCTCTGGTCGCCGGCCTCATCCGCAACCAGTTCGTCTACCGGCTGGTGGCGATATCGGCCTGGACGATCGCGGCGCTCAGCATCCTCGGCCTGCTGCGTCCGGTGGAGACAGCGCTCGACGCGGTGGGCGTGGTGATCGGCGGCCTGCGGGTGACGCCGCTCTTGGTGATCAAGACCACCGTCTTGTTGATGTTCACGCTGTGGGCGGCGAACGCGGCCAGCGACTTCCTCGGCCGGCGCGTGCGCGCCTCCGCCGACCTGACGCCGTCGATCCAAGTGTTGGTCGGCAAGCTCATCCACCTGCTACTGATCACGTTCGCCATTGTGATCGCGCTGTCGACCGTTGGGATCGATTTTACCGCGCTCGCCTTCTTCTCCGGCGCGGTCGGCGTCGGCCTCGGCTTCGGCTTACAGAAAATCGTGTCCAATCTGGTGAGCGGCATCATCCTGCTCGCCGACAAGTCGATCAAGCCGGGCGACGTGATCACGGTCGGCGACTCGTTCGGCTGGGTCGGCTCGATGGGCGCGCGCTATACCTCGGTGGTCACGCGCGACGGCCGCGAGTTCCTGATCCCGAACGAGGACTTCGTCACCCAGCGCGTGATCAACTGGTCCTATTCCAACGACGAGGTGCGGCTCGATGTCGAGTTCGGCGTCGCTTATGCTTCCGACCCGCACAAGGTGATCGCGCTGGCGCTGGAGGCGGTCAAATCCGTTACGCGCATCCTGCCGGCGCCGCATCCGGTCTGCCACCTCAAAGGCTTCGGCGATTCCTCGCTCGACTTCACCCTGCGTTTCTGGATCCGCGATCCAGTCGACGGCCTCGCCAATGTTCGCGGCCAGGTGCTGCTGGCACTGTGGGACGTGTTCAAGCGCGAGGGCATCGAAATTCCCTTCCCGCAGCGCGACCTCAACATGCGCACGCCGGTGCAAGTGGGGGTCCAGGAGCGAACGCGATCCGGCGCACACCGTTCAGGAGAGTAGCAATGCAAGTCGGAGTGATCGGCGTCGGGCGCATGGGCGGCGCCATGGCGCGCAATCTCATCAAGGCCGGGCACAAGCTGCGGCTCTACGACACCAACGCGGCGTCGCTGCAGGAGCTGGCAAAGGAAGGCGCCACGATCGCGGCCAGCGCCAAAGACGCGTTTGCCGGCGACGCCGTGATCTCCATGCTGCCCAACGACGACGCCATGCGCGCGGTGTTCGTGACCAGCGGCGTGCTGCCGGACGGCGGTTCGCAGACCATCCATGTCAACATGGCGACCGCCTCGGTTGCCTGCGCCGAGGAACTGACGGCGCTGCACAAAGCGCGCGGCGTGCCCTACGTGGCCGCGACGGTCTGGGGCCGCCCGGACGTAGCGGCAGCGGCAGAACTGTCCATCGCGGTTGCCGGCGACGCCAAGGCGATCGACAAGGTGCAACCGCTATTCGACGTGCTCGGCCGGCGTACCACCCGCGTCGGCGACGAGCCGCGCATGGCCAATGTCGCCAAGATCGCCGGCAATCTGTTGGTGGCCTCTGCCATCGAAACGATGGGCGAAGCCGCCGCTTTGGTGCGCGGCTACAAGATGGAGGCCGCCGCCTTCCTCGATCTCATCGTCACCGCGCTGTTCGACGTGCCGGTCTATCGCGGCTACAGCGAGCAGATTGCCAGCGGCCGCTACGAGCCGCCGGGATTCGACATGCTGCTCGGATTCAAGGACGTGCGGCTGGCGCTTGCGGCCGGTGAGAATGCGAATGTGCCGCTGCCGTTCGCCAACGTGATGCGCGATGCGTTCCTCGACGCGCTAGCGCATGGCGATGCCAACAAGGACTGGGCAGCGATCGCCAAGGTCGCCGCGCGACGCGCCGGCCTAGAGGACTAAGCCGCCTTGCGGCTCGCGAGGAAATCGCCCATGCGGTCGAGCGCTTTGAGAATGTTCTCGGTCGAATTGGCGTAAGACAGCCGCACATAGCCCTCGCCGAGAATGCCGAAGTCCGGTCCGCCGATGATGGCGACGCCGGTATTGTCGAGCAACGCGGTGGCCAGTTCCTTGGCCTTCCAGCCGGTCGCCTTGATATTGGGGAAGGCATAGAAGGCGCCCTTCGGCGTCGCGCACGACACGCCCGGTAATTTGTTCAGGCCCTCGACCACGACTTTGCGCCGCTTGTCGAACTCGGCGACCATTTTCCACACGTCGTCCTGCGGACCTTTCAGCGCCGCAAGGCCTGCATATTGCGCCGAGGCGTTGACGCAGGAATGCAGATTGACCGCGAGCTTGCGCGCGTAGTCGTAAAGCTTGCCCGGCCACACCGCATAGCCGAGCCGCCAGCCGGTCATGGCATAGGTCTTCGACCAGCCATTGAGCAGGATCAGCCGGTCGCGGATCGACGGGTAGGTCAGCAAACAGACGTGCACCTCGCCGTCATAGACCATGTGGTCGTAGATCTCGTCCGACATGATGGCGACGTCCGGCCACTTCTCCAAACCGGCAACCAGCTTGTCGACTTCCGACTTGCCGGTGACGCCGCCGGTCGGATTGGCCGGCGAATTGACGATCAGCAGCCGCGTCTTCCGCGTGATCAGTTTCAGCGTCTCTTCCGCGGAGAAGGCAAAGCCGTTTTCCTCGCGGATCGGCACCGGCACCGGCGTCGCGCCGGTGAACTCGATCATCGAGCGATAAATCGGGAAGCCCGGATCGGGGTACATGATCTCGACGCCCGGCTCGCCGAACATCAGGATCGACATGAACATGGTCGGCTTGCCGCCGGGCATGATCATTACCTCGTCGGGCGACACCTCGACCTTGAAGCGCTTGTGCAGGTCGGCGGCGACCGCCTCGCGCAGCGGCGGGATGCCGGTCGCCGGCGTATAGCCGTGATGGCCCTCGCGCAGCGCCTTGACCGCGGCCTCGACGATGAAATCCGGCGTGCGGAAGTCGGGCTGGCCGATGCCGAGATTGATGATGTCGCGGCCTTGCGCGGCCAGCGCATTGGCGCGGGCGAGCACGGCGAAGGCGTTTTCCTCGCCGATACGGTCGAAGGCCGCGATGGTTTTCAGCATGGCAATGATCCCTCGGCGCTGTCGATTTTGCCCGGCAGTTCACCCGATTGATCCGGGAAAATCAATTCGGCGCAACCAAGTCCCGGGTGATGTCCGCAAGATTCGCGGCTCCGGACAACTGCATGGCGCGCACCAATTCGACGCGCAGATGCTCGATCACGGCGGCAACGCCGTCGGCGCCCTGTACCGCCAAGCCCCAGATTGCCGGCCGCCCGATCAGAACGGCGCGGGCGCCGAGCGCCAGCGCTTTGAGAATATCGGTGCCGCGCCGGATGCCGCCGTCGACATAGACTTCGGATTTGCCGGCAAGCGCAGCGGCCACCTCGCCGATCGCCGCCGCCGTCGTCACCGTGGTGTCGAGATGACGGCCGCCGTGATTGGAGACGATGACGCCGCGCGCGCCGCAGTCGACGCAGCGCACAGCGTCGTCCGCGCGCAGTACGCCCTTGGCGAGCAGCGGGATAGGCGAGCGTTTCGCCATCCATTCCAGTTCGCGCCAGGTGGCGGGATAGAGCACTTTGCCGGCGATATCCGGATGATAATACGTACGCGCCATCGGCGAGCCGGGCATATTGACGTTGAGAATCTCCGGCGACGGCTCGTATTGCTCGCGCGCGGCGCGCGGGCTCCAGCCCCCGGTCGGCGCGTCGACCGTGAGCACGAGCGCGGTGAACCCAGCGGCGGCGGCGCGATCGATGAGCGCTTCGACCTCGCCGCGGTTCGGCCAGAAATAAAGCTGGAACCATTGCGGGGCGCTGCGGCGCTCCGCGGCGATATCCTCGATCGTCACATTGGAGTTGTTCGCCATCACATAAACCGCATTCGCGGCCGTCGCACCGCGTGCGGTCGCGCGCTCGCCTTCGGCATGGAACAGCTTGTGGCGGCCGGTTGGCGCAATCATGATCGGATGCGGCTGACGACTGCCCAACATCGTCACGCTGGTATCGATCGTGGCGACGTCATTGAGCACGTGCGGGCGCAGGCGCAGCGCGCGCCACGCCGTGATGTTTTCCACCGCGCTGATCTCGTCGTCGGCGCCGGTAGCGCAAAAGGCAAACGAGGCGGGCGGCATTTTCTCGCGCGCCTGCCCCTCCAGCGCATCGAAATCGACACTATCCACGGCGTTCCTCCGGCGTTTGGCGGCGCGGAGTTTGGCTTAAGCCGCGCCCGGCCGCCAGCATAGCGCGGTTGTCATAATTGGCGGTTTCGCCGGACCGCCGATTGCAAAGACCGCTCGGTTCGGCGCATCCTCGCGGGCCCCGAAAGAGACCACAATATGAATGCCTCCGATAAACGCCGCGTCTTTCGCGCGCTGCACCAAAGCGGCTGCTTCGTCATTCCCAATCCGTGGAATGTCGGCACGGCGCGCTATCTGCAAGGGCTCGGCTTCAAGGCGCTGGCGACCACCTCGTCGGGCTACGCCCATTCGCAAGGGCTCGCCGACGGTGACGTTACGCGCGACATGGTGCTTATGCATTGCCGCGAGATCGCGGCGGCAACCGACTTGCCGGTGAACGCCGACTTCGAGGGCGGCTATGCCGACGATCCCGACGGCGTCGCCGAGAGCGTGCGGCTGTGCGCCGAAACCGGCGTCGCCGGCTTGTCGATCGAGGATTTCACCGGCAACGATGCCGATCCGCTCTATGACTTCGAGCTTGCGGTCAAACGTGTTCGAGCTGCCCGCGACGCAATCGACCAGGCCGGCGGCGGCGACCTGGTGTTCACCGCCCGCACGGAAGGTTTCATCCATGGCCGCCCCGACCTTGACGAGACCGTGCGGCGCCTCAAGGCCTTCGCCGATACCGGCGCCGATTGCCTCTATGCGCCGGGCCTCAAGACGCGCGAGCAGATCGAAACGGTTGTGCAGGCCGTGGCGCCGACACCGGTCAATCTGCTGATGTCGGCGCCTCTCGGCTTTACGGTCGGCGACGTCGCCGCCATGGGCGTGCGCCGCATCAGCGTGGGCGGCACGCTCGCCCGTGTCGCCATGCAGGCTTTCATCAAATCGGCGACCGAAATCGCCAGCGATGGAACATTTGACAGTTTCGCCGGCGTGGTGTCGAACGCCGAGCTCAATAAGTCCTTCAGCCGCCCTGGCGCCAAACGCCCATGACCAACTCGCAACCCCATCCCAAAACCGGCCAGCCGATCGGCTTGCCGGTCGACACCACGCCGGCGCAGCGTCCCGGGCCGGTGACGCTGCAAGGCCGCTACGGCCGGGTCGAAAAGCTCGAGGCGCGGCACGCTGGCGATTTGTGGACGGTGTTCGGCGGCCACGATGAAGTCTGGACCTATATTACTTCTGACGGGCCGTTCGCGACGGCAGAGGAGTTTGCCGCCTTTATCGCCAAGCGCGCCGCGGCTCCCGACCCTTACGCCTACGCCATCATCGACGCGTCCGGACGTGCGGTCGGCTATTTCACCCTCATGGAAATCCGCCCGGGCATGCGGGTCGTTGAGGTCGGCCATGTGCTCTATTCGCCGGCACTGCAACGCACGCCTTTCGGCACCGAGGCGCAATATTTGCTGGCCCGTTATGCATTCGAGACGCTTGGTTACCGCCGCTATGAATGGAAATGTAACGCGCTGAACGCGGCGTCGCGGCGCGCGGCTCTGCGCTACGGCTTCACCTACGAAGGCACGTTCCGCCAGCACGTGATCGCCAAAGGCCGCAACCGCGACAACGCCTGGTTCTCAATGCTGGACGGCGAATGGCCGGCGCGCAAAGCGAGTTTCGAGCGCTGGCTCGCGCCCGACAATTTCACCGCCGACGGTCGTCAGAAGATAAGCCTCGCTGCGCTCAATGGCGTTACCGAATGAGCTTTCCGACCCAGTCGCTGCCGGGGCTGACGCAGCACCGGCCGTTCGTGCTGTTCTTGCTGGCGCGGCTGTGCTCCACGCTCGGCTATCAGATGCTGGCGCTGACTATCGGCTGGCAGGTCTACGCCATCACCGGCAGCGCCTTCGACCTCGGCCTGGTTGGGCTGATCCAGTTCGCCCCTATGGTTGTGCTGACGCTGCTGGTCGGCCACGCCACCGACCGTTACGACCGTCGGCTGATCCTGCGCGGCGCGCAGAGCTTGCAGGCCAGCGCCGCCGCGCTGGTGACCGTGGCATTGCTTACCGGCACGCTCAGCCGCGATCTCTTGTTTGCCGCGGTGTTCCTGATCGGCAGCGGCCGCGCCTTCGAGATGCCGGCGTCCAGCTCGCTGGTGGCGACCCTGGTGCCCACGCCATTGATTTCGCGCGCGGTGGCGGCTTGGGCCTCGGCCAATCAGGTGGCGGTGATTTGCGGTCCGGCTGCCGGCGGCCTCATCTATACGGTGAGCCCAATCCTGGTCACCGCACTGTGCGTGGCGTTTTTCGCGGCGTCGATCACGCTGATCACATTCGTCAAATCCAAAGGTCCGGCGCCGCTGCGCGAACCGCCGACGCTGGCGTCGGTGCTGGCGGGATTCGAATTCATTCGCAGCCGGCGCCGGCTGCTCGGCGTGATCACGCTCGATCTGTTTGTGGTCGTGCTCGGCGGCGCCACGGCGCTGTTGCCGATCTACGCCCGCGACATTCTGATGACCGGCCCGATCGGGCTCGGCCTCTTGCGCTCGGCGCCGGCGGCCGGCGCGCTGATCACCACGATCACGCTGTCGCGCCGTCCGGTCGAACGCCATATCGGGCGCAAGATGTTCATGGTGGTCGCGCTCTATGGCGTGGCGACGATGATCTTTGCGGTCTCGAAGATTTTTCCGTTGTCGTTGTTCGCGCTTGCCGTGCTCGGCGCGTCCGATGCGTTGAGCGTGGTGATCCGCTTTTCGCTGGTGCAGATCGAGACCCCCGACGAAAAGCGCGGCCGCGTCAGCGCGATTAACTATCTGCTGGTCGGCTCGTCGAATACGCTGGGCGAATTCGAATCCGGTACCGTCGCCGCCTGGCTGGGCGCGGTGCCGTCAGCCTTCATCGGCGGGCTCGGTTCCCTGCTGGTCGCCGCCACCTGGATGGTGTTATTTCCGGACTTGCGCCGCGTCGATCGTTTCCAGCCGGCGGATGAGAGCCAAGCGAGGACGTAAATGCACATATTGGTCACTGGGGCGGCCGGAATGATCGGCCACAAGCTAACAACGCGACTGGTCATCGATCGGGCGCTCGGCGACCGGCCCATCGAAAAGCTGACGTTGATCGACATCGTCGCGCCGACGCGACCTGCGGGCTTTTCCGATCACGTTAAAACCCGGGCTGCCGATCTCGCCGCGCCCGGCGTTGCGGAAAAAGCGATCTCGGAGCGGCCGGACGTCATCTTCCATCTCGCCGGCGTGGTGTCGGGCGAGGCCGAGACCGATCTCGAGAAAGGCTATCGCGTCAATCTCGACGGCAGCCGCGCATTGCTGGAGGCGGTGCGGCTTGCCGGCGACGGCTACCATCCGAAGTTCGTCTTCACCTCGTCGCTGGCGGTGTTCGGCGCGCCGTTCCCGCAGGCCATTCCCGACGACTTCCATCTCACGCCGCTCACCTCCTACGGCACGCAGAAGGCGATGGTGGAACTGTTGCTTGCCGATTACAGCCGGCGCGGCATTCTCGACGGCGTCGGCATCCGGCTGCCGTCGATCGTGGTGCGGCCGGGCAAGCCGAACAAGGCGGCGTCCGGCTTCTTCTCCGGTATCATCCGCGAGCCGCTCGCCGGACAGGAGGCGATCTTGCCGGTCGCCGACAGCGTGCTGCATTGGCACGCGTCCCCACGCTCCGCCGTCGGCTTTCTCATCCACGGCGCCGGGCTGACCCGTAGCGACCTCGGCGACCGCATCAATCTGATCATGCCGGGCGTGTGCTGCACGGTGGCCGAACAGATCGAAGCGCTCAGGCGTGTTGCCGGCGATCAAGTCGCCGCCCGCATTCGCCGCGAGCCGGACGAGCTGGTGGCGCGTATCGTCGCCGGCTGGCCGCAGCGCTTCGATCCCAAGCGCGCGCTGGCGCTCGGCTTCAAGGTGGAGAAAACGTTCGACGATATCATTCGCGCGCATATCGAAGACGAGCTGGGCGGCAAGATCGCGTAGTTCCCCTTCCCACTACCAACAGGTATGTGAACCGCGCGCTTGCACCGCACGCGCCAAGCCTTAGATTAGCTGCCATGACCTACGTCGACGCTGCCGTCGCTCCCCTCCGCAAGACCGGCCAGATCAAGATCCACGGCCCTGCCGCTTTCGAAGGCATGCGCAAGGCCGGGCAACTGGTGGCCCGCTGTCTCGACATGCTCACCGAGCATGTCCGCGCCGGCGTTCCGACCGAGACCATCGACCGGCTGGTGCTGGAATACGCGCTCGATCACAACGCCCTGCCGGCGACCTTGATGTATCGCGGCTACAAGAAGTCGACCTGCACCTCGCTCAACCATGTGGTCTGCCACGGCATTCCCGGCGACAAGCCGCTGAAGGAAGGCGACATCGTCAATATCGACGTGACGCTGATCCTCGACGGCTGGCACGGCGATTCGAGCCGCATGTATCCGATCGGGGCGATCCCACGCCGCGCCGAGCGGCTGATCGAGGTGACGCATGAGGCCATGATGCGCGGCATTTCCGTCATTCGGCCGGGCGCGACCACCGGCGACATCGGCGCCGCCATCCAGACTTTCGTCGAAGCCCAGCACATGAGCGTGGTGCGCGATTTCTGCGGCCACGGGCTCGGCCGGCTGTTCCACGACGAGCCCAATATCGTGCACGTCGGGCGGCCCGGCGAAGGCATCGTGCTCAAACCGGGCATGTTCTTCACGGTGGAGCCGATGATCAATCTCGGCCGCCCGCACGTAAAAGTGCTGTCCGACGGCTGGACCGCGGTGACCCGCGACCGCTCGCTGTCGGCCCAGTTCGAGCACACCGTGGGCGTGACCGACAAAGGCGTCGAAATCTTCACGCTGTCGCCGGCCGGCCTCGACAAGCCGCCTTACGGGCGCTGATCTCTCTCGTCGATTGCACTTTCCTGCACTACAATCCCTCCGTTTGGGGGCGTGGGTGCGCAGTTCCATGGCGGGCAAGGACAACAAGACGGCCGCGCGAGACAGGGCTTTCCGAAGCGCCGCCGCATTATCACGGCCATCGCGAGCGGCTGCGCGCGCGCTTTCGCGAGGCCGGCAGCGAGGCGGTGAGCGACTACGAATTGCTCGAACTGGTGCTGTTCCGCGCCATCCCGCAGCGCGACGTCAAGCCGCTGGCCAAGGAATTGATCGCCAAGTTCGGCTCCTTTGCCGAGGTCGTGGCGGCGCCGCCGGCGCGACTCGCCGAGGTGAAGGGTTTGGGCGATGCCGCGATCACCGAACTGAAAGTGGTGCATGCGGCAGCCAGCCGCCTCGCCCGCGGTCAACTGCAGAAACGGCCGGTGCTGTCGTCCTGGTCGACCGTGCTCGACTATTGCCGCATGGCGCAGGCCTTCGCCGACAAGGAGCAGTTCCGCGTGCTCTTCCTCGACAAGCGCAACCAACTCATCGCCGACGAGTTGCAGCAGACCGGCACCGTCGATCACACGCCGGTCTATCCGCGCGAGGTGGTCAAGCGCGCGCTCGAACTGTCGGCGACCGCGCTGATCCTGGTGCACAATCATCCGTCCGGCGATCCGACGCCGAGCCGCGCCGACATCCAGATGACGCAGGCGATCGTCGACGTCGCCAAGCCCCTAGGCATTGCCGTGCACGACCACATCATCGTCGGCAAGGAAGGGCACGCGAGCTTTAAGGGACTGCGGCTGATCTAGGCGCGCTCAGGCGGCCGCGGGCGCCACGCTCTGCGTTTCGGCGTCAACCAGCCAGTGCGCGATGCGCGGCCAGTATTCGCGCAGGATCGTTCGTCCCATGAACAAGCCGCCGTGGCCGCAGGGCGCCAGCGCCTTGCGCACGGCGCGCGCCGGCGTTCCGACCAGATCGGCGGTCGCAAACAGTTGCGCCGGCGCGATCAGTTCGTCGTCGCGGGCCGCCAACAGGTAAAGCGGCGTTTGCATGCGCGCCAGATCGATCGGTTCGCCCAAGGCGACGAACCGACCAGCCGCGATCTCGTTGCGCCGGTAGAGCTTCTCGATCACCTCGAGATAATAGGTGCCGGGCAGATCGACCGTCCACGCATGCCAGTCGCGGAATGTCGCCTCAAGCGCGGCAAAGGCGGGCGAGTCGACCGCTTCCGGTGATTGCAGCAATTGCCGAATTTCTTCCGTCTCGATCGTCTCCGGTCCCCAGAACTTCAGCACCTTGCGGCCAATGACGCGGCCATCGCCCAGCTTCACCAACTCATGAAACAGCGCGAGCGGACTGGCGTCGACCAGCGCCGACAGGCCGGAATGCCCGGCGGCGATGTCGACCGGCGCGCCGACCAGAACCAACTTGCGCACTTTGGTCGGAAAGCGCGCGGCATAGAGCAGCGACAGCCAGCCGCCCTGGCAAAGCCCGACCAGATCGACCGTGCCGCCGAGCTGGTCGACCAGCACGTTGAGGTCGGCGAGATAATCGTCGATCCCCAGAAAGCGCATCTCCAGCGTTGCCGAACGCCAATCGGTCACGAACAGCCGCTGCATGCCGGCCTCGCGCAAGGCCGCGACCAGGCTGTGGTCAGGCGCCAGATCGGCAACTGCCGCGCCATGCAGCGCGAACGGCGCGCACAGCAAGACAGGAACGCCGTCTTCGGCCGTGCTGAAATCGCGCAGACGCACGCTGTTCAATTCGAGCGCGATCGTGTTCGGCGTAGCCCAGGTCGGCTCGCGCCCCGCCGCATCGTCCACGTCACCCATGGCCAAGCCGACGAAACGCTTGGCAATCAATGCGGCAAGCTCGCTGGTCGAGGCCGCGGCAAGCGCCGGCCACATGAAGGCAAATTGCGAATACTGCCGCCCGGCTGGCTGATACATATGATGAATGAATGACAAATTTATGCGGACCGCGTTGCGCTAGGTCAATCGCGGGCGCGAAACGTCATTTCGCGTTGAAATTCAGAAGCTTCGCCGTTCAGCCAAGACGATCGCGGCGTCCCTATTGTTGCAGCACGTAGGTTCCGGGCGCGTCGACCAGCGGCTCACGATCCGCAACAGGGCCCCCCATGGTGGGCGGCACCACCGGCTCGCCCGAACGCTCATTGAGCCAGGCGACCCATTCCGGCCACCAGGATCCTTCCTTTTTCGGCGTTTGCGCGCGGAAAGTGTCGGGATCGATGTAGCGATCGTCCGCCTTGCGGGTCGTCACCTGGAAGCTGCGGTGATCGTGGCCGGGCTCCGACACGATGCCGGCATTGTGGCCGCCGGTCGCCAGCAGATAAGTCACGTCGGTGTCGGTCATGATGTTGATCTTGTAGGTCGACCGCCACGGCGAGACGTGGTCACGCAACGTCCCGACGGTGAAGATCGGCGCCCGAATATCGGCAAGCGCGATCGGCTTGTCGCCGATGACGTAACGGCCCTCGGCCAGATCGTTGTTCATGAACAGGCGGCGCAGATATTGCGAATGCATGTGGTACGGCATGCGGGTCGCATCCGCGTTCCACGCCATCAGGTCGATCATCGGCGCGCGCTCGCCCATCAGATAGTCGCGCACCATGCGCGACCAGATCAGATCGCTGGAGCGCAGCATCTGGAAAGCACCCGCCATCTGCGAGGCGTCGAGGAAGCCCTGCTCCCACATCATGTCTTCGAGGAACGCGACCTGACTTTCGTTGATGAACAGCATCAACTCGCCGGCATCGGTGAAGTCGGTCTGCGCCGCCAGTAACGTCACCGTTTTCAGGCGATCGTCGCCGTCGCGCGCCATGCCTGAGGCGGCAATCGACAACAGCGTGCCGCCCAGGCAATAGCCGACGGCATGGACCTTTTGCTCCGGCACGATGGCGCCGACGGCGTCGAGCGCCGACATGACCCCGAGCGTGCGATAGTCGTCGAGCCCGAGGTCGCGGTCGTCCGGGCTTGGATTCTTCCAAGAGATCATGAACACCGTGAAGCCCTGCTCGGTCAGGTATTTCACCAGCGAATTATGCGGGGAAAGATCGAGGATGTAATATTTCATGATCCAGGCCGGCACGATGAGCACCGGTTCCGGCCGCACCTTGTCGGTCGCGGGCGAATATTGGATCAGCTCGATCAGCCGATTGCGATAAACCACTTTGCCGGGTGTGACCGCGACATCGCGCCCGACCGCAAATTTCTCGGTGCCCGCCGGCTTCTTTCCGCTGACCGCGCGCTCCCAATCTTCCATGAGATTGCGCCATCCGGTCACCAGGTTCATGCCGCCTTTGCTGACGGTCTGCCGCAGCACCTCGGGATTGGTCGCCGGAAAATTCGACGGCGACACCATGTCGAGCAGTTGGCGTGCGGTGAACTCCACCATGTCTTCATGACGCTTGGTGACGCCGCGGATGCCGGTGGTCGCGTTGTGCCACCATTGCTGCTGCAGCAGGAACGACTGGTAAATGAGATTGAACGGCGGTTTCCGCCAATCCTCGCCGGCGAAGCGCCGGTCCTGCGGCAGCGGTTCGATGCAGTGCTCGGCTTTGCCGCCCTCCGACGCACAACGAAACGCGTAATTGGCGAAGCGAACCGATTTTCGCGCGGCCTTGTCGACGAGCTGAATCCGCTTGCCCGGCGAGAACGTAATATGCGTCGACCAATCGAAATAGGCTTTGGCGAGCGCCGCCGGCGACAGGCCCAGCGTGAAGCGCGCGAACGCGGCATGCAGCGAGCGGTCGACGATATCGGCAAAGGCGGTGACCGCATAAGAATCGCGGCCGTCGACCTCCTCGCGTGGCGTAATGCCGGCAGCCTTCGGAACGAGATGCAGCGACGCGCTGCCTGGCGGTTTCGCGTCAGCCACCTTCATGGGTACGACAGTCATCGCGCCACCATTCTTTCTGGAGCGACTATCAAAGCCTAAAATTTTGACAGGACTGTAGCGGCTTTATTGCGGCGCGGAATGATTTGGATCAATCGGCATGGTTGCCGAACCGTTTACTGGCGCACCAGCATGATCTGGGCGGCGCTTTCCGGTATCCGCCGCCAGGTAACGTCGTCTTGTTCCTCGAAGCGCCAAGGCGTCCCGCGCGCCGGAACCAGCACCAATTCGCCTTTATCCTTATCCAATTGCCACTTTGTGAAATTGAGCTGCTCGATCGATTTGGCGCAGCCCGGCTGCACTTTGAGCGCGAAGCCGTCTGCCACCGCCGTCGCCGCCAGCGTCACTTTGCACAAGGGTCCGCCATTGCCGAGCGCAATCATCCAGTCGCCGGCGAGCTTTTCGGGCTGCTGCGCCTGCGGCGCCGCGGCGGCGGCGGCAGGATTCTGTAAAAACAGCACGCCGACGCCTGGCGTCGGCGCCTCGAAAATGTTGTCCTCGACCTCGCTGAACTCGACCACCGACTTGCCCTGGGCGTCGAGCAGATAGAGCAGATCGTTGTCGGGATATTTCCAGCCGACGATTTCCTTCACCAGCGGAAACAGATTGGCGCAGTTGGCATCGAACGCGACCGTAAAACCGACCGGCGACGGATCGCTTTTGAGAATGGTCGTGCAGATCTTGTCGCGCTCGGCGTTGGAGAATTCCCAGGTGCCGATCACGCCCTTGGCGGCTTCGTTGAGCGGCGGCGGCTTCTGCGCCGACGCAGGCGTTGCCATCATCAGCGCAAGACCGATCAGCAACAGGCGAACCATGTTGTTACCTGCGCGCCCCGCTCACGAACCCTTGGGCGGATAGGGCGTCTCCGGCACCGGCGTCAGCGGCGGCTTGCCGGCCGTCCATGCCAAAATGTTGTCGACCACGAGCCGGTCCATGGCCGCGCGCGTCTCCTCGGTCGAGGAGCCGAGATGCGGGAACAGGCAGACGTGATCCATCTCCAGGAGTTCCTTCGGCACGTGCGGCTCCTTGGCGAAGACGTCGAGCCCGGCCGAATAGATGGTGCGGCTTTTCAGTGCCGCGATCAATGCCGGTTCGTCGACCACCGAGCCGCGCGCCATGTTGATGAGAATGCCGTTGGGACCGAGCGCCTTGAGCACCTCGGCGTTGATCATATTCGCCGTCGTCGGACCGCCCGGCACGATCGCCATCAGCGTATCGACGTCGCGCGCCATGTCGACGAGCTTGGGATAATATTTATAGGCGACGCCGGGCTGCGGGTTGCGGCTGTGATAGACCACCGGCACGCCGAAGGCTTCCAGCCGGCGCGCGATCGCTTTGCCGATGCGGCCCATGCCGACCATGCCGACGGTGCGGTTGCGCAGGGTCGCCTTGGTGAGCGGATATTGCGCGCCCGGCCATTTGCCAGCGCGCAAATAGCGCTCGGCCTGCGGAAATTCGCGCACCGTGCAGAGCAGCAGCCCGAGCGCGGTATCGGCGACTTCTTCGTTCAGCACTTCCGGCGTGTTGGTGACGATGATGCCGTGTGCGCCCGCCCATTTGGCGTCGACGTGATCGTAGCCGACGCCGAAGCTGGAGATTTGTTCGAGCTTCGGGAAGCACTGCATGAAGGCAGCGTCGATCTTGTTGGAGGTATAGGCAATGGCGATGGCAGTGATCTTGTCGGCGATCGATTTGATGAACGCGTCGGGATCCTTGGCGTCGGCCAGGTAATGCAGTGTGACTTTCGGTTCGAGGCCTTTGATCATGACCGGCTTCTTCTGACCGATCAGCAATACATCCGGCTTTTCACCAGCCATTTCTACGTCTCCTTCTCACACCAAAGCGGTGACCGGCTGTTCGACAAATCCCTTGAAGGCGGCCAGCAATTGCGCGCCCAGCGCGCCGTCGACGACGCGATGGTCGCAGGACAGCGTGACCGTCATCTGACTGATGAATTTCACGCCGCCATCTTCTGTTTCGACCGGCGCGCGCCGGGTGGCGCCGACCGCCAGTAGCGTCGCATGCGGCGGATTGATGATGGCGGCGAATTCGCGCACGCCGTACATGCCGAGATTGGAGATGGCGCTTGATCCCCCCTGATATTCGTTGGGCTTGAGTTTTTTGGCGCGGGCGCGGTCGGCCAGGTCGCGCATTTCCGCCGAGATGGCGGTGAGCGATTTTGATTCCACATTACGAATTACCGGCGTGATCAGCCCGCCCTCGAGCGCCACCGCCACGCCGATATCGGCATGTGCAAAGCGCAAGATGCGGTCGCCCGCCCAGACCGCATTGGCGGCGGCAATGCGCTGCAACGCCGCCGCCCAGGCCTTGATGATGAAATCATTGAGCGACAGCTTGAACGCCGGCTCGCCATCGACCTCAGGCGCGGCGGCATTGGCCTCCTCGCGCATCGCCATCAACCGGCCGACGTCGAGATCGGCGGTCAGATAGAAATGCGGGATGGTCTGCTTGGCCTCGACCAGCCGCTTGGCGATGGTCGCGCGCATGGAATCGAGCGGCAGTTCCTCGTAAGCGATGCCGTCGTAGAGCGCCTTCACCTGCGCGGCGCTGGCGCCGGTCGCCATTGTCGCGGCGGGCGCGGCGGGCGCCGCAGTCTCCACGTCGCGGGCGACGATGCGGCCGTGCGGGCCCGAGCCGGAAAGGCGCGACAGATCGATGCCGCGCTCGCCGGCAAGCCGGCGCGCCAGCGGCGTCGCCACCGCACCGCCCGGAAGCTTGGCCGGTCCGTAATTGCGCTCCGGCGTGCGCACCTCGCGGAACGGATCGAGCGGCTCGCTACGCGGCTTTGGCGTTTGCGAGGATTGCGCCACCTCTCGCAGCGCCGCTGCGATCGGCGCCAGCGACACCTGTGGCGGTGCGGCTGGCGCAGAATTCGGCTTCGTCGCCGTTGCGCTGGGTGCCGCGCCAGCGCCTGCAATCACCGCCACGATGGCCCCGACCTTGGCCACCTCGCCGACCTGGAAGTGAATGTCGGTGAGCGTGCCGGCCACGGTCGACGGCACTTCCATCGAGGTCTTGTCGGTCTCGATCTCGAACAGGTTCTCGCCCGGCTTTACCGCGTCGCCGGCCGACTTGAACCATTTGACGATCTTGCCCTCGGCGACGGTCTCGCCGAGCTGCGGCATCAGGACGTCCATTCACTTCCCTCGCGTCACTTGATCCGTTCCCAAGTGACTTCCATTGTCGAATTGGGCGGCCGTAGCACTAAGCGATCGCCGACGAATTCGTATCGGCGGACCAAATCCCCGGAGTCGCCCGGCTGGATGCTGGCTTGGCGATGATGCGTCACGGTCCCGGCCTGCTCGTCGATAGAGTAGGTGCCGAAATATGCGATGTAGTCGGTGAGCGCAATCTTGGCCTCCTCCGGAGTCATGACCGCTCCAGCGCGCCTTCGCTCGACGTCGGGCGCGATCTGCACCGCAATTTCGCCGCGCGGGCCGTAGTAGATCATGCCCTTGGGATTCGGGCCGCGATCCCATTTTCCGCCATTGATCTGCGTGCCGATGTAGCGCCAGGCGCCAATCAACTTTTTGGCGACTTCGCCTTGCGTCCCTGCGCTCATGCGTCGCTTCTTTGCCCGCTTACCAGCTCACCGACACGTATTGCGTCTCGAGGAATTCCTTCATCCCTTCCGCCGCACCCTCGCGGCCGAGGCCGGACTGCTTGGTGCCGCCGAACGGCGCCGCCGGATCGGACACCAGGCCGCGGTTCAAGCCGATCATGCCGTAATCGAGCTTCTCGGAGATACGCATGCCGCGGGAGAGATCCTTGGTGTAGAGATAGGCGATCAGACCGTATTCGGTGTCGTTGGCGCGCTTGATCGCTTCGTCCTCGGTCTTGAAGGTCTGGATCGAAGCCACCGGCCCGAAAATTTCCTCGTTCAGCATCTTGGAGTCGTTGGAGACATTGGTGAGCACGGTCGCCGGATAGAAGAAGCCGGGCCCGTCCGGCGTCTTGCCGCCGACCAGAACCTTGGCGCCTTTCTTGACCGCATCGTCGACCAACTCGATCACCTTATCGCGGCCGTCTTTGTTGACCAGCGGCCCGAGATTGATGCCCTCGTCGAGGCCATTGCCCATCTTGAGCGAACCCATCTTGGCGGTAAGCTTCTTGGCGAATTCATCGTGCACCGTCTCGTGCACGTAGAAGCGATTCGCCGCCGTGCAGGCCTCGCCCATGTTGCGCATCTTCGCGATCATGGCGCCGTCGATGGCCGCATCGATGTCGGCATCCTCGAACACCAGGAACGGCGCGTTGCCGCCGAGTTCCATCGACGGCTTGAGCACCTGGTCGGCGGCCTCGTGCAGTAGCTTGCGGCCGACTTCCGTGGAGCCGGTAAAGGAGACCACGCGCACGCGCGGATCGTGCAACATGGCGCTGACCACCGGGCCGGAGCGGCGCGAGGGCACCACGTTGACCACGCCGGCGGGAACGCCCGCTTCCTCCAGCACCGGCATCAACGCCAACATGGTGAGCGGCGTGTCGGAGGCGGGTTTCAGCACCACCGGACAGCCGGCGGCGAGCGCCGGGCCGATCTTGCGGGTCGCCATCGCGGCCGGGAAATTCCACGGCGTCACCAGCACGGCGACGCCGGCCGGCTTGTGCTGCGCCACGATGCGCGCGCCGGAGGCCGGCGCCATCGAGATCTGCCCGATGTTACGCACGGCTTCTTCCGCATACCAGCGGAAGAATTCCGCCGCGTAGGCGACCTCGCCGCGAGAATCGGGCAGCGCCTTGCCGTTCTCCAGCGTGATGAGTTTGGCGAAACGCTCGGCGTCGCGCATGATCAGCTCGTGGCACTTGCGCAGGATTTCCGCGCGCTCGCGCGGCTTGCGTTTCGCCCAGCCTTCGAAGGCATCCTGCGCTGCATCGACCGCGGCCATGGCGTCATCGACGGTGGCGCTTGCCACCGACGCGATCTTGCGCTCGGTCGCCGGATCGACCACGTCGAAACGGGCATTGTCGGAAGACTTGCGCCATTTGCCGCCGATCCAGAGATCGGTCGGGACATTGGCGAGGAGATTTTCGTACATGATGATTGTCCTTCACTCTCTATTGTCATGGCCGGGCTTGTCCCGGCCATCTCGCTTAGGTTGGCACCCTGCTCTCCTAAGCGGGATCACCGGGTCACGCCGCTGCGCGGCGGCCCGGTGATGACAAAAAACTAACTATTCAACGACCGCTTCACCGTCTCCGCGATCCGCAGTGGTGTTGGCAACACGATATCTTCCAGCGCGTCGGCGGCCGGCAGCGGAATGTGCGGCGTGGTGATGCGCACCGGCGGACCGTCGAGATCGTAGAAGGCTTCGTCGGCCGCGATCGAGACGATCTCGGCGCCCCAGCCGCACAGCCGCGGGTTTTCCTCGACGGTGAACAGCCGGTGCGTGCGCGCCAGCGAGCCCAGGATGGTCTGGGTGTCGAGCGGCACCAACGAGCGCACATCGACAACTTCGCAATCGATGCCGTGTTCCGCCTTCAGCGTCTCGGCGGCCTGCAGCGCGCGCGGCACCATCAGCGCCAGCGCGCAGATGGTGGCGTCCTTGCCGGCGCGCACGATCTTGGCGGTGCCGAGGGTGTCGACGATTTCGCCGTCCGGCACCTCGCCTTTGGTCGCGTAGAGCGACTTGTGCTCGCAGAAAATGACCGGATCGGGATCGCGCACCGCGGCCGCCAGCAGACCGATCACGTCGGTCGGCGTGGAGGGCGCCACCACCTTCAGCCCCGGGATCATCATGCACCAGTTCTCGACACTTTGACTGTGCTGGGCGCCGAAGCGCGAGCCGGCGCCATTGCCGGTGCGCACCACCAGCGGGCATTTGAGCTGGCCGTTCGACATGTAACGGCTCTTGGGAAATTCGTTGGCGATGTAGTCGAAGCAGACGGCGAAAAAGTCCGAGAACATGATTTCGGCGATCGGCTTCAAGCCGGTCATCGCCGCGCCCATGGCGGCGCCGAGAATGGCCTGCTCCGAGATCGGCGTGTCGCGCACACGCAATGGCCCGAACTGCTCGTAGAGACCAACCGTCGCTTTGAACACGCCGCCGGGCTTCGCCACGTCCTCGCCGAGAAAGACGACGTCGGGGTCGCGGGTCATCTCCTGGGCAATGCCGCGGATGACGGCGTCGCGATAGGTCAGTTCCGCCATGCCCAGCCTCCATCGGCGTAGACGTCGGTGGTAATGATGTCGAGCGGCGGCGGCGGCGCGGCCTTGCAGGCCTCGGTCGCGTCCTCGACAACCTTGCGCACGCCGGCGTCGATGTCGGTGATCGTTTTTTCGGGAACGCCGAATTGCAGGAGCCGCTCGCGATAGATCTTGATCGGGTCGCGCAGCTTCCAGCGCTCCAGCTCGCCCTCGGGCCGGTATTTCGCCGGGTCGGCGCGCGAGTGTCCGCTGTGGCGATAGGTGAGGCACTCGATCAGCGACGGCCCGCCGCCGGCGCGCGCCTTGTCGTAGGCCGCGCGCGCGGTGCGATAGACCACGTCGGCGTCGTTGCCGTCGATGACGATGCGCTCAAGCCCGTATGAGGCGGCGCGGTCGGCGGCCGGCTGCGGCACCGCGGTCACGTCGGCGATCGGCGTGTATTCCATGTAGAGATTGTTCTCGCAGCAGAAGATCACCGGCAGCTTCCACACCGCGGCGAAATTGAGCGCCTCGTGGAAGGCGCCGATATTGGTGGTGCCGTCGCCGAAGAAGCAGACCGAAACGTCCTTGTCGCCTTTATATTGCGCGCGCCAGGCGGCGCCACAGGCGATCGGCAGATGCGCGCCGATGATGGCGTAGGAGCCCATGACGCCGTGATCGACCGAGGTCAGATGCATGGAGCCGCCTTTGCCGCGCATCAGACCGTTGTCGCGCTGCATCAGTTCGCCCAGCACTTTCTCGACGCTGACGCCGCGGGCGAGCGTATGGGCATGGCCGCGATAGGTGCAGAAGGACAGGTCGCCCTTGATCATGGCGCCGGCAAAGCCCGCCGCCACCGCCTCCTGGCCGAGCGATAGATGGCTGGTGCCCTTGACCAGGTTCTGCAGGAACAGGTCATAGGCGCGCTGCTCCGCCTCCCGGATCACGACTTGCGTCCGGTACAGTTCCAGGCGCTTTTCCTCGCCGATATCGTCGTTCAAACCGGCCGACGCCGGTGCCCGGTCTTCTGCTGTGGCCATGGAAAATCCTTCGTGTTGCGGGCCGGAACTTAGCGCCGATAAACGCAAGCCCGCAACTCTCCAATGCCGTCATTCCAGTGGGCCCTCGACCACGCCTACGCTGACGGCGGACTGGCCGCGCTTGCGCTCGCGGTACAGCAGATAAAGCCCGGAACCGATGACGATGGCGGCCCCCGTCATGGTCCAGGTGGTGGGCACGTGGTCAAAGACGAGGAAACCGAGAATCACCACCCAAATGAGTTGGGTATAGACAAAGGGCGACAGCACCGAAGCCGGCGCGAGTTTATGGCCGGAAATGAGCAGAAAGTGCCCGAAGCTGCCGAACACGCCGGTGGCGAGCATCAGCAGCGCTATCCCCAAGCTTGCCGGCGTCTGCCAGACGAACGGAATGACCGGCAACATCACCAGCGCGCCGACGCCGTTCGCATAGAACAGCGAGGTCTGGTTGGAATCGGTGCGCGCGACAATGCGGGTGATCACCGCATAGAAGCCGTAGCAAATGGTGGCGGCGAGCGAGAACAAGGCCGCCGGATGCATGGTGCCGAAGCCGGGCCGGATGATCAGCAGCACGCCGCTGAAGCCGACGCAGATCGCCAGCCAGCGGCGCCAGCCGATCCATTCGCCCAGCAACGGGCCGGAGGCGATGGAGACGATGAACGGAAAGGTGAAGATAATCGACAGAGCCTCGTCGAGCTGCAGCCAGCGCAGCGCCAGGAAATTCAGCGCAGTCGAGCCGACCAGCAGCACCGAGCGCGTGAGTTGCAGCTTGAGCTGTTTGGTGCGCAGCAATCCGGGCTGCGTCAGCGGATTGGAGATGATCATGGTCAGCAGGAAGGCGCTGGTGTAGCGCGCCCAGGCCACCTGCAATGGGTCCATTTCGGTGTTGAGATATTTCGCCGTGGTGTCGAGGCAGGCAAACAACGCCACCGCGCCGCACATCAGGGCGATGCCGGTGAGCCGTTGGCGGCGCTGCTGGGCGAGATCGATCATGGCTTGCTAACGCTCTTGCGCAACCGCGCTTTCGTGCCAGCGGCGTAGCGCGAGATGCGAGAGCGCCGACAGCGCAAAGAAGATGGCTATGCCGGCGACCGACAGCAACAGCAGCGCCGCGAACATGCGCGGGATGTTGAGGCGGTAGCCCGATTCGGCGATGCGATAGGCAAGCCCCGAGCCGGCGCCGGCCGAGCCGGCGGCGATTTCGGCCACCACCGCGCCGATCAGCGACAGCCCGCCGGCGATGCGCAAGCCCGCCAGGATCTGCGGCAGCGCCGCCGGCAATTTCAGGTCCCATAGCGTTTGCCAACGCGAGGCCTTGTACAAATCGAACAACGCAATGAGATTGTGGTCGACCGAGCGCAATCCGAGCGTGGTGTTGGCCAAGACCGGGAAGAACGCCACGATCCAGGCGCAGGCCAGCACCGCCAGCGGCTGCGGCAGGTAGATCAGCAAAATCGGCGCAATGGCGACAACCGGCGTTACCTGCAGGATCACGGCATAGGGATAGAGCGAATATTCGATCAGCCGCGACTGATTGAACAGAACCGCCAGGCCGATACCGCCAACGGCGGCGAGCAAGAAGCCCTCGAAGGTGGTGCGCAAGGTCACCAGCAGCGAATTCCACAACAGCGCGCCATCTGTGATCAGAGTTCCGAATACCAAATCTGGGCCCGGCAATACGTAAGGCGGAATGGCGAAGGCGCGCACCACCCAGTGCCAGACCAATACGCCAAGCGCCAGCACCAAGATGGGCAGGCCGATGCGGAGGATGCGCTCGGTCATGACGCGCCTGCCATCGCTTTGCCCAACGCTTCCGACACCAGCCGGCAATAGCCGGCATAGTCGGCCGAGGTGCGGAAACTTTCGTCGCGCGGATACGGCGCGTCGATCGTCACCTCCGCTGCGACGCGGCCCGGCCGCAGCGTCATCACCACAATGCGCTGCGAGAGATAGACGGATTCGAACACCGAATGCGTCACGAAGATCACCGTGCGGCGCAGCTCCTGCCACAGCGTCAACAACTCGTTGTTAAGCTTGAAGCGGTTGATCTCGTCGAGCGCGGCGAACGGCTCGTCCATCAAGATCAGGCGTGGCTCGGTCACCAGCGCGCGGGCGATCGAGGTGCGCATGCGCATGCCGCCCGACAACTCACGCGGAAAGGCGTTTGAGAAATCCGCTAAGCCCGACGCGCGCGAGCGCCGCCGCCACCGCCTTTTGCGAAATTATCGCGTCGGAACGTTCGAGCTTGAGCGGCAGCCGCACGTTGGCCGCCACATTGGCCCAGGGCATCAGCGTCGGTTCCTGGAACACAAAGCCGATGTCACCGACGCCGGCCGCCGCCCCGCCCGGCCATCCAACGCTGCCCGACGTGGGCGCGCTCAAGCCGGCAATGATCCGTAATGCCGTCGATTTGCCGCAGCCGGACGGTCCCAACAGCGAAACGAATTCGCCGTCGGCGACGGTGAGGTTGAAGCCGTCGAGCGCAACCGTGCCGCGTTCGAACGTCTTGCCGACGTCGTGCAGCGAGACGATCGTTGATGTGCTAATGACGGCGCCCACAAATCCCCGCTGTCGTCCCCGCGCAAGCGGGGACCCAGTAACCACCGCCTTTAGTTTGATACGCCGGCGGTCGAATGCGATGATCGGGGTTACTGGATCGCCCGGTCAAGCCGGGCAATGACAGCCGAATTTAATTCTTCGGCCTCAGCCCCACTCCAACGCCTTTGTTCACGAACTGCAGCGTGTAGCCGCGCTGGTAGTCGAGCCCGGGCTTGACCACGCTCGCCTGCACCATCTTGTCGTAGAAATTCTTCCAGCGCGCCTCGGTCATGGCGCCGATGCCGAGCTTCACGGTGTCGCCGGAATCGACGATGCCGTCCTCTTTCATCTTGGCGATGGAATAGGCGAGCTGATCGTCGGTCATCTCCGGGTTCTGCTTCTTGATCGCCTCGTTGCCGGGCTTCGGATCGCCGTAGAGGTAGTGATACCAACCGATGGCCGAGGCATCGACGAAGCGCTGCACCAGGCCGGGGTTCTTTTCCACCAGATCGCGGCGGGTCTCGATCAGCGTCGAGTAGCTGTTGAAGCCGTGGTCGGCGAGCAGGAACACCGACGGCTTGAAATGCGCCTGTTTCTCGATGGCGTAGGGCTCGGAGGTGACGTAGCCCTCCATGGCCGAATTCTTGTCGGCGAGAAACGGCTGCGCATTGAAGGTGTAGGGCTTCACCTTCGACTCGTCGAAACCGTACGCTTCCTTGAGCCACTTGAAATAGGTGACGATGCCTTCCTTGGAGACGAACAGCGTGAGCGTCTTGAGGTCTTGCAACGTCTTCACGTCCGGGCGCGCGATCAGCACCTGCGGGTCTTTCTGGAAGCTCGCCGCCACCGCGATGGTGGGGATGTTGTGCGCGACCGCGTCGAAGGTCTGCAGCGAATTAGCGCTCATGAAGAAGTCGAGCTTGCCGACCGGCAGCAGGATGCGGTTGTTCACATTCGGGCCGCCCGACACGATGGTGACGTCGAGCCCGTATTTCTTGTAGGTGCCGTCGGCGAGCGCCTGGTAGTAGCCGCCGTGCTCGGCCTCGGCGACCCAATTGGTGCCGAAACGGACCTTATCGAGCGCCTGCGCCGGCGCCAGGCCGGCGGCGAGAACCAATAAAATTGCGGCCAATCTCAACATTTTACCACTTTGTCATTGTCAGCGGGGGATCGGCAAGCCGGCACCTTAACCGGCTTTGAACCTTTTCCACGGCCGGCGCGACTTATGAGCACGCGGCCACTGTGGCCGCCATGAGTTCGAACGCAATCGGCGCCAGCCCCCCGTCCATCCCCGCGCCAATTCGTCAGACCCGCCCGGCTAGTCCCCATCCGGGCGGGTCCCCTTTTTTCGTGGCGCGACCCGTGGCTCCTTGCCTTGGCCGCCCCGATTTGTATTGATTATCAACACAAAAATCACCGCCGGATTTCAGTCCGGTGGAACTCAATAATCATTGGGAGGAACTCATGTCGCTGGTCAAAGGCTTGCTTTCGCTTGCTTTCGCGACGCTGCTCGCCGGAACGGCCACGGCGCAGACCGAGATCAAGTTTGGCCATGTCGGCGCGCCCGGCTCGCTGCTCGAAAGGAACGCTTTGGAATTTGCCAAACGCGCCAATGCCAAGCTTGGCGACAAGGCCAAGGTTGTCGTTTACGGGTCGAGCCAACTCGGCAGCGACTCCGAAATGATGAAAAAACTGAAGCTTGGTACAATCGATCTAGCGCTGCCATCGACGGTGATGTCGTCCTATGTACCTAGTTTCGGCCTATTTGAAATGCCGTATCTGGTGAAGAACCGCGCTCAGATGGCGCGCATCCGCGACCAGATTGTCTATCCGATCATGGCGCCGCAGGCCGAGAAGGTCGGCTACCATATCATCGGCGTGTGGGAGAACGGCTTCCGCCAGATCACCAACAACAAGCGCCCGATCGTCAAGCCGGAGGATCTGCAAGGCATCAAGCTGCGCACGCCGAAGGGCGTATGGCGCGTGAAGATGTTCAAGGCCTACGGCGCCAACCCGACACCGCTCGCCTTCTCCGAGGTTTTCGTCGCGCTCAAGACCGGCGCCATGGACGGACAGGAAAACCCGCTGGCGCAGATCTATACCGGTCACTTCCAGGAAGTGCAGAAGTACCTATCGATGAGCGGGCACGTCTATTCGCCGACCTATGCCGTTGCCGGCGCGAGCTGGAAGCGGCTGCCACCCGACGTGCAGAAAATCCTGGAGGACACGGCGAAAGAGGTGCAGCCGGTTGCGCTGAAAACGGGCGCCGACTTGGACAATGAGCTGCTCGACAAGATCAAGAAGTCGGGCATCAAGGTCAACGAGGTCGACAAGGACGCCTTCATCAAGGCTAGCAAATCCATCTACCAGGAGTTTGGCAAGGAAGTTCCGGGCGGTCAGGAGCTGATCGACAAGGCGCTCGCGCTCGGCAAATCTTCTTAAGCCGCACGCGCTGACGAAGGGCCGGCCTCGACAAAAGGCCGGCCGTCGCAGCGGCTTCAAGGTCCGGGGGATTTTCCGTTGCATTGGAATGGAATTCGCGCGGGCTTTGAGCGCTTGCTCGAAGCCATCGTTCTCGTGCTGATGGCGGCGCTGACGATCCTCGTGATCACCGGCGCGGCATTCCGCTATCTCGGACACGCGCTGTCCTGGTACGATGAGCTCGCCTCGATCGGCCTCGTTTGGCTCACTTATTACGGTTCGGCGCTAGCGGCGCTGCGCGGCGCCCATATCGGCGTGCCCAGCCTGGTCAATGCCATGCCGGTGCGCGCGCGCATCATCGCGACGCTGTTCGCCGAAGCGGTCGTGCTCGTATTTTTCATTCTGCTGGTGATCTACGGCACCAAGGTGCTGATCGTTCTGCAGGGCGAGCATATGATTTCCTTGCCATCGGTGCCGACCCCGCTCACCCAATCGGTCATTCCGATCGCGGCCGGCCTGTTCGTGATCGCCGAATTGCTCGGGCTGCCGGACAAGCTGCGCACCGCCCGCAGCGGCGGGTTCGTGGATCTGGAGCTGCAGGAAGCGCTCGAGCTCATCAAAGAAGCCGAGCGGCCTGCCGAAACCCGCGACACAAGGCCCGCGCCATGACCATCACCCTCATGCTTATCGGCATGGTGGCGCTGGCGTTGCTCAACGTGCCGATTGCCGTCGCGCTCGGCGCCGTCGCCGCGGCGGCCATTCTGCTGATCCAGGGACCGGCCATGTTGCCGAATATGGCGCTGGTGATGTTCGACGGCGCCTCAAGTTTCCCGCTGTTGGCTATCCCGTTGTTCATTCTGGCTGGCGCCATCATGAACGCGTCTTCGATATCGCGCCGGTTGATCGCCCTAGCCTCGGCGCTGGTCGGTTTCTTCCGCGGCGGATTGTCGATGGTGTCGATCGGCACCTCGATGTTTTTCGCCGAGATTTCCGGCTCCGCTGTTGCCGACGTGGCGGCGCTCGGCACGATCCTCATCCCGGCCATGAAGCGGCGCGGCTATTCCAAGGAAGTCGCCGCCGCCGTGGTCTCCTCCTCGGCGAGCCTTGCCATCATCATTCCCCCGTCGATCCCGATGATCCTCTACGCGGTGATGGCGCAGACCTCGACGGTGAAATTGTTCGTCGCCGGCATCCTGCCAGGTCTCATCGGCGCCCTCGGCCTCGCCATCGCGGCCTATTGGCAGGCGGTGCGTTACGACTTCCCGATTGAGGAGCGCTTCCGCATCGGCCGTGTGTGGCAGACCTTCAAGGAGGCGATCTGGGCTTTGGTGCTGCCGGTCGTCATTCTCGGCTCCATCTTCGCCGGCATTGTCACCGCCACCGAAGGCGCCGGCTCCGCCGTGCTCGCCGCCCTCGTCGTCGGCGGACTGATCTATCGCGATCTCGACATGCGCGCCTTGCGCAAGGCCTGCATCGACGGCGGCGTGCAGACCGCGGTCGTCATGCTGCTGGTGGCAGCCTCGGCCTTGATCGGCACCTTCCTCACCGAAGCGCAAATGCCGCAGGCGCTCGGCCACGCCATCACCCAGGTGACGACCAATAAATACGTCGTGTTGCTGCTGCTAAACGTCGCCTTCCTGATCCTCGGCATGTTCCTGCACTCGGCGGCGGCGATCATCCTGGTCGTGCCCATCGTGATGCCGCTGGTGCAGGCGGTCGGCATCGACCCGATTCACTTCGGGTTGGTTGTGACGCTCAACCTCGCCATCGGCCAGCAGACGCCGCCGGTCGCCAGCGTCTTGATGACCGCTTGCGCCATCGCCAAGTCCGATATTTGGGCGACGACACGGGCCAACCTGCCGTTTATCGCCGCGTTGGTACTCGTGCTGCTGCTGTGCACCTATGTGCCGTGGTTTTCGCTCGCTCTGGTGAACCTGTTCTACGGCGGCAGTTAAAGTTCGCCGCGCACGATGGCAGCGCCTTCGACCATCGCCTGCACTTTGCCGAACGCCACATCGCGCGGCAGATATTTCATGCCGCAATCGGGCGCCACGACCAGACGTTCGGCCGGCACAAAAGGCAGCGCCTTGCGGATTCGCGCAGCGACGATCTCCGGCGTCTCGACCGTCATGTCGGACAAATCGATCACACCGAGGATGATGGTCTTGGACGGCAGCTTTTCCAGCACCTTAAGATCGAGCTTGGGCTGCGCCGCCTCGATCGAGATTTGCGCGGCTTTGGACGCCTCCAGCTCAGGCAGAAAGGAATAGCCGGTCGGCTTTTCATGCACGACCGCGGCGTAGCCGAAGCACAGATGCACCACGACGGTGCCGGTGACGCCATCGAGCACGCGGTCCAGCGCCTTAAGGCCATATTCGCGTGCCTTGTCCGGATGCTGCTGCATCCACGGCTCGTCGATCTGCACGATATCGGCGCCGGCGGCGAACAGGTCCTTGATCTCGTCGTTCACCGCGGCGGCGTAATCGAGCGCCATCTCTTCGTCGCTCGCATAAAATTCGTTTTGCGCCTGCTTCGACATGGTGAACGGCCCAGGCACCGTCATCTTCACCGGCTTTTGCGTATTGGCGCGCAGGAACTGCATGTCGCGCAACTGCACCGGATATTTGCGCCTGATCTTGCCGGTGACGCGCGGCACCGGGATCGGCTTGCCGCTGCGGTTCAAGGTCGTGCCCGGGTTGTCGGTGTCGACGCCTGCGAGCGCGGTGGCAAAACGGTTGGAGTAGCTCTCGCGCCGCTGCTCGCCGTCGCTGATGATGTCGAGACCGGCACGCTCCTGGTCGCGGATGGCAAGAAGCGTCGCCTCGTCCTGCTTGGCCTCGAGTTCATTCGCATCGACCAGCCAGAGGTCGTCCATGCGCACGCGCGGCACCATTTTCGACAACCGCGCGCGGTCGATCAGCCACTCCGGCTGCGGATAGGAGCCGACCAGACAGGTGGGAAAGAGTTTGGCCATTGACCTTATTATCCTTGTCATAGCCGGGCTTGTCCCGACCATCCCGCTTCGGCCGGCACATTGCTCACCTAAACGGGATGCGCGGGTCAAGCCCGCGCATGACCGAAGAGAGTCAGTGGCGCGCCGCCTGCAAACTCATTTCCAGCACGCGCGCCACATGCAGCGCCTCGCGCTGGGCGCCGTCGTGGATCTGATGCCGGCAGGAGGTGCCGTCGGCGACGATCAGCGTCTCGCTGTCCGCCTTGCGCACCGCCGGCAGCAACGACAGTTCGCCCATCTTGAGCGAGACGTCGATAGTCGCGGCATCGAAACCGAAGGCGCCGGCCATGCCGCAGCAGCTTGACTCGACGGTCTCCACGCCGAGCTCCGGCACCATGCGCAACACGCTCTCGACCGCGCTCATGGCATCGAAAGCCTTCTGATGGCAGTGGCCGTGCAGCAAGGCCTTCCGGCGCAACGGACCGAGCGGCAGATTGAGCCGGCCGTGCGCCTGTTCGCGCGAGATGAATTCCTCCAGCAGCACCGCCTGTTTCGTCAGCGCTTCGGCCGCCGGGCTCTTGATCAGCGCCGGCATCTCGTCGCGGAAGGTAAGCAAGCAGCTCGGCTCCAGCCCGATCACCGGCATGCCGCGCTCGACATAGCGCGCCAGCGCGGCCGCGGTGCGCTCCATCTCCTGGCGCGCCAGATCGACCTGCCCGACCGCCAGGAAAGTGCGGCCGCAGCAGAGCGGACGCTCCTCGCCGGCCGCCGGCAGCGCCGGAAAGACGCGGTAATCGCCGGCGCCGAGCACGGCCAAGGCGGCATCGAGATTTTCGCGCTCGAAGTAACGGTTGAAGGTGTCGGCGAACAGCACGACGTCGCGCGTTAAATCGCCGGCGGTGGGCGATTTCACTTTCCAACTGGCGCGGTCGCGATAGGGATCGCTGCGCCACTTCGGCAATGTGCGCCGTCTGGAGAAGCCGGCGAAATGCTCGGACGCATGCCGCAGCAGCGTGCTGCGGTCGCGCAGATTGAACAGCCACGGCCGACGCACGGCCTGCGGCGCGTAATGCGGCAAAGAGCCGACCAGCCGGTCGTGCAGCGAGACGCCACGGTTGGCGACGCGCGCGGCCAGCACCTCGATCTTCATGCGCGCCATGTCGACGCCGGTCGGGCATTCGCGCCGGCACGCCTTGCAGGAAACGCACAGCTTCAGCGTCTCCGCCATCTCATCGGAGCTGAGCGCGCCCGGTCCGAGCTGTCCGGTGATCGCCAGCCGCAGCGTATTGGCGCGGCCGCGCGTCACGTCGCGCTCGTCGCGGGTGACGCGGTAGCTCGGACACATCACGCCGCCCGCGAGCTTGCGGCAGGCGCCGTTGTTGTTGCACATCTCGACGGCGCCCTGAAAACCGCCGCTCGATCCCGTATAGGCCGACCAGTCGAATTGCGTCGCGGTCTCCAGGCCCTTGTAGTCGGGCGGATAGCGCAACAGCGAGCGGTCATCGAACCGTGGCGGCCGCACCACCTTGCCGGGATTGTAGAGGCCGTCCGGATCGAAGCGGTCCTTCACTTCTTCGAAAGCGCGCGCCAGGCGCGAGCCGAACATCGGCTCGTTGAATTCCGAGCGCACCAGCCCGTCACCGTGCTCGCCGGAATGCGATCCCTTGTATTCGCGCACCATGGCGAAAGCCTCTTCGGCGATTTCGCGCATGGCATGCACGTCTTTTTCCAGCCGGAGATTGAGCACCGGGCGCACGTGCAGACAGCCGGCGCCGGCATGCGCATACCAGGTGCCGCGCGTGCCGTGCTTTTCGAAAATCTGCGTCAGCCGGCTGGTGTAATCGGCGAGATGGTTGAGCGGCACAGCGCAATCTTCGACGAAGGAGACCGGTTTGCCCTGCTCCTTCATCGACATCATGATGTTGAGGCCGGAGGTGCGCAGGTCGGCGATCGCGGCTTGCAGCTCCGGACTGAGCACCTCGACGACGCCGCCCCATTTGGCGCCTTCCTTGCTCCAATCAAAGCCGAGATCGCCGATCAAATGCTTCAGCCGCCGCAGCCGGCGCAAATTCTCCTCATGGTTATCCTCGCCGAATTCGACCAGCAGGATCGCCTCCGGCGTCTCGCGCACGAACTTGTCGAGCGTCGGCCGGAAGATCGGGATCTCGCGCGCCAGCTCGATCATGGTGCGGTCGATCAGCTCGACCGCGATCGGCAGTAGGTGCACGATGTGCTGCGCCGTCTCCATCGCCTGGTAGAAGCTGGCGAAATGCACCGCGCCGACGGCGCGGCGCCCGAGCACGGGCGAAAGCTTCAATTCGACGCGCGTCGAAAAGCCGAGCGTTCCTTCCGAGCCGACCAGCACATGGGCGAGGTTGATGTCGTTCTTGCCCGGTACCAGCGCGTCGAGATTGTAGCCGCCGACCCGGCGCTGCACCTTGGGGAAGCGTTCGGCGATCTCGTCCTTCTCGCGTTCGCCGATCGCCAGCAGGTCTTTCACCAGCGGCCGCAACGGCGCCGGCACGTCATCGATGCTGCCGCCGAGCGGACCGAAATGGGCGAGCGAGCCGTCGGCCAACAGCGCGTCGAGCGAGAGCACGTTGTCGCGCGTGGTGCCGTAACGCATCGAGCGTCCGCCACAGGAATTGTTGCCGACCATGCCGCCGATGGTGGCGCGCGAGGCGGTGGAGATATCGACCGGAAACCACAGCCCGTGGGCTTTAAGCTGCCGGTTCAAGTCGTCGAGCACGATGCCGGGTTCGACCGTACAGCGCTGCCGCTTGACGTCGAGATCGAGGATGCGGGTTAGATATTTCGAGCAATCGATGACCAGCGCATCGCCGACCGTCTGCCCGGCTTGCGAGGTGCCGCCGCCGCGCGCCAACACCTTCACGCCTTCGGCGCGCGCGACCTTGATCGCCTTTTCGGCTACCTCGATGGTTTTCGGCGCGACCACGCCGGCCGGCACGATCTGATAATGCGATGCATCGGTCGCATAGCGGCCGCGGGTGAAGGGATCGAACCAGACATCCCCGCTCAGCTCGGCCTTGAGCCGTCGTTCCAGACCGGGCCTTAGTACCAGCACGCCGTCCGTCCTCGTTCCGCCCGCCGTCCTTATGCATGAAGGGCGTGTTTGCCGTGCACAAAACCGCTTGACCGAACTGTTGCATTCATAGTTCAACGCCACAAGCGCCGCGCCCTGGCCGGGTCGGTCCGTGGTAAACCACGAAAATCCTTTTAAAAGCCGCGGTTTAGGAGCGAATCCAAATGGCTACGAATTCCTCGCGTCCGGTTGGGCGCCATTTTCTGCATATTCCCGGGCCGACCGTGCTGCCCGACCGCGTGTTGCGGGCGATGGATACGCCGATCATCGACCACCGCGGCCCGGAATTCGCCCGGCTGACCAAGAAGGTGCTTGAAGGCATCAAGACCATCTTCAAGACCACCAACCCGGTGATCATCTATACCGCCACCGGCACCGGCGCCTGGGAAGCCGCGCTGGTGAACACGCTGTCGCCCGGCGACAAGGTGCTGATGGTGGAGACCGGCCAGTTCGCCACCTTGTGGAAGGTGATGGCCGAGAAGCTCGGCCTCAAGACCGAATTCATCACCACCGATTGGCGCACCGGCGTCGATGCCGCCGCGGTCGAAGCGCGCCTGCGCGAAGACAAGGCCAAAGAGATCAAAGCGGTCTGCTTTCTGCACAACGAAACCTCGACCGGCTGTCTGTCGCCGGTCGCCGAGGTGCGCAAGGCGATCGACAAGGCCAACCATCCGGCGCTGTTGTTCGTCGACACCATCTCCTCGCTCGCCTCCACCGACTATCGCCATGACGAATGGGATGTCGACGTCACCGTCGGCGGCGCGCAGAAGGGTCTGATGTTGCCGCCCGGCATGTCGTTCAACGCCATCAGCGACAAGGCGCTGGCCGCGGCGAAGACCTCGAAGCTGCCGAAGTCGTTCTGGGATTGGGACGACATGCTCAAGATGAACAAGGTCGGCTTCTTCCCCTACACGCCGGCGACGCAGATGATACAGGGCCTCAACGTCTCGATCGAGATGCTGCACGAGGAAGGGCTCGACAACGTGTTCGCCCGCCACGCCCGGCTGGCGGAAGCCACGCGCCGCGCCGTCAAGGCGTGGGGCCTCGACACCATCTGCAAGGACGCGAAGTACTATTCGCCGACCATCACCGCCGTGCTGACGCCGGAAGGCGTCGACGCCGACGCGTTCCGCGCGCTGGCGCTCGACCAGTTCAATATCTCCTACGGCTCGAGCTTCGGCCGCTTCGCCGGCAAGATGTTCCGCATCGGCCATCTCGGCGACATCAACGACGCCATGCTGATGGGCGCGTTGTCGGTAACCGAAATGGCGTTCTCGCTCGCCAATATCCCGCACAAGAAGGGCGGCGCGCAGGCGGCGATGGACTATCTGGTGTCGCAGCACGGCAGCGCGACCAAGCAGGCGGCGGAATAACCGCTGCGATAGAGCAATGACTCGTCATGGCCGGCCTTGTGCCGGCCATACTACTATTACCTAGGCAAATTTCTTGTGATCTCTTCAACAGAGACAAGTGTGTAACTCGTGTCCCTTTTTAGAAATCAGCTGCACGCTTGGACCAACTTTGTTTTTGAATCTGTAGATGAAATCGTCGATCCGCTTGTTTTTTTCCGCCTCGGGTCGTCCCAAAATCGCAAGATTAAAGGTCTCTCGGTCAATCTCGTGACCTTCAACCGTACAAAGAAACCTGAGAAAAGCATGTTGCGTCGGTGTAATTCGGATGGACATTCCAAAGCCATCCTCTAGATCACGACTTCCAACGGTAAAAAGCCAATCACCAACTCTGAATGTGCGACCAGAGTGAGCATATTTCTTCGCAGTTGCCGGACGCACAAGTTGGACACGTCGCCACACGGCAACAACTTTTGCACGTATCATCTTGTAGATCGGGCGTTGTTGATAGTCTGGCGCATAATCGCCATGGCGCGACATCTTCTCGATATAATCATCAGCGCCTTCCAACAATAATTCTGCAGCATAGCTATCTGCCGGCAATGTAGAATGCACGATCAGACCGGCATTCAACCTCTTTCCGATTTCTCTTACTAAGCTAAGTCCTGGCTCGGCGGTCTCTGCTCCAGTGAAATCTCTAAATTTTAGATCTACAATATAGACATCAACGTCATCAGCGTTGATGTGCTGCCTGGCACCACCAATGTCAGGGACGATTTCAACGTCAAATTTTACGGCGGGGGCAATTTCATTCGATTCAAGCAATGCTCGCTTTAGCTGATTCGCGTATTGGCAATCATCTTCGATGATAAGAATTCGAGGTAATATCTGGGGCGTCTTCGCTTCACGAGCAATCGGCTGTGCGATTTTTGGAAGCACGGTCGACAAATTCCATCTGTTGGCTGGCAAAGCCGCGAATCAGTGAATGAGAATAATCGCCGACTTCAGGCATGAAAAGGCAACGGATCAGAGGCGACCGTCGTTCAGACCCACGTGAACTACGCTACGAGCGAGAAATTCGAAAATTAGGATGGCATAGAATCGCCGCGAGGACCGCGGGCAATAGCGCTCGTTGCTCGGGGACATTGAAAGCTAACAGAATCGACGTGAGGGCTAGCCCAAATGCTATGGTACCACTGTATATCAAGTGGACAATGCACGTTTGTTGCATAGGACAACTCCATTCTCGCCTAAATCGTCCAATACAGCTAAATCAGAAAAGTTAATAAATTGGGTATTGCTTATCGCTTGTGCCCAGGTCGCAAGATTTTTGTTCTAAATCAGCTACTTGGGATTTTCCGCTTCATGCACCGGCTATTTTGGGGATTGCCTATGAAGGCTGTTTGCGGCGAATCGCGATTGGAGAAACACTTGCTCCTCGACAGCAATCGCTTTCTACGGCCATTTTGATCGAGGCGACCACCCGCTAAGGGCCGCGATTCAGTTCGATGCGCCTGCGGTTACTGGATCGCCCGTCTTTGCGGGCGATGACCCTTTGAGTTTGCCGTCCGCCGCAAAATTCTCCTTGGCAAACGCGATGCGCTCGGCCGCGCCCAGCCGGCCGGCATCGGCGCGGTCGACGGTTTCCAAACGCGCCGCCAGCCCTGCCCGGTTGGCGATCTGGATGTTGAGCCCGGGCCGCGCATTGAGTTCCAGCATCAGCGGACCTTTGTCGCGGTCGAGCACCAGATCGACGCCCACGTATCCGAGCCCAGTCATCTCGTTGCAGCCGGCCGCGATGTCCAGCATGCGGTCGAAATGCGGGATCGCGACACCGCTGACCTCGGCCAGCGTGTCGGGATGCTGGCGCACCACGCTGTTGCGCCAAACCGCGGTGAGCGTGCGGCCGCTCGCCAGATCGATACCGGCGCCGATGGCGCCCTGATGCAGATTGGCCTTGCCCTCCGATTCGCTGGTCGGCAGCCGCAGCATGGCCATGACCGGCACGCCCTTGTAGGCGATCAACCGGATATCGGGCACGCCGAGAAAGGCGATGTTTTGAAACACCGGATCGAACTCGACGCAGTATTCGGCGATCACGCTGTCGTCCTGGCCGCCCAGGCTGTAGACGCCGCTCAGCGTATTCTGCATGTGGAAGCGCAGGTCGTCCCAGCTCATCAGACGGCGGCTGGCGAGCCGCAGTTGGTCGCCGATGCGGCCCTTGATAACCAGGATGCCGTTGCCGCGGCTGCCGTTCGCCGGCTTGATGACGAAATTCTCGTATTTGTCGAGCACCACGCGCGCGCGGTGGATTTCACCGCTGTAGCGGAAGGCGGCGTAAAGCTCGGGCGTGGCGAGCCCCGCCTTGTTCGCCAGCTCCTTGGTCAACAGTTTGTCGTCGACCAACGGATAAAACTTGCGGTGGTTGCACAGCATGATGTAGGAGCCGTTGCGCCCGTTCATGCCGAGCACGCCGGCCCGCGCCAGAGATTGCGCGCGCTGCCACGGCCACATCATGAAGTGGGCTCCCCCAGCACCTTGAAGCGCACCAGCTCGGTGAGCCGGTAGCCGGTGTAGCGCCCGATGAGCAGCGTGAGCGCGGCCAGCACCAGCACCAATTCCGGGAAGGCAAAGAAGACGTGCTGCACCGGCCGCGCCGACATCAGCAGGTAGCAGAGCGCGGCAATGACAAGGCTGAACACCGCCATGCGGATGGCTTCTGCCGGTCCGCTCTCGTCCCAGATCACCGAGATGCGCTCGATGGTCATGGTCAAAATCACCAGTGGAAACAGCGCAACCGACAGCCCGGGTTCGAAATTGAGCTTGTCGGACAGCACAGTCAACGCAGCAAGGAATAGGATCACGAACATGACGATGGCGCCGAGCCGCGCCACCAGCAGCAGCTTCAAATGGTCGAAATAGAGCCGCACCAGCAGACCGGCCGCGATCACCACACCGAACAACGCCAGGCCCCAGAACAGATGGGTGTCGCGGAAGGACAAGGCGATCAGCACCGGCATGAAGGTGCCGACGCCGCGCAGACCGATGATGTTGCGCAGCACGACCAGCATGAACACGCCGATCGGGATCGTCATAATGACGCGAAACACCGCGCGCTGCGTCACGGGCAGCGAATAGAGCGAATAAGTGGCCAGGAAGGCATTGCCGTGCTTGCCGAGCGCGAGCGCCTGGCGCAGCACCGTCTGCTCCACGCGCGTGATGCTGACGCGCTGGCGCTCGAGCTTGCCGCCGTTGATCTTGACGAAAGGGGCGTCGCCCCGCCACCAGGCGAAGTAGCTTGCCGGCACGCGCGACTCGCCGGTCGCCAGCGAGAACGACTTCCATTCATTGCCGACATGCACTTCGAGCCAGGTCCTGATCTGGACCGTGGTGCCGGTCTTTGACAGATCGATGCCGTGTACCGCACGCGCCACCACGCCGCCGACGCGCAGGATCTGCGCGGCCAGCATCGCAATCTTGTGCGGCGAGCGGTCATCGCCGAGCAGAAAGCGCACGTTCTCCGAGCGATCCGGCGAGATCAGGTCGCGCAGCAGCACAGAAACTAGGCTGGTGGCGTCGGACGATTTGCCGTGAGCGGAGGCATATAATGTGCGCGCAATCGCCTGCGCGGTCGGCGAGAGCACGATCTCCTGCTGAAACGGCGGCAGCTGCCGACGCTCAGGCGCACGTACGTCGTTCCGGTGCACCATGAAACGTTGGCGCGCCACCAGCAGGCCGCTGGCGTCGCGCACCGTCAGGTTCAATCGGCGGCTGGCACCCTCCGGCGCGACCGTAATACCGAAATCGGGCGCGGCTACCCGCTGGTCGAGCACGCTGAATTCGCGCGAATCTTCCGGAATGAATGACGATACTTTCAGCGGGCCGCCATTGGCGGTCACCCGGATTTCGCTTTCCACCTCCCACGCCGATACGGATGCTCTCTCCTGCAGCGGCAGGCCGATGGCGATGAATTTGTAGGCGCTGAGGCCGAGCCCGATGGCGACCAACACGGCGGCAAGCAGATAGACGTGCAGGTTCCGCATGCGTCACGTCCCGCTGCCGCAGTGTTGTGGGAAAACGTGGGTGCGGCCGGAATCGACCAGAATGCGCGACGCCAAAAACCGGCGCCCAATCAGCAGCGAGGTCCGTTGCTCTGAACGATCCGTCAAGGTGAAATCGGTTTCGGCAACTTGCCCGGCAAGACAAATTTTCAGCCGGACGATCGGTCGGCGGGTATCCTCGACTTCCGCCCGCACGATGCGGGCGGTCCGGTTGGTCTGTTGCTCGATAGCGGCGGTTTTGCCGTCGTCGCCGGTGAGCGTGAAGCGATACCAGACCTTTCCATTGCGCTTGAAGCGGTCGAGCCCGGTGACGCCGAGCGAGGAGGAATCCGCACCGGTGTCGAGCTTGCCCTCGATCACGAGGCCGTAATCGGGAAAGGTCACGGTCTCGATATAGCCTGCGACGACGGGCATCGGCTTGGCACCCTGCTCTGGCGCGCTCTGACAAAATGCGCCAGTCGCTCCGAGGGCGGCAAGAGCCACACCCACGAGCGGCCGGCCGGCCCGCCGTATTATGCCGCCACCTTCGTCCATTCGTTCGCCTCCACCGCGCGGGCGATGAACTCCGCGATCGCATTCAGCGTCGCTTCCGGCGCGTCGCGCTGCGGCGAATGCTTGGCGCCCGGCAGCAGCGCCACCTCGACCGGGCAATAGCATTCGTGTTGCGCGGCCTCGATCTGCTTGACCGTGCCGTATTGATCGTCCTCGCCCTGCACGATCAGCACCGGCACGCGGATATAGGCGAGATAGTCGGTGATATCCCACTGGCCGAAATCACCCAGCCAGACATCGCTCCAGCCGCGGACGGTCGCATCCACATCGGCATGCCAGCGGGCCAAGCGCGGGCGCAGATCCCCGGTCTCGTACGTTTCCCGCATCTCGGAGATCGAAGCGGTGGTGACATCCTCAACGAAGAAATGCGGCGCGATCAGCACCAGGGCGCCGACGCGGTGATCCTGATGGCTGCCGGCATAGATCGCGGCGATGGAGGCGCCGTCGCTGTGACCGACCAGCAGGCCGCGTTGAAAACCGATAGCATCGAGCAGGCGTGGCAGCGTTTCGCGCGCTTCGTCGTGCATGTAAGAAAGCGGGCGCGGTAGCTTGACCGGGCTCGACGCGCCGTAGCCGGCGCGCGAATAGACGAAGACGCCGCAACCGGTCGCCGCGCTCAGTCTGTCCGGGAAGTCGCCCCACAGAGCGGCACTGCCGAGGCCTTCGTGCAGCAGCACCAGCGTCGGCGCGGAGTCCGGCCGCGGGCCGATCATGCGGTATTCCAGGCGTTGGGAGTTGACGGTGAGAAAGCCGGAGTCGTCCAAAGCCACGGGCGTCACTACTCCGCGAACTAAACAAGGTGTCATGCCCCGCGGAAGCGGGGCATCCAGTAATCACAAAAATGGAGGACTATCGCAAGCGCTCGCGACTACTGGATCGTCCGCTTTCGCGGACGATGACGGCCGAAATTGTTGCGCGGGCACGACAATCATGGATCCCCCTCCGCGCGCAGCTTGAAGCGCTGGATCTTGCCGGTCGCCGTCTTCGGCAGTTCGATGCGGAACTCGATCCAGCGCGGATATTTGAACGGCGCCAGCTTCTGCTTGACGTGATCCTGCAGCTTCTCGATCAGGTCGTCGGTCGCCTTCTCAGGAACCTTGAGCACGACAAAGGCCTTCGGCTTGACCAGCTTCTGCTCGTCGAACCAGCCGACCACCGCCGCCTCCAGCACGTCGGGATGCGAGGACAGCGCGGACTTCGACCTCGAACGGCGAGACATACATGCCCGAGACTTTCAGCATGTCGTCGGCGCGCCCGCAGCAGACATAGTAGCCGTCTTCGTCCTCGACATATTTGTCGCCCGAGCGCGTCCATTCGCCCTGGAAGGTCGAGCGCGACTTCTCGCGGTTGTTCCAATACATGATCGCGCTGGTCGGCCCGCGCACGTAGAGCTCGCCCATCTCGCCTTGCGCGACCTCCTCGCCGTCGTCGCCGATCAGCTTGATGGCGTAGCCGGGCACCGGCTTGCCGGTGGTGCCGTATTTGGTCGCGCCCGGCAGGTTGGTGAGATAAATGTGCAGCATCTCGGTGGTGCCGAGCCCGTCGGAAATATCGAGGCCGTAGCGTTCGCGCCATTTGCGCGCGATCTCCTCCGGCAGCGCCTCGCCGGCAGAGATGCAGCGGCGGATTTTCACCTCGGAGCGCTCGGGCGCGTTCGCGCTCGCCAGAAACGCCGCATAGAAAGTCGGCACCGCGTAAAACACCGTGATCGGGTGTTTGCGCAAGAGCGCGGCAACGCCGTCCGGCGTCGGCCGCTCGGGATTGAGCACCGTGGTGGCGCCGACGCTGAGCGAAAAGGTCAGCGCATTGCCGAGACCATAGGCGAAGAACAGCTTCGCCACCGAATAGCAGACGTCGTATTCCTTGATGGCCGCGATCGGCGTGCCGTAGAGATCGGCGGTGAGCTTGAGGCTGGCGTGCACATGCACCGCGCCTTTCGGCTTGCCGGTCGAGCCCGAGGTGTAGAGCCAGAACGCGATGTCGTCGCACGTTGTCGGCGCGGTGTAGGGCTCGGCTTCGTCGGCGCCGATCACGTCCTCGAACAGGCGATAGCCGTGCGGATTGCTGCCGGAGACGATGACGTGCTCGAGGTCGGGGCAGTCCTTGATCAGCTTCTCGAATTTGGGAAACAGCGCTTCCGACGCCACCAGGCATTTGGCGCGGCTGTCGGCCAGCATGAAGCGGTAGTCGTCCTCGGTGAGCAGCGTGTTGACCGGCACGGCGATGATGCCGGCCTTCAGACAGCCGAGGAACGCGGTCGGCCAGTCGACGGTGTCGAGCAGCGCCATCAGCACGCGCTCTTCGCGGTGCACGCCGAGCCCGCGCAGCGCCGCGCCGAAGCGTGCCACCCGGTCGGCGAGCTGGCCATAGGTCAAAACGCCGTGCGCATCGATATAGGCCGGCTTGTTGGCGCGGCCGGCGTCGAGATTGCGTTGCAATACGTCGGCGGCGAAATTGTATTCGCGTGGGATTGCGCCCACGGCATCGGCCGCAGGCGCTTCGGCGACCATTGTCATTTTGTCTCCTCCCGAGATGAGGCGTATTATGCAATCGTGGCCATCGGGCCGCAATGTCGCCCTGCCCGCCGTCATGCCCGGCTAACAAGCCGGGCATCCACGTCTCATGATGCAATTCATGGCCGGCCACGACCAAACCGGCCATGACGAAAATCAAGTTCGGAGTTTTTCATGATCTTCAGCCGGGACCGCATTCTGACCACCCATGTCGGCAGCCTGCCGCGCAACGAGAAGCTGTCCGACCTGTTGGTGCGCCGCGAAGCCGGCGAGCCATTCGATCCCGCCGAAATGGAGGCCGAAATGGACAAGGCCGTGCGCCACGTCGTGGAGAAGCAGGCGTCCGCCGGCATCGATATCGGCAATGACGGCGAGCAGCAGCGGGTCGGCTTCCAGACCTATGTGCCGCAGCGCATGGCAGGCTTTGCCGGTGTGTCGAAACGCCGGCGCGGGCGCGAGTTCGAGGAATTCCCCGAGCTGGTGGCGAGCCTGATGCGGCGTTTTCCGTACGTCACAAAAGGTCAACAAGGCTCGCCGGAGGCTCAGGCCGAGATCAAGTATCTCGACGTCAAACCGCTGGAGGACGAGATCGCGCGCTTCAAGAGGATCGCCGGTAGCCAGTTCGCCGAGATGTTCATGACCGTGCCGTCGCCCGGCATCATTTCGTCGACCATGCTCGACGCCTTCTACGGCTCGCAGGACAAATATCTCACCGCACTCTCGCGCGAGATGAAGAACGAGTGCCAAGCGATCTGCAAGGCCGGGCTGATATTGCAGATCGACGCGCCCGATCTCGCCATGGACCGCACCATGATGTACCGCGATCTTGACGACGACGGCTTCGTCAAGGCGGTCGAGCGCCACATCCAGGCGATCAACGAAATGATCGAAGGCGTGCCGCGCGACCGCGCGCGCCTGCATGTCTGCTACGGCAACTGGGATGGCCCGCACATCCACGACATCCCGCTGGAGAAGATCCTGCCGGCGCTTTACCAGGCGCAGGTCGGCGCGCTGTCGATCGAGTTCTCCAATCCGCGCCACGCCCATGAATACGACGCGCTCGAGAAGCATCCGCTGCCGAAGGACATGCTGCTGATCCCGGGCGTGGTGGAGACCACCAGCAATTTCGTCGAGCACCCGGAAGTGGTGGCGCGCCGCATCGAGGAAGCCGTGCGCGCCGTCGGCGAGCGCGAGCGCGTGATCGCATCGACCGACTGCGGCTTCGGCACCTTCACCAATCGCGAATGGGTGATCGAGCCGGTGGTCTGGCTCAAGCTGCGCGCCATCCGCGAGGGCGCCGACATCGCGTCGCAACGCTTGTGGGGCAAGAAGAGCGCGGCATAGACATTCACAAACTGTTATCCCAACAGTTGCGGATAGCAATGGACACTATCAACATTTTGCTACGGTTAATTTCGTGGTCGCAGACGTTGCACTCGCAACGTAAGCAAATCATGCGAGCGAGAGCTCGAACTGAGGATTCAAGCTCGGCTTTACTAGTAGCCGGCCTCGGCGATGTGCTTTTGTTCGACTTTGAAATAGCGCTTGTGCGCGCTCCGCACGAGTGGGACGTTCAAGAACTTTCGACTGGTGCGTTAGGCTTTTTGGCTGCATACGGGCCAAGCGAGCACGAAGGTGACATTAGTCCGTCATTCGTCAGTGCAGCGCTTACGCTATCCGAAAAGCTATTCGACGAAATCTGGCATCGAATTGTGGTCACGCCCGAGTTGAAATCTTGGATTACGCTAACGGCCGGCCCGATTGAGTTACCAGAAATAGAAGAGTTTGTATGGAATCGTGACCGTCATCGCTTTTTGTCAATTACCGAAATCGAATTCGACTTCAATCGAGAAGAAAAGGATGCTCCACCGAAAAGGGCCTAACGCGGGGACGAACGGCAGCGAGCGCCGCTCCTCGAAGCGCGAGACGAAAGAGCATGATCATCCTCTACGATTTCGGCAATTCGGTCTGCTGCCAGAAGGTGCGCATCACGCTCACCGAGAAGAACCTCGACTGGCAGGCGATTCCGGTCAATCTGTTCAAGGCCGAGCAGTACGAGCCGAAATATCTCAAGCTCAATCCCAAGGGCTTGGTGCCGACGCTGGTGCACAACGGACATGCGATCGCCGAATCGACGCTGATCTGCGAATACCTCGACGAGACGTTTCCCGAGCCGCCGCTGAGCCCAAAAGAGCCCGATCAGCGCGCGCGCATGCGGCTGTGGAGCAAGTTCGTCGACGAAGGCTTGTTCGAAGGCGTCACCGAGATCAGCTTCTCGGCCATGTTCCGCGAGCGCATGAAATCCATGCCGGAGGAAATCCGCGAGGTGCGCTTCCGCAATATCGGCGATCCGCGCCGGCGCGACCGCTTCATGTCGACATACGAGTTCGGCGCGCAGTCGCCCTACGTGGTGCACGCGGTCGGCGCCTATGAGCGCGCCTTCAAGCTGATGGAAGAGATGCTGGCCGCAGGCGGCCCGTGGATTCTCGGCAAGCAAGTCACGCTCGCCGACATCGCCATGATGCCGTTCGTGGCGCGGCTTTCCTATCTCGGGCTGCTCGATCTGTGGACCGACAAGCGCCCGCACATCAACGCCTGGTGGCAGCGCGTGCAGCAATGGCCGAGCTTCAAGCACGGCTTGAGCGATCGCATCACCGAGACCGAATTCGCCGAGATGCAAACGCACGGGCCGAAAATCCGCGACGATCTCGCCGTGCACTTGGCCGGCCTGCGGCTCGAAATGGCGCCGGCGTAACAAGGCAACGCCGCGCATGCCGGGCTTGCTTAGGTCATGCGCCAAGGCAAGCATCATCGCCTCTGTTCTTTGATCGGCCCGAGGTAAGCCGTCTTCCAACCTCCCTTTCCGCCGCTCCCGAAATAAGAACCGAGGGCGCGCGGGACGCCGATGGGTCCGAGTGGACCCGCGGGCCTCGATGCCTCGCGGCAGCGAGGCTTGTCGAAGTCCGGATTATTGCCGCAAGTCCGCCATTCCCAAGGCGTCCCGCGCGCGGTGTTTGTTAGGTTTGCTCCGCGAAGGTCCCCGGCAGTCGGCCGCTTAGGCGCATTGCTGCTGCTTCCTACCGTATGAGGACCAGGCCATTCGAGGCATGAGACTTCTGACAAGTCCCTAGCCTACCGGCCGTCAGGGCCCTCGGCGCTCACGTCGAGAGCGCCGGGCGCTTCGCGGCTTGGACCGCCGGGCCTCCGCACCGCATCTCCGGTGCGAAGTCATTCCCCGGCCACCGCTCCCCGCCCCATGTCCGAGATGCTGATCAGACACCCCTCGGTATCGGGACGGGATAGCCTGAATATAATCCCTAGTATAGGAATTCTGTCAAGGGCCGCGCGAAGAATTTTTTGTTGGCGGGCCCTGCCCTCTCCGCTGTCATCACCCGCCTGCGCGGGTGCAGGCTCCAGCGGACGATCCAGTAAACATCGCGCCGTCTGAGATTACTGGATCACCCGCTTGCGCGGGTGATGACAGTGGGAGTTTCGCTGGGCGGCCATGCTCCTGCCGAGCCGAGGACGGTCGTCCGCCCATGACGCGGAACTACGTGCCTGCCGGCCGGCGCGGCACGATCAGGTTGCCGGTGAAGACCTGCACCGGCTCGTCGTTCTGATTGATGGTCGTGGTCCGCACCTTCACGAGGCCCTGCTGCGGCTTCGACTTCGACGGCCGCACCTCCAGCACCTCGCTTTCGATATGCAATCGGTCGCCGGGCCGAACCGGCCGCGGCCAGCGCATTTCGTCCACGCCACCGCCGATAATGCCGCCGGCGAGCGGAATGCCGTGATGCACCAGCAATTGCATGGTGAGCGAGGCCGTGTGCCAGCCGCTGGCGGCAAGCCCGCCGAACAGCGTGTTGCGGGCCGCATCGTCGTCGAGATGAAACGGCTGCGGATCGAATTCGCGGGCATAGGCCTTGATCGCCTCCGCCGTGACCGCCGTCTCGCCATCGGAGCGATGGACGTAGCCCGCCGTCAGGTCCTCAAGATAGAGCGGCACACGATCGGACGCAGGCGCCATGGCACCATTTCCTATTTGGATGGCCCCTGTATTGCGGCCAGCCTAAGAGCTATAACCCGCTCAACCCCAGGCCAAAAGTCAGTAGGGAGAGAAACCCATGGACGAGAGAACCCGCGATCCGGTGAAGATCACCGCCGAGGACATCAACCCGCGCTACAATTGGGGCCGCCACCTGCCGGTGCTCGGCAGCATGGGCGTCGACTTCGAGGAGCGCGTCGATTACCGGCGCATGCACCGCTACCGGCTGGCCCGCGCGCAGGCCGCGCTGGAAGCCTCCGATCTCGGCGCGCTGATTTTGTTCGACGACAACAACGTCCGCTACGTCACCTCGACCAAGATCGGCGAATGGGCGCGCGACAAGCTCTCGCGCTGGTGCCTGCTCACGCGCGGGGGCGATCCGATACTGTGGGACTTCGGCTCGGCCGCGGTGCATCACCGGCTTTATTCGCCTTGGCTCAAGCCGGAGAACTGCAAGGCCGGCCTGGTCGGCCTGCGCGGCACCGTCGATCCCGCTTTCGGCCTGATGAAGCATCACGCCGAGGAAATGGCCTCGATCCTGAAAAGCGCCGGCGTCGCCAAGATGCCGGTCGGCGTCGACATCATCGAGCCGCCGATGATGTTCGAACTGGAAAAGGCCGGCATCAAGGTCAAGGACGGCCAGCAGGTCATGCTGGAGGCGCGCGAGGTCAAGTCGGCCGACGAGATCGCGCTCTTGAACCGCGCTGCCGCCATGGTCGACGGCGCCTACGATCTGATCAACGAAAAGCTGCGCCCCGGCGTGCGCGAAAACGACATCGTCGGCCTGGTCAACGAGTTCCTCTACCGTCACGGCTCCGACGATGTCGAGGCGATCAACGCGATCTCCGGCGAGCGCTGCAATCCGCACCCGCATAATTTCACCGACCGCATGGTGCGGCCGGGCGACCAGGTGTTCTTCGATATCCTGCAGGCCTTCATGGGCTACCGCACCTGCTACTACCGCACCTTCAATGTCGGGCGCGCCACGCCCGCGCAGCACGACGCCTACAAGAAGTGCCGCGAATGGCTCGACCTGGCGATCGACCTGATCAAGCCGGGCGTGACCACCGACAAAGTCTGCAGCGTATGGCCGGAGGCGCCGGAGTTCGGCTTCCCCGACGAGTTGTCGGCCTTCGGCCTGCAATTCGGCCACGGGCTCGGCCTGAACCTGCACGAGCGGCCGATCATCTCGCGCGTGGTGTCGATGGACCACCCGACGGTGATCAAGGAAGGCATGGTGTTCGCGCTCGAGACCTATTGCCCGGCGAGCGACGGCTATTCGGCCGCGCGCATCGAGGAAGAGGTCGTGGTCACCGACAAGGGCCACACCGTCATCTCGCTATTCCCGGCGGAGGAGTTGCCGATCTCAGCGAAGTATTGAGCCTGGTTCATCTCTCCCCGTTTACGGGGAGAGGTTAGTCGCAATGCTGCCTTGCAAAGCCGCAAGAGGTGGGTGACGCCGGCAGCGACTATGTAGTGCTCGATATGGCGACCAAGGAAATCCCAGCGATTGCCGGCGAACCGCAATCGGCGCAAGGACGGCTGCCGCGCGCGATCGGCGAGGCGCTGTGGCGCGGCTTTCGCGGCGGCTGCCCGGCCTGCGGGGAAGGCCGCATGTTCCGCGCCTATCTGAAGGTCGCCGATGCCTGTCCGCACTGCGGCGAGGAACTGCATCATCACCGCGCCGACGACTTTCCCGCCTATCTGGTGATCGTCATCGTCGGCCATATCCTGGTGCCGATTGTACTGGCGGTGGAGACGGAGATCGCGCCGGCTTTATGGATCAGCATGACGCTATGGCCGTCGGCCGCGTTGGCGATGACGCTTGGCCTGCTGCAACCGGTCAAGGGCGCCGTGGTCGCCGCTCAATGGTTCGGCGGCATGCACGGCTTCGAGGACGCCAAGAAGGCGCGGCTAGCGACCGCGGCGGCCGAGGCGGGTTAGCCATCAAGCCGCGCGCACGCGGGTGACGAAGAGCTGCGCTTCTTCCTGCAGTTCGGCCGCCTGGCGGTTGAGATCGGCGACCGCTTGCAAGATCTGCTGGGCGTCTTGCCGGGTACGGCCGGCGAAATCGCTCACCCCGGCGATCGTGTCGGCGACTTGCCGCGTGCGCGCGGCGGCGCCGTCGACGCTTTCGGCGATCTTGTGCGTCGCCTCGTTCTGCGAGCGGACCGAGCCGGTGATGGCGCGCGCGACTTCCTCGATCTGCGCGATGACGGCGGACATGGATTGCGTCGCGCCGCACACGCCGCCGATGATGTCGCCGACGGCGCCGGTTTTTTCCCTGATGTTGGCCAGCGCCTGCGTCGTTTGCGCGGCCAGCGTCTTGACCTCGGCCGCCACCACCGCGAAGCCGCGGCCGGCTTCGCCCGCCCGCGCCGCCTCGATGGTGGCGTTGAGCGCGAGCAGGTTGGTCTGGTTAGCGATGACGTGGATCATGGCCGCCACCTTGTCGATCTCGCTGACGGTGGACACCAGGTCGTCGGCATTGGCGACGGCGATATCGGCGCGGCGCGTGGCTTCCACTACCACCCCCGAGGCATTGGCGAGCTGCGCGTCGATGTCGTGCATGGCCATGGACAATTCATCGATCGCCCGCGACACCGTGCCCGCCACCTCGGTGCTCTCCTCGGCCACCACCGACGCCGCCCGCGCCGAGCGACCGGAATCATCGGCGACCCCGCTCATCGAGCGCGCCGATCCGCCGAGCTGGGCGGCCGCGGCGGCGAGCGCCGCCGCTACGTTGAGAATCTTGCTTTCGAAGCTGTTGGCCAACCGCTCGAGCGCGTCGCGCTTCTCGGCGGCGGCCTGCTCGCGCGCGCGCTGCCGCTGCTGCTGCGCATCCTGCAGCGCCATGCCGTTGTCGCGGAACACCAACACGGCGCGCGCCATCACCCCGACTTCGTCGCCGCGCTTGAGGCCTTGCACCGGCACGTCGAAATGACCTTGCGCGATTTGCAACATGACGTTGGACAGCCGCTGCAACGGGCGCGCCACCGACTTGTGCGCCAAATACATCGCCAAAAGCACCGTCACGGCGGTGCCGCCGACCAGCACGGCCAGCAGCAGCTTGTAGGTCCAGGCCTTGCTGTCGGCCGCGGCTTGCATCGTCTCCTTGTTCTGGCCGCCCAGGACATCGATCAGCCGGTTCATGCTGGTTGTGGCATCAACCAATGCGGGATCGAACTTGAACTCAAGCGTCCAGCGCGCATGTTCGCGATCGCCGGCCTTGACCATGGCGTGCACGGTATCGGCGATGGCATTGACCGCGGCGAGCCGCTTGAGCATCCCGGCGACGTCGTCGCGATACTCGGGAAGACTTTCGGCTACGCCGTCGAGCCAAACCTTGGCCGACGCATATTGACCGGCGCGCTCGTTGGTGGCTTCGCTCACCGTGTCGGGGTCGTCGCTGCCGGCCATTTTGTAGGTGGCGAGGCCGAGCAACTCCACGGCGATCTTGGCCTCGGTCAAAGTGAGCCGCGCCGGCTCGACCCGTTCCGTTGCTGTGGCATTGATGCGGTCGATTTCGTGCAGGCTGCGCAAGCAAAACCAATTGGCGGCGGCCGACATGAGGCCGAGCGCGCCGATGAGCAAGACGGCTTTTAACGTGATCGGCAGGTGAAATGGAATTCGTCGCTGCATGTGAAGACCTGAAATGCGGGAGCAAAATATTGTTAGCGCGCAATTCTTCCCGAGCGCTTAATTCGCAAGTCACACGATTGTAGTTTTTGTCACAATCGGCTCGCGTGAAAAATTTTTGCAGGAGAATTTTTTCGTAACGACTTCCGATAAGCGGCACTTAACTTTTCGCGGCTATCACTGTGCACACGATCTCAACGCCGCGAGCACGTCCGCGTCGTCTTCGATCAAAACTTGGGCGAGCGCGCCCGTTTCGTAGTCAATCGATGCAAGGGGAGTGCGTCATGACCAATCGTGACACGTACAACGTCCTTTTTTTTGGGCAGCGGCAACGCCGCCCGTTCGATCATGGCCGAAGCGATCCTCAATCGCGAAGGCGTCGGAAAATTCCAAGCCTGTTCGGCCGGCATCCAAGCCCATGCCGAGCTGGATGCCCGCGCCATCGATCTGCTGCGGCGATCGCACTTCGACACCGGCACGGCGCGACCGAAGAACTGGAACGAGTTCGCCGGCGAAGACGCGCCGCGCTTCGATTTCATCTTCACGGTGTGCGACAACGCCGCCCTGCTGCCGCGCGCGATGTGGCAAGGCAGCCCGGCGTTCGCGCATTGGGGCATGGCCGATCCGGCCATGGCGCAAGGCAACGAATCGCAGATCCGCCTAGCCTATGCCGACACGTTCCGCATGCTGTCGAACCGCATCGGCATCTTCGTCAACCTGCCGCTGCGCTCGCTCAGCCTCTTGTCCATGCAGCGCCAGCTCGATCGGATCGGCAGCAACGGCGAGTCCGCGGCGGTGGTCGCGGCCTAAGCGAACGCGTGACGGTGCCGCGTCACACCGGGTCGCGCACTGGCTCCCGCAAATGCGGGAAGCGTTCGCTCAGCAGCGAGCCGTGATAGAAGGTCGGCTTGAAGGCCGGGTGCGCGCGGATATTGTCGAACCACGTGACGACGCGCGGCAGGTCCTGCCAATCCGCCATGTTAAGATCGTGCATGCGCACCAGCGCCGGCATCACCGCCACGTCGGCGAGCGAAATATCCTTGCCGAGCAGCCACGGGCCGCCGCTCTTTTCGATCTCGGCGTCCATGCGCTCATAGGTGCGGCGCAGGCGCGACAACGCGGCATCCATCTCGGCCTTTGGGAAGCCGGTCTGGCCCATGGTCATCATGAATTCGCGGCGCAGCGGCTTCGATTCGGCGAGCGCGACAAACTCGTCGCGCGCCATGGCGGTAAAGCGCGGCAGGAAGGCGAGATTATAGGTCGGCACCCGCACCGCCGCCGCCGGCATCTCGTCGGAGAAATGCATCAGCCCGCGCATGCGGGCGCGCTTGACCGGGTCCTCCGGCGTGAAGCTCGCCCGCGGCTCGACTTCGTCGAGATATTCGGTGATGACGTTGGAATCGGTGACGATCTGCCCGTCGTGGTCGAGCGTGGGCACCACCCCGTTGGGATTGAGCTTGAGGTAATCGGGCTTGAGCTGGTCGCCGTCCAGCAAATTGAGTTTCACCTCGTCAAAGGGCAGCCCTTTGGCGTTCAACACGAAACGGACGCGCTGGCTGCAGGTCGATTGCGGCGCGTTGTAGAGCTTGTAGGCCATTGCCGATTTCCTCCCGGTCATTGCAGACCAATCTGTCATTATCGGGCGCGCTGCGGCAACGCCGTTCACGCGCTTGTGCGCGGCGCGTCGCCCTCGTCCTTGGCCAGCGCCTGGCGCAGCTTGGCCAGTTGCGCCTGATAGCCCTCGCCGTCGCCGTAATCGTCAAATAGCGCGTAACGCGCATGCGTGCCGATGACGCGGCGCGCGTGCTTGATCGGGCACCAGTACTGCTCGGTGCGCGCCGCGATCTCGCGCGTATAGGCGATCAACCCGTTGGCATAAGAGCAATAGGCGCAGTTGAGCTTTTCCAGCGCGTTGAGATAGGCGAGATGGTGGCGGTCGAACACCAGATAATCGGCGCGCTTGATCTTGGCGATGCCGTAGATCGGGAAGCACACCGCCTGATACAGGCTGACGAAAAAATCGAGCAGCATAAACGGCACGATGCCGGCATAGATCACCGGCGCGGTCATGACCACCAGCGGGTTGGCGCCGAGCAGATAGGGCAAGAGCTTGCGGCGCAACTCGCGATGCCGGCGCAGTAGCTCTTCTTCGAACGCGATGCGGCCGTGCTCGAGCCCGATGCGCAATTCGGCGCGGCGCTTGGCGAGCTCGGCGTCGAGTTCGCTTTCGAGCCCGCGGATTTTCTCGATCAGGGCGGCAATTTGCGGGGTCATCGGCGTCGCTCCCTCGCGGCGGGCCGCATCATGGCTCAGCACCGTCGGACTGCTCGCAAAGGTCCGACGGGGCCCACCCTCGGCGTCATGCCCGGGCTTGACCCGGGCATCCATGATGACGCGCCATCGTCGAGTGACCTACGTAAGGTCACCGTTGACGAACTTCATCCTTCATCATGGATTGCCGGGTCAAGCCCGGCAATGACAAGGGATCATTCCAACCCGGTCGGCACGTTCTTGTTTTCCGACGTGAGCTTCATGCCGGCGGCGAGCGCCATGGTTTCGGCCAGCGCGGCGAAATCCTTGCCGATGTATTCCTGCGGATTCTTCTGCAGCATGGCGGCGCCGAAATGGCTCTGCAGCACCTCGCGCGTCGCCGCCGTCACCGGCATCGGCACGTCCATCTCGCGGCCGAGCGCGAGACCGAGATCGAGGTCCTTGCGCAGCAGCTCGGGCGTGAACGTCGTGGTCCAGTCGAGATTGACCAGCGCCGGCGACTTGTAGGCGGTAAACATCGAGCCCATGACGCTGTTGTTCATGAAGGACAGAAAAGCGTGGCGTGGTACGCCCATCTTGTTGGCGAGCAGCGTGATCTCGATCAGGTTCTCGATCACCACGCCGAGCATCACGTTGTGCGCGATCTTGCAGACGCGCGCGAGCTCGCCCTCGCCGGCATAGGCGACGCCGCGCGGCGCGATCGCTTCCATCAGCGGCATCATGACTTTGCAGGCGGCTTCCGGGCCGGAGACGATGGCCGACAATTTGCCGGCCTTGATCACCTTGGCATTGCCGGACACCGGCGCGGCCACGTAATCGGAGCCGCGCTCCTTCAGTTGCTTGCGGATGGCGGCGGAGTCATCGACCGAGATGGTCGAGCAGTCGACCACGACCTTCGGCAGCTTGCCGGCCGACGCAACGCCGTCCTTGCCGAAGATCACCTGCTCGAGATCCTTGCCGGTGGAAACGATGGAGAACACCACGTCGCAGCCAGCGAGATCGGCAAGCTTGTCGACGATCTTGCCGCCCTTCGCCGCCAACGGCTCGGCCTTGGCGCGGGTGCGGTTCCAGATCGACACGTCGTGTCCGGCCTTGAGCAGGCGCTCGGCCATCGGCGTGCCCATGCGGCCGGCCCCGATCCAGCCGATCTTTTGTGCATTGTTCGGCATAGCAAAACACTCCTCTTGACGATCGCCCGCGCCCGCGCGCCAGCCCGGGGCCTTTACCCGTTCCGGACACAAATCGCCAGCGGCAAAAGCCGCCCAAAACCCATGTCAAGCGGCGGCAAAACATAATGTCGCGCCTGCTTGTGGTGACGGTTGAAGGCGCACTATCCTGCCCGGAACGAGACAATAAGACGGCCGCGACCGGCCCGTAGCCCGGCGCGGCGTAACGATGAGGACGGGAGGACGTCCGCCGCTTCATGCACGATACCGTCACCATAGCTGCGTCCGGCGTGCCGGCGCCGCCGGAGAGCCGCGGTAGCGAACGTCTGCGCGTGATTTGGCGCAACGCCTTTCCGTTCCTGGTGGTGGGCGCGCTGTGGGAGATTGTCGCGCGCTCCGGCATCTTTCCGCGCAAGCTGTTTCCGACGCTGGAGGAGATCGCGCGCTCCTTCGTCGACCTGACGATTTCCGGCATCCTGCCGCATCACGCCATGGATACGGTGATCCGCCTGCTGGCCGGCTTCGGGCTGGCGGCCGCCGTCGGCCTCACCATCGGCGTGTTGATGGGACGCTCGCGGCTGGCGGAAGACATCTGCCTGCCGCTGGTCAGCGTGCTGGCGCCGATTCCCGGCCTCGCCTATACGCCGCTATTCCTGCTCTGGTTCGGCCCCGGCCAATTCTCCGCGATGCTGCTGGTCGCCTTCGTCTCGATGTTTCCGGTCATCTACAACAGCTGGACCGGCGTGAAGGCGGTGAAGGAAATCTGGGTGCGCTCGGCGCAATCCATGGGCGCCGACAACAAGCGCATGTTCCGCTACGTGATCCTGCCGGGCGCGCTGCCCTACATTCTCACCGGCTTGAGGCTCGGCCTGGCGCAAGCCTGGCGCATTTTGGTGGCGGTCGAGATGCTCGCCGCCGTGCCCTGGGGCCTCGGCTGGCTGATCTTCGGCGCGCGCGAATTCCTCAACACCGACGCCATGATGGCCGGCGTCGTGGTGATCGCGTTGATCGGGCTGGCGCTGGAGAAATTCGTGTTCCAGAAGCTCGAAGACTACACCGTGGTGCGCTGGGGCATGGTGGAGGCCATGGAATGACCGAGCAAGGACGTAGCCGCCGCTCGATCATCCGCGCCGCCATCACGCTGGCGGTGGCGGCGGCGCTTTACCAGGCGGTCTCGCTCAGCGGTCACTTTCCGCGCGTGCTGATGCCGACGATCCCGACCATCGTCGACACGCTGGGCGAGATGCTGGCCGACGGCACCATGCTGGCGCACACCAGCGCTACGCTCTACCGCGTGATGATCGGCTTCTGCCTGGCGGTCGGGCTCGGCTTGCCGCTCGGCATCCTGATGGCGCGATTCAAGCCGGTGGAGAATTTCTTTCTGCCGCTGGTGAGCGCGCTGATGCCGATCCCCTCGTTCTCGCTGGTGCCGCTGTTCATGCTGTGGTTCGGCATCGGCAATCTGACCACCATTTTGGTGGTGTTCTATGCCGCCACCTTCCCGATGCTGTTCAACACCTGGTCGGGCGTGCGCTCGGTCAATCCGCTGTGGCTGCGCGCGGCCGGCGCCATGGGCGCCGACGAGAAGAAGCTATTCCGCAAGGTGATCATTCCGGCCGCCTTCCCCTTCATCATCACCGGCATGCGGCAGGCCTTCCTGCGCTGCTGGATCGCGGTGGTCGGCGCCGAGATGATCGCGGCGTCCGATTACGGGCTCGGCTGGGTGATCTTCGACGCCAAGGAATTCCTGCAGACCAACGTGATGATGGCCGCGATCGTGGTGATCGGGGTGATCGGTTTCGTATTCGAGCGCCTGGTGTTCGGCTCGATCGAGAAAGCTACCGTGCAGCGCTGGGGCATGGTGCGGATGGCGAAAGGCTAGCGCGTATGAGCGAGGCGGCGACCAGCGATCCCGTTCTGTGCAGCGTCGATGCGCGCGGCGTCGCGCGCGTCACGCTCAACCGCCCCGAGGTCTACAATGCCTATAACGGCGAGCTGATCGCGGCGCTGCTGGCAACCTATGACTCGCTCGCCGGCAAGGCTTTGCGGGCGGTGGTGATCGCCGGCAAAGGGCGCAATTTCCAGGCCGGCGCCGACATCAATTGGCTCGATTCGGTGCGCCGCTCCTCGCCGCAGGAGAATGTGCGCGCCTCGCGCATGACCGCGGAAGCGGTGCAACGACTCAATTTGCTGCCGGTGCCGACGGTGGCGCTGGTGCAAGGCGCCTGCTTCGGCGGCGGCACCGGCGTCGTGTCGGCCTGCGACATCGTGATCGCCGCCGACAACGCCATGTTCTCGATCGCCGAGGTGCGCATCGGGGTTGCCGGCACCATCATCATTCCGCAGCTCAACGACGCCATCGGGCTGCGCCAGGTGCGGCGCTACGCGCTAACCGGCGAACGCTTCAATGCGCAGGAGGCGCACCGCATCGGTCTGGTGCACGAGATCGTGCCGCTCGCCGAGCTGGAAGCCGCCGGCGAGCGCATCGTCAACGAGCTCCTGACCAACGGGCCGGACGCCGTCGCGCAGACCAAGATCTGCGCGCTGCGCTCGGCCTGGAGCCATCTTGACGAGGGCGCCTTCAACGGGCTGATCGAAAGCCACGCCGCCAAACGGCAATCGGACGAGGCGGCCGAGGGATTTGCCGCGTTCCGCGAGAAACGTCCGGCGCGCTGGAATGCGGCGCAGAAAACCAAGGCTTGAAGGCGGACACACCGAATGCCCCACATCGAAGTCGCCGACGTTTCGCTGGCTTACGACACGCCGTCCGGCCGGGTGCAGGGCGTCAAGGACGCGCGCTTCTCGATCGAGCAATCCGAATTCCTTTGCCTGGTCGGCCCGTCCGGCTGCGGCAAATCAACGCTGCTCAATATCATCGCCGGCTTCCTCACCCCGACCGCCGGGCACATCAGGATCGGCGGCCAAGAAGTCACCGGCTACGGCACGGACCGCGGCGTGGTATTTCAGGATTTCGCCCAGCTTTTTCCCTGGCGCACCGCGCTCGGCAACGTCACCTTCGGCCTCGAAATGAAAGGCATTCCCAAAGTCGAGCGGGAAGAGATCGCGCGCGAACAATTGCGCCTGGTGAAATTGGAGAAGTTCGCCGACTCCTACCCGCATCATTTATCCGGCGGCATGCAACAACGGGTCGCCATCGCCCGCGCGCTGGCCTACAATCCGGCGGTGCTGCTGATGGACGAGCCGTTCGCGGCGCTCGATGCGCTCACGCGCGACGACATGCAGCGGCTGCTCGCCGACGTGTGGCGGGAAACCCGCAAGACGGTGATCTACGTGACGCACAATGTCGCCGAGGCGGCCTATCTGGCGGATCGCGTGGTGGTGATGACGCCGCATCCCGGCACGGTGAAAGTCGACATCAAGGTTCCGCTTGCGCGCCCGCGCGACCCGCTGAGCGTGGAATTCGTTGAATTCCAGAAGGAGTTGCTGCGGCACCTCGGCAACGAGACGACGCACGACGAGACGGTGACATCGGCGAGCAACGGAAAATCCAAATCATAAGGGAGGATGACCATGACGAGCTTTATAAAAGGAATCACCCGCCGCCAGGCATTGCTGACGACCGGTGCCGGCGTGCTGGCGGCCGGCTTTGGCGCGCGTTCGGCATCGGCGGCGATGGCGACCGTTCGCCAGGGCTATCAGACCAACATGTGGGGCATGCCGACCTACTACCTGCTGCACTCGGGCATCCTGGAGAAGCACGGCGTCAAGGCCGAAGAGTTCGCGGTGCCGTCGGGCAACCTCACCATGCAGCAGATGGTGGCGCGCCAGGTCGACATGGGCACCTTCGCCGGCCCGTCCTTCGCCATCGGCCATGACCGCGGCGGATTGATCGCCGTCGCCATGGTCGAATACGTCGGCAAGACCGCGCGTGTGATGGCGCGCAAGGAGCTCGGGCTCAAGACGGTGTCGGACCTCAAGGGCAAGAAGATCGCCAGCCAGACCGGCTCCTCGATCGGCAACATCCTGGTCGACCAGATCCTGCCCAAAGCCGGCCTGCACAAGGGCGACTACCACGAAGTGCGCATGAACGTGAACGACATGGTGGCCGCCATGGCCGCCAAGACCGTCGACGCCATGGCCAATGTCGAGCCCTATAACTCGATCGCGGAATCCGAGGGCATCGCCAATACGCTGGTCGACTACTACGAGTTCGACAAGCTGCCGGTGTTCATGGCGGCGACGCCGGACTTCGTCGATAAGAACAGCGCCGCCATCGTGCCCTATCTGAAGGCCTGGCTCGAAGTGGCCAAGGACTTCAAGGACAAGCCGAAGAAGGTCGCCGACACGATCTACTCGTTCTACACCTCGAAGGGCTACAAGATGTCGAAGGAGACCTTCGCCAATGCGCTCGGCCGCGTCGTGGTCAGCCCCGGCTGGCCGGCCGATCTCGAGCCCTATATGACGCACCACGCCGAGGTGCTGATGAAGGCGAAGAAGATCAAGAAGATGCCGGACTGGAGCCAGTGCTTCCGCAAGGACTTCATGAAGAAGGCGGAATCCTAAAGCGGCGCATAGTCTCGCCGGCCGGGACCCCGTTTCGGCGGCAGACCCATGCATTCACGTATGATGACGGCATAAGCCGTATGCAGTAAAACCCGGGCCGGCGCACTCCGCGCCGGCCTTTCCGCGACAACAGTCAAGAACCGGAGACGCAAATGTCCGCCGACAAAAGCCCGCTCACCCAGACCGCAGAGCCCATCTGCTGGAATTTCAAGCTGCTCGCCCAGCACACGCTGGACGGCTTCGGCGGCATGGGCGAAGGCATGTCGATCGCGATGGCGAAAGACGGCCGCCGCATCATCTGGCTGGCGCATGAAAGCGCGCCGAAGAATTTCACCGGCGTCGACGTCTCCGATCCGCGCAATCCGAAAGTGGTGGTGCAGACCGACCTGCCGCAGAGCCATATGCGCTCGAACTCGCTGGAGTGCGCCGGCGACATCATGGCGGTGGCCTATCAGACGCAGAAGAAAGGCTTGCAGCCGGCCGGCTTCGAACTGTTCGACGTGTCGGTGCCGGAAAAGCCGCGTTCGATCTCGTTCTTCGATTGCTCGGGCGCGACCTCGCGCGGCGTGCACCAGCTCTGGTTCTGCGACGGCGAATACGTGCACATCGCCGCCGGCTCGCCCGACTTCGAGGCCGCGCATCCCAATGACGATCAATTCTACCGCTGCATCGACGTGCGCGATCCGACCAAGCCGACGGAAGTCGGCCGCTGGTGGCTGAGCGGCACGCGGCGCGGCGACAACGTGGCGCCGCCGCCGCGTCACACCCTCGACAAGGGCTATCGCGCGCACAATTGCAACGTCTACAAGCAGCGGCCGGACCGGCTCTATCTCTGCTACCTCGACGGCGGCATGTACGTGATGGACATCGCCGACAAGTCGCAGCCGAAGGTGATCTCGCACTGGACCAATTCGCCGCCCTATACCGGCTTCACCCATACGGCGGTGCCGCTGTTCGATCGCGGCTTGATCCTGGTCACCGAGGAGTCGACCGAGAACAACGCCAAGGATTGGCCGAAGCTGGTGTGGCTATTGGACGCGCGCGACGAGCAGCACCCCGTTTCGTTCGCCACGCTGCCGATGCCGCCGGTCGACGCCTACAAAAATCGCGGCGGCCGTTTCGGCGCGCACAATATCCATGAGAACCCGCCGCTGCCGACGTCGTTCCAGTCCGACCAGATCGTGTTCGGCACCTTCTTCAACGGCGGCATGCGCGCCTTCGACATTTCCAACGCCTATCAGCCGAAGGAAGTCGCCGCCTTTGTGCCGCCGGCGCCGGCCGGCTCGCCGGCGGGCGCGGTGCAGCTCAACGACGTGTTCGTCGACGAGCGCCAAATCGTCTACACGGTCGATCGCCTGACCGGCGGCTTGTATATTCTGGAGATGGATTTCTAGCTCGCTAGCGCATGATCCCGAAAAGTGGGAACCGGTTTTCGGAAAAGATCATGCGCCAGCAAAACGTTAGGCGGCATTCTGATTCAATCTGAACGGATCAGACTCTAGACGACGAGGCGCCTGAGCACGACACGCAATGGCGCCTCGTCGCCGCCGAAGCTTTTGATGATCGCATCCAAAATTTTCGGCGGCCCGAGCCGGTCCAAATTGAGCGGATGGCCGGCCTGTTCGGCTAGAGCGGTTCACGAATTAATTAAATCGAGAGGGATTCCGCTGGGCGGCGGTTTGTGATTCAAGATGCTGGCTGGAGAGGAGGCCAGCATCCGATGACCCGACCTCTTTCGAACGATCTGCGAGAGCGTGTGGTATCGGCGGTTGTTGATGGCGAGAGCTGCCGATTTGTGGCGGCTCGGTTTGGCGTTGCGGTGTCATCGGTGGTGAAGTGGTCACAGCGTTACCGCGCGACCGGCTCTGTCGCGCCCGGCAAGATGGGCGGGCACCGCAAGCGGATACTAGAACCGCATCGCGCCTTTATCCTGGAACGGATCGGCCAGACGCCGCATCTGACACTGCACGGGCTGAAGGATGAGTTGGCGGTGCGCGGGGTCAAGGTCTCGCACAATGCGGTCTGGCTGTTCCTGCGGCGCGAGGGACTGCGGTTCAAAAAAAACGCTGTTCGCGCTTGAGCAGGCCCGTTCCGACATCGCCCGCAGGCGACGGCGCTGGCGGGCGTGGCAAGCCCACCTCGATCCCCGACGTCTGGTCTTCATCGACGAGACATGGATCAAGACCAGCATGGCGCCGCTGCGTGGATGGGGAGCGAAGGGTGAGCGGGTGCGAGGCTTCGCGCCGTATGGCCACTGGCGCACGCTGACCTTCCTCGGTGCCCTGCGTTGCGATCAACTCACCGCCCCTTGCGTCTTCGACGGCCCGATCAACGGCGAATGCTTCCGCGCTTATGTCGAGCAGCAGCTTGTCCCGGTGCTCAAGCCCGGCGACATCGTCATCATGGACAATCTCGGTAGCCACAAGGCGGCCGTCCTTCGCCGCATGATCAGAGCCGCCGGCGCCAGGCTCTGGTACTTGCCGCCCTACTCACCCGACCTCAATCCGATCGAGCAGGCCTTCGCCAAGATCAAGCACTGGATGCGCGCCGCCCAGAAGCGCACCATCGAGGACGCTTGGCGGCACATCGGAAGCCTCGTCACAACCATCGAGCCCGGCGAATGCAACAACTACTTCGCTCACGCAGGATACGCTTCCGTCAAAATGTGAAAGGCTCTAGCAGTGTAAGAAATGAGAGCTGCGTCCGGCCATTTCCCTCACGGAACGGATGGATGGCATTGAGTTCTGCTAAGAAATGCGCCGCCTCCCCGGCGAACGCGTCCGCAGTCAAACCTCGAAAATAGCGACGGCGCGCGAGATTCGCGAACAAGCGGCGCATTTCATGGTCGATATGCTCGGGATAGCAGAACGTGTTGCGCCCTTTGGAAATCCTAATGGTGCGAAGCTTTCCCGCCCAGGCGTAGACGTCCTGGAACAGGTGCTTATGAATGGCACGGTAATGAACGTAGCTCAGCCGGCCCGCAGGCAAGGGCTCGGCTGCGCGTTGCGCTGTAATCTCGGCTTCGAAGGCTGTGAGAGCTTTTCGATCGCGCAGGCCCAGACGGTTCTTCAGAACATCGGTGCCGGGATAGCAGTACGGGTCACTTTTTGACTCGTACATGCCGCTGCATCAGATTTTGCTGTACGTCCGGATGATCGATCGACGCCGTTCAGCCGGCGCCAGACCGCTTCGATCGAACTCGGCGATACGGCGGTGCATGGCGGGCGTCAGCCGGATACCTTCGACAGCACTGATCTTGGCAAAGCGCTCGCGGCCAATGATTGTCCCGCGCTTGCCAGCACGTCCTCGTTCGGACTGTGATGTGGGTTTCGGCATGGACAATTTATATCACGTTTCGGCCTATTTGCCACGCCGGGCTTGGCCATATCGTTGCGAGTGTGTTTATTGGCCCCATGAACGAAATGTTTCCCTCCCCGGCGGCCGGGCGCTTCGGGCGCCGGCAGAAGCGCGAGCGCGGCGCGCGCATGCCGGTGATCGTGCTCACCGGCTTCCTCGGCGCCGGCAAGACCACGCTGCTGCGCCGCTTTCTGACGACGCCGGAGGGCGCCGGCACCGCGGTGGTGGTCAATGAATTCGGCGCCGTCGGCATCGACGACGCGCTGCTGCGTTCGAGCGCCGACGAAACCGTGCTGCTCGGCAATGGCTGCGTCTGCTGCAACACCCGCTCCGACCTGCAGATCGCGCTGCGCCGGCTGGTGGCCGAACGCGAGCGCGGCGCGATTCCCGATTTCCGCCGCATCGTGATCGAGACCTCGGGGCTCGCCGATCCGAGCCCTATCCTGCAGACCTTCTCCACCGACCGCGCGCTCGGCGAGGAATTCCACATCGACGTCGTCGTCACCGTGGTCGACGCCGAGACCGGCAAAGCCACGCTCGACTGGTCGGCGGAAGCGCGTAAGCAGGCGATCCTCGCCGACCTGCTGGTGGTGACCAAAGGCGATATCGCCGGCGAGCAAGCGACGGCGGCGCTCACCGCGCAACTGCGCGCGCTCAATCCGCATGCCGAGGTCGCGACCGCGGTCAACGGCGTGCTCGATCCGCGGGCGCTGGTCGAGCCGCGCGCGATCGAGCGCAGCGGCTTCATCGCCGAAGCGAGCCACAGCGACGGCATCGTGAGCTTCGTGCTGACCGAGCAACAGCCGATCGCCTGGGGCACCTTCGCCCGCGCCATGGATACGCTGATCTCGCTGCGCGGCGCCGAACTGCTGCGGGTGAAAGGCATATTGGACGTGGACGGCTGCCGCGGCCCGGTGGTGGTGCAATTCGTGCAGCACCTCGCGCATCCGCCGGTCGAGCTGGAAGCCTGGCCGGACGGCGAGCGGCAAAGCCGCGTGGTGTTCGTCACGCGCAATATTTCGGAAGCGCAAGTGCGCGATTTGTTTGCGGCGGTGAAAAATCTCGCGGCTGTCGTCCCCGCGCAGGCGGGGACCCCGTAAGCACCGACGGAGATTTGCACCGAAACGCTGCGGCGTACTGGATGCCCGCTTTCGCGGGCATGACAACAAAGTGCGCCGCGCTGCCGCGGTTACTCCCGGTCGCGACCGGAAATCTCCGCCTGCCAGGGCGCGACGCGGCGCTCGATCGCGCCGATCAGGCCGTTCAGGCTGATCGCCATCACCATCAGGATGATGATCGGCACGAACATGGTGGCGGTGTCGAAATTATTGGCGGAATTGATGATCACCGCGCCGAGCCCGGAGATGGTGGTGAAGAATTCCGCGATCACCATGGCCACCACCGCGCGGCCGACCGCCAGCCGGATGCCGGCCATGATGTAGGGCAGCGTGGCCGGCAGGATGATGCGGCGCAGGATGACGAGGTCCGGCGCCACGAACGACTTGCCGACCTCGATCAACGTCTTCGGCACCGCGGTGACGCCGAGCCAGGTGTTGATGGTGATCGGGAACAGCGACATCAGGAACACCACCGCCACCTTGACCGAAAAGCCCAAGCCCAGCCACAGCATCAACAGCGGCACCAGCGCGACCAGCGGCATGGCGTAGCCGGCGGTGATGTAGATGCCGAGCGCGGCTTCCGCCACGCGGAAGCGGCCGATGATCAGGCCGAGCGGCACGCCGACGACGATGGCGAGCGCATAGCCGGCGGCGAACGGGCGCAGGCTGGAATAGAGCGCCTCGCCCAATTGCCCGCTGATCAGCAGCTCCCAGAACGCCACCGCGATGGCGCTCGGATAGGAGCCGAAGATCGGGTTGATGTTGCGGCCGAAGATCTCCCACAGGATCAGCGCGCAGCAGATCGAGATCAGCGTGATTACCCAGCGCGGCAGCGGCCGCCGCTCGGCAGTTTCGGCTTGCGCGGGCGCGGCGGCTTGATTCTGAGTTTGCGAGATTTCGACCATCTGCCAAACCCTATCTGGTCGTCCCCGCGCAGGCGGGGACCCAGTAAACGCCGGCGCCGCGAATAACATTAGATACGCTGCGGCGTACTGGATGCCCGCTTTCGCGGGCATGACGGCGGAAGATGGTGCGTGCGGTGCCCATGGCTCAATGCACCGTCTGCTCGCCGTGCAGCGCGCGCCAGACCTTGTAGCGGGTCTCGGAAAATTCCGGCATGCCGCGCACCAAGCCGAGATCGGGGCGCGGACGCGCGAGTGGCACCGCCATCACCTCCTGCACGCGGCCGTTCTGCATCACCACGATGCGGTCGGCGATCAGCACCGCCTCGTCGAGGTCGTGGGTGACGAACAAAATCGTCTTCTTGGTGCGGGCGTGGATTTCCAAGAGCTCGGCCTGCATGCCCTCGCGCGTCTGCGCGTCGAGCGCGCCGAACGGCTCGTCCATCAACAGCACCGACGGGTCGATGGCGAGCGCGCGCGCGATGCCGACGCGCTGCTGCATGCCGCCGGAGAGCTGGTGCGGCCGGCGGTTGCGCGAATCCGTCAAGCCCACCAGCTCGAGATATTTCATCGCGGTGTCGTTGAGCACGGCGCCGCGCAGGCCTTTCATCTCCAGGCCGAACATCACGTTCTGCAAGGCCGAGAGCCAGGGCAGTAATTCGGCGTGCTGGAACACCATGCCGCGGTCGTAACCGCAGCCTTTGACCTCGCGGCCGTCGACGGTGACGCGGCCGCCGCTCGCCGGATCGAGCCCCATGGCGACGCGCAAGGCCGTGGTTTTGCCGCAGCCTGAGGGGCCGATCAGCGCCACGATCTCGCCGTCGCGCACGGTGAAGCTCACCCGATCGAGCGCCTGCACGTGATGCACTTCGCCATCGACGCGCAGCGCGAAGCGCTTGGAGACGTCGACGAAGCTCACCTCACCCATCAGGGTCTCCGATCACCGGTCATGCCGGGGCGCGCGCGTGAGCGTGCGAACCCGGAATGCCAGAGAACAAATGCTCGCTCGCATTTGTCATCAACTACCCGCCAGCTTGAGCGCCTTCTCGCGATATCCCGGCGCCGTGACGGCCTTCAGATCGACCGGCTTCTTCAGCTTGCCGGCTTTGATCAGCTGCTGCTGGATCCATTCGAACTTGTCCATCGGCAGCGGCAACGTCGGATCGACCGCGTGATGGGCGACCGCGTCGTCATAGACGAAAGCCGGGCGCGGATCGTTCGGTTTGGCGTGGATGATCTTGGCGGTGAGCGCCACCGTCTCGGCCTTGTGGGTGAGCGCGTAATGCAGCGCGCTCATCTCGGCGGCCAGGAACTTGACCGCGTCGCCGCCTTTTTCCTTCATCACCTTCTCGCTGGTCATGATGCACACGCGCAGGAATTTCGGCACCGCGTCGCGGCCGGCCACCAGCAGATGGATATCCTTGGGCGCCACCGGCTCGTATTCGTTGGAGACCACCGCGGCCTCCACCACGCCGCCGACCAGCGCGTTGTAGCGATCCTTGTCGCCGCCGACGGCGGCCAGCTTCACGTCCTTCGTGCTGATGCCGTATTTCTCCAGCGCGAAGCGCGCCAGCATGTCGGGCATCGAGTTCGGCGCCGACACTGCGATCTGCTTGCCCTTGAGGTCGGCGACCGTCTTGATCGAAGTCCTTGGCATAGATGCCGTGCGGCACCACGATCCAATGGCAGCCCAGGATGCGGATGTCGGCGCCCTTGGCGTCGGCGGCGAACACGCCCTGCGGGCCGCCTTCGTAGCTGTCGAGCTCGCCGGCGATCAGCGCCTTGAGCGCGATCTGGTCGTTGCGGAACTCCGAGGTCTTGAGCGTGATGCCCTGTTTCTTGGCGAAGTCGCCCGAGGTGACCATCAGGAAGATGCCGGCATCGGCCTTGGCCTTGATCAAGCCGTGGCGCCAGACATGCTCCTGCGCGGCCGCTCCTTGCGACAACAAGCCGGCCGTCGCGGCGGCAATAATTGCAAAGCCTATGCGTTTGATCGTCATGTGCGGTTTCCTCCCTCGCCGCCGACGCCTTGATGGCGGCTTTTCCGGCGTTGTTCCCGAAGCCATGTTAACATCAAATTTATCGTCGAGCATGTTCCCAAGCGCCCTGGGCGGGACTAGCCTTTTGCCAGCAAGCGCCGGTTAGGGCGCTCGGCCCGCGCGGTTCCGCGTTAGGAGCAGGCCATTATGAGCCAAAAGTTCACCCTCACCGTCAACGGCAAGACCCATAGCGTCGTGGCCGATCCCGACATGCCGTTGCTCTATGCCTTGCGCGACGACCTTGGGCTCAACAATCCGCATTTCGGCTGCGGGCTGGCGCAATGCGGCGCCTGCACCGTGCATCTCGACGGCGCGCCGACCCGTTCCTGCATCACGCCAATTTCCGATGTCGGCAAAGCCAAGATCGTGACGCTCGCCGGCCTCGGTACGCCGGACAAGCCGCATCCCATACAGACCGCCTACATCGAAGAGCAGGTGCCGCAATGCGGCTACTGCATCAACGGCTGGATCATGACCGCCGCCGCTTTCTTGGCGAGTAAGAAGAAGCCGACCGAAGCCGAAATAAAAGACGCGCTCTCGGGCCTCAAATGCCGCTGCGGCACCCACGTCAGCATCCTCAAGGCGGTCAAGCGTGCCGCCGCGATGATGGGCTGAGGCAACGGTCATGACAAAATTCGAAAAGACCTCGTCCCTAACGCGCCGCGCCGTCCTACTCAGCGGCGGCGCGCTGGTAGTCTCGGTCGGCGCGGCGGTGTCGCTCGACACTCTGCTGTCGATGCAGGCCGCGCAGGCACAAGGCACCGCGAAGCCGCCGCTGATGCCGGATGAACTGTCGTCATTCGTCGCGGTCAAGGCCGACGGCGGCGTCGCGGCCTATTTCGGCAAGATGGACATGGGCCATGGGCTGCACGTCGCCATCGGCCAGATGGTGGCGGAAGAGCTCGACGTCAACTTCAAGCGCGTCAGCGTGATCATGGGCGACACTGCCACCTCGGTAAATCAGGGCGGCGCCTCCGGCTCCACCGGCGTTCAGCGCGGCGGCCGGCAGATGCGCATGGCGGCGGCGGAAGCGCGCCGCGTGCTGGTCGAGATGGCGGCCGGCCTGCTGACGACGCCGGCCGACAAACTGGTCGTCGACGACGGCATTGTCAGCGTCGCGCACGACGCCAGCAAGCGCATCACCTATGCCGAGATGATCGGCGGGCGCTATTTCAACGTGAAGCTCGCCTGGAACAAGCACTACGGCAACGCGCTCTATGCGCCCGGCAAGGCGCAGCCGAAGAAGCCGAGCGAGTACAAGATCGTCGGCCGTCCGATCAAGCGCTCGGACGTGGCGCCCAAGGTGTTCGCGCAAGAGAACTTCGTCACCGACGTCAAAGTGCCCGGCATGGTGCACGGCCGCATGATCCGCCCGCCGGTTGCCGGCAGCGTGCCGGTCAAAGTGGACAAGCGTTCGATCAGGCACATTCGCGGCGCGCAGGCGGTCTGGGAGCAAGGCTTCCTCGGCGTGGTCGCCGACAAGGAATGGGACGCGATCAAAGCGGCGGAAAAGCTGAAAGTGCAGTGGTCGGCCGCGCAACCTCCGTTCCCCGACCAGGCCGGCCTCTACAATCACATCCGCCAGGCGCCCGCGCGCAAGCGCGAGGTGGCCAGGCAAACCGGCGACGTCGACAAGGCTTTTGGTTCGGCGGTGAAGCTGATCGCGGCCGAGTACGAATGGCCGTTCCAGTCGCACGCCAGCATGGGACCGGCCTGCGCGCTGGTCGAGATCAAGGACGGCCATGTGACCTGCTGGAGCGGCACGCAGAAGTCGCACTACGTGCAGCAAGGATTGGCGGCCACGCTCAACGTGCCGCTCGATCATGTGCGGGTGATCTGGACATTGGGCCCCGGCTCCTACGGCCGCAACGATGCCGACGATTGCGCCATGGACGCCGCCGTGCTCGCCAAGGCGGTCGGCAAACCGGTGCGCCTGCAATATTCGCGCGCGCAAGGCACCGCGTGGGATCCCAAGGGCCCGGCCTCGGTGCACAAGGCGCGCGCGGGGGTCGACGCCTCCGGCAAGGTCGTCGCCTACGAGTTCGCCAGCAAGGGTTTCTCGCGCGTCGACGTCAACACCAATGGCGGCCATCCGTGGGACACGCTGGCCGGGCAGTTGCGCGGCGTCGCGCTGCATTCCGGCGACGGCTTCGGCGTGCCGGCGGAATCCTACGCCTTCGAGAACAAGCGGCTGTCGTGGGAGACGATCGGGCCGCTGCTCGACCGCGCCTCGCCGCTGCGCAGCGCGCATCTGCGCGACCCCGTGGGCCCGCAAATCCACTTCGCCAGCGAATCGTTCATCGACGAGGTGGCGGCGGCGGTGAACGCCGATCCGATCGAGTTCCGCCTGCGCTACGTCAAGGACAAGCGCGACATCGCCGTGATCATCGGCGCGGCCGAGAAGGCCAATTGGGAGACGCGGCCCTCGCCCCGTCCCGGCCAGACCGGCAGCAAAGTGTCGGGACGCGGCATCGCCTATGCCCAGCGCAACGGCACGCGCGTGGCGGTGATCGCGGAGGTCGACGTCGACCGCGCCAGCGGCAAGATCTGGGCACGCAAGTTCACGGTGGCGCATGACTGCGGGCAGATCATCAACCCGGACGGTTTGAGGAAATGCATCGAGGGCAATATCGTGCAGGGCGTCAGCCGCACGCTGTGGGAGGAAGTGCATTTTGACACCAAGGCGGTGACCAGCGTCGATTGGCTCACCTACCCGATCCTCGACATCGCCGAGACGCCGGCGGCGATCGACGTGGTGCTGATCGATCATCCGGAGATCGCGCCATCGGGCGCCGGCGAGCCGTCGATCCGGCCGGTCGCCGCGGCGATCGCCAACGCGATTTACGACGCCACCGGCGTGCGCATCCGCCGCGTGCCGTTCTCGCCGGATCGGGTGAAGGCGGCGTTGAGTTGATGTCATCTTGATGTCATCACCGGGCCGCCGCGAAGCGGCGTGACCCAGTGATCCCGCTTAGGAAGGCACGCGCTGTGCCACGTGAATTGGGATGGCCGGGACAGGCCCGGCCATGACAGTAATTACAATAGCGCCAGCCGCTTGATGCTCTCGCGCGCGGCGCGGATGACGTCCGGCACCGCGGCGTCATTGCCCGGCGCCATGATGTGACAGCCGGCGACGTCAGGGATGTCCGACAATTCCCGCACCATGTCGAGGCAGATGTTGCGGCCTTCCGCGATCGGATCGCTGGCGCCGTCCATGCGCGCGATCAGCGCGTCGGGAATGATGGAGCCGTAGAGCTTGTCCTTGATCCAGCGCGCCGATTTGGCCGAGCGCGGCGGCACGACGCCGACGATGAGATAAACCCGCTCGGCGAGCCCAAGCTCGGCCAGCCGCGCCATATAGCGGTGCACGACGCCGGCATCCATGCAGAACTGCGTCTGCACGAATTGCGCGCCGGCCTCGATTTTGGCCTGCAGCGATTTCGGCTGCCAGCCGGGCGGCGGATCGATCGGATTGTCGGCGCCGCCGAGGAAGAAATCGGCGCGGCCGGAAATCTTGCGGCCGCTCGGCAACTCGCCCTTATCGCGCATACGCCGCGCGGTTAGTAGCAAGCCGCGCGTGTCGAGATCGAACACCGGCTTGGCATCGGGCTGATCGCCGGCGCTGGGGTCGTCGCCGCGCAGCATCAGCAGATTGCGCACGCCGGCGGCGGCGCGCGCCGAGCAAGTCGCTCTGCAAGGCGATGCGGTTGCGGTCGCGGCAGGTGATCTGCAGGATCGGCTCGATCCCCTGCTCCACCAGCATGGCCGCGGCGGTCACCGCGCCGAGATGCGCGCGCGCGCCGGCGCCGTCGGTGACGTTGACCGCGTCGGCCAGAGCCCTTGAGCGGCAGCGCCTTGGCCAGCAACTCGTTGCGGTCGGCGGACACCGGCGGGGTCACTTCGGCGGTGATGACAAACCGCTTGGCCGCGAGCTTGTCTTGCAAGTTCATCGCATTTTCCTTGCGCATGATCTTTTCCGAAAACCGGTGCCCATCCCCGATCGGTGTCGAGGACATGCTTTTCGGGATCATGCGCCGGCGATCAGGTCGCAAAATTGTCTCGCCCTGGCAAGCATGTTATGCGGATGGGCATGGCCCAACTGGCGAAATCGCTCGACGACGCGCTTGCCTCTATCCGCGACGGCTTAATGCTGGTGGTGCCGCGCGACGTCTCGGGCGTGCCGATGGCGGCGACGCGCGCGCTGATCCGCCGCGGCATCAAGCGCCTGCATCTGGTGGCGCTGCCCACGTCGAGCCTGCAGGCCGACCTGTTGATCGGCGCCGGCTGCGTCGAGACCTTGGAGACCAGCGCGGTCAGCCTCGGCGAGTTCGGTCCGGCGCCGCGCTTCAGCGCCGCGGTCAGGTCGGGCACGATCAAGATGATGGATGCCACCTGTCCGGCGCTGCATGCCGCGTTGCAGGCGTCGGAAAAAGGCGTGCCGTTCATGCCGCTGCGCGGGCTGATCGGTTCCGACGTGTTGAAATACCGCACCGACTGGAAAGTGATCGACTCGCCGTTCGGCAACGCCGATCCGATCGTGCTGTTGCCGGCGATCAAGCCGGACGTTGCGCTGTTTCATGCGCCGATGGCCGATCCGCTAGGCAATGTCTGGATCGGACGCCAGCGCGAACTCGCCACCATGGCGCACGCGGCGGAAAAGACCGTCGTCACCGTGGAGAAGATCCACGACGGCAATCTGCTCGACGACCCGGTGCTGTCGGCCGGCACGCTGCCGGGCTTCTATGTCGAGAGCATCGCGGTGGCCGAGCGCGGCTGCTGGCCGCTGCCGTTGCCTGATTGCTACGCCGCCGATGCCGAGCATCTCGCTTTGTATGCAAAGATGGCGGCGAGCGAACAAGGCTTTGCCGAATATCTGGACAAGTATGTGTATGAGAAGAGAGCGGCATAGCGAGAGCCCGTCATGCTCGGCCTTGTGCCGGCCATCCACGTCTTTCTTGTTGCCAAGACGTGGATGGCCGGGACGAGCCCGGCCATGACGACGAATGACTTCCGCTCCGAGGAACTGCTCGCCGATGTCATCGCGCGGCTGATCGGCGACGTGCGGCATGTGGCGGTCGGCAATGCCTCGCCGATCCCGGCGACCGCCGCGCTGTTGGCGCGCGAGCGCGGCAAGTTACAAGGCTTGGGCCGGCCTTACGTGTCGCTGCTGGGCAGTCCCAAGAACACGTTCTGGACCGACGGCGCGCGCGAACTGTTCGACTGCGCCGGGCAAGGCCGCATCGATGTGTTCTTCCTGTCGGGCGGGCAGATCGACGGCCAAGGCAATGTCAATCTGGTGTCGACGGGCGACTACGCGCACCCGCAGGTGCGCTTTCCCGGCTCGTTCGGCTCGGCCTATCTCTATTACGTGGTGCCGAAGGTGATCCTGTTCCGCACCGAGCATTCGCGCCGCACGCTGGTGCCGCGTGTCGATTTCATCAGCGCGCCGGGCGCCAGCGACAAAAACGTGTTCCGCCCGGGCGGGCCGATCGCGCTCATCACCAACCGCTGCCTGTTCGATTTCGCCAATGGCCGCTTTTCGCTCGCCAGCGTGCATCCCGGCCACACGGTCGAGGAGGTGATCGAGAACACCGGCTTCGATTTCGACCGGCCGGCGAGCGTGCCGGAGACGCCGGCGCCAAGCCCTGAGACGCTCAAGCTGTTGCGCGAGGTGGTGGCGCCGCAACTGGTCGAGGTCTATCCGCAGTTCGCCGCGCAGGTTTTCGGGGTCGGCCAAACAGCTGTCGCCGGCTGAAAATCATTGCCCTTCCAGTCACTTTCCGCGTGGGCTAGTGTGCCGCCCGCGTGGCCGGCCGGCCGCGGCGCTCACAAAAGAAACGCGGGGGATTGGGTGAAAACGGTTGAAGCAGCGGTGATCGGCGTCGGCTGGGTCGGCGGCACGCGCGCGGAAACGCTGGCGCGCACGGCGCTGGTCGACAAGCTGCATTTGTGCGAGATCCGGCCCGACCGGCTGGCCGAGGTGAAGGCGCTGTACAAGCCGGCGACGGCGACGCTCGATTACAACGACATCATCAAGAACCCGAACATCTCGGTGGTCTACGTCTCGACCACGCCGGAAACCAACCACCATCCGATCTGCCGCGACTGTCTCAAATCCGGCAAGAACGTGATGCTGGAAAAGCCGATCGCGCTGGAGCTATGGGAAGCCGACGAGCTGATCGAGCTCGCCAAGCGCAATGGCCTGAAGTTCACCATCGGCTACTCGCAGCGCTTCAACCCGAAGATCGCCTACGCCAAGAAGAAGATCACCGACGGCACGCTCGGCAAGGTGGTCTCGGTGCTGGTCAGCCGCAATTTGTCGCGCAGCCTCGGCAAGAAGATCGCCGGCCGCGTGCGGCTGTCGCCGGTAGTGATGGAATCGACCCACGATCTCGACTTCGTGTTCTGGCTGTTGGAGCCGGCCAAGCCGGTGCGCGTCTATAGCCAAGGCGCCTTCGGCTACATGCAGCCGGTCAACGGCTCGCATGACGTGATGTTCACCACCGTCACCATGGACAATGGCGTGGTGGTGATGATCGGCGGCGGCTGGAACTTCCCGCCGAGCTATCCGAACTATTGCTCGACCTGGATCGAGATCACCGGCACCGAAGGCGCGCTGGTGCTCGACGACACCCAGCGCGACAATTGGCTCAACACCATGAGCAACGGCCAGGTGTTCCCGATGTCGACCATGCCGGGCGAGCAGGTCGGCGACGTGTTCGCCGGCGGCATGGGGCCGGAGACCATCCACTTCCTGGAAGCCTGCATCCGCGACACGCCGGTGATGGTGACGCCGGAAAGCGCGCGCCGGGTGATGGAAACCTACAGCGCCGCCGATCTGTCGGCCTACCGCAACGAGCCGGTCGATCTGCCGCTGACCAACGAGACGATTTCGGGAATCGCGGAATTCAAAGAGAAAAATCGGTCAGGAGCCAATCCAGCATGAAAAATAATACCAAGGGTATCGGCCTCGCCATCATCGGCGGCGGCCGCGTCGGCCTGTTCCGCGGCGAAGTGGCGGCGCGCCATCCGGCGGTGGAGTGGATCGGGCTGGCCGAAAAGAACCCGAACCGCGCCGGCGAAGTCGCGCCCAAGGTCAACGCCGATTTCGTCACGCAAAGCCACGTCGAATTGCTCAAGCGGCCGGAAGTGACCTGCGCCATCATCGCCACCGACGAGCACCTGCACGTCGATCCGATCATGGTGGCGCTCGAGCGCAAGCTCCCGCTGCTGATCGAGAAGCCGCTGGCCACGCGGCTCGACGAATCCGCGCGCGTGCTCAAAGCGATCCAGGACGCCAAGGTCGACGCCGTGGTCGGCTACACGCAGCGTTTCCGCCGCCGCTGGCTGGGCGCCAAGGAAAAGTGCCGCACCGGTGCTTTGGGTGATGTGACGCTAGTCACCTCGCGCGCGTTCATGAACCGGCTGGTGGCGATCGACAATTACAAGCGCACCGACGATCCCTCGACCATCTCGCCGATGGTGATTTCCGGCACGCATGCGCTCGACATCTGCATGTGGTGCCTCGAGGGCAAGAAGCCGGTCGAGGTCTATGCCCGCTCGATCGACAAGGTGCTGGGCCCGCTCTACAAGGGCATCGACGCCACCGCCGGCATGATCATGTTCGAAGACGGCACCGTCTATCACCTCAATATTTCCTGGGCGTTGCCGGTCAACTGGCCGGCCGCGGTCTATTCGCTCGAAGTCGGCATCGTCGGCACCACCGGCGTGCTCACCATCGACGACACCCATCGCGACATCGTGCTGGCGGTGTCGAAGCCACAGTCGGAAGGCTACAACCCCGACACGTCGCGGCTGGTCGATTTCATGGGCAGCTATCCGCCCGGCGACATGGCGCTCGGCGAATTGCGCGGGCCGATGGCGCTGGAAACCGACTCGTGGCTCAACCGCATCGCGATGGGGCTGCCGACCGCGGCGGCGACGGTGGAAGAAGCGCACCGCGATCTGATGCTGACCAAGGCGCTCGATCTGTCGGCCAAGCGCAAGGCGCCGGTGAAGCTGCCGCTCGATCCCGACGAGGTGAAGGCGGCGGCTTAAGCCGCCGACCGCCCGAAGCGCGAGGTGCGCGCGGACTTGTTCCTGAATTTGAGGACTTGCCGCGCCGTTGCGGTATTGAGCCGCGAGAACGTGGCGAGGCACTGATCGAGCTCGCCCGGCGAAATGCCGCGCTCGCCGGCGCGCAGGCGCAGGATGGCCTTGACCGTCGCCCAGGGCAGTCCGATCGCCTTGGCGATGACCAGCACGGCCTCCGGCCGATCCTGCACCATCGCCCGATCGACCTGCTCGATCGGAATGCCGCACAGCAGCGCGAGCGCGGCGGCCGTCTCCTCGAATTTGTTGGCCGCCGCAAAAGCCGCAACTTCGCTCTCGTCGAGCCGGCCGCCGGCCTGCCGCAACTCGACATGCTTACGGGCCGCGCTGTAGTCGCGCGACAGGGCGCTGGTCTTGTCCAGGATCTTGGTCGCCGCCTCGGCGACGGCGTCTTGGATCGTCTTTGCCATCGACGGATGCGCGGCCTCGAGCTTGACCTGCACGTCGCGCGAGGCCCTGACCAAGAGCCGCAACAGATGTTCGCGCGGCATATCGGTGCGCAAGGCGACGCGCGTCGTCAGTTCGTCGTCGCCGTCCGAGCGCCGAACAAGCGTCTGGTAGCCGTTGTCGGAAAAGCGCGCCGTCGGATTGGCGGCCATGTTGAGCATGACCGGCTGGTCGCCGCGCTCGACCAGCACGTCGGTGACCGCTTCGTCGAGCGCGTTGCGCCGCGAGATGGCGAGCAGATGGTCTTGGCTTTTGCTGCTCGCGGCCACGACCAGGGTGTCAATATCGAGCTGTTGGGAATGTTCGAGCATCGGCGCGGCGACCGCGATCTCGTCGTCACATGCCAAAGCGCGGCTGATCATCGCCGGTGCGCGCGGATCCTTTGCCAAGCGATCGGCCAAGGCGGCGCGCGCCGATACTTCGATCATGGCGGCGATACGCATGAAGGCGTCGTCGAAGAACTCGATCTGGCCGGCGGAATAGCCGGCCGATCCGCCCACGAAGACCTCGGTCACGCGCGCAACGATCTCGGCGCGCCGTTCGGGCGCGCCTTCGGCGACGGCGTTACTGAGTTCGTCGAGCAATACGGGCAAGCTCATGCGGCACGAAATTAGCCGACAAAAATGGGCGGCCTGTTAAGGCCGAAAACGACAGCGCAACGAATTTTAGAACGGTTAATTAATGACAAATCAAAGTCCGCCGCCGCGGCCCGGCAGCGGACAAAATGTGCGTAAACCGAAGGCAAACTTTCGCTAACGCGCCGCCAGCGGCTTGATTGCGAGTTCGCCCGCGAGCTTGTCGAGCCGCGTCAACAACTCGGGCGGCAGCGGCAAGCCGTTCGTCAAGCGGTCGGCGCGGCGTTTGGCGCGCTCTTCGCCGGGCAACCGCACGCTCTGTCCGGGCAATGTCTTCGACGTGCGCAAGCTCCGGATATGGCGGTCGACTTCCGCCTTGAAGTGGTCGAGCGGCAGGAAGCGCGCCGGGTCGAGCGCGACCACGAATTGTCCGGTATTGGTGACGGCGGCGGGATCGGCATTGAAGTCGACGGTGTCGCGGCCGTAGCGCGCGCTGTTGAGCACGCCGCTGAGCATGCCAAGGATCAGCGCCAGCCCCGCGCCCTTGTAGCCGCCCATCGGCAGCAGCAGCGCCTCGCCGCTTTTCTGCGGATCGGTGACCGCCTCGCCGGTCTTGGGATCGACCATCCAGTCATCCTTGAGCGGGCGATTGAGCATCGCGTGGTTCTTGATGGTGCCGTAGGACACGATCGAGGTGGCGATGTCGAGCACCAGCGGCGGCTCTTCGCCGGCGGGAATCGCAAATGCCACCGGATTGGTGCCGAGCAGCGGCTCGGCGCCGCCGATGAGCGGCATGTGGTTGGCATTGGCCTGCGCCGAATAGATGCCGATCATATTGGCCTTGAGCGGCAGCGCGGCGTAGACGCCGGCCGCGCCCGCGTGGTTGGACATGCGCACACCGACCCAGGCGACGCCGCAGGTGCGCGCGAGATCGATCGCGGTCTCCGCCGCGCGCGACACCACCAGATGGCCCATGCCGTTGTCGCCGTCGACCAATGCGGTCGCCGGCGCCGTCTGCTTGACCTTGATGTTGGGGCGCGGATTGGTCGAGCCCAGCTTCAGCCGCTGCACGTATTGCGGCAGCCGGAATACGCCGTGCGCATCGGCGCCGATGAGGTCGGCTTCCAGCATCAGCTCGGCGACCTTGGCGGCATCGTCGGCCGGCAAGCCGTTCTTGACCAGCGCGTCGGCGATCAGCCCGGTGATGGCGCCGACCGGAATGCGCACCGCTTTGGCGTTTGCCTGGACGTTCATGACGCCTTCCCCGACAACAAAGCTTCCGCGTGGCCGCCGAGGATGGTGTCCTTGTCGGCATCGGAGATTTTCAGCGCCCGCACATGCGCGACGCAATCGAGCATCGCCATGTCGTAGGGGTAATCGCTGCCGAGCATCACGTGGTCGACGCCGACCAGATCGATCATCATCTCCAGCGTCTTATCGGAATGCAGGATGGTGTCGTAGAAGAAGCGGCCGGCGATATTCTTCGGCTCATGGGCGATGTTCTTGTGCGGCTCCGGCCGCACCCGCCAGCCGTGCTCCCAGCGCGCCGCCTGATAGGGCGTGAAGCCGCCGCCATGGGCGAGCATGACGGTCATCTTGGGATACTTATCGAGCACGCCGCCGAAGTAGAGCGAAGCGGCGGCGATGGTGGTGTCGAGCGGATTGCCGATCAGGTTGCGGAGATAATAGGACTTGAGGCGATCGGCGCCGGCGACATTGTTGGGGTGGATGAACATGAAGGCGCCGAGTTCGTTGGCGGTCGCCCACAGCGGCTCGAAGCTCGGGTCGTCGAGATTCTTGCCCATCGCGTTGGAGCCGATCATGGCGCCCTTCAGGCCCAGCTTGGTCATGACGCGCTTGAGCTCGTCGGCGGCGCGTTTCGGGTCCTGTATCGGCAGCGTGGCGATTCCTAAGAAACGCGTCGGATGGGCGGCGATGTGTTTCGCCATCTGATCGTTCTGGATCACCGCGGCAGCGGCGGCGAGCGAAGCGTCCTGGTCATAGAGATAGGTCTGCGGCGTGGCCGAGAGCAGGTGCACGTCGACTCCGGTGTCGTCCATGTCCTTTAGCCGGCGCTCGATATCGAAGCCGCCGCGCGGGAACGGCTTGTAGGCGACCCCGCCGACGTCGAGCAGCGCGATATCCTTGTCGATATCGGTGATGGTCACCGGCACCTTGGACACTTCTTTGGTCAACAGGGCGGCGGTCTCCGCGGCCAGCACGTGGGTATGGGTATCGATGGTCCGTTGGGTCATTTCGTCCTCTGAAAACGGGTCGTGAGCGCGTTGTCCCCCTCGCGCACGATCCGGTTTGGGGAACCGGTGCCCACCCTTTTCGAGGCGATGCGCAGCTGGAAGAGCGCCTCAGTGCCGCACCCGGAAGGCGGACGCAAGCCCCTGTCGGCACCGGCACTTTGGGCTATAAACGAGGCCCCTGCGTTCCACCCCCCAATAGCCGGACCTTGCCATGACAGCGACCGACACTGCCCGCCCCCGCCATGAGCCGCGCGTCGAGGACGATGCCCTGGTGCGCGGCGCCGGTCATTTCGTGGACGATCCGCGGCTGCCGAACCAGGCCTATGCCGCCTTCGTGCGCTCGCCGCATGCGCATGCCCGCGTTGTGTCGGTGAACGCCGATGAGGCGCGCAAGGCGAAAGGCGTGCTCGCCGTACTCACGGCGGAGGACATCAAAGAAGCCGGTATCGGCAGCATCGCGCGCCACCCGCCGACCGTTGGCCGCGGCGGCGCCAAGATGGTGCTGCCGTTCCGACCGGCGCTGGCCGGCGACAAGGTGATGCATGTCGGCGATCCGGTGGCGATGGTGGTGGCGGAGACCGCCGCCGCCGCGCTCGATGCCGCCGACCTGGTGCAGGTGGACTACGAGGAACTACCGCCCGTGGTCGATCTGGCTACGGCGATGAAAGCCGAGACGCAGCTTTTCTCGGATGCGCCGGGCAATCTCTGCGTCGACTGGCCAGGCTGGGCTGAGAATAAAGAGAACGAGCGCGAGGTCGCCGACATCATCGCCAAGGCGCCGCATGTGGCGCGCGTCAGCGTCGTCCACCAACGCCTCGTCGTCGCCTCGATGGAAACGCGCGGCGCCACCGGCGCCTACGACAAGGACAACGACGCCTACACGCTTGCGCGCCTGCTCGCAGAGCGCCGACGGCTTGCGCAACCAGGCCGCCTCCATCATGGGCGTGCCGAACGACAAATTGCGGGTGATCACCGAAGACGTCGGCGGCGCTTTCGGCATGAAGACGACGGTCTATCCGGAATACATCGCGGTGATGGTGGGCGCGCGCAAGCTCGGCCGGCCGGTGCACTGGCAATCGACGCGCTCGGAAGCCTTCATGAGCGACTGCCAGGCGCGCGACGCGGTGACCCATGTCGAGCTTGCGCTCGACGACAAGGGCAAGTTCCTAGGCTTGCGCGTGCGCCATCTGTGCAACCAGGGCGCTTACGTCGGCAACGCCGGCGTCAACATCAACACCAATAATTTCGCGCGCTGCTTTCCCCGGCATGTATCGGGTCCCGAAGATCGACGTCGGCGTGGCCTGCTATTTCTCCAACAAGGTGCCGATCGCGCCTTATCGCGGCGCCGGACGCCCGGAAGCGAACTACGCGCTCGAGCGCGCGGTGGAGGAAGCCGCCCGCATCGTCGGCATGGATCCGTTGCGGCTGCGCAAGAAGAACCTCATTCCGCCGTCGGCCATGCCGTTCAAGACGCCGATCAACACCTATGACAGCGGCGACTTCCCCGGCATCGTGGACAAGGCGCTCGAGCTCGCCGACTACGAGAATTTCAACAAGCGCAAGCGCGAGGCGGCGCGGCGCAAGAAATATCGCGGCATCGGCATCTCCTGCATGCTGGAGCATGCCGGCGCCACACCGACCGAATCGGCATCGCTGGCGTTTCCCGACGGCGACGAACTGATCCTCGGCTTGAACGTGCAGTCGACCGGGCAGAGCCACGCCACCGTGTTCGGCCGGCTGCTCGCCGGCCGCCTCGGCATCGACCCGGCAAGAATCGAGCACCGTCACGGCGACACCGCGCTCGGCCTCACCGGCGGCGCCTCCGTCGGCTCGCGCTCGGCGATGACCGCCGGCACCGCCGTCGTGCATGTCGCCGACGTGATGCTGGCGAAAGGCAAGAAGATCGCCTCGGCGGCGCTGGAGGCCGCCGAGGACGACATCCAGTATCGCGACGGCCAATTCGAGGTGGTCGGCACCGACCGCAAGATTTCGCTGTTCGAGACCGCGCGCCGCGCCAAGGAGATGGGCGAAAGCCTCGACACGAAGGACAAAGCGGATGCGCCGCTCACCTTCCCCAACGGCTGCCATATCGCCGAAGTGGAGATCGATCCCGATACCGGCTTTGTCGATCTCGTGACCTACACGGCGGTGGACGACTGCGGCAACCCGCTCGACACCACCATCGTCGAGGGCCAGGTGCACGGCAGTCTGGCGCAAGGGCTCGGCCAGGCGCTGACCGAAAACACGGTCTACGATTCGGCGAGCGGGCAATTGGTTTCCGGCTCGTTCATGGACTACGGCATGCCGCGCGCACACGACATGCCGATCGAACTGCGCGAGGCGCTGCATCCGGTGCCGGCCAAGACCAACCCGCTCGGCGTCAAGGGCACCGGCGAGGCCGGCACCACCGCTTCGATCGCCGCGGTGATGAACGCGGTTTCGCACGCCATCCCCAACGGCGCCGCCGACCACATGGACATGCCGGCGACGCCGGCGAAGGTGTGGGAGGCGTGCCGGAAGGCGCAGGCAGGCAAGTAACCGCACGCCACGGCGGGCAGTTCCGCTTGATCTGCATCAACGATCGGCCGGCCTCGCCGCGCTAGGCGAGGCGTCGAGGCTCAATCGATGTCCTTGTCCCGCCGCGATTTCGTTTTGGGAGCGACCGCGTCAGCGGTGGGCGCGCTGAGCTTGCCCGTCGGCCGCGGCGGGGCTGCGGAGCAGCAAGGCAATCCGCTCAGGATTCCACCGCTGCTCGATGGCCGCAGCGCCGGCGCCGAAAAACTCTACGATCTCGATATCGCGGCCGGCGTTTCGAATTTCCTGCCCGGCCTCTCGACGCCGACGATCGGAATCAACGGCCCTTATCTCGGTCCGACGATCCGCTGCCGGGCCGGCGATCGCGTGAAATTCCGGGTGAAGAACGGATTGGACGAGCCGACCACCCTGCACTGGCACGGCTTGCATATCCCCGCGCGTTTCGACGGCGGGCCGCATCAGGTCATCGCGCCGGCGCAGGTGTGGGAGCCGCACTTCGAGATCAAGCAGAAAGCGTCGCTGTTCTGGTATCACTCGCACATGGTCGAGCAGACCGGCGAGCAGGTCGTGCGCGGACTGGCCGGCCTGCTCCTGGTCGAGGACGATGAAAGCCGCGCGCTCCGGCTGCCATCGGACTACGGCGTCGACGACATTCCGCTCGTCATCCAGGACCGCCGTTTCAGCGGCGACGGCAGTTTCGAATACATGTCGACGATGGGCGACGCCGAGATCGGCTATGAAGGCGACGTCATCCTGGTCAACGGCACCGTCGATCCTTATCTGGTCGTCCGCCGGCAGCGCACGCGGTTGCGTATCCTCAACGGCTCGAATTCGCGCATCTACCTGCTCGGCCGCGACGACGGCGGCGACCTCATCGTCATCGGCGCGGACGGCAGCCTGCTCGAGCGACCGGCGCGCCATGCGTCGGGTGAGGCTTGCGCCGGCCGAGCGCATCGACCTGCTCGTCGAGATGCGACCCGATCAGACGCTCACCTTGATGAGCTATCCGCTCGTCGCCGGCGCGACCGGGATGGCCATGCGCGGCGCGCGGGACGACAGCGGCGCCTTCCCCATTCTCAGCTTGCGGGCGGAAAAGCCGGAACCGGCGGACGGACCGGTTCCGCAGCGGTTCATTCGGGTGCCGCGCTGGGACCCGGCGCAAGCCGCCCGCACACGTACTTTCACACTGGACATGACCACGATGTCGCTCAGGCGGCGGCCGCTGCCCGACATGGAGGGGCCGATGGGCATCAATGGACGGTCGATGGACATGAACCGCATCGATGTGCGGGTGCCGCTCGGCAGCGTCGAGATCTGGCAGATCGAGAACACGACGACGCTGCCGCATCCGTTCCACATCCACGACATCCAGTTCCGCGTGCTCGATCGCGACGGCGCGCCGCCGCAGCCGCACGAACAAGGACTGAAAGACACCGTCCTCGTCGAGTCCGGCTCCAAGGTGCGTGTGATCGCGGAATTCGCCGATTTCGCCGATCCGGTACGCCCTTATATGTTTCACTGCCACAACCTCGAACACGAGGATGCCGGCATGATGGGCCAGTTCGTGGTCGTGTGACGGCGCGACCGCCAAAAGAAAATGGCCGGGGCGAGCCCGGCCATCTTTATTTCTAATTGCGATCGCTCAGGCCTGCGAGATGAACTTGGTGTTCATATACGCCTGCAGGCCCTCGATGCCGCCTTCGGAGCCGTAGCCCGATTCCTTGACGCCGCCGAACGGCGTCTCCGGCGTCGAGACCATGACGCTGTTGACGCCGACCATGCCGGACTGGATGGCGTCGCCGATCGCGGCGGCGGTCTTGTCCGACGAGGTGAAGGCGTAAGCCGCGAGCCCGAACTCCAACGAATTGGCGCGCTCGACCACTTCGTCGAAGGTCTTGAACGGCACGATCGGCGCCACCGGTCCGAACGGCTCCTGCGTCATGATCTTGGAATCGTCCGGCACGTCGGTGATCACCGTCGGCTCATAGAAGAAGCCCTGGTTGCCGTGGCGCGAGCCGCCGGTGACGACCTTGCCGCCGCGGTCCTTGGCATCGTTGACGATCGCTTCCATGGCGTCGAGCCGGCGCGTATTGGCGAGCGGGCCCAAGGTAATGCCTTTCTCCAGCCCGTCGCCCATCTTGAGGGCCTTGGCGTATTCGGTGAAGCGGGCGAGGAACTTGTTGTAGCCCTTCTCCTGCACGTAGAAGCGCGTCGGCGAGATGCAGACCTGACCGGCGTTGCGATACTTGAAGGCGGCGATGGTGTCGGCGGCTTTTTCCGGGATCGGCGTCGTCGAACACGACGACCGGCGAATGACCGCCCAACTCCATGGTGGCGCGCTTCATGCCCTTGGCGGCGAGCCCGGCGAGATGCTTGCCGACGGGAATCGAGCCGGTGAAGGAAATCTTCTTGACGATCTTGGACGGGATCAGGTGCTCGGATACATTGGCCGGCACGCCGAACACCAGATTGAGCACGCCCGCCGGCAGCCCGGCGTCGGCGAAGCACTTGACCAATTCGACGCAGCCGCCCGGCGTTTCTTCCGAGGCCTTGATGATGAGCGAGCAGCCGGCGGCGAGCGCGCCGGCGATTTTGCGTATCGGGGTCAGCGTCGGGAAATTCCACGGCGTGAACGCCGCCACCACGCCGACCGGCTCCTGCAGCACCATCTGGCGCACGCCCTTCTGACGGCCGGGAATGACGCGGCCGTAGGTGCGGCGGCCTTCCTCGGCATACCAGTCGATGATGTCGGCGGAGGTCAGCACTTCGGCGCGTGACTCGACATAGACCTTGCCCTGCTCCTGCGTCTGCACCTTGGAAATGTGGTCGTAGCGCTCGCGCACCAGGTCGGCGGCCTTGCGCATGATCTTGGAGCGGTCATAGGCCGAGGTCGCCTTCCAGACCTGGAAGCCCTTGTCCGCGGCCGCCAACGCGGCATCGAGATCGGCGGTCGAGGCATGCGGCAGAACGGCAAGCGTCTTGCCGGTCGCCGGATTGATCACGTCTTCGCCCTTGCGGCCTTCGCCGCTGAGCCATTTGCCGTCGATGTAAAGCGCGAGCTCGGAATACATGGGACCCTCGTTGCTACCCGGAACGATCTTGATGCGATCTTGGGCGGTGGATTAGCACTTTAGCGAGCGAGCGGCCACCCTGCCCGGCAGACCAGCTATGACCCGAGATAGGCCCCGCCGCTGACATGGATGGTCTGCCCGGTGACGAAGCGCCCGCCGGGGCCGCACAGGAAGCGCACCATGGCGGCGACGTCGTCCGGCTTGCCGCGCTCGCCGGCGATGGTGCCGTGGGTGAGATGATGCGCCGGGTTGGGCGAGGACGCCGGCCGCGCCGTGTCGATCGCGCCCGGCACCACGCAATTGGCGGTGATGCCGTCGGCGGCGAGATCGTGCGCCAGCGCGCGGGTAAAGCCGACCAGACCGGCCTTGGCGGTCAGCACATGGGCGCGGTTCTTGGCGCCGACATGGGCGCTGACGCCGCCCATGTTGATGACGGTGCCGCCGTTCTTCTGCAATGCCGGCAGACACGCTTTCACGCCGTGGAACGCCGAGTCGAGGGTGGCGTCCATCACCTCGCGCCAGTCGGCGTAAGACATCTCGCCGATCGGCTTCTCGCGCCGCAGCGCCGCGTTGTTGACGAGGCAGTCGATGCGGCCGAATGCTTTCAACGCCGCATCGGCCAGCGCAGACGCGGTTGCCGGATCGGACACATCGCCGACAACGCTCAGCGCCTTGCCGCCGGCGGCTTCGATGGCGCGCACGACATCGTCAACCTCGCGCTTGTTTGAGCGCACATTGACGACGACGGCGGCGCCGTCTTGCGCCAAGGCCAGCGCGATGGCGCGGCCGATATTGCGCCCGGCGCCGGTCACGATGGCGACCTTGCCGGCGAGTTCACTTGCGTCTGTCACAACCGCCTCTGGAAGAATGGCAGCGCCGTCATGAGCCGGTGAATCGCGGCTTGCGCTTCTCCATGAAGGCCTGGCGGCCTTCGATATAGTCCTTGCTGGCGAAGCATTGCGCCACCAGATCGGCGCATTTCTGCAAGTTACGCTCGCTCTCGGCCTTTACCGCCTCGCCGACAATGTATTTGACCGAATTGACGGTGAGCGGCGCGTTGCCGCCGATGGTTTCGGCGTAGTCCTTGACGTAATTCTCCAGTTCATCCTGCGGCAGCACGCGGTTGACCAGGCCCATCGCCAGCGCCTCGGCGGCGGTGAACTGGCGCGCGGTGTAGAAGATTTCCTTGGCGAAGGACGGGCCGACCACATCGACCAGCTTCTTGATGCCCTTGAAGCCGTAGCCGAGGCCGAGCTTGGCGGCCGGCACGCCGAATTTGGAATTGTCCGAGCAGATGCGCAAATCGCAGCACAGCGCGAGGCCGACGCCGCCGCCGATGCAATAGCCGCGGATCATGGCGATGGTCGGCTTGGGAAATTCATAGACCGCGGTGTTGGCCTCATCGACCGCCACGTTGTAGCGCTCGATCGCCTCCTTGTTGGAGCGCTCGCTCTCGAACTTGGAAATGTCGGCGCCCGAGACGAAGGCCTTGCCGCCGGCACCGGTCAGCACCGCCACGCGCACCGATTTGTCCGCCGCGAAATCGGCGAGGATGCCGGAGGCGGCCTGCCACATTTCCAGCGACACGGCATTGTGCCGTTCTGGATTGTTGAAGATCAGGTAGCCGACGCCGCCCTCTTTGCGGGACAGCATTTTGTCGGTCTTGATCGGCGCGTTCATAGCGTGCCTCCTTGTTCGTCATGGCCCGGCTTGTCCCGGCCATCCATGTCTCCTTTTCAGCGGCATGCCCGGCACGAGGCCATGACAATGTCCTTACACCGCCTTGGCCTGGTGCAGCGCGGCGATTTCCTTGTCGGCGAAGCCGAATTCCTTGAGTACCTCGTCGGTATGCTGGCCCTGCTCCGGCGGTGTGACGACGATCTTGCTCGGCGTGCGCGACAGCGACACCGGCTGACCGACGAAGACCTGCTCGCTGCCGTCGGGACGTTTGGCGCTTTGCGCGATGCCGAGATGTTCGACCTGCGGGTCGGCAAACATCTGGTCGATGGCATAGATCGGACCGCACGGCACGCCGGCCTTGTTGATGGCGTCGATCCATTCCGCGCTGGTTTTGGTCACCGTGCACTTGTCGATCGCGGCATTGAGCGCGTCGCGATTCTCGGAGCGCAAGGCGCTGCTCTTGTAGTCGGGATGATCGATCAGTTCGGGCGCGCCGATGGTCTGACATAGCCGCTCCCACATGACATGGCCGGTCGATGCGATATTGATATGGCCGTCCTTGGTCTTGAACACGCCGGTCGGAATGCTGGTGGGATGATTGTTGCCCGCCTGCTTGGCCACCTCATGCATCTGCAGCCAGCGCGCCGCCTGGAAGTCGAGCATGAAGATCTGCGCCTGCAACAGCGAGGTGGTGATCCATTGCCCCTCGCCGGAGACCTCGCGCTCGAGCAGTGCCACCATGATGCCGAGTGCACAGAACAGGCCGGCACAGAGATCGGCGACGGGGATGCCGACCCGCACCGGACCTTGTCCGGGCAGCCCGGTGATCGACATCAGCCCGCCCATGCCTTGTGCGATCTGGTCGAAGCCCGGCCGCTCACGATAGGGCCCGTCCTGGCCGAAGCCGGAAATGCTGGCGAGGATGATGCGCTTGTTGACCTTTTTCAGCGTCTCGTAATCGATGCCGAGCCGGTCCTTGACGTCGGGGCGGTAGTTCTCGACCACGATATCGGCCTGCTCGACCATGCGCTTGAACGCGGCGAGCCCTTGCGGCGATTTCAAGTCGAGGGTGATGCTGCGCTTGTTGCGGTGCAGGTTCTGGAAGTCGGCGTTGCTGCGCGGCCCGCCCGGCCCCTCGCCTTTCTCCAGATGCGGCGGCTGCTCGATCTTGATGACATTGGCGCCCCAGTCGCCGAGCTGGCGCACGCAGGTCGGACCCGAGCGCACGCGGGTGAGATCGAGAACGGTGAAGCGGGAAAGGGCCTGGGAGGCCCGGGGAAATGGCATTGCAACGGCTCCGGAACTCGTAGCGGACGGTCTGGACGGAAATTGCGCCTGACATTCCCCGATCTAAAGCGGCTTGTCTATCGGGCAAAAACAGCCGCCCGCGACCACTTTGTTCATCATTTGGCGGAATAGTCGCGCAACCTGCCTTGAAAAGACCATCAGCACCTGTCATATGAGCGCCAACGGACGAACGACCCGATCTCGGGTTTGCGGGCTGCGTGCACGAAACTCCTTAAACGAATTTCGCCCCGCCTCCTCCGTTTCTCTCCAACCGACCGACAACCCTGGCAACGCGGGATGTCTTAAAGCCCGCGATCCCGCCGCCCGCATCAGCGCGCCGGCCGTTTCGCCATATAAGAAAGAGACCTTTTGACTTCATTTAACGACTTCGGCCTCGCAGAGCCGATCCTTCGCGCCCTCGCCGAAGAGAAATACCTCACCCCCACCCCGATCCAAGCCCAGACCATTCCCCTCGCGAGCCAAGGCCGCGACGTCATCGGCATCGCGCAAACCGGCACCGGCAAGACCGCGGCCTTCGCGCTGCCGATCATCAATCACCTGCACACCAAGCGCCTGCGGCCCGACAAGAAAGCCTGCCGCGTGCTGGTGTTGTCGCCGACGCGCGAATTGTCCGGCCAGATCGCCGACAGCTTCCGCGCCTATGGCCGGCATATCCGCCCGCTCGCTGTCGCGCTCGCCATCGGCGGTGTGCCGATCAACAAGCAGATCCGCTCGCTGGCGCATGGCGTCGAAGTGCTGGTCGCCACGCCCGGCCGCCTGATCGATCTGGTCAACCAACGCGCGCTGCGGCTCGACCAAGTCGAGGTGCTGGTGCTCGACGAAGCCGACCGCATGCTCGACATGGGCTTCATCCACGACATCCGCCGCATCGTGACGATGCTGCGCAAGGAGCGGCAGACGCTGTTCTTCTCCGCCACCATGCCGCAGGAAATCACCAAGCTCGCCGCGCAGATGCTGCGCGATCCGGCGCGCGTGGCGGTGACGCCGCAGGCGTCCACCGTCGAGCGCGTCGATCAGCGCGTCATCCTCACCGAAAAGGCCTCGAAGCCGGCGCTGCTGGCCGAGCTGCTCAAGAGCGAACAAGTCGACCGCGTGCTGGTCTTCACCCGCACCAAGCACGGCGCCGACAAAGTGGTGCGCGCGCTGCAGAAGGCCGGCCTCGCCTCCGAGGCGATCCACGGCAACAAGTCGCAGAGCCAGCGCGAGCGCGTGCTCGCCGCCTTCCGCGACGGCAAGCTGCGCACGCTGATTGCCACCGACATCGCCGCCCGCGGCATCGACGTCGACGGCGTCAGCCATGTGTTCAACTACGACCTGCCGAACATTCCGGAATCCTACGTCCACCGCATCGGCCGCACCGCGCGCGCCGGCGCCGACGGCATCGCGATCTCGTTCTGCGATCACGAGGAGGCGCCGTTCCTGCGCGACATCGAGCGGCTGATCCGCATGTCGATCCCGTCGACCGACCGGCGCACCGGCGGACGGCCCGACGCGGCCCCGCAGACTGAGGCCCGCCATGGCGGCCGGCACGGCAATCAGCAACGCGGAAACGGCGGCGGGCAAGGCCGCAACGGCAATAATGGCCATCGCCCCCGTAACGGCGGTAACGGCCATCAATCCCGTCCGAGCCAGAACGGTCATCACGCCGGCCGCGCTCAGGCCCCCCGGCATGAGGCAACCTCAGGGGAGCCAAGCGGCATCGGAAATGTTACATTCCTGCAGCGCCCGAACGAGCCGCGCCGCAACGCCGGCTATCGCGGCCAACGCTGACGCGTGATCCGAATAAGCTCGCCCCGGGGCTTGACCCGGGGGTGGGAACCGGTTTTCGGATAAGATCATGCGCCAAGCAAAATAGCTGACCGGGAGAGGACTGGATGGCGAAGGAAGAATTGCTGGAGTTCGACGGCACGGTGACGGAAGTGTTGCCGGACGGCAATTTCCGCGTGAAGCTCGACAACGAGCACGAGGTGCTCGCCTATACCGCCGGCAAGATGCGCAAGTTCCGCATCCGCACCGGCGTCGGCGACCGGGTGATCGTGGAAATGTCGCCCTACGATCTCAAGCGCGGGCGTATCAGTTTCCGCCACAAGGGCGATGCACCGTCCCCGTCTCCGCAGCAGCGCCGGCCGAATTTCCGCCGGCGCTAGCCGCGCCCATGACATCGGGCTTCGTCCTCATAACCCGAGATTGCCGAACGCGGCTTTGACAAGGCGCGGGGCGACGCCTCGCGCAGGCGGCGGCACCAGAGTTCCAAAAATCCGATGTCGACAGGTCCGAAGCTCGTCGTTCGTTTCAATCTCTGGCTAGACCCGGCCATGGCCGAGCGATTTGCCCGCGAGCCGGACATCGAATTTCGGATTTGCGATCTCAAGGGACCGGAGGTCAGCGCCTGGTCAGCGCTCGGCGAGGCACACGTCTATCAGATTTCCTCGGCGAAAGACGAGTTCCCCCGGCAGTGGTTCGCGGCCGCCGCCTTGCTGGAACGCTGCCCCAAGCTGCTGTGCGTCTCGACCAGCGGGGCGGGCTATGACACGGTCGATGTCGCCGCCTGCACCAAGGCGGGAGTCATCGTCGTGAACCAGGCGGGCGCCAATGCGCAGGCGGTCGCCGAGCACACGATCGGCATGATGCTCGGGCTTGCGAAGCGGATCGACGAATGCGACCGGCGCTTGCGACGCGAACGCGGCTTCGCGCGCGAAGAGCTGATGGGCCGCAACATCACCGGCAAGACGCTCGGACTGATCGGGCTAGGCCATGTCGGCACGCGCGTCGCGCACCTCGCGCGCGCCTTCGATATGACCGTTCTGGCCTACGATCCCTATCTGAGCGCGGAAGAGATTTCCCGGCGCGGCGCCCGCTCGGTTACGATGAACGAACTTCTCGAACAATCCGACTTTGTCTCGGTTCACTGCCCGCGCACGGACGAGACGCTCGGCATGTTCGGCGCCCAGGCCTTTGCGCAGATGAAGCCGGGCGCCGCCTTCGTGACCACCGCGCGTGGCGGCATCCATGACGAGGCGGCGCTGTTTGCGGCGCTGCAGTCCGGCCACGTGAGCGGCGCCGGCGTCGACGTCTGGGACAAGGAGCCGCCGCCGCTCGAGCATCCGCTGCTCACGCTCGATAATGTGATCGCGACTTTTCATACCGCCGGCGTGACCGCCGAAGCGCGCCGCAACGTGGCCCAGTTCGCAGCCGACCAGGTTGTCGGCGTTCTCAAGGGCGAGCGCCCGCCGCGGCTGGTCAATCCGGAAGTGTGGCCGGTTTATTGTGCCCGGTTCGAAGCCATTATGGGCCGGCCGATCTGATCAAGTCGTCCGCTGTCGTGTGACGCGAGCCAAGCCGCTCACGCCCGCGTCGGCGGACCCCCGGCGCCAATCCCCAGCAGCTTTCTGAACAGCAGATTTGTCGCAATCACCAAACCGGCTGCCACCAATGTGGCGACCAGCCGGTCGATCAGCACCGCAAGCTCCGGCGGGCGCCCCATATCCAGAAGCAAAATGATCAGCGGCGTCATCGCGGCCGTATAGGCGAGATAATTACGCGCGCGTAACAGCGGCCGTAAGCCCTGCGAGAATGCCGATAACGATGACGACGGCCCAGGCGGGCGGCGGATAGAAGATCAGCAAGCCGGTCGCCAGCACGCCCAGCGCTGCGCCGAGCGCCCGTTGCGTGGTGCGCACCGGAAAGGCATCGATCTGCCGCTCGGCCAACAGCGCGACGGTGAGCGCGATCCAATGCAAATGATGATCGGGCCAGAGCGCGCGCAAGCCGCCGGCGATCGCCAGGCACAGCATGAGCCGGAGCGGATATTGCCAGCCGGCGAAGCGCGTCAGCGAGCGCCGCCAGCGCGCGAAGCGTTGCTTCGCCGGCAATTCAGGCGGCGCGGCTTGCTCGGAAGCGACCTTATTGGCCGGCCGCAGGCGCAGCAGAACGCCGAGCAGCAGGCTGGCAGCCGCGGTCCACAGCGCACCCGCCGCCATCAACAGCAAAAGTGCGCCGCGGTCCGGCGTGTTCTCGGTCACGGCGACGGCGATGAGCAGCAACAGAATGAAACGTACTGCGATGGTGGCGACCGGGCGGCCAAAGCCGATCAATGTCGCCGCCGCACCGGCAAGCAGCGTCACCACAGCGTCGGTCAGCCAGCCGTGGCCGGCGACGAGCGCGGCAATGATCGATGCCGCGGCCGCCGGGATGAGCGCGCCGATCAGTTCGTTGAGTTGAGACTTCCAATCGCGGTTGGCGCCGATCCCGCCCACCAGCAAAGCGCCGACCGAGGCGGCCAACCCGGCCGGCAGGTTGCCGGCGGCCGCACCGATCAGGATCGGCACGGCCATGCCGAAGGCAGAGCCGAGAATCGCCGTCCAATCGACCGGCGTCTCGCGCGACCAGCCGAGCGCCTTGGCCAAATGCGGCTTTTCGTCCATCGGCTGCATCACCCTCGCCGTCTCTCGCCGCGGCGCGATAGTGCCGCCGCCCCAGTTTCCCCACAATGCGGCCCGTTAGATGCGCGCCATGACAAAAGCCAAACTCCTTCATCTCGCATTGGCGTTCGCGCTCGCCGGCGCTTTCGGCACCGCCGCCGCGCAAGAGGCCGGCCGGCACGGCAGCCCAAGGCAGGCGCCGCGCGCCGAGCGTCACGAAGTCGCCGGCAAGGGCGTGTTGCGGCTGTTGCCGGCCGACGCCGTCACCGAGCATTCGATCGACACAGCCGGCGGCAAGCTTGCTTATACCGCAACCGCCGGCACGCTGCCGTTCTTCGATCAGTCCGGCGAGCAAAGCGCCGCGGTGTTCTACACCGCCTATGTGGCAAAAGGCGCCGGCGCCGAGCGGCCGCTGACTTTCGTGTTCAACGGCGGGCCGGGCGCGGCTTCCGCCTTTCTGCATCTCGGCCTGGTCGGGCCGCGCGTGCTCGATCTCGGACCGGACGCGCGCGACGCGGCGCCGGCGACGCTGCATGACAATCCCGACACCTGGCTGCGCTTTACCGATTTGGTGCTGGTCGATCCGATCGGCACCGGCTGGAGCCGCACGGTCAAGCCGGACGACACCAAGCATTTCTGGAGCGTGCGCGCCGACGCCGACGCCATGGCGAAATTCGTCGCGCTCTATGTCGACAACAACAACCGCGCCGCCTCGCCGAAATATCTGTTCGGCGAAAGCTATGGCGGCTTCCGCGCCGCCAAGACGGCGCGCGCGCTGCAGCGCGAGCAGGGCATCGCCATCGCCGGCATCGTGATGTTATCGCCGATGCTGCAAGGCTGGCTCACCTTCGGTGACAGCGGCTCCGCGCTGCGCTCGGCGCTGCGGCTGCCGTCGCTGGCGGCGGCGGCGCTCGAGCGCAGACACGCTTTCAGTTTTGACGCACAGGCGGCGGCGGAAAAATTCGCCATGACCGACTACCTCACCACGCTGGCCGGCGCGCCGCCGCAAGGCGACAAGGCGCGCGCGTTTTATCAGCGCGTGGCGCAAATCAGCGGACTGCCGCTGCGAACGGTGAGCAGGACGCGCGGCTTCATCACCGGCGCCTATCTGAAGGCGCTGCATTCGAGCGAGGGCAAGGTCGTCAGCCCCTATGACGCGACCTTCGCCATCGACGACCCGTTCCCGGAATTGCGCGCGGGGCACGGCAGCGATCCGATCCTCGACGGCCTCGTGCGCGCCTATGGCGGCGCCATGGCGGCTTACGCGCGCAACGAACTCGGCTTCAAAACCGAGATGACCTATACGCTGCTGGCGCACGACCCCTCACGCCACTGGGAATGGGGGCACGGCGGGCGGGAGCAAGCCGATGCGGAAAACGAAATCCGCGAAGAGCTTGCTTTCAGCCCGACCTTCCGCCTGCTGATCGCGCACGGTCTGTCCGACATGGTCACGCCCTACGCGATGACGCGCTACGTGCTCGACCACCTGCCGCCGTTCGACCCGCCCGGGCGCGCCCAGCTCAAGCTCTATCGCGGCGGCCACATGCTCTATATCGACCCGCAATCGCGCAAGGCGTTCAGCACCGACGCGGCGGCGTTTTATCGCGGCGTGGAATAGCCATTCGAGCCCGGCGAGCCGCTGTTTGAGTCTCACGCTTGGCCATCGAGCGTGAGACCGCCGGCGCCGTTGCCGCTCCAGCCGCCGTCGACCGGGATGACGGCGCCGGTGATGAACAACGTTGAAACGTCGATCATCGTTGCGCTGGGTCCCCGCCGTCGCGCGGGCCGAACGGCGGCCCTCCGTCCAATCGGACGCTTTTCCTTGCGCCGAAATCGGCCGCATGCTCCCTTTCGCACGAGCCGCAACGACGGTTGTCTGTTCCGGGGAAAGCGCATGAGCGATCTGACGCGCAAGGCACTCAATATAGCGGATCTGCGTCGTATGGCGCGCCGACGCCTGGCGAAGGCGGTGTTCGAGTTCTGCGACCGCGGCAGCGAGGACGAGATCGCGATGCGCGACAACCGCGCCGCGCTGGATCGCATAAAACTACTGCCCCGTGTACTCACCAACGTCTCCGGTCGCGACCCGGGCATCACCCTTTTCGGCAAGAAGCACGCGCTGCCGTTGCTGATCGGCCCGACCGGAATTGCCGGCTGGACCTGGTACCGCGGCGAGATCGCTCTGGCGCGGGCCGCGGCGCAAGCCGGCATCCCCTATACCCTGGCGAGCACGTCGAATACCGCGATGGAGAAAGTCCTGGCCGAGGGCGGCGGCACCCAGTGGTACCAGCTCTATGTCTGGCGCGACCCCGAGGCCGCGCTGGTTACCGTGGCGCGGGCGCGCGACGCCGGCTTCGAGGCGCTGGTCCTCACCGTCGACTCGCCGACCTACAACAATCGCGAATTCGATATTCGTAACGGCGCCAACTTTCCGCCGCGGGTCACGCTGCAGAGCGCGATCGACGGACTCACCCATCCGCGCTGGTTGTTCGGTACGATCGGCCGCTACGTCCTGGCAGAGGGAGGCCTGCCGCGCTTTCCCAACATCTATTTTCCGCCGGAGGCCGCCGCCGAGAAGGACTACACGGCCGGCAAAGTGGCCGGCTTCATGAGCCGCAACGATACGCTCGATTGGGATTTTCTGCGCCGGGTGCGCGATCTTTGGCCGCGGCCGCTTATCGTCAAAGGCATCCTGCATCCCGACGATGCGGTGAAGGCTGCCGCGTGCGGCGCCGACGGCATTATCGTCTCAAACCATGCCGGCAACGTGCTCGATGCCGCGGCCATTCCAATCGAGATGCTGCCGCACATCGCCGCGGCGGCCGGCAAGCGGCTGACGATCATCGTCGATTCGGGCTTCCGGCGGGGCAGCGACGTCCTCAAGGGTCTGGCGCTCGGTGCCGACGCGGTAGCGATCGGACGCGCGACGCTCTACGGCGTCGGCGCGGCGGGTGAGGCGGGAGCGCGCCGCGCGATCGCCATTTTCGATGCCGAGATACGCCGCACCATGGCCAATCTCGGCGTTCGCGATATCGCGTCGCTTGGCCGCGACAATATCGTCCTGCCGGGGCAGATGCCGTCGTTCGGTGCGCCGGGAAGCGGCGCTTCCGTTTCGGGAGCAAACGAAACGCGCCCACGTACCGTCATCCAACGCTGACGCTTTAGCGCCCCGCCGCGTAACCTTGCATGCCGCGCGGATTGGCCGCCGCGCGCCGGCGCTTGCCGACACGCGAAGCCGCGGTCAGCCGCCCTTCCGACCAGGCCGCACCGACTTCCACCTCGTGCCCGCGCTTGCGCAATTCGGCGACGCTCTCCGCCGGCACCCGCTGTTCGACCACCATCACGCCGGGACGCGCCATGCGCGGCCAGAACGACGACGGGAAATGCTCGGAGTGCCAGGCCGGTGCGTCGATCGCCTCCTGCAAATTCATGTTGGCGTGCACGTGGCGCAGGAAGAACTGCGTGATCCATTGGTCCTGCTGATCGCCGCCGGGCGAGCCCCAGGCGAGATACGGCTCGCCGTCGCGCAACGCCATCGTCGGCGTCAGGGTCGAGCGCGGACGCTTGCCCGGCGCGAGCGCGGCTGGATGATTCTCGTCGAGCCAGAACATTTGCGCGCGGGTGCCGAGGCAGAATCCGAGCTCCGGAATCACCGGCGAGGAATGCAGCCAGCCGCCCGACGGCGTCGACGAAACCATGTTGCCGTCGCGGTCGATAATGTCGAAATGCACGGTGTCGCCGGGGATCGCGCCGGCGCGCTCGGACTCGTGGCGCTCGATGCGGCCGACGGTCGGCTCGCCGGCGCCGGAACTCGAAACCGCGGTGCGCGCGCCTTCGGCCAGCCGCACGTCGAGTTGCTTGCCAAAGCCGGGCACCGTGCCGGGCCGCAGGTCGAGCGAGGCGCGATCGGTGATCAGCTTGCGGCGCTCGGCGTTGTAGGCGTCCGACAGCAGCACATCGACCGGCACGTCGACGAATTTCGGATCGCCATAAAAAGTGTCGCGGTCGGCGAAGGCGAGCTTGGTCGCTTCGATCTGCAAATGGATGAAGTCGGCGCTGGTCGGGCTCAGCGCGTCGAGGTCGTAGCCTTTGAGCAACGCCAGCGTCTGCAAGGTCGCAAGCCCTTGCGTCCACGGGCCGGCCTTCATCACCGTATAGCGGCCGTAGTCGTAACAGATCGGCGCCTCGACGGTGGCCTGCCAGCCGGCCATGTCCTGCCCGGTCAGCACGCCGCGATGGCGCTGGCCCGAGGTGTCCATGACCTCCTGCGTGCGGCAGAAGCGATCGATCGCCTCGGCGACGAAGCCTTGCGACCAGGTCTTGCGCGCGCGCTCGATCTCGGCCGCGCGGCTGCCGCCGCCGCTTTGCGCCTCGCGCAAAATGCGCTCGTAGGTTTCCGCCATTTTCGCGTTGGTGAAGATGGTGCCGGGCGCCGGCACCTTGCCGTCGCGCAAATAGACCGCCGCCGAGGTCGGCCAATGATCGCGGAACTGATCCTTGACCATGTCGATGGTGGCGCTGATGCGCTCGACCAGCGGATAGCCGTTCTTGGCGTAGTCGATGGCGGGCGACAGCACATCAGCGATACGCATGGTGCCGTAGTCGCACAGCAGCGTCATCCAGGTGTCGAAGGTGCCGGGGATGCAGGCGGCAAGCAGTCCGGTGCCGGGCACGAGATCGAGGCCCAGTTCGTCGCGGTAGTATTTGATGGTGGCGCCCGCCGGCGCCGGGCCCTGCCCGCAAATCACTTCGGTCTTGCCGCGCTTGACGTCGTGCACGATCACCGGCACGTCGCCGCCCGGCCCGTTGAGATGCGGCTCGACCACTTGCAGCGTGAAGGCGGTCGCCGCCGCCGCGTCGAAGGCGTTGCCGCCCTTTTCCAGCGTCGCCATGCCGACCGCGGTCGCGATCCAATGCGTCGAGGCAACGACGCCGAACGTGCCCTCGATTTCGGGCCGGGTGGTGAACGGGTTCGGATTGATATTGGTCATGCGGGCGGGCGGCATTGCGGACCTTACGCTGTTTGGCTTTCACGCCTTGTAGCAGAGAAATCGCCTCAGCGCAGGTGACAGGCAACCAATTGCCCGGGCTTTACTTCGCGCAATTCCGGCGGCTCGGTGCGGCAGCGGTCGACCACGTAAGGGCAGCGGGTGTGGAAGTGGCAGCCGGACGGCGGCTTGATCGGGCTCGGCACGTCGCCTTGCAGCACGCGCTTCTCCCGTTTGACGCTCGGATCGGGCACCGGCACCGCCAGCAGCAGCGACTCGGTGTAAGGGTGCAGCGGCCGCACGAACAGCGTGTGCTTGTCGGTATATTCGACGATGCGGCCGAGATACATGACGGCGATGCGATGGCTGATGTGCTCGACCACCGCCAGATTGTGCGAGATGAAGAGGTACGCGAGCCCCATCTCGCGCTGCAGGTCCATCATCAGATTGAGCACCTGCGCCTGGATCGAGACGTCGAGCGCCGAGACCGGCTCGTCGCCGATGATCAACTTCGGCTGCAGGGCGAGCGCGCGCGCAATGCCGATACGCTGGCGCTGACCGCCGGAGAACTGGTGCGGGAAATTGTCCATCTGCGCCGTGCGCAAGCCCACGCGCTCGAACAATTCGGCCACCCGCTTGCGCACGTCGCGGCCATGGGCGGTGCCGTGCACGCGCATCGGTTCGGCCACGATGTCGCCGGCCGACATGCGCGGATCGAGCGAGGAAAACGGATCCTGGAAGATGATCTGCATCTGCCGGCGATAGGGCCGCAGCTCGGTCTTGCTCAACTTGCGTGATGTCGCGCCCGTCGATGCGGATGCTGCCGCCGGTCGGCTCGATCAGCCGCAATATGGTGCGGCCGACCGTCGATTTGCCGCAGCCGGATTCGCCGACCAGCCCGAGCGTCTCGCCGGCATTGATCGAGAAGCTGACGCCGTCGACCGCGAACACGGTGCCGGCGGCGCGCTGCAGGAGGCCTTTGTGGATCGGAAAATGCTTCTTGAGCCCGCGCACGTCGAGCACGGGCGCACCAACCGCCGAACCGTTGCTCGCCTGCGCCTCAGCCATCGCCGTTTCCATAGAGCTCGCGCGAGCGCCAGCACGCCGCCCAGTGTCGCGGGCGTTTCTCCTCGTAGTCGGGATAGGCGGCCCGGCAGCGCTCCTCGGCATGCGTGCAGCGCGGCGCGAACACGCAGCCTGGCGGCAGGTTGCTCAAGGCCGGCACCATGCCGGGGATTTCCTGCAAGCGGCCGCCGGGGGCCTCGTGCTGGCCGCGCATCAGCGCCAGCCGCGGGATCGAGGCCATCAGCCCGCGCGTATAGGGATGCTGCGGCCGGGCAAACAGTTCCTCGACCGGCGCCTCCTCCACCTTGCGCCCGGCATACATCACGATCACGCGCTGCGCGGTTTCCGCCACCACGCCGAGATCGTGCGTGATCAGGATGATGGCGGTGCCGAGCTTGCGTTGCAGGTCGAGCATGATGTCGAGGATCTGCGCCTGGATGGTGACGTCGAGCGCGGTGGTCGGCTCGTCGGCGATCAGCACCTTCGGATTGCAGGCAAGCGCCATGGCGATCATGGCGCGCTGGCGCATGCCGCCGGACAGCTGATGCGGATATTCCTTGACGCGCTGCTCCGGCTCCGGGATGCGCGCCAGGCGCAGCATGTCGATCGCCTTATCCCAGGCCTGCTGGCGGCTGATGTCCTCGTGCAGCAGCAGCACTTCCGCGATCTGGCTGCCGATGGTGAGCACCGGATTGAGCGAGGTCATCGGCTCCTGGAAGATCATGGCGACGTCCTTGCCGCGCACGCCGCGCATCGCCTCCTCGCTGAGCGCCAACAGATCGACGCCGTCGAGCAAAACCTTGCCGCCGGCGATGCGTCCCGGCGGATCGGGCACCAGCCGCATGAGCGAGAGCGCGGTGATGCTCTTGCCGCAGCCGGATTCGCCGACGATCGCCAGCGTCTCGTGCGGCGCCAGCGCGAAGCTGACGCCGTCCACCGCTTTGACCGTGCCGTGGCGCAGGTCGAAATAGGTGCGCAGGCCATCGACTTCGAGCAGCGGCTGCCGATTGGAAATATCGGCCGGCGCCGGTGTGCCCGTATCGCGCTCGCTGGTCGTCATGGTCATGAATTAGTTGCGCAAACGCGGGTCGAGGATGTCGCGCAGCGCGTCGCCCAGCAGGTTGGTGCCGAACACCGCCAGGCTGATGGCGACGCCGGGGAAGATCACCAGCCAGGGCGCGGTGCGCACATATTCGGCGGCCGATTCCGACAGCATGCGGCCCCAGGACGGGTGCGGCTCCGGCACGCCGAGGCCGAGGAACGACAGCGAGGCCTCGGTCAGGATGGCGGCGCCGAGCTGGGCGGTGGCGATCACGATCAGCGGCGCCAGCGTATTAGGCAGCACGTGGCGCACCGCGATGCGCAACTCGCTCATGCCGACCGCGCGCGCCGCCTCGACGAAAGGCTGCTCGCGCAGGCTCAGCGTGTTGGAGCGGATGACGCGCGCCGATATAGGGGATGAGCGGGATGGCGATGGCGACGATGGTGTTGTCGAGCGCCGGCCCGAGCGCCGCCGCCATCACCAGCGCCAGCACCAGCAGCGGCACCGCCTGCAGCACGTCGACGACGCGCTGGATGACGAGATCGACCCAGCCGCCGAGATAGCCGGAGGCCAGACCGAGCGCCACGCCGACCGCGCAGCCGAGGAAGGTCGAGCCGAGTCCGACGGCAAGCGAGATGCGCGCGCCGAAGACGATGCGGCTGTAGATGTCGCGGCCCATGGCGTCGGCGCCGAGCAGATGATGCTCGCTCGGCGGCAACAGCGAGATGGCAGCATTGGTGGTGATCGGATCATAGGCCGTGATGAAATCGGCGAACACCGCGGCGAACACGAACACCGCCATGATGACGGCGCCGACCACGCCGAGCGGATGCGACGCGGCGTAGATAGCGGATCTTCGACCACAGGCTTTCCGCCGTCGGTCGGCGTCCGCCGGAATTCGGGGCGATGTCGATACTGGCCATGACCTATCCCTTAGCCGGCATATTTGATGCGCGGGTCGAGCGCCGCGTAGAGCAGATCGACCAGGAAGTTGATCAACACCGCCACCACGGCGATGAACATCACCAGGTTCTGCACGATCGGGTAGTCGCGCCAGCGGATCGCCTCGACCAGGAAGCGCGCGACGCCGGGAATATTGAACACCGTCTCGGTGACGATCAGCCCGCCCATCAGGAAGGCGGCCTCGATGCCGATCACGGTCACCACCGGCAACACCGCGTTGCGCAAGGCGTGGTGGTAGTTGACGTTGGCGTCGGAGGCGCCCTTGGCGCGCGCGGTGCGGATGTAATCCTGCCGCAGCACTTCCAGCATCGAGGAGCGCGTCAGCCGCATGACCAGCGCCGACGAGCGAAAGCCGACCGCCGCCGCCGGAACGCTGTAGCAGCCACAGCGCGTTCCAGAAGCCCTCGGGCGGATCGGTATAGATCGGGATGCTGCCGAACCAGGCAACGAACGCCATCAGGATCAGCAGGCCGAGCCAGAAGGCCGGCATCGACAGACCGCTGAGACTGACCACCCGCAACAGGTAATCGAGCGGCGTGTTCTGCTTGACCGCGCTGATGACGCCGAGCGGAACGCCGAACACGATCGAGAACAACAGCGCGAGCCCGGCGAGCTTGGCGGTGATCGGAATGCGCGGCAGGATTTCGTCGATCGCCGGCTTTTCCGACACGTAGGAATAGCCGAGATCGCCGTGCGCCAGGCCGCCGATCCAGTCGACGTATTGCACCACGATCGGCTTGTCGAGCCCCAGCTCATGTTCGAGCTTGCCCTTCTCGGCGGTGTCGATCATCCCGGCCGAGTCGAACAGAATGTCCGCGATGTTGCCGGGCACGAGCCGCAGCATCACGAAGACCAGCACGGAGATTCCGAACAGCGTCAGGAGCATCAAAAAGAAGCGCCTGATCAGATAGGTCCCCACGCTGGCCTCCCGTCATGCAGGGAAAAGCGCGCTTGGCCGCCCCACGATCGGCCAAGCGCGCCGAGGCGAGACGCGGCGACGGCGGCCGTCGCCGGCTCTCGCGATGCTGGCCGTCACTTATCCAGCCAGATGTCCTCGTAGCGGTAGCCGTTGTAGGAGCTGTTGCTCATGATCGTCATGTTCTTCACGAAGGGCTTCCAGCAGGTGCCCTCGCGGGCGTGGAACAGGATCGGCCGCGCCACGTCCTCCTGCAGCTTCTTGTCGATCTCCCACACCAGCTTCTTGCGCTTGGCGACGTCGGTCATCTGCGACTGCTCGTCGAACAGCTTCTCCAGGTCCTTGTTGCAGTAGTGCGTGTAGTTGCGCTGCGAATTGCAGGCGTAATTTTCGTAGAACGCCTGGTCGGGATCGTCGATGCCGTTGCCGGTGAGATTGAGGCCGACCGCGTAGTCCTTGCGGGCCACCTTGGCGAACCAGGCACCCGACTCCACCGGCTCCAGCTCGGCGCTGATATAGATGTTCTTGAGCTGGTCGATGAGCACCACGGCCGGATCGCGATAGGTCGCGAGATTGCGCGTCGACACTTTGATCTTCAGCGGCTTGTCGGGGCCGTAGCCGAGCTTCTTCATGATCGCGCGGGCTTGCTCGCGGTCCTTTTTGACGTCGCCGTAGCCCGGGATGGTCTTGAGCACGTCCGGCGGCATGCCCCAGACGCCTTCCGGCGGCGGCAGCAGTGCCCCGCCAATGTCGCCATGGCCTTGCAGGATGATGTCGATGAAGGCCTTGCGGTCGAGCGCCATCGCCATGGCCTTGCGCAACTCGATGTTATCGAACGGCGGCTTATCGCGATTGATGATGAGATTGGTGCTGACGTTGATCGGCTCGAGATCGCAGACCGCCGTCGGGTCCTGCTTCTTGACGTCGTCGATCAGCGCCGGGGTCAGATGCGTCGGGAAGATCATGTCGACCTTGCCGGCGACGAAGGCGAGCACCGCGGTCGCGCGGTTCTTGATGATCGAGTATTCGATGCCGTCGAGATAGGGCAGGCCCTTTTTCCAGTAGTCGGGGTTCTTCACGAGCTTGATCGACTCGTTCTGCTTCAATTCGACGAACTTGAACGGTCCGGTGCCGATCGGATGCGTGCGCATCTGCGCGGCCGGGACGTGGCAGGGATAGATCGGCGTATAGCCGGAGGCCAGCATCGCCAGCAGCGACGGCTGCGGCCGCTTGAGATGGAAGGTCGCCTGGAAATCGTTGTCGACGCTGACGTCGGTGACGTTCTCGTACCAGCCCTTGCGCGGGTTTTTGCGGAACTTGTCCTTCGCTTTGCCCAGCACCAGATCGAAGGTGCATTTCACGTCCTTGGCGGTGAACGGCTTGCCGTCGTGCCATTTGACGCCCTGCCGCAGCTTGAAGGTGAGCGCGGTGCCCGCCTTGTCCCAGGCCCAGCTGGTCGCCAGTTCCGGCTGAATGTCGTCCATGCTGTTTTGCGGCTTGTGCTGATCGTAGATCGATCAGATTGTTGAACACCGCCATCATCGGGATGTTCACCGAGAAGGTCGCCTCCTCGTGAATCGAGAGGCTGGGCGGCGTTTCGCGATGCTGGATCTTCAGGATGCCGCCGTGCTTCGGCTCCGCCGACTTGGCGGTCGAGATATGTCACTGTCGTAAGAACGATCGTCGCCAGCGCGACAAAGCTTTGTCGCCATTGTACCTCCCCAGGGTGCGCGGCTGCCAAAGGCGATGGCCTTAGCGGCCGTTTTTTGGTTATTTTGACGATCACGCTACCCGGTATGCAACCTCCGATCAACCGGCAGACAATTGCGCGGAACGGCAGCCTGCCGCTTGCCAAGCCTGCGCACGCGCCGCACCATGGCCGGGTTGAGCAAGCCGGGGAGCGGCAATGGTGACCGAGAGCGACTCGATCGTCGCAGAAACCGCGGCGCGGATATTCGCCGACCTTGCCGATCCGCAGACCATCAATGCACGCCCGCCGACGCGCGCTGGAAAGAACCGCTGTGGCGCGCGCTCAGCGAGGCCGGGCTGACGCTCGCCTGGGTGCCGGAAGAACAAGGCGGCGCCGGCGCGAGCCTTGCCGACGGCTTCGCCGTGCTCGGCGCGGCGGGCCGCGCCGCGGTCGCGGTGCCGCTGGCGGAGACATTGCTCGCCGGCTGGCTGTTGGCGCGCGCCGCCATCGCTTGTCCCGACGGCGCCATGACCGTCGCCCCGGTGCGGCCGCGCGACCGGATTTCGCTTCGATGCCGACGGCCGCCTGAACGGGCACGCCAGCGGCGTGCCTTTCGCCGGCGAAGCGCACCATATCGCTGTCGTCGCGCAGGACGCCAAAGGCGCCGAGATCGCCTTGGTGAGAACCAAAGATTGCCGTTTAAGCGACGGCGAAAATCTCGCCGGCGAGTCGTCGAATGTCGTGGCGCTTCGAAGGCATCAAACCGATTGTCAGCGCGCGGGCACCCGCCGGTTTCGATTCGTCGGCGCTGCTCTTGATGGGCGCGATCGTACGCAGCGTCGAGATCGCCGGCGCGCTGGAGACGATCCTGTCGCTCAGCGTGCGCTATGCCAACGAGCGCGTCGCCTTCGAGCGCAAGATCGGCAAATTCCAGGCGGTGCAGCAGAACCTCGCGCGGCTTGCCGGCGAAACCGCCGCCGCGCTTGCCGCCGCCGGTTCGGCCGCCGACACTGTCGCGACATTCGATAAGTTCGACGATGTCGTGCTGCTGGAAGCCGCCTCGGCCAAAATCCGTTGCGGCGAAGCGGCAGCCGAGGGCGCGGCCATCGCGCACCAGGTTCACGGCGCGCTCGGCTTCACCAAGGAGCACGTGCTTGCATCGCTTCACGCTGCGCCTGCTCGGCGTGGCGCGACGATTTCGGCAACGAAAGCTATTGGGCGGCGACCCTTGGCGGCATGGTCGCGCAAACGGCGCAGCGCCGGCTTCTGGCCGATGCTGGCGTCGCGATAGGATCGCACACGATGAGCACCAGCCTCAAGCTTCGACCAGATCCGCCTGCCGCCCGAATGCGAGAGACTTGCGCGACGAAGTGCGCACCTTCATCGCCGACGAAATCGCGGCCGGCACTTTCAACCCGGACCGGCCCTGGGATGTCGATTCGCAGGACCGCGCCTTCAGCCGCAAGGTCGGCGCCAAGGGCTGGATCGGCATGACCTGGCCGAAGAAATACGGCGGCCACGAGCGCAGCTTCCTCGAGCGCTACGTGGTGACGGAAGAATTCCGCGTGGTGAACGCGCCGGTGCGTCTGCACTTCGTCGCCGACCGGCAGAGCGGCCCGATCCTCATCAAATACGCGCCCGAGCACATCAAGCAGGACATCCTGCCGCGCATCTGCCGCGGCGAATTGTGCTTCGTCATCGGCATGAGCGAGCCGGGCTCCGGCTCCGACCTGTTCGCCGCCAAGACCAAGGCAACCAAGGTCGATGGCGGCTGGAAGATCAACGGCACCAAGATATGGACCAGCAACGCCCATGTCGCCGATTACATGCTCGGGCTGTTCCGTACCTCGCCCGCGAACAAAGAAAACCGCCGCCATGGCCTCACGCAATTCTTGGTCGACATGAAGTCGCCCGGCATCGCGGTCAATCCGATCTGGAACATGACCGGCCAGCACGATTTCAACGAGGTCGTGTTCGACGACACTTTCATTCCAGATGACCACGTGCTCGGTGAAATCGATGGGGCGTGGAAACAGGCAACCAGCGAGCTTGCCTATGAACGCAGCGGTCCCGAGCGCTTCCTGGAAACCTTCTATGTGCTGGCCGAACTGGTGCGCGCGCTCGGGCCCGATCCCGATCTGCGCAGCGCCGAAGGGCTCGGCCGGCTGGTGGCGCAATTGCACACGCTGCGCCGCATGTCGGTGTCGGTCGCCGGCATGTTGCAGGCCGGCAAGGAGCCGGTGATGGAAGCCTCCATCGTCAAGGACGTCGGCACCATCTGGGAGCAGAAGCTGCCCGAGCGCGTGCGCGATTTGAGCGCCTTCATCGAACCGGAAGCCACCAACCGGGTGACGCTCGACGAGCAACTCGCCTTCGCCTTCAAGGTCGCGCCCAAATTGACCGTGCAGGGCGGCACTACCGAGATCCTGCGCGGCATCATCGCGCGCGGCTTAGGTCTACGGTGAACGGAGCGTAGCGGTGCCTGACATCGGAAAGCTGCTCTCGCCCAAGACCGTCGCCGTGGTCGGCGCTTCGTCCGACCGCAAAGGCCTGCGCGGCCGCATCCTGGAGGTGATGCTCAGCCATCCTTTCGCCGGCACCATTTATCCGGTGAGCCGCAGCTGCCGCCAAAGTGCAAGGCCGCAAGGCTTATCCATCGGTTGTCGTGCTGCCCGAGCAGGCCGATCTCGCCATTCTGATCATCCCGGCGGAATTCGTGCCGGAGGAACTGGAACGCTGCGGCCGCACCGGGGTCAAAGCCGCGGTGATTTTGAGCTCGGGCTTTGCCGAAGAGCCGGGCGAAGCCGGACTGCGCATGCAAGCGGCCATCCGCGCCACCGCGCAGCGCTACGACATGGCGGTCGCCGGCCCCAATTCCGAAGGCTTCGCCAATATCGCCGCCGCGCTTTGCCCGACCTTCAGCCCGACCATGGATGTGACCGCCGGCCCGCTGCTGCCCAAGCGGGCGTTCGGCGGCGAAGTTTCGGTGATCTCGCAAAGCGGCGGCCTCGGCTTTGCGTTTTTCGATCGCGCGCGCGGGCGCAATCTCAAGTTCCGCCACATCGTCACCACCGGCAACGAAGCTTCTCTGGAGACCGCCGACTTTCTCGATTACATGCTCGACGAGGGCAAGACCGATGTCTTTCTGCTGCTGCTCGAAGACATCAAGACGCCGGCGAAATTCCGCAACGCCGCCGACAAGGCGCTGCGGCTCGGCAAGCCGCTGATCGTCGCCAAGATCGGCCAGACCGAGCCCGGCCGCCGCGCGGTCGCTTCGCACACCGCCGCGCTCGCCGGCTCGCACGCCGCCTATCGCGCGGTCTTCCAGCATCATGGTATGATTGAGGGGCACGATTTCGACGAGATGATCGACTTGGCGGCCGGCTTCCTGTCCTGCGGCAACAAGCTGCCGGCCGGCAAGCGCATGGCGATCTGCACGTCGTCGGGCGGCGCCGGCGTCTGGATGGCGGATGCCTGCGTGCGCGCCGGGCTGGAAGTGCCCGAGCTCGATGCGGAAACGCGCGCGGCAATCGACGTGCACCTGCCGTCCTACGGCACCTCGCAGAACCCGATCGACTCAACCGCGCAGGGCGTGCACAAGCTCGGCTACGCCGAATTCGCCCGGCTGGCGGCGCAATCGCCGTTGATCGACGGCGTGATGACGGTCGTCACGGCGCGCCGCTCGGCCTTTCTGGAAGGCGATCAACCCAAGCTAACGGCGCTCGCGCGCGACAGCCATAAGCCGGTGTTCATGTGGACCTATACGCTGCCGTCACAGCGCAGCGTCGAGATTCTCAACGAAGCGGGCTATCCGCTGTTCATCAATGCCGATAGTTGCGCGCGCACCATGCGGGCGATGGCCGATTACCGCTCCTTGCGCGAGCGCCTGCTGAAATCGGCGGCAGCCGACAAATCGTTCGCGCCCGATCGTGCGGCCGCGCGCAAGCTGCTGGCGGCATCGCCCGACGTGCTGTGCGAGTGGCAGGCGCGGCCGGTGCTGGCGACCTACGGCATTGCCGGCGGTGAGGCGGGCGCACTTGCCCGCTCGGCCGACGAGGCGGAAATGGCCGCGCGCTGGGTTGAGCGGCCGGTCGCGCTCAAGGTGCAATCGCCCGATATCCCGCACAAGACCGAAGCCGGCGCCGTGGCGCTGCATCTCTACGGTGTCGACGCCGTGCGCGCCGGCTATGACGGCGTGATGGCGTCGGCCAGAGCCTATGCGCCACGCGCCTTGATCGACGGCGTTTTGGTGCAGCCGATGGCGCCGGGCGGGCGCGAAGTGATCCTCGGCGTCAGCCGCGATCCGAACTGGGGACCGCTGCTGATGGTCGGACTTGGCGGCGTGCTGGTAGAGGCGCTCGGCGACGTCGCGCTGTCGCCGGTGCCGCTCGACCACGCCGCCGCGCGCGCGATGCTTGGCCGGCTTAAAGGCGCGGCGATCCTCGGGCCGCACCGCGGCGCGCCGGCGGCCGATATTGAAGCGCTGATCGACCTGATGGTGCGGCTGTCGCACTTCGCCGCCGACCACGCCGAAGACGTCGCCGAGATCGACCTCAATCCGGTGATCGTGCACGCCAAAGGCATTTCGCTGGCCGATGCGCTGATCGTCAAATCGCCGCGGCCGGCGCAAGAGCGCGCGGCCGAGTAAAGGAAACAATCGCATGGGTCCGTTCAAGGATATCGCCGTCGAGATAACCGGCCACGTGGCACTGATCGAGATCCGGCGGCCGCCGAACAATTTCTTCGACATCGCGCTGATCCAGGAGATCGCCGGCGCGCTCGAGGCGCTCGATGAGGATGTCAATTGCCGCGCAACCGTCTTGGCCGCGCAGGGCAAGGCATTCTGCGCCGGCGCCAATTTCGGCGACGGCGCGGCGCTCGATAACCAAGGCCAGCGCCCGGGTGAACTCAACCGCCAATCGGCCGTGCAGCACCTCTATCTCGAAGCCGTGCGACTGTTCAAAGCCAAGAAGCCGATGGTCGCGGCGGTGCATGGCGCGGCGGTCGGCGGCGGGCTCGGGCTTGCCATGGTGGCGGATTTCCGCGTCGCCTGTCCGGAGGCGCGCTTCTGCGCCAATTTCACCCGGCTCGGTTTTCACCCCGGCTTCGGCCTGACGGTGACGCTGCCGGCGGTGATCGGCGCCACCAAGGCGGCGCTGATGTTCTACACCAGCCGCCGCGTGACCGGCGACGAAGCCTACGCCATGGGATTGGCGGACGTGCTGGTGCCGCAAGACCAAGTGCGCGACGCGGCGATGAAGCTTGCCGCCGAGATCGCGGAGAATTCACCGCTCGGCCTGGTCTCGACGCGCGCCACGCTGCGCGGCGATCTGGCCGAGCGCGTGCGCGCGGCCACCGAGCACGAGTTGAAAGAGCAGACCTGGCTGCGTGCGACCGACGACTTCAAGGAAGGCGTCAAGGCGATGGCCGAGCGGCGCGTGCCGAATTTTTCCGGGCGCTAGCGCGGCGGCTCTCCGCGCGCGTCCTTGCCGCGCCGCGCCACCACAATCTCCGCCAGGATCGAGATCGCAATCTCCTCGGGCGTGATGGCGCCGAGATCGAGCCCGGCCGGCGCCTTCAGCTTGGCGAGGCGCTCGGGCGCGACGCCGCGCTCCGTCAGCGCCGCCTTCAGCACTTCGGCCTTGCGGCGGCTGCCGACAAAGGCGACATAATCGACGTCGAGCGCAAGCGCGGCCAGCAACGCGACCTCATCGCCGCGCCCTTGCGTCGACACCACCACGTAGCGTTGCCCTGCCTCGTCGACCGGCAGCGCGTAGCCTTCGATGCGGCGGTCGACTTCGCCGAAGGTCGCCTGCTCGGCGGCCGGCGCACAAACGGTGACGGCAAAGCCGCTGCGGCGCGCGAGATCGGCGACCGCGACCGCCACCGGACTAGCGCCGCAGATCACGACCTGCGGCCGCGGCAACACCGGCTCGACGAAAATGTCCATGGTGCCCTGGCTCGGGCACATGTTGTTGGCGAAGCGCACGCCGCCTTTTTCTTCGCCGGCCTTCAGCCCTTGCTCGTCCAACAAGTCGGGCGGCTGCACCGAGACCAGCCGCGACTTGCCGTCGGCTAGCGCATCCTTGGCCGCCTTGACCACCGCCGCGCGCGCGCAGCCACCGCCGATCCAGCCTTCGGTCATGGAGCCATCCGGCAGGATCACCGCCTTGGCGCCGGCCTTGGCGGCGGTCGCTGCCACCGTGCGCACCACGGTCGCCAGCGCGAACGGCTCGCCGGTCGCTTGCCGCGCCGAGATGATGCCGAGAATGTCGGATGCGCGATCCATCATATCCTCGCAAGATAAGGCTCGAGCGCCGCCAGGCTTTCGAGATTGTGCGCGGGCGCGAATAGATCGACATAAGGCAGCGCCGCCTGCATGCCGCGCGCTTGCGGCGAGTAATCGCGCCAGCCGATCAACGGATTGAGCCAGATGATGCGCCGGCAGCGCTGGCGCAGGCGGCGCATCTCCGCGGCGAGCTGCCCGGGTTCGCCGGTGTCGTAGCCGTCGGAGACGATCATCACCGCGGTGCGCGAGTTGATGACGCGCCGCGCGTGCCAGCGATTGAACGTGGCAAGGCTCTCGCCAATTCTGGTGCCGCCGCCGATGCCCTGCGCCATCAGCGCAAGCTTGTCGACCGCGCGCGTCACGTCGCGGTCGCGCAGCGTCGCCGACACATGGGCGAGCCGGGTGTGGAAGACGAAGGCTTCCGACTCGCGGAAGGCATCGACCACGCCGTGCAGGAAGCGCACGAAGAACGCGGTGTACAGACTCATGGAGCCGGAAGCATCGAGCAGAAACACCAGCCGCAGCGGCCTGATCTTGCGCTTGCGCCAGGCGAGGTCGAGCAGCGTGCCGCCGTGCGATACGTTGCGGTGAATGGTGCGGCGCAGATCGAGCCGGCGTCCGCGCCGCCGCACGCGCTCGCGCCGGATCAGCCGCGCGCGCATCACGCGCGCCAGCCGCTCGGCCAGCGCATGCGCCTGCAAGACGTCGGCCGGATCGGCAATGTGACGCAGATCGGTGCCGGCGAGGTTCTCGAAGCGCGAGGCGCCTTCGCGTTTGCCGCGGCCGTCGCCGGAAACATCGCCCTCCTCGTTGCGGCGCTCGACATGATCGGGCAGCCCGGGCTTTCCGCCGCGCGGGCCGACATCCTTGAGCTGGCGCGCGGCGTTACGGCTTTCGAGCGCCGTTCCGGCGAGCGTGCGCGCTTGGCGCAGGCCGCGACTCAGCCAATAGGCGTCGAAAATCTGGTCGAAGCGGTCCCAGTCGGAGTGCGTGGCGCAAAACAGCGAACGCAGCGCCGGCTTGAGCGCGATCGGCCTCGCCGCGAGTGGCGTCGTTAGAATTTCCAGTGCGTCGCCGGTTTCCGCCAGCCCGACCTTGAAGCCATTGTCGCGCAACGTGCGGGCAAAGCCGGCCAGCCGCCGCCGGGCCGGCGGACCGAGCGGCTCGTTCCGCCCGCTTGCGCGGGAATGAGCGGATTGTTGGCCGCTCGCTGCCATTTCACGCCACCTTGCCCAGCAGACGGTCGCTCACCTCGCGTGGCACGCGCGCGCGGTCCTCATGCGTCTTGAGCAGGCACATCATGGTCTCGTGCACGACTTCCGGCTCTTGCCGCAGATCGTGAATGTCGAGCCCGGCAAGCGTCGCCGCCCAATCCAGCGTCTCGGCGACGCCCGGAACCTTACGCAAATCCTCCTTGCGCACGCTTTCGACCATGCGGGCGATCTGCAGCGCCAGCGAGGTGTCGATGCCCGGCGTGCGCGCGATAATGATTTTTGCTTCGCGGTCGACCTCGGGGAAATCGACGTAGTGATAAAGACAGCGCCGGCGCAACGCGTCGGACAATTCGCGCGTGCCGTTCGAAGTGAGCACCACGCGCGGGATGGCGGTCGCCTTGATGGTGCCGAGCTCGGGGATGCTGACCTGGAAATCCGACAACAGCTCGAGCAGGAACGCTTCGAATTCCTCGTCGGCGCGGTCGACCTCGTCGATCAACAGCACCGGCGGATCGATGCGGCGGATGGCGGCGAGCAGCGGCCGCTCCAACAGATAGCGCTCGGAGAAAATGTGCTCTTCGATCTGGTCGGCGTCCTCGCCCTCGCGCGTCTTGATGGCGAGCAACTGGCGCTGATAGTTCCATTCATAGAGCGCGGCGTTTTGGTCGAGACCCTCGTAGCATTGCAGGCGGATCAATTCGGCCTTGTGGACCGCGGCGAGCGCTTTGGCCACTTCGGTCTTGCCGACGCCCGCTTCGCCTTCCAACAGCAGCGGGCGCTTGAGGAAATCCATCAGCCACAGCGCAGTCGCGATATCGCGGTCGGCGATATAGCCGACGGCGGCGAGACGGTCGGAGATGGTGTCGCGATTGATTTCCATGGCTTCAATATAGTGAGCTGTCATGCCCGCGAAAGCGGGCATCCAGTAACCCCAGTCGAGCGATGATCGCACATCCGGTGTTTACTGGGTCCCCGCTTTCGCGGGGACGACAATCGTTGGGCGACGTCACCCATGCAACCCGAGCTTATCCGCCGCCGTCCAGGTGCGCCAATTGTCATGCGGCATCTGGATGTGGGTGCTCCCTAAGAACTTGAAGGCGTCGTTCACCGCATTGGAGAAGCACGGTACGCTGCCGACATTGGGGCTCTCGCCGACGCCCTTGGCGCCGATCGGATGATGCGGCGAGGGCGTCGTGGTCCAGTCGGTTTCCCAATGCGGGGTCTCGACCGCCGTCGGCAGGAAGTAGTCCATCAGCGAGGCCGAGGTCACGTTGCCGTCCTCGTCGTAATGGATCTCCTGGCCCATGGCGATGGCGAAGCCTTCGGTCAGGCCGCCGTGGATCTGGCCCTCGATGATCATCGGATTGATGCGCGTGCCGCAATCGTCGAGCGCATAGAAGCGCCGCACCTTGGTCGAGCCGGTGTCCACGTCGACGTCGAGAACGCAGATATAGGCGCCGAACGGGAAGGTGAAATTCGGCGGATCGTAGTAGTCGACCGCCTCCAGCCCCGGCTCCATGCCGGGCGGCACTTCGTGATAGGCGGCCCACGCCAGCTCCGTCATGGTCTTGAAGCGCTCGGGATTGCCTTTCACGCGGAAGCGGTCGACGTCCCATTCGAGATCGTCGTCGTGCACTTCCAGCATGTAGGCGGCGATCATCTGCGCCTTGGCCTTGATCTTGCGGCAGGCCATGGCGGTGGCCGCGCCCGACACCGGCGTCGAACGCGAGCCGTAGGTGCCTAAGCCATAGGGCGCCGTATCGGTGTTGCCCTCCTCCACCATGATGTTGTCGGCGGCAATGCCGAGCTCGGTCGCGATGATCTGGGCATAGGTCGTCTCGTGGCCCTGCCCTTGCGACTTGGTGCCGAGCCGGCAGATGCCCGAACCGGTCGGATGGATCCTGATCTCGGCGGAGTCGAACATGGCAATGCCGAGAATGTCGCAATTACGCGACGGCCCGGCGCCGACGATCTCGGTGAAGAAGGCGACGCCGATACCCATCAACTCGCGCGTCTCGCCGCGCTTGAAGGCGTCCTGCTTTTTCTTTTGCTCCTCGCGCAGCTTCTTGTAGCCGACCGTCTCCATCGCCTTGTTGAGCGCGGTCTGATAGTCGCCGGAGTCGTAGACCCAGCCGAACGCCGAGGTGTAGGGAAACTGCTCGCGCCGGATCAGGTTCTTCATGCGGAAGTCGGCCGGGTCCATGCCGAGCTTCTGCGCCATGATGTCCATGGCGCGCTCGATGGCGTAGGCCGCTTCGGTGACGCGGAACGAGCAGCGATAGGCGACGCCGCCCGGCGCCTTGTTAGAGTAGACGCCGTCGACCGAGACATGCGCGGCCGGGATGTCGTAGGAGCCGCTGATGATGCTGAACAGGCCGGCCGGCCATTTGGTGGCGTTGGCGCAGGCGTCGAACGCGCCGTGGTCGGCGACGGTGTAGCAGCGCAGGCCGGTGATCTTGCCGTCCTTGGTGCAGGCGATTTCGGTCTCCATCCAGAAATCGCGCGCGAAGGCGGTAGTCGAGAGATTCTCGATGCGGTCCTCGACCCATTTCACCGGCCGCCCGGTCACGATCGAAGCGACGATCGAACAGATGTAGCCCGGATAGGCGCCGACTTTGTTGCCGAAGCCGCCGCCGATGTCGGGCGCGATCACGTGGATCTTGTGCTCGGGGATCTTGGAGATCAGCGAGCCGACCGTGCGGATGACGTGCGGCGCCTGGAAGGTGCCCCACAGCGTCAGCTCTCCTGTGATTTTACTGAACGAGGCAACGCACTGACAGGTCTCCAGCGGGCACGGATGCACGCGCGGATATTGGATCATCTCCTTGATGGTGACGTCGGCCTTGGCGAAGGCGGCGTCGGCCGCGGCCTTGTCGCCGGCCTGCCAGTTGAACACGTGGTTGTAGTGCTTGCGCGGGCCGTGCGCGCCTTCCTTCTTGTCCTTGATGTCCTCGCGGATGCAGGGCGCGTTCGCGTCCATCGCCTTGAGCGGATCGACGTTGCAGGGCAGCGCCTCGTATTCGACCTCGACCAGGTCGGCGGCGTCGGCCGCGGTGTAGCGGTCCTCGGCGATGACAAAGGCGACTTCCTGGTTCTGGAACAGCACCTTGCCGTCGGCCAGCACCATCTGCACGTCGCCGGCCAGCGTCGGCATCCAGGCAAGGTTCACCGTCTTCAGCGTCTCCGCCGTGATGACGGCGACCACGCCGGGAACGGCGGCGGCCTTGGTGGTGTCGATCTTCTTGACGCGCGCATGCGCATGCGGCGAGCGGGTGAAGTCGCCATAGAGCATGCCAGGCAACTTGAGATCGTCGACGTAATTGCCCTTGCCTTGCACGAAGCGGATGTCCTCGACGCGCTTGCGCTTGCAGCCCATGCCTTCAAGCTTCTCGGCGCGCTCGGCGGAGGTGGGGGTCTGGTCGTTCATTCTGCGGCCTCCTGCACTGGCGCCGCGTTGAGCTTGGCGGCGGCGTATTGAATGGCTTTGACGATGTTCTGATAACCGGTGCAGCGGCACAGGTTGCCGGAGATGCCGAAGCGGATTTCTTCCTCGCTCGGATTGGCGTTCTCCTGCAGCAGCCGGTAGGCGCGCAGGATCATGCCGGGCGTGCAGAAGCCGCATTGCAGGCCGTGCATCTCACGGAAGCCTTCCTGCAAGGCGTGCAGCGTGCCGTCGGCATTGGCCATGCCTTCGATGGTGCGGATGTCGGCGCCGTTGGCCTGCACCGCGAACATGGTGCAGGACTTCACCGACATGCCGTTGAGATCGACGGTGCAGGCGCCGCAATGGCTGGTATCGCAGCCGATATGCGGGCCGGTGATGCTCAATTGCTCGCGCAGGAAGTGGATGAGCAGCGTGCGCGGCTCGACCAGTTCCTCCACCGTCTTGCCGTTGACGGTCATCGAAACTTGGGATTTGGCCATTGTCGTTCTCTCCCGGAAATCAGGCGCGGGCGCGCTCTTTGGCGCGCGCGAGGGCACGGGCGAGCATCACACCCGCCATCTTAGTGCGGTAAGCGGCCGGCCCACGGCCGTCGGTTGCCGGTGACGTGATCGCTTCGGCGGCGGCCACCGCTTTCTTCACGGTGGCGGCGTCGAGCGCCGAGCCGGTGAGGATTTTGCTCGCTTCCTCGGCCCACAGCGGCGTCTCGGCGACATTGGTCAAGCCGATCGAGCAGCCCGCAACCTTGCCGCCGCTCATGCACAGCACCACCGCCGCCGCGGCGGTCGCGTAGTCGCCGATCTTGCGCTTGAGTTTCTCATAGGCATAGCCGTGGCCGGCCGCCGGCGCCGGAATGCGCACGGCGGTGACGATCTCGCCCGGCTCGAGCGCGGTGAAATAGGCGCCCTGGTAGAAATCGCGCGCCGGAATGTTGCGCTCGCCGGATTTGCCGACGGCATGATAGCTCGCGCCCAGGCACATCATCACCGCCGGCATGTCATTGCCGAGATCGCCGTTGGCGACATTGCCGCCGAGCGTACCGACATAGCGCACCTGCGGATCGGCGATCTGCAACGAAGTTTCGCGCAGGATCGGAACCTTCTTGGCCAACAGCTCCGAGTCGACCAGTTCGTGCTGGGTGGTGGTGGCGCCGATGACAATGACGCCGCCCTCCTCGCGAATGCCTTTGAGGTCGGCGACGCCTTGCAGATCGACGAGATGCGACGGGCTGGCGAGCCGCAGCTTCATCATCGGAATGAGACTGTGTCCGCCGGCGATCGGCCGTGCGTCCTCGCCCAATTGCGCGAGCAGGCCGACGGCTTCCTTGACGGACGACGGGCGATGATAGGCGAATGAGCCTGGAATCACGGGCATCCTCCCTCGGCGTCCGCCGCCGGGTTGCTACCCGGTTGCGCCGGCGCGCCGTTTGCTAGTTTCGTTATTTTTTCTTGCCGGGAAAATTGCCTCGTTGTGCTCCGCAGTAACAAGCGCAGATGCACCAACAACAGCATCATTTGCACGGACAGCAGCGAGCTTGCACGAATTGCGTCAATGCTCCTGACGTAAATCGCTCCCGCCGTTTTTTTCCTTGATGCGCGATTTCAGCCAGCCGGCGCGGCTGCGGCTGACCGGGACCGTGTAGGAGCCCTCGGCAGCGAGCTCGACGAGCTCGCCGTCGCCGGACTTCTTATAGCCGACCACGCGGTCGATATTGACGATGTGGCTGCGGTGCACGCGCATGAACTGGCTGCGATCGAGCCGCGATTCGACCTCGCCGATGGCAAGCGGACAAAATAATTTGGCGGTGCCGTCAAAGAGAAACGTGTAGTGCGCATTGGCGTGCACGGCGACCACCTCCTGCACCGGCAGGAACTGGGTGGCGCCCTCGCGCTCGATCGGCAATTGCTCGGCAATGCGCGGCGGCGGCGCGCCGACGCCGCCCAATGGCGCGTAAATTCCGCGCCGCAGATCGGAATCGCCGCTGCTGCTGGCTTCGACCGTGACAGGAACGCCGTCGGAGCCGTTTTCGGCGGGCGCCGGCGCAGTCGCCGCTACCACAAACGTATCGGGTGTCGCTTCGACGCGATCCGGCACCAGCAACAACAAAAATATGCCGACGATACCAAAAGCGACCACGGCCACGACGATGGCAAGAGTACCGCTCGACATCGCCGGCCATGACGACGGGATCGGCTGCGGCGTCAGCGCCAGCCCCGCCATGAGAGCGTAGTGAGACGCGAACACGGCAATGGCGAAGGCGATCGCCGCCAATATGAGCGACGAACGGCTCTCCCGCCCGGCCGACAGCCAAAGCGCCAAACCAGACAGCATCATCGCGATCACCAGGCTCGCGACGATAGAGGCCGGAGCCTGCGTCATCGCGGCGCTCGCGCCCAGCGCACCCGCGCCGATGTCATGCATGAAAAAGACACCGATTCCCATCAGGCCGGCGGACACGATCAGGCGCGCCAGCGTGGGCGGGCCGCTGCTGACGGCAAAGACCGCTAGGCCAATCAAAATGACGCAGACCAAGAAGGAGAGCAGCGCCGGGAAGACCAGATAGCTGACCGCAAATGGCAGACGCGCGGCCAGCATGCCGGTGAAATGCATGCACCAGACCGCCACCGCGAACACGACGGCGGCGCCGGCAAGCAGCATGCGCTTGCGCAACCCGCCGGCGGCGCCAACCTGCGCCGTCAGACCGAAACCCACATAGCCGCCCAGCGCCGCCACGATGCACGACGACAATACGAGCCAGGGCTCATAGGCGACCTGCATGGGCGTGTTGTCCTTCCCGGTCCGCGGCGGCTTCTTATTGAGCGCTTGGAACAAGTATAAAGAGAAGGTGGCGTCACGCCGAGGCCCAATTTGGGCGGCAAGTTATCCAAAGCCGCGCCTAAGCCGTTGCGTGTGCGACATATTTTCTCGGCCCACGGTCAATGACTCCGCGTCCTGCATTGGTTATTAAGGGTGGTCGCATCGCTTTCCGAGTTGCGTCGGCCAAGGGTTCGGGGATGGGATTTGCCGCGCAACGACATTCTTGGTCCTTCGCCACGCGATGCCTTGTTTTTTGCGCGCTGCTCTGGCCGCACGACGCGCTCGCGTTCGACCCTTTCGGCTTTTTCGGGGATAAGCCGCCCGCCGTTTCGCAGCACGCCCTGCCCTATGCGCTCACGTTCAAGGTGTCCGGTGGAACATCCGATCTGTTCGGCTCATCGACACTGATCGCGCCGCTGCAGGAAGCCTCCAGCCTGTACAGGCTTCGGCAGGACGCACCCATCGACGGCCAGAGCCTGGTGCGGCGCGCGGCAAACGATCTCGCGCCGATGCTCGATGCTTTGTGGAGCGCCGGCTATTACAACGCCAAGATCGAGATCGAGGTGGCGGGCCATCACCTCCGCCTCGGCCGGCCGCCACCGGCCGGCATTGCGGCCGCCGCGGAAGCCTACCGGGCGCGCGAACCGGTGCCGATCCAGGTCGCGGTGAAGACAGGCCCGCTGTTTCACCTGCGCCGGATCCGCATCACCGATGCCCGCACCGGCCGTCCGTTTCCGCCCACCATCCTGCCGCCGCGCGCGATCAAGCTCGCCCCCGGTGACCCTGCCCGCGCCGCCGTCATCCGCGCGGCGCGCGCGGCGCTGGTCGACTGGTTCCGCGCGCAGGCGCGCCCGCTCGCCAAAGTCACAAAGATCAAGCCGGTCGTCTATCACAGCAAGCAAGCGATGGATGTCGCCATCGCCGTCGACCCAGGCCCGCGTGCGTCATTCGGCAACGTCACCGTCACCGGCCGGTCGCAGGTCGATCCTCGGGTGGTGCGCTCGCACGTCTACATCGAGCCGGGCTATCTATATTCGCCCACGACGATTGCGGAAACGCGCAAGTCCATTCTTTCGCTTCCGGCGATCAGCTCGGTGCGCATCCATGAGGCCAAAGCCCTCGATGCCCAAGGGCGCTTGCCAATTACCGTCGACGTCACCGACCGCAAGCGGCACGTCGTCGGCTTTTCGGCACGCTATTCGACTCTCGACGGTCCCGACGTCAGCGCCTATTGGCAGCATCGCAACTTGTTCGGCGGCGGCGAGAGCCTGCGGCTCGAAGGCGAGGCGTTCCTGCCGCCGCAGACCTATGGCTCATTCATCGACAGCCTCGACACGTTCGGCTGGTCCGACCTCGGCGGCCGCTTTAAGGCCAGCTTCGTCAAACCGGCGCTGCGAGGTACGCGCAACGATCTGCTGCTCGATGGCGTGATCGAAAAAGATCGCACCGGCGGAGATCAGCTTCGGCGGTTATACCGCCCGGCGCGACCAGGCCAGCGCCGCCATCCGTCACCGCTTCAGCGGCTCGTCCTCGGCGCAAATCGGGTTCAGCGCCGAGAAAGGCGAGACCACCGACACGCTCGGCACGGTGGACTATCGTCTGTTCGGCATTCCCGCCTCGGCGATTTACGATTCCACCGACCGTCCGCTCGACCCGACCAGAGGCGTGCGGGCGAGCGGCTCGATCGCGGTCTACCCGACGTTTTCTCGGTTCATCGGTCGGGCTGGTCGAAAGCAAGGCGCAAGGCTCGGCCTACTATGCCGTCGACGATGACGCGAAGCTGGTGCTGGCCGGGCGCGCCACCGTCGGCTCGGTCGCCGGCGCTTCGCTCGCCGCTATTCCCGCCAATCATCGTTTCTATGCCGGCGGCGGCGGTTCGGTGCGCGGCTATCGCTATCAAAGCCTGAGCCCGCTCGCCGCCAACGGCGAGGTGATCGGCGGCCGCAGTCTGTTCACCGCCTCATTCGAAGCGCGATGGCGGGTGACCGATGTATTCGGCGTCGTGCCGTTCCTCGACATGGGGCAAGCATTCAACGCGGAATTCCCGGACTTCAGCCAAACGCTGCGCTTCGCCGCCGGCATCGGCTTCCGCTACTACACCGCCGTCGGCCCCATTCGCGTCGACTTTGCGTTCCCGCTCAACCCGCGGCCCGGCGACGCATCCTTTGCGTTTTATGTCGGCATCGGACAGGCGTTCTGACGTGAGGCTTGCAACACGATCGACATTGATCGGTGCAATCGTGATCTTAATGATCGCGATCGGCCTTACGCTGGCCCCATCGCTGGTGGGCCGGAGCGCCGGCGATGAAAAGGGTGTCCTCGCCGGTCTCTTGTCGCGCGTGCTGTCGACGCCGACAACGCAGGTCTCGATCGGCCAAGTCGACGGCGCGCTGTCGTCCGACGTGACCGTGCACGACATCTCCATTTCCGATCGCGATGGCGTGTGGCTGCGGCTCGACAAAGCGCGGCTGGTGTGGAGCCGCGCGGCGCTGCTGCTGCATCAGCGGCTTGAGGTCGACAAGCTCGAGGTCGGCAAGCTTCAGGTTCTGCGCCGGCCGCTGCCGTCGGGTGAGGCGGTCGCCGAGAGCGACAAGCCGATCCTGCCGCAACTGCCGGTGAAGGTGGCGATCAAGAAGTTCGCGCTGCAGGAATTGTCGCTCGGCGCGCCCATTGTCGGCGCGGCCGCGCGCCTGAGCGCGAGCGGCGCCACCACGCTCGGCGATCCGGCGGAAGGGCTCGACCTGAAGTTCGACGCCAAGCGCCTCGACGCGGCGGGCAGCCTCACCGCGCAGCTCACGCTGGTGCCGAAGTCCAATCGCTTGACGCTGAAGCTCGCGGCGCAAGAGCCGGCCGGCGGGCTGCTGGTGCACGCCCTGAACGTGCCGGACCTGCCGCCGGTTTCGCTCGACCTCAATGGCGCCGGCACGCTCGATGCCTTCGCCGCGCAACTGGCTTTCGATGCCGGCAGCGAGATCGGCGCCACCGGCTCGGCGCATGTGCAGCGCGCCGCCGATACGCGTCGCATGACGCTCGACCTCAAGGCGCGCATCGCCGGGCTGCTGCCGGCACCGGCGGCGCCGGTATTCGCCGGCACCACGCAGCTCAACGGCACGGTCGATTTCGCCGACAGCGGCGCCATCGCCATCAAGCCCATTACCGTCGAGTCGCAGGCGGCGCGGCTTGACGTGCAAGGCACGCTGTCGCCGGAGCAGGTCGCCGACCTGACGATCTCGGCCCAAGCCCGCGCCAATGCCGGCGGCAAGACGGCGGCGGGCGAAGCGGAGATCGGCAAGCTCGCATTCAATGCCACCGTCGCCGGGCCGATCATGCGTCCGCGCGTCGAGGCCAAGCTCGATGCGGCGGACGTGAGTGTGCCGCAAGGAACGTTGAAAACGCTGTTGGCCCGCTTCGCGACTGCGCCGGCGACAGGTGCGACGGGAGATGGTGCGCCTATCCCTTTCACCGTCCGCGCACAAGCGAGCGGCGTTGCCCTGCGTGACCCGGCGCTGGCACGCGCGCTCGGCGATTCGTTCACGCTCGCCGCCGACGGCTCGGTCGATAAAGGCATCGCCGATTTCCGCGTCGCGCAGCTGCACACCTCGACCGCCGATATCGGCTTCGCCGGCCGCATCGGCGAGCCGGAGTTGCACGGCCGCCTGACGGTGCGCGCGCCGGATCTCTGCACGCTTCGGCGACCTGGCGACGCTGAAGTTGCGCGGCGCGCTCGACCTGTCGGCCTCGCTCAGCGGCGTGCCCAAGGACGGCCGTATCGAAGCAATGCTCGACGGCCGCGCCGAAAAATTCGCCAGCGGCATTGCCGCCATCGACGGCCTCGCCGGCGGGCAGCTCGCGCTCAACGGCAGCGTGCGCAAGCTCGCGCACGGCGGCTTTGGCTTTAACAATTTGCGTCTCACCGGCGTGCATGCCAGCGCGCGCGTGGACGGCGAAGCCACCGCCGAAACTGCCGGCATCGATGTGCTTCTTGCCATTCCCGCGCTTCAATATGCCGACAAGCGGCTGACCGGGCACGCCGAGGGCAGCTTGCGCCTGACCGGTTCGCTGACGCAGCCGAACGCCGCCGCCAAGATCACCGTGACCGACGGCAGCGCCCTCGGCCGGCCGATCCCGCGTCTGGCGCTTGACGCAACCGTGACGGACCCAATCGGAAACCTCGCCGCCGAGGCCAAGCTTTCCGGCTCGGTCGGCGGCAAGCCCGCGCAAGGAGCGCTGCGTCTGACGAAGCTCGCACAGGGCGGCTGGCGTCTGGACAATTTCGGCCTGCAGGTCGGGTCGGTGACGGCGCAGGGCGTGGTCACGCTCGCGGCCGACTATTTCGCGTCAGGCCATCTCATCATCGACGCGCGCGATCTCGACGATATCTCGCCGCTCGTCCTCACCAAGGTGTCGGGACGCTTGCATGCGGACACGACCTTGACGGTGGCCGATGGCGGCCAGAGCGGCTCGCTGTCGGCGCAAGGGAACGCCATCAGGTTCGGCGACTCGACGCTCGACAAGCTCACCGCCGATTTGCGCGTGACCGACCTCTACCGTCATCCGTTCATTGACGGCGAGCTGGTCGTCGGCCGCGCCCGCTTCGGCGGCGAAGACATCTCGCAGGTGCGCCTGACCGCGCAAGGCGCGGCCGCGGCCAGCGCAATCGCGCTCACGGCGCGCGCCCGCGGCTTCGCCATCGACGCGCGCGGTACCTTGCATGCCTCGCCTGCCCGGCTCGCGCTCAGTACGTTGACGGCACGGCGCGACCGGCACAGCATTGCACTGGCGCATCCGGCGACGCTTACCTTCAGCGACGGCGGTGTTGAGGCCAAATCGCTGCTGCTGGCGCTCGACCGCGGCCGCCTTGGCATCGACGGCCGCATCGGCGACACACTCGATGTCGCGGTGCACGCCCAGTCGGTGCCGCTCGCGGTGTCCGAGGCCGTGATGCCGGGCCTTGGGCTATCCGGTACCTTGAACGGCGAGGCCAAGATCGCCGGCACGGCAAGCGCGCCGACCGGCGCGTGGCGGCTGCGCATCGACCGCCTGGTGACGGCGCAGACGCGCGACAAAGGTCTGCCGGCGATCGATATCGCCGCCGCCGGGCGCCTCGCCGATCGCCGCACCAGCATCGACGCGACGCTGCGCGCGGCCGGCGCCGGCACGGTGCGGGTCAAAGGCACCGTCCCGCTGCAAGGCGACGGGCTCGATCTCGCCGTGCGCGGCCCTATCGATCTCGGCGCGGTCAACGAATCGTTGTCGGCGAGCGGACGCCGTCTCAGCGGCAAGGCCACCATCGATATGCGCCTGCGCGGCAGCCTCACGAAGCCAAAAGTGGACGGCACGGCGCGCATTGCCGGCGGCGGCTATAGCGATGCCGGGCTCGGTGTCCGCCTGAGCGACATTTCCGGCCTGCTCTCCGCGCACGGCGATGACATCCGCATCGACCGCCTGAGCGCAAAGACCTGGGACTCCGGCACCATCTCGGTGCAAGGCCGCGTGCGCGTCGCACCCGACGCCGGCTTTCCCGGCAACATCACCATCTCGAGCCGAAACGCCAAGTTGGTCGCAAACGACGTCGTGACCGCAGTGGCGAATCTGTCGCTGACGCTATCGGGCCCGCTGGCGCGCGACCCGCGCATCGGCGGACGCGTCGATGTCGTCTCCCTCAACGTCACCATTCCGGAGCGCCTGCCGACGACCTTGCAGCCGATCGCCGGCACCGAACACGTCGACGCCCCGCCGGAGGCGGCCGCGCGGCTGGCGCAGCTCGCGAAAGCGAAGGCGCGCGCCCAGCGCGGGCCCGCCTTCGACGCGGCGCTCGATCTTGCGATCAGCGCCCCCAATCGCGTGTTCGTGCGCGGCCGCGGCATCGACTCCGAGCTCGGCGGCGACCTGCGGCTGCACGGCCGGCTGTCAAACCCGGTGACCGTCGGCGCCTTCGAAATGCGGCGCGGGCGGATGTCGGTTGCCGGCACGCGGCTCGATTTCACGCAAGGGCGGCTCACGTTTGCCGGCAGCCTGACGCCGGAGATCAATTTCGTCGCGCAGACACAATCCACCGACACCACCATCACCATCACTATTACCGGCCCGGCGACCCAGCCGAGCTTTGCCTTCAGCTCCGATCCCACTTTGCCGCCGGAGGAGATTCTGTCGCGCCTGCTGTTCGCGAAGGCGAGCGGCGGGTTGTCGCCGGCGCAAGCCTTGCAGGTGGCGCAAGTGGCGGCGCTATTCTCCGGCGGCGGCGGCACCGACGTCTTCGAGCGCGTCCGCCGCGCCCTCGGCGTCGACAGCATCGACGTCTCCCTCGGCAGCAGCGGCGACCCCAAGCTCGGCGTCTCGCGCGCGATCAACCGGCGCATCAGCATCGGCGTGAAGGCCGGCGCTCAGCCGGAAGACAGCGGCGTTTCCGTCGACATCGACGTCACCCGGCATGTGCGGGCGCAAGGCGAGGTGGATCGCAACGGCAGCACCGCCGTCGGCGTCGGCATGGAATGGGAATATTAAGCCGAAAGGTCGTTCAGGGCGCTTTGCGTCGTGCCCGCGGCTGCCCGATTACCTGATCGGCGATAGTGCAATGCAAGCCGAGGCTCATGTCATTCGTCAATCAGCACGTTCGGCTTGGCAAATTTCTGCAGTGCCGGCAGATCTTCGATAACGATGTCGCGGCCGGAACTCTTCACGCCGTATTTTGTCAGCAGCGCCAAGTTGCGCGATAGATTCTCCGGCGTCATGCCGAGGCGCGAGGCCAGCGTACGCTTGTCGAAGGTCAATTCGATGTTGTGGCCATAACCCTGCGTGGCATTGGTCTGGATAATCCAGTTCGCCAACCGCTCCGCGCTGGTGCGCAGTTTTTCGTTCTTTAGCGCGCGAACGATAGAGCGGTAACGCTCCGCGAGCTCATTCACGATTGCGCGGGCAAAAACGGCGTCGCGGTCGAAAACATCGCGCACGGTTTGCGCCGGGATCATGAGGATCTGCGCCGGCGAAAGCGCGCGCGCCGACTTGAGATAGACGTCGTCGCGGATCACCGCGGCCAGAATGAATGTGGTCACCGGCCGCATGATGTCGATGGTGGTTTCGTGGCCGTTATGGACGCTGAACATCTCGACCGAGCCGTCGACGACGATATGCAAAAAATCCGGCAGATCGCCTTCGGTGATCAATGTGGTGTGCTGCGGGAAGCGCTGGAGAAATGCGGCGTTCAACAATTCCGCGAAATTCTCCTCGCTCATGTCATGGAACAGCGGCAGCGCGCGGATGAGCTTCCGGTCGGTTTGGCGCATGATTCCTCTCCCGGCTCGGCTCTTGGCAATAAATAGTAGCGTATGCCATTGGCGATGTATCTTGATAATTATCAATCGATAATATTACTTAAGTCAAACGAGTAGATGACATAAGTAAACCGAAGCTAGTACAAACAAAAACCAAGTAGTTATTGATAAACGTCAAAGCATTCATGGCCAGCCCCGGCTTTTGTCGCCGCTGAGATTTCTCTGCAGCCGACAAAAAGGGGCGCCGCTCGTGCAAGCCGAAACAGTCACCAGCCTCGCAGGTCAAACCCGCGCGCAGACTGGTGAAAGCCCGCCGACTTACCAGCCCCGCAAGCAATATTCCGTCCTGGCCATGAACACCTTGGCCTTCACGGTCAATTTCGCGGTCTGGACGATGTTCTCGGTCATCGGCATCCGCATCAAATCCCAGCTCGGTTTGAACGACACCGAATTCGGCTTGCTGGTGGCGACGCCGATCCTGACCGGTTCGATCACACGCCTGCCGCTCGGCATTCTGACCGACCGCTTCGGCGGCCGTGTCGTCTTCTTCATTCAAATGATCCTGGTGGCGATCCCCACCTACGGCTTGGCGTTCGCGACCCAATATTGGCAATACCTCGCGATCGGCCTGTTCATCGGTCTGGCCGGCGGCTCGTTCGCGATCGGCATCGCCTACACCTCGGCTTGGTTCCCGAAAGAGAAGCAGGGCACCGCCATGGGCATCTTCGGCGCCGGCAATGCCGGCGCGGCGGTGACCAACCTGGTAGCGCCGCTGATCATTGTGGCGTTCGGCTGGCGCATGGTGCCGCAGGTCTATTCCTTCGCCATGTTGGCGATGGCGGTTCTGTTCTGGCTGTTCACCTATCCCGATCCGAAGCTCGAAGAGCGCCGGCGCAAGAAGAGCTTTCCCTCGCTCAGCGATCAGTTGGCGCCGCTGACCGAAATGCGGGTGTGGCGGTTCGGCCTCGCCTACTATTTCGTGTTCGGCGGCTTCGTGGCGCTCGCGCTCTGGCTGCCGAAATATTACGTGTCCGAATACGGCCTCACGCTTCGCTCCGCCGCTTTCATCACCATGCTGTTCACGCTGCCCTCCGGCCTCATACGCGCCCTGGGCGGATGGATCTCGGACAAGTTTGGCGGCAGCACCACGACCTGGTGGGTGTTCTGGGTCAGCATCGTCTGTCTGTTCTTCCTCTCTTATCCGCCGACCACATTGGTGGTTCACGGCATCAAGGGTGACGTCAACCTCCATATCGCCGTCGGCGTCACCCTCTTCACCGTTCTCGTCTTCATCGTCGGTATGGCGCTCGGCATCGGCAAGGCCAGCGTCTATCGCGAGTTGGCCGATTATTACCCGACCAACATGGGCGCCGTCGGCGGGCTGGTCGGCGTCATCGGCGGGCTCGGCGGCTTCACGCTCCCCATCATGTTCGGCATCGCGTCGGATGCCACGCAGGTGCGCAGCAGCACCTTCATGCTGATGTATGCCGTGGTCGCCGGCGTGATGGTCTGGACATGGCTGGCCGAAAAAGGCGAGCGCGCCGCCGTGCTGGAGCGCGAGCCGGCGCTGCGCGATCAGATGATGAAGGAACGCCTGGTCGGCGTCAGCGCCGTTGGCCGCTGGCTGACCAATTGGCGTCCCGACGACGAAACGTTCTGGCAGCAGCAGGGCCGGCGTATCGCCTTGCGCAACCTGATCCTGTCCATGCCGCCGCTATTCCTTTCATTCGCGGTATGGATGGTCTGGAGCGTGGTGGTGGTCGAGCTGCCCAAGATCGGCTTTAAGTTCAGCACCAGCGAATTGTTCTGGCTGGCGGCGGCGCCGGGTATTTCCGGCGGTGCGCTGCGGCTCGCTTATGCCTTCGTGGTTCCGATTTTCGGCGGCCGCAACTGGACGGTATTCAGTACCGCATCGTTGCTGTTGCCGACGCTCTGGATGGCGCTGGCCATCCAGGACCCGACCACGAACTACGTGGTGTTCGTCGCCATCGCGCTGCTGTGCGGGCTGGGCGGCGGCAATTTCTCCGCCAGCATGGCCAATATCAGCTTCTTCTTCCCGAAGCGGATGCAGGGCACCGCGCTCGGCTGGAATGCCGGCATCGGCAATCTCGGCGTCGGCGTCATGCAGGCCGTGGTGCCGCTCACGATCTACGGCGGCGCGCTCTGGTTCATGGGCGGCACGCCGCAGTCGCACACCGACGGCGCCGTCGTCACCAAAGTTTGGATGCAGAACGCCGCCTACATCTGGGTGCCGTTCATCTTGATCGCGACCGTTGCCGCGGCCTGGGGTCAGAACAATATCCGCGACGCGCAAGCCAGTTTCCGCGAGCAGGTCGGCATCTTCCAGCGCAAGCACGCCTGGATCCTGGCCTGGCTCTACACCGGCACCTTCGGCTCGTTCATCGGCTTTGCCGCCGCGTTCCCGCAATTGCTGGCGACGGAGTACCCGGACTCGCACGCCAAACAATGGGCCTTCGTCGGCCCGCTGCTGGGCGCGCTGGTGCGGCCGCTCGGCGGTTGGTTGTCCGACCGGGTCGGCGGCGCCAAGGTCACCTTCTGGAATTTCGCGGTCATGCTCGCGGCGGCGGTCGTAATTCTCGCCTCGCTGCCGGCGGGCACGAACAGCGGTGCGCTGCCGTGGTTCTTCGGAAGCTTCGTGCTTCTTTTCATCGCCACCGGCATCGGCAACGGCTCGGTGTTCCACGTCGTCCCCAAAGTTTTCCTGAAGCTGCATACGCGTGCCGCCGGGAACGATGAGGCGGCGCAGGAACGCGCCGTCGCCGAAGGCGAGATCGAATCCTCGGTCGCGCTGGGCTTCACCGCCGCCATTGCCGCGCTCGGTCTGTTCTTCATCCCGGCGCTGATCGGCATCTCCATCAATGCGACCGGCACCGCCGTAACCGCGATGACCATCTTCGTCGTGTTCTACGTGACCTGCTTCTTGGCGACCTGGTGGTGGTACCGGCGCCGGGGAGCCGAAGTGCAATGCGACTGAACGTGCAACGCGCCGCCCGGCAACGGGTGAAAACGACGACGCTGGAATTTCACACAAGGACAATGCCATGCCCGAACTAAAGACGTGGAACGTCGAAGACGAAAGATTCTGGGAATCGACCGGCAAGCGCGTCGCAAACCGCAACCTCTGGATCTCGATCCCGAGCTTGCTCTGCGGCTTCGCGGTATGGCTCTACTGGGGCATCATCACCGTGCAGATGCTCAATCTCGGCTTTCCGTTTGCGAAATCCGAGTTGTTCACGCTTACCGCCATTGCCGGCCTGACCGGCGCTACGTTGCGCATTCCCAGCACCTTCTTCATTCGCATTGCCGGCGGGCGCAATACGATCTTCTTCACGACGGCCTTGCTCATCGCTCCGGCGATCGGCGCGGGTATCGCCTTGCAGAGCAAAGAGACTCCGTTGTGGGTATTTCAGTGCCTCGCGCTTCTTTCAGGGATCGGCGGCGGCAATTTCGCCTCCTCCATGTCGAACATCAGCTTCTTCTTTCCCAAGCGGATGCAGGGGCTCGCCCTCGGCCTCAACGCCGGTCTCGGCAACGCCGGGGTCACGACCATGCAGATCCTGGTACCGCTGGTCATGACGTTCGGCCTGCTCGGCGCTCTTGGCGGCGATCCGATGGTGCTGAAGACCGCCTCCGGCACTCTGATCGGCAAGATTCCGGCTGGCGCCGAAACCTGGATTCAGAACGCCGGCTTTGTCTGGGTGCTGATCCTCATTCCGCTCGCCATTGCCGCCTGGTTCGGCATGGACAACATCCGCACCGAGGAAGTGACGCCGGTGATTGCCGGCGGCGCGCCGGGCGCATTTGCGCGCATGTCGGCGATGTTGCTGGTCGGTTTTGTAGCCGCCGCGATCGGCCTCTACTTCATCCTGCCGGCGCCAACCGGACTGGGGCTGCCGGCATGGACCAAGTGGATTGTGCTTGCCGGTGTCATCGCCGCGACCGTCGCATTGCTCTACTACGTCTGCTTTTTCGTAAGAGACAATCTCAAGCGCCAGTACCAAATCTTCGGCAACAAGCACACCTGGGTCATGAGCATCATCTACACCATGACCTTCGGTTCCTTCATCGGCTACTCGGCGGCGTTCGCGCTCGCCATCAAAGTGATCTTTGGCTACCAGCATCTGATCGTGAACGGCGTGCTCACGCACAACACGGCAAACGTCAACGGCCCCAGCGCGCTGACCTATGCCTGGATGGGCCCGTTCATCGGGGCCTTCATTCGGCCGCTCGGTGGCTGGGTCGCCGACAAAGTGGGCGGTGCGCGGGTCACCCAGTACATCACCATTCTCATGATCGCGAGCGCATTGGGTGTCGCCTATTTCATGAAGGCCGCCTATCAGTCGGCGACGCCGGAACAGTTTTTTATGCCGTTCTTCCTGCTGTTCCTGCTGCTGTTCGCGGGTTCGGGGATCGGCAACGGCTCGACCTTCCGCACCATCGCGATGATCTTCCCGAAAGAGCAAGCCGGCCCCGCGCTCGGGTGGACGTCGGCCGTCGCTGCCTACGGCGCATTCGTGATCCCGCAGGTGTTCGGCGAGCAGATCAAGGCCGCGACTCCCGAATACGCGCTCTACGGCTTCGCGATCTTCTACTTCGTCTGTCTGCTGTTGAACTGGTGGTACTACCTGGGACCAAAAGCAGAGTTCAAGAACCCATGACGTCGTTGATTCGCTCACATCGGAAATGCAGTTGCGAAGAATAAGGAAAAAACGATGAGCCACTTTCTCGATCGTCTGAAGTTCTTCAACCGGGTCGTCGACGAATTCGCTGACGGCCACGGCGAAGTCACCAACGAGGACCGCCGCTGGGAGGACGGCTATCGCAAGCGCTGGCAGCACGACAAGATCGTGCGCTCCACCCATGGCGCCAATTGCACCGGCTCGTGCTCGTGGAAGATCTACGTCAAGGGCGGCATTGTTACCTGGGAGACGCAGCAGACCGACTATCCGCGCACGCGGCCGGAGCTGCCCAACCACGAGCCGCGCGGCTGTTCGCGCGGCGCCAGCTACTCCTGGTATCTTTATTCCGGCAACCGGGTGAAATACCCGCTGGTGCGCTCGCGCCTGCTCAAGCTTTGGCGCGAGGCGAGGGTACTGCGCAAGCCGGTCGCGGCCTGGGGCTCGATCGTCGAAGACCCGAAGAAGCGCGAGGCCTACACGACCAAGCGCGGCCTCGGCGGCTTCGTGCGCGCGACCTGGGACGAGGTCACCGAGATCATCGCGGCGGCCAATGCTTACACCGTGCGAAAACACGGACCGGACCGCGTCATCGGCTTCTCGCCGATCCCGGCCATGTCGATGGTCTCCTATGCCGCCGGCTCGCGCTATCTGTCGCTACTCGGCGGCGTCTGCATGTCGTTCTACGACTGGTATTGCGATCTGCCGCCGTCCTCACCGCAGACCTGGGGCGAGCAGACCGACGTTCCCGAAAGCGCCGACTGGTACAATGCCGGCTTCCTGATCCTGTGGGGCTCGAACGTGCCGCAGACGCGCACGCCCGACGCCCACTTCTACACCGAAGCGCGCTACCGCGGCGCCAAGAGCGTGGTGATCTGCCCGGACTATTCCGAAGCCTCCAAATTCTCCGACCTTTGGATCTCGGTGAAGCAGGGCACCGACGCCGCGCTCGCCATGGCCATGGGCCACGTCATCCTGCGCGAGTTTTATCTCGATCGGCAGGCCAAATATTTCGAGGACTATGTCCGGCAATATTCCGACATGCCGATGCTGGTGCGACTCACGCAGAAGGACGGCCACCTTATACCCGACCGTCTGCTGCGCGCTTCCGATTTCGCCGACAATTTGGGCGAGGCCAACAATCCGGAATGGAAAACCGTCGCCTATGACGAAACGTCGAAGACGATCGTCGTGCCGCGCGGCTCGGTCGGCTTCCGCTGGGGCGAAAAGGGCAAGTGGAATCTGGAGGAGAAGAAGTCCGACGGCCACGACGCCAAACTGCAACTGAGCCTCGCCGATAACAAAGACGAGCTCGCCGATGTCGGCTTCCCCTATTTCGGCAATCGCGAGCACGATCACTTCGCCGGCACCGATCATCCGAGCGTACTGGTGCGCAAGCTGCCGGCCAAGCGCGTGCAACTGAAGGACGGCGAGGCGCTGGTCGCCTCGGTGTTCGATCTATTCCTCGCCAATTACGGGCTCGATCGCGGTTTCGGCGGTGAGCACGTCGCCAAAAACTACGACGACAACGTGCCCTATACGCCGGCCTGGGCGGAGAAGATCAGCGGCGTGCCGCGCGACCAGATCGTCACGGTGGCGCGCGAATTCGCGCTCAACGCCGAGAAGACCAAGGGCCGCTCGATGGTGATCATCGGCGCCGCCATGAACCATTGGTACCACTGCGACATGAACTACCGCGGCGTCATCAATATGTTGGTGATGTGCGGCTGCGTCGGGCAATCGGGCGGCGGCTGGTCGCATTATGTCGGACAGGAAAAGCTGCGCCCGCAATCGGGCTGGCTGCCATTGGCGTTCGGGCTCGATTGGGCGCGGCCGCCGCGCCAGCAGAATTCAACCTCGTTCTTCTATGCGCATACCGACCAGTGGCGCTACGAGACTGTCGGCGTCGAGGAGATATTGTCGCCGACCGCGCCGGCCGGTCCCTGGGACGGTGCGCTGATCGACTATAATGTGCGCGCCGAACGCATGGGCTGGCTGCCGTCGGCGCCGCAACTGCGGCAGAACTCGCTCGAGATCGCCAAGAAGGCGCAGGCCGCAGGCCAGGAGCCAAAGGACTATGTCGCCAAGGCGCTCAAGTCCGGCGAATTGCAGCTAGCCTGCGAGGACCCGGATCATCCCGACAACTGGCCGCGCAACATGTTCGTGTGGCGCTCCAATTTGCTCGGCTCATCGGGCAAGGGCCACGAATATTTCCTCAAGCATCTGCTCGGCACCACGCATGGCGTGCAGGGCAAGGATCTGGGCGAAACCGGCAAACAGAAACCGCAGGAAGTCGCCTGGCACGACGAGGCGCCGAAGGGAAAGCTCGATCTCCTGGTCACGCTCGACTTCCGCATGTCGACCACCTGTGTCTACTCCGACATCGTGCTGCCGACCGCCACCTGGTACGAGAAAAACGATCTCAACACCTCCGACATGCATCCCTTCATCCATCCGCTGTCTTCGGCGGTCGATCCGGTATGGGGATGCAAGAGCGATTGGGACATCTACAAGGCGATCGCCAAGAAATTTTCGGAGGTCGCCCCGGAAGTGCTCGGCGTCGAGAAAGACGTCGTAATGACGCCAATCCAGCATGACTCGCCTGGCGAAATCGCGCAGGCGCTCGACGTCAAGGACTGGAAGAAAGGCGAAGTCGAGCCGATCCCCGGCAAAACCATGTCGGCGGTCACCGTGATCGAGCGCGATTATCCCAACATCTACAAGCGCTTCACCTCGCTCGGTCCGCTGATGGCAAAGGTCGGCAACGGCGGCAAGGGCATAGCCTGGAACACCGAGCACGAGGTCGATCTGCTCAAGCGCCTCAACGGCGTGGTGACCGAGGAAGGGGCCACCAAGGGCCTCGCCCGCATCGACACCGACATCGATGCCACCGAGGTGATCTTGTCGCTGGCGCCCGAGACCAATGGCGAAGTGGCGGTGAAGGCCTGGGATGCGTTGTCGAAGACCACCGGCCTCGACCACACCCATCTCGCCGTCCCGAAGGAGGACGAAAAGATCCGCTTCCGCGATGTGGTGGCGCAGCCGCGCAAGATCATCTCCTCGCCGATCTGGTCGGGGCTGGAATCGGAGAAGGTCTGCTATAACGCCGGTTACACCAACGTGCATGAGCTGATCCCGTGGCGGACATTGTCAGCGGCCGCCAGCAGCTCTACCAGGATCATTTATGGATGCGCGCCTTTGGCGAGGCGCTCTGCGTCTATCGCCCGCCGGTCGATCTCAAGGCGGTCAAGCCGGTGATCGAATTCAAAGCCGAACGGCGAAAAGCAGATCGTCCTCAATTTTATCACCCCGCATCAGAAGTGGGGCATCCACTCCACCTATACCGACAACCTACTGATGCTCACGCTCTCGCGCGGCGGGCCGATTGTGTGGATCAGCGAGAACGACGCCCAAAAGGCCGGCATCGTCGATAACGACTGGATCGAAGCCTACAACTTGAACGGCGCGCTGGTTGCGCGCGCCGTCGTCTCGCAGCGTGTGAAAGACGGCATGTGCCTGATGTATCACGCGCAGGAAAAGATCGTGAACGTGCCCGGTTCCGAAATTACCGGGCAGCGCGGCGGCATCCACAACTCGGTGACGCGCGCGATCATCAAGCCGACCCATATGATCGGCGGCTACGCTCAGCAGTCCTACGGCTTCAACTATTACGGCACGATCGGGACCAACCGCGACGAATTCGTCATCGTGCGCAAGATGGCGAAGATCGACTGGCTCGATAAGCCGACTGCCGATCAGCCCAAACCGCTTACCGCCGCGCCTAAGTTGGAGGCCGCAGAATGAAAATCCGCGCGCAAATCGCGATGGTGTTGAACCTCGACAAATGCATCGGGTGCCACACCTGCTCGGTCACCTGCAAGAACGTATGGACCAACCGTGAAGGCATGGAATACGCCTGGTTCAACAACGTCGAGACCAAGCCCGGCATCGGTTACCCGAAGGAGTGGGAGAACCAAGACCGCTGGAACGGCGGCTGGCGTCGCAAGAGGAACGGCAAGATCGAGCCGCGCATGGGTTCGAAATGGCGCGTGCTGGCGCACATCTTCGCCAATCCGGACCTGCCGGAGATCGACGATTACTACGAGCCCTTCACCTTCGACTACGAGCACCTGCAGACGGCGCCGGAACTCGAAGCTTCGCCGACCGCGCGGCCGCGCTCGCTGATCACCGGTGAGCGCATGGAGAAGATCGAGTGGGGGCCGAACTGGGAGGAAATCCTCGGCACCGAATTCGCCAAGCGCTCGAAGGATGTAAATTTCGACGGCATCCAAAAGGAAATCTACGGCCAGTTCGAAAACACCTTCATGATGTATCTGCCGCGGCTGTGCGAGCACTGCCTCAATCCGGCTTGCGTGGCGGTTTGTCCCTCCGGCGCCATCTACAAGCGCGAGGAGGACGGCATCGTCCTCATCGACCAGGACAAGTGCCGCGGCTGGCGCATGTGCGTGTCGGGCTGCCCCTACAAGAAGATTTATTACAACTGGTCGAGCGGCAAATCGGAGAAGTGCATCTTCTGTTATCCGCGCATCGAGGCCGGTCAGCCGACGGTGTGCTCGGAAACTTGCGTCGGCCGTATCCGTTATCTCGGCGTCGTGCTGTATGACGCCGACCGCATCGAGCAAGCGGCGAGCGCGACGAACGAGCAGGACCTCTACCAGGCGCAGCTCGATATTTTTCTCAATCCCAACGATGAAGCGGTGATAGCGCAGGCGCGCGCCGACGGCATTGCCGAGAATTGGCTGGAGGCGGCGCGACGATCGCCGGTCTACAAGATGGCGATGGAGTGGAAGGTCGCCTTCCCGCTGCATCCCGAATATCGCACGCTGCCGATGGTCTGGTACGTGCCGCCGTTGTCGCCGATTCAGTCGGCGGCGCAGGCCGGCAAGATCGGCCACGACGGCGAAATGCCGGACGTGCGTAGCTTGCGCATTCCGCTCAAATACCTCGCCAATTTGCTCACCGCCGGCAAGGAGGAGCCGGTGGCGCAAGGGCTCGAGCGCATGCTGGCGATGCGCGCCTATATGCGCGCCAAAACCGTCGACGGCGTCATCGACGAGACAATCGCCAAACGCGTCGGCCTCTCCACGCTCGCCATCGAAGACATGTATCAGATCATGGCGATCGCCAACTACGAGGATCGCTTCGTGATCCCGACCGCGCATCGCGAGATCAACGAAGACGCTTACGACCTGCGCGGCTCTTGCGGCTTCTCGTTCGGCAACGGCTGTTCGGGCGGCGTGAGCGAAACCAATCTGTTCGGCACGCCCAAGCGCGCCAAGACGCCGATGGAGGTCGTGTGATGCAAAAAACATTCAAAGCGCTATCGGCGCTGCTTACCTATCCCACGGCCGAATTGCAGGACGCAGCCGCGGACATCGGCGAAGCGGTTGACAATGAACGACTTGTGCCGGGCGCTGTCCGCGACCAGTTGCATACGCTGGTCGCCGAGTTGGCCGGCGGCGACCTCTACGATCTGCAGGAACGCTACGTGCTGCTGTTCGACCGCACGCGCTCGCTATCGCTGCATTTGTTCGAGCACGTACATGGCGAGAGCCGCGACCGCGGTCAGGCCATGATCGACCTCAAGGCACAATATGAGCGCAACGGTCTCGCCATGAGCGCGGCCGAACTGCCGGATTTCCTGCCGCTGTTCCTGGAATATCTGTCGACGCTGCCGTCGCCCGAGGCCTGCGACATGCTCGGCCAGCCCGCGCATATCTTCGCCGCCCTGGCGGAGCGCCTGCGCAAGCGCAAGTCACCCTATGAGGCGGTGTTGCGCGCACTCATTGCGCTCGCCGCCGCCAAGCCGAAGCCGGATGAGGTCTCGGCCCTGCTCGACACGCCCGATCCTGACGCGTCCGACCTCGCCGCGCTCGATGCGGCCTGGGAAGACGAACCGGTGAGCTTCGGCCCCAATGCCGCGAGCGGCTGCAAGGACGGGATCATCGCCCGCGTTCGCGGCGCTTTGCGTCCCGCGCCCAATATGCCCGCCGCAACCCGCAACAATCTGCGCCAGTGAGGAAGCGACCATGCGCGACTTGATCACTTACATCGTGTTCGGCTGGTACCCTTACCTCTGCCTCACCGTCTTCCTGCTTGGCAGCCTGCTGCGCTTCGACCGCGAGCAATACACCTGGCGCAGCGGATCGAGCCAGTTGCTGCGCCGCCGGCAACTGATGTGGGGCTCGAACCTGTTCCATCTCGGCGTCCTGGTCATTTTCTTCGGCCACTTCTTCGGCCTGTTGACGCCGATCTGGGTGTTCGATGCGCTCGGCATCTCGCACACGTTCAAGCAATGGATGGCGATCGGCATCGGCGGTGTTTCCGGCATCTTCGCCTTCATCGGCCTCACGCTCTTGCTGCATCGCAGACTATTCGACGCGCGCATCCGCACCACCTCGTCGTTCGGCGACATCGCGATCCTGCTGCTGCTCTATGTGCAGCTCATCCTTGGGCTCTCCACCATCACGGTTTCGCTGCAACATCTCGACGGCCACGTGATGGTGAACTTCATGACCTGGGCGCAAGGCATCCTGACGCTGCAGCCGGGCGTCTCGGCGCTGATCGCCAATGTCAGTCCGATCTTCAAGCTGCACCTGTTCCTCGGCATGACCATCTTCCTGGTATTCCCGTTCACGCGACTGGTGCACATCTGGAGCGCGCCGATCTGGTACATCGGCCGCCGCGGTTATCAGGTGGTGCGCACCAACCGAGCCGCGGGCTCGACCATTGCGACGCGCGGCGTCGTGCCGGCGGAGTGACGGCGATGGGCGGCACGGTGCATGTGCAATTTCCGACGGGAAAGCCGGTAAAGGTCAGCGTCAACGGCGTGGCAATTGCACGCGACGCGATCGTGCGCGAGATACAGCACCACCCGGCGCCCAAGCCGATCGCGGCTTGGCAGCAAGCCGCGCGCGCGCTGGTCATCCGCGAGTTGCTGTTACAACGGGCGCGCCATCTTGGCGTTACGCCGGAGCCGACTGGCGACGACGAAGGCCGTCGCGAAACCGACGAAGAAGCGACAATCCGCGCCCTGATAGATCGTGAGGTCGCGGTCCCCGAACCGGACGACGACACCTGCCGGCGCTATTACGCACGCAACCACGCGCGATTTCGCTCGGCCGACATTTATGAAGCCTCGCACATTCTGTTTGCCGCGGCGCCGGCGGACCACGAGAGCTACGCGCTGGCGCGCGCGGATGCGCGCGCGGTGCTTGCCACGCTGCGAGAAAATCCGGATTGCTTCGCACAGCTGGCGCGGGCCTATTCGCGTTGCCCGTCGGCGGCGCAAGGCGGCAATCTCGGCCAGATCACGGCTGGGCAAACGACGCCGGAATTCGAACGGGCGCTCACGGCGCTCGAACCCGGTGAGCTATGCGCGGAGCCGGTTGCGACGCGCTACGGTTTTCACATTATCCGACTTGAGCGCAAACATGCGGGCCGCACGCTGCCCTATGAAGCGGTCGCCGGCCGCATCGCCGACTACCTGCGCGCAAGCGTGCGGCGGCGGGCCGACGCGCAATACATCGCCCGGCTGGTGACGGCGGCGCAGATCGAGGGCATCGATCTCGCCGGCGCCGACGCGCTGCGCGTTCATTGAGGGCGTCAACATGCTCGGCGATATCTTGGCAACGTTGACCGACGAGACAACGGCGGTCGAAACGATTCTCGGCACCGGCGATGTGACGCTGCTCGCCGCGGCGCGCGAACGCGCCGCCGCCGAGGGAGTCGATCTTGCCGATTGCGTGGTCCGAACCGTGCAGCGCTACACCGCGCAGGCTTCCGATGAAGAATGGTTGACGTTGATGGGAATGCTCAATCGCTCACAAGATCCCGGCACGACCTGCCTCAAACGTGCTTTCGCTCACACCTTGTAAGAGCCGTCATGAACGCGATCCCTCGCCTGCGAGAATTTCAAGGACCGGCTTTGCTGTCCTACGGATTCCGGCCGTTCTTCCTCTTTGGCGCCATTTATGCCGGGCTCATCATGCTTGCCTGGCTGCCGATGTTTCGTGGCGAGCTCGAATTGGCGACTGCGTTTTCGCCCGTCGATTGGCACGTCCATGAAACGCTCTACGGTTTTCTGCCCGCGATCGTGACCGGGTTCCTGCTCACGGCCATCCCCAACTGGACCGGACGGCTGCCAATCCAAGGCACGCCGCTACTGGCGCTGGTCGGGGTCTGGATCGCGGGACGTATCGCGGTCACTTTTTCCGCGGAAATCGGCTGGCTCGCTGCCGCTATCATCGATGTTAGTTTTCTTGCCTTGATCGTCTTGGCCGCGGCGCGCGAGATTATCGTCGGCAGCAATTGGCGAAATCTCAAGGTCGTCGGCATGGTGACATTGCTGCTCGCCGGCAATATCGCGTTTCACGTCGAGGCGCACTTGCAAGGCACCGCGGAATATGGTGCCCGCGTCGGCATCGCCGCAATCATGTTGCTCATCGTGGTGATTGGCGGTCGCATCGTTCCAAGTTTTACCCGCAACTGGCTGGTGCGGGAGAATCCGGGCCGGCTGCCGATTCCATTCGCACGCTTCGACGTCGCGGTGATCGGCTTGACCGCTGCGACGCTGCTCCTATGGATTATTCAACCCTTTGGACTGCCGACCGCGATCGCGCTGTTGGCTGCCGGGTTGCTCCATGTCGTGCGACTGGTCCGCTGGGCCGGCGATCGGACGTGGCGCGATCGTCTGGTGCTCATATTGCACGTTGGATATTTTTTTGTGCCGCTCGGTTTTCTGCTTGCCGGCGCAGGCGCTATCGATCTCGTTCCGATGGACGCCGGTGTTCACGCCTGGACTGTCGGCGCCATGGGCACGATGACCCTCGCGGTCATGACGCGCGCCAGCCTCGGTCACACCGGACAACCGCTCGCCGCCTCGGCTTTCACCCAAGCGATTTATGGCGCCATCGTCATCGCGGCGCTTGCCCGCATCTGCTCGTCGATGGAGCCCGACTGGAACTCGCAATTGCTTGCGCTCGCCGCGCTCGCCTGGTGTGCGGCCTTCTTCGGTTTTGCAGCCTCATTCGGGCCGCTGCTGCTCGGCGCGCGACGGCGCATGCAATCGACAGAAAACTGAAGGACAGTGGCTCCGTCGGGCGCTTGTCGGACGTGGGCTTGAGTCCGCAAGGCGCTCCACTGCGCCCACCAAATAATAGTTGATTTAATAGCTTAACGGTTTGATCTGGCGGAGAGGGAGGGATTCGAACCCCCGATACGGTTACCCGTATGCCGCATTTCGAGTGCGGTGCATTCAACCGCTCTGCCACCTCTCCGGAGCCTGAAAAAGGCCTGAAAGCAGGTCCAGGTCAGGCGGCGCTATCTAAACAAGCGAGCCAAGACAGACAAGGGCGCTGCAGGCTATAATGTCGCAGTATCGCTTCCGGCGGCCGCAAAATGCCCAATAGCCCCATAGCCACCCGCATCCGCAATGAATTGCGGGGCATTTTCTTCACGCTTTGCCTGGTCGCCGCCGCGACCGTCATGGTCTACCTGCTGGTGTCGAACACCGGGCTCAATCACGGCTCGGCCGTCTATCTGATTCCGGTGGTGATCGCGGCTTCGCGCTGGGGCATCATTTCTTCGGTGGTCGGCGCGGTGTTCGGCGTCGTCGCCTCGGCTTTCTTCTTCTACGCACCGCTCTACAGCCTCCGCATCACCAACCCGCATGAGGTGCTCAACCTCTCGCTGTTCATTTTCGTGGCGGTGGTGATCAGCCAGCTCGCCACCAGGCTCAAGCGGCAATTGGAAATGTCGCGCCAGCGCGAAATCGACATGCGCGATCTTTACGCCTTCTCGCGCCGGCTGGCGGTGTCCTTCGACGTCGGCGACATCCATGCCGCGATCGAGGACCATCTCGCCTCGGTGATGCAGCGCAATGTTGTGCTGTTCGCCAGCGCGCGCGAGGCCGCCGGCAGCAGCGGGCGGCGCGCCGGCGTCACGGTGCCGGCGGAGGTGCTCAAGGAGGCGGTCGAGGTTGCCTCCGGGCGGCAGGAGCCGACCGCGGTGCGGACGGTGCCCGCCGGCAACGGCGAAGTCTGGCTGGTGCGCGCGGTCTCCGCCAAGAGCTCCGAGTTCGGCGTGATCGCCATCAATCTCGGCCGCGAATCGAAGGAAAGCATCGACGAATTGCGCGTGCGCGTCGACGCGGTGCTGGCCGACGCCACCGCCACGCTCGACCGGCTGGGCGTTGCCCATGCCATCAGCGAAGCGCGCATGCGCGCGCAGACCGACCAGTTGCGCGAGGCGCTGATCGGATCGGTCAGCCACGAATTGCGCACGCCGCTCGCATCGATCCTCGGCGCCGCCACTGTGCTCGCCGCCTCGCCCGCCCTCGCCAACGAGACCAAGCTCAGGGCGCTGGTGCACGACGTGCACGACGAGGCCGAGCGGCTCAACAACGACATCCAGAACCTGCTCGACGCCACGCGCATCTCAAGCGACGGCATCAATCCGCACATGGAATGGGCCGATCCCGCCGACATCGTCAATTCGGCGCTCGACCGCTGCAAACGCCGCCTGGCCGAGCACCGCCTGGTGCTCGATCTCGCGCGTGATCTGCCGCTCGTGCACGTCGATTCGGTGCTGGTGCAGCAGGCGCTGGTCCAGATCGTCGACAACGCGGTCAAATATTCCACGCCGAATTCGCAAATCACGCTCACCGCCCGCTCGCGCCACGGCCGCATGATGATCGGCGTGCGCGACGAGGGCACCGGCGTTACGCCCGCCGAGCAGGAGAAGATGTGGGACCGCTTCGTGCGCGGCGAACGTCATGCCAGCACCACCAGCGGCTCCGGACTCGGGCTGTGGATTGCCAGCGCCTTTATCACCGCCAATGGCGGCAAGATGAACGCTATCAGCGAGGGCCCGGGCCGCGGCACCACGCTGACAATCGAACTGCCGGTGACGCAAACCGCCGTCCCGCAACTTGAAAGCGACGCAGATGAGTGACCCCTCTTCGATCGTGCTCATCGTCGACGATGAGATCCAAATCCGACGCTTCCTGCGCGCCGGCTTCGAGCTTAACGGCTTCGTGGTGCACGAAGCCGGCACCGGCGCCGAAGCGATCCGCGCCGCCACGCTGCAGCCCGTCGATCTGGTGATGGTCGACCTCGGCCTGCCCGACATGGACGGCTCCGAGGTGGTTGAGCGCATCCGCTCCTGGTCGAGCGTGCCGATCATCGTGTTGTCGGTGCGTTCGAGCGAGGCGGAGAAGGTTCGCATGCTCGAGCTCGGCGCCGACGACTACGTGGTCAAGCCGTTCGGCATGGCGGAGCTGTTGGCGCGGGTGCGGGTGGCGCTGCGCCGGCAGATGCGCGCGGCCTCCGGCGAGCCCAAGGTCAAAGTCGGCCCGCTCACCATCGATCTCGCCGCCCGCGCGGTGCTGCTCAACGACAAGCGCTTGACGCTGACGCCGAAGGAATACCGGCTGTTGCAGGTGCTGGCGCAGCACGCCGGCAACGTGGTCACCCATCAGCATCTCTTGAAAGAAGTCTGGGGCTCGATCCACGTGCACGACACCCATTATCTACGCATCTTCGTGCGCAAGCTGCGGCAGAAGATCGAGCCGCACCCGGAATCGCCAAAAATCCTGGTGACCGAATTGGGCGTCGGCTACCGGCTGGCGCAATCGGACGCCGAGGGCGAGACCGGCGCCTGGACCTCGGCGGCGACGCCGGCCGGACAGCCCTAGCATCGCCACCACCGGCCGCGGCTGCAGCGGAACCGCTCGCTACAGGCCGAACAGTTTTTCCGCATTCTTGCCGGCGATGCGCTTGGCCGAAGCCGGCGCCAGCGCGTTGACGCGCGCCAGACAGCCGCGCATGTCGCCGATATTGTGCGGGTAGTCCGATCCGTAGAGAACGCGCTCGTCGGAGCCGGCGACCTCGAGGCAGATCGCCAGCGCCTCGGGGTATAGACGACCGCATCGTAGCAGATCTCGCGCAGATACTGCTTGGCCGGCCTTGATCACTTCCGCGCAAGCCGGGATCATCTCGTGGCAGCGGTCGAGCCGCCCGGCGAGGTAGGGCAGCGTGCCGCCGCCGTGCGAGGCGATCAGCTCGAGGTTGGGATGCGATCGAAGAAGCCGTCGAGGATCATGCGTGCGACCGCGAGCGTCGTGTCGAACGTGAATCCGATCGGCGGCACGAGCCCGTACTCGTCCAGACTCATTTCGCGCACGCCCTGCGGCGTTCGGGGTGAAGCAGCACCGGCAGCGCGCGCCGGTCGATCTCGGCCCAGATCTTCGCGAACCGCGGATCGGTGAGGTTCCTGCCGTCGATGTTCGCGATGACCATGATACCGACGGCGCCCGCCGCGCAGGCCCGCTCCGGCCACGCGGCGCCTCGGCATGCCATGGCAGCGAGGCGAACCAGCGGATCCGGTCGGGGCGCAGCGTCTGCTGCTCGGCCATCGAGTCGTTGACGAGCCGCGCGCAGGCTGACCGCGGCGTCGCCGAAATAGGCGTTCGGCGTGGTGAGCGAGACGTCGGCGAGATCGACGCCGGCTGCGTCCATGTCCGCGATCCGCAGGTCGTAGTCGAACATGGCGTCCATGAGCGTCATGAACGGTGCGCCACACATCCGGATGATTTCCTGCCCCGCAGCATTGACGCCGGGTGTATTTCGGCGCGCCTGTGCTCAAGCAGCAGGTCGCAGTCCCGCGTCAGCATGTGGGTATGAACATCGATGACCGTCATCGCGGGATGTTCTTTGTCCAAAGGAATAAGCTGCGTTTCATCCGCCGCTCCCGCCCGCTTTCGGCGCGACCAGTGCCCGCGTGCGCGTGACCGCCAGATATTCATAAAGCACGATGCCGGTGCTGCCGACGACACCGGCGACGTCGAGCAGCACGCCACCGGGAAACGCCCCGGCGGGGATCAGCGCCGCCAGCCCGGTGGCGGCGAACAACAGGCGGCCGGGCAGCTTGAGCGACCGCATGAAGAAACCGACGCTG